>CAYZWI010000009.1:0-149545 GCA_964482205.1 uncultured bacterium | reverse complement strand
CGGGAAAACCTCGGACGCTACATCACGACCCGGCCGGCTGATGAGTTAGCCCTTGGCCAGGTGGCCGCTTCCGACCTCTCCGCCCTTCTACTCAAGAACCCGACGCTTCTCAAGCCCTTGATTGCCGCCTGCAACATGGGAAAGCGAGCGCTTCGAAAAGACCTCGGTATCGAGCTTGATACCTTTCGGCCTCGTCTGACGGCGGAGAAAGCGCAAGCGGTGGCGGCCTATCTTCTGCCCTGCCTTCCCAAAACCATCCTCATCGAAAGCCTGATTGCTCTCGATGCCTACCAGTGGGTTGATTCGGCCATCAGGAAGACCAAGGGACGGTGGGAGCGGCTGTTCGTGGAGGGCTTGAAGGCGGCTGGCGTGGCCTGCAAGAAGCGGAAGTTCGTCTGCGACGGAGAGGAGTTTGAGCTCGACATCGCCTATCCGACGACCGGCAACATTCGCCTGGGCGTGGACGTGAAGATGATCGGCCACCCGTCGGACAAGCACAAGCGCGGGGACGAGATCGTCAACAAGGCCGTGAAGTTTAAGAAGGCGTACCCATCCGGCACCTTCGTCTCGCTCGTTTATTACCCCTTCGACGACGATCGCAAGCACCTGGAAAACCGCCTGCGGACCGGCACGTCCCACATCGACGAGGTGGTCTTCGCCGGCGACGATGAGGAGAGCGTGGCCGAGGCAGTCGCGGCCGTGGCCGTGATCTTCGGACGGCTCACCTAGCCTTCCCCGTTTTTTCCCCGTATCAGACCTGAAACCATCGCAAACGACCGCAAGAAACCGAAACAGCCGGAACTGTCAGCAGGAAGACCCAGAGAGTGTTAACTCCCTGGGCCTTCTTGTATTCGCTTGCCTAGCCGAGTCTTCGTGGGTCGAGAGTTTGGAGGCGCCATCCGGATTCGAACCGGAGAATAACGGTTTTGCAGACCGTCGCCTTACCACTTGGCTATGGCGCCCCTCAGGTCCAAAACGAACGGCGGCGCACTCGCGGGCGCCGCCGTTCGGCTGAGCGGGAGACGAGATTTGAACTCGCGACAGCCACCTTGGCAAGGTGGTGCTCTACCGGGCTGAGCTACTCCCGCATGCGCCCATTTTTATATCGGCCTGAGGCCAAAAGGTCAATACGGCATTCTAGAGGCCGTTCCCGCGTTCGTCAACCCAGCCATTCGGCGCGGCCACTGCCACGGAAACCCGCCCCAGAGGCGGCTTTCGCGCATCCCGCCCCCGCTCGCGATGCTGCTTCCGCGCCCCTACCCCGCGCTGCCCGCCTCGACCGACTCGGTGCGCGTGCGCATGGCCCGCGCATAGGCCTGCTCGTATTCGCGCGCCGCGCGTTTCCAGGAGAAGTCGAGCCCCATGATACGGGCCACGAGCGCCTTCCACGGCTTCGGTTTCGCGAACACCGCGAGCGCGCGCTCGATCGCCGCCCGCAGCGCGGCCGGCTCGTATTCGTCGAACGCGAAGCCGGTGCCCGTGCCGGTGCGCGGGTCGAACTCGATCACCGTGTCGGCCAGCCCGCCCGTCGCGCGCACGATCGGCACGGTGCCGTAGCGCATCGAGTACATCTGGTTCAATCCGCAGGGCTCGTAGCGCGAAGGCATCAGGAAGAAGTCCGAGCCCGCCTCGATCAAGTGCGCGAGCGGATCGTTGAATCCGATCTCCACCGCCACGCGGTCGGGATAGCGCTTGGCGAGGTCGCGAAGCAGTTGCTCGTACTTCGGCATGCCGGTGCCGAGCACCACGAGGCGCACGTCGAGCTCGCGGAAGAGATCGTCGGCGACCGCCTCGATCAAATCGAAGCCCTTCTGGTCGACGAGCCGCGAGATGATCCCGATCACCGGCACGCGCAAATCCTGCGGCAGGTGCATCGCCTCCAGCAGGCGTGCTTTGTTCTCGGCCTTGCCCGGAAAGTCGGACGGGCCGTAGTTGTGCGGGATCAAGGGATCGGTCGCGGGATTCCAGGTCTCGGCGTCGATGCCGTTCAGGATGCCGATCACGCGATCGGTGCGCGCGCGCAGGACGCCGTCCAGCCCGAAGCCGAATTCCGGCGTCTGGATTTCCTGCGCGTAGGTCGGGCTCACCGCGACGATCAAATCCGAATACACCAGCGCGGCCTTCGTGAAGTTCAGCCTCCCGTAGTACTCGAGCGGTCCCATCGCATACAACAGGTTGCGGTCGAGACCGAGATGTCCCGCGAGCTCGTACATCGAGGGCGGCACGCCGTCCTGCGGGAAGATCCCCTGGTAGCCGAGATTGTGGATGCTGTAGATGCAGGCAGTCTTGGCCAGCGGCCCGCGCCCGTACTCTTCACGCAACAGCGGCGCGACCAGCCCCGCCTGGTAATCGTTCAGGTGCAGGACATCGGGCGCCCACTCGCGCACCGCGCAGGTTTCGAGAAGCGCGCGGCAATAGAAGGCGAAGCGCTCGGCGTTGTCGGGCCAGTCCTTGCCGGTCTGCGGATCGACATAGGGATTGGGCCGGTCATAGAGCGCGTCGTTCTCGAGGAAGTAGACCGCGAGCCCGTCGCCCAGATCCGCGCGATGCACCGCGCCTTCGAGCGTCCGCCCGCCGAGGTGGATCCGCAGCTTGACGAGCAGCTCGAGATCGAGCCCCTTCTGCTTGCGCACACCCGGATACAGCGGTAGAAAAACTCCTACGCGGTTTCCCAGGCGGGCAAGTTCTCGCGGCAGCGCGCCCGCGACATCGGCGAGTCCGCCCACTTTCGCGAACGGCACCATCTCCGCCGCGGCGTACAGAATCTCGAGCTTCTTGGACATGACCGTTCCGTTCTCCTCCCATCAGCGATTCAAGAAAACCATGTCTGGTCCCCGTGGTGTTGCTCTGGAGTCCTTGCCCGTGTGGCCCTTGCCCGCGTGGTTTGCGCGGCGTCCTACCCTGGCGGCGCAGCGCTGGCCGATCAACCCATCGCCACCCGCGGCAGCGCGAGGCTCTCCTCGGGAATCTGCACGTCGCGCAAGTACGCGGCGGCATCTTCCGGCGGCGTCGGATTGATGTAGAAGCCCGTCCCCCACTCGAAGCCCGCCACGCGCGTCAGCTTGGGCATGATCTCGAGGTGCCAGTGGTACTGGCGCGGGCCGTGGCCGTCGTTGCAGGGCGAGGTGTGGAAGACGAAGTTGTAGGGCGGGCCGCTCAAGGTGAGGTTGATGCGCATCAGCGACTCTTTCAGGATGCGCGCCAGCGAGTAGTAGTTGCCCTGGTACGATTGCTCGAAGCTGCCGAAGTGCGCCTTCGGAAGAATCCAGGTCTCGAAGGGGAAGCGCGCCGCGAAGGGCTCCATCGCGAGGTAGTCGTTGTTCTCGGCGACCACGCGCTTTCCCACCATCATCTCCTGGTCGATGATGTCGCAGAAGATGCAGCGCTCCTTCCATTCGAAGTGCTGCTGGCAGCCGTTCATCTCCTCCAAAATCCGGCGGGGCACGATCGGCGTCGCCACCATCTGGGTGTGCGCGTGCTCCAGCGAGGCGCCCGCCGCTTCGCCGTGGTTCTTGAAGACCTGGATGTAGCGGAAGCGCTTGTCGCGCGCGAGATCGATCATCCGCGCGCGAAACGAAGTCAGGATGAGATTGATCTGCTCGACGCTCTGCTCGCTCATCTCGAGATCGTGATCGGGCGATTCGATCACGACTTCGTGCGCCCCGACCCCGTTCATCTTGTCGTAGATGCCCTCGGCCCTGCGGTTCAGGCCACCCTCGATCTGCAGCGCCGGGAACTTGTTCGACACCACCCGCACGAGCCAGCCCGGGCCGTTCGGGCGCGAGTTCTTGTCGCGCACGGCGAACACTTCGGGCGGGGTCTTGTCCTCGTGGCCCTCGCAGAAGGGGCAGAACCCGGCCTTCTTCGACACTTCCGCTTGTCCGAAGTCCGAAGGACGCCGGCCGCGGTCGGTCGCGATGATCACCCACCGGCCGATGACCGGATCTTTGCGCAGCTCAGGCATGGATTCCTTTCATGATCGAGCCCGCATTCGCAGGCGCACATCGCGGACCGCGTCGAGGTCCGCGGTCGTGTCCGGCTAGCGTCGGTGCTCGAGGTATTCCTCACGCTCCGCGGCGCTCGCCGCATGAACCGCAACCAGCACTTCGCGATCGGCCGCGGAAAGCGACCGGTCGCGCCGCGCCAGCACGCGCGCGGCGATCTCCAGAAAGCGCGCGAGATCGAATGCACTCGCCCGCTCTCGCACTCCCCAGACGAACGAAGGCAACCAGTGTGGAGCGATTCCCTCGGACCCGACGACATTCACTCCCACGCCGATCAGGCTGCCCGTCGCCATCATCGTCCCGATCGCGGTCCGGGTGTGGTCCCCGACCACGCTTCCCAGCTTCGTGAGCCCCGTCGCTTGGTCGCGCCGCGGGCCCACGCGGATCTCGCCATAGGTGTTCTTCAAATTCGAGGTCGTCGTCAGCGCTCCCAGGTTGACCCATTCCCCGAAGTAGGAATGCCCGACGAATCCCTCGTGCGCCTTGTTGGTCCATCCGAGAAAGGTGCTCTGCGCCACTTCGCCCCGGATTCGGCAGCCCGGGCCGATGTAGCTGTGAGCCACTCGTCCGCCCAGGATCTGCGCGTTCTCCGCGACGAAGAGCGGCCCTTCGAGCACGCTGAAAGAGCCGATTCCCGCATTCTCGCCCAGCAGGATCGGCCCCGCCTCCGCGTCCAGCGACACGGGGGGCGAGAGGCGCAGCCCTTCGGCCGCATAGGCCTCGGTCCCCCGAACATGGATCCCCGCCCCGGGATCATTCACGAGCCGCCGCAGCCCGCCTTTCGCGAGGCGCTGATCGTCTGCGATCAACGCCTCCAGGTCGGACTTCAGCAACTCCTCCTGAAGCGAGACGAGTTCCCAGGAGTGTCTCAAGACGAAGCTTTTCGATGCAACATCGCTGTCGGCTGCAATCGATTCCGCAGCGGCTGCCACAACCTCCCCAGGCCTGAGCAGGGGAATATCTGATGTTTTCCCAGAAACCTCAACCCTTTCATTGCCGCCAGGATTCAGATTCCAGGAGAAGGGGTCACTGCGCCATTCCTTGCCCATTTCCGGGTCTGGGAAGGGCCTTGCGCCACCCTGCGGCCGGCTGGCGAGAGCGAGCAGCGCATATTCGTCCGAGCGGAGGTACTCCCCCGGCCCGAGCGACTCGACCAGCGCCCAGGTTTGCTCGTCGGGCAGCCAGGCGGCATTGATGAAGAGCCGCGAGTCGGTCGTACTGGACGCATCGCTGTGCTGCTCCTGAAAACGCCCATCGAGGCCGACAAGGTGCCCTCGCACGAGCGCGCCCGATACCTTCCGCCCCGCCAGACGCTCCACGCGTTGCCGCTGCGTGAGCGCGCCGGCGACGAGATCGAAGACGGGACGAACGAGCGCCGCCGGCCCCAGGTCGCCGGCTTGCGCATCCTCCACGAGAAAGATTTCGCGCTCGCTCACTTTGCGTTCCTTCCGCCGCCGCTCACTTCGCATCCCTTCCGCGGCCGCCCTTGGCGTCGACGATCGCGTCCGTGATGAAGGCGTCGTGGAATCCTTCCGCGATCGCCTTGCGCTTGAGCGCCTCGGCCTCGGCGCGCGTCCGGCAATCTCCGACCTGCACTTTGTAGAGCAACCCTTCGAATTCGACGTGCACGGTCTCGTCGAAGAGCGGCCTCATTTCGCTCGCGCGCGACTCCGCCAGATCGGGATTGCCGGAGGCGAAGAGCTGCACTCGAAAGCCGTACAGCTTCTCGCTCTGGTCCTCCGGTTTCGCCGGCCCCTGCCCCGGAAGCGGAGGAGGAGGCGTGGGCTTGGGTTCGCTCGGCAGCGGAATCGCCTCGGGCGCGTTCTCAGCGACATTCGCCGCTTCCACCTCCGAGGGCATGGTGTGCGGCAGATCGATCGGAGGCGGAGGCGGAGCCGTCTTGCGGCCGCATCCGCACGGTCCCCCGATCACGAGAGCCGCGGCAAGGCCCGCGAACATGCAGCTCCTTGCCCAACGACATGGCATCATCTGCAGGCGCATGGCGCTCGTCTCTCCTCCTTGCTCGCCTCAGAACGCAACCATCCCGACCACCTACGCACAGATTCCAGGATCCCCGCTGCCGCGCTCGGAACAGCTGCGTCCCGTTCCCTCAAAGGTACTTCTCGAATTCGCGCTTCTTGCGCAGCGCTTCCAGGATGCGCCGCACTTCCTGACAGCGCTCCTTGTCGACGACCAGGGTCACTTCTCCGGTTCGGATGATGGCGAGATTGCGAACGCCGAGGGCCGCGATCAAGCCCTGGTCGGAATAGAGCAGATTGCCGGAGGAATCGAGCGCGAGCACATCCCCGCGCGAGGCGTTGCCGCTCTCGTCGGACGCGTTGTGCTCGCTCCAGCTCATCCAGTTGCCCAGATCGCTCCAGTCGAATTGCGCTTCCACGACGACGACTTTGCTCGAGCGCTCCAACAGCCCGAAGTCGATCGATTGCGCTTCCGCTTTCGCGAACACGCCGGGCAGAAGCGGCCAGGGATCGCTCGCGTCCACGAGCGGCGCGACCAATCGATGCAGCGCCGGCATGTGCGCCGCGATTTCCGCGAGCAGCGCGCGCGCGCGCCACACGAAGATGCCGCCGTTCCAGTAGAAGCGCTGCTCCCGCATGTACGCGGCGGCCGTCTCGCGATCGGGCTTCTCATGAAAGCGCACGACGTCGTATGCGCCGGCCGCTTCTTGGCGCGGCGCTCCGCGCTCGATGTAGCCATAGCCCGGCTCGGGCCGCGCGATGGGAATGCCGAGCGTGACCAGCGGAGCATCCGCCGCCTCGGCCAGCCCGGCCGCCGTGCGAATGCTCTTCCAGAACTCTTCCCCGCTCGAGATCCAGTGATCGGCCGGCACGATGAGCTGCACCGGATCGCGTCCATCCCGCGCGCCGAGCGCGGCAGCGACGGCGATCGCGGGGGCCGTGTTCCGCCCGAGAGGCTCGCCGATGAATCGCTCAGGGTGGAGACCGGGCAGGTCGCGGCGCACTTGTTCTTCGAGATCCGCCGCGCCGATCACGCAAATGCGCGAGGCATCCAACTCGAGAGTCAGGCGCTCCCAGGTGTCCCGCAGCAAGGTGCGCTCGCCCAATAGACGCAGGAGCTGCTTGGGACGCGAGCGACGGCTGAGCGGCCAGAACCGCTCTCCCCGGCCTCCTGCCAGAATGACCGCCTCAAGCATCTCGATCTCCGTCCGGATCCCGCGCGGCTTTGCGCATGCGGACAGCCGCCCGCATCCGGCCTGGCCCCTTCAAGCGTGGGGCTCGCCGCCCGGGCCGAGTTCTTCGCCGGGCATCGGCTCGCACCCCCAGACCTCGCCCGGCCGCTCCCCGCGCAGCACGCGCTCGTAGAACTCCTCGGTCGCTTCCACCAGACGCGGCCAGCTGAAGCGTTCCTCGGCCAGCGCCTTGCAGCGCTCGGCCGTCGCCGCGACCATGTCGGGATGGTCGACGCACATCTGCAACTTCGCGCGCAAGTCCTCGACATCGCTGCAGCGAAAACTGATCGCGCGATCCTCGACGACTTCGATGTTCTCGGGAATGTCGCTCACCAGCACGCAGCGCCCGTAGCTCAAGGCCTCGATCAACGCGATCGAGAGCCCTTCGAGAATCGAGGGCTGCACCACAAGGTACGCGTTGCTCCACAGCTCGTCGAGCACTTCCCCGTAGACATAGCCGATCATCTGGATGCGCTCGTCCCCGTCGCGGAGGCGCTCGAGCGACTGGATGTAGTCGTCGGAGAAGCTCGAGCCGCCCGCCATCACGAGCCGCATGTCCGTGCGCGTCTTGCGAAAGGCCTCGATCAGATGATGACAGCCTTTCTCCGGCACGAGGCGGCCGACCCACAGGATGTAGGGATGCTTGTCGAGACCCCAGCGCTTGATGCGGCTCGGCGGCCGGTAGGTTCCGGCGTTGGTCCCATTCGGAATGACGAAGGTCTGGGCCTTGTGCTTCTCGTGGAAATACTTCGCGAGCGTGCGCGAGACGACGATCGTTCCGCTGGGGAAGCGCACGCTGGGAACCTCGCAGAACTTGAGAAAGGCCGAGGCGAAGCGGCCCCACTTCCCGCGTTGCCAGTCGAGACCGTGCACGGTGACCACGGTGCGCTTGCCCACGAGACGCGGCAGGAAGGAGAAGACCGAGGGCCCGAGCGCGTGAAAGTGCACGATGTCGTAGCGGCACAGCGAGGCGTGCAGGGTGGCCAGCGCCGAATGCGTGATCGCGTCGAAGTGCTTGGTGCGCAGGCTCGGCAAACGCTTGTTCTCGATGCCCCGATAGGGGCCGCGATGGCGGCTGTAGTAGAGCCGGCTGTAAACGGTCACATCGTGGCCGCGCTCGACGAGACGCGTGGCGATCTCCTCGACATGGCGCTCGATGCCGCCATAGGTCGCGGGGATCCCCTTCTGTCCCACCATGGCGATCTTCATCGCGCGCGCCCCGTTTCCACGCCGCCCGCCGCCGCTTCCGTGGTCCGCCCAGCCTCCTTGGCCGCCTGCTCGACCGTCGGCCCTGCCGCCCCGGTCGCCGAGGATTCCCAGCCGGGATCGCCGCCCGCGATCACCCGATAGGTCCGCTCCGCCATGCGCGCGAGCGTGAAGTGCCGCTCGTAGCGTTCGCGCCCTGCGCGCCCCATGCGTTCGGCCAGGTCGCGATCGGCGAGCAGGCGCCCGATCGCCTGCGCGAGCGGAGCCGCCTCGTTGGGCGGCACGAGACAACCCGTCACTCCATCCGCGACGATCTCAGGGATCCCGTAGATGGCGGTCGCGATCACGGGGCGGGCCGAGGCCATCGCTTCGGTGATCACGAGCGGCTGCGTCTCCATCATCGAAGGCAGCACGAGGAGATCGCAGGCATGGATCACCTCGCGCGCCTTCTCCTGGAATCCGAGAAAGGTGACGCGATCCGCGAGTCCCAGCCTGCGGGCCTGCTCGCGCAGCGCGCTTTCCTCTTCTCCTTCGCCGACCACCCACAAGCGCCACTCGGGCAGCGTGTGCGTCGCGAGCGCCTCGAACAGAACGCGATGGCCCTTGCGTTCGGTCAGCCGCGCGACCACCGCCGCCACGCGCGTGTGCGCGCCCGCGCCCCATTGCGCGCGCAGGCGATCGCGCTCCTCACGCGCCATCGCGGGCGCTTCGGCGCTGCCATTGGGAATGATGACGATCTTCTTCAGCGGGACATGATGATAGTGGGCCAGCCGTTCCCGATTCCAGGCCGTGTGCACGATCACCGCATCGACGGCGGTCGTCGTCAGCATCTTGACGAGCATGCGGCGGCGGGCGCGCAGCACCATGGGCAGATGCTCGGTCGTCACCACCCTGCGATAGCCCGCTCGCTTCGCGAGAAACGCCGGAATCGAATAGGCCGAGTCGTAGACCGAGGGCAGATTCAGGTGCAGCCGGTCGCCTCCGAAGCTTCGCAACCGGTGATCGATCTCGCTCCAGCCGCCGGGATGCGACCACGAGGGTGAACGGAAGCGCGCCACCTTCACTCCCGCCTTCTCCAATCGCCGCGCGAGCCCTTCCCCCGCTTCTCCCTCGGGCGTCATCGCGGACAAGCGCCAGTTCGCCGGCGCCGCTTCCGCGAGCATGCCGACATACGCCTCCGCGCCCGCGTAGTACGCGCAGTCGCTGAAGAAGACGAGGTGATGTGCGCCGTCACGAGCCATCGTCTGGCCGGCCTTGGGCCGAATCCTCCTCACGCTCCCGTTTCCTCGCGCCACGCGGCGAGAGCGTCCGCGTCTCTTCCTCTAGCTCGCCCCCACCCCGCGCAACACGGCGGGTAGCGTCAGCGCGAGCACCTTCAGATCGATCCCCAACCCGAGGCGATCGATGTACTCCATGTCCATCTTCATCCATTCGGCGAAGCTGATCTTGTTGCGGCCGCTCACTTGCCACAGGCAGGTGATGCCGGGCGTGACCGACAGCCGCCGCCGTTGCCACGGCTCGTAGCGCTCCACCTCCTCGGGAATCGGCGGGCGCGGCCCGACGAGACTCATCTCGCCGCGCAGCACATTGATGAGCTGCGGAAGCTCATCGAGCGAGGTCTTGCGCAGGAAGCGCCCCATGCGCGTCATGCGCGGATCGTGCCGGATCTTGAAGACCGGCCCGTCCATCTCGTTCAAGTGCTCGAGCTCGGCCTTCATGCGGTCCGCTCCCGCGACCATCGAGCGGAACTTGATGAAGGCGAAGGGGCGCGCCTGCCGGCCGAGGCGCGTGGACAGATAGAAGGGCGACCCGCGGCTCTCGAGGCGGATCGCGATGCAGAGCAGAAGAAAGAGCGGACTCAGCGCGAGGAGCGCAAGCGACGAGATGGCGAAATCCATCATCCGCTTGCCGCGCTTCTGATAGAACGTGCGGGGCACGAAACTGAGGGCAGGGTCCGCGTCGATGAGGCCGGGCTCGACGCCGCCGCGTGCGACGCCGCCCGCCGCCAGCGCTGACATGCGCGCGCCGCCGCGAACTTCAGCAGATGTGACCTCCCCGCCTGTCGCATGCTTGTTCGTCATCGGTCGAGCTTTCTGGGTCTCGCCTGGACGGCCTCGCCCAGGGAACGAGCAGACCGATGCCGGCGGGGCAAAGAAAAAGCGCACCTCTCTGGCCCACCCATAGTCGGGCAGTCTTCCCAAAAGGGCAGGCCTCTGGTCACGCCCGCCGGGCCTCTCGGCTCCGGCGCCGCCACCCCTGCGTCGCGCATCGGCGCGGAAAGGGGCTCATGCGGCTCTGTGGAAACGGTCAAGTCCATGCATCACAACAACTCGCTAAGCATCACCTTCCTTTCTTCCCAGTTTTCGGTACAAGGGCAACCCATCTTTCGACAGGAATATAGGCTACCATTCTCCATACCTTATGGTCAACCGGTTCGGGACTCGAGGGTACGGCGCGCGCTCACGAATCAGGGTCCCCCGCTGTCGTTCGCGCCCTCGCCTGCGCCCTGGCCTCCGGCGGCGGCGTCGCGCGCGACGGCCGCTGCTTCCGGGCCCGCCCGCTCTTCCCCAAGCACCTTCTCGCCCGAGATCCGGCCCACTTGCGAGAGGGAGAGCTGTTCCTTCATGAGACAGATGAGCCCCACCAGGACGATGGGAAACCACTGCGTCGCGTGGTAGAGGATCGAAAAACCGAGCGCTCTTCCCTGGTCCCCATATCCGACCATGCTCAGCCCCAGGACCGCGGCCGCTTGCAGCGTCCCCACGAAGCCCGGGCCCGAAGGCACCATGATGCCGATCGCCATCACCACCATGACGACGAGGCTCGCCATGGGAGGCAGGCTGGCCACCTCTTCGAGCCTGGCGGCCTGGAAGCAGAACTTGATCACGAAGACGAAGCAGAGCCACATCGACAGGGTCAGCGCTCCGACGACCAGCAGCAGCCGGACATCCGAGAAGATCTCGAGCCCGGCGCGAAAGCTGGTGAGCGCGCGCAACAGCCGGTCGCGCAGCTTCGCAAGCGCGCCCAGCAGGCGCTCGCGCAGGACCGCAGGAATCCAGCGCGCGGCGCGATCACCCGGCCGAAGAGAAATTCCACGCGCCCGGCCGAGCAGCGCGTCGCCCTTCAAGCGCAGGACCACCAGGAATGCCAGCACCGCGAGCCCGAATACGAAGGCGATCAGCACGCCCGCCTTGAACACGCGATTGTGGAAGGGATAGAAGACGAGAATCGCGCCGAAGATCGCGATCATCGAGAAGAGATCGAAGAGCCGCTCGATCACGATCGTCGCGAAGGCCGCCGCCGGCCGCACGCCGCTCGAGCGTCCGATGACGAAGGCGCGCACGAATTCCCCGAGGCGCATCGGCAGGATATTGTTGCACATGAAGCCGATCATCGTGGCGCTGAAGAGCGGCCCGGGAGAGATGCGTCGCAAGGGAGAGAGGAGCCTTCCCCAACGGATGGCGCGAATCCAGAACGCGAGCAAGGTGAGCAGCGAGGCGGGCAGCAGATAGATGTAGCGCGCCGAGGCCAGATGCGACCACACCTCGGAGAGGTTCGTCCGACGGAACGCGAGATAGAGAAACAGCGCGCTGATCGCAATGCCGATCAAGAGGGAATGGCGTTTCATGATGGCGCGCGCTCCGCGTCTCTGGCGTGGATCGCCCCGGCCTTCGTGCCCGTCGTCGCCCCGGCCGTCTCCACCGCCGCCGCCCCCGTCATCGCGCCCGCGGTCGCCCCGGCCGTCGCGCCCGCCAGCGCGCGCAACTCGTTCGAGATCATGGGCCCGATGTCGAGAATGCTCGCCGCCTGGGGGTGGGCGAAGTCCGCGCGCACGATCGTGTCCGAATCGACATCGTCCGGGTGGTATCCGTGCATCGCCCGCAGAGCCGCGCGTCCCATGAAGCTCGGGACGAACATCGTTCCCGGATGCGCGAGATAGATCGTCTCGCCGTAGCGGCGGTCGTCGAAGAGGATCCCCTCGCGCGCACACTCCTCGTCGGAGAGGATGCGCCCGGCGCTCGAACGCGCGAGCAGGCCTTCGACGCGCTCGCGCGCGCCGTCGCGGAAATACCAGACGCGGATCATGGTGGCGTCGAGGAAGGCGAGGAAATCGCGCGGCATGCGCAGCGGCAGTTCGAATAGCGGGGTCATGAGATCGACGCTCGTGCGCACATCGGCCATGCCGTGGTCTCCGCACACGAGCACGCGCGCCTCCGCGTTTCTCTTCGCCCTCGCGCGCATCTCGTCCACGAAACCGGCCAGGTCCGCCAAGCAGGCGCGCGCTTCCCGGCTGCGCGTGCCGTGCTCGTGGCAGACGCTGTCCAGCAGCGGCGAGTAGAAGAAGAGAAAGCGAGCCTCCCCCGCGTCCAGCGCTTCGGCGAAGAGCTTCCGGCGCTCGCTTTCCGAGATCTGCCAGGCCCAGCCGCGCCAGGGAAGCGCGAGTTGCTCGGCGACATCGAACGGCGTCTCGTGCGGAGCGAGCCCGCCGGGCGCGTAGATGTCTCTCTTTTGGCAGAGATCGAACTGTGAGAGCAGGCCGAGGGGGATGTCGTAGAGGCTGAAGTATCCATCCACCCCGGAGGCCCGCAGCGCGCGCGAGACGATCCGCCGGGCGAGATAATCGTGGCCGAGGAGGCCGCTCACGATCCGCGTGACCGGACGCGTCTTTCGAAACAGCGAGCGCCGGGGATCGCGCAGGTACATGCCCCAGTGGCCATGTTCGACGGGCAGGCGGCCGGTGAGCAGCGAAGGCAGGCACGCGCTGGAGTATCCGCACACGCTCTTCACCGGGCCGTCGTCGTGCGGGAGAAAATCGAACGCGCCCGTCTCGCGCGCGAGCCGGTGGCCCAGCGCGTCGATCAGAAAGACGAGCAGGCGCGTATCGTCCTTCATGCTTCTCGCCTCCCGAATGCGATCGCGAGCGCCGGCGTCATCGCTTCCTTCCCTTGGCTACAGGCCCGCGGCGCGGCCCCACCCGACCGTCTCCCCGAGCGCGCGCATCCACTCGTCGTTCCATCGCGCGACCTCCAACCCGCGGCAGCGGGGCAAGTCGCCGGCCAGCGCTGCGCGCAGGGACGCATCCCCCGCATCCATCCAGGCGAGCGCAAAGGCCGTCTGGAAGAGCGAGCGCGGCCACGCGCCTCTCCACCGCAGGGCGAGCCGCAGCGCCGCCGGCAGCGAAACGCCGGCGGGACGATGCCCGGCCGCGCGCCGCCACGCGCGCAGGCGCTCGCGCGGGGAGCCTTCTTCCTGCTCGAGAATGCGTCGCAGCGCCGCGCCGTCGAGCGCGCCATCTTCACCCATCGGGCCCTGGCCCGCAACGAGGCGGACGATGCCCCTCGCCAGCGCGGCAATCGCCTGCGGCCGCGCCTCGGGCGGCGGCCACGCGGGAGAGGCGCGCCACGCGCTCCAAATGCGCGCTTCGTTCAACCATTCCGCGAGCGCGCGCTCTTCGGAAGGCGAAGCGATCGTTCGCGTCCCCTTCTCATCCGAAAGGCTCGCCGCTTCCCGTTCCGCGAGCGCCAACCGCTTGCGAAACGACGCTTCGTGCACACCGCGCGCCGCCAGCCAGGCCTTGCCCGCATCGAGCACGAGCTTCGACCAGCGGTACGCTTCCTTCCATTGCCCGGCCCCAGGTTCGCGCACCGAAGGAGCGCCTGGTCGATCGCCGAGAGGAATCGACGATCCTCGCGCGGGAGTCGACGATCCGGATGGAAGGGCCGTCTCGACGACGCGATTCATCATCAGGCGACAGCCTTCGAACGCGCCGGGCCGGCGGGCGCGCGCGGGCGAGAGGATGTTCGCCTCTCCCCACAGCACGATCCCGCCGGAGACCGCTTCGGCCAGTTCGAGGGTGAAGGCCGTTTGCGCGAAGAAGGAGCGCGGGAAAATGCCGGCGTCGATGGGATTCGAAGCGAACCGCAAGCGTTCGAGATGCTCCCGGAGGTCGCGATCGAGAGCGCGCGCGAGTAGCGCCTTCTCGCCGGGAACTCCGGAGCGATCGGTGAACACGAGCAGATCGAGATCGGACAATGCGAGCAAGCGGCCGCCATCAGGCACCCCGCACGCCTCTCCGCACGCCGCGCTTCCCGCGAGCAGGATGAGACGCGGCTCGAGATGCCGCGCGTGCGCGACGATGCGCGGCACGGCAGCCGAGAGCAGCGCGCGCAGGGCTTCGTCCATGCGGGCATCGAGCGAGAGGGAGGGAAGCGAGTCCAGCGACCGCGCAGCCGCGTGCGATGCGCTGCCGGAGAGCGCCGGAAGGGAAACCGGATCCATGCGCGCCCTCCGAGCTGTCTGATGGCAGGCCCGTTAACACCGCGGGGCTTCGGCCGCATGCCGCGTGCGCCTCGTGCTCCCGCGGGCGCGGCTTGTGTCCGCGGGCATCCCTGGATGCGCCCGTCCGCCCGGCTACACCCGCTCCCGCAGAAATCCGGGCAGGCTTTCTTTGCGGGCGTTCAGCACCGTTCCCAGAATGCGGCAACCGTGGACATGCAGCAGATCGATCGCCCGCTGCGAAAGCGTCCGCGGAGTCCGATGCGCGCGAATGACGAACACGACGCCATCGCAGGCGGCCGCGAGCAGCGGCGTCTTCGCGTTTTCGAGAACCGGCGGCAGATCGGCGATGACCCAATCGTACAAGTGGCCAAGGCGGTCGATCACGGGTCGCAGATCTTCGGGATGCGCGGCCGCTTCCCCGGCCGCGACGCCGTCGCCCGCGGGCAGGAAATGGAACTCGGGAATCTCGGTGGAGAGAATCGCGTCTTCGGGAGCGGCTCTCCCGGCGAGCAGCTCTCCCAAGCCGGGCCTCTCGCCCAGCGGCTCCGAAAGCGCGTTGTGCGCGTGGCCGAGGTCCGCGTCCACGAGCAGCACGCGGCTGCCTTCCGCGCGCGCGAGCAGGTAGGCGCAGTGGAGCGCGATCGTGGTCGCTCCCTCGCCGGAAAGCGCGCCCACGAACCCGAGCACCCGGCGCTTCTGGTTGCCCATGTGCAGCCCGAGGCTCGCGCGCAGGCTGTCCAGCTCGCGAAGGAACTCCGGCTTCAAGTCTCCGATCAACTTTCCCGAAACGGTCGCATGCGGCGAGACCATCGCCGTGCGCGTGCGAATTCGTCCCCTCGTCGAAGTCTCCGTTCCGGGCCGGGCGGAGGATGCGACTCTCGGCGCCGCGGAATCGGCTCGCGTTCGCGCCGCCTCCGGCTCACGCGCCGCTGCCCGCTCGATCGTGGATGCGACCGGCGGCGCAGCCGGCAACGCCGAGCCGGCCCCGCGCGCTTCTTCGCTCTGTCCGCCCTGCGGCTCGCCCACCGGAGGCTGGCCCGCAGCCTGGCTGCCTTGCGAATCGCCGGCCGGAGGCTCACCCGCTTGGGGCTCGCTCGCCGGAGGCTCACCGGCGGGGGGAGTGCCGGCGGCTTGCCTGGCTGCTTTCGCCCGCCTCAGTGCGTCGTAGATGTGGCTCACGCGCCCGCTCCTGCGACGGCCGGCTGGCTGCGCGGCCGCCCTCCTTGAAATCCGTGCTCCAATTCCTCGATCGCCTTTCGAACGCTTTCTCCGCTCACTTGCCGCTGGTCGAGCACATAGCTGATGAGCAGCGCGCGGTCGCACAGCGCGTTGACGACGCGCGGCACGCCCTTCGAATACGCCGCCACCGAAGCGAGCGCCTCCGCGGAGAAGATCTGATTCGCGGCGCCTTCGCTCGCGACCCGCACGCGATGCTGGACATATTCGCTGACCCCCTCGGGGGCGAGCGCGGCGAGCTCCGCGATGCCGGGGATCCGCTGGCGAAGCTGGCGCAGCTTATGCGAGTTCAGCGTCTCCTTCAATTCCGGCTGGCCGACGAGCACGATCTGAATCAGCTTGTGCGTGCTCGTCTCCAGATTCGAGAGCAGGCGGAACTCCTCGAGGCTGGCGGGGCTCAGATTTTGCGCCTCGTCGATGATCAGCACGGCGTTGCCGCCTTCTTCGGCGAGCTCGACCAGGAAGCGCTGCAGGGTGAGGAGCATCTCCACCTTGTCGCGGCCGCTCGGACGCAAGCCGAAGTCGACCAGCGCCATGCGCAGCAGTTGATTGAAGGTCAGCATCGCGTTCATCACTAGCGAGGTCTCGACCGATGAGTCGAGCTGATTCAAGAGGCCGCGCACGAGCAGAGTCTTGCCCACACCGACTTCGCCGCTGACCACCAGGATGCCCTTGCGCTCCTGGATGCCGTAGGTGAGATACGCGAGCGCTTCACGCTGGTCGGGCGTCATGAACAGGAACCGTGGATCGGGCGACAAGTTGAACGGCGCCTCACGGAACCCGAAATAGGCTTCGTACATCTTCGTCCTCCGCGGCGCGCAAGAGCCGCGTATCGCCGGCCATCCGGCG
Organism: uncultured bacterium; assembly: GCA_964482205.1. Taxonomy (GTDB): domain Bacteria; phylum Eisenbacteria; class RBG-16-71-46; order CAIMUX01; family WJJG01; genus JAZDGX01. The sequence continues at coordinate 132,760 of CAYZWI010000009.1, read as the reverse complement.
AGAGCCGCCTTAGCGGCGGAAACGCCGGATGGTCGCCAGGCTCGGGACCTTCAAGGCCGACTCGACCTCGCGCACATCGCGGAAGCTCTGGTCGAGGCCATCGACGAGGAACGCGAGCCCGATCGCCACGAGCAGCGAGAAGATCGGCAGGACCGCCAAGCGCACGTAGTCCATCTGGCCGACGCGGAACGGCAAGACGGCGTCCTGCAGCACGACGACATCCCACATCGAAGTCCCCAGCCGCAAGGTCAGCGCGTCGGCCCGGCGCTGCACGAGCGCGTCGTGGGTGGTTCGCAGGCTTTCAATGGAGCGGTCGAGGCTGGCCAGCTTCGCCTCGCGGTCGGGATAGCTGCGCAGCTCGCCGTCGAGATAGTCGAGGCTGTTCTCCAACGAACTCACGCGCGAGCGGGCGATCGCAAGTTGCGCGGTCAGGTAGTCGAGATAGAGGCCGCTCTCCTCCTTCATCGTCTGCTCGAGCTCGTCGAGCTCCTGGCGCAGGGTAAGCACCTTGGGGTGGTTGTCCGTGTACTGGGCGCGCGCCGAGAAGTACTCGGCCTTCAAATCGAGGATGCGGCGATGCAGCGTGCTCACGATCGTCTCGCCGCGCCCGTTGTCATCGGGGAAGGAATAGATCTCGCTCTCGGCGTCGAGGCCCCCGTTGTGGTTGATCCAATCGAGCCTCGCCTGGCGCTCGGCGACGACCGTGCGGGCGGTGGCCAGCTCGACTTCCAGGCTGCGCTTCGTGTTCAGCGCGTTGATCCGCTCCTGGGGCAGCTCCACCGAGCCGGCGTTCGTGAGATATTCGGCCCGCTGCTCTTCCCAGTACTCGATCTCTCCGCGCAAGCGCTCGATCTCGTCGTCGAGGAAGACGGTCGGATCCTGAAGACGCGTGTCGGTGCGGAATTCCTGATAGGCCTGCGTCATCGCCCGCACCGCGGGCTGCACCGCGCCCTTCGCTCCCGACTGGTACACGATGTGGATGACATGCGACTTGCCCGGGGTGTTCGCGGTCACCTTGGTGGGGTCGATCTTGACGAGCGTTCCCAGATCGTCGCGCGCGCCTTCCTCGTCGAGGATCTCCTGGGCGCGCTGAAAGATCTTGGCGCTGCGGATGACCTCGATCTCGGAGCTCAGTTCCTCTTCCCACGAGAGCAGCTTGATGCTCGAGCTGAAGGCGGTGGTCGCCTGGCCGCGGCTGACGAGCAGCTTCGAATAGGACTCGTACACGGGAGCCGCGCGCAACAACGAATGGACCACGATCGCAAGCGTCGCGCCGACGACCGCGATCAGGATCCACTTGCGGCGGAAGAGCACGCTCAGGAAATCCCGCAGCGTCACCCCTTGCGCCCGACCATTGTCATGCTCCGTCACCTGGCTCCTCCGGCCGGTCCTGCGGCCCTTTCCTCTCGCGCGGGAACCCGCCTCCCGCCCCGCCACCTATTCGTTCGGGCGCCTCCAGTAGATGTCGCCCATATTGAGCGCGCGCCAGCCTTCGATGTAGGCCGTGAAGGGCGAAATGTTCTGGCGCACGAACTGATCGACGAAATCGTTCACGCCCGCGATCACCGTCTTCGGAACGAAGACGACGTCGTACGGCTGCAGATACAGGTCGCGCCCCAACGCGTTGCCATCCACCGAAGCTTCGAGATCCACTTGATACACATCGAGCGACGAAGGGCCCGAGCGCCGCAGCACGAGGACGCTCTTCAGCTTGGCGCTGCGCTGAGGGCCGGAGGCCGCGCCGACCGCGTGGAGCACGGTCATGTCGGGCATGAATGGATGTTCGCCGGGCACGCGCACTTCCCCCAGCACATAGACGATTTCGGGCGCGTACGAGCTCAGCATCACGCTCACATCCGGATAGCGGATCAAGCGCAGAAGCTCGGTGCGGGCATCTTCCGTGATCTCCTGCAGCGTGCGGCCGACCGCCTGGACCTCGCCCGCTCCGGGAACGCTCACCTTTCCGTCGGGCTTCACCTTGACGACGGCGGAGAACTCGGGCTGGTCGACGACGAGCACCCTGAGCTCGTCGCCCACATGCACGCGGTAATCGGTCTGGGCCGGAAGGGCCTGGGACTCGGGCACCGACGGGGGGAACAACGCGGGAGCGGGCCTGGCCCCGCCTCCGCATCCCAGGCAGAGCAGGCCGAGCATGACGGACACCCCGAAGGCCGCCGCCCTCGCTCCGCAGGCCACTCCGTGACCGCACGATCGCAGCATCCGCCGCTCTTTCACGCGCACATCCTTGTGTTGTTCATTCCGTATTCCACCAAGAACAGACCGGGAGCGCTTCAAAAGGGCACCGCCGAAGTGGCCGCCGCCATCGCCGTCCATCCGATGCGGGCCGATTCGGCCGAAATGAGCATCGCGCATCCTAAGCAAAAGTCGGCGGGAGGGTTGCGCTTCTTGATGTTCCAGATGCCGCGGGCCTCGGCTCGGCCCGCCGGCCGGCCCTGGCCCATGCCCGGTCCTGCTCCAGGCCCCGGCTTTCCCGGCGCCAATTCCCAACTCCCGCTCAGCCTTCTTTCCTCCTGTGCAGCTTTCACTTACCGGCTGCGCCCTCTCCCCCGGCGAAATCGCCCGCAGGTCCGTGCGCTTGCCGGCTCCCCTGCCCCGTTCAGCGCGTCCGCTGCCGTTCCAAGAGCAACCCCTGGAAAAGGAGCGGGAGCAGGATCTCGTGATGCCCCATCAGCACATACCCGGCGCCCCCTGGCCCGGGGGGTCTCCGCACCACATTCTGGAGCGGCCGGTAGTGAACGGCGAAATCCAGATTCGCCGTGACCAGCCCCTCGTTCGATGCCCCGAGGTTGAAGGCCACGGAGCTCGCCTTGAGGAACACTTCCGGGAGAATGACGGCGCTTCCCACATTCACGACCACCGCGCCCGTGAGTTCCTTCAAGTGGGCCGCCAGGATCCGGAAATCCCTAGCCGTCGCTTCTCCCGTGTTCGCTCCTGAGAATTCCGGGTGCTGATGCACGATATCCGTACCGATGGCGATGTGCGCGGTCAAGGGGAGATTGCGCTGATAGCAGATGCCCAGGACGCTGTCGGCGCGCCACTGCGCGCGCCGCTGGGCAAGCAGCCGTCCCAGCGCCTCGCCCAGGCCCTCGGCCTTCGCATGCGCCTCCTCGGCCGCTTGGGCAAAGAGCTCAGCCGTCTCGCGCGCCATGCCGAAGCGCCCCCGCGGCAGCTCCGCGCCCACATCTTCCGAGGTCGACCCGTGCAGGGCGAGCTCCGAATCGTGGATCGCGAAGGCGCCATTGACGGCGATCAGGGTGGCGAGGTCTTCCTCCACGAGGCGCACGATGAGCGGGCCGAGGCCCACTTTGATCGCATGGGCCCCGAACATCCAGACGACCGGGCGGCGAGCGGCGCGTGCGCGCACGATCGCGGCGGCCAGCTTGCGCAGATCGCGTCCGGCGAGGATGTCGGGCAAACCGTCCCAAAGCTCCGCGAACGATGCCGGATCGCGCGGCGGCCGGCCCAGGCGCTCGACGGCGATTCGCGATGCGCGCTCCTCGATGCTCGTTCTCTGCAAGCGCCGGAGGTCGGCCTCAGGATGCCTGCCCATCAGCTGGTTCCTCCGTTGCGGCGCGTGAGCTCGGTCAGCACGACCGAGATCGATCCGATCGGGAGGCTGCTCATCATCTTCACGGGGATCTTGTAGGTGTCGTCGGTCAGCCAGATGGCGAGGCTGCCCTCGTGCTTGAAAAGCCCCGGGGTGCGCAGCATCGGCTCCACGACGAGGCAATCGAATTCCCCGGCCGGCACTTCGATGCGCTCGCGCCGCAGCACGGTCGTCTTCAACGGGTAGTTCTTGCGATCCGCGTGGCATTCGAGCTGGATCTCGTCGCCCACGCGCAGATCGCGGCAGCGGACATCGACGAAGGCGCTCAGCACATCGTGAGAGCCGGGCATCATCTCGAAGATGCGCCCGTCCTGGTAGGTCGCCATGTTCGTCGCGTGATCGAATTGGATGATCTGTTCGGCCTGATAGTTGCCTTCGAGCAGGTACTTCTCGAAGCGCCGCGGGCGGAGGTCCTTCATCGCGATGAAGGATTCCACGCGGTCGCGAACATAGAAGAAGGTGGAGAAGAAGTCGTTGCTCTCCGCGGTGGTCACGAAGTGATAGCAGGAATCGCCCGCGACTTCCTCGACTCCAGCGAGCTCAATGGTCGCCGTGCCGGCCCGCACGACGCCGTAGCGGACGGAGAAGACCAGCTTCTCGCCGATTTCCAACGCCTCCTGGACGTGGGGATAGGTGCGCTGAAAGAGGCGCGCGGCGCGCTCTTCGGGCAGGATGATGCGCGCGGAGCGGTCACCGGCTGCGTCCGTGGAGAATTCAGGGTCGGAGAACGCGCCGGCCTGCTCCTCGGAAGCCGCGCCCTGCTGCTCCGCGCCTTGCGGCGCCGAGCCCTGTAACGCCACGCCTGGCAGCGCCTCGGCTTGCAGCGCCGCCGCTTGCGGGGCCGGCGGCGACCAGCCAGGCGCCGCCGCGATTCCCGCGGCGAGCAACATGCCGGCCAATGCCAACCCCGCTGTGCGCATGCGCTTCCTTCCAGCCGACGGCGCATTCCCCCGGCGGGGCGCGCCCGTCAGCGAGGCGGCTCGATCGCCTGCTTGCGACTCAGCCGGACCTTGCCCTCCTCGTCGACGCCGATCACCTTCACCCGGACGATCTCGCCCTCCCGGACGACGTCTTCCACCCGCTGGACACGCTTGTGATCCAATTCGGAGATGTGGATCAGCCCGTCTTTTCCGGGAAGGATCTCTACGAAGGCCCCAAAGTTCGTGATCCTCACGACGCGGCCGTTGTAGATCGCTCCCACCTCCGGATCTTCGGTAATCGCCCGGATCATCTCGATCGCCCGGTTGGCTTGCGCTGCATCCACGCAAGCGATTTTCACCTCCCCGGTGTCCTGGATGTCGATCACTGCGCCCGTTTCGTCCGTGATCTTCTTGATCATCTTGCCCCCCGGGCCGATGATCTCCCGGATCTTCTCCGGCGGAACCTGAAGCACCGTGATCCGTGGCGCATAGCGCGACAACGCCTGCCGCGGCTCGGGCAGAACTGCTTCCATCTTCTCCAGGATGTGCAGGCGCGCGGTGCGAGCCCTCTGCAAAGCTCCTGCGAGCACCTCGATTCCGAGCCCTTGGATCTTCAGGTCCATTTGTACCGCGGTGATTCCCTCCCGGGTCCCGGCAACCTTGAGATCCATGTCTCCCAGGTGGTCTTCCACGCCCTGGATGTCGGTCAGGATTTCGTAGCGCCCCTCGCCTCCGATCATGCCCATCGCGACGCCCGCCACCGGGGCCTTGATCGGCACGCCCGCGTCCATCAGCGACAGGCTTCCGCCGCAGACCGTAGCCATCGAAGAGGAGCCGTTCGATTCGAGGATGTCCGACACGATCCGGATCGTGTACGGGAAGCTCTCGTTCGAGGGCACGACCGCGGTGAGCGCCCGCTCGGCGAGCGAACCGTGGCCGATCTCGCGCCGCGAAGGCCCGCGATAGGGACGCGCTTCGCCGACGCTGTACGAAGGGAAATTGTAGTGGAGCATGAAGGTCTTCCAGCTCTGCCCTTCCAGCTCCTCGATGCGCTGCTCGTCCATTGATGTGCCGAGCGTGGTCACGACCATCGCCTGCGTCTCGCCGCGCTGGAAGAGCGCCGAGCCGTGCGTGCGCGGCAACATCGCGACCTCGCACTCGATCGGGCGCACTTCGTCGAAGGCCCGCCCGTCGGTGCGGCGGCCCTCGTGCAGAACGAGATGGCGCACGTGCGCGCTCTCGATGCGCTCGAAGATCGTGGCGACCGCGGCGGCGGACTCGGGATAGGCCTCGGCCATCGCCTGCTGGGCTTCGACCAGCAGATCGCGCCGCGTCTGCGTCCGGTGCTGCTTGCCGGCCATCTCCATGACCTCGCGCACGCGCGCGCCGAAGCGGCTCTCCACTTCGCCGGCGAGACCCGCGGGCAATTCGACCGTGGAAATGGTGCGCTTGGGCTTGCCCGCCAGCGCGACGAGCTGCTCCTGCAGCTCGACCAGCCGCACGATCTCGGGCTGCGCGAAGCGCGCCGCTTCGAGGAACTCGTCTTCATGGATCTCGCGCGCCTCGCCCTCGGTCATGATGATCGAGTCGCGCGTGCCGGCGAAGACCAGATCGATCGTGCTCTCCTGAAGCTGCGGGAAGGTGGGATTCAGAATCAGCTCGCCGTTCACCTTGCCGACGCGCACCGCGCCGATCGGCCCGGGGAAGGGAACATCGGACAGGCACACGGCCACCGAGGAGGCGATCATCGCGAGCACATCCGAATCGTTCTCTTGATCCGACGAGAGCACTTCGTTCGAGATCGTGATCTCGTTGCGGATGCCTTCGTTGAAGAACGGGCGCAGGGCCCGGTCCACGAGGCGGGCGCTGGTCGTCTCCTTCTCGTTGGGACGGCCTTCGCGCTTGAAGAACCCGCCGGGAATACGCCCGGCGGCGTAGGTCTTTTCGCGATAGTCCACATACAATGGCAGGAAATCCATCGGGCGCGTTTCCTGAGAGAAGACGATCGCGCAGTGCACGATGGTGTCGGCATACTGAACGAGGCAACTGGCGCTGGCCTGCTTCGCGAGCCTGCCGGTCTGCAAGCGCAGCGTGCGCCCGCCGAAATCCAGTTCGACTTGATGCATCACGGAAACCCCTTTCTACTCACCTGCGATGGCGGGGGAGCACGATGAGGGAGGGCCCAAACGCCGGGGCGTCGTGGCAACGGAACGCGGCGCGCCGTCGATCAACGGCGCAGATCCAGTTCCTTGACGATCTTGCGGTAGCGTTCCACCCGGGCGTTCTTCAAGTACTCCAGCAAGCGACGCCGGCGCCCTACCATGCGCAGCAGGCCGCGCCGGGAGTGGTGATCGCTGGTGTGCGTCTTGAAGTGCCCCGTGAGGTAACGGATCTTCTCCGTGAGGAGCGCAATCTGCACCTCAGGAGAACCCGAGTCCATGCCATGGAGCTTGTACCTGGAAATCACCGCCTGCTTTTGATCCTTCGACAGGGCCATTGCGTCCCTCCGCTGCCCTCGCGCTGGACCTTCCAGCGCCTCTCCTGCCTATCGATTAGAACCTTCCCAAGGTAACACTCGCCTGGTTGGGTGACAAGCCGATTTCGCAGCCTTTGCCCAGGGGCCCGCAGCCCCCGCCCCCAGCTTCTGCCTTGCCAGGTGGATGTCCCCTTCGATGGCCGCCCGCAGATCCTCGATCCGCTCGTACCGGCGGCCGTCCCGCAAGCGCTCGAGGAATCGGATCTCGAGCGGGCGGCCTACCAGATCTCCTTGGAAATCAAGAAGATGCACCTCCATCAGGCGATCCGAGAGCGTCCCCAGGCTGGGCGATCCCCCCAGCATGGCGACCCCCGCATACGGTCGCGCATCGACGAGAACCGTGACGACGTAGACACCCGAGAGGGGCATGAGCTGTTCCTCGCCGGCGGCGACGTTCGCCGTCGCGACCAGCTCCCGGTGTCCCAAGCCCGCTCCTCGGATCACTTCCCCCGCGATCGAGAACGGCCTTCCGAGAAGCTTGGCCGCCTCGACCATGTCCCCCGCGACGATCGCCTCGCGCACGCGGGTGCTCGAAATCACGCGCTCTTCGAGGCAAACGGCATCCACGCGCTCCACCCAGAAACCGTGCTCCACTCCCAATCGCCTGAGGAGATCGATGTCGCCGCGGCCGCCCTTGCCGAAGCGAAAGTCGTAGCCGACCACCAGGCCGACGGGATCGAACTCTCCCATGACCACATCTTCGATGAAGACCGCCGGATCGAGGGCCGCGGTTGCCTGCGTGAACCGGATGAGCAGGATGCGCTCCATGCCCGCTTCCGTGAGCAGGCGCCGCTTCTCCGGCCAGGGAGTGATCTCGAACGGACGCCGGACGGGCGCGAGCAGGGCTTGCGGAGGAGGATCGAACGTCACCGCGGCGGGCGTGGCGTTTTCCTCGGCTGCTTTCTCTCGCACCCGCGCGAGCAGCTCGCAATGGCCCCGATGGAGGCCGTCGAAGACCCCGATGGTCACGACGGCGCGAAGCCGCGCGCCGCGCTGGTAGGAGTTGCCGTTGTGGGTTGCGTTGTTCGCTTCCCCGTCCATCACACGAACACCCGCAGCAGTTCCATCGAAAGCGCGTCGATCCAGGGCCGGTCCTCGGCCCCGGGCGTCGCGACGGCCTTCCCCAATGCGACCAGGTCTCCGGAAGCGCCGAGCAGGCGGCCGATCTCGCCGTCGCTCGGCTCGCGATCGACTTCGATTGCCGACCAGGGGGGCGCATGTCCTTCGCGCAGCTTGCGCGCCCAGAAGGAGGGAATCCGCCAGGAAGGCAGATTGTCCAGCGCTTGCGCCATGCTGACCGCGCGGCTGCGCAACTGCTCGGCCACCGGTTCACGCTCGAGGTCCACCGCGTCTTCCACGCGAAACGAGCCCACTCGCGTGCGGCACAGCTGCTCGACGCAGGCGGTGGCGCCCAGCCGCGCGCCGAAGTCCTCGACCAGCGTGCGGACATAGGTGCCGCGCGCGCAGCGCACGCGAAAGCGGATGCATCGCCCGCCCGCTTCGAGAATGTCGAACGATTCGACGAAGACCTTGCGCGCGGGCCGATCCACCACGATGCCTCGCCGGGCGAGCTGATAGAGGCGCTGGCCTTCGTGTTTCAAGGCGGAGACCATCGGCGGCACTTGCTCGATTTCGCCCTGAAAGCTCCGGGCCGTCTCGGTCAATCGATCGACGGAAGGAAGCGGGACCTCCCGGTCTTCCAACACTTCTCCGTCGATGTCGCCCGACGAAGTGCGCACGCCGAAGAGCATCGCGCCTTCGTATTCCTTGGTGAGGTCCATGAGGTACCCGGACAGCTTGGTCGCGCGCCCCACGCAGCACAGGAGCAGGCCGGTCGCGAAGGGATCGAGCGTTCCAGTGTGGCCGACGCGCCGCTCGCCGAGCGCGCGGCGGACGCACACCACCGCGTCGTGGCTCGTCCACGACGCCGGCTTGGCGACGCCGATCACATAGCCCGAGGCCTGCGATGCGCTGAAACTCACCGCCCGCTTCCTCCTTCGCCTTCGTCGTCGTCGTCGTCATCATCGCCGTCGTCGTCGTGATCGTCGAGGCCATCATTCTCTTTTGCGCGTGTCGAAGGTTCCTGGCCCGCGGCGCCTTCTTCGGGAGGAATGTGGATCGTCTTCAGGATCTCGCCCACTCGGTGGCTGAGCTCGAACGATTCGTCGGCCTTCCAATGGATTTCCGGCGTCACGCGCATGCGCACGCGGCGTCCCAATTCCCTGCGAATGAAGCCCGCCGCGCGCGCCAGCGCTTCAAATGTCTGCTTGCGCGCCTCTTCGTCGCCATACACCGAGATGAAGACCTTGGCGTGGCAGAGATCGGGACTCATCTCCACCCGGGTGACCGTGGTCCAGCCGACGCGCGGATCGCAAAGCTCGTGCTGGACGATGTCGCTCAATTCGTCGCGGATCTGCGAAGCGACCCGCTCTCTGCGCAAAGGCGCCGCCACTCTTCCTCCTCACAGGAACTGAAGGCTGCCACGATGCGATCGCACGATCTCATGCCCGGACGACCGGCGCGCCGGATGCGGGTGCTCCCAGCGCTTCTCGCCGGTTGCCGGGATTCGGATCCGTCAACTCTTCGGACTCGGATCCTCATCCTCCGCACGCGCGTCCCCATCGTCCTCGGAATCCGTCTTCGCCTGCTCGCGAAACCGGTTCCAATCGCCTCCGAAGGTTTCGTCGTCCGGCTCGGTCTCGTACCACTCGGGCTCGGCCGGCGCATGCTCCCCGGCCGGCGTCGGCAACGCCCGTCCCGCGTCATCCGCCCCGATGCGATTCTCGCCCGGGTGGGCGGAGTTCCTTCGCGCCGACAGGTGGCCGTCCTCGAAGGCGCTCACCCGTCCCTCCCAGGAGAGAAGCTGGCAGCGCGGATTCTCCTCGATCATGCGCCGCATCGCGGCCAGTCCAGCGTGCAGCGCTTCAGGACTCGTTCCCACCAGGGCCGCCCCGAGAACCGCCCGCTGCCACAACTCCTGATTGCCCACTTCGGACACCGCCGCGCGGAAGCGCGCGCGCAGGCGTTCCTTCATTCCCGTCACGACCGAGCGCTTGCCCTTCAGCGAGCGCTCGCCGGGAATGTGGATCTCGAACCGCGAGACGGCGACGAACATGAGCAGACTGCCCGGGCGGATGCCCTATGTGAGGGTTGATGAATGATCCGGCCTAGCGGGTCTCGGCCGCCGCACTGCGGGCCACTTCCTCGACCACGTACGCCTCGATGAGATCGCCCACCTGGATGTCGTCGTTCTCCTCGAGCGAAATGCCGCAATCGAAGCCCGCCTGGACTTCGCGGGCGTCGTCCTTGAAACGCTTGAGGGTCGAGATCTTTCCCGACCAGACGACATCTTCGCCGCGAATCACCCGCGCGAGCGCCTGGCGGGAAATCATTCCGGTGATCACATGACAACCCGCCACCGTTCCCACCTTGCTGACGCGGAAGATCTCGCGCACCTCGGCCGATCCCAGCACCCGCTCCTTCATCTCGGGGGCGAGCAGTCCGGCCATGGCGTCCTTGACCTGATCGATCGCCTCGTAGATCACCTTGTAGAGACGGATCTCCACGCCCTCGCTCTGCGCCAGCAGCGTGGCGCGCGGGTCGGGGCGCACTTGGAAGCCGATGATGATCGCGTTCGAAGCGGTCGCCAGCAGCACATCCGACTCGTTGATCTTGCCGACCCCGGCGTGGACGACGACCACGCTCACTTGATCGCTCGTCAATTTCTCCAGCGAGTCGCGCAGCACTTCGGCCGAACCCTGCACATCGGCCTTGATGATCAGGCGCAAGTCGGCCTTCTGGCCTTCCTTGATGCGGACATGCAGGTCGTCGAGACGGAAGCGGTCGGAGGCCAGCTTCATGCGATGCTCGCGGGCGATCTGCGAGCGTTCGCCTGCGATCACGCGCGCCAGCGACTCCGACTTCACGACCGCGATGGTGTCGCCCACCTGAGGGACGTCCGACCAGCCGAGCAATTCGACCGGCGTCGAGGGCCCGGCGGCTTCGACGCGTTCTCCCAGGTCGTCGGTCATCGCCCGCACCTTGCCGTGACGGATGCCGCAAACGAACGAGTCGCCGATGCGCAAGGTGCCGTTCTGAACGAGCACCGTGCCGACGATGCCCCGCCCGGGGTCCTTGCGCACCTCGATCACCGTGCCCTTGGCGGGCCGGCCGGGCTGGGCGCGCAGCTCGCGCATCTCGGCGACGAGCATCAGCATTTCCAGCAGGCGCTCGACATTCGTGCCTTGCTTGGCGGAGATTTCGACGGCGACCGTTTCGCCCCCCCATTCCTCCACCAGCAAGCCGTGCTCGGAAAGCTCCTTCTTGATTCGCTCGGGGTTGGCGTTGGGAAGGTCGCACTTGTTGATCGCGACCACGATCGGCTTGCGCGCGGCGCGGGCATGGTTGATCGCCTCGACCGTCTGCTTGTTCACGCCGTCGTCGGCCGCCACGACCAGGATCACGAGGTCGGTGACATCCGCTCCGCGCGCGCGCATGGCGGTGAAGGCCTCGTGGCCCGGCGTGTCGAGGAAGGTGACCACGCCGCCGCTGGGCAGATGCACCTGATAGGCGCCGATGTGCTGGGTGATTCCGCCCGACTCGCGCGAGATCACATCGGTCTTGCGAATGTAATCGAGAAGCTTCGTCTTTCCGTGGTCCACATGTCCCATGACCGTGACCACGACGGGGCGCGGCGCTTCGTCCCCCGCTTCGGTCTCCTCTTCCTGCTCCTCGAGAATTTCCTCGCCGAATTCCTTGACGAACTCGACCCGGTAATCGAATTCGTCCGCGACCGCTTCGATCGCATCCTTGTCGAGCCGCCGGTTCACATTGGCGACGATCCCGAGCCGCAGGCAGGCGGCGATCACTTCGGCCGGCCGCACGCCGAGCAACGCGGCAAATTCCGCGACGGTGAGAAACTCGCTCGCCTTGATCGTGCGGGTATCCTCGCCGAGGACCTCTTCGCCCTCTTCGTGGCGGCGGCGGCGGCGCCTGCGCGGCGTGCCGTCGATGGTCGCCATCGTCCGCCGCACGCTGTCGAGCACTTCCCGTTCGTCCACTTCCCGGCGGGTGCGCTTCTTCTTGCGAACCTTGCGCCCCGGACGAGTGTCGGTGGCGCCTCCTCCCGGCGCGACGGCGCCTCGCCCACGGTCGAGGCCCGCACGGTCGCGCTCGCCCAGCCCGCGTTCGATCGTCATGCCTCGCCCGCGTCCACCCGGCCGCGAGGTTTGGGACGGATAGTAGGTCCGGCCGGGAGCCGCCGCCTCGGGCTGCGGCATCTCCGCCGGAAGCGCTCCAGGGCGGCCGCTCCTGGGCAGGACCGGTCCGACGCGGCGAGCGGGAGGCGGCGTGGTCGCCGGGCCCGCCTTCGCCTTGATGAGCGTCTCGCTGAGATCGGGAGCCTGCGGCAGGCGGGGAAGCTTCCATACCGGCACGGTGGGCTGCACGGGGGTCACGCGCGCTGCGGGACGGCGCACCGCTCTCGCGGGAGCGGCTTGGGCCGTTCCTTCCTCGGCGGTCACGGTCGCTTGCGCGACCGGGTCACCGGCGGGCGCAGCCGCACTCCGAGGCGCATTGCCGCTCAGACGCTGGCGGATTTCCTCGGCTACCTCGCCGCTCACGGAAGCCGTGTGCGTGGTGATCGAGGAATCGATCTCGCGCAGGATGTCGAGCAGCGCCTCGTTCGTGAGGCGTAGCTCCCGAGCGAGCTGATAGACGCGAACCTTTCTCAATGCCGTCCCTTTCCGAAATCCGCGGGCCTCGTTTCCGGCCGATCATCGGCCCCGGTTACCGTTCGGCAGAACCCGGCTGTTCCTTCGCCTCGGAGGCTCCGCCTTCCTCGCTGATGGTCTGGCCCGCCGCCGCTTCGGCGCTCTCTTCGTCAGTCGCCTCTTCCGTGGACTCCGCGGCTTGCGCCCCTTCCGCGCCCTCCGCGCCTTGCGTCTCTTCCGTGGTCCCCGCGGCTTGCGTCTCTTCCGTGGACTCCGCGCTTGCCGCCGCCTTCGCGGCCCGCTGGCGCTCGCGTTCCGCCGACCAGCGCTCGAGGATGGCGGCGCCCACCGTGACGAGCTTGCTCGCCGTCTTCTCCCCGATGCCCTGGATCTTCATCAACTCTTCCACCGGCGTGTCGAGGACATCCTGAAGCGTTTCCTTGCCTTCCTTCATCAAGCGTTCGACCAGGCGCGGCCCGAGCTCCTTCGTGAGCGACTCGAGCTCGACCACTTCCCCTTCCCGCCGCCCTTCCAGCGAGGCGTGCTGCGACTGGCTGACGAGCTGGATCTCCAGCCCGGTCAACTGGCTCGCCAGGCGGACATTCTGGGCGTTCTTTCCGATGGCGAGCGAAAGCTGATCGTCGGGCACGACCGCGCGCACGGTCTTGGGATCCCCCATGAAGCTCACGCTCAGCACCCGCGCGGGATTCAGGGCCCGGCTGACGAAGATCAGCGGGTCGGAGCTCATCGCGATGATGTCGATCCGCTCGCCGCCGAGCGCCTTGACGATGTTCTGCACGCGCGAGCCCTTGACGCCCACGCACGCGCCGACGGGGTCCACGCGCTCGTCGTGGGAAATGACCGCGATCTTCGTGCGCGCCCCCGCCTCGCGGGCGATGCCCTTGATCTCCACCAGGCCTTCGTAGACCTCGGGCACTTCCTGCTCGAAGAGCTTCAGTACGAATTCCGGACGCGTGCGCGAGAAGATCACCTGCGGCCCGCGCGCGCTGGGATCGACATTGATGAGCAGGGCGCGGATGTGATCGCCGATCTTCGGCCGGTCGCGACGAATGTTCTCTTCGGGAGGGATGACCCCTTCCGCACCGCCCAGGCGCAGGATGATGCTGCCGAAGTCCACCTGCTGAACGGTGGCGGTCATCACCTGGCCCACGCGACGCACATACTCCTCGTAGACATTCTTGCGCTCGGCCTCGCGCACATGCTGCACGAGCGACTGCTTGACCGCGGAAATCGCGTTGCGCCCGAACTCCGCCACCGGCACCGAAACGGGAACCACATCGCCCTCGCGCACATCCGGATCGATGCGGCGCGCTTCGTGGATGTCGATTTCGCTGGTCGGGTCCCAGGCGAGCTTCGAGACGCGCATGTGCACGATGATCTCGATTTCTCCGCTGCCCTGGTCCACCTTGACCTCGACGTGCGCGGCCCGGCGATACTTCTTCTGTGCGGCGGCCAGCAGGCTGCTCTCCAGAGTCTCGAGCAGGTACTCCGGCTCGACTCCCTTTTCCTTGGCGATGACCGTCAAGGCATCCAAGATCTCTGAAGTCATTGGCTTCCCCGCTTTGCCCGCGCGGAGCGCTTTCCGCCCCCCGCTTTCCTTGCTCGCGCGAGGGCGGCAATCGATGCCCCGCGCCATCCTTGTCCGCCCGCAGGCGGCGATCGATGCCCCGCGCGACTCCTATTCGCGCCGCTTCCACGGATCGAGGTCGAGATGGGCGTTCGCGATTCCCGCGACATCCGTCTCGATCAACGCACCCTCGCCGGTGCGCAAGCGGATGCGCTCGTTCTCGACCGCCTCGATCGTTCCGTCGAAGCGCGTCCGCCCCTCGCGCGGTTCGGCCAGTTCGAAGACCAGCCGTTCGCCGACGAAGCGTCGAAAATGCTCCAGCTTCCAGATCGGACGGCGCATGCCGGGCGACGAAACCTCCAGCCAGTAGCCGGAGGCGAGCGCCGGGACGGCATCGAGATCCCGCCCGATGCGCCGGCTCAACTGCCCGCATTCGCCGACGGTGATTCCGCCTTCGCGATCGACGAAAATGCGCAAGCGCGCCCGTCTCCCGCCGGGAACCACCTGAACCTCCACCAGCTCCGCCCCCGCTTCCTCCAGGATCGGAGCGATGATGGATGCGACTTCGTCCCTGCTGATCATGCCGATCTCGGGGCCTGCCGGCCCGGAACGCCCAAAAGGGGCACACCTTCCCAGCCTCAAGGCCGGGAAAGCAGGCCTCGCTTCAAACACAAAACCGAGCGGACGAAACCGCCCGCCCGAACGCTTCCA
Source organism: uncultured bacterium (assembly GCA_964482205.1). GTDB lineage: Bacteria > Eisenbacteria > RBG-16-71-46 > CAIMUX01 > WJJG01 > JAZDGX01. The sequence goes on along the minus strand of CAYZWI010000009.1, from coordinate 117,666 downwards.
GAGTACCCGGATCGGAACACCTGAGCAAGCGTAATCCAAGGGTATACAGAGGCGATCGGATGGATTCCATCCGCTTCGGGAACGAATTTCCCGCCCCTTGCAGGGTCCTGAAAAGCCGACGGCGCCGCGTTCCGAGCGCCAGCCGGCCATGTTGCCGGTTTTCAGGATTCTGCTAACGCAGGTGGGGCCCCTCGAGAAGGCCGAGGACGACGAGCGCCGTGTCTCTCAGGGACGCGGCCGAGCAGTGCGCCGGCGAATCGGCGTGGGTGTGCCAGTGGGGGTCCCGGAAGTCGATCAGGCAGAGGGCCGGCAAACCGGCTTGGAGCAGCGGGATGTGGTCGTCGATGACGGGGGGCGCCCAGATGGGATCGTAGGTGGAGATGGCCCATCGCTCCGCGATGCCGTCGATGACTCCCGCCCAATCGGGCTGCAGCGACCGGGAGGTGGCTTCGAGGGTCAGCACCATCGTCTCGCTGGCCACCATGTCGAGCAGAAGACAAAGGTGCGGAAGGAGTTCCGGAAGACGCTCGGCGAAGTGGACCGACCCCGCGAGATACTCCTCGCCATGCCCTTCCCGTCCGAGGTCTTCCCCGTCGAAGAAGACCAGGGTCACCGGAAAATCGGGCGGTTCCTCGGCCAGGCGTTCGGCCAGGGCGAGCAGCAACCCCGTGCCCGATCCGCCGTCGTTCGCGCCCAGGATCGGGTCGCCCCGCCGGGCAGGGTCCGGGTCGCGATCCGCCCAAGGCCGGGTGTCCCAGTGAGCGCAGAGCAGGATTCCGCCGGACCGCTCGGGACCGAAGCGGGCGACCACATTCGTCAGGGCGACGGGGGCGGACAGGCCCGGCGCCTGGTGCGAGAAGGCCTGGGTCGTGATCCGCCCGCCCGCGCGGGCGAGGGTCGTCTGAATGTACTCCAGGCATTTCGCGTGGCCGCTCGACCCGGGATTCCGCGGCCCGAAGGCGCATTGCGCCTGAAGGTGGGCGAAGGCCCGGGAGCCGAGCGCTTCAGCCGCCGTGAAGAGCGAATCGGAGTCGCCGGACGGACGGGCGGCCGCCGGGCAAGCGAACAGGCAGGCGGCGAGCAAAAGCGAGATCGCGACTGTTCGAAGCGAACGGTCGAGCTGGCGAGCCCGCCCCTGTCGCAGCCCACGCTCCATGGAACTCCCGACGCAAAGGGCGCTGAAAGACCGGCGCGGCCGCGCGGTCTCAGCATCCCGCCTAGAACGAGAACGAGGCGGAGAGGCTCACCGTCGCGTAGCGCGTCGTGCGCGTGCGGTTCTTGTTGTCCGCGTTCTCACCGTAATTCAGGATCATGTTGCCGGTGACGCTTCTCGTGAACTGATAGCTGCCGCCCAATCCCGCTTCGTACTGCTTGACGTCCGCGGTCACCTGCGGATTGTACCCCATCTGCCGGGTCACATCCTGGTAGGCGCTGTAATTGAAGCTTAAGGTCAAGTCCAGCTTCGTCGTGATCCGCTCCTTCGTCTTCTTGAGCGGCACGGTCACTTCGCGCGTGATCGTCATGCTCTTTTTCGCGGAGAGCATGATCTTCGAGTCGGTGCGGTCCGAAATCCGTTTGAGCGCGGTCAAGTCCTCGGTGTGACGCGTCGAGCGGTCGAGGCGCATGGTGGCGGTCACGCCGGACTTGAAGCCCAGCTCGAGATCCAGGAACGGCGCCCATTGCGATTCCTGCTCGAGGCGATTCAGCTCTCCCTCGCGGGTGGTGCGCTTGTCTTTTCTCAAGAAGCGCGTGTTCGCCTTGAAGCTGCGGAAGTAGGCGCGCATGCCCAGCTTCTGGGGAATCTCTCCCCAACGGATGTTCACTTCCGGGAGAATCCGGTCCCGGATCCCGGTGAGCACGCCCGCCGATCGCGTCTCGGAATCGTCATCGCTGTAGCGCGCGGTCACTCCGATCGTGCCCGCGACCTGGATCTCCGCGTCGAGCTTGAGCTGGGTGCCCTGCACCAGCGCCTCGCGGTAGTTCTCCAGCCGCTCGACCTTCGGATCCATCGTGAAACCGAGCTGGTAGGCGACATCCGGCTCGCCGCTCACCCGGTTGAAGGTGCTCCGATCGGCGAGCGAATAGCTCAGCGTGGTGCGGCGTCACCTCCTGGGAAGCGCCGGAGGATTCGAGCAGTTGGAGCAGCCGTTGCACGGGCAGGTCCCAGTTGGCGGAGCGGGTGCGGCTGTTCGTGAGCTCGTTGTAGCGTTCGAGCCCTCCGCCGCCCGCGCCTCCCTGGCGATTGAAACTCCCCCGGAAATCGGAGCCCCAAATGAAGCGCGGCTCGATCCAGCCCTTGACCATTCGCAATTGATAGTTCGCCGAGAGGTTCTCCTGGCGGGAAGTTTCGCGGCCGACGTTCAGCCCGCCGAGCCAGGACGCTTCCTGGCGCAGCATGAGATCGCGGCTCTGCTTGAAATCGTAGGTCACCGCGGTGATCGGCTTGAAAGAGGTCGATAGGCTCAGCCCTCCCGAACGCACGGTCCGGCGGTCGTCGACGAGGAAGGGCTTCGCCAGATCGCCGTTCTCCCGGCGATAGCGCGCCTCGTCGCGCTCGCTCTTGGTCAACGCCAGCGCCAGACTGGTGGGCAGCAGCCGCACCTTCCAGGTCTTGTACAGACCGATGTCGCCCCAGGGGCCGAAGGGCACAGAGTAGTTGGCCGTCAAGGTTCGCGTGGTCGTGGAGTCGCGCGATTGCGGATTGGCGTTGAACGCCTGGCGCAGCGACCCGCTGAAGCGCAGCGCGTCGATCGTGTAGCGCGCGAACCCTCCCGCCGCCGAAGCGCGACGGCCGATGCTCAGGCTGTAATTGCGATTCATTTGCTCGGTCAGGTCGCGGTCGCTCGGATCGTCTTCGACCAGCAGGTCGTCGTTGGTGCGGTACTTCGGCACCCGCCGGCTCCAATCCTGCTGGAAGCTGAAGGGCAGCGAGAGATCGAGCCAGGAGGGCATGAGGCGCTCGAGCGGGACCGTGCCGGTCGAGAGCCCGTAGCTCGTCTCGCGCTCCTTGCGCTTGTTGAAGCCGCCCCCGCTGATGCTCACGAAATCGGCGCCCGTCTGGCGGAAGCTGAAATCGAGCCGGGCGAAGTCCGAGAGCTCGGTGCGCACCTGCATGCGCATGGCGTAGTCGACATCCTTGTGCACATTCGCCAGGCGCAGCTCGTCGATCCACACATTGCCTTGCGACAGCGGGTCGGGCCCGAGGTAGGCGACCCCCATCGTGATCCGCCGGATGCGCGTCAAATAGGGATGGCCCTTCATGCGGACCGTGCCCCCGTCCTCCAGTTGCCGCGAGATGTCGGCGTCCGCGTCTTCGGCGAGATCCTTCAGGTCGCTCAAGTCGGTGAGCCAAATGCACACCTCTTGCCAATGGCCGCTCGGGCGCGAGCCGCTGGCGACCGGCACCTTCACGCGGTATTCGTAGAAGTCGGTCGTGTCGGCGTTCGCGTCCTTGCACAAGCGCAGGAAGAACTCCGCCTCGGCGCCGGGCGGAAGGGTGCTGTTCAGCCAGAGCTCGAGCGACTCGTAGCCGGTGTAGTCCTGATCGCGCAAGAAGGGCTGGTTGACGCGGCCCACATGGCCCGGCTGGAAGTTGCGCATCTCCATCGTCAGCGACTGCTCGCGTTCTTTCACATCCCCTGATTCGCGCTGCTCGTCGCGATGCGGCTCGAACGGCGGATAGTAGACATCCGAGTTCTCCTTGTTGTTGTAGACCCCGGGGAAGAAGTCCTCCTCGTTGGCGGCGAGCTCGGAGGGAGGAATCTGGTTGCCCGCCAGATCGCGGACCGGCTCGGTGATCCAGCGATTGGAGCGGATCTCGACCGCGCCGATCTGGATGCGTTTCCATTCGGGCACTCCGGAGAACCAGATCCGCAGGTGCTTGACTTCATCCCAGGAAGGCATTCCCACCCGCTCGCTGATGTAGGCTTCGCTGAGCGGAATGCGGATGCGGCGCCAGCCGTTGTTCGATTGCAGCGTCCAGTTCGTCTCCCGGCCCGCGTAATCGCGCCGCACATCGGTCTCGAGAAAGCTCGTGTCGGCGAGGTTCACCGTGAACTCGAAGTACGAGTCCATCTGGTCGAGGCTCTTGTCGCCGTCGAGGTCTTCGGTATCGAGCCGTCCGTTCTTCTCGGTTCCATTGACGGCCCGATAGACTTCACACAGATCCTCGAAGGTCTCGTACTCGCCCTCCGGGTCGGCGGTCCATTCGTAGTCGTCGAAGGCGCTGTTGCCCGCCTCGTCGACGACGCCGTCGAGGCCCGAGTCTTCGTCGGCCAGCTCGCTCAGGTCGAGCTGCCCGTCGCGGTTCAGGTCTTCGCTGTCCAGGCTGCGGTTGACGGGAGGCACCGGGCCGCCGAGCACTTGCCTCGTGGCGCAGTCGACGCGCCGCTTCATCCAGGGCACATCCTCGTTCACCTGCCCGATGTCCACGTGCAGGATGCCCGAGCGCAGGGTCGTGTCCTCCTTGAAGTGCTCCCAGGGAACGAAGTCGTTCACCCAGATGTCGAGGAATCGCGCGCGGGTGAGATCCTGGTTCGTGGTCGAGAGCCCCTGCACGATGCCGGACCACGATTCCTCGGGCAGGCACACGCCTCCCGCTCCGCCCTCCTCGAGCGCGCCTTCGTACGGCCAGATCTGCAGTTCGAGCACCGAGCGGTAGTCGTTCGCTTCCTGGTACTCGAGAGTGGGATTCAGGTCGCCTTCCTGCACGGTCCGGTAGGGCGTGTACCACCAGATCTCGCCCCGCCGGGCCGTCTGCTCGCGTTCGTCGAGGCCGGGGACGCCGACTTGCGGAAGTCCCGCCGGCTGCCATGCCAGGCGGTTCAAGCGGACATAGATGTCGTCGGCCACGCCTTCGAAATCGTCGATGTAGAGATCGTTCCTCGTATTCGGATTGGGGAAGGAAAGCCCCATGCCGCCTTCGAGCGAGATCTGCGAAGTCTTGCGCGCGTTCAGGAAGGGAAGCTGATCGACCAGCCAGGTGAGGCCGCCCGACTCGCGCGCGTAGCGGGCGGCGACTTCGCCCACCGCGATGCGCGTGGGCTCGGATCCCAGACGGGGCCGCCGGTCGGGACTGCCGCGCCGCTCGTACAGCCACGAAGTCGACATCGAGAAATCGGAGTCTTCGGGCTGGTAGATCATCGCCGCGCCGAGCAGGGTCTTGCTCACCGTGCCGAGACCGCCGGCGTGCTTGCAGGTGACGCGGATTTCGTCGTCCTCGCGGATTCCCGCCTGATCGTAGAGACGGATGACGCCCGTCTGATAGTCGATGCGGTAGTCGGTGTCGCGCGCCAGCCTGCGGCTGCCGACCGTGACCACCTCGGAGCCTTCGATGATGTCCCAGGCGTCGATGCGCAGCTCGGAAACGGGCGTGCGGTACTTCACCTCGATGTAATACCGCGACGTCCAGGTGGTGTCCGAACCGGGCAGGTCCCGGTCGCGCGCGCACGAGCGGCGGTCGTAGATGTTGCCGTTCCAGTTCTCGCGCGGCAGCACATCCCACGAGGAAGGCGGTCCAGGACGGCCGCGCAGGTCGACGCCCCCCTTGCCGTCGGTGGGCGCGAAGGGCCGCAGATCGGGAAAGAAGAGGTAGCCGTTGGTGAAGTCGATCCAGACATCGTCGACGCGGCTGTCCTGGCCGAGGACCAGCCCCGCGTCGCTCTTCTGATAGTAGTCGAGCCCGAGGTGGCGGATCAGGCGCGTGCCCGCGATTTCGTCGGGGTCCTCGACGCCCGCGATCGTGCCCTTGTAGTGAATGCGCAGCTCGAACCCATCCTGCAGGATCGTGTTGTCGGGCAGGCCCGCGCCGGTCCAGTTCTCGAGCGACTGCTGCAGCGGATAGACATTCTTGAGCATCAGCCGGTTGGTCGGGCCCCACGAACCGCCGTTCATGTCGGATTGCACGAGGTCATAGCGCGGGCGGATCATCTTCACGAAGAGCGAATCGTTCGCCACTCCGCCGACATTTCTCTGCCGGCCCTCGTCGTAGTAGATGACGCCCAGGGTCGAGTTCTGCTCCAGGTAGCGGTTCAGGATCACGATCGGGTGGGTCTGGTTGCGCTCGTCGATGAGCACTTCGTAGTCCACCCCTTCGTCCAGCTGCTGGAAGTAGTACGGACCGGCGGTCGTGTCGCCCAGCGCCGGAACGGGACCGTCGAGATTCAGCACGGCGCGTCCGGGAGAGGTCGCGAAGGTCTCCTGCGTGTCTCCATCGCCGTCGTCCAGGTACAGGATCACCGTCCCTTGCCGGATGCGCACGATGTCGTAGGGGCCTCCCGTTCCCGGATATGCGTCGCCCCCCGGATCGTTCAGGAAGAAGAAGCGGTCTTTCACATACTCGTAGTCGTTGATCGTCTTGGTCTGTTCCTGGCTGCGCACGCTGGTCGACTTCTCCGCCGTCTCGCCTTCTTCCTTGCTGATGATCGTGGTGAAGACCAGATCGCCGACCTTCGCTTCCGCATTGATGCCGAAGAGGCCGGTGTGAGAGCCACCGTAGCTCACGTACTCGGTTCCGGGAAGGCGCAGGCTGGTGTTGCCGAGATCGACCTTCTGGATGATCTCATCCTCGTACCCGTGGTAGTGGATCCCGATGCGGTTCGCGAGCGAGGTCTGCGCCTCGCTCGCCTGATCGACATCCACGTCGAGCTTGTCACCGATGCTGCCCTTCAACCGGATGGTCAGGTCCTGCTTCATCTCGAGCTGCGGGAACTTCGAAGGCTTGCGCTGGAATTCGTAGGTCGGCCGGTGAGGAAACCACTGGCTGCGTCCGCCGAAGGTAATCCGCTCGCTGCCGTTCACCGAGAGGTTGGGCTTGCCTTCCCCGAAAACCGAGCGGACCATCTTGGGCAATTCGAAGGGGAGCGAGATTCTGACGAGACCCGCGCGTCCGCCCTTCACGGTGGCGCGCTTCATCGATTCCTTGAGCTGCTCCTTCCACACCGAGCGGGCGTGCAGACGGCTGATGCGCGCGAGATGGTCCCCGTACGACGAGGGCGGCAGCGCGTCGATCTCCAGCCCCTGGCGAAGCCGGCTGCGGTGGATGCGGGCCTCGTCGAGATCGACGGTGTGCTGCCAGGTGACGAGCGGCCCGCCCGCGAGGCTGCGCACCGGCGGAGGCAGAATGCGCAGCCCGCCCGAGCGGCCCGACCAGTAGTAGGCCCCGGCGGCCGCGCCTGCGGCGACGAGCGAGTCCTGGCGCGCATCGATGGCGAGGGCGACCGAGTCGGCGCGGGCGAAGTCCTCCGGACGAAGCTGAAGCTCGTCGCGCACCAAACGGCGGCTGGACAAGCGCCGGTACAAGCGGTAGAGAAGCGCGTCCTGCATCGGGTCCGCGCTCGCCGACCAGAGCAAGGGGCGCACGCTCGCCGTATCGCCAGGGCCCGCATTCCAGGAGGCGAGAATCCGGAAGGGATCGGACTCGAACGGCCGGTGGCCGCCGGACAACCCGTCGATGGGCGTGGTTGCGGAACCCGGGGTGGCGGGTAGAGTGGTACTGGGCATGGCGCTGGTCGAGTCCGCGGCGAGCGAGTCGCCGCGGGCGAAGGATGCGGAAACGATGGTCGTGTCCGCCGCGAGCGAGTCGCCGCGGGCGAAGGATGCGGAGGCGCTGGTCGTGTCCGCCGCGAGCGAGTCGCCGCGGGCGAAGGATGCGGAAACGATGGTCGTGTCCGAGCCGGCGGATGCGGCGGAGCCGGACGAGATCAGGGAATCGGCGGAAACCGGAGTGTCCGAAAGCGCGGGCAGGAAGGCGCTCAAGGAATCGAGAACGGGTCGCAGGGAACCGGAATCGGGAAGGGCGATGAGATCCGACGCATGGGCGGTCGCGTTGGGAAGGGGTGCAGCCAATACGGGCGGCCGCGCATTGCGACCTCCCCAGAACGGGTGGCCCATCACACAGGCCAGCACCGCCAAAAGGACTATCCCTGCCGCTTCCCGGACCCTCATCCGCGCAACGTCCCTGGGTGGTCGCTGGAGCAAGGGGACATGTGAGTCGACCCCACCGATGTGCCTGTTTATACTCCCGCTTCTCCCATCGGTTCTCCGGAACAGGCGGATCCGGAGGCCTGGGGGTCCTTTTCTGTTTGAAAACCACCAAGCGCTGGAACCGGGCCAAGCTAGCAAGACAATTTCTTGCGGTCAACAGACTTAGGTATTTATGAGCCGACTCCTCGAACGCTATGTGCTGCGACAGCTCGTGCGCCCCTTCCTGCTCGGAGCGTTCGTGGTCACATTTCTTCTGACGATGGATTTTCTTTTCGATTACCTCGACCTCTTCCTGGGTAAAGGCATCGGCCTCGGGATCGTTCTCAAACTCTTCTTTCTCGGGCTCGGCTGGATGCTGGCCCTCTCGGTGCCGTGCGGAGTGCTGGTGGGTGTGCTCATGACCTACGGGCGCATGGCGCAGGACAACGAGATCTCGGCGGCGCGATCGAGCGGGATCCACCCGATGCGCATCGTCGCCCCCACCCTCGTCGCCAGCGCGCTGCTCGCGGCGGGGCTGGCGGTCTTCAACGACCGCGTGCTGCCCGACATGAACCACGCCTGGGCGAACCTGATGCTCGCGGTGAATCGCAAGCGTCCGACCGCGGAGATCCAGGAAGGCGTCTGGATCGACGCCTTCAGCGGCTACAAGATGTTCATCGGACAGTTGGAAGATCGCACCGGCAAGATGAGCGACATCCAGATCCACGACTTCAGCCGCAAGGACCAGCCGCCGCGGACGATCCTGGCGAAGAACGGCACGCTCGAGTACGACGCGGATTCGGGAATGCTGCGCCTCAAGCTCTCGTCCGGAGAAATCCACGAGGCCGAGCAATTGGAAGGCAAGCCCGTGTACCGCAAGATGGAATTCGAGAGCCAGACGCTGAACATCCAGGGGTCCCGGGAGGCGCTCGCTCCCGCGGAAGGGCGCGCGCGCGGCCAGCGGGAGATGTCCATCCGGGACATGAAGGCCTATATCGCCGAGCTCGACGCGGAACGCCGCACCCACGAGGAGACCGCGCGGAAGCTGCTCGAGAAAATCGGGGCGCAGTCTCTCGCCCAGCTTCCCGGCGAGCAGCCGGGACGGCCGTGGTACGGCTTCCTTGCCGGCGGCGCTCGACCGTCCGAGAAACTGCCTCCCCTGCCCGACAGCGTCTGGACGCCGCAGAACCGGCGGGCGGCCGACGAAGCGCGCGTCGCCGGCCTGCAAGCGCGCGCCATCCTGAAGCGCATGGACCAGTTTCGCGTGGAGATTCAGAAGAAGATCTCCATCCCGGTCGCGTGCGTGGTCTTCGTGCTCGTCGGCGCTCCGCTGGGCGTGCGGGCGAGACGCGGAGGGTTGGCCGCGGGATTCCTGAGCGCCGGGTTCTTCATCTTCTACTACCTCTGTCTGGTCGGCGGCGAGCAGCTCGCCGACCGGGGCCTGCTCGGCCCCACCGTGGCGATGTGGCTGCCCAATGTGGTCCTGGGATTCCTGGGAGTGTTGCTCTCGCTGCGGATGTGCGGCGTGCATCTGTGGCCGGCGGGAAGTGAAGGGGCGCGCGGGCGCGCAGCGGCCGGGCCCGCGTCGAACGCGCCCGCCGCGTGCGCCGGGCGAACGGAGGGCGAGTGATGCTGCGCATCCTCGACCGGCATGTCTTGCGCGAATTCGCCCTGCATCTCCTGCTCGGGCTGAGCGTCTTCATCGGCATCTATCTCATCGTCGATCTCTTCGAGAAGATCGACACCTTCGTCGACTATCACGCTTCGACGGGCGCGATCCTCACCTACTACCTGAACAGCCTGCCCGTCATCTTCGTGCAGGTGCTTCCGATCGGAATGCTCCTCGCCGCGGTGCTCGCCTTCGGACAGATGCGGAGATTCAACGAAATCACCGCCATGCAAAGCTGCGGGCTCTCTCCCGTGCGGATCACCGCGCCGGTGCTCGCCCTCGGCCTGCTGGTGAGCGGAGGCAGCTACCTGATCGGGGAATTCTTCGTCCCCGGCGCCTATCGTCAGAAGGAGGAAACGCTCGAGGTCACGATCAAGAAGAAGCGCCCGGCCGATTCCATCGGACGCAGCGACGTCTACTACATCGGGCGCGGCGGGCGCGTCTATGTCGCCGAGCAATTCGACCCCCGGCGCCCGCAGCTGACCGGCGTCTCGGTGCAGCAGTTGCAGGCGGGGCCCACGCTGTGGAAACGCGCGGACGCGGCGCAGGCGCTGTGGAACGAAGAAGGATTTCTCGAGCTCGAGCACGGCAGCGTCCGCCTCTTCCAGGACGGACGCGAGACGATGGCGTCCTTCGCGCGCTACGGGGACAGCCGCTTCGTGGAGCAGCCGGACGAATTCCGGCGCATCGAGAACGACCCGTTCCGCATGACCCGGGGGCAATTGAACGACTACATCGCGCGCATCGGCGAAGGAGGGGCGCGGGTGAGCAAGTACCGGGTCGACTATCACCTGCGCGCCGCGTTCCCCGTCGCGAATTTCATCATGGTGCTTCTCGGCACCTGTCTTTCGCTGAGGATCATTCGCGGAACGCTGGCCTTGGGATTCGGCATCTCGATTTCGCTGGGCTTCGCGTACTACGGCTTCCTGCGCGTGGGCCAGGCGCTCGGATACACCGAGCATCTGCATCCGATGGCCGCGGCCTGGCTGGGGAATATCGTCTTCGGAATTCTCGGGGCGATTCTCTTCTGGCGCAGCAACCGCTGACGCGCTCCGCCGGCGGCGAAGGCGCGGGAGGCCGGGGCCCTGCCTCTCGCGCTTCCATTCGCTTCAGGCCCGGCAGGATCTCAAGATGGCGGCGCGCTGGATGGCCCTTCGTTCGCACTCCCCGACGCAGGCGTGATCACAGCCTCTGGCGCGATCGCCGGCTCTGGCGCGATCGCCGGCTCTCCACGCACCGGCGGCGTGACCGTCTCCTGGGCAGGCGCGGCTTGCGCGCGCGCGAGATAGGATTCGACGAAGCTCGTGTCGCAGTCGCCCGCGCGGAAGGAGGCATCCTCCATCACGCCCGCGTGGAACGGCGCGGTGGTCGTCACGCCTTCGATCACGAGCTCGCTCAACGCGCGCTTCATGCGCTCGATCGCCTCTGCGCGGGTGCCCGCGCGCGCGACGATCTTTCCGATCAGCGAGTCGTAGTGCGGCGGAATGATGTAGCCGGCGTAGAGGTGCGTGTCCATGCGCACGCCCGGACCGCCGGGAGGATAGAACTCGCTCACGGTGCCGGGACGGCCGCGGAAATTCGCGGCCGGGTCCTCGGCGTTGATGCGGCACTCGATCGCGTGCCCCCGCAGGCGGATCTCGCTCTGCTTCATCGGCAGAGGCTCGTCCATGGCGAGCAGGATCTGGAGCTTGACGAGATCGACGCCGGTCACTTCCTCGGTCACGCCGTGCTCCACCTGCAGGCGGGTGTTCATCTCCATGAAGTAGACGCGTCCCTGCTCGTCGAGCAGGAATTCCATCGTGCCCAGGCTCCGGTAGCCGATTTGCGCGGCTCCCTTCGCGGCCACTCTCCCGAGTTCGCGCCTCGCCGCCGAATCGAGAGCGGGGCTGGGCGCCTCTTCGATCAGCTTCTGGTGCCGCCGCTGAATGGAGCAGTCGCGCTCCCAGAAGTGCACCACCCGGCCGCGCGCATCGCCCGCGAGCTGCACTTCGATGTGACGCGGCCTCTCGATCAGCTTCTCGAGATACAGCTCGCCGTTTCCGAACGCCGCGCGCGCCTCGGCCGCGGCCGTCTCGTAGGCCGCGGCGATGCTGGCGGGTGCGCGCGCGATGCGCATGCCCTTGCCCCCGCCGCCCTCGCGGGCTTTGAGGAGAATCGGATAGCCCACTTCGCCGGCGAGACGCAGGGCCTCTTCCGGAGACGCAACCGGTCCTTCGCTGCCCGGAATGACGGGCACGCCCGCGGCGCGCATGGCGGCCTTGGCGGAAGACTTGTCCCCCATGCGGCGGATGACTTCGGGGGGAGGGCCGATGAAGCGAAATCCGGTCGCTTCGCACGCTTCGGCGAAGCGAAAATTCTCGGAGAGAAATCCGTAGCCGGGATGCACGGCGTCGACATTCGCGATCTGGCAGGCGCTGATGATGCGGGGAATGTGAAGATAGCTCTCCTGCGTGGGAGGCGGCCCGATGCAGACCGCCTCGTCGGCGAGCTTCACGGGCAACGACTCGCGGTCGGCTTCGCTGTAGACGGCGACCGATCGGATCCCGAGCTCGCGGGCCGCGCGGATCACGCGCACGGCGATCTCCCCGCGATTGGCGATCAGGATCTTTCGGAACATGCGCGGGCCCTCACCACCAGGCGATTGGCTGCGTGGAAGCGAAGGCCGCTGCGGCTGGATGGTGGCCCGGGCCCCCGCCCTCGGCACGGGAAGGGGCGCTCCCCGGCCGGATGGGCGGAGCCTAGCGTATTCCCGGCTTCGATGCGCCGCTCATTCTCCGCCCGGATGGACCCTCGTCGGCCTGCCTGCACGGTCGTTCCGGCGGTCTCGCCGGCTCGCCGCCCGGCTTCCCGGCCGCCGCGGCGGGCGCGCGCGAATTTTCGAAGGCCTCCCAGGTGGTGTCGCTGGTCGCATGAATGCCGCGCAGGCGCAACTCGAACTCGGTCGGCGTCGTCGACTGGCGCAGCGCCTCCTCCAGCGAGACGAGCCCTTCCCGGTAGAGCTTCATCAGCGACTGGTCGAAGGTCTGCATCCCGTATTGATGGAATCCGTCGGCGATGATGTCCCGGATCTGGCCGGTGCGGTCGGGATCGCGCAGGCATTCGCGCACCGTCTCGGTGTTGATCATCACTTCCACCGCGGGCACGCGTCCGGGCGTGCCCGCCATGGGCAGCAGCCGCATCGAGATCACCGCCTGCAGGGAAGAGGCGAGCAGGAAGCGGATCTCGGCGTGCTGATGGGGCGGATAGAAGGAGATGATCCGGTTCACCGTTTGCGCCGCGTCGGTCGTGTGCAGAGTGCTCAAGACCAGATGCCCGGTATCCGCGGCCATCAACGCGACCGACATGGAGGCCTGATCGCGGATCTCACCGATCAGGATCACATCGGGGTCCTGGCGCAGGATGTATTTCAGCGCCGCGAGATAATCGAGCGTGTCCTGGCCGACCTCGCGCTGGCTGATGATCGACTTCTGATTGCGATGCAGGAATTCGATCGGGTCCTCCACCGTGATGATGTTCTTCTCGGTGGTGCGGTTGATGAGATCGATCATCGCCGCCAGCGTCGTCGACTTGCCGCTGCCCACCGTGCCCGTCACCAGAATCAGGCCGCGCGGCTTCATCGCGAGCTGGCTCACGATCGCGGGCAGATGCAGCGCATCGATCTCCGGGATGGTGAGCGGAATGCAGCGGATCGCGCCGGCGATCGTCCCGCGCTGGTAGTAGAAGTTCGCGCGAAAGCGCGCCAGTCCCGAGATGCCGAAGGAGAAGTCGACTTCATGGCTGCGGGCGAACGATTCCTGCAGATCGGGCGGCACGATTTGGCGCGTGATCGCTTCCATGTCCTCCATGCCGAGGGGGACGTGGTCGAGGGGGACCAGCGTTCCGTCGATCCTCAACACGGGCGGCGCGCCGGCCCGCAGGTGCAAGTCGGAGGCGCTGCGGGCGATCATCTTCTCGAGAATGCGGTGCAAGTCGACGCTCGGCATGATTCCATCCTTTCGCCCCAAGGAACACTCGGCTCGACGAACCGCCCCGCCGCCCGCCGCGAGGGCGGGGGCGCGGACGATTGCGCCTGAGGGACGATCAGCTTTGGGACCCGGGATGGTCGGGTTTGACCAGAAACAAAGGTTGGTTGAAATCAACGCTGCGGCCGTTTTCCAGAAGCACCCGCACGATCTCGCCGGCGACTTCCGACTCGATCTCGTTCATGTGCTTCATCGCCTCGATGATTCCCACCACTTGCCCCACCGCCACCCGGCTGCCCGCCTCCACATACGAGCGCGCCGTGGGCGAAGGAGAACGGTAGAAGGTCCCGACCATCGGAGAGCGAATGGCGACCAATCCCGCGTCGGCGTCGGCCGGCTCCTCGGGCTCTCCAATCAGAGCGTGCGCCGCGGGCGCGTGGAGCTTGCCCGGGCCGGCGTCAGCCTGGGTTGCCGCGCCGGCGCGAGACTGGCGGCAGATCCGGATCGATCTGCCCCATTCCCGGATCTCCAGCTCGTCGATGGCGCTCGCCTCGACGAGCTCGATCAGTTCCTTCACCTTATCGACTCGCATGGCCGTTCTCTCCAGCCTGCGTCGACCGAAATCCCGCTAGCGACCGACGCGTTCCAGGTACTCTCCCGTGCGGGTATCGATTTTCAGGAGGTCGCCGATCTCGATGAACAGCGGGACATTGACCGTGAGGCCCGTCTCCAGCTGCGCCGGTTTGGTGGCTCCCTGGGCCGTGTCGCCGCGCAGCCCCGGCTCGGTCTTGGCCACCTGGAGGACGACATGGGTGGGCAGCTCGAGCAGGAACGGCTCGCCGTCCCGGGTGAGCACGCCGATGACGGCATTTTCCTTCATGAAGAGACGGGCGTCGCCCACCCGCTCCAGCGGAAGCGCGAACTGGTCGTAGTTGCCCATGTCCATGAAGTGAAAGAGATCGCCGTCCGAGTAGAGGAACTGAGCGTCCGACCTCTCCAGCCGGATCTCCTCGATCTTCTCTCCCGAGCGATAGGTTCGCTCGAGCACGGCCCCCGTCTCGACATTCTTCAGCTTCGTGCGCACGAACGCCCCGCCCTTGCCGGGCTTGACATGCTGGAATTCGACAATCCGGTACGCATTGCCATCGATCTCGATGATCATTCCGGTGCGGAAATCGGCCGTAGTCGCCATACCTGCCCCTGCTCCCCTCTGGGTTCTTCGTCGTCCGCGCGACCCGCATGCGAGCCGCGACCGGCCCGCTGTTGGCGGGCATTTCCCCTTTTCGGCAGGCACGCACGATACCAGAAGGCCGCCCGGCTGTCATCAGGCGGCACGGTGGTCGGACAAGGCAGGAAGGGAGAATCGCACTCGCGCGGGAGGCGCGGCTTGGCAAGGCGCGGGGAAACGATCAGCCGGGATTGCGTCCGGAAGAAGGGGGCTGTCCCGCGGAGCTGCTCTCGTCCGCCTCCCTCTTGTGCAACTCCTTGCGCAATTCGTCGAGGCGGGTCGCGGCGCGTTCGATTTCGCGTAGCAGCGCCACCCGCTCGGCATTGGCGCGCGTCTGGCGCGCAATCGCCGCTTCTTCAGCCCCGCGGTCGCCGATGCGCACCTGCACCCGCCGAGGCGTTCCATTTCGAAGAATGTCGATCGCGAGAAGCGTCCCGGGAGCCGTCTCCGCGACCGCGCGGGTGAGCTCCATCACGCCCGCCACGGGCATTTGCCCGAATCGCAGAATCACATCGCCCGGAAGGATGCCCGCGCTCTCGGCCGGGCTTCCGCGCAGGACTTCCGAAACGACGACCCCCGGCTCGGCGTCCGCCGCGCCGCCTTGAGCGGTTCCCGGTCGATAGGTGCTCACTCCGAGAAAACCGAGTGGAGCGGGCGCCGGGACTCCGCAGGAACGGATCTGCCGCACCGCGCGCGATACGAGATCGGCCGGAACGACGAGCCCGGCATCGAAGACGGCGTTGCTCACTTCGCCGACGGGCACGACTTGCGCCCGGCCCGGCGAGGCGAGGACTCCGGTGACGAGCCCGATCCAGTCTCCTTCCAACGTGACCACGACGCCGCCGCTGTTGCCGGGATGAAACGGCGCGCGAATGCGCCAGATCGTCTCCAGGGAGTCGCCGCAGGGAATGCGCGCCGCTTCGACCCCATCCTTGCGGGAGAGCGTCAGCGAAGGGCGTCCCGGAGATTTCCCCTGCCAGGGACCGTACGCGACGGCGGCCAGCCATTCGGGAAGCGACGACATCGACAGCTTCGGGCCGGCGTGCAGGCAGGGGAAGGGCCGCGGGCCCTCGAGCTGAAGCAGGGTCACATGAATCGACGCGTTCCCGCCGATGTACTTGGCGTTCATGCGGCGGCCGTCGGGGAAATAGACGACGACGCTGTCGCCCGCCTGGGCGACGCGGTCGGTGGTGACGAGGCAGCCCGCCTCATCGACGATCACGCCGGTGGCGACCAGCCGGTGCAGCGAGACGAGCCGGCGTTGCCCCGGAGCGTTCGCATCGCGCGCGTATTCGCCGCGATGGCTGACGACGCTCACCACGGCGGGACTCGTCTGGGCGTACAAGCTGCTGAGCCCGGTTTCCAGACAAGGGGTGATCGCCTGTGCGGTGGCGGTGGGAAGCGGGAAGCCTGCGAATGGGAACCCCGCGAGCAGGAGCCCCCCGACGATGCCCAGCGAAATGCGCCGGATATCAGAAGGTGATGAACACTTCACTCTGTTCGTCCGATACCTGCCGTCCGTAATTCGCTTCGGCGGGAATCAGGCCCCGCTGCGGGTCGGCCGTGTAGCGCTCGAGCACGAATTCGGGATCGCTCTCGAGACGAACCGTATCGCCAAGAGCCTCGAGATGGCTCAGATCCAGATCGGCAAGCGGGCTGCGGGAAGCGGTTTCGGGGAGCGTGAGTCGGGATGCGGATGTGCCGGCGTTGGAGGCGAGGCGAGCGGGCGTTTGCGAACCACGGATCCACTGCGCCACCTGCGGGCCGCCGCTGACGCCCGCGAAAATCCCGACCGCGAGGCCGAGGAACGCCGCGCCGAACGCCGGCTTGCGCGCGGGCACGGTCAGACGCTCCCAGAGCTGATGGAAGAATCCGGTCCCCGGTTCGCCCTCGCCCGCCATTTCCGGCGAGGCCTCGCGGATCCGCCGTTGAACGGCCGCATAGAATCCGGGGCCGGGATCGGTTTCCGGCAGGCTGTCGAGCAGCGCGACCATGCGCTCGACGCGTTCCAGTTGATCAGCGCAATCCGCGCATTCCCGCAGGTGCTCGCGCACCTGCGACTCCTCCTCGAACGTCAGGTCGCGGTCCACGCAGGCCGAGAACCGCCGGCGAGCTGCCTTGCACTTCATGATGTCTCCCTCCGCCCGAGAATCGGATCCAGGATCTGCTTGAGAGCGCTGCGCGCCCGGTTGATCCGGCTTCGCACCGTTCCGCCCGGGATGTTCAGCACCTGCTCGATCTCCTCATAGGTCAATTGTTGAATGTCCCTGAGGAGAATGACCTCCCGATATTTCGGCGGCAGTTGCTGAATCGCCGCCATGACCGTTTCTTCCACTTTGTGCTGGTGCGTGTGCTGATCGGGCCCCGGCCTCTTGTCGGCCAGGTACGCACCCGAGTCGCCCGCGATCTCCAGCAGGTTGTCGAGGCTCGTGACCCCCCGCAGGCGCGACTTGCGCCTCAGTTCATTCTTCGCCAGGTTGACGGCGATGGTGTAGATCCAGGTGCTGAAGCGGCCGCTGCGACGGTACCGCTTCCGGTGGAGGAAGACGCGCAGGAACACCTCCTGCGCGATTTCCACGGCCCGGTCGCGATCGTAGATGAATCGATGGACCAGGTTCGTGATCTTCGCCTGGTACCGCTTGACGAGAAGCTCGAAGGCGAGTTCGTTGCCTTCGACGATCTTCTCCATCAAGTCTTCATCCGCGAGGGACTGCAGGCCCTGCCCGGATTGCTCGTCGACCGGCTGCATGCCAAGTCCTCTGCGTGCTACCCAAGCCGCCACGGGGAGTTCCGATTCCGCGTGGCGGCCAACAGCAGTACTCGTAAGCAGTAAACTAATCCGCTCCCAGGCTGTCGAGGAGTCTGCGCAACTCCTTCGCTTCCGGGTTCAGCTCGAGGCCCTTCTCCAGCGTGGAGATCGCGTCTTCCCGGTTCTTTCGCTCCATTTGAACCGTCGCGAGATGCGCGAAAATCTCCGGGTGCCGCCCGCCCTTTTCAATGGCCCGCCTGAGCCATCGCTCGGCGCGAGCGAGATCCTCCTTCTTGTACCAGAGCCAACCCATGCTGTCGAGGATTGCCGGGTTGTCCGGGTCCAGGTCGAACGCTTCCTGGATGTACTTCTCGGCCTCCTCCAGCCGGCGGCCGCGCTCGGCCAGCATGTAACCGACGAAGTTGAGCGCGCGGGCGTCGGAGGAATCGGCTTCGATCAGCGGCCTGAGGGTGCTCTCCGCTTCCTCGATGCGATCTTCCTCCTCCAGATACGCGGCCCACTCGAGCAGCGCATCGGCGTTTTCGGGATCGAGACGCAGCGCCTTGCGAATCGCGTCGCGCCCTTCGACCGGCTCTTCGCGCAGGCGATGGATGCTCGCGAGCAGCAGCCAGGGGTGCGCGTCGAAGGAATCGGCGGCGGCCCACTGCCGCAGCGCGGCGACCGCCTCATCGAGCTCGTTCATCTGCACGCGACCGAAGGCGAGGACGCGCCAGGCCTCGGCGTCGTCGGGCTGCAGCGCCAGCAACCGCGTCGCGTTCGCCATGGCCGAATCGATCATGCCTTCGGAGAACATGATCCGCATCCGCCAGCGCAACACGCGCGGAACCGCCGGGCCGAGCTTCACCGCTTCGTCGAGGAGCAGCAATCCTCGCTCCGTCTCGCCCCGGCGATAGGCGACCAGTCCCAGCTGCACGAACGACATCGGATCGTCCGGATAGAGCAGACGGTACTCGGTGATCTCCTCTTCCGCTTCGTCCCAGCGTTCCTGCTCCACGAGCTCGCGAATGAGCGCCCAGCGCGTCTCCGCGCGCTGGGGAAAGCGTTCGACCAGGTACCGGCGCAGCGAGATGAGCTCCTCTTTGCGCTCGAGACGGGTGAGCACGCGCTCGAGCGATTCGGCCGCGTGCAGATGCTCGGGGTCTTCGCGTACGACATCCCAGTAATCGTCCACTGCTTCCTGCAGGCGCCCAAGCTCCTCCAGGATCCGCCCGCGCCGCATGAGCAGCATGTAGTTGCCCGAAATTTCGATCAGACGCGTGATCGGCTCGAGCGCCTCCTCTTTGCGGCCGAGGCCTTCGAGAACGGTGGAGAGCAGGTGCAGCGTGCGCGCGTCGGGACGGAGTCGCACCGCCTTGCGAAGGGGCTCGACCGCTTCCGGAAAGCGCCGCAGGCTCGTCTCAGCGCTGCCTAGAACCGCATAGGCATCCGCTTGGGAAGAGTCGGCCGCGACCGCCTGCACGGCCGTGGCACGCGCCTCCTCGAACCGCTGGAGCTGCATCAGGCAAATGGCCTTGCGGGTGAGCAGCTCCCCGTCCGCGGCTCCGAGAGCCTCGGCTTCCAGGTAGCGCTGAAGGGCCTCGGCGGGATGGCCGTCGAACTCGGCCTGCAGCCCCATGGAAAAGACCGTCCACGCCCGCGTGCTCAGACCCAAGCTGTCCGGCAAGACGGGAACGACGGCGGCGGAGGCCGTCATGGAGGCGGCAAGCAGGACGAGGCCGACGACACTCGGACATGCTCTCATCTGGCCCTCACAAGAATCGCCTCCGGCCGGCCGAATATCTCATCGGATGCGGCGCAGGGCCGGGCCCGCGCGCCGAACCGGCCGGGCCGGGCGCAGGGCGCATCCAAAGGATCCTAGCAGACCCCGGGCTCGGGGACCACGAGCGGTCGTCTTTGACTTCCCATGGAACCCGTCCGTATACTGGGCATATGTGTGAGCAGTTGCGTCCATGAAGGAGGCGATCGTCATGGATTCCAGCCCTTCGGCGTTCCAGGGAAAGCGCGGACTGGTCGCGACAGGGGTTCTCGCCCTGGCTTTCGCGCTTCTCCTCACAGGGTGCTACACCCTCCTGCGGCATCCTAGCTCCCAGGGATATTCGAGCGTTTCCGCCGGGGACCAGAGTTGCGCGCAATGCCACGCGGAGAGCGACGAGGCGATCGTCGAGTACGCCCCCTGGGTGGACTACTACACGCATTCCTCGTGGCCGTGGATCAACTACTACGGCTCTCCGTGGTGGCAGGACGATGCCTGGGTGCTCGGATCGGAGGACATCGGCAGGGCGGGCGGCGACGCCGGCAGCGGTTCGGGGAAGGATTCCGGCGAACCTTCCGGCCGGCAAGCCTGGGTCCGCCGGCCGAGAAGCAACGGATTCTCGAGCATCGACTCCACCCGCTTTCGCAATCCCCTGGTCGTGCCCGCGCCTCTGATCTCCGCGCCTCCCAGTCCGGGACCGGCGGTCGGCTCTTCGCAGGGACAGCAGGGAAGCTCTACCGACACCAGCGGGACGAAGGGCGAGACCAAGGGAAAGAAGGAAGAGCCGAGGAAGCGCAGCATCCGCCGCTGACGGGCGTGTGCATTCCCCGCCATGCGTCTGCGCGCCCTGTCAGCGCCGCTACGAGCCGCCCCGGCCGTTGCGCGTCGTTGAAGATCCCGCGCCCGCGCCCTATCATCCCGCTCATTCCGCGCTCGCATTTGGCAAGGCCATGGCGGCGGCCGCCCGCATGAGCGGCGACAGAGAACAGCAACCCTGCGCCAGAAATGCGCTAGGGAAGGAGAAGAGAGAATGAAGCGTTGGAGCGTCTCGCCTCTCGCTTGCGGTCATCCTCGCCGCGGGTTCGTCCGCCCGCTCGCGTGCGCGGCAGGGCTTCTGCTGGCCTTCTGCGGTTGGCTGACGCCGGCGGGCGCGCAGGAGGATCTCTGGGTGCCCGACATCCCGCTCACCCGCGACGCGCCCGTGAGCGCGCGCGCGCTCGGCATGGGAGGGGCCTACATCGCCGTCTCCGACGACGCGACCGCGCTGCGCTACAACCCGGCGGGTCTGGCGCGCATTCAACGCATCGAGTTCCTGGGGACGCTGAGCGATCTTCGCCGCACTTCGGAAACGAGCTTCCACGGGCAATCGATGGAGAACGAGCTGACGCGCACGCGCATTTCTGCGCTCGGCTTCGCCTACCCCTTCCCCACCTATCGCGGCAGCGCCGTCATCGCGCTCGGGTACATGGCGCCCTGGCCGCTCGACCTGCAGTACGGCAGGGGCGCGGACTTCGGCGGCCGGTCCATTCAGGAGGATCTCTTCGAGGAAGGCCAGGTCGGGGAATACAGCGCGGGCGGTGCGATCGATGTCTCCCCCACCCTCTCGCTGGGCGCGCGCGTGACTTGGATCCACGGCGAGCGGACGCAGGACTGGGTCTATCGCGATCTCGCCGGCGGCTTCGACACGCACGACATTTTGGAGGCCGACATCGACGGATACACCGGATCGGTGGGCGCGCTCGCCCGCGTGAGCGACTGGGGGCGGCTCGGGCTGGCGATCGATCTGCCGCGCTATTTGAACATCGAAGGATCGATCGTCGACATCTACGGAGACGAATACCCCGTCGACGAAGACATCACGCTTCCTTTCCGTGTGGGGCTGGGGCTGAGTGCGACCCTGCCCAGCCTGCTCCTGACCGGCGACGCGCGCTTCACCGACTGGACTCAGATCGATTACGAGGGCCCGCTCCGCTACCAGGAAGATCCGGGCAATCCCGACAGCCGGCGGCTGCTCGCGTACGAACGGACCTGGGATGTGCACGCGGGAGGCGAATACCTGCTCGATCAGTTCGGTTTGGCGGGCGTGCGCGTGCGCGCGGGGGTCGCGTGGGAGCCGGTGCCGTATCGCGTCATGTTGGAAGACGCGTTCCTGCAGGAAGTGGCCCCGCAACAAGAGGAAGAGCCTGTCTACACGGCCGTGCCGGTGTACCGGGCGGCGGACTTCGATCCCGACCGCTTTCTGTGGACGGCAGGCATCGGGGTGTTGATCGCGCAATCGTTGACCGTGGATGCGGCCTACTCCTCTGGGCATTTCACGCGGATCGGGAGCGATCTGCGCGAGAAGGAATCGGAACGGCGCCTGTTGGTGACGGCGGGATTTCGCCTGGAATAGCGGGCGGGCAGCGTTACGGGGCGAGCGCACGATGGGGCCGTCCTCGGGCAGGCAGGTTCCGCGTTGCCGGCTTGCCGTCGCGGGCAGGGTTCGTTGCCGGCCTCAATTCTCGTCCGGCTGCTCGCGAAGCCAGCGGCTCACTTCTCCCGAGTCGAGCGCCTCGCGGGCGGCCATCTGCTCGGATTCCTTCTTGTTCCGTCCCGTCCCGCGCCCGAGCACTCGGCCTCGCACGATGACTTCGACGGTGAAGAGCTTCTCGTGGTCGGGCCCCACTTCGCTTTGCACGCGATAGCGCGGATGCACGCGCAGCCGCGCCTGAATCAACTCCTGCAGGATGCTCTTGAAATTCTGCTTCTCGGTGTCCCGCAGAATCCTGTCGGCTTGCTGAAGCAGCCAGCGATCCACGAAGGCCCGGCTCTCTTCGAGCCCGCTGTCGAGATAGATCCCGCCGAGAATCGCTTCGAATCCGTCGGCCAGGATCGATCTGCGCTCGCTCCCGCCCGATCCCCGTTCCGCGTCGCTCAAGAGAATGAACCGCCCCAGTCCCAGACGCTCGGCCCGGTCGGCCAGCACCGACCTGCTCACCAGCACCGATTTCTTTTGGGTGAGCTCGCCTTCGCGATCGAGGGGAAAGCGCTGAAAGAGGTACTCGATGACGATCAGCTCGAGCACCGCATCGCCCAGGAATTCGAGGCGCTCGTTCGATTCGGGCCCATGCGCCTCTTCGCCGCCGAGATAGGAGCGATGGGTGAGCGCGCGGCGAAGCAGGGTGAGATCGTGGAAGCGCACGCCTGCGCGAGTCTGGAAGGCGCGCAGAATCGAGTGGAGGCTCTCGTCCCGCTCGGTCGTCTGCCGATCGCGCAACGGACGACGCGAGAGCCGGCGCAGAGCCGCCACCCAGGAGGACAAGCCGTTCATCCGGACTTCCGGCCCTAGGAGGGCGCTTTGACGATCAAAGAGACATTGTGGCCGCCGAAGCCGAGCGAATTGGAGAGCGCCGTGCGCACCTTCATGCGGCGCGCCTCATTCGGCACATAGTCGAGATTGCATTCGGGATCCGGCACTTCGTAATTGATCGTCGGCGGCACGATGCCGTCGCGAATCGCGAGAGTGCAGGCGATCAGCTCGACCGCGCCGGCGGCTCCCAGCAGGTGCCCAGTCATCGACTTCGTCGAGCTCACCGCCAGCCGATCCGCATGGGCTCCGAAAACGGCACGAATCGCCTGCGTCTCGCCCCTGTCGTTCAGCGGAGTGGACGTGCCATGAGCGTTCACATAGTCGATCTGTTCGGGCGACATCTCCGCATCGGCCAGGGCGAGCGCCATCGCGCGGGCCGCTCCCGCTCCCGTGGGAGAAGGCGCGGTCACATGATATGCGTCCGCGCTGGAGCCATAGCCGATGAGCTCGGCGAGGATCGGCGCGCCGCGGTGCCGGGCGAATTCCCATTCCTCGAGAATCAGCGTGCCTGCCCCTTCCGACATCACGAACCCGTCGCGTTCCTTGTCGAAGGGACGGCTGGCGCGGGTGGGATCGTCGTTGCGGGTGCTGAGCGCGTTCATCGAGCAGAAGCCGGACAGCGCCAGCGGGGTGAGCGGCGATTCGCTTCCGCCCGCCATGGCCACATCCGCGCGATTGTCGACGATGAGACGATACGCCTCGCCGATCGCGTGCGCGCCCGAGGCGCAGGCCGAAACGGTGCAGAAGTTCGGCCCCTTGGCATCGAAGGCGATCGAGAGCTGGCCGCTCGCCATGTCGGAGATCATCATGGGCACGAAGAAGGGGCTGACCCGGCCGGGTCCGCGATCGAGCAGCACCTTGTGCTGCGCCTCGAGCGTCGTGATCCCGCCGATCCCCGAGCCGATGATGACGGCGAAGCGATCGGGATCCGGACGATTGCCGTTCAGGCCGGAGGAGGCGAACGCTTCGTGCGACGCGATCCACGCGTACTGAACGAAGATGTCGGTGTGACGAAGCGTCTTTCGCTCGATCACCTTCTCGGGATCGAAACCCTTGATTTCGCCCGCGATCCGGCTGGTGTACTGCGAGCAGTCGAAACGGGTCAGCGGACCGATGCCGCCCCGGCCGGCGATGAGATTCTTCCAGCTGGTGGGCACATCGTTGCCGACGGGCACGACCATTCCCAGGCCCGTGATCGCAACACGCCTCTTCATCGCGATTCCTTTCGGTGAAGCGACCGGATTGGTGTTCGAGTCGCGCCGCTTAGCCGTTGGCCTTCTCCGCAAGCCGGGTCTTCAGATATTCGATCGCGTCTCCGACGCGGGTCAGCTTCTCGGCATCCTCATCGGGGATTTCGACGCTGAACGCGTCCTCGAAGGCCATGACGAGCTCGACCGTATCCAGCGAATCGGCTCCTAAATCGTCGATGAACGAAGCCTCGGGAACCACCTGCTCGGGGGTGACGCCAAGCTGCTCCACGATGATCTCGCGCACCTTCTGGGCGTAGTCCATTGTGCTCCTCCTTGCTCGAACACAGCGTCTCTGCCTGTCGGATTTCCGTCCATGCAGCCCCGCCCCGCCTCTTCGAGGGCGGGACAGGCTACCGATCAGCGGCTCTCCTCGGACACGGCCTCCCGCTCCGCGGGCAGGCCGAGAGCTTCGCGCAGCTCGCCGGCCGTCCCAAGGGAGCGGCAGGTCTGTTCGGGAGAAGTGGCCTTGAGCAGGCCCTTCAGCACCTGCCCAGGACCGATTTCGCAAAACTCGTCCGGATGCGACTCCACCAGCCGGCGGAGCGTCGGCTCCCAAAGAACCGGGCTCAGGAGCTGCCTGACCAGCAGCCGGCGGGCTTCGGCGCCCTCCGTCACCGGCTCCCCCGTGGCGTTGGCGATCACCGGGAAGCGCGCGTCGTTCAGGGCAACACCCGCCAAGGCCTCTTCGAGCCCGGTAGCGGCGGGCTCCATGAGAGGGGAATGGAACGCCCCGCTCACCTTGAGCTCGATGACCTTGCGCACGCCCGCCTTCTTCAGCGTCTCGGTGGCCGCCCGGACAGCGGAGTGCTCGCCGGAGATGACCACTTGGGCCGGGGAGTTCCAGTTCGCGGGAACGACCAGCCCGTCGACTTCGAGGCAGGCGGCGCGCACCTGGTCGAAGCTCGCGTTCAAGACCGCCGCCATCGTGCCTGGGTTCTGCCGCCCGGCTTCGAGCATCAGCTCGCCGCGCCGCCGAACCAGCTTGACCGCGTCGTCGAATGCGAGAACGCCGGCCGCCACATGCGCGCTGTACTCGCCGAGGCTGTGGCCCGCCGCCAGAAACTGCTCCGTCTTCCAGGCCGGCTCCAGGACCGACCAGGCGGCCATGGAGTGAACGAGAATCGCGGGCTGGGCGTTATGCGTCTGCCGGAGAGTCTCCTCGGGCCCCTCGAACATGATCTTGCTCAGGGAAAAGCCGAGGACCTCGTCGGCCCGGTCGCAGATCGCCTTGGCCGAAGGGAATGACTCACATAGATCGCGGGCCATCCCCACGAACTGCGAGCCCTGTCCAGGAAAGAGAAGTACTTTCATGGTTTTTCGGCGCCAGCCGGAGTTTGGGCGCCCCTTCCTTTGACGGCCGGCGTGGTGGCTGCACGCTCGGCCGCAGTATATTCACCCGAGTTGGACCCTTTTAGACTCATCCGGCAAGCCTTGCAAGCACTTTCGCCCCTGGAAGAGCCCGCCGGATCCGGCGCCCTGGATGAAAACGGGCCGGCCGATGACCGCGTCGGCCGCGTCCCAAGCGTTCTTGGGACGCTGACAGGCCCTACCGGGCGACCGGGAGGACGGTCGGCTCCTGCCCTGCAAGCTCTTGCGCGATAATACCTTCCATATCACGCTCGGTTGCCCGCAAGGCCACCCGGAGGGCGTTCTTGATCGCCCGCGGAGAAGACTTGCCGTGGCAGATGACGGAGATGCCGCGAGTGCCGAGCAGCAAAGCCCCGCCGTATTCTTCGTAGTCGAACCGGCGCTTCAGATCCATGATCGCCGGCTTCAGCAGAAGCGCGCCCATCTGATAGATGAGGCTGCGCTTCAGGGCGTTCGCCGCCATCCGCCCCCCGAAAGAGGCGATACTGCCCGCCAGCTTGAGGATGACATTGCCTGTAAAGCCGTCACATACAACGACATCCGCTCCGCCATCGAAAATGTCCCGGCCCTCGACATTACCGACGAAGTTCAGCCGCTCGCGCTCCGCGGCCAGCAGATGATGGGCCGCCTGGGCAAGCGCGCTTCCCTTGGTGGGCTCCTCGCCGATGTTCATCAGCCCCACCCGGGGCTGAGAGATCCCGAGCACGACGTTGGCGAAGATCCGTCCCATCAGCGCGAACTGAAAGAGGTGCACCGGCTTGCAGTCGGCGTTCGCGCCGACATCGAGGACGACGCAGTGGCCCCGGGCGGTCGGGAAGGTCACGGCGATCGCCGGCCGGTGGATGCCCGGCATGCGGCCGAGGTTGAGGAGCGAGGCGGCGACCACGGCCCCGGTGTTGCCCGCACTGACCAGCGCCTGAGCCCTCTGGCGGCCGACCAGGCTGGTGCAGACGGCAATCGAGGAACGGGGCTTCGTGCGGAAAGCGCGCGGCGCCTTCTCCGCCATTTCCACCTGCTCCTCGGCGTGGACGCTGAAGAGAGGCAAGGGACCGGGGTCCAGCCGGGACAAGATCTCCCAGATGACCGGCTCATTGCCTACGAGCAGGATCTCGAAATTCCCCTCGATCGTCCGCAACGCCTCGATGGCGCCGCGAATGACGATCTCGGGGCCGTGGTCGCCGCCCATGGCGTCGAGCGCGATTCGCACGCGGCGAGTGGAGTCGAACATCGATCGTCATTCCTCGAGTTGAGCCGGACGGCGTGGAACGAGCCCGGCGGAAGGCCGGGCGACGGACGCGCCGTTGGAAGGCGACGACGGAGCGGCGCGAGCTACTCTTCCTTCACGAGAAGGACCTCTTCGCCGCGATAATGGCCGCAATGAGGGCAGATCCGGTGCGGCCGCTTCGCCTGGCCGCAATGAGGGCAGGCGACGGCGGCGACCGGCGCCGAGGCCTTCCAGTTCGCGCGGCGCTTGGCCTGGCGCTGGCGCGAATGACGACGCTTCGGGACAGCCATGGAGCACTCCTTTCGTTTCCAGGAAGCGCGCCCATCCGGGCGGCTTCATGCGGCCCGCGCAATGCGGGCCAGCCGGGCTTACTTCGTTCTCTCTTTCGATCGAGGCTTCGGCGCGTCTTGAAGCGATTGCAGACCGCGCCAGCGCGGGTCGACCGGTTCCACTTTCTCGCATCCGCATGCCCCCGCGCTGCGCTGCGCCCCGCACTGCGGGCAGAGGCCGGGACAATCCTCGCGGCAGACGGGCGTCTGCGGAATGCCGAGCAGAATGAGCTCGCGCACTTCGCCGGCGAGATCGATTTCCTCGCCGTCGTGCAGGATCAGCCCATCGGCCGCAAGCCGATCGGTCTCCCGCACGCCCCTTCGCCGGGCGACCGCCTCGATCGGCACCTGCAGCTCGCACTCGACCGGATCGAGGCAGCGCACGCATTGCTGGCGCACGCGCAAGAGCGCCCGGCCGCGAAACTGCACCTGCTCATCCACGCGGACGAGCGAGAGCTCGACCCGCACGGGGCCGGCGAACTCGGCGTCGGCGACCAGCAGGTCGAGATCCGCCGCGGCCAGCTCGGCCGTGCGCGCGCTCTCGCCCTGCGAGATGTCGCGCAGCACGAAGCGCAGGACGCCGTCCATTCCTAGCGGCCTCCCTCGCGGGAGAGGGTCAATCCAAAGAACGCGATCTCCACCGCGGCCGTTTCCGGCGCGTCGGATGCGTGCACCGCATTGTGGGTGCGGTCGATGCCGAATTCCTTGCGAATCGTCCCCTCCGCCGCGGCGGCGGGATCGGTCGCCCCCACCAGAGCCCGCAGACGCACGATCGCATCTTCGCGCTCGAGCACCACCGCGCACAAGGGGCCCGATGAGATGTAATCGACCAGTCCCTCGAGGAAGGGCTTGCCCTCGTGCACGGCATAGAAGCGGCGCGCCTCTTCCCGCTGCAAGTGGACGAGCTTCAGCCTGCGGATGGCGAAGCCTTCCGCCTCCAGGCGGGCGAGGATCCTCCCCGCCATCCCGCGCGAAACCGCGTCGGGCTTGATCATCAAGAGCGTCTGCTGCAAGCGAGCCTCCCCCGCGACTCGTAGAGACTGTCGCCGTCCCGGCCTGTTGTCTGCCCATTCGCCGGCATCCCTGCCCTCGCCGTGGCTGCGCCCTTGCCGAGGCTGCCAGCCCTCCCCGTGGCCGTGCCCTTGCCGAGGGCCGGCCCTACCCAGGCTACCGGCGGGAAAGGAACGCGGAGATCACATCCTCGAGCGTCGGCTGGCCGATTTCCTGCAGCTCATAGTTCACCCGGCAGGAGGGCTGTTTGATCCGCACGATCCTGCGCAGATCGATGGGAGTGCCGATGACCACGGCATCGCACGGCACTTGCGCAATCGTGCGCTCCAGGTCGCGCACTTGCTCCTCCCCATATCCCATGGCGGGCAGCAGGGTGCCGATGCCGGGATAGATCTTGAAGGTATCCGCCAGACTGCCCACCAGCCATGGCCGCGGATCGATCAGCTCGGCCGCCCCGAGCTTGCGCGCCGCGAGCACTCCCGCGCCATAGGCCATGCCTCCGTGCGTCAGCGTGGGGCCGTCCTCGACCACCAGCACGCGCTTGCCGGTGACGAGCGTGGGGTCATCGACGAAGAGCGGAGAGGCCGCGTCGATCACCGTCGCGCGCGGATTGTACCGGCGGATGTTCGCGCGCACGACTTCCACCGCCGCCGGTTCCGCCGTATCGATCTTGTTGATGAGCAGCACATCGGCATTCAGGAAACAGGTGCGGCCCGGATAGTACGAAAGCTCGTGGCCCGGACGGTGCGCGTCGAGGATCGTGATCGTCAGATCGGGCTTGTAGAAGGAGAAGTCGTTGTTGCCGCCGTCCCAGATGACGACATCGGCTTCCTTCTCCGCTTCGCGCAGGATCGCTTCGTAGTCCACGCCGGCGTAGCAGATCGTTCCGTTCATGATGTGCGGTTCGTACTCTTCCATCTCCTCGATCGTGCATTCATGCCGGGCGAGATCCTCGATGGTCGCGAAGCGCTGCACGCCCTGCCGGGCGAGATCGCCATACGGCATCGGATGGCGGACGGCGACCGCCTTCTTGCCGAGCTTGTGGAGAATCGAGGAGACTCGCCGGGAAGTCTGGCTCTTGCCGCTGCCGGTGCGCACCGCCTGGATCGCGATCACCGGCTTCGTGCTGCGCGCCTGCGTGGCGGCGGTCCCGAGCAGGGTGAAGTGCGGGCCGAGGCATTGCACCCAGGCGGCCTTCGCCATCACGGTCTCACTCGAAAGATCCGAGTAGGCGAGCACGACTTCATCGATCTTCTCGCGGGCGACGAGATCGGGAAGCGTCTCCTCGGGCACGATCGGGATGCCCTTGGGATAGAGCTCGCCCGCAAGAACAGGCGGATAGTAGCGTTTGTCGATTCCGGGAATCTGGGCGGCCGTGAAGGCGACGATCTCCACCGAGGGGTCGCGCCGGTAGACCATGTTGAAATTGTGGAAGTCCCTGCCGCCCGCCCCGAGAATCACGATGCGTCTTCGACCCGCCTGCATACATCCTCCCTATTCCCGCGGGGCGTGGAATTCCTGGCGACACGCCCCTAGCGCCGCGTGACGATCCAAATGACAAACGCCGGAGAGTATCAGAACGCCGGCGGGAAGTCAAAGTCGACCGCGCGAAGCGCGTGAAAGCGGCCGGCCGCCGCCAGAGCCGTCCACCGCTGCCATCCATGCTCGTGCTCGGCTTCGGGCTCCGGAGCCTTCGAGAAGACAAAGAGATAGGAGGCAGGCGTTCCAGATCGGTTCGGGATGCCGTGGCGGTTGTGGGCCGGGAAGGCAGCCCATTTCCGGCCCGGAGCGGACGCGGTTTCAGGGATGCGGCTACTCCCCGCTGCGCCCCTGCCCGCGCGCATTCTTGAGCAAGTCCAGAAGCGCGCTCGTGGACCGCCCGGGAAGAAGCGGCAGGCGCACGACCTTGCCGCCCCGCGATTCGACGACGCCCCGTCCCACGACGCCGTCGACCGGGTAATCGGCCCCCTTCACGAGGACATCCGGGAGGATCTTCTCGATCACGCGCAAGGGTGTGTCTTCCTCGAAGAGCACCACCCAATCGACCGCGCGCAGGCCCGCGAGAAGAAGGGCGCGATCTTCCTGGCCGACGAGCGGACGGCCTTCCCCTTTCAATCGCCGGACGGACGCATCCGAATTCAAGCCGACGATCAGGCGGTCGCCGAAGGAAGCCGCTTCTTCGAGCAGCCGCAGATGGCCGGCGTGCAGGATGTCGAAGCAGCCGTTCGTGAAGACGATCTTCCTGCCCTGCGCCCGCTCTTCTTTCAGGCGTTCGAGGAGATCGGCGAGTTCGAGCACGCGCTCCTTGGCCCGTTGCACATCGTCTCCGCTTTGTGGCGCGCGCAAAGGCGCGGTCGTTCTGCTTCCCTCGTGTTCGTGGCGGAGCGCGGCGCGCCCACTGCCCGCATGGCAGCCTAATCGGGGCGCGCGTCCGGTTTCGGAGGCATCGGCGGCGATTCTTCCGCATGCGCTGGCGCTTCTCGTGACTCGGAGCTTTCGCCGTTTGTCCAGCTCTCGAGGATCTCCTCGCGAGTGACCGTGGAAGTCCCCAATTCGCGGATCACTCTTCCGGCGGCGTGGTTGGCGAGACGCGTCGCCTCCTCCATGCTCGCTCCGGCGGCGAGCGCCAGCGCAAGCGCGCCGACGACCGTGTCGCCTGCCCCGGTCACATCGTAGACCTCGCGCCCAACCGCGGCGATGTCCATGCGCGGACTTCCTTCGGTGAAGAGCGACATGCCCTCTTCACCCCGCGTGATGAGCAGATGATGCGCTCCGAGCTGACGCAGCAGCGCACGGCCCGCGGATTCCAGCGATGCCTCGTCGCGAATGCGCGTGCCCGCCGCGAAAGAGGCTTCGCCGAGATTGGGGGTGAGCACCGTCACGCCGCGATAGCTGTGGAAGTGGGTCTCCTTCGGATCGACGCACACGGGAAGCCCGGAGCCGTTGAAGCGCGGAAGCCAGGTGTCGAGCAGCGGCTTGCAGATCACTCCCTTGCCGTAATCGGAGATCACGATGGCATGGGCGCCGGCGAGCGCGGCCCGGATGCGCTCGGAGAGCTGCTCGAGCACGGGACCGCTCAGTTCGTCGGTGCGCTCGCGGTCCAGCCGCACGACCTGCTGGCTGCGAGCGATCACGCGGCTCTTCTTGACGGTGGGCCGGTCGGGATCGACGACCAGGCTGTCGGTGGCGATGCCCTGGCGGGAAAGCGTGTCGGTGAGCTGGCGGCCCGCTTCGTCCGAGCCGATCACCGAGACGAGAAGCGCCTCTCCTCCGAGAACGCGGATGTTGTGGGCGACATTCGCCGCCCCTCCGAGCCGCGAGCTCTCCTCGCTCACCGTGACGATCGGGATGGGAGCTTCGGGAGAAATGCGGCTGCTCTCGCCCCAGATGTAGTGATCGAGCATGGCGTCGCCGAGAATGAGCACCCGCCGGCCGGTGAAGCGCTCGAGCACTCGGCCGATGCGTCGCGTGGAATGGCTCATTCGTCTTCTCCCGGCGCCCTGCGCGCGACCCTTCCTGCTCGATCGTGGGTTCGCGGCGATCCCCTCACGGAACATCCAGCGCCCAGCGCAGGCCTCTCATAGAAGCGGCGTGAAGAGCGCAGCCGCGAGACGACGACGAGTGGACCACACGAGAGGCTCTTTCGCAAGCAGGCGGAAGCCGCCCCGATCAACGATAGGGAGCGACATGCTCAGAGCATGTCGCGGGCGGCCGGACGCGCGCCGTGCGCCGGCAGGATGCCGGGGAACCCGCGGGAGGCGCGCCGACGGGGTGCCGAAAACCTCAGGCGGTCGCGCGGCTTTTCAGTGGATGTACCAGGTCCAGATGGCCCGGCCGGCGAGCAGCACCAACGCCGCGGCGGGCGCCAGGAAGCAGCCGAAAGGAAGGGCGCTCTTCGCGGTCGCGCGGCCGCGCAGCAGGAGGCCGATTCCGACCGCCGAGCCGAGGAAGGAACCGATCACGAGCGTGAGCAGCAGTCCGGGCCAGCCGAGGAAGGCGCCGATCGCGCCGGCGAGCTTGATGTCTCCCCCGCCCATTCCGCTGATGCCGCGCAGCTTGTGGTAGGCGAAGGCGATCAGGAGGAGGCCGCCCGCGCCGGCGAGGGCCCCGATCAACGCGGGCATGCGCCCGACGCCCAGCGTGGGAGCGAGGAGCAGTCCGGCGACGATGCCGCCGATGCTGATTTCATCGGGAATGATGCGATGGTCGAGATCGATGAAGAAGACGGCGATCATCGCGAGGAGAAAGGCGGCGCGCACCGCGGCGGCGGCGGGCGTCGGCGAGAGCAGTCCCGCCGCGAGCACGCTCGTCATGCCGAGGAACTCGACCAGCGGATAGCGCCACGAGATCGGCGCTTTGCAGTGGCGGCAGCGGCCGCGCAGAAGCGCGAAGCTCACGAGCGGAATGTTGTCCCAGGGACGGATCGGAGCGGCGCACCGGGGGCAGCGCGAGCAGGGCTTGACCACCGACATGCCGCGCGGCAGGCGATGGATCACGACATTCAGGAAGCTTCCCAGGGCGAGCCCGATCAACGGAAGCGCGAGCATCAGCCCGGGAATCTCTTTCATCCAATTGGCTGCCACCGCTTGACCCTCCTGCCCGCGTCAACCTCGCACGAAGATCCAGTAGCCGACACCCAGCACCAGCGCCGCGAGCAGCACCACCGTCCAAGCCGGCCCGCTTCCCAAACCGGGCAGACGCGTCAAGAAGGCGAGCGCGATCACGAGCACGCCTGCCTCGACGGCCAGCGCCATCAGGCGCGCGGCAGCCGGTTCACTCGCGCCCGCGGCCGCATTCCTCCGAGCGTCCGATCCCCCCCCGGCCTCCGGCCGAAGGCTGTCCTAACGCACGCAAACCTCCCGCAACTTGTCCGCATCCTGCAGGCGGGGCGCCACCTCGGCGGCGCTCACGATTCCCCGGCGCTGAAGATCGAGCAGCGATTCGTCGAGCAGCGACATGCCTTCGGCGTGGCTGCTCGCGATCGCGTTGTTCAACTGATGCACCTTGCCTTCGCGAATCAGATTGGCCACCGGGCTCGTGACGAACATGACCTCGCGCGCGGCGACGCGGCCCGGGCGGTCGCTTCGCCGCAGCAGCACCTGCGAGACGACCGCCCGCAGGCTGAGCGCCAGGCGCGCGCGGATCTCGGCCTGGTCTTCCAGCGGAAAGACATCGATCACGCGATTGATGGTCTTCGCCGCCGATTGGGTGGAGAGCGTGCTGATGACCAGATTGCCCGTCTCCGCCGCAGTCAGCGCGATTTCCATCGTGGGGCGGTCGCGCATCTCGCCCACGAAGATGACGTGCGGCATCTGGCGCAGCGCGCTCTTCAGCCCGACCACATAGCTGCGCGTGTCGCGCCCCACTTCGCGCTGATCGACGACGCAGACATTCGAGGGAAAGAGAAACTCGACCGGATCTTCGATCGTGATGATGTGGCGGCGCCGGTCGCTCTCGGTGTTCAAGTACTCGAGAATGCTCGCCACCGTGGTGGACTTGCCCGAGCCGGTGGGCCCGGTCACGAGCACGAGGCCGCTCTGGATCCCGACCAACTGGGTGAGCAGCCGTTCGCTGATGCCGAGCTCGGAGTAACGCGGCACGCAGAGGGGCACCAGCCGCAGCACCGCGGCCACCGTTCCCTTCTGCCGGTACACGCTCACGCGAAAGCGCGCCACATCCCGGTAATGAAACGAAAGGTCGAGCTCCATGTCCTGCTCGAAGCGCTTGCGTTGCTCTTCGTTCAAGAGTTGATAGACCAGGTCCTCGCTCTCGGTGGGCGAGAGCGCCGGCATCTCTGCGTGGAATTCCAGGAGCCCGTCGACATGGTAGGTGATGGGGGCGCCCGCCGAGATCACGACATCGGACGCGCCCCGCCGGGCGGCTTCCTGAAGGAGCTCGCTGGTTCTCATCTCACTCTCCCACTTGGGTGCGCGGCCCGTCGCCGGAGGATAAGCTCTCGAAGCGTTCGGGAGCGATGCGCTTCAGCTCCTCGGGACTGATGCGCGGCAATCCGGGGCCGCTGTCCCCGACGATGCGCGGAGTGATCTCGATCACGAGATCGAGCCGCACCTTCTCGACGATGCGATGCTGGAAGAGATACCCGAGCAGGGGAATCTGGCCCAGGATGGGCACTTTCTTCACGGTGCGGCGCTCTTCCTCGGAGAGCAACCCCCCCAAGTAGATGCGCTCGCCGTCGCGCACGCGAACCAGGGTGCGCACGCGGCGGGTGGAAGTCTGCGGAAGATCGTCGTCGGGGCCGACGAAGCGAAGAATGCGCGACACCTCGGGCTCCACCAGGGCGGTGATGAATCCGTCTTCCGCCACGCGCGGCACGATGTTCAAGCGCACGCCCACGTCGATCTTCTCGAGCTGCACCGTTTGGAAGACGCCGCCCGCGCCTCCGGGAGATTGCAGCGAAGTAATCACGACCGGCACGGTCTCGCCCGCGAAGATCTCCGCCCGCTCCCCGGCCAGGGTGACGATCTCGCTGCTCGAGAGCAGCCGCGCCGAGCCGTCGGTGAGCAGGGCGTCCAGGGCGATCTCGAAGATTTCCTTCTGGCGGTAGATGTCGTCCTGGTCGTCGAAGGGAAGGATGTCGATTTCGTCCGGGATCTGCCCCTTGCCCGATTCGTCGAAGGGCCCCTCTCCGATGACGGTGCTCCAGCGAGTGATTTTCTCCCAGTCGATGCCGAGTTCCTGGAGCGCGCTCGTATTGACCTCGATGAGCCGCGCCTCGAGCAACACCTGGCCGGGCTTACGATCGAGGCTCGCGATGATCGCGGCCGCGCTTTCGACCGCGGGCTGGGTGGCGCGAATGACGATCTGGCTGCCCTGCGCGTTGGCGGTCACCTTCTGGTTCAGCACTTCGAGCACGGCCTTCACATCCTGGGCGTTCGCGTATTGGAGATCGAAGACCCGCGTCACGAGACCCGAAGGGGCTCCCAGGCGTTCGATGTCGCCGACGAGAATCGACTGGCCGACGCGTTCGTAGCCGAGGCCGGCCGCGCGCACGATGAGATCGAGCGCTTCGTCGAACGGGGTGTTGCGAAGCCGGATCGAGATCGCCCGGCCCATGACCTCCGGGCTCGTCACGATGTTCCAGTCGCTGCGCGCCGCGAGGATCTGAAGGACATCGTTCACCGAAGTCGAATCGGCGTCGAGCGAGACGAGCGCCTCCCCGCCGGAGGCCCCGCGCGCCATGTCCCCGCGTTGCGCGCTGGCCGGGTGCGCCGCCCCCGCCGCGCCGATCGCCGCCAGAAGCACCGCGGCGAAGAACCGTCCCCACCTGCCCCACCATGTCCCCGTCATTGCCATTCCTCCCCTTCTCAGTACCGCGTGAGCACGCAGCCTCGCGCGCCGTCCGCGATGCGCACCGAATCGCCCGCAATGTCCAGCACGGTCCAACCCGCGAAGCGGTCTCCGACATGCAGCCAGCCCGAGGTCGACGAGGGTGTGCGCAGCTTGACGCTCGGATCGTCTCCGTACAGCAGCGCCGCAATCACCGGCCGCGCCGCCGGCGCGGGCGGCAAAGCAGGCGCCTCCTCGGGCGCTTCCTCCGCGAGCAGCGGCGCGGCGTCCGCGCGCTTGCGCTCCAGCGGAAAGGGATTCGAAACCAGCGGCGAAGACCAGGCGAGCAGGCTGTCCTGGCTGCGAAGACTGGCGGCCAGCCGGGCCAACGACGACGAGGGCGCCGGCTCCGGAATGTCTGCGGGCCGCGGCTTTTCGAGAACCACCCGGGCCGCCTGCTGGGCGCGCGCGCCGAGGAAGAGAGCGACGACGAGCAGCGCGATCAGTCCCGGCCAGAGGGAGCGGTGTTCGCGTGCGGGCATCATGTGGCCGCCTCCGGTTTCGGGTCGTGCACGAAGATGGTCAGGCGCGATTCGAGACCCGGGCCTTCGATCGAAGGCTCGATGTCGAAATCCTGGATCACGATCAGGCGCGGAGACTGCTCGAGGGCCCGGACGAAGGAGAGTGTGGGGCCGAATGCGCCCGCGACCCGCAAGGTGAGCTTCGTGCGCACGACCTGCTCGATCGCCTGGCTCCCTCCGTCGTTCAACGCGAGGCGTCGAATGCCCGAGCGCTCGATCAAGCCGCCGACATAGGTCAGCGGATCCTGCGCGGCGGGACGGAAGAGCGCCTCCTCCAGCCCCTGCTCCCGCGCGAGGCCGATCAATTCGCGCTCCTGCCTCTCGACCGCCATGTGCTCGGTCTGGCGCTTAAGGTTCTCGCCCCGCTCGGCCTCGAGCCGGCGAAGCTCGTGGATGCGCGGGCGCGTGAGGGCCAGGTCGAAGACGAGGCCGATCAGAAGCAGCGCCGTTCCCGCGCCCACGAATGCGGTCATCCGGCGGCCGAATCCGGCGCGCATCATTGCCCGCCTCCTTCCGTGGAGCAGATCACATGGAAGCGATCGTCCGCCTCGATGGTCGCGAGCGTGATGCGGGAAAAGGAGCCGCCGATTCTCGGTTCATCGCGCAGACGGTCGAGGAAGCGGGAAACCGACTCCACCTCGGAGCTGCTGCTGGACAAGGTCCCGCTGACTTCGAAGCGATCGGGCTGCTCTCCCGCGCCCTTCTGCGCGTGGATCTCTTCCAGGTGGAGATCGGGGCCGGTGCATTCGGAAAGGGCCGACAGCTTCGGCGACCAGAGGGTCCGGGCGCTGCGGATGCGCAGAAGCTGCGACGCGCGTTCCATGCCCGGAGAGCCGCCCGCGTTCTGCACGGCCTGCGCCGACTCGCGCGCGCTCGCCCGCAGCGCGCCGACCCGTTCTCCGAGCAGCAAGCCGCTCGCGAGCAAGGCTCCCGCGAAGATGGTCTCGATGGCGAGAAGGCCCGTCAGCCCTGCCGTCGTCGCCACCCGGCGCCGGGCCGCGCGCATCCGCTCTGCGCGTTCGGGATAGAGATTGATCTTATACATGGGCTTCGTCCCACCAGCGGCAGAGGCCGCATGCGACCGCGAAGCAGGCGGGGTGCGCAGCCGCATCCGCGGCCGTGCGCGCGCCCGCGGCAAACTCGCCCAGGGGATCGAGGATCTCGACGGGGCCGTCGATCTGGCCGCGCAGCGCTTCCGGCAATCCCGCCAGGGCCGCGCCTCCTCCGCTCAAGTACAGCCCCGCGATGGGACGCCGGAAACGGCCGCGATAGAAGGTGAGCGTTTCGCGCAGAAGGTCGCGCAAGCGCTCCGCGTAGGGTTCGCGGCCCTCGTCCGCGGATGGCGCCGCCAGGGTCAGCGAGCGGCTGAAGAATCCGCCCCGGCGGCCGCTGACGTGCACGGAGGCGCGATGCGCGCCGAGGTCGAGAAGCGCGAGCACCGCGTCGCCTTGGACGCGGCAGGCGAAGAGCGCGTTCAACCCGGCGAGCGCTTCGAGGTCGATCACATCGGGCTCGAGGTTTCCCGCGAGAAGCGCCTCGAGCAGGACCTGCCGCCGGCTGCGAGAGACGCCCGCGAAGAGGACGCGCATCTCCCGCGCGCCCGCCGCAGCTTCGGCCACGGCACCGAGCATCTGGAAGGCGACGACCGGGTCGCCTTGCTCCTCGTCGGCGATTTGCTCGAGGTTGAGATGCTTGCGCGCCTCGAAGCGCAACGCGCCCGCGAGCTGCGCCTCGGTCAGTTCGGGAAGGGTGACTTCGCGAACGCTCGCTTGCTCCGCGCTCATCGCGATGGCGAGGCGTCCGAGGTCCGCGCGCTTGAGCCCGAGGCGATCCATCAGGCGCTTGACGGCGGCGACCTGAGTCTCTTCGCCGGCCGGTTCGCGTTCCAAGCGCTCGAGGCCGTAATGCGTGATCCGCTGCAGGCGGGCATCGCCCGTTCCGCGGACGAGCTTCACGCTGGCCGCCCCGAGATCGATTCCCGTGCGCGCTCCACCCTGGCCGATCAAGATGGGCCTCCTTGCTCGTTCCCGGCTGGCGTCCCCCGCCCCTGTGCCGCACCGGCTTGGGCAGGCCTTCCCCGGCGGCGCGCAGCCGCCGGGGAAGCAACACCGCCGGGCTCCTCCCCGATCGAATCCGCCGGTTCGCGCCATGGCCCGCGCCGCCCGGATCGGGGACGCGGCCCCATCGCGCGAGCGCGGCTACAGATTCGTCACCACCGGGGGACTCCCGTTGGAATTGATGTTCGGCACCGTGATCGCGACCGTCACGGGACCCGTCTGCATCCCGCCGGCGATCCCGGTCGCGGTGACGGTGAGCGCGCCGGTCGCCGCACCTCCCAGTCCCGCTCCGCTCAGCGCATAACTGAAGTTCGCCGAGCTGCTGAGATCGACGATCCCGCCACCCGCTGCGGTCGGCCACTGCGGAACGCCGGCCGCATCCGCGTGCTCCACGGCGTAGGACTTGCACGCCGTGATGATCTCGCCCATGCGCGCCGTCGCTTCGGTGAGCTTGGCGTTCTTGATGTACTTGCCGTAGATCGGAATCGCGATCGCGGCCAGCACGCCCACGATCACGACGACGACCATCAGCTCGATCATCGTGAAGCCTTTGCGATTGCCCTTGCGAAATCGCTGCATTCTCCACTCCTCCTTCACTGAGTGTCACATTCGCCCGGCGAGTGACCGGCGGCGGCCGATCCGGGCCGGCGGCCCGCCGCGCTTCTTTCCGACCGGTCCATTCCCAGAGCGTTCAAGCGGCCTGCGTCGAAACGGGCGGCGCGATCTAGTAGGAGTAGCCTCCCTTCATGATCGCGTCCCCCAGGTAGAAGATCGGCAGGAACATGCTGACCACTACAATTCCGATGACCGCCCCGACGAAGACGATCAGGACCGGTTCGATCAGCGCGGTCAGCCCCTGCACGGACGCTTCCACTTGACGGTCATAGAAATCCGACGCCTTCATGAGCATCGTATCGAGCTCGCCCGATTCCTCGCCGGTCGCCATCAGCTGCAGCACCATTTCCGGGATCTCGCCCGTCGAGCGAAACGACTCGGTGATGCCGTGCCCGGCCGCCACCAGCGTGCGCGCGCGCTCGATCGCGCCGCTCACGACCACATTGCCCGCCGTTGCCTTGGTCAGCTCCATCGCCTCGAGCACCGGCAGCCCGCTGTGGATCAGCACGCCGAAGGTGCGGGCGAAGCGGCTCATCACCGCCTTGCGCACGATCGGCCCGAAGATCGGCACCCCGATCTGCAGCCGGTGCCACGTGCGCCGTCCCCCGGGAGTGCGCAGGAACAGCGCCACCCCGATCGCGAGCGCCAGCGCGATTCCGGCCGACAGCCACACATGGCTTCGAATCGCGTTTGACGCACCGACCACCAGCATCGTCAGCCTGGGCAGCTTCTGCCCGAA
Organism: uncultured bacterium; assembly: GCA_964482205.1. Taxonomy (GTDB): domain Bacteria; phylum Eisenbacteria; class RBG-16-71-46; order CAIMUX01; family WJJG01; genus JAZDGX01. The sequence goes on along the minus strand of CAYZWI010000009.1, from coordinate 78,511 downwards.
GCTGGCATAGATGTCGGCGAAGGTGGGCACGATCTTGAAGAGAAGAAAGGCGGTGGCGAAGAGCGCGAAGGCGAGCACGAAGACGGGATAGCTCATCGCCGAGCGCACTTTGGCGCGGATGGCATCGGTCTTCTCGAGATAGACGGCCACATGCTCGAGGATCTCGTCCAGGGTGCCCGCGCGCTCGCCCGCGCGCACCATGCTCACATACATCCCGTCGAAGGCTTCCGGGTGCGCCGCCATCGCCTCCGACAGGCTCTCGCCCCCCTCGATGCGCGTGGCCACATCCTGAATGGCGCGCGCGAGCGTCCGGTTGGGCGTGTCGGCGGCCAGGCCTCGCAGCCCGCGCACGATCGGGATGCCCGCATTCATGACGGTCGCGAACTGGCGGGTGAAGAGAGCGACTTCGCGGTTGCCCGCCTTGCCGAAGGCGGAAAGCGCGAAGCCCGCGCGCAATCCCGCTTCCTGCGTCCGGCGTTTCTGCTCGGCGACGTGCAGGACGACCAGGCCCTTGCCGTGCAAGTGCCCAACCACTTCGTCGACATCCGTCGCGGCGAGGAGCCCGGTCTCTTCCGCGCCCGCGCGGCTCTTGGCGACGTACACGAAATTGCCCATCGTTCCCTCGATTCCGTTGCGCGGCGCGAATCCCTTCCCGCGCCGGCCGGCCTACTCGTCGGCCAGGCAGACCCGCAGCACTTCTTCCACGGTGGTCACTCCGGCGAGCGCCTTTTCGACGCCGCTCGCGCGCAGGGTCGTCAAGCCTTCGGAAATCGCGACCCGCCTGAGCTCGCTCGCCGGACGGCTCTCGGCCATCAACTGACGAAGCTCCGCCGACATCGACATGCGTTCGATGATCGCGACCCGTCCGAGATAGCCGCGGCCCCGGCAGAGGGCGCAGCCCTTGCCGCGACGGAAGCGCGGCTCTTCGCCGCCCGCCGCCACCGGCGAGGCCCGCCCCCCGCGCCCGTCGAAGCCGAGGGCGAGCAGCACTTCGCTGGAGGGCCGGTAGTCCTCGAGGCAATGGCGGCAATTGCGGCGCACGAGCCGTTGCGCGGCGACGAAGGAGAGCGCGCTGGCGGCGGTGAAGGCTTCCACGCCCATCGAGACGAGGCGCGTGGCCGTGGAAGGCGCGTCGTTGGCGTGAATGGTGCTGAAGACCATGTGCCCGGTGAGCGCGGCGCGCACGGAGATTTCGGCGGTCTCCTTGTCGCGGATCTCGCCCACCATGATGACATCGGGGTCCTGGCGCAGGAAGTGCCGCAGAGCGGTCGCGAAGGTGACATTCTTGCGCGCGTTCACCTGCACCTGATTCACGCGCGCCATCTGATACTCGACCGGATCCTCGATCGTCGTGATGTTGACCGTCTCGTCGCGCAAGGCGAGCAGGCCGGCGTAGAGCGTGGTGGACTTGCCCGAACCGGTGGGCCCCGAGAGGAGGACCATTCCGAAAGGCTGGCGGATCGCGCGCAGGAAGGCTTGATAGTCCGCCTCGGAGAATCCGATGTCCTGCAACGAGAAGTTGAAGTTCGATTTGTCGAGCAGGCGCAGCACGAGCTTTTCGCCGTGGATCGTGGGAATCGACGAGACGCGCACATCCACATCCTGGCCCTGGATGGCGTGCGTGAAGCGGCCGTCCTGGGGCGCGCGCCGCTCGGCGATGTCCATGTTGGCGAGAATCTTCACCCGGCTGATCGCACCGGTGTAGACCTCGCGCGGCGGCGTGAGGGCATCGTGCAGCAATCCGTCGACGCGATAGCGGATGACCAGTCCCTGCTCGAGCGGTTCGATGTGGATGTCGGTCGCGCGCTCCTGGAGCGCTTGCACGATGATCTGATCGACCAGATCGACGACCCCCGCTTCCTGGGCGCGGCGCTGGGCCTCTTCCTCGTTGGGCTCCTCTTCCACCAGCGCGACCGCGCCCGCTTCGCGCACGACCTTGTCGATGAGCTCGCTCACTTGAAGCGTGCCCTGGATGCGCGCGTAGCTGGACTCGCGTTCGCGGCGCAGGACATCGGAGGGAGCGAGCAGGAGCTCGATCTGCTTCTGGCGGCGTCCGGCGATGGTCTTCAAGTGATCGATCGCTTCGAGGTCGGTGGGATCGGCGACCGCGACCGAAAGCGCCTGTTCGGTCACGCGGACGGGCAGCACATTGTGACGGCGGGCGAACTCGAGAGGCACGAGGTTGAGCGCCGCGTGCTCGATGCCGTCGCGCGCGGGATCGAAGCGGCGGTGGCCGAGTTGATCGGCCAGCGCATCGAGAAGATCGCTCTCGCTCAAATATCCCAGGCGGCAGAGAATCTCCCCCACGCGCTCGCGCGTGCGCGTCTGCTCGGCGAGCGCTTCGTCCAAATGCGCCTGGGTGATCAGCCCCTGGCGGATGAGCAAGTCGCCAATCCCGGGAGTCCTTTCGCGCATCGCACCCTCACACCGTGAGCATCGACATTCGTGATTCGGATCGTCCGGAACACCTGCTCTTCGAACCGGCTGGAGACTTCCCAGCCCGTATCCATCGCGGTTCAGAAGGCGCATCCATGCGGACGACTAACCTTCTGATCCACAACCAGTTAGTCGAGAATTCCCTACGCACGAAATTCCCATATGGTCGAGCATCGTGTCCTGCCAATGAACCACTGGATGATTCGCAACACACAATTCCACAGTCCTATCGGCTTGGGCCGTACGGATCTCAACCGTGGAATCGCCTTGACGGCCGATGTGACCCGTGAAGGCGGGTCCGCGCGGGCGCGGTCGTCGAAAGCGTCGGCGCGACGTGCGGTGAAGCACTCCCTCGATCCGTTCTCGCGGAGCAGCTTCTATTGCGGCGAAAGGAGTTGCGCCCTCGGGAGGGTGCCCACGCCCGAACTGACTCGGGATCGACGCTGCGCGATCCAGGAAGATGTCCATCCGCGCAAGCAGGGACGCCGCTCGTCGACGCATCCGGAGCTCAGCCCTGCGGGCCAGGGCCGTCCCCCACTCAGGGAAGCGGCCTCCGTGACCCCTTGACAGGGTCGTTCCATATCAACGGATGCGCACGACGCGCAGCAGGCGCTCGCCTTGGGGAGAAGCGAGGCGCGCGAAATAGAGGCCCGCTCCGCAGGCAGCGCCGCTTTCGTCGAAACCATCCCAGGCCCAGCGGTGCTCGCCTTGCGGCAAACGGCCGCTCGCGAGCGTGCGGATGCGCCGTCCTTGCGCGTCATAGAGGCAGAGCGAAATGTCGGCGTCCGTGGAGAGGCGGTACGAAAAGACCGTCCGCTCGTGAAACGGATTCGGCTCCGCGCGCCAGATCGTCTCGGGGGATGCGCCGCGCGGATCGTCGGGGATCGCGACGGTCCCGGGATCGTAGCCGTAGAACTCCACATCGTCGATGTACCAGCCTTCGAGCCCGATCTCCGAATTCGAGCCGAAGCGGAAGCGGAAGCGCGCCTGCCCCGTCTCGCCCGCGATGCGAAAGAGCGCGGGCTCCCAATCGATCGTGCCGGAATAGAGAGGCGTGCCGTCGAGCCAAGGTCCGGGGGGCGATGAGAGGTAACTACGGCAGGGATAGCCGTCCATCGGAGCGATCGGCTCCCAGGGTCCTCCATCGACCGACATCTCGACCCGTCCGCCGTCGTAGCAGTAGGTCTGCCCGCCCGGACGCAACTCGGCTTCCATCCAATGGCGGAAGGCAAGATACGAAACGGGCCGCAGCGTCTGCGCCGGCATCTCGAGCGCCCCATCCGCGTGTCCCGCGTAGCTGCTGTCTCCCGCGTCGCCGAACTTGCGGCTCCACGATCCTCCCGGAGTCGCATTGCGGGATGAGGAACGGTGCCACTGGTTCGTCCAGTCCTGGCCCACTGCATAAGTGGTCCACCCGGCCAGATCGGTCTCCATGTCGTCCCAGAAACCGCCCACCGGGATCTGCAGCCCGAGCGTGCGCTCGTAGCCATAGTCGCCCGTCACGAGAATCTCGCAGAAGAGGACGTCGGGATCGGGACAATCGCCGTCCGCGTACAAGGTGAACGGCGGGTCGGCGGGAAGCTCGTTGCCCGGCATGAGACGCACGAGCGCGGCCTCACTGGACAACGCTTGCGCGTGCGGGTGATCGATCGAGAGCGTGAGCGCGAGCCCGCTCGCGTCCTCGTCGCCGTCGTTTCGCAAGCGCACCGTCAGCGCGGCCGTCTCTCCGGGACCCAACCGCCCGTTGCCGTCTCCACCCGCATCATCGTCGAGCGTCCAGCCGGCGACTTCGACGACCGGCGCCTGCACGGGCAGGGAGACGTGGCGCACCCAGCTCGGCCGGCCTTCGCACGCGAGCGTGAAGATGAGATCGAGCGCGTGCCCGGACGGGCACGCGGGCGAGATCTGGATGTCGAAATCGTCCGGACATTCGATCTCCTGCCCCGGCAGGAGATCGCCGTAGGACTCGCTCCCATCGAGGATCGACACATAGGTGTCCTCACTCGACAGCGTCGCCTGCACATTGCCCGCCGGTTCGGCCCCGTCGTTGCGCACGCCGACGACGAGCTCGATCCGTTCGCCCGCGTCCGCGCCGCCGTCGTCGTTGCCCGCGCTGTCCCCCGCGCCGTCGTCGTCGATCACGACCGCGCCCAATTCCAGGTACGGCATGGGTGGAGGTGAAGCGGACACGAAGACCGGCGAGGCGTCGCAGCGAAAGATTCCCACGCTCTTGGCCGGAATCGCCGACCAGCCGCTGGTGTCGGTGCCCACTGGTTCGGAAGCGACTTCCCAGCCTCCGCCGCACGCCTTGTAGCGCAGCTTGTAGACTTTGCGATTGTCGGGATCGAAGCGCATCGCGAAGAGCGTGTCGCCGAGGATCGCGATGGCGTTTGCGGCAGTGCGGATCGCGTCGGCTTCGAGCACGCGCCGCCCCGCTTCGGCCATGGCGTCGGAGAAGCGATGGCTCAAGCCGCTTTCGTCCGTCTCGACACCCTGCTCGCGCAGGCAGAGCATGTAGAGGAAGTAGAGTTCGGTGTCGAGGCGGCGGTTCAAGTAATCGAGCGGATGGTCGATCAGAAAATCCGCGTCGCACTGCTCGATCAGCGTGGCGAGGGTCGTGGTGTCGATCGTGCCGTTGTGGGCGAAGACGATGCCGTCGCGCAGCAGCGGATGCGGGTCGGGCACCTCGATGGCGCCGGTGGACGCGAGACGCACATGCGCGATCGCGCGCTCGGCGTCCAAGTCCATCATGCGCCCGATCGCGGCGCTATAGCGCGTGTCGTGCGCGTCGTTCGGGCGCGTGCGCGCGCGCATCACGATCGGCTCTCCGCGTCCCGCCGCCTGCAGGAAGGGCGTGTAGAAGGCGATCCCCCATCCATTGGGGTTCGCCGTGCCGAGACGCTGGAAATCGTAGGTTCCCGAAAGCAGGTGGTCCTGAATGAGCGCGTCTTGCGCGGTCGGAGTGATGAGGCCCCAGAAGCGGCAGGCGTGATCGTCCGCGAGAGAGAAGGCTTCCTCTTGGTGCCGGGCGGGCAATGCCAAGCCCGCCCCGTGCTCGGGCGCGTGTGCGGAGGGGTTGAGGCCGGCAGGCGGCAGTCTGAAAAGATCCGGCGGGTCGAGCAGCAGGAGGCCCGTCGCAACCGTGAGCGCCGCCGCAAGGACGATGACCCGCCCGCGGCGCGCGGCGGCGAGAAGCTCGATCAAACGGACGGATGAAGGCCTGCCTCGGGTCAAGGTTCCCTCCGCTTCCAGGATGCGATGGCCAGTTGCGCGTTGCGCCCGCCGTTCCCCCGAACGGACGAACTTCAAGTATATCATGGCCGCCGCGCCGCGCAGACATGTGCGCGGGCGGCAAACGGACGGGCATCACGAACCGAGCAGGCTCTCTTCGCGAAACGAGAAGTAGCGCTCGCCGGCAAGGATCACATGATCGAGGATCTCGATGCCCACGAGCTCCCCCACCTTCAACAGCCGCGTCGTGATCTCGATGTCGTCGGGGCTGGGGGTCGGATCGCCGGAGGGATGGTTGTGGACGAGAATCAGGCTCGCCGTCCCGCTGGAGATCGCCGAACGAAAGACCTCGCGCGGATGAACGAGGCTCGTCGACAGCGTGCCGATGCTCACCACTTCCAGCGAAGTGGGGACATGGCGCGTGTTGAGATGCACGGCCAGGAAGTGCTCCTTCTGCGCGGCCGCGTAAACGCGCGCGTATTCCTGCACATGGCGCGGGCAGGCAATCGCCTTCGTGGCGTCGCCCTGGATGGCGCGGCGGCCCAGCTCGAGGGAGGCGAGCAGCCGCGCTCCCCCCGAATCCCCGACGACCGCGCGCAGCTTGCGCGCGCTGGCGCGTCGCAGCAGCGCCGCCGAGCCTCCGTCGAGCAGGTCGCCCGCCCGCCGCAGGCGCTCCTCCTGCGGCTGGCCGTCGTCGAGGACGATGGCGATGAGCTCGAGATCGGTGAACGAGCGCACGCCCTGATGGAAGAGCGCCACCGGCGCCAGACGGCTTCCGGCGGCGGGCGTCTCGAGGAAGTACCAGATTCCAGGGGAACCGGCCACGCCTGACCTCCTTTCCGACGGCTGGAAGCCGGCCCGGCGAAGGCAGCCGTCTCGAGGTCATGGGTAGCAAGAGCAATTCCAGCACCGGCGGCGATGTCGCGCGCGTGCGCCACGGCCACGCCGAATGCGGAGGGCGAACGCGGAGTCTGCAAGCGCGCCCGTCCTACTTCTGCGATTCGATCGGCTCGATCAATGCGCGCGCGAATTCGTCGGGGCGGAAGTCGGCCAGGTCCTCGATCGTTTCTCCCAGGCCGACATAGCGCACCGGAATTCCCAGGCGGTCGGCGATCCCGAGAATCACTCCCCCCCGCGCGCTGCCGTCGAGCTTGGCGAGCACGATGCCCGTCACCTGCACCGCCTTCGAAAAGAGGGCCGCCTGCGAGAGCGCATTCTGGCCCGTCGTCGCGTCGAGGACGAGGAGCACATCGTGCGGCGCGCCCGGCTCGGCCTTGCCGAGCACGCGATGGATCTTCGTCAGCTCGGCCATGAGATTCGCGTTGGTCTGCAGACGGCCGGCCGTGTCGACGAGAACGACATCCACGCCGCGCGCGCGGGCCGCCTGCACGCCGTCGTAGGCGACCGCCGCGGGATCGGCCCCGTGCTGGCTGCGAATGAGCTCCGCTCCCGCCCGTTCGGCCCAGATGCCCAGTTGCTCGAGAGCGGCGGCGCGGAAGGTGTCCGAGGCGACCACGATCACGCGCTTGCCCGCTTGCCGGTATCGCCAGGCGAGCTTTCCGATGGAGGTGGTCTTGCCCGTCCCGTTCACTCCGACGACGAGCACGACCTCCAGGCCTTTCGTCTCCGGACGGGAGCTCTCGTGCGCCGGTTCGCGCATCGATGGCTCAGCGAAGGGTTCCTCCTCCGCCAACCCGTGACGCAGCGCTTCGACGACGATTTCCTGGAAGAGGCGCCGCCCGTCGTTCGCATCCTTCGCCCCCGCGCGCCGCGCCCGCTCGCGCAGCCGCTCGGTGAGCGCGGCCGCCGTCTCCGGCCCCGCGTCCGAAGCGATCAGCACATTTTCCAGTTCCTCGAAGAAGGAATCGTCCAACTGAGGATGCTGTTGAAAGACCTGTTGCAGCCCGCCTGCGAGAACTGCGCGGGTTTTCGTGATCCGCTCGGCGACCCGTTTCCACAGTGCCATCGTGACTCCCTTGCGCTCCTTCCCGATGCCGTCCGCGTGCTTGAAGAATCGCGTTTCCAGGATTGGCGCTTCAAGATTCGCCTCGAGATTCCCGTTTCGAGGGACTCAAAATTCCCGATTGCGCTCCCCCAGCGGTGGATCGATCTCGACGATCTCGCCGGAAGCGATCTCGATGGGTTCGCCTGCGGCTCCCTCCAGCTCCAGCGTCCCCGATGCGCTCACATCGCGCGCGCGCCCCGCGCGGCCGTCGCTCATCCGGATCCATCGGCCGAAGAGCGCCGACGCGGCCTGCAACTCCTCGCGAAACGCGGGCGCGCCCTTTATCTCGAATCGCTCGAGATCCGCTTCGAATCGCGCGAGAAATGCCTGCAGCAGGCGCGCAGGCCCGACCGTGCAGCCCGTCTCCACGAGAACCGACGAGGCTCTCTCTCTCAGCTCAGCGGGAAAATCCTCGCGCTTCTGGCCAAGATTCACGCCCACTCCCAGCGCCATCGGTCCGGAGGAAACCGTTTCCGCCAGAATGCCCGCGAGCTTCCTTCCCTCGCACAACAGATCGTTCGGCCACTTGATCTCGGTGGAAAGCGCGGCGGCATCCATCAACGCGCGACGCAGGGCGAGCGCGGCGATTTGCGTGACGAAGGGCCACTCGCGCCGCTCGCGCGGCGGAACGAGGAGCAGGCTGAACCAGAGACCTTGTCCCCGCGGCGAAAACCATGAGCGTCCGAGCCGTCCCCGGCCCGCCGTTTGCGCGCCGGCGGCGATGAGCAAGCCGGCCTGCGCCGCTTCGCCGGTCCCATGGCGGCGCAGCTCCTCCTGGGTCGAATCGGTCTCGTCGATCCAGAGCGCGCGCGTCACGAGGCGCGAACCGCGGCACAGGCGCGCGAGCGCTTCCTGGCTCAGCGGTTCGGCGCAGCCGGCACGCCGGTTTGGGGATCGGGCCCCTGCTCCTTGCGCGCGCGACGATTCGCTCATCGTCCCGCGCTCGCGCCTTCGCCGGGGAGAAGATCGAGGCTCAAGTCGAGGGCCGGAGCCGAATGCGTGAGCCCGCCGATGGAAAGGCAATCGACGCCGGTAAGCGCGTACGCGGCCGCATTCGCGAGCGTGATTCCTCCCGAGGCTTCGATCTCGATCGACGCGCCATGCGCCTCGTTGTAGGCGTGGATGCGGCGGGCCGCGCTGCGCGCCTGCGCGGGACGCATGTTGTCGAGCAGGATGCGCGTCACGCCCGGACGAAGCGCGCGGGAAAGATCGCGCAGCGCCGCGATCTCGACGATCACCGGCAGCTTCTGCGCCTCTTTGGCGGCGAGCACGCGGTCGAGCGCGCGGTCCACTCCGCCCGCCGCGAGAAGGTGGTTGTCCTTGACGAGAATCGCGTCGTCGAGCGCGAAGCGATGGTTGCGCCCGCCGCCGTGACGCACCGCTTCCTTCTCGAACACGCGCAGGCCGGGAGTCGTCTTGCGCGTGTCCAGAATCGCGACCCCCGTATCCGAGACGAGCTCGACGAAGCGGGCGGTCTTCGTCGCGATGCCGGAGAGGCGCTGCAGGAAATTGAGCGCGGTGCGCTCGCCGGAGACAATCGACCCCCAGCGGCCGTGCACGCGGGCGATGACCGCGCCCGGAGTCAGCTTCGCCCCATCTTCCAGGAGCGGCTCCCAGCGAAGCGCTGGGTCGACGCGCGCAAAGACCGCTCGCGCGGCGCGCGTGCCCGAGAGGACGCCCTCCTGCTTTGCGACGATCGCGCCCGTCGCCATGCGCGAGCCGAGCCCGAGGGCGGCCACCGTCGCGTCGCCGCGCCCGAGATCCTCTTCGATCGCGAGCCGGACGATCGCCTCGGCGGTGGAATTCCTCGCCGCGCTCTTCGCGCCCTGCGTGCGACTCTCGCCGGCGCGACCGCGCCTGCAAATCGTTCCCGTTGGTTTGGACGGCCGTTTCCGGCGCACGCCTTTCACCGCTCACTCCTCCTGCGTCCCCGGCCGGATGTTCCTTGCGCGGCCCGTCTCCCTTCAGCGCCCAAAGCGGCGGCGGCCGCCCGGGCCGGAGCGGTTCCGCCGCAAAGACCTGGACGCCGCTTCGCTGCGCGCCTCGCCACGCGCCCCGCCCTCGCTCGCGTCCGCCTCGCCGAGCGCGAGCTCGACCTCGAAGAGCCGGTCGCGCAGGCTCGCCGCCCGCTCGAACTCGAGCCGCGCGGCCGCTTCCTGCATCTCGCGCTTGAGGGCCGCGGCGATCGTGCGCGCGTCGGCGCCCGCGGCCACGACGGGCAGCGCCGCGTCCCCGGCGGGCGCGCGTTCCTCGGGCTCGGTGGCGTCGGCCACGATCGTCGCGCCCATGATCTCTTCGGCGCTCTTCACGATCGAGCGCGGCACGATCCCGTGGGCGGCATTGTACGCCAGCTGGCGCTCGCGCCGCCGCTCGGTTTCCTGGATGGCGCGGCGCATGGAATCGGTGACCTCGTCGGCGTACAGGATCACCTGCCCGTTCACATTGCGCGCCGCGCGCCCCGCCGTCTGGATCAGCGAGCGGTCGGAGCGCAGGAAGCCTTCCTTGTCGGCATCCAGGATCGCGACCAGCGAGACCTCGGGCAGATCGAGCCCCTCGCGCAGCAGGTTGATGCCGACCAGCACATCGAATTCGCCCAGCCGCAATCCGCGCACGATCTCCATGCGCTCGATCGCGTCCACATCCGCGTGGATGTAACGCACCTTGAAGCCGAGCCCGAGCAGGAAGTCGGTGAGCTCCTCAGCCATGCGCTTGGTGAGCGTCGTCACCAGCGTGCGCTCCTTGCGCTCGAGGCGCTCGCGGATGCGCCCGAGGAGATCGTCGATCTGCTTCTCGGAGGGGCGCACGACGATCTCGGGATCGATGAGCCCCGTCGGCCGGATGACCTGCTCGGTGATCACCCCGCCGGTGCAGTTCAGCTCGTAGTCCGCGGGCGTCGCCGAGACGAAGATCATCTGCCCGACGAGCGACTCGAACTCCTCGAAGCGCAACGGCCGGTTGTCGAGCGCCGAGGGCAGCCGGAAGCCGTACTCGACGAGCGTTTCCTTACGCGAGCGGTCGCCCGCGTACATCCCGCGAATTTGCGGAACGGTGACATGCGACTCGTCGATCACCACCAGCAGACCGCGGGGGAAGTAATCGAGCAGGCAGGCGGGCCGCTCGCCCGGCGCGCGCCCGCTCAAGTGGCGCGAGTAATTCTCGATGCCGGGGCAATGCCCCATCTCCTGGAGCATCTCGAGGTCGTAGCGCGTGCGGTGCTCCAGGCGTTGGGCCTCGAGGAGCCGCCCATTGGCGCGCAATTCGGCGAGGCGCGCCGCGAGCTCCGCGCGAATGCCCGCGATCGCGTTCTTGATCCGCCGCCTCGGCGTCACGAAGTGGCTCGCGGGAAAGAGCGCCAGGCGGCGGGTCTCGCGCAAGCGCTCGCGCGTCACCGGATCGATCGCGTGGATCGCCTCGATCTCGTCGCCGAAGAGCGAGATCCGGTAGAGCTGCTCGGTGTGCGCGGGAAAGACCTCCAGGATGTCGCCGCGCGCGCGGAAGGAGCCGCGCTCGAGCTCGAGGTCGTTTCGCCGGTACTGCATCGCGACGAGATTCTCGAGAATCGCTTCGCGTCCGATCTCCTGGCCGCGTTCGAGCAGCAGCGTCTGGGCCTGGAAGTCCTCGGGGGTGCCGAGCCCGTAGATGCACGAAACGCTCGCGACCACGACCACATCCCGCCGCTCGAGGAGCAGGCCGGTCGCCTGCAGGCGCAGGCGGTCGATGTCGTCGTTGATGCTCGCGTCCTTCTCGATGTAGGTGTCCGTCTGCGGGACATAGGCTTCGGGCTGGTAGTAGTCGTAGTAGCTGACGAAGTAGCCGACGCCGTTCTCGGGGAAATAGGAGCGGAATTCGCCGAAGAGCTGCGCGGCGAGCGTCTTGTTGTGCGAGATCACCAGCGTCGGGCGGTTCAGGCGCGCGATCACATTGGCGATCGTGAAGGTCTTGCCCGAGCCGGTCACGCCGAGCAGCGTCTGGCAGCGCTCCCCCGCGGCGAGCCGCGCGCTCAGTTCCTCGATGGCGCGCGGCTGGTCGCCGAAGGGCTGGTACTTCGAAACGAGCCGAAAGCCCCCTTCGCTCATGTTCTTCCTGCTTGTACGGGCCACAGGGGACGACGTCGCGGCGCCGGGCGCCGCAAGCCGGCGTCACCGGGCGGCCGCTCGGGCGCCGCCGGGCCTGTCGCCCAGCCTATTGGGTGTAGCGCGTGGTGAAGGTGATCGTCTCGACCGATCCCGCTTCCACCGGCACGGTGAATTCCACCTGCGTGGCGGACTTCTTCTCGAACGGGCGGCCGGCGTCGCGGATTTCCCAGAACCCGTAGAGATCTTCCTGCACGATCACGCTCACCGGCTCGCGCTCTTTGCGATTGCGCACTTCGATCTTCACATCCGTCTCGTACGCGTCCGAGCCGAGCCGGCGGGTGGCCAGCTCGGTGCGCTCCACGACGACATCGAACGCAAAGCCGACGAAGACGCGCACCTTCTCGTCGCGCGGCGTGTGCGTGATCCGATCCTCGCCGATGAATTGCAGCCGCTCGCGATCGTCGCGCTTGTACGCGCGCACCGTGCCCTCGGGCAGCGGCATGCCGAGCCCGTTCTCGCGGCTGTTCACCGTCTCCAGCACGACCCGCACCTTCTGCCCCTCGCGGCGCGGATTGGCCTCGTAGCGCTTCGTCACGCGCGCGTCGGCGGGAGCGAAGAGCGAGAGCTGCTTGGTCTCGCGATCGAGGAGCGTCGTCGATCGCCCGAGCGTGTAAAGATGGTATTCGAAGAACGCCTCTTCGTCGAAGGAGGGCGCCTGCGCCAGGTCCATCACTTCCGCGCGCGCTCCTTTGGCCAAGATCGGGCTGGGACGCACGCGGCGCACGTCGCCCGCGACCAGCTGGAGGTCGGCGCTCTCGAAGCTCGCCCCGCAGGCGTTCTGCACGCTCACCCAGCCCGCGAGATTCATGCCGGTCTCCTTCGCGTCGATCACGGCGACATACTCGGCATGCCAGTTCATCCCGGTCGTGAGGTAGCTCACTTCGACGTCGCGCGGCCCCGCCTGGCGGGCGTCGAGCAGCCAGGCGAGCGTCGGGCGCGTGATCAGCCCCTCGGGAAGCTCGGGGAAGTGGATGTCGGTCACCTTGTCGCGCGAGAGGATCGTGATGCCTTCCTCGGGCGAGCGGGTCTGCAGGACGAGCGAACCTTCGCGCGCTGCCAGCAGGCGCCCCTGATAGAGGCGGCCTCCCTCCACGATCGCCTCGATGGGCAGATCGAGATAGCGTTCGAGAATCCGGTCGGGACCGACGAGGTCGTAGCGGAAGTTCTGCTCCAGCACCTCGAGGTCGCTGCCGTCCACCGCGCGCAGGTGCACCGAAGTGGGATCGATGTAGGCGGGCACATCGCGGAAGAGCACCCACTCATCCTCCGCCCGGGGAACCTCGATGGCGCGCACATCGCGCACCAGCGCGAGATCGCGATTGTAGACGGTCAGCGAGACGGCCCTGCGCTCCATGGATCCCTCCTGGGCGCCGGCCGGCGGCGCCATCACGACCAGAGCCGGCGCGGCGAGAAAGAGCCCCGCGAGAACCGCGCGCATCATTCTCGACCGCGGGCGGGCATGGAAATACGATCGCAGCGTCAAGCTCATGGAATGCCTCCTCTACTCTGAGAGATTCCCCAGGATCGAAACGGACACAAATGGAATACTCCCGATCGGGGCGCTCTCTTCCATCGCCGGACGAGATTTCGCTTCGCCTGCAAAGAAGCCGAGGCGTGGACCAGGACGGGCCTCACCGCCGCAGGCCGAGCCGAACATTCGCTTCGCCGCCCGATCCAGCAGGCGTCCGCTCTTCCCGGTTTCCGCAGCGACTCGCGAGCGCGCATCAGAAGAAGGGCGCCGCATCCGTCGGGCTGCGCCGCATGTTCGCTTGGGGCGCGCGCCGCCGGGCCCGGGCCTGCCCCTGGGCCCGCTCGAGGCGCCGGACTCAATCTTCCAGCGCGTGCAGAGCCGTCTCGACCTTGGCGCGGGTTTGCTCCATCTGCGCCAGCTTGGCCCGTTCCGCCTCGACCACCTCGGGCTTGGCGCGCTCGAGGAAGTCCAGATTCGCGAGCTTGCGGCGCGAGCTCTCCTGCACGCCCTGCAGCCTCGCCAGCTCCTTCATCAGGCGCTGGCGCTCGCCCTCGAGATCGATGACGCCCTCCAGCAGGACGAAGACCTCGGCCGGACCGGCGACCGCGGAGACGGCATGGCGCGGCTTCGCGTAGTCGGGCGCCATCGTCAGCTCCTCGACACGCGCGAGTGCCTTGAGCGGCATCTCGAGCCGGCGCAGCACGGCGGCCGCCTCTTCCGTGACGCGCATCCCCACCGGCACGAAGCGCGCGGGGGGCACATTCATCTCGCTGCGCAGATTGCGCACGGCGGTCACGATTTCCTGGAAGAAGGCGAGCTCCGCTTCCGCCTGCCGGTCGGTGCGGGCGGCGTCGCTCTCGGGCCACGGCCCGAGGATCAGTTCGCTCTGCGACGCGGGCAGATGCGCGTGGATTTCCTCCGTGATGAAGGGCATCAGGGGATGCAGTAGGGCGAGGATCCGGCGATAGGTCCAGATCAGCACGCGCCGGGCGCGGTCGGCCTCCTCGGGCGCGCCCTTCTGGATGCGCACCTTCGCGATCTCGAGATACCAGGCGCAGAATTCCTTCCAGGTGAAGTCGTAGAGCAGGTGGGCGACATCGGTGAAGCGGTACTCGCCCAGCCAGCGGTCGGCGTCGACGATCACCTGGTTCAAGCGGCTCAGGATCCAGCGGTCCTCGGGCGCCAGCGCTTCGGGCAAGCCCGGCTCGACTTCGCCGTCGCGCAGATTGAAGAGGATGAAGCGCCCCGCGTTCCAGAGCTTGTTCGCGAAGTCGCGTCCGACTTCGACTTTCTTCTTCCCGAACAGGATGTCGTTGCCGGTGGGCGTCAGCATGAGCATGGTGAAGCGCAAGGCGTCGGCGCCGAACTCGTTGATGAGATCGATGGGATCGGGCGAGTTGCCGAGGCTCTTCGACATCTTGCGCCCCTGCTCGTCGCGCACGACGCCGTGCAGATAGACATCGCGGAAGGGGCACTTGCCGAGGAATTCGTAGCCGGCCATCACCATGCGCGCCACCCAGAAGAAGATGATGTCGGGCGCCGTGACGAGCACCGTCGCCGGGTAATAGCGCGCGAGGTCGTCGGTCTCGTCCGGCCAGCCGAGCGTGCTGAAGGGCCACAGCCACGACGAGAACCAGGTGTCGAGGACATCCTCGTCCTGGCGCCAGTTCTGCGCGCCACACTGCGGGCAGGCCTGCTCGTGCTCTCCGGTGAGCACCGTCCGCCCGCAACGCTCGCAATACCAGACGGGGATTCGATGCCCCCACCACAGCTGGCGGCTGATGCACCAGTCGCGCACATTCTCCAGCCAATGCAGATAGGTCTTCTCCCAGCGATGCGGAAGGAAGCGCAGATCGCCGCTCCTGGCCGCCGCGATGGCGGGCTCGGCCAGCGGCTGCATGCGCACGAACCATTGCCGGCTGATCGTCGGCTCGATCATCGTCTTGCAGCGGTAGCAGTGCCCGACGGCGTGCCGGAAGGGCTCGGTCTTGACGAGCAGGCCTTCCTTCTTCAACGCCTCGACGACCGCCTGCCGCGCGGCGAAGCGTTCCATGCCCGCGAAGGCGCCCGCGTTCTCGTTCATCTTCCCGTCGAGCCCGATCACCGAGATGACCGGCAGCCCGTGGCGCTTGCCGATCTCGAAGTCGTTGGGGTCGTGCCCGGGCGTGATCTTGAGCGCGCCCGTTCCGAATTCGGGATCGACATACTCGTCCTCGATGATCGGGATCTCGCGCCCCGCCAGAGGAAGAATCAGGGTGCGGTCCTTGATCGCGGCGTAACGCGGATCTCCCGGATGGATCGCGACCGCGGTGTCGCCGAGCATCGTCTCGGGCCGCGTGGTGGCGACCACGATGCCCTGCTCCGATCCCTTCACCGGGTACTTGACGTGCCAGAAGTGCGTGTCGACATCCTGGTGCTCGACCTCCTCGTCCGCCACCGCGGTCTGGCAGCCGATGCACCAGTTGATGAGGTATTCGCCGCGATAGATGAGGCCTTTGCGATAGAGGCGCTTGAAGACCTCCTCGACCGCGCGCGAAAGGCCTTCATCCAGCGTGAAGCGTTCGCGGCTCCAATCGCAGGAAGCGCCGAGCAGGCGCAGCTGCTCGATGATCTTGCCGCCGTAGTTCTCCTTCCACTTCCACACCTCGGCGACGAACTTCTCGCGGCCCAGGTCGCGCATCTCGATTCCGCGCGCGCGCAGAGCCTGCTTGACCACATTCTGCGTGGCGATGCCCGCGTGGTCCATGCCGGGCAGCCACAAGGCCTCGAGGCCGCGCATGCGCGCCCAGCGGATGAGCACATCCTGGATCGTGTTGTTCAGGACATGGCCGATGGTCAGGAGCCCGGTTACATTGGGAGGCGGAATCACGATCACGAAGCGCTCGCTTCCCGGGCGGGGCACCGGCCGGAAACGGCCCTCTTTTTCCCAATGCTCGTACCAGCGCCGCTCGAAGGCGCTTGGATCGTAGGCCTTGGCCATCTCCTTCATCGTCTCTCCTTGAAATCGCTGGGCGGAATCGCGGGCACCGGGGTCGCGGCTGGGCGCGCGGGCGCCCGAATGCCCTCACACCGAGCAGGTGCTGAAAAACCCGCGCCCGCGTGTCAGCGAAACGGGAAGCCTAGCAAAGGGATGGGGAGCGGGTCAACGACGGGCGCCCGCCTGCTCGTGGAGGATCTCCACATGGCCGCTGTTCGACAGCGAACGCTCGGCCGCCTCCAGCACGCGCACCACGCGCAGTCCGTCCTCGCCGCTGGCGGAGGGCTGATGGCCGTTCGCAATCGCTTCGAGGTAGTCGGTCACCTCGGCCTGCAACGGCTCGTAGCTTTCCAGGCGCGGCGAGACGATGTCGCCCATGCGATAGGAGAGCTGGTATTCGCCGAAGGTGTCGGGATCGCGGTAGCTCACGCCCTTGTCGAAGATCTTCACTTGCTCGATGTTCTGCGTGTCGTCGTAGACCAGCATCTTCGCGCTTCCGACGACCGTGGTGCGGCGCAGCTTCGAAGGCGCGAGCCAGCTCACCTGCACATGCGCGATCGCGCCGGAGCGGAAGCGCATGAAGAGGAAAGCGACATCGGGAATGCCCGGTTGCACGAAGTCCTTGCCGGTGGCCAGGACTTCGCAGGGCATCTCGTCCAGCCAGTAGAGGAACATCGAGAGATCGTGGGGCGCGAGGTCCCACAGCACGCTCGAGTCCTTCTGATGCAATCCCAGATTCACGCGCGTCGCGCTCAAGTAGAAGATCCGCCCGAGCTCGCCCGCCTGGATGATCTCCTTGATCTTGCGCACCGGCGGGCTGTACTCGAAGGTGTGCCCGACCATCAGCACGCGGCGATTCTTGGACGCGAGCGCGATCAGTTCCTCGCCTTCCCGCGAAGCGAGGGTCAGCGGCTTCTCCACGAAGACGTGCTTGCCGCTTTGCAGCGTCCGGCGGGCGAGATCGAAGTGGGTCCGCGGAGGAGTGGAGATCATGACCGCGTCGACATCGGGGCAGGCGAAGATCTCGGCCGCGTTCGTCGTCACCCGCACGCCGGGATAACGCCGGACGATCCGCTCCAGCTTGGCCGCGTCCACATCGCAGACGAGGACTTCGCCGCACAGCGGGTTTTCCACCAGATTCCGAACGAGGTTCGGCCCCCAGTAGCCCACCCCGATCACGGCCACCTTCACCATGCCTGATCTCCTCGCGTCGTTCCCGGAAGTCGCGTCCCCGGCGAGCTTCCGGCCGCCGGACAACCCCGCCGCGGCCTACTTCGCGCCGCCCGGGGAGATGACCTCGGGAATCGTACTCCAGAGGATCTTCAAGTCCAGCGGAAAGCTCCAATTGGCCACATAGAAGAGATCGAGCAGCACCATCTCTTCGAAGCTGAGGAGGTTTCGTCCGGAGACCTGCCACAGCCCGGTCATCCCCGGAATCGTGTCGAGCCTCCCCCGCTGCCATTCTTCGTACAACTCGTATTCGAACGGCAGACAAGGCCGCGGCCCGACCAGGCTCATCTCGCCCCGCAGCACATTGATCACCTGCGGCAGCTCGTCCATGCTGGTCGCGCGAATGATCTTCCCGATCACCGTGACGCGCGGATCGTCCATCAGCTTGTATACCGGCCGTCCGGCCGCGTCGCGCCCCGCCGCATTGCCTTCCTTCACGAGCGTCGCGATGTAATCGCGGTAGTGCGAGTCGTCGTTCGCCGCCTTCATGCTGCGGAACTTGTACATCCGAAAGGGACGGCCGTTGCGGCCGACGCGCGTCTGCGCGTAGAGCACCGGCCCGCGCGAAGTGCACTTCACCGCCAGGGCGATGAGCAGGAGCACCGGCAGCAGCAGGAGCACCGCCAGCGAGGCGAGCAGGAGATCGGTTCCGCGCTTGAGCGCGTTCTCCCAGCCGCGCCGCCGATTGGGCCCGAGACGCGTGAGCGGAACGCTGCGGGCGCGGTCGATGGGCGTCCCTTCCACCTGCATCCTGCACAGGCGGGGCATGACCGAAGTGCGGATCGACAGGGGGGCGAGGGCGAAGGCGAGCGAAACCGCTTCTCCGCGCGAGATGCGGTCGGTCGCGATCAGCACCTCGTCGACGGCGAGCGCGTCCGCCAGCTCGCGAGCCTCGCTCCACGAAGCCAGCGAAAAGCGCGCCCACGGGCGCGGCCCCCTGGCGTCCGAATCCGCGAGCGAAGCGAATCCGGCGATGAAGAGCTCCTCGGACGCTTCCTGCGCGAGCGCCGCCGCCAGCCGGCGGGCCTCCGCTCCGTCGCCCAGGATCAGCACGCGCCGCAAGTGGACGGGTCCGACCTCGGACAGGCGAAGCAGCCCCCGGCAGACGAGCGGCCGCAGGGCCAGCGCGCCGAGCCCGAGCAGGAAGGCGTGCTTCACGAGCACCCAGCGAAAATCGCCGGGCGGATCGAGCGCGAGCAGGAATCCGAACACGACCGCGACCACTCCGCTCCAGAAGACGGCCCGCGCCGCGGCCGCCATCGCTCTGCGCGGCCGCAGGAGGCAGGCGCGCGAATAGAGCCCGAACATGCCTCCCAGCACGAGGAACCCGGTGAAGAGCACGGCGAAGAGGGCGAGCATCTGGGGGCGCAGCAGGCTGGGCTCGGAAACGGCCCCCGGAGAGGCGAAGAGGCGCAAGGCGAGCAGGAAGCTGCCGGTGACGAGGCCCGCGTCCACCAGAATCAACCCAGGCAGCGCGAGGCCCACCACGCGGCGGGCCGAAATCCTGGTCCGGGGCGCCGCGTCGGACAACCGGGGCAGGGAGTCCAACGCATAGCTGCCCAACTGCCGGCTAGGGCTTTGGACGACAGCCAAAAAAAACCTCCGTTCCTTGGCCGGAGATCCCATCCCTGCAATCGCAGCGGCATAGGCGCCCCTCTTCCGGCCTATCCTCCGCTGTCGGCGGACGGTAGGTCAAGGCCCCGACGAAAGCAACCGCTTTCCGCCTGCGCGGGCGATGGCGGGTGCGCCGGAGCGGGCGCGAGGCCCCGGCCCGTGAGGGAGGCACCGGCGTGCGCGCTGCCCGGGCGCATGTTGCCGTCAGGCTGCCATGTCCGACGAACTCTTCACCAGTTCCGCCAGCCCCGTTCCGACCGCCTCGTCCCGGGAATCCGCCCGGGCCGGCGCATTCGCCGGCTCCTTGTCCGCAGAAGGCTCGCAGCCCGGCAGGGAAGCGGCGGCGGTGTTCCCGGCGATGCCGTCGAAAGGCGCGCTCGCCACCGGTTGCAGGCCCGGCATGCTCGCCGGTTCCGGGCCCGCGGGCACCTCCCCCGCGAGAGGCCCCACCGGCTCGCCGCCGTACACGCACACGCGGTTTCGCCCGGTGTTCTTGGCCATGTAGAGGGCCTCGTCGACGCAGCCAAGGAGCCGCTCCACCGTTTCGCCGTCCTGAGGATAGGCGCAGACGCCCACGCTGACCGTCAGGCGCTTGCGGCGATAGAAGGCGTGCTGCTGGATGCGGGCGCGCAGGCGCTCGGCCGCCACCATCGCTCCCCGCTTCTCGGTCATCGGAAGGAGGACGACGAACTCTTCTCCGCCATAGCGCGCGACGAGGTCGGAGCTCCTCGCCCAGTGCTTGAGGACCATGCCCAATTCCGCCAGCACGCGGTCGCCCACCTGATGTCCGAAGTGATCGTTCAGCTCCTTGAAATTGTCGATGTCCAGGAAGAGCAGGCCGAAGGGCACGCGGTAGCGCGCGGCGCGGGCGATCTCGTGCTGCAGCCGCTCGAGAAAGTGCCTGCGATTGAAGACCGAGGTGAGATCGTCGGTGGTCGCGTGGCGCTTCATCTCTTCGAAGTGCAGGATGCGCTGGATCAAGGCGGCCGCCTGGCCGGCGATGAGCGCCAGCAGCCGCAGGTGATCCTCGTTGAACGCGCGCGGGCGCGGGTGGCTGACATTCAGCACGCCCACCATCTGATCCTGCACGACCATCGGCACCGACATGAAGCTGCCGACCACGCTGTCGTCGGGGCGCCTGCCGCGGTGCAATTCGGCGAGCAGCACCGGCCGCTTGTGGTTGGCCACCCAGCCGCTGAATCCCTCGCCGTGCTCGAATTGCACGCCGTTCAGGAGATCGACATGCGGGCCGCGGCTCGCGACGGGCTTCAGGCTCGCTTGACGCTCGCTCCACAGAAAGAGCGTCGCGTGCCGATAGGGAATCGCCTGCTGGATCACGTCGAGGAGGCGTTCGATCACTTCGCCGCGGCCGCCCTGGCTCTGCATCAGGCGGCTCACTTCGAAGAGCGTCTCGATCTCGGAATCCTGGCGGCCTGCTTCCGCGAGGCCTTCCTGGCTGAGCGCGCGGATGACCTTGTGGGTCAGGCTGAGCGCCGCCGACATGACATCGGAGGAGCGCTTCTGCGCGGCCGCGCGTTCGACCGTTTCGCCCAGCGCGCGCGCTTCCTTCTCGCTCAGGAGTTTTCGGTCGCCCATGACCTGGATCAGGCGAAGCTGACCCTTGCGGAACTTCTCGGTGGCGTCCACCAGTTGGCGCGATCCGGCCCCATTCCTGCGTCTCATCGGTTCGCTCTCCCTGCGTTCTTGCGCCGGCGCAGCCTGCGCCCGCGCCCCCTCGCGCTCCTTCGCGGTCCCGGTGACGCGGGCCGTTTCCCGGCCCGCGCAACGCTACGCGGCCAACAGCACCGGCTGCATGCGGCCCTTCAGCCGTCCGATCGCCTTGGTGTGGATCTGCGAGACGCGCGATTCCGAGATTCCCAGCGTCTCGCCGATCTCCTTCAGCGTCATTTCCTCGTAGTAGTAGAGCGCGATCACCAGCCGCTCCTGCTCGAGCAGCCCGTTGATCGCCTCGAGGAGCAGCCCGCGCGACTCCTCTTCCTCGATGCAATGCAGGACATTCACCGCGGAAGCGTCCTCGATCACCTCGGCCAGGCCGGCGAGATCGTGGTCGTCGTCGACCGGGAGCGTTTGATCGAGGCTGAGGAGCGTGGCGCCGCGCACTTCGTCCACCAGCCGGCTGTATTCGCCGAGCGGCAGCTCCAGCGCGTCGGCCACTTCCCGCTCGGTCGCGGCCCGCCCGAGCCGCTGCTCGAGCTGCTGGGAGGCTTTCTCGATCTCGCGCGCCTTGCGGCGGGTGGAGCGGCTCGCCCAATCGAGCGAGCGCAGTTCGTCGAGCACCGCGCCCTTGATGCGCCAGACGGCGTAGGTCTCGAACTTCGTGCCCCGCGCCTCGTCATACCGGTCGAGCGCGTCGAAGAGACCGATGACCGCGGTGTGGATCAGGTCTTCCTTGTCGATGCTCTTCGGCAGTGTGCTTGCGATCTTGTCGACGACGTACTTCACGAGCGGCGCGTACTTCTGCAGCGCCTCGGCCTTGGCCCGCTCTTCTTCGGCGAGCTGGTTGGGAATCGGACGCCGGGCAAGCCTGAGAAGCGCGCTGGTCTCTCCCATGGTCCCTCCAATCGTCTCCTGGTCCGCTCCGCCGGATCGCCGGCGCGATCCGCACGCTCACTTCATTTCGAGATGGCGTTCTATCCTCGAGCTCGTTCGCCCACTGCCGCGCGCATTTGCAGCGCCTCGCCGGCCGAAGGCTCGAGGAGCATCCGGCTCAGCCTGCGCGCCGCCCGCGAGGCGGGCGCTTCCGGATCGAGCAGCACGAACGGACGCTGGCGCGCGAGCGCGTGCCGGACGGCCGAATCCAAGGGGAACGCCCCGCGCAAGGGCGGCGCGAATCCCAGGTACCGCCGCGAGAGGCGCTGCAGCCTTCGGGCGGCCCGCTCGGCCTCCACTTCTCCCCGGTTCATGGACACGACCAGGGAGAGCGCGCAGGCGGGGCGGCGCGAGGCCAGGGCCTTCACGGTCGAATAGGTGTCGGCCAGGGCGGGAATCTCGGGGGTCATGAGAACGAGCGCTTCCTGCGCCGAGCGCGCGAAGCGCAGCGTCTGCCGCTGGATTCCGGTCGCCGTATCGATGAAGAGCGCGTCATAGCCGCGCGATAGTCTCTGCAGCGAGAGGAGCAGCGTTTCCTGCCGGTAATCGTCGAGGTCGGCCATCGCCTCGATTCCCAAGGCGGCGGGGACGATGTGCATGCCGGAAGGCCCGGTGATCAGGATCTCTTCGAGGGTGCGCTCGCCGGCCAAGACATCGAACAGCGTCCACCTCGGTGCGAGGCCCAGGAGCAGGCTCACCTTTCCCAGCGCGAGATCGCCGTCGAAGAGGAGCACGCGTTTGCCCGACTCGGCGGCCGCGATAGCGAGGCTCACGACCAGGCTCGTCTTGCCCACTCCTCCCTTGGCTCCGACCACTGCGATCGAGCGCATCGACCCATCGTGAGCGGCATGCGCATCCCGAACGATTTCGACGGCGCTCGGGAGGTCGCGTCCCGAATCCTCTTCGAATGCGGAAGGGAAGGGGTTCATCGCGCCGCCTCTTCCGCATTCGCGCCCGCGCTCTTTGCGGGATGGATCGCTTCCTTGGATGGCGAGCCCGCATCGGAGGCCGCGTCGTGCAGAGAATTCGTCGTGGGCTCCTTCGCGACCGTCCGCCGGCGAGGCTGGGGACGCGGAGAAGCGCGCCGGGGACCGACTTCGCGGCCCGGCCCGTCTCCCGCCGAATGGTCGGCTCGCAGCCCGGCCGGCGTCTCGACGCCGTCGTGCAAGCGAGCGGCCGGTGAAACGTGGGCGCCGGGCGATGGGGCCTGGCGAGCGCGTGAAGAGTGCGCGGCATGAGATGCGGAAGCGAATGTGGTGATGGAACAGGGATGGTCGTCGACCGCGGCCAGGATTTCGGCGCGCCGACGGCCGGCGCTCCTTCGGGCAACGCGCGCCTCGAGAATGACGGCGTCGTCGCCCAGCTCATTCCGCGCCATCTTCAAGGCCTCGGCGATGGTCGCGGCCCGGACTCGCTGGATCCGCATGGCTTCCTCTTTCCCCTCGTTTCCCCGGCCCGTCCTGGGCCGTCGTCCACTTTTCCTTCCCGATCCTTGCCGGGGGGTGTCCCCGCGCACGAGAAGCGGTCGGCAAGCCACATGCCAGCCTGCCACGGCGCCCGATTCATTTTGGAAGTCCCGGCAAGCCAACCTGCAATGCATTGCTCCGAAAGCGATTGGTTGAATCCGTTCACGCCGCTTCTTCACTCTCCCGCGTCCCCGGGGCGCGCTTGCGGATAGCTTCGACTTCCAGGGCGGCCAATCTCCTGACGGCGCCCGGCCAGAATTGGGCCATGGAGATGCGGTGGGAAGCCGGCATCGTGAAGGCGCCCGGGGCCTGCGATCGAGCGCGCGCGGGGTGATCACGCCGCGCGGGCGATGAGCTCTTTCTCCTGAACGCCGTCGTCGGCGGCGGGCTCGCCTTCATCGCGAAGCACTTCGCAGAGAAACTCCAGGTAGCGCCGCTCCAGAAGGCGCTCGATCGCCCGATCGTCCTTTCGCTCGGCGAGCAGCTTCTGGCGATCGAACTCGACTTCCCTCACCAGGTTGCGGATGCGGCGCACGGCCGCTCGGCGTTCGAGCTCGAGGCGCGCGGTCGCCCTTTCGTCCATGCCGCGTGGCGGCATGTCGGCCGGCTTCTCCAGGACCTGCATGTCACGGGCGCGCGCGCGATCGCTCTTCATGATCTCTCCCTCCCTGGTTCGATCCCCGTCCCCGAAGGCCGCCTTCCGCCGGCAGGCCGCGTTTCTCTTCGCGAGGAGCATGGCGCGCAGGATTGCGGCCACGCGTCGTCATTGCCGTCGTGCATTCGCACTCACGCGATCTTTCGCCCCATGCCGCTGAAGGCCGCATGCGAGGAGCGCCCGCTGCGCAATTCGGGATCGAATTTGAGGACCCCGGCCCCGTTTCCGGCCAGCAGCACCGTCGCGCCCTTCATCATCATGCGTTCGAGGGCGGCGTTGACGACCGCATCGGGCTGTTCGAACAGGTAGAGGCGCAGGCTCTCCGGAGTGGTGACCGAGGCGAGTTCAATCTGGCGGCGAAGCGCTTCCCCGGGGCTGCAGCGGCGTCCCGTAAGCAGTTCGACGCGCGGGCGCTGCCGCTCCCCTGCGAACGCGGCCAAGCGCAATCCGGGAATCACCCGCCACTGGCCGCGGCGGGGCGTCTCTCCGTCGCGCGCTTCCAGGACCACGCGATTCCAGTAGCGCCCGGCGGTCTCGGCCAGCGCGTGCGTGAAGCGAGGAGGCAACCCCAACGCCGTCAGCATGGGCCCGGCAGGCCGCTCGGGAGCGTGCGCGAAGGCGCGGATCATGCGCCCGACGCAGCGCGGCTGGCAAAGCGCCAGGCCCGTCCACTCGCCGTCGCGGGGGAACGCGTCCGGAAGAAGCGCTCCGGCCGCGACCCGGCCCTCGCTGTCGACTTCGAGACGCCTCCACGCGGCCCGTTCGCTCGTCTCCTCGCCGGCGTCGCTGGAGTGGGTCGCAATCGCGCGCCGCAGACGGCGAAAGAACTCTTCCTGCGTGACGGCGATCCGCTCGCCGTCGCGGGTGCGCATCTTCACCAGGCAGTCGGCGGCGCCGGCCAGAAGCGCGTCCATGGCGGCGCGCGCGCCTTCCATGGTGTGCGCGCCGAGCATCACGACGGGAACCCCGCTGGGCGCGAGCGCGCGCAGCATCGTGAGACCGTCCATGCGCGGCATGGTGAGATCGAGGAGGATGACATCGGGCCGCTCGTACTGCGCCCGGCGAAGAAGCTGGTGGCTGGATTCGAAGACGGAGAGAGCGCATCGCTCGGGCTCTTGCGTCCAGCCGGCCACTTGTTCAGTGATGGAACCGGAGGGGTCGGCGAGAAAGATCTTCATCCGATCGTGCACGGGGGCGGGCCAGTTCACCGGTTCGCCTCCTTGCGTTCTTCGTCCTCGTGTTCTCCCTCCGCCGCGCGGCCCGCGGACAACGCTTCCCGGGCGGCAGCGAGCTCGCGGGCGATGTCCGCGGTCCGATCGCTGAGGACGATCGCGATCTCCTCGGCGCTCAGGCCCTCGAGGTCCTGCAAGGCGACCAGGAGCCGGGCGCGATCCGGCAGACGGCCGAGCTCTTTCGCCCGAGCGGCCGGGCACGAAGAACGCGCCTCGCTCCCGCATGAAGCGCTCGACGCCGGACAAATGCCTGCTTCTCCCACAGGCTCTTTCCGGCTTTTCCGCGTGACCCTTGTCTGCGTGGCCATCGCCGCCTCCTGTTGGCCCGGGCCTCGAACCGAAGATCCCTGGCCGCCAGGCCTGCAACGGCCATGCCAGGGCGGGATGGCCCGTCGCGCGGCAGACGGGCCATCGTTCACCGGGAAGAGACGGCGCGGTTATGGCTTTACCGCAAAGGAGATGGGGCCACAGGTGAGAAACAGCTCGAAGCAGGTGACCGCCGGGCGTGAACGGCTTCTACGGCCGCAACACGAGGGCAGGAGCAAGGAAATCGAGCAAGGGCGGAAAAGGAATGACCGGCTAGGGAGTCGCTTCGACTTCCTCGGAGCCGACCTCGTCGCCGTCGGCCGCGATCCCGTACCTGACGATCTTCGCGCGCAGGGTCTGCCGGGAGATCCCGAGGGCGGCCGCAGCCCGGGTGCGGTTTCCTCCCTTTTCCGTGAGCGCATGGAGAATGGCGATCCGCTCGACCTCTTCCAGCGCGGGCACCTGTCCCGGGCGGAACAACTCGATCGCCGCGGAAGGACGGCGCGGCCCTCCCCGGCCCGCGCGCAACTGCCCCGCCACTTGCCCGGCGTCGATCAGAAGCCCATTCCCCATGAGAACCAGGTGCTCGATGGCGTTCTTCAGCTCGCGCACATTGCCCGGCCAGGAGTATTCGACGAGAAGCGCCATGGCGTCGTCGGCGATGCCGGTGACATCGCGCCCGATGTCGCGGCGGAAGGTCTCGAGAAAGGTCTTCGCCAACAGCGGAATATCTTCGCGCCGTTCGCGCAGCGGGGGAACATGGATGGGGACCACGGTCAAACGGTAGTAGAGATCCTCGCGGAACTGCCCCGCCTCCACCGCGGCGAAGAGATCGCGGTTCGTGGCCGCGACGATGCGGACATTCACTTGGATGTCGCGCGTTCCGCCCACGCGGCGGAAGGTCTTGGTCTCGAGCACGCGCAAGAGCTTGGCCTGCAGCTTCGCGTCCATCTCGGCGATTTCGTCGAGGAAGAGCGTCCCGCCGTCGGCTAGCTCGAAGAGCCCTTCCTTGGTCACCTTCGCGTCCGTGAAGGCGCCTTTCTCGTGGCCGAACAGCTCCGTCTCCAGCAGGTGGTCGGGCAGCGTGCTGCAGTTGATGTCGATGAACGGCCCGGCCGCGAGCGGGCTCAAGTCGTGGATGCGTTGCGCGACCCACTCCTTGCCCGCGCCCGTCTCGCCGCGCACGAGCACCGTCGCCGTCGCGCTGCGCGCCACTTTGGCGATGTTCTCCAGCAACTGCCGGATGCGCGGGCTGTTGCCGACCACATCGGGAACCGCGAAGGCTCTGCGCTGCTGCGCGCGCAGGCGGCGCACTTCGCGGCTCAATGACTGGGTCTCGACCGCGTTCTGGATGAGCAGGCGCAGCTGATGCAGATCGAGCGGCTTGGCGATGTACTGGTAGCAGCCGAGCTGGCTCGCCGCGACCGCCGAATCGAACCGCCCGTAGGCGGTCATCATGATCACGACCACCGCCGGATACTCTTCCTTGATCCGGCGCAGCACATCGAGGCCGTCTTCCTGAGTCTGGTTCAGGCGCAGGTCGAGGAGCACGAGATCGACATCTTCGCGCCCGAGGATCGCCATCGCCTCGTCTCCGCCGACCGCGGCCGAGACGCGCGTCTCTTCGTTGCGCAGCGCTTCGGACAAGCTGATGCGGATCGACTCCTCGTCGTCGACCACGAGAATGTGCACCGACTCATCGACGGCTTTCGCTTCTTCGCTCACGAGACCTCCGTTCCACCGGGAGATCGACATCGAAGGTGGTTCCCTTTCCTTGCACGCTCTGCACGGAGATGAAGCCGCCATGCTCGCGGATCATCGATTGGGAGATCGACAGGCCCAGGCCGGTTCCTTCCGCACGCGTCGTGAAAAAGGGATCGAAAATGCGCGTGAGCGCCTTCTCGGGAATCCCCGCTCCCGTGTCTTGCACGCGCACGCGCACGAAGCGCTCGAGGGGCGCGTCCTCGGGAACGCGCATGCGGTCGCTCGCGCGGCGCCCCATCCCCCGGCGGCGATGGGTGCGCCGCCGGACGACGAGCACTTCGAGCTTCAGCATGCCGCCGTCGGGCATCGCCTGCAGAGCGTTGCGGAGCAGATTGAGCAGCACCTGCTGAACCTGCTCGGGATCGGCGAAGATCGGAGGAATGCGGCCGAGCACGCGCAGCTCGTGGCGCACGTCTTGCGCGGCGCAGGCAGGCCCTTGCAGCTCGAGCGCGGCGCGGACGATCTCTTCGATGCGGGTCTCCGACATGCGCGGCGGCCCGGGGCGCGCGAAGCCGAGGAGGCTCGTGACGATGCGGTCGAGCCGTTGGGTCTCCTTGTAGATCAGGTCCGCCATCTTGCGATTCGATTCGCTCTCGGGTTCGGACAGCCGCATCTGGAGCACTTGCGCGCAATTCGCAATCGCGGTCAGCGGGTTGCGGATCTCGTGGGCGACGCCCGCGGCCAGCTCTCCGATGGCGGCCAATCGCTCGCGCCGCTGGGCATCGAGATCGAAGGCGCGCTCTTCGGTGAGATCGCGGAACAGGCAGAGAAGCCCGTCAGGCTGGCCTTCGGAAGGAAGCGGCACCGTGCGCAAGGCCAGCGGAAGATCGCGGCCCCGCCCGTCGTTCACGAAGATCTCGATCCGCTCCAGCTCTCCATCGAGGGCGGCCAGCAGGGGATGCTTCTCGCCCACGGTGGGACGCAGGATGCGGGTACAGTCGGCGCCCTTCGCCTGCGCGGGATCGATGCCCAGGATTTCGCCGCCGCGTTCACTCAAGAAGATCACGCGGCCCTGGCCGTCCAGGAGAAGCACGCCGTCATCCACGCCGGCGATGAGCGCGCCGGCGAGTCCGCGAAGGGTGCGGGTCTTTCTCGACAGCAGCCATGCCCGGCAAGCGAGCCCGAGCAGGCGATCGGCGGCGAGCGGGTTGGAGGATGGGCCTTGGAGCGGCGCGCGCTCGAGCAGCACCGCCCCCAGCGGGCGGCCATCCTGGCGCAGCAGGCGAAGGACGGCTTCGGCGTCGAGCGCGAGCGCCTCGCCCTCGAGCGCGAGCGCCTCGCCGGCGGAGGCCTTCGTCCAGGTACCCGAGGATTCGAGCGCATCAAGCAGGCGCGGGCCGGCGGGCCCGCCGGGAAGGGAACCTGCGATGCAGGAAGCCAGCCCTTCCGGATCGACGGCGATCAAACAGCGCGCGGGCGCGCCGTAGAGCGCGCCGCAGGAAGCCAGGAGCGCCTCGTCTTCGTCTCTGGCAGGCCAAGCGGCCGGTAACGGTTCGTGCAGAGACGCAGCCAACGCCCCGAGGAGATCTTCTCCGGGTGGTTCGATCATTGCACCGCTCTGCTCGTCGCCCTCGGACAGGGTGGACAGGACGGTCGGATTGAAGCACGCGGAGAGCGTTCGTCAAGCCGATTCGAGCCCCGCGTGCCCCGTCGCGCAACGGCCGAGCGATGAAGCCGCGCCGGGGGCAGAACCCGACCCTGGACATGGTTCATCGGCCCTGGCGAGGCGCGTTCCATGAGAATGAACTCGCGACCGGGCATGTCGACCGGCCCGGGCAGCGCATTCCGTCAAAGGGAGGCGCTTCGATCGCGCTTCTGCCTTCTCTCCGGAGCAGCGCTTGCGATCAGCTTGCCAAGCGCGGTCGCAGCCAGGGTGCCGTCCCCCGGGCGGGCGGCATCCCTCTCTGCCTGGCGAAGCTGCAAGAGGGCGGTTGGCTTTCGACAGCCCTGCTTGGAAGGGAAGGCCCACTCCCATTGCGCGAGTCTCCGTTCCGCGTCCTCGAACCGGCGCGCGGCGAACCGGATTGCGCCGCCCAGGAAGGCCGCGCGGGCTTCGCAGCAAAGGGAGGCGCCGGCGCGCAGGATCTCGAATGCGGCTTCATCGCGCCCGCTCCCCTCGGAGGCATGCGGATGGTGAGGATGCGTGGAGGCCATGGACGAGCCGTCTACTGGCCTCGCTGCCGGGAGCGAGGCTTCTTCGCCGCACGCAAGGCGCCCGCCACTTCCCGCAACAACTGCGGCGACACTTCGCTGGCGCGCCGGTTCTCCTCGCGGATGCGTTCGTAGATCTCTTCGCGATGGACCGAGACGTGCGGCGGCGCTTCGATCCCGAGCTTCACCTGTCCGCCCCGGATGTCGAGGATGGTG
The DNA here is from genome assembly GCA_964482205.1 of uncultured bacterium. Classification (GTDB taxonomy): domain Bacteria; phylum Eisenbacteria; class RBG-16-71-46; order CAIMUX01; family WJJG01; genus JAZDGX01. The sequence goes on along the minus strand of CAYZWI010000009.1, from coordinate 49,011 downwards.
ATCTTCACATCGTCGCCGATGCGGATGTTCTCGCCCAGCTTGCGCGTGAGGATGAGCATGTCCTGTGCGCCCCCTCTCGACTCGCCTACGCCCGCGTGACGGCCGGTTCGCAGGCCGCGCATTCGGGGTGGATCGCAATGGAGCGGATCGGCTGGCGAAGTGCGAGTCCCGCGCCATAGGTGATGATTTGCCTCGCAAGACGCGCGCGCGTGTTGAGCACGATCGGCCCGCGCAGATTCGCGGTCACCCGGCCGTCGCGATCCGAGCTCACCATGACGAGAACGGCGAGCCGATCGCCGTCGGCCACTTCCAGACGCTTGGAGTCGGATGGCGAGAGGGAAACGCGATAGTCGCCCTCGTGAAACTGGCGGGGATCGGCCAGCGCGAAACAAACGCTCGGGTCTTCGGTGGAAACGAGCCAGAAGAAGGGACGCGACTCCTCGAAGTCGGCGAGCGCGTAGCTGCGCAGGCGATCGAATCCGAGCAATCCGTCGGGAATGTGAACGAGCTGGTCCTCGCTCACTTCGAGAGAGCCCCATTCCTGCGTTTGAACGATCATTCGAGTCCTCCTGATCGTGTTCTTCCTGCAAGTTCCTGGGAAAGAGATCGGATGAGGCAAGGGCGATCGTAAGCGCCGATTGCCGCTCCCGGGCTTGCGGCGAGGACGGCGTCCGGGACGCCGCCGGCGCTGGTCGGCTCGTTCCAAGGCGGGAGTTGGCCGGACGAGGGCCTTTCCTCTTGTCCGGCCCTTCACATCCGACTTGCACGACCGGGTCTAATTTCACGGAATGCAGGTTGTTATCGAAACGCAACGCGGGCCCGCCAGCCACCTCTCGCATGCCCGGGCCCTGCCTCGCTCCCGTCCCTTCGCCCGGCTTGACCCACTTCCAGATCGGACCTAGCGTCTCTACGGCAAGCATTCGCAAGAGCCTGCACCGATCATCGCCAGGGGTCGCCGATGGTTCGCCCACTGCCGCATCGCTGGGGCCGGCTGGTCTTTGGAGCCTTGGCTCTGCTCGTCGTCTGCGGCCAGATTCTTCAGGCCGAACGCTCGAGCATGAATCCTTCCCTGGGGATGACGGTGCGCGATTCCGAGATCGTGTCGGTCGATCAAGAAGGAAACGCGGCCGCATCCGGACTGCGCCCCCGCGATCGGATCGTCGAAGTCGCGGGAGAACGGATCCGTCCGGGCTGGGATGCGGGCGCTTTGCTTCGCGAACGGAGATGGGGAGACACGGTTGCGCTCGTCGTCCTGCGCGGCAACGAACGCGTTCCTCTCTCCCTGCCGCTCGCGCGCCCCACGCATCTCGAAGTCCTCGAGCGCCTGGCCACCGCGGCCGCTGGAATCCTGACGCTCTTCGTCGGAATCCTCGTCTATCTCAAGAAGCCGCGCCGCCAGACCTTCATCTTTGCGGCCACCTGCTTCGCCATGGGATATCTGGTGCGGCCGCCCTACCTGCCTCCGGCTCCCTGGTCGTGGCACTTGCGCGGCGCGGCGCTCGACCTGCTGACGCTCGCGTCGGCGCCTCTCTTCGTGCACTTCTTCCTGCTCTTTCCCCAGCGCCACTCCTGGTTGTCGCGCCAGCCGCATGCGAGAACGATCCTCTACGCCCCGAGCGCGACGCTCTTCGCGCTCTCCCTCGTCTCCCGGCTCTCTTCGGGAAAGGTCTCCTCGGCGGCGGGTGCGATCGTCTCCACCCTCGCGCCCCTTCTCCTCGTCGCCGGCCTGGGCATCGCCCTCGTGCTCTTCGTGCACGGCTACCGGCATGCGCAGAGCGAGATCTCCCGCCGCAAGGTGCGGGTCGCGCTGTGGGCCACCGCCGCGGGAACGCTGCCCGTCGCGCTCCTCCTGCTCCTCTACCAACTCTGGCCCGACGCGCGCGTTCAAGGCGTCCGCCTCGCGGCCCTTTCGGTCGTGTTCGTCCCGCTCGGTTTCGGTTATGCGATTGTCCGCCACGGGGTCCTCGACGCCACCTTGATCGTCCGTCGCAGTCTCGCCGTCAGCGTGCTCGCGGCCCTGCTGCTCCTCGCCTACCTTGCCGCGCAGGTCGCGTTGCGGGCCGCGTTCGGGCCGCACAGCACGGTCTCCCCCGTGGGCCTTTCCTTCCTGAGCCTGCTTTCCGCCGCAGCGCTCTACCTGCCCGCGCGGCGAGGCATGCGGGCCGTGCTCGGCCCGGTCCTCGTCTCCGATCGCGCCCCGGCCACCGGCGCCGCGACCGAATGGAGCCGCGCCCTGCGGGGCTTGAACGAACGGGCCGGCGTCGTGCGCCGCGCGACGGATCTCATCGGCGAAACCCTGCAGTCGCGATGCGTCGTCTACTTCGAGCGTCAAAGCGACGGCGGCTATGAAGGAATCTACGCGTACGGCCTTCCTCCTTCCCGCCTCGGTCCGCTCGTCGTGACGCCTTCGCTGGGCCGGCAACTGGCCCAACGCGAAGGGGCGACCGACTGGGCCGATCTGGAGAGCGATCTCCCTTACGGCTATCTGGCTCCCTCCGACGAGCGCTTGCTCGCCATCTGCGCCGCCGATCTCGCCCTGCCGGTCCAGGGCAGCGGATTGGACGACCTCATCCTCGTCGGGCGGCCGCTGATCGGGGAGCCGTACAGCGCGGAGGATCTGCGCCTGGCCGAAGCCATCGCGACGGAAGCGCGCGTCGCTCTCGCGCAAGCGAGCCTCGAACGCCGCATGCTCGAAGAACGCCGCTTGAGCTACGAGATGAGCGCCGCCCGCGAGTTGCAGGAAGGGCTCCTGCCGCGCGATCTCCCGCAAATCGAGTCGATGGAGCTGGCCGGCTGCACGCTGCAATGTCAGGCCGTCGGGGGCGACTATTACGATTGCCTGCGCGCTCCCGCGGGCAAGCTCGTGCTGGCGGTGGGCGATGTGTCGGGCAAGGGAGTCCCGGGCGCGATTCTAGCGGCCAACTTGCAGGCCATGGTTCGCACCGAAGGCCTGCGCGACCGGCCGGTGAGCGAAATCGTCCAGGAGTTGAACCGCCGGTTGTGCGAGATGCACCGGCCCGAACGCTATGTCACCTTCTGCCTGGTGCGCATCGATCCCTTGACCGGCTCGGTCGAGTTCTGCAATGCGGGTCATCTCTCCCCGCTTCTGGTCACCTCCGAGGGTAACAGCGAGGAGCTTTCGACCGGAGGGATGCCGCTCGGAATCGGAACCCAGGCGATCTTCGAGGAAGGCCGGACGACGATGCGTTCGGGCGATCTTCTGGTGCTCATGACCGACGGCATCACCGAGCGCCGTTCGCCGGCGCCCGAAGAGGAGGAATTCGGAAGCGAGCGTCTCCTCGATCTCGTGATTCGCCAGAGGCGCTGGAGCGCGCGCGCCCTGCAACGGGCGATCCTCGCCGCGGTGCGCGGCTTCTCTCCCACCCCGCTCGACGACGACACGACTCTGTTGATCGCGAAAATGCTCTGAGACCCGCGTCGATCCTCCGGTTCCGACCGAAATCATCCAATCCCGGCATTTTTGTTGGGAATTTCCAAAACTCTCCACCTCTTCCGCGGCAATCACTTGCGAACCTGCCTGCGCACTTTCGGCCATATCGAGCCGGCGGTTTCGGGAGGATCCAAGAACCGGTTGGGATGGGCCGGGCAACAGCCGATAGGGAATACGGACCCTGAGAAAGGTCGAGCGGCGATGCAGGTTCGGGTGAGGCCGGACGAAGAGCCGGCCGGGGAAAGGAGCCTCGCCATGCTGCTGGCATTCTTCGGAGCCGTTCTGGTGTTCGACATCTTCTGGTGGCTGCGCCGGTAGCGATCGAGACCGATCGCAAGCGCTTCACCAGCGTCCGGGACAGACGGCAGTCGTCCTCGCCTCGCGGGGATGAAGTCGATTCCTGGAGTCGGGCCCGAAATCCCGGGCGGGCGGGCGCAGCAGACAATCCGCACGTCGATCAAGAGGCGCCCGAGCCCGGGAGCACACCTGCCAGAGGCCTGCCAGGCGCGGGATGCATGCGGGGCGTCTGAGGCGTGCAATCCGCGCGAGCCGCGCAATCCGCGCAATCCGCGCGATCCGCCGAGACGCGCGAAACGCGCGAAACGCGCTTAGCCGTCGATGCGGCCGGCCGCCGCCTCGTCTGCCTTGCGGTAGGCCGCCCCCGCCTGCTCCGAATCCCCCAGCTTGTCGTACGCGACTCCGAGATAGAACCAGGCTTTCTCGTTGCACGGGTCGTGATCGAGGAGCTTGCGAAAGGCGGCGACCGCTTCCTTGGCGCGGTCGCTCTTGCCGTAGCAGACGGCCAAAGCGAAGAGACTGTCCATGCGCTCGGGATCGCGTTCGACGGCTTTCTCGAAGAAGCCGGCGGCGATCTCCCAACGGCCGCGCGCTTGCGCGATGACTCCCAGCCGATGATAGGCATCGACATTCTCGGGATCGCTCGCGATCGCGCGGCGAAGGAATCGAATCGCCTGATCGGGATCCCGGTCGGAGAGGGCGAGGCCGGCATTGTAGGCCGCCTCGCTCGACGTCGGGTCGAGCTCGAGCGCCTTCTCGCAATGCTCGAGCGCGCGTTGACTGTCTCCCGCCTCTCCGTAGAGCGCGCCCAGATTCAAATGCGCATCCGCGTTCTGCGGATCGAGTCGCAGCGCCTGCTCGAATGCCCCGATCGCATCGCGGACATTGCCCTGCGCCTCGTATAAGAGGCCGATGTTCATCTGCGCGCGCGCGAAGTTGGGACGCAGCTTCAGCGCCTTGACGAAATCCACCCGCGCTTCGTCGTAGCGCCCGAGCTGCATCAGCACGATGCCATGGCGATACTGGGCCTCGGCCATGTGGGGCGCGATCTGGCAGGCGAGATCGTGTTCGCGCAGCGCCGCTTTCCATTCCCCCATGAGCTCGAGCATGAGCCCGCGCAGCATCCAGAATTCGGCGCGATCACGAAAGCGGGCCGCCCAGCGGTTGAGAATCTCGACCGCCTCTTCCATCAGGTCGGCTTCGCGATAGCATTCCACGCAGGCGCGGCAGATTTCCCAGTCGGGCTCGGGCCGCTCGAGAAGCTTGGCCAGCATTTCGGCGGCGTCCTGAAGACGGCCCTCCAACCGGTACGCGGCGGCAAGATCCAGCGCGCCGTCGCGATCGATCTGACCGCTCGTCAGCCGCTTCTCGAGATCCGCGATCGATTCCTGTATGTGGCGTCCGGTCATGATGCGCTTCCACGGCTGCCATCAAAGGGTGAGAAGTGGCGGGCGGGCAAGAGGAGCCGATACGCGCGCCACGATCGATTGCCCATTCTGGAATCGCAGATTAGGAATCGAGCGGGCGGGCGTCAAGCGTGAAGCCGCGCGGAAGGGCAAGAAGATGGCGGGCGCGGCTCAGGCAGCTCGGTTTTCGGCACCCTGCCGGGCGCTCAGCGCCGCGCACGCATGGCCAGAAAGAGCGCCTCGCGAAAGATACGCGGCCCACCGCTCTCCCCCCCACCACTCCTCCGCCATTTCTCATACATTCGCGCGAGCTCAATCCCATGCTCCGCCCAGACGATCGCCTCGCTGACCGGCCCGCCTTCGCGCTCGTCCAGCGCTTGCAGCCAGGCAGCGATGAGCTTCCCGGCATTGGGGCTCGAGTCGCCGGGGGCGGCCGGTTGGGGCGTGCAAGCCGCGAGCTTCGCAGCTTCCATCGGGCCGGGAGGCAAATCCGGGGTCGAAGCCGCGCTGGGCGCAGCGCTCGGGGCCGGGCTCGGGGCTGGGCTCGCCCCCGCAGCCGGCCCCTCGGCCGCATTCTCTGCATCGAGCTCGCGGGAAGCGGCCGCGGGGAGGCGCGTGACGAGGGGCAGGAGGCTTTCGCATCCTCCGCAGCGCGGGCGCGCGCCGTGGACGGGAAGCGCTTCCGGATCGAGCGCCGCCGTCCAGCCGCATTGACGGCACCGGAGAAGCAGGGTGGATTCCGAGCGCGTCATGCAAACCTCGCCCATCCGAGCGCAGTCACGGATCTCCTCTACTGCGGGCAGCCGACCGAACGACGGGATCAGCCGATGCCGAAGAGCCGCAATCCCTCTCCCGCCCGCGCCGCGAGTCTCCGCCAGAGCATGCTCTCGCGCAACCGCTCCGGCGGCTCCTCCTCGGCCAGTCGAAAGGCCTCGTCGCGCGCTTCGGCCAGCAGCTTGCCGTCGGCGATGGGGTCGGCCAGCTTGAGCGGCGGAAGCCCGCTCTGTCGCACGCCGAAGAAATCGCCGGGGCCCCGTTGCTTCAGATCCTCCTCCGCGATGCGAAACCCGTCGCTTTCGCGCAGCAGCACCTGGATGCGCGCGCGCGCCTCTTCCCCGATGCCCGCATGCTGGATCAGGAAGAGATGAGCCGGCTGGCGCCCGCGCCCGATCCTGCCCCGCAATTGATGCAGCTGGCTCAAGCCGAAGCGCTCGGGATGCTCGATCACCATGAGGCTCGCGGCGGGCACATCGACTCCCACTTCGATGACGGTGGTCGCCACGAGAAAACGCAGTTCCCCCGAGGCGAAGGCGCGCATGACCGCTTCCTTCTCCTCGGAGCGCATGCGCCCGTGCAGCAAGCCGCCTCGAAACGCGGTCAACGGCCCGTTGGCGCTCAGACGCGCGAACAGATCTTTCGCCGCCTGCAGGTCCATCTCCTCCGAGGCCTCGATCAAGGGCGCGACGAAGTAGATCTGCGCGCCCCCCGCGGCTTCGCGCGCAAGATAGGCGAGCATGTCGTCGTAGCGCTCCACCGCGACCGCGTGCGTGCGCGGCGGCCGCCTGCCGGGCGGGCGCTCGTCGAGCACCGAGATGTCGAGGTCGCCGAAGAGCGTCATCGCGAGGGTGCGCGGGATGGGAGTCGCCGTCATGATGAGCGCGTGCGGCGTGCGACCCTTCTCCAGCAGGCTCGCGCGCTGCATCACGCCGAAGCGATGCTGCTCGTCCACGATCACGAGCCCCAGCGAGGCGAATTCGACCGCTTCCTGAAAGAGCGCGTGCGTTCCGATCGCGATCGGGATCTCGCCCGACGCCAGGCCGGCCCGCACAGCGCGCGATTCGCGCGTCGGCATGCCCCCTGAAAGAAGCGCCGTGCGCACGCCGAGCGGTTCCAGGCAACGCGCAAAATTGGCGGCGTGCTGCTGGGCGAGGATTTCCGTCGGAGCCATGAGCGCGATCTGCGCGCCCGCTTCCGCCGCGGTCAGCGCGGCGGCCATCGCAACGAGCGTCTTCCCGCTGCCCACATCGCCTTCGAGCAGCCGGTGCATGGGCCGGTCGCGTGCGAGGTCGGCGCGGATCTCGGCGATCGCGCGCTCCTGCGCGCCGGTGAGTTGAAAAGGAAGCGTCTCCCGCATGCGCGCGAAGAGGACGCCGGGCGGGGCGAGCGGCGGCGCGCTTCTCGGACGCTGGCGCACGCGCTTGCTCAACGCGAGGAGCAACTGCAGATCGAAGAGCTCCTGGAAGGCGATCCTCCTGCGCGCGGCGGTGAGCGCATCCGGGGAAGGCGGAAAGTGGATCTCGTCGCACGCGGCGGGCCAAGCGGCGAGCGAGCGGCGGCGAAGAATCGCTTCGGGCAGGAACTCGCGCAGTTCCTCGCGGCACTCGTCGAGCGCGCGGCGGACGAGACGGCGCATCATGCGCTGGGTGATCCCCGCGGTGAGCGGATAGACGGGCACGATGCCGGGGGCGTGAAGCTCGCCCGTCGCGGCGCCATCGCCGTCGACGCCCGCGTCGGGATCCAAGGGGCGTTCGGCCTCCACGATCTCGAATTCAGGGTTCACGAAACGCAGCCGGGTGTGGAAGTCAACCTTGCCGGAGAGGAGCAGCATCGTCCCGCGGCGCAATCGTTGGGCGAGGTAGGCCTGGTTGAACCAGAGGACCTCTACGCAGCCGGTGTCGTCCTCGAGAATCAGGTGCAGGTCGCGCCTCCCGGAGCGGGCCTTGCGAACCGAGGAAGATCGCACCCGGCCGGCGGCCGTCGCCTGAGGTCCGGGACGCAGGTTGGCCAGCGGGGTGACCGAGGCGCGGTCGAGATACCCCCGCGGATAGTGCTCGATCAAGTCGGAGAGCGTGGCAAGATCCAGCTTTGCAAGAAGTTCCGCTCTCGCAGGTCCGGCGCCCTTCAGGTAGCGCAAGGATGTCCCGAGTTCCGCCATGGCGTGCCAGTCTACGAGCAGGGCGTGCGGCCTGCCAGGGCATTCTCCCCGGCCCCTTCGCACGGTCCCGCCATGCCTGCCGGGCCGCCGAACTGCTAGGTCGAGCCGGGGACCGTCATGCTCGTTTTTCGCCGAGAATCCGATCCGCCGGGGAACTTGACGCGCCGTCGCGGAGAAGATAGACTTTTCCGTCTTTTGGCCGCCCGGAAATCATTCGGGCGAGGAACGGCCGACCGCGATGGCCCGGCGACTTCGATCGCCTTGGATGCCGCGAACGGACGGGAAGCAGGGTCCGGCAATTCACCAGTCCTCGGGGCGCGAAGCGCAGTCCCGCTTGGGAGGAGATCATGTCCTATCGTTGCGATGTTTGCGGAAAAGCGCTCCAGCGGGGCAACAAGGTGAGCCACGCTCACAATGTCTCGAAGCGGATTTGGGAGCCGAATCTTCAGCGCGTGCGCGCGGTCGTGGACGGCAAGCCTTGCCACATCCGGGTGTGCACCCGCTGCCTGAAGAAGGGGCTCGTGCAGAAGAAGGTCCGCGCGACGAAGCCGGCCCCCGCCGAAGCCTGATCCAACACGCTCGCGCTCGATCAACGCGCTCACAGCCGGTCTTCGCGCTCGTGGATGATCGTACACGCCCGCCGCTGATCTGTCACACCCGCGGCTGATCTGTCACGCGCGCGGCTCCGGCCGTCCCGCTTCGCGCCACGCTCGACGCCATTCGCGCGCGAGATTCTCGCTTTCTTCCGCGGAAATCAGGTATCTCCAGGGAAGCGCCGCGCCGAATTCGATGGCCGCGGTCCAGTCCTCCAGCGTCGTCCCTTCCGCGCGCAATTGACGGGACAGGCTCGTTCCCTCCAGCGAGGCGCGTTCGATGCGCGCTCCCCAGCTCGCATCCGCGCGCGTCAGCGCCGCGTGGACGCGCGCTTCGCGCAGGCTCTTCACCCGCAGGCGCACGCCGGCGATGGGCGGCGACGACAGGCGGCGCGAGGCTTGCTCGAGCGCGCGCGCCGACGCCATGCCCGCCCATTGAAAGGGCGTGCGCGGCTTCGGCGCGAACGGATTCACCGTGGCGCTCAAGCGGCAGCGCGCGGGAAGCGCGGCGCGCAGCTCGCCGAGCAGCGAGCGGATGCCGTCGATGTCGGCTTCTTCCTCGAAGGGCAGGCCGATCAGGAAGTAGGTGCGCAGTTCGCGCACGCCCGTCTTGCCGAGCATGCGCGCCGTTTCGATGATCGTCGCATTCGCCACCCGCTTGCCCGCCAGCGCGCGCAGCCGGTCGGTACCCGCTTCCGGAGCGATCGTGAGTGTCTCCGCGCCCGCCTTCACGAGATGCCCCGCCACGCGCTCGCGGCGAAAGTCGGAGGGCAGGCTCGAAATCGAAAGCCGCCACCCGCAGCGCGAGAGCTCTTCGGCCAATCGCTCGAGGTCCGGGTAGTCGCCCGCGGAGAGACCGAGCAGCCCGATCCGCTCGCCTCTGCGCAGCTCGTGCTCGACGAAGGCGACCATGCGCCCGGCGTCATGATGGCGGACGGGCGCATAGATTCGCGAGGCGACGCAGAAGCGGCAGCGGCGCGGGCACCCGCGCTCGAGCTCGAGGAGCAGGCTCTCGTGGAAGTGCGTTTCGGCGGACAGGCGCGCGGCGACCACGGAGCCGGCGACTCCATCCCAGGGAACCGTGGCGACGAAGGACGAGGCGGGCTTGCGTCCGGAGGATTCGGCCGGACCGCCGCCGTCTGCACGCTCGCCGATGCCTGCGGCGGGCGCGAGCGGCGCGGAACGAAGCTTCCCCTCGCCGGCTTGCCAGAGCTGGTGCTCGCGAAGGGCGGGGGCGAGAGAACCGGGCAACCCGTCGAGCGCCTGGAGCAGTTCCTCCCGGGGAGCGAGACGAAGGGGCTCCCAGCGATCGAGAAAGCGCTCCAGCAGCGCTTCCGCCTCGCCCACCAGGAAGAGATCGAAGAAGCGCGCGATCGGCTCGGGGTTGATCATCACGGCCGCGCCGCCGGCGACGACCAGCGGATGGCCCCGCCTGCGCGCGTCGCTTTGCGGGGGCAAGCCGCCGGCCGCCAGCATGGCGGGGATGTGAAGGAAGTCGCCTTCGAAGGAGAGGCTGAAGAGGACGAGATCGACGGCGGCGAGGCTCAGGGCGGATGGCTCGGTCCGCAAGCGCCAACCGGCGCGGCGCTCCCCCGCGGGCCAGAAGAAGCGCTCGACGGAGACGCCGCCTCGCGCCGCCAGCAGAGTCTCGGCGATCCGGAATCCGAGGTTGTTTTGCGCGAGCTTCGCCTCGTTGGCGAAGCCTAGCGCGACGCGTACCACGAATCGGCCCCTTTCGCAGCGCGCGGCCGCGCGGCCGGGCTGCGGCGGCGAGCCGTCCCGGTCGTCAATCGATCTGGCGCCGTCTCAGGAACGAGGGCACTTCGCGCTGATCGCGCCGCAGCACGCGCTGCCAGCGGCTCGTCATCTTCGGGGCCCAGCGTTGTTCCTGGATGTTCTTCTTCCACACGAGCGGGACCACATTGCTCCGCTCATCGGCGGGCGGCTCCTGTCCGCTTTCCGCGCCGGCGTCCGCTTGCGCATTCGGCTCGGCCGGTTCGCCCTGCGCCATCTCCTCCGGCGAATCGAGCACCGCGGTCGTACCCGCGCAGGCGGGCTGCTCTTCGATGGGAGCATCGGTTCTCGCGCGAATAGGCCGCGCGGGACCGAGCACACCGTCGGCGAAGTCGATGGCCCGCGCCGCGGGCGCGAGCGGCCGGGCGCCTCTCGCCTCCGTCCCGCTCGGCCGAGCGGAGATGGCTTGGCCGCGGCCAGCGCCCGCCACCGCCACCATGCGCTCTTCGGCCTGCGCGTAGACGGGCACCGGCGCTTCCACTTCGCGAGGCCGGGCCGGCTGAGGCTCGGGAGCCGCCGTCTGCCCAGCCGCGCCGGCCTGCGCCGCGTCCCGCGCCCCACGCTGCGCTGCACGCGGCCGCGCGGCTCTGCCCGAATTGCCGAAGCCGGTCGCGATCAGGGTGACGCGGATCTGGTCCGCCATCGAGGGATCGATGACCGCGCCGAAGATCACATTCGCGTCGGCGCCCGCGGCTTCGAGAATCAAGGTGGAAGCTTCGTCGACCTCGGTGAGGGTCATGTCCTCGCCGCCCATGAAATTGACGAGCAGCGCTTCCGCGCCGGCGATCGAGATGTCCTCGAGCAGCGGGCTCGAGATCGCCATGTCGGCCGCCAGCCGGGCGCGGTCGGGGCCTTGGCCGAATCCCATCCCCATCAGCGCGTTGCCCATCCCGGTCATCACGCTGCGCACATCGGCGAAGTCCACATTGACGAGGCCCGGTACGGTGATGATCTCCGAGATGCCCTTGGTCGCGTGCGTCAAGACATCGTCGGCGATGCGCAGCGCTTCGGTGAGCGGGGTGGTGCGATCGACCACATGGAGCAGGCGCTGATTGGGGATCACGATCAGCGTGTCGACTTCCTCGCGCAGCTCTTCCAGGCCTTCCTCGGCCTGGCGCAGGCGGCGTTTGCCTTCGAAGGTGAAGGGCTTCGTCACGATCCCGACCGTCAGCGCCCCGATTTCCCGCGCCACGCGCGCGACCACGGGGCTCGCCCCCGTTCCCGTGCCGCCGCCCATGCCGGCGGCGATGAAGACCATGTCGGAGCCTTCGAGATGCGTACGGAGAAGCTCGACATCCTCCTCCGCCGATTGCCGTCCTAGCTCGGGATTGCCGCCCGAACCCAGCCCGCCTGTGATGCGGTTGCCGATCTGGATGCGATTCTGGCAGACCGATGCCGAGAGCGCCTGCGCGTCGGTGTTCGCGACGAGGAACTGCACTCCGCGGATTTCGCTCGCGATCATGCGATTGACCGCGTTGCCACCCGCGCCGCCGACTCCCAGGACCTTCAGCACTGCCAACGACCGATTCTCATTCAGTTCGATGAGCATCCCTGCTCCTTTCGTTGACGGGCCCGCTTCCCGTCCACGACGGCTCCCCGATGGCCTTCCCCCGACGGCTTCCCGACGGCTTCTTCAAACGGCGGCGCCTACCGAGGGCGGCGCCCGTCTTTCCCGGTCACGCCTCGCCCTGCGCCTGCCTGGCGAAGGCGAGAAGCTGCACGCAAAGCCAGAACTGCACCGCGGGCCGCGCCCGCTCTTTCGGGCGGATCTTCCGCCCGCGAACGATCTATCCCATGAAGGGCACGTGAGAACGAATCCACTCGCGGAACCGGGAGGTTCCGCGCGGCCAGGCGTTCGCGCCGTTCGCGCGCCCGAGCTGGGTCGCGCCGTAGCGCACGAGGCCGAAGCCCGTGGCGTAGCGCGGATCGTCGGCCAGATCGGCCACTCCCTGCGTGTCGCGCGGCGCGCCCACGCGCGCAGGCATCTCGAAGACGCGCTCGGCCAGATCGGTCACCCCGCGCAAGCCCGCCGTTCCACCGGTGATGACGATGCCGGCGGCGAGCATCTCGGCGCCCTGCAGCCGTCCGATCTCCTCGCGCGCGAGGCTCAGGATCTCCTCCACGCGCGGCTCGATGATCGCCGACAGCACCGAAAGGCCCACGGTGCGCGCGGGACGGCCTCCCACGCCGGGGATCTCGATCGATCCCGCGTGGCTCACCAGCGAAGTGCACGCGCAGCCGTGCTCGAGCTTGATCTGCTCGGCCATCTCGAGAGGCGTGCGCAGCCCGATGGCGATGTCGTTCGTGATCTGCGCCCCGCCCATGCCGAGCACCGCGGTGTGCTGCACGCTGCCGTCGAAGTAGACGGCGAGGTCGGTGGTTCCCGCGCCGATGTCGAGCAGCACGACACCCAGGCGCCGTTCGTCTTCCTCGAGCACCGCCCACGAGCTCGCGAGCGGCGCGGCCACCAGCTCTTCGATGCGATACCCCGCCCGCTCCACGGCGCGCGCGAGATTGCGCACCGCCGACGAGGAGGAGGTGATGATGTGCACTTCCGCTTCCAGGCGCACGCCCGACATCCCGACCGGGTCCTGGATGCCCGACTGGTCGTCGACGATGAAGCCTTGCGGAATCACGTGCAGGATTGCGCGCGAGGAAGGGATCGCGAGCGCGCGGGCCGCTTCCACCACGCGCTGAAGGTCCTCGGGGGTCACTTCGTTATCGCGCCCCGACACGGCGATCACGCCGCGGCTGTTGATCGAACGCAGATGGTCGCCCGCGACTCCCGCATACACATCACGGATCGCGACCCCCGCCATCTGCTCGGCGCGCGCGATCGCGCCGTGGATCGATTCGACCGTCGCCTCGAGATCGACCATGTTCCCCTGGCGAAGGCCGTGAGAGCCGCTCTCGCCGATGCCGAGCAATGCGATGCCGGCGTCGGCCGTGATCTCAGCCACGACCGCGCAGACCTTGGTCGTGCCGACATCGAGGCCGCATACGATGCGCGTGGGGGGCATGGCGCGTTGCTCCTTTCCTAGCCGAGCGGCGCCGGCGGAGAATTCTTCTCCTCCGGCAGGCGAACCACGATCTGCTCGCGAAACCGCAGATCGACCACCGCGTCGTTCTCGCCCCGTTTGCGAAGATCGCTCATCACCGTGACCCACGCGCGCAAGCGCGCGTCCGCCAGCGGCCCGCGCCCCCACACCACCGTGGGCGCGTCGATCCAATAGAGCTCGTAGGTTCCGTCTCTCAGGAGGTGCGCCTCCGAGATGCCCTGCCACAGCGACGGGTAGTGCTCCTGCAACGCGCGCAGGGTGCGCATGAGATCCGGACCGCCGGCGAGATCGAGCACCGCCCCAGGCGCGAGGGCGAGTCCGCCCTGGCCCTCCCAGCTGAGAAGCGGAAGGTCGGCCGCGCCTTCTCCCACGGGCTCGAGCAGCGTGCCGTCCACGGCGAGCTCCAACCGCTTGCCCTCCGCGCTCACGATCATCGCGACCGGCGCGCGCTCGGTGACATCGATCACCAGGCGTTGAAACCACTGATACGAGAAGCGGGCATCCGCGATCCGCGGGAACGAGCGCAGCCGCTGGCGCAGCGCGGCCGTCGGCACGCGTCGCAGGGTGGTGCCGGCGGAGAGTCCGGTCAGGCTGAGCACTTCCTCTTCCGTCACCGCTTGCGCACCCGCGATGCGCACCTCGACCGCGCGAACGCGGGTCGCTTCGTCGAGCAGCCAGGCGCCGCCTCCGCTGAACCACAGCCCGGCGGCGAGCGCCGCGGCCGAAGGCACGAGGAAGAGCGCGAGCGAGCTGCGCCCGCGGCGACGGCGCCGCGCCATCTGATGGATGGCCTCCTGCGTGAGGCGGCCTTCGGAGGGGCTGCCCGTCATGCGCGCCTCTCCATCATGCGCATTTCCTCCCTCATGCGCGCCTCCCCGCCATGCTCGCAGGGGCCGCGCAGCCTTGCGCGTGGCCGCCCGGAGTCCCGGGCCCGCGGTCCCTTTCCAGGCGCGCTAGGATCCTCTCTCCCCAGGTGGACACCGAACCGGCGCCGAGCGTGATGAGCACATCGCCGGGCTCGAGCACCGCGAGCGCGCGCTCGATGGCGTCTTCCTCCCTGGGCGCGTACTCCACCGCAACCCGGCTCCCGCGATGGATGAGGTCGCCGAGGATCTGCCCCGTCACGCCCTCGATCGGCGCCTCGCCCGCCGAATAGATGTCGGTGAGGATGAGGATGTCGGCGCCGCGGAAGGCGGGGCCGAACTCCTCCCGCAGGGCGGCCGTGCGGCTGTAGCGATGGGGCTGGAACATGACCACCAGCCGCCGCGTGGGAAAGGCCTCGCGCGCGGTGCGCAAGACGGCCGCGATCTCGGTGGGATGGTGGCCGTAGTCGTCGACGAGCGTGATGCCGCGCGCCTCTCCGCGAATCTCGAAGCGCCGTCCCACCCCGGCGAAGGAAGAGAGCCCGCGCCGCACACGCCCCGCCGGCACGCCGACGAAGAGCGCAACGGCGATGGCCGCGAGCGCGTTCAGCACATTGTGCCGCCCGGGAAGCGGGACGGCGAATTCGCCCAGGCTGCGGCCGTGGGCTTCCACTTCGAAGCGCGATTGCTGCGGGCCCGGATGGACCGCGATCGCGCGCAGATGGCAGCCCGGCTCGGTGCCGTAGAGCAGCACCGGCTTGTTCAGGCCGGCGGCCATCTGCCGCAAGCGGGGATCGTCGCCGCACAGAATGGCGGCGCCGTAGAAGGGAACGCTGCGCGCGAAGCGCAGGAACGCGTCGTAGATCTCGTCCAGGTCCTTGTAGTGGTCGAGGTGCTCGCGGTCGATGTTCGTGATCACCGCGACCGTGGGAAGAATCTCGAGGAACGACCCGTCGCTCTCATCGGCTTCGGCGACAAAGACATCGCCCGCGCCCACGCGCGCGTGCGAGCCGAGCGCCCGCAGCCTGCCTCCCACGACGACCGTTGGATCGAGGCCCGCCTCAGAGAGCACGTGCCCCGTGAGCGAAGTCGTGGTCGTCTTCCCGTGCGCGCCCGCCACCGCGACCCCGTACTTCATGCGCATGATCTCGGCGAGCATCTGGCCGCGCTTCAGCACCGGAATGCCGAGCTCGCGCGCGGCCCGCACCTCGGGGTTCGTGGCGGCCACGGCCGAGGAGATCACGACGAGATCCGCTCCGGTCACATGCTCCGCGGCGTGTCCCGCGTGCACCTCGGCGCCCAGGCGCTTCAAGCGATCGATCACCTCCGAGCGCGCGACCAGATCGGAGCCGCTCACCTTGTAGCCGAGATTCAGGAGAATCTCGGCCAGCCCGCACATGCCCGTCCCGCCGATGCCGACGAAATGCGTGCGGCGGATCGTTCCCTGCGTCATCGCGAGTCCTTCTTGCTCACCGCGATCGTTCCGTTCTCACCCTCGGTCCCCGCTTCGACGGGCGCATATCGCATCAAGGCGGCGGCGATTTTCTCCGCCGCATCGGGACGGGCCCGCCGAAGCGCGTTGGTGGACATTTCGCGCAGTTTTCGAGGCCTGTCAACCAACTTTGCGATTTCGGCAGCGAGACGCGCGCCGTTCAGCTGCGCGTCGAGGATCATCACGGCCGCGCCCGCTTCCGCGACGCTCTCGGCGTTCTTCTGCTGGTGATTGTGCGTCGCGTGGGGATAGGGAACGA
This sequence comes from uncultured bacterium, assembly GCA_964482205.1. Taxonomy (GTDB): domain Bacteria; phylum Eisenbacteria; class RBG-16-71-46; order CAIMUX01; family WJJG01; genus JAZDGX01. The sequence continues at coordinate 32,862 of CAYZWI010000009.1, read as the reverse complement.
GAATCGCGGCGCGCCCGCAGCACGCGATCTCGGCGAGGGTCATGGCCCCCGCGCGAGCGACGATCAGATCGGCGGCGCGATAGAGATCGCCCATGCGCGAAATGAATGGAAGCACGCGCACGGGCAGGGAGAGCCCCGCGAGCCGGCGGGCCGCCCCGCGCGCGTCCCGGCGTCCCGTCTGCACGACGAACTGAAGATCGTTGCGCTTCTCGGCGAGCCGCCGGATGGCCGCCACCGCCGCGCGGTTGATCGAGCGCGCCCCCTGGCTGCCTCCGACGACGAGGATGGTCGTCCGTCCTTCCTGCAGGCCGTGCTCGCGCCGGGCGCGAGCGGGGTCGCCTTCGAGCACGCCCTCGCGAATGGGGTTTCCGCTCAGCCGGAGATGGCTCTTGCGAGCGAAGAAGGGCCGGGCCGCAGAATCGTTCAGATGCACTTCATCGGCGAGGCGCGAGAGCCAGCGGTTGGCCAGCCCGGGGATGCTGTTCTGCTCGTGCAGCACGATGTGCTTGCCGAGCAGGCGGCCGGCGACCGCGACCGGACCCGAAACGTAGCCGCCCGTGGCGAAGATCACATCGGGGTCGAAGCGGCGGATGATTCCCATCGCGCTCGCGATCCCCCGCCCGAGGGTCCACAGGGCGAGCGGCAGCTGCAGGAGCTTGCGGCCGAGCAGGCTCCGGGCGGGCACCGCGCGAAAGTCGAAGCCCGCCTCGGGCACGAGGCGCGCCTCCATGCCCGCAGCCGTGCCGACAAACAGGATCCGGGCGTCCGGATCGCTTCTGCGAACGGCGTCGGCGACCGCGATGCCGGGGAACACATGTCCCCCCGTTCCTCCGCCGGTCACGATCAGCTTCACCGGAGCGCCCTCCCCATCCAGGGCTCGGTCAAGAGGACCGAGCCTCGATACTCCGGCTCTTCCACCCGGCCACCCTGGCGGCGCGAGATCGAAAGGACGAGGCCCACCCCGATGAGATTCGCGATCAGCGCGCTTCCGCCGAAGGAGACGAGCGGGTACGGCACGCCGGTGGTGGGCGCGAGCCCGAGACATACCGCCGAGTGGAGCAGGGCCGCGAGCAGGAATTGGAGCCCGATGCCGTAGGCGAGCAGCTCGCCGAAGGCGGAGGAGGAATGGCGCCCGATGCGGAAGATGCGGACCGTGATCCAGGCGGTGAGGCCGAAGAGACAGACGAGCCCGAGAAGGCCCAGTTCCTCGCCGATCATGCTGAGGATGAAATCGGTGTGCGGATCGGGCACGAAGAAGTGCTTCTGCATTCCGCGTCCCAGCCCAAGCCCCGTGAGTCCGCCCGAACCGATCCCGATCAAGGACTGATTCGATTGGTATCCGGCGTCCGCTCCGGCGCTCCCCGCGCTTCCGCTCACGCGGCCGAGGAAGGACATCAGCCGCCCGTGCTGGTATCCCTGGCTGACGAGGGCCGCGAGAGTCAAGAGACCGCCTCCGACGAGGACGAGCTTCTTCAGAGAACCGCCCGCGAGGAAGATGAGCAGCATCCCGCTCCCGGCGGTCAGGAGGGCGAGGCTCAAGTGCGGTTGGATCGCGATCAAGCCCGCCGTCGCCAACACGATTCCGACCGGCGGCAAGAGACCCCGCCAGGTGCCGAGACGGCCCTTGGATTTCGACAGCACTCCCGCGAGACAGATGACCAGCGCCACGCGCGCGAACTCGGCCGGCTGGATCATGCTGCCGCCGATCAGCAGCCAGCGCGTCGCCCCGCGCACTTCGACCCCGGGCCCGCCGGGCACGACGAGCAGCACGAGCACGAATAACGCAACGCCCCAGAGGGTCCAGGCGAGCTTGCGGGAGAGCAGGCGCGGATCGAGGCTCGCCAGCCCCAGGAGCAATCCCACTCCCACGAGCGCGCGAACCAGCTGGTTCTCGAAATAGTAGAGATCGTTTCCGCGATGCGAGAGGATGCCGAGCGCGCAGGTGCTCGAGTACACCATGAGCACGCCCGATCCGAGCAAGACGAGCACGAGGCCCAGCAGCCAGCCGTCGATCCCTTGCCGCGGCCCCATCTCGTCCCAGCCGCCCGACTGCCCCAGCCGGTAGCCGCCTTTTCGCATGAAGGCCATCCTCGCCCCTCCCGCTCGTCCGCGCGTCTTCTCGCTCGCGCGCTCACTCGCTTGCTTGCCCGCGTGCGCGCGCTTGCCGACCGCGCGCCCGCTTGCATCCCTCGCGGGGTCAATGCGCCCCGGCCATTCCCTTCACGATCTCCTTGAACGAGTCGCCGCGATGCTCGTAGTTGCGAAACATGTCATAGCTCGCGCATCCGGGGCTCAACAGCACGACGCCGCGCCCGTTCGCCGCCGCCAGCGCCCGCGCGATCGCGGTGACGAAACTGGGAGCCGTCTCGGAGGAGACGCCCGCGTACGCGGAGCGAATCCTCCCGGCCGCTTCCCCGATCGCGACGATGTGACGCACGCGCCGGGCGACCAGCTCGCCGATCGCCTCGAAATCGCCTTCCTTGTCGCGGCCGCCCGCGATGAGCACGACCGGTTCGTCGAAGGTCTCCAGCGCCACCCGCATGGAATCCACGTTGGTCGCCTTCGAATCGTTGATGAAGCGCACGCCGTCCACGGTGGCGACATGTTCCAGCCGGTGGGGCAATCCCGCGAAATCGCGCAGCCCGGCGAGGAGCTCCGCCGGATCCGCGACGGCCGAGCACGCCGCGACCGCCGCCATCGCATTCTCGAGATTGTGCGGCCCGGGCAGGGCGAGCTCGCTCACGGCGAGCAGCCGCCGCTCGGCGCCCGCGCGGCGATACCAGAGCGCGCCCTCTCGCGAGAAGAGCGCGTCCGGACTCCCGCGGTCCTCGGCATCGCATTCCACGACCGTCGCGCGCGTCCGCGCGCGCGCCTCCTGGGCGAGCCCGCGTCCCACCGCGAGCACATCACCCGGCTCCTGATTGCGCGCGACCGCCCATTTCGCCTCCGCGTAGGAAGCGAAATCGTGGTGCCGGTCGAGGTGGTCGGGAGTGATGTTCAGGATGGCCGCGCCGCGCGGATGGAGGCTCGGGCTGTCGAGCAACTGAAAGCTCGAGATCTCGACCACGAAGATGGGAGCGCCCGACGGCCCCGGCCGTTCCGCCGACTCGAGGAACGCCGCCGAGAGCGCGTGGCCGATGTTGCCGCAGGCGACCGCCGGCAGGCCCGCGCGCCGCAGCAGATGCGCCGCCCACGCGGTCGTGGTCGACTTCCCATTCGTGCCGGTGATCGCGAGAATCGGGGTGGCGATTGCGCGCGCGGCGATTTCGACCTCGGAGAGAACGGGCATTCCGGAGGCGCGCGCGCGTTGCAGGAGCGGCGCCTCATCCGGCACGCCCGGGCTGCGCACGAGCAGATCGCAGCCTTCCAGCGCCGTCGGCGGATGCGGCCCGGTGATCAGTTCGGCGCCCGCGCCGGCGAGCGGCTCCCAGGCCCTCAGGATCTCCCTGGTCGCGTCGCGTTCGAGCGCGCGCACGCGCGCCCCGCGCGCCAGCAAGAGGCGCGCGGCGCCGATTCCCGAGCGGCCCAGCCCCAGCACGCACGCCAGCCGGCCGCTCCACTCCGCGCCGTTCGTCCGCCCGGCCACCCACCGACCTCCTTCGCTCGCCCCCTGCGCGATCGCGTCGCCTTCTCCCGATCGGCCCATGACCGCATCGTCACGAGCGCGGCTACTGCAGCTTCACCGTGGAAAGCGTCACGAGCGCGAGCAGAATCGAGACGATCCAGAACCGGATCACGACTTTCGATTCCGGCAGATTCCCCAGCTCGAAATGATGATGAAGCGGCGCCATGCGGAACACCCGCCGCCCCCACAAGCGAAACGACACCACCTGGATGATCACCGACAGCGCTTCGGCGACGAACAGCCCGCCCACGATGAAGAGCAGGAGCTCGCGCTTGGTGAGAATCGCGATCGTGCCCAGCGCTCCTCCGAGGGCCAGGCTGCCGGTGTCGCCCATGAAGACTTCCGCCGGATGCGAATTGAACCAGAGGAAGCCCAGGCCCGCTCCGACGAACGCCGAGCAGAAGACGGTCAGCTCGCCGCAACCTTGCAGGAAGGGAATGTTCAAGTATTCGCTGAAGCGCGCATGTCCGGTGACATAGGCGAGCGCGCCGAAGGCGGCGGCCGGAGGAAGGACCATTCCGATCGCGAGCCCATCGAGCCCATCGGAGAGGTTGACCGCGTTGCTCGTGCCGGTGATGACCAGGGCCACGAAGGGAATGTAGAGCAGGCCGAGCGCGAGGAAGGTGTCCTTCAGAAAGGGCACCGAGGTGCGAGTGGTGTAGTCGCCGTAGAGAGAGGCGCCCACCATCATCGCGCCCACCCCGAGGCCGAGCAGGATCTGCACCACGAGCTTGTAACGCCCGGGCAGCCCCTTGGGCAGGCGGCGGGTCACATGCAGGTAGTCGTCCAGGAAGCCGACGGCGCCGAGCACGACGGTCGCGAGCAGCACGATCAGGACCTGCCGGTTCGCGATGTCCGCCCACAACAGCGTGGGGCCGAGCACCGCGGTCAAGATCAGCAAGCCGCCCATCGTCGGCGTGCCTTCCTTGCTCAGATGCGACTTCGGGCCGTCCGCGCGCACGCACTGCCCAAGCTTGTGCGCGCGCAAGCGCCGGATCAGCCACGGGCCCAGGAAGAAGCTCAGCAACAGCGCAGTGACCGCCGCCCCGATCGAGCGAAAGGTGATGTAGCGAAACACATTGAAGAGCACCGAGGAATCGGCCAACGGTACGAGGAGGTAATAGAGCATCGCGTCAGAAGCCTCCTCCGCCGTACTCGGGCCCGATGATTCCGAGCTGATGCATCAGCTCTTCGAGCCCCGCCGCCCGCGCGCCTTTCACATAGATGATGTCGCCGTCTTCGAGATAGCTCTTCAGGAAGCGAATCGCGTCGCGCGGATCGCTCGACCAGAGCACTTGCGAAACCCCGGCCTTCTGCGCTTCGGGCGCGCTGTGACGCGCTTCCTCGCCCAGAAAGACACCCGCATGGCAATGGCCCGCCGCCCGTCCGATTTCCTGATGGATCGCCGTCGAGGAATCGCCCAGCTCGCGCATCCCGCCGAAGATGAAGATGCGGCGGCCCTCTTCCTGCAGCGCTTCGAGCAGCCGCAGCCCGTGCAGCACGGATTCCGGCGAGGCGTTGTACATGTCGAGCAGCCAGGTCTTGCCGTGCGAGCGCACGAGGTCGAGACGCCCCGGCAGGGGCGCGACCGCCGCCAGGCGCTCGGGATCGGGTTCCGGCGCCCCGAGCGCGCGCACTCCCGCGAACGCGGCGAGCGCCGAGCGCACGCCCGCTTCACCGAGCAAGCGCAGGCGCACGGTCTTTCCGCAGTACTCGAATTCCGTCCCGTCGAGCCGATAGCGGACCGCCGTCGCGCGTTCCTCCGTGGATTCGCCGAAGCCGAAGCGCACGACCTTGCCCGTCCAGCGCTTCGCGATTTCGTCCGCCAAGCGGGGATCATCATCGGGAATGACGACCGCGCCGGCGGGATTCAGTCCTTCGAGGATCTCGAGCTTCGCGGAGAGGATCTGCTCGGGGCTGCCGAAAGGCCCCACATGCGCGCGGCCGATGCAGGTGATGACGGCCACGTCGGGTAGCGCGAGGCTCGTCAGCTGGGCGATCTCGCCCGGATGGTTCGCGCCGAGCTCGTACACCGCCCAGCGGTCCTCGGCGCGCAACTGAAGCAGGCTCCAGGGCAGGCCGAGCTCGTTGTTGCGATTGCCCACCGTCCCGCTCACATCGCCGTGCGCGCGCAGAAGCGCGAGGGCCATCTCCTTGGTCGAGCTCTTGCCGCTCGAGCCGGTGACCGCCAGCACGCGGGGATGGATTCTCTTGCGCAGCGCCGCGGCCCACTCCTGCAGCGCCGCCTTGGGATCGTCGACGAGAAAATGGACCCCCTTCGCTCGCGCGGCCTTGCGCCGGCTCCACCAGCCGCGCTTCGCGATCACCGCCGCCGCGCCCTGATCGAAGGCCTGCCCGATGAATTCGTGGCCGTCCACGCGCGCGCCTGACATGGCGATGAAGATCTCGCCGCCGTTGATCTCCCGGCTGTCCAACGATGCGCCGGCGGCCACCAGGGTCGAGATGATTCGCCAGTCTTCCGGTGACACTCCCGCCACGGTGGCCCGCGTCATCCGGGCGATCGCGCCGATCGACCAGGGATGCTCGGCCGCTTCCTGCGTTTCGCCCAAGCCCTCTCTCTCGTCGCTCACTTGTCGTCCTCCGCTCGCGTCGCTCGACCCGGGCGGCCATGCCACTCCGGCCGGCGCGCGGCTCATCGCTGCGCCGAGTGCAACGCGCCTGCGTTGGAGCGTCGCACCTGTCGCTCGCGCAGCTCGCCTGTTCGCCCGCGCGTCGCGCCCGTCCGATGACGCGCGGCTCTCGCCTCTTCACGAAGAGCGCGACTGCTCCGCGAGAATCTCGCGCAATACCACGCGGTCGTCGAACGGCACGACCCGATCGGCGAAGACCTGCACGGTTTCCGCGCCCTTGCCCGCCGCGACGAGCGCATCGCCCGGCCGCGCGCGCGCCAGCCCCTTGCGCAAGGCGGACCGCCGATCCAGATCAATTTCGCCGCGAACGCCCGTTTGCGCAACACCTTCCGCTATCGAAGCGGCGATACCGGCGGGGTTTTCCGAGCGCGGGTTGTCGCTCGTGATCAGCACTTCGTCGGCCAGGCGCCCGGCCACCGCGCCCATCGGGCCCCGCTTCTCCCGGTCGCGGTCTCCCCCGCAGCCGAAGACCAGCACGATGCGCCCGACCCCCAGCCCACGCACCCCCTCGAGCAGACGGCGCAGTCCGTCGGCGGTGTGGGCATAGTCGACGATCACCGCGAAGGGCTGTCCCGCGCGAATCATCTCGAAGCGCCCGGGCACGGGGCGAAGATGGGCGAGCGCTTGCGCGACCTCGTCGGGCGCAATGCCGAGGGCATGCGCGAGCGCGGCCGCCGCGTTCAGATTCTCGAGGTGAAAGCCGCCGGTCACGGGGGTGCGCATCTCCAGCCGCGACGAATCTCTCCCGTGGCCCGGCGACGCGCCCGCTTCGTGCCCCAGCGACGCACCCGCGCCGTAGGCGAGCTCGAGCACGATTCCGTCGGGGCCCGCCGATCCGCGCAGGAGGCGGATGCTCGCGCGCGGGGAACGGCCGAAGGTCACGAGGCGCTCCGACGGCTGGCGGGCTGCCAGCTGCGCGCCGAGATCGTCGTCGAGATTGAGCACGGCGGCCACAGGGCTGGTCTCGAGCGGGCCTCCGCGCGTATCGCGCGCGAAGAGCTTGGCCTTGGCAGCCCGATACGAGGCGGGGTCGCCATGGAAATCCAGGTGGTCGCCCGAGACATGCGTCAACCCGACCGCGGCGAATTGCGAGCCGAAGATCCTCTCCTGGTCGAGCGCGTGCGAGGAGACTTCCGCGACCACATCCTCGACCCCGCACGCGGCCAGCCGGGCGAGCGTCTCCTGAAAGAGCGGAGCCTCGGGAGTGGTGGGGCGCCAGAGGCGCGCGGGTTCCGCCGCCCGACTCTCGCCCTTGCCCGCCCCGCCGCCGTCCCAGGGTTCGAGATCGCCCTGCTCGTTCACGATTCCCAGCGTGCCGAGCGCCGCCGAGCGGCGGCCGGCGGAGGCGAGGATCTGCTGGAGGAACCAGGCGGTGCTGGTCTTTCCGTCAGTGCCGGTGATGCCCGTCAGACGCAGCTGGCGCGAAGGTTCGCCATGGAAGAGAGCGGCGAGCAGCGCCATCGAGCGCCGCGCCGAGCGCGCGCGCAGCAGCGGGCCGGGGCCCTCCTGCGCGGGCGCATCGCCCTCCACGACGACCGCCGCGGCGCCTCGCTTCCACGCTTCGGCGACGAAGGCGCTGCCGTCCACCCGCCGTCCCGGAAGCGCGAAGTAGAGGTCGCCGGGACGCACCGCGCGGCTGTCGTGGCAGAGGCCGCCGACGACCGCTTCTCGATCGCGGCCACGACGAGCCGCAGCGGTCTCCCGCGCGCCTTCGGCCAGCCACAAGTCATCGGGCAGCCGTCGCAGGAGGGATGTAAGCGTGACGGGAGACAAGGTCGCTCCTTCGCAAGGATTCGTCGCGCGCGCGCGCCGCCTCGGGCGATGCCCGCAGCACGCACAGCGTCCCTGGGACGATTTCGACGGAATCGGGCGGCGATTGCTCGACCACCCATCCGGATCCGCTCACCCCGGCTTCGAGGCCCAGGTCGGCGAGCAAGGCCACTGCGCGCCGCAGCGATAGCCCTTCCAGCCGGGGCATCCGGACGGCGACGCTGTCATCGCCCGCCAGAGTGAGGTCCACGACGCTTCCCCGGGGAACGCTGGCGTACGGCTGAGGCGCGTGGCGCTCCACGCGCGCTCCGCTGCCGGAAAGAACCGGAAGGAGGCCTGCCTGGTGAAGAACCCGCCGGGCGGCGTGCGGATCCAGGCCTCGGACATCGGGAACCAGGACATACGGCTGCTCGGAAGTGCGCACGGGAGCGGTCACCCAGTCGTTCTCCTCGAACAGCCAGAGCAGATCGCTCATGATGCGCGCGAAGATCGGCGCGGCCGCATCGCCGCCATGCTCGTGCCCGCGATTGAAGAGGCAGATCACGATCACACAGCGCGGATTGTCATAGGGCGCGAACCCGCAGAAGCTGAGCACGTGCTTGTCGGGCGAGTACATGTGCAGGTCCTCGTCAAAGACCTGCGCCGTGCCAGTCTTGCCCGCGGGCGGATACTGCTTGACCTCCGCCGCCTTGCCGGTCCCTTCCGCGACCACTCGGCGCATGAGATCCGTCAGCGTCGCCGCCGTCTCCGCGCTCATCGCCCGGCGCACCACTTCGGGTTCCTCTCGCTCCGACACGCGCCCCGCGGGATCCAGCTGGCCGCGCACCAGCAGCGGCTTCATGAGCAGCCCGCCGTTGGCGACGGCCGCGTAAGCGAGCGCCATCTGCAACCCGGTGACCGAGACTTCCTGTCCGTAGGCGAAGGTGAGCAGCGAGCGCGACGACCAGCCGCGATCGAGAGGATGGGGCAACTTGCCGGGCGCTTCCCCGGCCAACGGAATCCCCGTCGGCTGACCGAATCCGAGCGCCTGGGCCATGGCGGAGACGCGGTCCCAGCCGATGCGCTCCGCGATCACTCCGTTGCCGATGTTCGACGAGTAGATGAACGCCATGGCGGCGGGCACCCGGCCCATTTTCTTCAGGTCCCGGATGGGCCGTCCGTTGACCATGCGAGTCCCGCCCATGCAATCGACCATGTCGTCAGGAGTGATGAGGCCCGACTCCAGCGCCGCCGCGAAGGTGTTCACCTTGAAGGTGCTTCCCGGCTCGAACTGCTCCTGCACGGCGACGACCTTCATCCGCTCGGCGGGAATCGGTTCGATGGAGAGCGGATCGAACGAGGGCTCGCCGCACAGCGAGAGGATCTCGCCGGTCCAAGGATCGAGCACGACCGCGATGCCCCGGTCCGCGCCGATGCGCTGCATGCCCTCGCGCAACCGGTACTGGACGACCTCGTCGATGCGTGAATCGATCGTCAGGACGAGGCCGCCGCCGGGGCGCGCTTCCTGCAGGATCTCCGGCGGAGTGGTCGCTTGTGAGCGCCCCGCTCCGGTGATGAACTCGATCCGCCGGCCCGGCTCCCCGGAAAGCCAGTCGTCGAAGTAGGTCTCGAGTCCAGACCGCGCCTTGCCCTCCGTGCCGACGAGCCCGAGAACTTGCGGCGCCACGGTTCCGGCGGGATAGAAACGCTTCATCTCGCTCTCGAGGCGTAGAATCGGGTAGCGCGACGCCAATTCGGTCGCCGCCTTGTCGGGGACCCATCGCCGGGTGATGAAGAGAAAGTCGGAAGAAGGGTTCGCGACTCTGGCCGCCGTTTCGCGGGTGCACAATCCCATCCGCACGAGTTCCTCGGCCAGACGCCGGGTCTCGGTCCGCTCGCCTCCGACGACCGCCAGAGAAGGGTTCTCCACGCTGCAGGTGAGCGTGCGTCCTTGCCGGTCGAGGATCGGACCGCGGGGAGCGGGCAGGCTGTCGACATGCGTCTGCTGGTCCTTGGCCCGCGCGGCGAAATCGTCATGCTGCCAGATCGTGACATGCGCGGCGCGCATGAGCAGGACGAGCCCGAGCAATCCGGCGGCGGAAAGCAGGAATCGCAAGCGCAGTCGTCGCACGCGGCTCATCGGCCGGTCCCCTCTCCCCTCCGGATTTCCCGCCCGCGGGCGGCCGTTTCGTGCGCCGCAAAGGAAAGATCTTCGCGCAAGCTCGCGCGGTCTCCAGCATCGCCGGCCCCGTCGCCGTCAAAGGCGCTCTGCCCTTCATCCGCCTCGATTCCACCCGCGTCGTCCATCGAAAGCTGTTCCTCGACGCCCACGGAGCGCGCCCGCGGCGCCTGCGCGTGGCCCGCGCCGGAGAGGGCTTCGAGGACGGCGAGCGTGAGCGGTCGCGGTTCCTCCTCGGGAGCCGGAGGCTCGTCGATCAGCGCGACGACTTGCGCGCGTGAAGGAGCGCGCAGTCCGCGTTCCTCGGCGTTCGGCCACACTTTCCCGAAGTCCGCGCGGCCGGCCAGGTCGCGCTGGGATGCGCGCAGGTCCTGGCGGAGTGTCTCGAGACGCGCTTCGAGATCGGCCTTCTGCTTGAGCATGAGGTGAAGCTGCAGATCCTGGCGCATCGAGACGAAGAGCGCGGTGAAGAAGAGCGGCGCGACCAGGAGCATCCAGAGCCCCCCTCGAAAGCGGCTCGCCTTCTGGTGGCGAACGGGGAGCCTCAGGTACTCCGGCTCAGGCCCCTTCGCTTGGGTGGGCCGCTCCAGGAACTTGACGCTCGCAACGCGCGCGGCCGTTTTCGGATCGAGGGCCGCGGGGGCCCGGCTGCCGCGCTCGTTGCTCTTCCCGCCCGTGAGCGGTTGGGACGCTTTCGGGCGCGCGCGTTCGGGAATGGTCACTCTTGCGGATCCCTCGAGGACTCTCTCCGAAGCGCACGCAGCCGGGCGCTTCGCGAGCGCCGGTTGCGGCGGATCTCTTCGAGGCTGGGCCGGAGCGGCCGGGGCCAGAGAGGCGCCATGCGAAACGGCTCCCCGCTTCGGGGATCGACGAAGGAAGAGCGCCGCAGGAGCTTGACTCTGCGATCTTCCTGCGACTGGTAGGCGAGAACGCACAGCACACCTCCCGTCGTCAAGAGCGCGGGCACCGTTTCCAGCGCCCGGTCCAGGGCGGCCAATTCCGTGTTGACCGCCATGCGCAGCGTCGAGAAGACGCTCGAGAGCAATTTCGGCGTGGCCCAGCGTCCGAGCGCCCCGCGCAGGCAGCGGACGAGGTCATCGGTGCGCTCGATCGGGCGGCGGCGCCGGCATTCGACGATCGCGCGGGCGATCGCGTGCGGGTTGGCCCGGCTGGTGCCTTCCGCGAAGAGCGCGCTCAGTTCCTCCATCCGCAGGCGGGCAAGCAGATCGGCCGCCGACTCGCCTTGCCCGGGGTCGAAGCGCATGTCCAGCGGGCCGCCGAGGCCGAAGGCGAAGCCCCTGTCCGCGACATCCAACGCGCCCGAGCGCAATCCGAGGTCCAGGAGCACGCCGTCCACTCGGTCCCAGCCGATTCGCTCCAGGATTTCCGCCAGGTCCCGGAAGTCGCCTTGCTCGAGTTGCGCCCGGTCGCCGTAGGGAGCCAGGCGCTCGCCCGCGATGCGAAGCGCGTCCGGGTCGCGGTCGAGGCCGAGAAGCCGGCCGTGGGGGTGGGTGGCTTCCAGGATCGCGCAGGCATGCCCGCCTTCGCCGAGAGTGCCGTCGACAAAGCGACCGGCGCGATCGCTCACGAGCGCGCCGACCACCTCCCTCACCATCACCGGCTCATGGCTCACAGATCCGCCGGGAATGGGGGCGGCGGGAGGCGGAGACTTTCCCGAGGAGGACACGAGGCAGGGAGCAGTTTTTCGCCTTCTTGCCCTTCAAATCTCCGCTTTGACCCGCCGTCCCGCTTGCCGGGTTCACCCGGACCCGAGGGTCCGGACTAGTTGAGGCGCGCCGCCGCCAGGCCGTGCGGATCCGGACGGCCGACGCGGGATGGCCCCCCGCCCGATCCGAGCCGCTCCGCACGCCCCGGCAGTGGCGAACCGTTTCCACCATGACGCTCGATGAAATCGCGCCCGTCGCTGGCCGCACCGAGTTCGAGGATATCGCGCAGCCGGTCGTTCAACCCGGCGATCTCCACCCGCGCGCCTTCCTCCTCCAACGCCCGGCCGAGCTCGACCAGCCAGGGAGCGCCCGAGAAGTGCAAGTGCCCGAGCTCACTGAAATCCAAAAGCACGCGCGATCCCGCGGGCAGCGCGAGCTCCGCGAAGAGGCCGCGCAGAAGGGCGCATTCCTCGCGTCCCCAGGTGCCGAGCAGGCGTCCCCAGAGGAGCAGGCCATCGGGAGTGAGAATGGGCCGCAGCTCGATCATTCCCTCTCCTTGCGCCTGGACGCCGGGCCGACATAGCGCTCGATGTTTCGATCGTGCTCTTCCGGCGAGGCGGTCGTGTTGATGGTCTCGAATCGTTCCGGATTCCAGAGTTCGATGCAGTTGAAGTACCCGAAGACGACGGCTACCTTGTCCAGGAGGGCGATCTTCATCTGCTTCTCGGTCAGCGTGAGGCGGCCGCTGTTGTCGAGACGCGAGACATTGCCGTGCATGGCCATCATGGTCCGGACGGCCTGCGCCCCCGCGTCGCCGTCCACGACCGCGTTGAAGAGATCGGGAGAGACGCTGTTCCAGACGGCCGGGGGAAGGATCATGAGCGAGCCCTTCCGGCCCAGGGTGACGATGAGCTCGGGAGAGGATCCGTAGGTGGCCAGCAGCTCGCGGAGCCGGGCAGGCAAGGTGATGCGCCGCTTCTCGTCGATGGCGCATTCCCAGATCCCGAGGAATGGAAGCTTTTCCATGGAGCGGCTCGGCCTGCAACGGCCCCCTGGGTACCACTATCCAAGGGGCGACCATCCACCATTCAACAAATAGAGACCTTTTGTCCCCTAATCCCCCACTTTCTCCCACGCGCAGACTACTCTGCGGCCGCCGAACGGGTCAAGCGACTTTTTGATGGACAGGGAATATTTGTTCAGAACCTTCAAGTGAAATCGAAAGAAACACTTACAGAATAATACCGACGGTCCGTGGGATCGCGTCAGGCATCCGACAGGCAGGAATTGAGCAGATTCGCGAGCCGGCGGGCCGTTTGGCGGCGCTCGAATGGAAGGATTCTTTCCCGCTCGACGCCGGAATCGGGTGGTAGCCCCCGTTCAAAGCCCTGGAAAAGCTCTCCCAGGGCCCGGGCGCACCCTTCCCGGTCGTCCGCCCGGCAACATTTGCCCGCGCCCAGGCTGGTGATCAGGTTCCAGGCCGCCCCTTCCGGCAAGAGGCCCAGAATCGGCCTGCCCGCCCGAAGGTACTCGAAGATCTTCCCCGGCAGGATGAGCCCGCCCGCCTCGCTGCCCTGCTCCATCAGCAGCAGCGCGTGGCTCTCACGCATCGCGCGCACGATCCCCGCGTGGGCGCGCGACGGTTCGAAGGCCACGCATTCGGAAAGCCCGAGCTCTTCGGCCGCGCGCAGGTCGCCCAGATAAGCGGGGCCGATGAACCGCGCCCGCACCCGGCCCGCCGCCTGCGGATGCGCGCTCAGGAAGCTGCGCAGCGCGAGAAGGAAAGGCCATGCGGGCCGTTCGGGATTGAGTTGCCCCGCGTGCAGGATCTCGAAGCGCGATGCGGGTGGTTGCGCCTCTTCGAGATGCGCGAAGTCCTCCTCATCGTAGCCGTTGGTGACCACCGCCATCTTCGCGGCGGGAATGTCGGGATAGCGGCGCGCATAGTCTTCGCGCGTCTCGTCGGAAGTGAAGGTGACGAGCGCCGCGCGGCGCAGCACTTCGCGCTCGAGGGCTTGATGCCGGGCGCGATGCCAGCGCGTCGGGGGGCGGAAGGAGAGCCGCCGCGTCCAGGGATCGCGAAAGTCCGCGGCCCAGGGAATTCGCGCGCGCGCGGAAAGCGCCAGCCCGATGAGATGCGCGCTGTCGGGGGAAGAGGTGGTCAGGAGGGCGTCGAACTTCTCGCGCGAGAGCAGCGCCTCCCCTGCCTTGCGCGCGAAGGGCACCCACCCCACATAGCTGTCGGGCACGAGCAGCCAGGAGGAGATCCTGCGCAGACTGCGCACGGCGCCCACCGAAGAGCGCGGGGAATGGCCGCTCCCCGCCTGCCGCGGAGCGAGACGGGAGAGGATCGTGAGCCCGGTGAAGGCCGGCGTTCGCACGACGGGCACCCGGCCTGCGAGCTCGCGCTCGAGCGATTCGTCCTTCATCCAGTAATCGTCGCCTTTGGCGGTGACGATCGTCGGGTCCCATCCCTCATCGGGAAGATACTTGGCGAATTTCACGATGCGCTGCACGCCCGCGCCGCCGCGCGGCGGGAAGAAGTAGGCGAAAATGAGAACGCGCCTGCGCTGGGACATGAACGCTCCGAGCATGCCTGCAAATCCGCGACTCTCGATCGATCAGGGCTCCTCGCAGGGCAGATCGAGCACGGCGACATGACCGGTCAACCAGCCGTGCGGCGTGCTCGCGCGAATCACATAGCAGCCGGGGGGAACCGCGCTTCCATGTTCGTCCCGGCCGTCCCAGATCGCTTCTTGCGTCCACTTGTCGCCGAAGCGGGCGATGATCCGGCCGGCCACATCCGTAATCGTCCCCCGCGCGGCGCGGCCCGGGATCTCGGCCAGGCGAAGCGGCGCTCCGCAGTTCGGATTGTAGGGATTGGGATAGACGGCGATTCGATCCGCTGACGATTCCTGCGGCGCGACCGTGGGGACGAAATGCGAGAGGCCGTCTTCGGTCCCCACCCACAGATCGCGTCCTTCCGCTCCCACCGCGAGCGTCGTGACGGAAGGATTCACGAGATCGGGCGGCCCGAAGCTGTCGAGCGTGAAGGCGCCGGTCGCTTCCTTCGTGATGCGCGTCACTCCGCTGCCGGTGATCCCGATCCAGGCTGCTCCGTCCGCGGTGAGGGCGATGTCGGTCACCGCGCTTCCGGGAAGGCCGAAGGGCCCGGGCCGGAAGATTCGCCACGCGCCGTTCTGATACAGCGAGACCCCTTCCACCGTCCCGATCCACACCTCGCCGTCGCGCGCCGCGAGCGCGCGGACGGCGTTGTTGAGAAGCGGCTGTCCGGCGGATTCGGTCGTGAAGTGCTCCCAGGCGCTCTCCTCGAGAATCGGAAGCCCGCGGCCATCCAGCCGGCAGCGGCTGACCCCGTCGCTGTGGTAGCCGATCCACAACGCATCGCCTTCCCAGGCGACATCGGTGATCTTGTCGGATTTGAGCAGCCCGCCGGTGGTCGCGCTCGTGTAGTGGTCGATGCGCCCGCTCGCGGTATCGAGATGATAGAGGCCGTACGCCGCCGAGGGCGTCGTCTCGAACCAGGAAGCGAACCAGACATTGCCGTAGGGATCCTCGATGGAGGCGTGCACATTCATGACCGAATCGTGCACCGCGACCGCGCCGGTGGCGGGATCCCATCGATTGAGGTAGCAGGCGTCCGTGGGGACCGCGCAACAACAGTGGCCCGCCCAGACCGCGTCGCCTTGCGCGCGCAGGTCCAGGACCCACGAATTGCTGAGCTGCGTGTTGTCCTGATTGAAGAGCTGCCACCCGTTCTCGTCGAAGCGCGCGAGCCCCCACCCCCGCAAGCGCGCGGCGAGCGCGGCATACAGGCGCCCATCGGCGTCGAGGGCGAGATCGCGGTAGCTCTCGAGCGGGTGCGGGCTGTCGTAGCGATGCTGGATCCACTCGCCGGCGACATATTCCCACAGGCCGTCCTGATTCTCGGGCAGCCAGTTGACGCCCGAACGGGTGGAGCCCGTTCCCGCCCACACGATGCCGTCCGGCTCCTGGGCCACGCTTTGCGCCTGCATCGTTCCGAGCCGCTTCCAGCGCTGCCCGGCGCCGTCCCAGCGAAAGACGCCGCCCTCCGTCGCCGAGAGCGCGACGAGCAGGTCGCGCGGGCCGGCGGTGATGTCGCGCATCTCGATGTAGGCCGGAAGCCCGGCGCGGCGAGGCGCCCAGGTCTGCCCGGTCCACACCGCGACGCCGCCGCGATAGGCGCAGAAGAGCGAATCTTCCCAGCGTGCGAAGCCGATCACTTCCGGCCGGCTCGCGAGCGCGCCGGTGTTGAGGAGCGTCCACTCGCCGGTCGAGCCGTAGTCCAGGCGCCCCACGCCCCCGCTTCCCGGCTCGTTCAGAGCGCCCAGCCAGAGCGCCCCCTCGTATTCGATTCCCGCCGAGATGCTCCAGCCCGGCAGGCCGCAGATATCGAGCCCCTGCTGGCAGGCTTCGCGCACTTCGCCGGCGTTCATCGCGACGAAACCGCCGCGCGATCCGATGATCCGCCACGGGCTCTGCTCCACGATGGAGAGGATCTCATTGCCGGCGATCGGATAGGTGAGCGACGTGTAGTTCTGCCAGAGATGGCGCTCGGGGTGATACAGCGACAGGCCGGCGGCGCGGGTGCCGAAGGCGACCCGCCCGTCGTCGAGCGCGGCGATCGAGGTGAGCGTGTCGCTGGCGAGGCCGTCGGCGGAGCGGTTCCAGGCGCGAAAGCGGCCGAGCTCGAAATCGTAGAAGAGCGCTCCTCCGCCCGTCGCGCACCAGACGCCCTTTCCGGTGACCGCGAGGTCGCGGATGTCGTTCATGTACAGATGCGTGACCCACTCGCCTTCGCTGCTCTTGGCGAGAGCGAGCATGGGCTGCGACAGCGCGAGCACGAGCGCGGCCGCCATCCAACCCTTCACGATGCGGGCTCCTTCGGTGCGCCCCGGAAGGAAAGCGCTCTCGCCGCGAGACGCGCTTCCTCCTCGAGATTCCTTCGCAACGGATAGCCTCGGTTCCATCCGAGGACCTTCTCCAGGCTGTTCCTCGCATACCCGCCGCCCGCTTCTCCGTTTCCCGCTTCGAACGCGTCCGGCGACGCTTCCCGGGATGCCGGGGAAGGAAAGGGATCGAGCAAACCGGGCAAGGCGTCGGGCGGGGCGGCGCGATAGTCAGGGCCGGCCTCCTCCCATTGGGCGGGAGTGAGCGGGACGAGACCGATGAAGCTCATCTCGCCTTTCAGCACGCGGACCAGGGCCGGATAGCGCCGCTGGGCGGGAACCGCGCGCAGGACGGCGCTCTCCCCCGCGTAGAGGGGAAGACGAAACGGGCGCCCCGCGCGGCCGATGCGCTCTTCCCGCCGCACGCCGCGGCGCGAGAGGGCCAGATGGACGAGGTGCAGCGGAAACGCGGCCACGAGGAGCCCCAGGGAGAGGGCGATGTCCGTCGCGCGCTTGATCGCGCCGTGCTCGCCCCGCCCCGGCTGCGCCAGCGCCAGCCCTCCGAAGCCCATGAAATCGCGCACGCGCGAGGCCGCGCCGATCTGGCCTTCGACGAGCGGCACATAGGTCACCGGAAGCCCGCTCGAACGCAGGCGGCCGAGCAACTCGGACACCAGCGGCGCCTGCGTGGCGCTCTCGAAGACGATCACTTCCGCGATGCGCTCTTCGGCGAGGAGGCGCATGCGCCACTCGAGCGCGCGAGAGTCGGCGCTCGCCGCTTGCGCGCTCTGCGGCGGGACATCTTCGTGCGCGATGTAGATCGGCTCGTAGCCGAAGAACCCGTGCCGGTCGAAGCGCCGCTTCAACTCCTCGATCTTCTCGCGCGGCGCGAGGGCCGCGAGGCGGCGAAGCTGGATGCGCCGTTCGCGCACGCCCGCCACCAGACGCCGCAGCGTCTCACGCCCGAGCGCCACCAGGATCAGTCCGAGCGGAAAGAAGAGCACCACGGTGAAGCGCGACATCGGCCGCGTGGTGAAGAGGAAGGTGGTCGCGAGCACGACCAGCGAAGTGATCAGCATGCCTTTGGCAAGCTGGATGCCTTCTCGCAGGCGGTCCCGCCAGATCTCCCCGCGGTAGAGCCCCAGGAAGGCGAAGGTCCCCACCGCGACCGCATCGGCGAAGGGAATGAAGCGCGAGTAGACGCGCAGGGCGAAGACGGGCCGCGCATCCGACCAGCCGGGGATCGCGAGACCGAGCGAGTAGCGGATGAAGTAGGCGGCCAGAAAGGCCGCGGACAGGAACACCAGGTCGCTCACGATCGTGGCGGCCGCGCGAATGCGCGTCGCCTGCAGCTTCCACACATAGAGGACGAGGCTCCACTTCTCGTAGAAGCGCAGCGCCGACTCGAGATGCATGCGCTTGCCCGGCGTCAGGAAGCCGCCCGCGCTCGCGCGCTGATGGGCGTGGACCATCTCGGCGGCGGGCACATAGGTGACCCGCCAGCCGCGGCGATGCATGCGGCTGCACCAATCCACATCCTCGAAGTAGAGGAAGAAGCGCTCGTCCATTCCGCCCACATCTTCGACGGCTCTGCGGCGGGCGAGGATCGCGCCTCCCAGGACCCAATCGACATCGCGCGTCTCCGCGTGGTCCCAATCGAGCATGAGATGTTCGCGCACGATGCGCGCCCGCGGCCACAGGCGGCCGAGCGGCGTGCGGCGCAGGAGGATGATGGGCAGGGTGTAGAAGGTGCGCGCGGAGTACTGCAGCGATCCGTCGGGGCTGTAGAGGCGCGGCCCCGCGATGCCGACCGCGGGATTTTGGTCCATGAATTCGACCAGTGCGTCCAGGCTGCCCGGACGCACGCTGACATCGGGATTGAGGATCAGGTAATGGCGCCCGCCCCCTTCGGCCAGTCCCTGGTTGATCGCGCGGCCGTAGCCGAGATTGCGCTCGTTGCGCAGATAGCGCGCGCCGTGGCGCTCGGCGAGATCGCGCGCGGCATCGTCGAGCGGGGCGTTGTCGATGACGAGCACTTCGGTCGCCAGGCGCGTCTCGGCTCGATCGATGGCGGCCAGGCAGTCGGCGAGCAGGCCGGGCGAGCGGTAGTGCACGATGATCACGGAGAGGTCGAGCGTTCCCCGTTTCATCATCCCGCGTCCTTCCGCGAAGCGGACTCGAGCGCCGAATCCGGCCGGCCGCGGCGGCGGAACATGCCCTGAAAGCCCAAGCGCCAGACGACGAAGATCGCCTCGCAGACGATCCGCCGGTTCATCTTCGAGATGCCCACCCGCCGGTCGACGAAGAGGATCGGGATCTCGCGAATGCGAAAGCCTCCTCGCCAGGCGTGGAAGGTCGTTTCGATCTGGAAAGAGTAGCCGTCGCTGTGAATCCTGTTCCAGTCGATCGCCTCGAGCACTTCCCGGCGAAAGCACTTGTATCCGCCCGTCGCGTCCTTCACCGGCAGCCCGGTGATCCAGCGCGTGTAGACATTCGCCGAGTAGCTGAGGAAGAGGCGCTTGAGCGGCCAGTTCACCACCGTGACGCCCTTCAAGTACCGCGAGCCGATCACGAGATCGGCTTCCGCTGCGGCCGCCAGGAATTCACCGATCGCGGCGGGATCGTGGGAGAAATCGGCGTCCATCTGGAAGATGAGCTCGGCGTCGGTCTCGGCCAGCGCGTAGCGAAAGCCGGCCACATAGGCGGAACCGAGCCCGAGCTTGCTCTCACGCTCCATCAAGCGGATGCGCGGGTCCTTGGCGGCGAGCGAGCGCACGAGATCGGCCGTGCCGTCGGGCGAGCCATCGTCGATCACGAGCACTTCGAGACGCGCAGGTTGCGCGAGGATCTTGGCGATCAACGCCTCGATGCTCTCGCGCTCGTTGTAGGTCGGGACGACGACCAGGCACTTGCGGTCGGACATCGGGGCCGGCGAAGCGAGGCCCGGCGAAGCGCCGCTCGCGCGCGAGTCCGTGCCTTCCGTCGCCGGTGTCACCGCAAGTCCTCCGTCTCTGGCTCCGTCCGGATGCCGGCTGCCGGTCGGCGAGCGTCGTGTCGCGCTTGCGCTCAGCAAGCCCCGGCCGCGCCCGTCTCCTGGAACCAGGCGATCGTCCGTTCGAGCGCTTCGCGCACGCCAACCTGAGGCGCCCAGCCCAGCTTCTCGCGCGCCAGCGCGATGCTCGGCTGGCGGACCTTGGGATCGTCCTCGGGAAGCGCGCGGAACAGGATCTCGCTCTTGCTTCCCGTGAGCTCGCAGATCATCCGTGCCATCTCGAGCACCGTCATCTCCTCGGGGTTCCCGATGTTGACCGGCTCGTTCAGGTCCGACCGGATGAGCGCGTCGATGCCTCGCACCAGATCTGAGATGTACCCGAAACTGCGCGTCTGGCTCCCGTCGCCGAAGACGGTCAACGGCTCGCCCCGGAGCGCTTGATTGACGAAGACCGGCACGGCCCGCCCGTCGTCGCGGCGCATGCGCGGGCCGAAGGTGTTGAAGATGCGCACGATCTTCGCGTCGACGCCGTGATAGCGGTGATAGGCCATCGCCAGCGCCTCGGCGAAGCGCTTGGCCTCGTCGTATACGCCGCGCACGCCGGTGGGATTCACGTGGCCCCAGTACGTTTCCTTCTGCGGGTGCTCGAGCGGATCGCCGTAGACCTCCGACGTCGAGGCGAGCAGGAAGCGCGCGTTCTTCGCCAGGGCGAGGCCGAGCGCCTTGTGGGTGCCCAGCGCGCCCACTTTCAGGGTGTGGATCGGGAGGCGCAGGTAATCGATCGGGCTCGCCGGAGAGGCGAAGTGCAGGACGATGTCGATCGGCTCCGCCAGGTACAGATAGTTGGTCACATCGTAGTGAATGAAGCGGAAGCGCCCGTCGTGGATGTGGGCGATATTGTCGACGCTGCCGGTGAGCAGATTGTCCATGCAGATCACATCGTCGCCGCGGGCGAGAAAGTGATCGCACAAGTGCGAGCCGATGAAGCCCGCGCCGCCGGTGATGAGCACCCTCACGATGCCTCTCCTTCCCCGGAAAACCGCGGAGCGATTCTCCGTCTCTCCGGATACGTTTCCGCGCTCCGATGCACGCTGGCGAGCATCTCCGCGAGCAATCCCATGGAGATGAACTGAATACCGAGAATGACGAGAATGACGCCGAAGATCAACAGCGGCCGCACGCGCAGCGCGCCCTCCAGGATCCAGATCGCGGCCATGTAGAGATTGATCGCGAGGCCGGCGAACAGGAAGAAGGCGCCGATCCGGCCGAACACATGCAGGGGATTTCGCTGCGAGCTGCCGAGGAACATCACGGTCAGCAGATCGAGAAAGCCGTTCAGGAAGCGGGCCGCTCCGTACTTGCTCTTCCCATGCGCGCGCCGGTGATGGCGCACTTCCTTCTCGCCGATGCGAAACCCGAGGCGATCGGCGAGGACGGGAATGAAGCGGTGCTGCTCGCCGTAGACGCGCAGCGCCTCGGTCACCTCGCGCCGGTAGCATTTGAATCCGCAGTTGAAATCGTGCAGCGGAATGCCCGTCGCGCGGGCCGTCACCCAGTTGAAGAGCCGCGACGGCCAGCGCTTGCTGATCGGGTCCTTGCGCCGGCGCTTCCAGCCCGAGACGAGATCGTAGCGCGCGAGCATCTCGAGAAAGGCGGGGATCTCCTCCGGATCGTCCTGCAGATCCCCGTCCATGGTGATGATCGCCTCGCCGCGCGCGTCGCGAAAGCCGGCCGACAGCGCGGCCGCCTTGCCGAAATTGCGGCGGAAGCTCACGAACCCGGTGTGCGGGTCGGCTTCGGCGAGCGCCTGCAGGCGGTCGAGGCTCCCGTCGGTGGAGCCGTCGTCGATGAAGAGGATTTCGTAGCTCGGCGTGGAGCGCGCGAGGACGGCCGTGAGGCGCTCGTGCAGCGGCGCGAGGCTCGCCTCCTCGTTGAAGACGGGGATGACGATCGAGACGGCCGGAGAGCTCATGCGCGGCCCTCGCGCTTCGCCGGACGGCCGGCGGTTTCGTCCATCCAGCGCGCCATGCGGGCGAGGCCTTCGGCGAGGGAGACCGAGGGCCGGAAGCCGAGATCTTCCCTCGCCCGCGTCGTGTCCGCCCGGGTGGCGGGCGGATCGCCCGGCTGCACGGGCAGGAAGCGCAGGCGCGGCCGCCGGCCCGTTTCCGCCGCCAGGATGTCGAGCACTTCCAGCACGCTCGCGGGCGAACCTCCCCCGATGTTGTAGCACTCCCCCGGCTTGCCGCGCGCCGACGCGCTCACCGTCGCCGCAACCGCGTCCTGCACGAAGGTGAAATCGCGCGTCTGGCGCCCGTCGCCGTAGACCTCGATCTCGCCGTCAGCGCCCAGCGCGCGCAGGAAGCGGTTCATCGCCATGTCGGGCCGCTGGCGCGGACCGAAGACGGTGAAGTACCGCAGCATGACGGCCGGAATCCCGAAGCAGGCGTGATACGCGCGGATCAGCGCCTCGCCCGCGACCTTCGTCACTCCGTAGGGCGAGATCGGGCGCAGAGGCGCATCCTCGTTCGCGCCCGCGCCCGCCGATCCGTAGACCGACGAACTCGAGGCGAAGACCAGCCGCATTCCCGGGCGCTCCCGCATCGCATCGAGGAGTCGCTGGGTCGCGAGCACATTCGCGCGCACATAGTCGGCGAAACACTCGCCCCAACTCGGCCGCACGCCCGGGCGCGCGGCGAGATGGAAGACGCAGTCGACGCCCGCGAGCAGCGGGCCGAGATCGACGTCGGCGAGATCCTCCTCGCTCCAGTGAAAGGCTCGTTCGCCCCGCGCGCCGCCCGGGCCGCCCAGGCCGGCCGCGGTCCTCTCGACCGCGCGCAGGTTGGCTTCCTTGATCTCGCGCGGATAGTAGGGATCGAAGCAATCGATGCCGCGCACTTCCCAACCTTCGGTCAGGAGGCGTTCCGCCAGATGCGAGCCGATGAAGCCCGCCACTCCGGTCACGAGCGCGACGGCCATCTCAAGGCGCCTTCTTGCCGGATGGGCCGGCCCCGGGCACGGCTTTCGGGGCCGACCTCAACGAATCCTCTTCGCGCAGGAATTCCTCCAACGCTCTCCTCGTCACCTGGTCCTCGGGGTGACGCGCGAGCCAGTCGCGCATCACCTGCACGGCCGCATCGGTTCCCTTCTCGGACCAGAGATAGGTGAAGAGCAACCGCGTCAGCTCGAAGTCGTCTGGATTCTTCCGCACCGCGTCGCGATACACCTGCTCGACTTCGCTCGTCCGTCCCTGGCCCTCCACCGCCGCCGCCAGCAGGCGATAGATGTCGGCCGATGTGTCGCCCGAAGCGATCAGTTTGCGGAACGACTCCTCGGCGGGGCCGTACTCCCCGCGTTCCATCTGCAGGTACCCGAGGGTGTAGAGCACCCCCGAGAACGAGGGGTTGATGCGCTGCGCGTAATCGAGCGCTTCCATCGCGCGCTCCTGGTCGTCCGTTTTCAGGTGCGCATGCGCGAGGCGTACATAGGCGGCCACATAGTTCTGCACGAGCTTGCGGGAGTTGTCGTCCTTGTAGACTTTCGTATCGTAGTAGCCCTTCTTGTCCAGCAGCCCGCGGTAGAGGAAGACTTCGCGCAGATTGCCCCAGGTCTTCTCGATGTCGCAACGCTCCGGCTCCCCTTCTTCGGCGACGATGCGGAAGACGAGGCCCTCCATGACGAGGTTCTTGTCGAGGCCCATCTCGTCGGGAACGGTGACCGCGAGATAGGTGGGCCGGGAGGGATTCTCCTCCAGGATGTGATGGACCATGATGTCCTTCACCCAGACGATCTTTCCATCCGGCAGCATCACCCCTTGCAGGCTGTCGATCTCGCGCTCGGAAAAGGCGACCTTGATCTTCGGCTCCTCATCGCGAATCTGGCGAATGTACCACTGCGTGTTGAGGAGGCTCAGATTGACGACCCGCACATCCTTGCGGATGCCCTCCACCTCCTGCAGATACCAGAGCGGGAAGGTGTCGTTGTCGCCGTTGGTGAAGACGATCGCGTCCTTCTCCAGCGGCACGAGCATGTTGTAGGCGTAATCGCGGGCGACATAGAAGTCCGTCCGGTCGTGGGTATACCAGCCATGCTCCATCGGGAGAATCGAGAGCCCGACGAGCAGCCCCGCCGAGCCGAGTCCGAAGAGGCGGCCGCCCGGAGGCTGGCGCCACTCGCCTTCGATGAGTTGCGGTTCTCCGCGCAGCCAACGGGCCAGCGCCACCGCCCCGAGCCCGATCCACAGGCCGAAGAAGTGGTATCCGGCCACGAAGAAGTAGTCGCGGTCGCGAACCTCGTCTTCCTTGAAGTTCAGATACCAGACGAGAAAGATGCTCGTGAAGAAGACCAGCGTGGCGGTCAGCAGGAAGCGCTTTCCATCCTTGATCCCCTGCACGACGGCTCCCACTCCGCCGAGCAGGAAGGGGAAGAGCATCGAGAACCAGTGTGGCCGGATGCCGAGGTCGTACTGATCCTGCCAGTAGCGCACGAAGTGCTTGCCGAACTGGATCGCATAGCTGGCCTGGCGCTTGAGCATCGGATTGGGCGGCTTGTACTGATCGCGGGAAAGCACCAGCCAGAGGCTCTGCCAGGTGCTCGGGTCCGCTTCGTTGATCGGCGGATCGAGCCGCGCGCGAATGATGAGAAAGAGCTGCACACTCAAGCCCACCGCGGCGAGCGCGATCATCCAAAAGGCGAGATTCGATCGTCCGAGAGCCGGCCACTTCCAGGCGACCAGCCCTCCGAAAACGAGCGCGGCGATGATGAGCGCAAAGGCTGTCGCGCCGCCGAAGGCGCGCACGATGAGAAAGAGCGCTAGTGCGAGGGCGGCCGCGAGCAGGGTGACGAAGAAGTCGCGGTTCAGAATCGTCTTCGGCGCAATCAGGAGCACATACAGAAACAGCGCGGGCGCGACCAGCATCGAGCCCATGTGGATGCCGATCGCGACGACCAGAATATAGCCGATCAGGAGCAGGTAATTCTGATTGCGATCGCCGTTCTTCCCCGACGCTTCCCACTTCAGGATCAACCACACGCACAGCACCATGACGAGCGAGGAAACGCCGTAGACCTCCGCCTCGGTGGCGTTCTCCCAGAAGGTGCGCGAGAAGGCGATGAAGAAGGCTCCGGTCATTCCGCCCGCGACCGCGATCCACTTGTCGAGCGTGTCCTCGGGACGGCGAACCACCCAGCGCCGGGCGAAGTTGACGATGATGAGGTAGGAGAAGAGAACCGTGAGCGCCGAAGAGAGGGCCGAGAGGAAATTCACCCGCGAGGCGATCTCGCCGATGGGAATCATCGTGAAGATCCGGCCGATCAGCACATATAGCGGCGTTCCCGGCGGATGGGGAATTCCGAGCACATACGAGGTGGCGATGAATTCGCCGCTGTCCCAGAAGGGGCAGCTGAGCGCCATCGTGATCAGGTAGACGAACTGCACGACGACGAAGACGATCAGCCCGCCCAGCCAGACGGGTTCCTTGAGCCTTGCGAGCAGCCAGTCCTTCACGCCCGTTTCCACTCCTTCATGATCTCCTCCGCGAGCGCCATCGTCTCCCGGGCGGTCCGGTCCCAGTGGAACTCGCCCGCCCAGGCCATTGCCTCCTTGCCCATCCGCTGCCACAGGGCGTCATCGGCGAGCAGGTCCCCAAGGGCTTGGGCGAGGGCGGTCACATTCCCGTGAGGCACGAGAACCCCCGTCCGGCCGTGCCGCACGGATTCCTTGAGCCCCGGGGAATCGCTGGCCACCGCCGGGATGCCCAGGGCGTTCGCCTCGATCACGGAGAGTCCCCAACCTTCCTTGGGAGAGGTGTAGACCAGAACTCTGGTCTTGTACAGCGTTTCCAGCTTCCGTGCTCCCTCCTGGAACCCCAGGAAGCGCACCCTTTCGGAGAGCCCCTTCTCGGCCGCCAGAGCCTGGAGGGCGGCCTTGTAGTCGCCCTCTCCCACGATCCAGTACTCCGCTTGCGGCACCCGCTCGAGGACGGCCGGCAGCGCTTCGATCACGAGGTCGATGCGCTTGTACTTCTTCAGCCGCCCCAGGTAGAGGATGACCGGCCCGGGCAGCCCGGCCCGCTCGGGAGGGCGGTAATAGGAGTGGTCGATGCCCGCCCGGATCAGGCGCAGGCGGTCGCGCGGGATGCCCCGGCGGACCAGATCCTGGAGCGTCGTCTCGGAGAGCACCGAGAAGCGGCAACCCCGGTAGCCCCAGGGAATGAAGCGCTCGTAGAGGTAGACATAGAGCGCGAGCGGCAGCGGCGCCTGCTGGAAGACGGTGGTGCCGAAGAGATGCGGAACGACGCCGAGCACCGGGGCGCGCTTCTGGAAGCGAGGCGTGAAGAAGGGGATCTTGTTGATGTCTTCGACGACGAGATCGACCGGCTCTTCCGCCAGCAGGCGCTCGAGCATGCCGGGAGCGCGGAAATTGAAGGTGTACTGGCTTCCCGCCCTGCGCACCCGCATGCCTTCGATGATCTCTTCGCGAGGCGCGCCCCGCCAGTGCCCGGTCAGGAAGGTCACCCGATGCCCTTCGCGCGCGAAGCGGCGGAAGATCTCGTAGAGGATCACTTCCGCGCCGCCGAACTCAGGGTGGCGGATGTCGCGGTAGCTCACGACCGCGAAGTGATAGGGCATGCGCTCAGCGTCCCTTCCTTGCGCCTTCGTCCCTCGCGCCGTCGCCTCTGGTGCCTACGCCTCTTGCGTCTTCGACCCTTGCGCCATTGACCAGCGGCCGGCGCGCGAGCACGCTGACCATGGCGAAGGTGTATGGCCCTACCCGGCGGCGGCGCAGCCATTCGCGCGCGCGCCGCTGAAGCGCCGACAGCCCGGGAATGCCGGGCGGATACTTCGGCATGCGCGCGACTCTCGCGCGCATGAGCCCGTAGCGCAGCGACCGGTACCAGAAGCCCGGCACCATCCAGTCGCCTCCGATGCGCACGACCTCGAAGCCGGCCTCACGCACTACGCGCGACAGGCTGCCCGGGGAAAACTCGGTCTCCCATCCCGCGAACCAGCGATTCATCGCGATCATCGCGTGTTTGGCGAGCGTGTACGGGTGATAGCGCTGCGGGACATCGATCAGGCAATAGCCTCCCGGTTCCGTCGCGCGCAGGTTCTCGGACAGCAGGGGCCGGGGATCGCGGAAGTGCTCCATGAGCCCCTGATGGAAGACCAGCCGGAAGACGCCGTCGCGAAAGGGCATCCGGGTGGCATCGCCGCAGACGCAGAAGACCGTCTGGCCCGCCTCCTTCGCAACGGCGCGGACGACCGTGAAAGAACTCGCCACATAGTCGAGCAGAAAGACGACCCCGCCGGAGCGGGCGAGCTCGATGCTGTCTCGTCCGCTGCCCGCGCCCACTTCCAGCACTCGCCGCCCGGCCAGTTCGAGATCGCCCACTTGCGAGAGGACGCGCTGCTCGTTCGAGTAGACTTCGTCGATGTTCTCGCGCTCGCGCCAATAGCGGTCCCAGTGCGCGGCGGTCGATTCGCGCATGCCCTGCGCCTCCCTCTCGTTCCGTCGAATCGGGCGAACGCTATCACAGGCCCCGGGAGCGCTCAAACGGAAGCATCCCCGGCCGCGCACGCCTTCAGGATGGCCCCCGGCGCCGCTCAGGGTTCGGGCTTGGGCCGGATGGACTTGATCTCCTTCGCGCGAGCTTTCCCCGCCAGGGCATCGAGCACGCCGTTCACGAAGCCGGCGCTCTTCGGGTCCCCGTATCTGCGCGCCAGGCGCAAGGCCTCGTCGAGGACCACCTTCACGGGCACATCCGGCTGGAAGAAGAGCTCGGCGGCGGCCATGCGCAGGATCGCGCACTCGACTTTGCCCAAGCGCGCAAGCTCCCAGTTGCGCAGCGCCGCCTGGATGCGCGCGTCGATGCGGGCCAGGTTGCGATGGCACGCGCGCAGCAGCTCCTCGGCGTAGCGGCGCCCCTCCTCGGTCATCCGCAAGCGGCCGAACGCGAGCGCCAGCAGCTCGCGCGGGTCATCCCCGGTCACTTCGGCTTCGTAGAGCACGCGCATGACCGTCTCGCGGGCCTTCGGGCGCCCGCCCCGGCGTTCCGGCTGCGATGCCATTTCAAGCTCCAGGCGCGCGCAGCAGGTGCACCATCTCAATCCCCGCCTGCGCCGCCTCCCAGCCGCGTCCGCCGCCCTTGATCCCGCTGCGCTCGAGCGCCTGCTCCATCGTCTCGGCCGTGATCACGCCGAAGATCGCGGGAACATTCGTCTCCCAGCCCACCTGCGCGACCCCGCGCGAGACTTCCTTGGCGATGTAGTCGAAGTGGGTCGTCTCGCCGCGAATGATGCAGCCCAGGGCGAGCACGAGATCGTAGCGTTTGCTGGTCGCCCGCGCGCGGGCGACCAGCGGAAGCTCGAACGAACCGGGCACCCAGTAGAGATCGACGCCGTCGTCCGGACAGCCGTGCTGCTTCAGGCACTCGACCGCTCCCGCGACCAGCCGGTCGACGACCGCGCGCCCATACCGGCTCGCCACGAGACACACGCGCAGCCCCTTCGCGTCCAGGGGTGGCAGGAACTCACGCACCATGATCGCCTCCTCGTATGTGCGGGCGCGCGCGCCCGTCCGTTGCCGCGGCCGCGCCACGCGGCCGCTCGTACGATGACCAGGCGGCTCCATCGACGCCGCCCGCATTCTCGAACCTCAAGACAACGCCGCGCGCGGCGGATCGGGATCGAAGCAGTGGCCCATCTTGCTGCGCTTCGTCTCCAGATAGCGCCGGTTATGCGGCGTGGGATCGACCACCAGCGGCACCCGTTCGACGATCTCGAGTCCGTGCCCTTCGAGCCCTACGCGCTTGGCCGGGTTGTTGGTGAGCAGCCGGATCCGGCGGCAGCCGAGCTGCGCGAGAATCTGCGCGCCGATGCCGTAGTCGCGCTCATCCGCGCGAAAGCCCATGTGCAGGTTCGCCTCGACCGTGTCCAGCCCGCGATCCTGAAGCGCGTAGGCCTTCATCTTGTTCGCGAGCCCAATGCCGCGCCCTTCCTGGCGCATGTAGAGCAGCACGCCTCCCCGATCGGCCAGCATCCGCATCGCGAGCTCCAATTGCTGTCCGCAATCGCAGCGCGCGCTGAAGAGCGCGTCGCCCGTCAGACACTCGCTGTGCACGCGCACGAGCGGCGGCCGCTGCGCGTCGATCTCGCCATGCACGAGGGCGAGATGATGCGAGCCGTCGACGAGGCTCTCGAAGGTGTGCACGCGGAACATGCCGAAGTGCGTGGGGAAGGGAGACGCGGCCACTTCGCGGACGAGGACTTCGTGGCGGCGGCGAAAGGCGATCAGATCGGCGACGGAAATCATCACGAGCCCGCATTCCTCGGCCAGACGCGTCAGCTCCGGAAGCCGGGCCATCGAGCCGTCCTCGCTCATCACTTCGCACAGGACGCCCGCGGGGTAGAGGCCCGCGAGACGGGCGAGATCGAGGCTCGCCTCGGTGTGCCCCGCGCGGCGGAGCACGCCTCCCGGCGCGGCGCGCAGGGGAAAGATGTGCCCGGGGCGGGCGAGGTCCTCGGGACGCGTGGCCGGGTCGATGAGTGCCTTCACCGTGCGGGCGCGATCGTGCGCGGAAATGCCCGTGGTTGTTCCCTCGATCGCATCCACCGAAATCGTGAAAGGCGTGCTCATCTTGGCGGTGTTGCGGCTCACCATGGGAGGCAGCTCGAGCGCGCGCAGGCGCTCCTCATCCAGCGAGACGCAGATCAGCCCGCGGGCGCGCTTGGCCATCGTGTTCACCATTTCAGGCGTCACGCGCTCGGCCGCTCCAATCAGATCGCCCTCGTTCTCGCGGTCTTCGTCATCGACCACGATGACGAGCTCGCCACGGGCGGTCGCGGCGATCGCCTCCTCCACCGAACGAAAAGCCGCGCGCTCGCGCGGGGCGGTTGGTTCACTCATGATGCGATTCTCCTCTCGTCTTCCTCCGCGCTTCATCACCACAATTTCCGGCTGCGTTCGCGAATGCGCGCCGGCCCGCCTTGCCCCTGGCCCTCGCCTGCCCGAGACGCAGCCCCGGGCAGCCCATGATCGCGCTCATCGCTTCGGCGCGCGGGCGAGCGACTCCGCATACTTTCCCATCAAGTCCACTTCCAGATTCACCTGCCCGCCGCTGCGGTAGCTTCCGATGATCGTGCGCGCGAGCGTTTCCGGAATGATGGCCATCTCGCACACGCCGCCCGTCACGCGCGCCACCGTGAGGCTCACTCCATCGATCGCGATCGGCCCCTTGGCGACCACATAACGCGCGCACTCGCGCGGCAGGCGAATCGACAACCGGAAGCCGTCCGCCCTTTTCCCCACCGCGACCACCCGGGCGGTCGCGTCTATGTGGCCTTGCACGAAATGGCCTCCCAAGCGATCGCCGGCCGACAAGGCGCGCTCGAGATGCAGCCGCCGCCCCGGTCTCCAGCGCGACGCTGTCGTGCGCGCAAGCGTCTCGCGCACGGCCGCCACGGTGAAGCGCCCTCGCGCACGATCGGTCGATTCCACGGTGAGGCAGATTCCCAGGCACGCAACCGAGTCGCCCTCGTGAAGAGCCTCCGCGATGCCCGGCGCTTCGATCTCGAAGCGCCGGCCTCCGGAGAACGGCGCCACGCCGCGCAGAGTGCCGATCGCCTCGATCAATCCCGTGAACATCGCGTCCTATTCCTCTTCCCCCGCTTCGAGGGCCGCGAGCGCGGGGCTCTCCGCGCGTAGGAGCAGATCCTCGCCGCACTCGCGCGCGCGCATGCGCGCGAGGACGAGACGGCCGGCCAGCGAGGCGATTCGCAAATCCCCTGTCCAGGTGTTCGTTCCACCGAGGACCGACGGGGCGACGAAAAGGCGCAATCTGTCGACGAGACCCTCCGCCAGAAACCCGCTCGCAAGCGCGGCGCCGCCTTCGATCATGACATCCAGAAGACCTTCGTCGCCCAGGCGCTTTGCGAGCGCGTGCAGGTCGACGCCCGATCCATTTCCGGAATCGGGAAGCCTCCAACACGCAACGCCCCGCCTCTCGAGCCGCGCAATGGCTGCTTCGGGCGCGCGCGCGCCGCACGCCACGATCCACCGCCCGCCCGCGGAGCCCGGCCCGCCCATCGCGGGCTCGCCCCTTTCGCCGGCCAAGTCATCCGCCTCCGCAATCCTTGCCCGCGAATCGACGACCACGCGCGCGGGTTGATGCGGCCACGCGCCCGCCGCCTGGGGAATGCGGCGGCGCAGTCTCGCGCGCGGATCCGTCGATGGCCGGGCTGAGAGGCTCGGCCGGTCGCAAAGAAAGGTCCCTCGCCCAATCACGATCGCGTCGCACTCGGCGCGCCGGCGGTGAACCCATTCGCGGGAAGTCTGGCCGCTGATCCATCGGCTCGTCCCGTCGTTCGCGGCGATTCGTCCATCGAGGCTGGCCGCGATCTTCAGGGTCAACAGGGCGCGGCCGGTTTGCAGATGCCACAGAAAGGGAGCATTCACGCGACGCGCCTCGCGCCCGAGAAGCCCCTTGCGCACATCCACACCTGCTGCCGCCAGGCACTCGAAGCCTCGCCCGCGAACGAGCGGATGGGGGTCCTCCATCGCCGCGACGACGCGCGCAAGGCCGCGGCGCGCGATCTCCGGCGCGCAGGCGGGCGTCTTTCCATGATGCGCGCACGGTTCCAGATTCACATAGAGGGTGGCGCCTCGCAGGTCCGTCTCCTGGGACGCGGCCGCCGTGAAGAGCGCCGCTTCCGCGTGCGGGCCGCCGAAGAAGAGGTGCGCGCCAATGCCGAGCACGCGGCCGTTGCGCACCGCAACCGCCCCCACGCGCGGATTCGGATGCGTGCGCCCCATTCCAAGGCGGGCCAGCGAGAGGGCCAGGCGCATCCAGCGCCGGTCCGCGGAAATCCCGTCTTCCGAATTCGCGCTCGTGCGCGCGTTTTCTGAATGGCGCGTCCGCATGCAGCCGCTCGAACCTTCACCCCGGTGCCCCGCTAGGCGGGGCACAAAAAAAGAGAGCCGCCTTCGGGGCTCTCCATCCAAAGAGCGCGTCTTCAAACGCAAGGCGTGCCTCAGGGGCCCGCCGGGCGATCGAGAATCTCGCGCGAACAGGCGAAACGCTCGAGCCGCGCTCTTCTCCTTCTCTCATCCAGACTGTGACTGTCGGCTTCCGGATTCCACGGAATCGGCTCGCCGCCCGCCGCCGGGCTTCGAGTTCGCGGGCTTTCACCGCCGGTAGGGAATTTCACCCCGCCCCGAAGGAGAAACTATTGCCAATCGACTGCCAAGTATCGCACGCGCCGGCCGCCGTTGTCCAGGAGCCTTCCAAGCTCGCCGCCCTCGGCAGGGCCCGATTTCGAAGACCCCTCAGTCGCGGCGCTCCGAACCGGGGTCATGCTCCCGCGAGTCCGCTTCGCCGGCGCCGCCCTCTTCCTCGTCGGTCCACGGCGCGCCCTTTTCCTTCTCCATCTCCGCCTTCAATTCTTCGAGAAGGGCGCGGGCCGCGATCACATCGCGTTTCGCCACGAGAACCTGGCCCCAGTACCCGATCACATTGGACATGACACCGTCCAACCAAGGCACCTGCGCCGAGCGGATGCGCGCCTCGATGCCTGCCGAGACGAGCAGACTCTGGATGTGGATGGCCGACGGCTCGTCGGGCGCGTCGTATACGGAGAAGAGATCCAGCCATTCATAGCCGGGATCTCCGCCGCCTTCCCCGCCTTCGCCCTCGCCTTCGCCTTCCCACTCTCCGTCCACGGCGCTCTCCCTCAATTCCGCTCCGTACTGCGCTAGGATGATGCCCGCGCCCCATCGATGGCGCGCACAAGCATCGCACGATCTCAGCTCCATGATACTCCCTGGGCACGCCTTCCGCCAATTGGGAGCATCATGGCAAAACCGCACCGCCAGCCGCACGGTTCCGCCCACTTGCCGGGGCCGGAAGGCTTCCCGCTGAATACGAGCGAGGCGCAACGGCAACCGCGCATGCGCCGCGCGCTCACATTGCACCTGATGCGCACAGGATCGCGATCCACTTCGCTCGAAGAATGAGGCATGCGCCGATGAGGGAGCCGGGACCGGAAGGCTTCCCGGCGGGGCGTAAGCGAGGC
>CAYZWI010000008.1:0-172750 GCA_964482205.1 uncultured bacterium | reverse complement strand
GTCCTTGTCTAGCAGAAAATACGTGTTTGGGAGCTGCCTGTTTGTGTCCTTGTCTTTGGAGCGCACAACGGCGATCAAACGATATTCCTCAAACGCACTGATGTGACGGATGACGGTGCGCTTGTCGATGTTGAGTTCGGCGGCAATCTTCTCGTGAGTGGGAAAGCACGACTGGCTGTCGTTATCGGCATGACGGCAGAGTGACACGTAGATGGCCGTTCCCACCGGGCCGAAAATGCGGGCGTAGCCGTTCAAGTACTCGTTGTCGAGGTAGAACCAGCCCTTATTGCGTCGATCTCTGACTTTAAATTGTATTTTGGGTTGCATGGGTGGGTAGGATGAGGAGGGCTGTAAACAAAAAGCCCGATTCGCGGCGTGTTGTGGCCGCCGCAAACCGGACTCTCTGGTTGCAGTCCACAACACTGCGCTAATTATCATAGTAGCAGTTATCACGGAAGTCGTCAAAACATGGGGAGTGGATAACTCGGAATTAGTAGGTGTGGGGCCGAAACCTATTAAATCAGGGGATGATTTCACGTCCGGCGATGACAATCTTGTTCTTCACGATTGGAGCCAGGTGGATTTCAAAGCGGTTACCTTCCTTTTCGAACGTGCCGTAGGCGATCGAATGAATCCAGTCGAGAACCTGGCCCTCGGCATACTCCGGGTTCAGGTCGCAGAGGCAACCGGCCTCAGTCCAAGAGAACATGCCGGAAACGTTGCGCTTGTAGACCTGGGCGGCTCGGTGGGAGTGGCCGGAAACGCCCGATGTCCCTGACTTCTCCAGCTCGCCGGTGGCGGTGTAACCGGATCGGGACCGAACGAGATTGCCGTGCTTGATGATGAAGCCGTGGAGCTGCATGACCCCGCTCTCCACGTACTCAATCTTCCGTTCCTTCAGGCCGAGAAGCGAATCAAGTTGGAGCGAACGGAGCTTCGAGAATTCAGGAGCTTTCGTCCAGAGGTGCTTGGTTAGCCGCATCTCGTGGTTTCCCCGTAGGAAGTAGAAAACCGCCTCTGGGGCGGCGTCGCGTATCTTGCCGAGAATGAGCCGGGCTTCGTCGAGTTCTTCCTGCAGGTCGGTCAGCCTGGCCGGGTCTTTGCAGAAGCGTGAGAGCGAATAGAAGTCCACCAGGTCGCCCAGCTGAACGACGATGTGGGGCTTGTAGAAGCGGAGGAAGGCTAACGCGGTCTGAAACGCGCCGGGATCAAGATACGGAATATGCGCGTCGGGCAAGAAGACAGACCGCTCGTAGGCTGGAAGCATACGGGGTCATTTAGTATTTGTTTCCTCTCCCCCGACCGTGAATATCGAAGACGGTCAGGAGAAATACTGGTTTCCCGATAGAATCGGGGGAGAAGAGCCAAGCCCCAGACAAGCTCATTGAAAGCGTTACGCACGGAAGACCCACGGAGGGTAGGCGTCTCTGGTTAGTGTGCCGCTCAAGTATTGCAGGCCAGGGCTTGGCAAGCGGGCTGCGGAAAAAGGACGGGAATGCTTCTGGTTTCAGTATGCGCTTTCCTCAGTGACGGTCAAGTGGACAACGGTAGACGACGCGCGTCCTGGTTCTGGGTTTGCTCGCAACGTGAATGGCGGGCGGCGGTGTGACCGGAGCTCTGGGTATGATTCGCGGTGTCGGGACGGGCTGTTTGCCGAGCGGAACGAGCAAGCACAGAGCGCCGAAAACGATGAGGACAATCAAGGCGGTCGCGAAGGTGCCGGCGTCGTCCTGGTCGGATGCCGTCACATCCGCAAGCTCAACAACAGTCGCCGGAACGGGCGCTGGATTCTTGCCGTACTCAGATTCCCAGGCCGAGCGGAGCGATTCTTCAGCGGCCTTGATTCTGGCCGGCGCGGTTTTCACCCGCTCAAGGTCGGCTGGCGTCGGCTTCCAGTCCGGCTCCGGTATTCCCTGCTGGATAATCGTGTCGCCGTGCTCGACCCAAGCCACCCCGCCGTCCGGTAGGAAAAACCCTTCCTGAGCAAGAGCCGAGGAAGCGAGCAGACTAAGGACGAGGAGTAGCTTTCGCATCCTTCACCCCCGCCTCGTAGCCGAGTTTGTAGGTTTCCTGGATGGCTTCGAGCACGAGCTTCATCTTGGCCTTTGATAGCTGGGGCAAGAGTTCGGTCGCGACCTTGACCGGGATCGTGAACGTGTCCTGGGGCATTGTGTTTGCCCTCCCTTCTACCTAACCGGACGGAAGTAAGGCAGGAATGTGGTCGCCTTATTCACTCCCAGTTTTCATGGAGCAATCCCAGTTACTCACGGTCAAGGAAGTCGCCCATTGGCTGAAGCTCAAACCTTCCACCATCTACGAGTGGACGAGGAAGGGGCTCATCCCTTGCGTCCGATTAGGCGGCCGGATTAGGTTTCTCGAAGCCGAGCTTCTTCGGTGGGTCGAGGCACGAAAGGAGGGAGCATGCCGAGACCGCCGAGGGGCGTAATCCGCCGCGGCCCGTCTTGGTACTTTCGGGACAGGCGCGGAGGAAAGGATAGATGGATAAGACTCGGTCGGGACTACCAAGAGGCGGTGCGACGGGCCAGGAAGCTCTCCGCCGAAGAGACGCCGCGATCAAAGCTTTCGGTCGCTGAGGCCGTCGGCCGGTGGCTTCAGACCTACATCAGGACGGCACGGAACGAGAAGGGGCAGAAGTTGGCCGAGGACAGAGCGAACCAGTGGCTTGTTCCCCAGCTGGGGCACTTCCTGCTGGAGAGGGTGAGGCCGGATGACTTGCGGCTCTTTCGGGTCGCGCTCGAGAAGACTCACCTGTCACCCCAGACGGTGGCTCACCTGCTCTCGGACGCCCGATGCTTCTTCTCCTGGGCCGAGGATTCGGGCCTGGTTGATAGGTCACCCGTTCCCAAGAAGCTCTTGCCGAAGATTCAGGAGCGGCCGCCGGACAGGCTCTCCGAGGCTGAGGCGAGCTCCGTCGCCGGCCTTCCTGACCCGTTCGGCTTCGTCTGCCGTTTTGGATTGGCTTCGGGGCTTCGGTGGGGAGAGCTCTGCCGGGCGCAAGTCTCTGACATCTCAGGCGGGGTTCTCCTCGTCCATCAGACCAAGAGCGGCAAGGTGCGGCGCGTTCCGCTGGGAGAGTTCGCGTCCGAGGTCAAAGGCCGGGTCGGACGGCTTGTCCCGTTCTCAGTCAAATCCTCGGGCTACTTCACCCGGAAAGCGAGGGAGCTTTCGGGAGTGTCTGGATTTCACCCCCACCAGCTGCGGCACACCTTCGCCTGCCGCTGGATCGAGCGGGGCGGAAGTCTCTCGGCACTCCAGCAGCTCCTGGGTCACAGCTCGGTCGTGACGACTCAGCGGTACGCCAAGCTCTCCGATGAAGCCGTCCAGCGGGAAGCCGTCAGGATTCAAACGGTAGAAAACGCGGTAGAAGCGGCAAACTAACTCAACTGGCGCCAAGGCATTACCGGGGAAAGCAGACAGCCTGCAAAACCGTTATCACCGGTTCGAATCCGGTTGGCGCCTCAGTTCTGAAGACCCATTGAAGAGCAAGTCGGCCAACAGAATACGTCGAAGCCCAGGGAGTTACGGCTCTCTGGGCTCTTCTCTTGCCCGGGCCAGGGCTTCCGGTCTTTTGCGTTGGTCTCCAGTGGTTTCAGCCCTCATGCGGCGAAGAAACGGCGAACGGCGCGGTCCCCCCTCTTTCCAGCCCGACAGGATCACCACAGTACAGCACTGGCTGTCCTCCATTTGCCCGGAAGACTAGGCCAGTTGCGTGCCACGGTCAAGGAGAGGCCCATAAGCCGATCCCAGGCACAAAGAAAGCCCCTGAAAGCTGTCAGAGTGCCAGGCTGCAGGCGGTTCCGGGTGATCGCAATCGATTGCCCGGAGCAGCGCTTTCGGCACACTCTCCCCCGGCCTCGCGCGGTAGCGAAGTCGCCCGCCACGCGGAAGCAGGTCCCGTCGCAGGCGATGCCGCGCACGCAGACACCGCTGGACCGCCCGAAGAGGAGCAGACTACTCGAGCCGGATCAGCCGCCCCGAACGGTGCAAGCCCTCCGAGTCGAACCGATACAGGTACACTCCGCTCCCGACCGGCTCGCCACGATCGTTCGTGCCGTTCCAGACGATCGAATGCGTCCCGGCGCCGAACGTCTCCTCCATGCCGTGGACGAGTCGGCCGGCGATGTCGTAGACGCTGAAGGCCACCTGCCGCGGCCGGCTGGTCGCGAAGGAGAGCGCGGTCTGCCGGCAGAAGGGATTGGGTCCCACGGCCAGCGACCACCCGGGCTCGCCGAGGGAGCCGATGCCCGAGGGAACGGTGATGTCGACTGCGGCGCGGATCATGTAGTTGCCGTAGGCTCCGTTGTCGGCGCTGAAGGCGCCCGACCAGAAGAGCTTCGTTCTTCCCGACCAGGGAGAGTCGGTGTCGGAGAGGAGCTGCGAGCTGCTGTTCTGGATGTAGACCACCCAGAAGTCGCCCGAGTCGAGAACGATCTGCTCGGATGAGAAGTCCTCATAGGTCCACGCGTAGGCAGTTGCGCCGCTCACCGTATGCACCGGGCACAAGGGGGCGCCAGGCGCTCCGCCGGTCCCCGCGGCGTCCCAGATCCTGCATTGGAACGTCGTCGCATAGTAGCTGCAGAGCATGAAGAAGGCGCCCTGCACCCGGGCCGGGTACTGGGGCGGCGTCATGCGCACGGCGAAGCCGCCGCCGTCGGCGTACGAGTAGCACGTGTCGTAGTACCCGTCGTCGTAGGCGAGGAGGGGATACGAGTCGCCGCTGGTCACGTTGAAGGCCATCTGGCTTGCCGGGTAGCTCTGGGTGAAATGGATGTCGGTCACGGAGACGTCCGAGGCGAAGCCGCCGTAGCGGTCCGAATCGGGGATCGTCAAGTCCGTGAACTCGTCGGCCGAGCCGTAGGGGTAGAGGTCGCCCGCGTCCGCATAGTCGGTGTAGCTTCCGCAGTCGAGATCATGGTTCCCGTCGGGCTGTTCGATGGCGACCCGGTAGTGGAACCCTCCCGAGGTGCAGGCACCGCCGTTCTCGCAGTCGTTGCCGGTGGTGACCGTCTCGTCGACGTGATAGATGAGCAGGCCGCGGCCGGGCAGGCTGCGGTCGAACCCCGTCTGGTTGTCGCGGTGCTCGACTAGGAAATACTCCGTCTCCGGGCCGTTCGCTCCCAGCATCAATGCATCCGCATGCTGCTCGGCGTTGTCGAGGATCCAGGCGCCCGACCAATCGGCTTTCAGGGTCGGCGTCAGCCAGCCGAGCTTCATCTTCGACCAGGCGCACATGTGCGTGGGGCTCTCGGGAGACTGGACGTCGCCGCCCCAGCCGCCGAAGGCCATCAAGCCCCACGCGCCGATGCCCCAACTCGTGGTGCCCGTGCACCAGCGCGACACGTCGTAGAGATCGGGAAGGCCGAGGATGTGCCCGTATTCATGGCAGAAGACGCCGATCTGCACGTGGGTCAGGGGGGAAGCGTCCTGCAGCTCGGGGCAGCAGGCGTAGCGGTCGATGAGCACGCCGTCGTAGCTGCGGGCGCTGCCGCCCATGAGAGTGAGGGTAGACACGTGGCCCTGGATGTCATCGGAGTCCAGCGTCGTCTCGAATCCCTCGCCGCAATGGACGACGATGATCGATTCGGCCATGCCGTCCCCGTCGTTGTCATAGAGCGAGAAGTCGCACCCCGCGGCTTCGGCGGCGTCCACGGCTTCCTCGACCAGCCGGGCCGCGTTCTGCGGATACGTGCCGAATCCCTTCTGACCGTTCCCGTAGTAGTTCCGGTCGTTCGCGGCGGCGTACCAGCCCAGCGCCTGCCCGTTCAGAGAGATGGCGGAGTAGGAGACCTGCGTGTAGTAGTCGCTCATGCTTCCCGTGGCCCAAGGGCCGAAGGCCATGTCGGCGAAGGTCCCGGGGGCGTAGGCGTGGTTGACGTCATGGAAGTCGATCAGCAGCAGGAGCACCCGATAGGTTCCGCGGTGCCCTGCAGGCGGGATGGGGAACCCGGAGTCGACGTAGTCGGGCTTGGCGAGCAGAGCATCGTCGAAGCCTGCCGACCGGCGCGCCTCTTCGAGGAGGCGTGGGGAAACGGGCATCGCCCAAGTGGGCGCGGCGGACGACAAGATGCCCACCGCCAGGGCCAGGATCAGGATCGCGGTCTTCATGGGAGCACCTCCTTGGAGGGCGAGCGGAATCCTGGAGTGAAACGCGGGTGGCCGTCTCGTCGGACGGATGGTCCGGTCACGGAAGCTCGAACCGGCGCCGCGCTTCTCATGATCGCTCTAGCGAGAACCAGGCTGGGCGCACGCTCGGATCGACGGACGATTCAGGCAGGCAGTTTCGCCCAACCGTCGTCTCTCGATGGCTGCAATTCTACCCCATCCCTGCTTACGGATCCAGTCCGATGGCCGGCCAGGATCGCCGCCGCGGGTGCCTACGTGGCCGAGAGCGAGAAGACGATGGACACGGATCCAATCGCCGCCGACAAGAGGAGCGAGCTGCCGGGAAGCACCGCTGCGATTCCGAGACGCATGCATCTTCCGGGCTTCATTGCACCCTCCTCCAAGCACTCGCGTTTTCGGATCCCAGGCCTACCGCGCCAGCAGGAGCTTCGCCGTCCGCGTCCCGCCCGCCGCCTCCAACAGCGCGAAGTACACGCCTCCCGGCGCCGCCGACCCTGCGACGTCCCGTCCATCCCAAAGAGTGACATGGCGGCCGCCTTCTACGACCCCGTCGAGCAGCTTGGCCACGCGGCGCCCGCTCACGTCGAGCACGCTCAATCTGACCGGCGCGCTCTCGGGCAGGTAGAAGGCGAGGGTCGTCGTGCCCAGGAAGGGATTCGCTCCCGCGCAGTACAGCTCGAGGGACGACTCGACCGGAAGATCCGCCGCGACGCTCGGCGGCATTCCCGCAGTCCGCAGCTGCTTCTCGGAAGGCGTCGTGCCGGGCAACGACAGCCAGACCGTGTGCGGGAAGAAAGGCGACGCGCTCGTCGCGCGCATGCGCCAGTGATAGGCGGTCCCGGCCGCCGGCGCTGCAGGCGATCACGCGCATCTGGAAGTCGGTCTCGCTGTCGGAGCTTCCCAGCTAGGCGATCGGCTCGTCGTCGAGTCCCAGTTGCAGCGGAGCCAGTGAGCATGATCACGCTATCTGAGGTTTCCCCGATCATGCCATTCGAGGGTTGCCCGCAGTAGCGGATGCTCGGCCACAGCACGAGCCGGATGACGGAGAGGTATGCCCGCGCTCCGCGAAGACTCCGTCCGTCCGCGCTGGGTGCCACTTCCTCCAGCCATGCTGCCACGCTGCGGCAGGAGGCGCTCGACCACTTCATCTTCCTGAATCCCGACCACGTCCGTCGCGTGGTCAGCGAATACGTCCGGTGCTACAACAGGGCCAGACCATCCCAGGCGATCTACGGGATCCCAGATCCGTTTCCCGAGCTCAGGGAACCAGCGCCTGCGACGGGCAGGCTGCTGGCGCTCCCGGTCCTCGGCGGCCTGATCCACGATTACCGCCTGGCTGCGTGAGTCCCGTTCGACATCACCGTTCTGGGGATTGCCTTCCACGACAGGTACGCCCTGATCCCGGTGCCAACCTGATTGGCCCGCGTCAGCGACCTCGAACGTCGCCAGTCATCAACTTCCGCCCATCGTTCAGGGCAGCATCCCTCTTCTCGAAAGGCTTGTCTTGCGCCCGATGGAATAATCGCGGAGCACGGGAGCCTTGTCCGCCTCCTTCCACGGCAAGGACTTGCGGCGGGCAAGCATTCGGATAGCACGAGACTCGCATGCCGGATCATTCCGCCAGCGCGAAAGCGCTTGACATCCCCGCTCCAGGAGTCGATATTCCACTTTGTGGTGTGTGGAGTTTGCAAATTGTGATTTTCCTGCGCCACGAATCGCCTGAGTTTGGGCTTCCAAGGAGTTCATTGCCAGCCTAACCCGATCCGCACTCTGGGTCTGCCGGGCCAAGATCCTGCTGAACCCGGAACTTCTCCTTCCCTCGTCGAGCCGTTCTCCGGCACTTCCTGGGACCGCAGATGGGCCGATGTCCGGCGCTTCTTCCCGAAGGTTCCTTGGGGGGGTTCTCAGGCCAATGTTCGACATGACGATCGGGACTTGCTGCGGCGAGCGGTCGTCACGAGGAAAGGTATTCTAGCATGTCCAGCAAAGTGTACGTCGGCAATCTACCCTTCGAAATGACGGATGGCGACCTCCAGGAGTTGTTCACGCCCCATGGGGCGGTCACCTCCGCGAAAGTCGTCATGGATCGCGAGACGGGCCAGCCCCGAGGCTTCGGCTTCGTGGAGATGGAACAGTCCGCGGATGCCCAGAAGGCGATCGAGACGCTCAACGGTCAAGAGTGCAAAGGCCGCACTCTGAAGGTCAATCTGGCCAAGCCGCGCGAGGAGCGTCCCGGCGGTTTCGGTCGTCGCTAGAGGAGAGGGGGAAGGCGCCTTCGATGTGCCTTCCCCCTGATCCGCCCGCGGCAGCGGTGCTTCACGGAACAGATGCTCAGGCTCTCGTGACGTCGAGAAGGGATCGACAGTGAACCAAACGAGCCGCCCGAACGTTCTCTTGGTCAATCCGCGCTTTAGTCTCCACTCCTTTTGGAACTACCGGGAGACCTGCGAAATCGTGGGGGCGCGTCACGTCGCCGCCCCCTTGGGATTGATCACGGTGGCCGCGCTTCTGCCCAAGGAATGGGTCGTCCGTCTCATCGACTGCAATATCGAGGAGCTGCGCGAGGACGATTTGAACTGGGCCGACCTTGTCATGATCGGAGGCATGCTCTCGCAGCAGCGGGACATCCAAAGGATCATGGTGCGGGCGCACGCCCACGGGAAACCGGTCGTGATCGGCGGTCCGGATGTCACTGCCAGCCCCGAGATCTATGCGGACGCCGAGTTTCGGGTCCTGGGAGAGGCCGAGGAGCTCATGACCGGATTCGCCGCGGCATGGAATGCGGGGGAGAAGTGCGGCACGTTTGTGGCCGGGTCCTTTCCCGATCTGACACTCTCGCCGCTGCCCCGCTTCGATCTCCTGAAACTCGAGCACTACCTCCATGTCGGTGTGCAGTTCTCCCGCGGCTGTCCCTTCAACTGTGAGTTCTGCAATGTGATCGAACTGAACGGACGCGTGCCCCGTTTCAAGGACGTCGACCAGATCCTGAACGAGCTCGAGCATCTCTACCACCTCGGCTATCGCGGTCACGTCGACTTCGTCGACGACAATCTCATCGGCAACCCGAAAGCGGTCCGGCCCTTTCTCGCCGCGCTGGGCGACTGGCGCCGGCGCCGCCATTATCCCTTCGAGTTCACGAGCGAGGCGAGCCTGAATCTCGCCAGCGATGACGAGCTGCTGATGTTGATGCGCCGGGCGGGGTTCTTCGCGATCTTCATCGGCATCGAATCTCCCGATGCGCAAACGCTCCTCAGCACGCAGAAGGTGCAAAATGCGCGCCGGGACATCACCGCGAGTCTGCGAAAGATCCACCGCGCCGGCATGTTCGTGAACGCGGGCTTCATCGTCGGATTCGACGGGGAAGCAGGTTCGGTGGCGCGGGACATGATCGCCTGCATCGAGGAGGCGGCGATCCCGCTCTCCATGGTCGGGCTGCTGTACGCGTTGCCCAACACGCAGCTTGCGCGCCGGCTATACGCCGAGGGACGCCTGCACGCGGGGTTCGACCGTCCGGCCTCGGATGGCGATGCGGACCAGGGCAGGTCCGGCCTCAACTTCGTGACCCGCAGACCGCGGCCGGAGATCCTGGCGGACTATCGGAACATCTTGGCAACGCTCTACCAACCGCGCGCGTTCTTCGGCCGTGTTCGCCGCATGGCGCGGGAGCTGGATCCGGCGCGTCCGGGATTGCGTAGCCCATGGAAGCGCGTTGCACGAGACCTTCAATCCGTCCTGCGAATCAGTGTGCAACTCGGCTTTCGCAACCGCGAGACGAGGGTGGATTACTGGCGCGCTCTGGCGGATTGCATGCTTCACAACCCGCGGGCGCTACGCACCGTGGTGTCGCTCGCTGCCATTTATCTCCATGTCCGGCCTTTCTCCAAGTACTTGGAGCAGCAT
Organism: uncultured bacterium; assembly: GCA_964482205.1. Lineage (GTDB taxonomy): Bacteria > Eisenbacteria > RBG-16-71-46 > CAIMUX01 > WJJG01 > JAZDGX01. Next base: position 162,706 of record CAYZWI010000008.1, on the reverse strand, counting down.
CTCAGCGCCGAACTCGACGCGCTTGCGGCGAATCGACCGCCGGCGCGGATAGCCTGAGCCGGGCGGCCTCAGGAGCAAGCGAATTCTACTCTGAACCTGTCGGACAACCGGGGTGACCTCACCTGCCAGAAAGCTCTACTCATTGCTGGTCCTCTTTGAAGGGGAGCCTACGGTGCTGATCGGGCTGGGCGGCCGGGAGCGCAGTCACGAGCATGCGCTGAGGACCGCGGCTGCGCTGAACCGCATGCAGCCACCCTTCCTTGCGGCGCTGCGCTTCATTCCTGTGCCGGGCACGCGGCTGGCGGGCGAGATCGAGTCGGGGAGGTTCGCTCCAGTGAGCGAGCGCGAGGCGGCGGAGGAACTGCGCGCATTGCTTGCGAACCTCGAGCTCGAACACACGCTCTTTCGCGCCAATCACGCGTCGAACATCATCCCGCTGGGCGGTCGATTCCCGCGCGATCGCGAGACGCTGCTCTCCCGGCTCGACGAGCTGCTGGCCTCGGGGCGGCTCGATGACACCGGGCCGGGTGCCGTCCCCCTTTGGCTCTGACCTGGCCGCACGGCCGGCAAATTGCCGTCTTCTACACCGGCATCCAGTAGCTCATTTTCACCATGAAGCGGTTCTCCGGCTCGTTTCTCAGCAGCGGATCGGCGCGGAAATCGTTGCGGAAGTCGTTCGATCCGTTATGCCAGCTGCGACGGTCGAAGTCCGAGCGTGTGTGGGTCCAGACTATGTAGAGCGTCGATCCGGGGCGGTATTCCCAACGGTAGACCATGTTCAGATTGACGGCTCCGTAGGCGAAGTCGCTTCCCGATGCGTCGATGTCGTACGGCCGGAACTCATAGCTGTCGGGGCGGGCCAGCTCTCGGGGATTGCGGTATTCGCCGACGGTGAGGAACGGCTGCAGGTACAGCTCGAGCGAAGAATCGCGATGGAAGAGATAGCTGCCCCGGAATGTCAGATCCCACGTCTTCTGGTCGAGCTCGCCGAACACATAGCTAACGCCTCCGATACCGCCGCCGGGCTGTGGAAGATTCCCCAACCATTCGGCATCCGAATGCTGGTCTGAGACCGACAGGCCGATCCACTGCGTGAGGCGGCCGTTCGGGACCCAATTGAATTGCGCTTCGGCATAGAGTCCGTGTCCGCCCGCGCGGTCCTCGTTCCAGAACAGCTGGGCGGCCAAGTTCGACTTCTTGCGGGCGTCTGTCTGGACGAAGACGCCCGCGTCATAGCTCTCGGGCACGGACATGAGGGGGCCGCGGCCTCCGGTGGGAGCCGTGCGGGTGACATAGAGATCGGTCATCTCGGGACGGTGGCTGGCCGCGCCCAGGAATGTCCAGCAACCGCGCGTCTCCACGGTGCCTTCGAAATGCAGCTCCGCCCGCAGGTCATGGCCACGATCGTAGGACCACAGGAGGCGAGCGGGGTCGCCGGGATCCTGGAGCGAACGGCCGGCGTAGATCCAGCTCTTGTAATACCGCAGGTGCCACGATTGCGCGGTCCACCAGCTGCTGCCCGCGCCGTCGGCGTTGAAGACGCGGGTCACCCACGCCTGGGCGGCGTAGTGATTGGCGTCGCTGATGTACCCGAGATCGTTGATATCGAGCCCGTCGCTCTGATGCCGGGTGGTGAGGGCGAAGCGCCAGTCGCCGCTCATCTTCTCGATCTCGAAGCGAGTGCCCGTTCCATAGACCGGCTCGCGACCGCCCTCCTGGCCCTCGGCATCCTGACCGAGCGGATTGACGACGCTGCCGACAAAAGAGCCCGTCGCCTGGTACATGCGGTCCTTGAAGTTGAGCTCGAAATCGGCGCCGGTCACGTAGCCGTTGCGCGCGGGCGTGTCGAAGGTATCGCGGTCGCGCACCACGGCCGTCTGCATGAAATTCACACTGTGCATCCCCCCGCCGAACTGGGTGCCGAAGCGCCCGATCCCATAGAGGGCGCGGTTGCGTCCGCTGCGCAGCGCGTTGTGCGTCATGCCGTCGGCCGTCTCGTCCGTGGCCGCGAGCAGCATGGCGGTCGACACTTTGCCGGCCATCTTGCCGGTCACCTTGCTCGCGAAGCGGATGCGGGAGTTCGGGCTGCCCGTGCCGATCCGCCTGGAATAGAAGACCACGTTGTCCGGCGCCTCGAAGAATTGCGCCCCCTCGATGAAGAACGGCCGCTTCTCGTCGTAGAAGGTCTCGTAGGGGGAGAGGTTCAACAAGGCGGGATCGGATTCGATCTGGCCGAAATCGGGTTGGAAGGTAGCGTTGAGCGTCAGATCCGGGGTGATGCCGTACTTCAGATCGGCGCCGAAGTTGCCCTTGTGAGACCGCTGTTCACCGCTGAAGCCGTGCCGGCCGGGCAGGGAGGGATCGGTGAGGCCGCTGACCACATACGGCGTGATCTCGAGCTGCCGCGCGGGGCGGATGCCGTGAAGACCGGTGATCGTGCCCGAGCGGCTCATGAAACCGTTCTGATCGCGGTCCCAGTTCGACCAGGCGGTTCGTTGTCCGCGAGCATAGACATGCTGGAAGACGTTGCATCCCCAAGTCATCGTCTCGCCGGGACGGTAGCGGATCGAGGAGAACGGAATGCGCAGCTCGGCGTACCATCCCTCGCCGTCGATGTAGGTGTCCGCCTCCCAGACCGTGTCCCAGGAGATGTCGTGGTAGAGATCGCCGTAATTGTAGTAATCCTCCATGACGCCGTTGGGATTGATGCGGAAGTGGTAGCCCGTGACCATGTCGTGATAGGGGCTGATGTAGATGCGAAGCAGGTCGCTCGCGGTGATGTTGTCGCGCCGGGAGAGGCAGCTCGTGACCGGCTCTCCCTCATTCCGATAGCAGGCCACGCCGAAATAGAGCGCATCATCGTCGTAGAGCACCTTGAAGACCGTCTCCGTGCAGGGCTCGCCGCGGCGGTCGGGCTCGAACTGAGTGAAGCCCGTCGCCGCCGGCGCGACGATCCAGTCCCTCTCAGTCAAACGCCCGTCGATGCGAATGGCGCCGGAGGCGATGCGCTGAGCCGCGAGGGAAGGCGGCTCGGTCACGCGTCCGTTCGCGCAGGCGGGGTATCCCGCCCCGGTTCCATGCGGATCGAACCCGTCCAGCGCCGCGGCCGCGGACGCGAAATCGAAGCCAAGCGCAAGAGCGCAGGCGAGGGCGAGCGTGATCCCGCGGACAGACCCATGCGAAACCAGGGAGATCGGCAGCATTCTTTCGGCGGCGCGACGATTGGGACGCACGAGCTCCGGCGCCGGCGCCTCTTGCGCGATTGAAGGAAACGCCAACCCGGCAGCCGATTCCAAGCGGGCGGTCATCGTTCGGATCGTCGTTCGGATCATGGCCATGAATGCCTCCTGAACTTGATTTCCCTCGGCTGATGAATGCCGTTCGCCCGCGGTCCGCCGTGCTTCATCCGTCGGGATGCTCCAAATTGCGCCCGGCTCAATCATGGAATCGTCTACGAACAGCGACGGATGGAAGTTGTCATTCGTTGGTCACGGTTCTTCAGCCGGGGCAGGAAAAGACGCCTTTCGAGACGCCGGGCGAGCGGCTCATCGGTGCCGGCCGCGCGCGCGCCTTGCCTGGATCATTCGGAAGACAAGTCGCGGGCCGGGGGAGATGTCTGCGGATACAAAGCGAGTGCGGGTCAAGGGCATAGTGCCGCGGCGATTTCCTCGAGCGCGCGCAATGCGGAAGAGCGCACGCTATCGTCCGGATCGTTCAGCAGCGCGGCCACCCTGGGCGATACGATCCTCACGCCGCCTGCTGCCCGCGGCCGTAGCGGCGGCCCAGCCAGAGCGACACATTCACGAGCCCGATCAACACCGGGACCTCGACCAAGGGGCCGATGACCGCCGCGAATGCGGCCCCATGGTGGATTCCGAACGTGGCCACCGCGACGGCGATGGCCAGCTCGAAGTTGTTCGAGGCCGCCGTGAACGAAAGCGTCGCGGCCTGCCCGTAGGGCGCGCCGGCGCGCTTGCTCATGAAGAACGAGAGGAAGAACATCAGCACGAAGTAGATCAGAAGCGGAATCGCCACGCGGATCACATCCAAGGGAAGCTGGACGATCGCTTCCCCCTTCAACGAGAACATGACCACGATCGTGAAGAGCAGGGCGATCAGGGTGATCGGGCTGATCTTCGGGATGAAGACGCGGTGGTACCACTCCTTGCTCTTCAACCTGATGAGCGTGAAGCGAGTCAGCATCCCCGCCAGAAACGGGATGCCCAGGTAGATGAAGACGCTCCGGGCGATTTCCCCGATCGTGATGTGGACAGCCATACCCTGCAAACCGAACCAGGTCGGCAGGACGGTGATGAAGACATAGGCATAGACCGAGTAGAAGAGGACCTGGAAGATCGAGTTGAAGGCGACCAGGCCCGCCGCGTACTCGCGATCGCCCCGCGCGAGATCGTTCCAGACGATGACCATCGCGATGCAGCGGGCGAGGCCGATCATGATCAGCCCCACCATGTATTCCGGCTTGTCGTGAAGGAAGAGAACAGCCAAGGCGAACATCAAGATGGGTCCCACGATCCAGTTCTGGACGAGGGACAGGCCGAGGACGCGGCTGTTCCGAAAGACGCGCCCCATCTCCTCGTAGCGCACCTTGGCGAGCGGGGGATACATCATGAGGATCAAGCCGACGGCAATCGGAACCGAGGTCGTACCGACGCTCGCGCGATCCAAAAGGGAGGCGACGCCGGGCACTGCATAGCCCAGGCCTACTCCGGCCGCCATCGCAAGGAAGATCCAGATGGTCAGATAGCGGTCGAGGAAAGGAAGGCGCTTCGCCTCGTCCCCGGGCTCTACGATCTTGAGCGGGTCATTGTGCGACCTGGATGCCATGCGCTCCTCCTGTAGGGTCCCGCTTCACTTCTCATGCGTGGACATGAGGCAAGGCCTATTCCCCTTTTCCCGACGAAGCCGGGGAGCCCGTGGCATCCGGGTTCCTGCGCTCTTTCCCGGCCGCGGCCAGCAAGCCCGCGCGCACGATGATCTCCGCAGGAATCGATTCGTAGGTCCGGCCGTCGATCACGAGCGTCCGGCATTGCTCACCGTCGCAGCAGCCGGTGCAATCACTGGAGGACACTGTCGCGCCCAGCCAATCCTCAAGCGGCCGGCCGTCCACCCAGATGCGATTCGATTCGAGTGGAGCTTTCCGAAAGGCCGTTTGGTCGATGCGTTCCGCTTCCACGCGAACTGCGATGCCATCGGGAGCAAGGAGCCGTTTCAGTTCGGCGGCCGCGCGCTTGATTTCGCGTTCGGTCGAGCCGCAGCGAGGGCAGGTAGCGCCGGCTTCATCGACGAGCCGTTGCCATCCCAGTGTCAGCGTGTGCGCGGGAGCAGGGACTGCCCGGCGGCCGCCGCATCCCAAGCCGGACGCGCTCCCAGCCAGGATGAGAAGAAGGGCCAGCAGATGCAAAACGCGCGCTCCTCGAAGGGCAGTGGGTGAGAGGGCGCGCGAGAGGGTGCGCGAGAGGGCGCGTGAGCCGATGCGAGATCTTCGGCGAGCCGCGATTCTCTCGCGGATGGTTTGCTTCGCCATCAAAGGAGGCTCACTCCAAAGATGTGGGTGACGGTCAGGTAGATCCCCGCGAGCAGGAAGATGGCCGCCGTCACCGGTCGCGCAGCGCGCTCGATGCTCGCCAGCGCATCGAAGGCGCGACCGATGCCCCGCGCGCCGAGCGCCAGCAGCACGGCGAAGACGACCACCGGAAGCCCCGTGCCGATGCCGTAGACGGCGGGCAGGACCACGCGGGAGTGCGCCTGGACGGCGAGTGGAATGAGCCCGCCGAAGAAGATGCCGGCTGAGACGGGGCAGAAGGAGAGCGCGAAGAGCACGCCAAGCAGGCCTGCGCCGGCGAGACCCGAGCGGGCCGCGCGTTCGCGAATCGCCAGGCCTCCGCTCCACGACGGCAAGCGAATCTTGATCACGCCGAGCATCGCAATGCCAGCCAGGATGAGAAGCGGCCCGAGGACCTGGTTCATGCGCTGCTGAAGAAACATCGACACGCTCGGAATCGAGAGCAGGCTCGAGACGACGAGGGCCGCGACGAGCACATAGGTAAGCGAGCGCCCAAGCGAATAGAGGAGCCCCGCAATCAGCACGCGGCGCGGACTGCCGACGTTACGGCCGACGAAGGAAACGGCGGCCACGTTGGAAGCGAGCGGGCAGGGGCTGATCGAGGTCAGGATCCCGAGCCAGAAGGCTGACCCGAGCGCGACGAAGAACTCCGTCATCGAGATACCGACTCCTTCATCGAGACTTCAGCTCCGTAATGGGATTCCCGCGCTGCCCTCACGATTGCTTCCCGGTCAAATAGGCCCGCGTCTCCTCCTGGACATAGCGAAGGAAGGCCTCTTTGTCGTTCAGGAGCTGCCAGACCTTCGGAAGATTCTTCCAGGCGATCTGCTTGCCCGAACGCTCATCGACCAGCACGACGGATTTCGTGAACAGCTCATAGTCCTTGACGAAATGCTCGTTGCCCTTTTCGTCGACATTGATGGGCTGAAAGACGAGCGCGCCGGTCTTCACTTCGGCGTCGAAGCCGCTCGCGATCGCTTCGGCGGTGTAGGCTTCGAGCTTGCGACACGAGGCGCAGCGCTTGGTGGTGTAGAAGTAGTAGGCGAGCACACGATGAGAGAGCGTGGTGTCGGCGGCCGCAAGCGTCGCGCTGTCCGCGAGGGCAGGAGCGGGGGCGGGTGGCGGCGCCGGGCGATCGCTCGAATCCGCCGGTGAAGCGGCGAGAACGGGCCCGACGGCGAGCAGGATGCCAAGAGCGATCAGCGCAATCCAAGGAAGCCGGGCGAGGCATTTCATGACAACATCTCCTTCAGTTCTTGCACGGTCGGGACCCGGCCGGCCACCTTCACCGCCCCGTCGACGACGAGCGCCGGTGTCATCAACACGCCGAATCCAAGAATGGCGTTGATATCGGACACCTTCACGACCTCGCATTCGACGCCCAGTTCCTTGACCGCCTGCCTGGCGCGGTCGTAGAGCAAGGTGCATTTCTGACAACCCGGACCGAGAACCAGGATGTCACTCATCGCGCGTTCCTCCTTCCCGAAAGTCTGTCCCACGAAGCTGCGTCCCCTCCACCATGGGCACCGCCGCAGGTTCCACCATTGGCCCCGCCGCGACAGCCACGCGTCGCTGGCGCCGCTCGACGAGTCTCAGGACCAAAGCGAGCGCGGCAATGAAGGCCGCGAGGCCGGCCGCCAACGTCAGTGCGTTCGCACCGTCGGTCCATGCGCCGTAAGTCAGTCCTGCCAGCATGCTGAACGCCGCCACCCACCCGACATACGCCCAGGCTTTCGTGCGACCGATGATCGCCGAAATCATGAGGATGCTCTGCAGGCTGAGCTCAGGGTCGGCCATCAGGTAGGCGAGGAGCGGCCCGGGGTGCATTCCCAGCGAGAGGAACATCTTGGCAATCGGGACCTCGACGAGCGTGGGGAAATACATGAAGACGCCGAAGACCACCCCGGCGAAGTTGCCCAGGATGTTGTTGGTCCCCGCCAACGATTCGATCCACTCGGCCGGCACGATTCGGCGAACGATTCCCACCGCGAAGACGCCGATGACGAGCAAAGGAAAGATCTGCCGGACGAAGTGGTAGGACTCGGCCAGCCAGGCGCGCGATTCTTCGCGAGAGAATTGCGTCCGGGCGATGGCCGCAGCGGCGGCGATTCCGAGAGAGACGAACAGGAGCCGGCCCGTGATCCCGACCGCGAGCCCCTCCGGTCCGGGGATCATGCGGGCTGCGGCAAGAATCAGAGTTGCCGCGACCAGCGCGAGCGCCGTCGTCGTCCAGCGATTCCAGCTCTCGTCGATGCGCGCGAGGCCGCGGCGGGCGATCAGCGCGATCGCGGCAAGCAGGACGATCAGGAGCGCGCCTTGCACGCTCACACCTTCCTCGCCGCGAGCAGGATCGAAGGGGATGAGCCGGGAGAGCGCGGTCTGCAACCATGCGACGCCCGGCACAGGCAGCAGGAACTCGAAGTAGGCGCGTGAGAGGAATCCGAATTTCAGCGTCCCGGCGAGGAGCAGCATCATGAGCACGGCGAGGAACAAGAGCGGGGCGCGCGCGCTCGTGGAGGCGCCGGCAAAGAGCAGATCGGTCTCGCGATCGCGCTCGGCGTCGGAGCGCCGGAAGAGAAGCGCCATGATCATCCCGATTCCGATCCCGAAGGCGAGCGCGAGGATCAGGCGGGCGATGGCGAGATCCGCGCCGATCACGCCGCCGGTGTACAAGAGAGCGAGAATGTTGCCCGCGGGCGCGAAGAAGAGAAAGGTGATCGCGGGCCCGAGACCCGCGCCCTTCTTGTAGATGCCCGCGAAAATGGGAACGATCGTGCACGAGCAGACGGCCAGGGTCGAGCCGGCCAGCGCGGCCGCGGGATAGGAGATCGCGCGTGGGCGGTTGCGGCCGAGCAGGCGGGCGATCGTTTGCTTGGGAACGAGCGCGGTCATCGCACCCGCGATGAAGAAGGCGGGAACGAGGCAGAGGAGCACGTGCGCCGCGAGATAGGCGGCGAGATTTCCGAGCCCGCTCAGCAGCAATCCGCCCAGGTAGGTGGTCAATGCCGGCCGCTCCTCAACCCTTCTTCTTCAAGACCTGGCTCGCGCAGGAGAAGAAGTTCACGATGCAGGGAGTGAGAAGCCGGTAGACGACCGCGCTTCCCTCCCTACGATCTTCGACGATTCCGTTCGCGCGAAGCACCGCAAGGTGTTTTGAGACGGTGGTCTGATCGAGACCGATCATGCGGGTGAGCTCCCCGGCGCTGCATTCGCCGCTGCTCAGGCGGTCCACGATCATCAGGCGAGACTCGTTCGCGAGCGCTTTCAAGAGGCGCGCCTGCGAGCGGTACAGGGATTTGTTTCGGACAATCTGCGACTTCATGAGGGTCGATTATATGGCGACTTGGCCAAGTCGTCAAGAAGAATACCCTTGCCGGCCGCGAGTGGTTTCTCGCGCCGGACGAGAGAGCGCTGCCTTCCCGGCGGTCAGCCCCTCCTGAGGAGTTTCCTCCACGATTGACGCCAACTTCCCTCGAAACCGCTTGCGGCCGCCGTAGAGAGGGTGTATCCGGTCAAGTGACTTGCGACGGGATTGGACGAAGATCCCTGAAATCGGGCAACGGAGTTTGCCTGGGGCCGGATCCTCGCCGTAGCGCGTGGATCGCCTTCCGAGTGGAAGGACGGCCTTCCTGTTCTCGCTCACGCTCGCGCGGGTTTTCGAGTCCGCGCTCATGCTGATGGTCCCCTTCGCTTGTGCCATATCATTCCGGACCCCGCCATCGGGCAGGGGCGCGGGAAGAAGTGTTCCCGCGCGGAAGGAATGCACGGATGCAGGGACACGCCGGCAGGCGAGGGCGGGTCGCGATCAGGCGATTGGTGAACGGCGACAGCACGCAGGCAAGCGTTTGCCTGCCCGCTTCGGCCGCGAAGAGACGAGCGAGAGCGATTCGGGAAGGCGCGTGGGCGCTGGGCACGATAATCGTGGCCGCCGTCGTCTTGTTCTCGCCACCTGGATGCGTCCGGTCGAGGCAAGCGGCCGGGCCGCCCAACATTCTGCTCATCTCGATCGACACCTTGCGACGGGATCATCTCGGTTGCTATGGCTACCGGCGGGCCACGACGCCTTGCATCGACAAGCTCGCCCGGAGGGGCGTCCTGTATGAGCGGCCGAATTCGACGAGCTCATGGACGCTGCCCGCGCACACTTCGCTGCTGACCGGTCTGTATCCGGCATTTCACGGCGTGCAGGACGACGGGGTGTCGCTGCCCGAGGAAATTCCGACCTTGGCCGGAAACCTGAAGAGCGACGGGTACCGCACGCTCGCCGTAGTCAGCCATCTCTATGTCTCCAGCCGCTTCGGGCTCAACCGCGGCTTCGATGTCTTCGACGACGAATTGATCGACGGCGGCGTCCGCAATCCGGTCGCGGCCGAGGTGGTCGACCGCGCGCTCGCGCGGATGCCGTCGGCAGAATCGGCGGAACCTTGGTTCGCGTTCCTGCACTTCTTCGACCCGCATTGGGACTACTCGCCTCCGCCGCCCTTCGACAGGCGCTTCACCGTGCCCAGCTATCGGGGACCGATCGACGGGACGATGCGTTCAATGACCCCCTATCTCGTCCCCGGCAGGCGAATGGGGGCGGCGGACCTGCAGCACTTGATCGACCTGTACGACGGAGAGATCGCCTATGTGGACGCGCAGATCGGGCGGCTCCTCGACGAGCTCGACGGCCGGCATCTGCTCGAGAACACCGTGATCGTGTTGACGGGCGACCATGGCGAGGAGTTCAAGGAACATGGGCTTCTCGGGCACGGGCAGACGCTCTACGCCGAGCAATTGCGTGTCCCGCTCATCATCGCCGGCCCCACGGGGCTGCCCGAGGGAGCGCACAGCCGGGAAACCGTCTCGCTGGTCGATGTCGCGCCCACGCTGCTGGCATTGGCCGGCGCCGAACCGCTGCCCGAGACGGCAGGCGTTTCGCTTCTCGAGCGGGAGCAGCTGCCCGACCGCGTCGTCTTCAGCGAATCGATTCGCTTCGGAAACGAGATGCGCTGCGCGCGCGTCGGCCGCTACAAGATGATCCATTATCTGCAAGGCGACCGGCGATTCTTCTTCGACCTGCGTGCGGACCCCGGCGAGCAGAGGCCCTTGCCCGGGGATCCATCGGACGCGCAGCTTTCCGAAGCGCTCAGCGAATACGCCCTGGCGGCCGACGGCGGGTGGCACTTGAAGCTGATTTCCCTGTCCGGGCGTCCGCTCGAATGCCGAGGCGTGCTACGCACGACGGGACGCTTCGTCGATCCACGACGCTATTTCTCCGGCAACCTGCGCGGCCCGAGCGAAGCGGTCTTTTCCGACTTCTGCCTGGACGAGTCGGGAAGCGAACTGACCTTCGATGTCAATCTCCGAAAGTTGATGGGGGAAATTGCCTTCGAGACGGAGCCCGCCGATGCGCCCGTCGTCTTCGATGTGGAAGTGGAAGAGGAAGGCGAGAGCGCGGGCGTGGGCGCGGACTTCGTCGGCTTGGATGGCGAGCTTCGAGATCCCGGCCTTTATCTGGGCAAAGGAATTCCTCTTCCCGAAGGCGAGCCGGTCAGGCTGACGAGCGACGATTCGCGAGCCAAAGGCGTGCCCGACGACTATCTCCGTGCCTCGGACGGCTGCTACATCCGGGCCGTGCCGCAGGCGGAGGCACCGCCGCTTCCAGAACTCGCGCCCGAGGCGAGAGCGCGCTTGCGCTCGCTGGGATATGTGGATTGAAGGTTGGCATGGACACGCGATTCGGTCATGCGAATCGCCGTCCCCTGTGGTATCCTTCCCAGCGTCAGCCCTGACCCGTGGACCATGCAGTTCCGCCTGAATGTGATTGGGAGAGGGCGTCATGAGTCAGCCTGGGCGCTCGAACCTGGCGTCCGTGACGGGACCGGCCCTTTTGTGCAGGGGGGCCGGGATCATTGTGTGCGGGAGTGATTCCTCTTCGTGCAAGGAACCGGCTTCGGTCTCGCCTCGTGAACCGTGAGGGTTCGTGTTGCTCGTTCGCCGCGTGAGCCCGGCGCACGACGGCAACGAGGGGGAGGTGCATCATGCAGCGCTTCGATGTTCGGCTTTTCCATTCGAGCGTGTGCGCGGCGTTCGTGTTGATGTCACTCGCTGCGACGGCCTCGGCCGCCACGCTCTTCGACGATCACTTCACCGGTAACTCTGGCGGCATGCCGGCGGGCTGGTCGCGGATTTACGCAACGGGTGATGTCGTGGAAGCGGGGACCACCGTCACGCTCGGCAGGGAGAGCAACGATGCCGTGATGATCGGCAGCCAGGAGACCGTCGATCCCACGACCGGAACCATCACGATCGTGACCGACTTCGTTGTCATCAGCGGACAAGGCGCGAGCGGGCTCATCTCCGCCCCGGAATTTCCAGCCGCGTGCTTCTTCTGCGCAATCCGGTTGCGTGAAGGCAGGGTGGAAGTGAACGCATTCGACTCCGATGGAGGCGACGGGTATTACGATGTCGGTTTTCTGAACGGCTACACCGGCGGCCCCATTCGACTCACGCTAGAGATGGGACCGACGACCTTCAGCGTGTCGACCGATTCGCCCGCGTTCTCTTCCGGCCCGGTCCTGTACTCGATGGTGTCTCCGACGTTCACCAGAGAAGATCTGGGAGTCACCGCCTCTGCGCTCCTCTTCGATTACGGCGATGAGGGGGACGTGCCGGAGTGGACGATCGTCGACCGCATCACCATCGATGGGCCGGCGTCTTCGTCGGTGACGGATGCGCAAGCGCCGGGCGAGAGCGAGACTGACCGCGAGACTTTCGGCCGCATCAAGGCGCTGTTCCGCCAGTAGTCGGATATCCAGCCTTACCGCGGGGGTTCGAGCGGAACCGTCCGGCCTCGAATCCGGAGACCCGAGCGGATCATCCGGTTGCCGATCCAGAGCCCCCCAGGCAATCCGCGATGCCCCGAGGCGTTCGTTCGGCCGCCATTCCATCATTCCGGCTCGCGCGCTCGGTCGTTTCATGCTGCGCCTGCCTGAGACTAGGGAATCTCCCGATATCGACCTACTGCGAATTCGGCCAACATTGTGCGGCATTTTTGATACCGGGCCTTTTCAAACAACGCCATCAGAGCCACGCGGGTCTCGCGTGGAGCGCGAGGGCTCACGCTCACGCAATGTGCATCGAAACATCCTGCATGACGGAGCAGCGCGAAGACTGAGCGAGCCTGGCCCGCGCTCCCTCGCGGCCGGCCGCCATTCTCGGGGCGGTCTCGCGATGGCTCATCTTTTTCCTTCCGCGAACCCGCCAGGGTCTATAATCAAGCCGCTTCTCATCCGTGACGAGGTGTGATTCTTTCGAGAGCGTGCGGACGAGATGCGGCGCCGAGGCCGCGGCTCCAAGGGCAGCGCATCCCTCGAGAGAATTTCTTGTACGCGTGCTTGTGGAGCGATCGCAATGTCGGCAGAGGATTCCCTATACCCGGCCGGCGAGAGAGTCGATCCCGAGGAATTCCGTCGCACCCGCGCCGGCCGCGGTGGCGATGCGTTCGATCCTGCGCGCGCGGCGGTTGCCGAGGAGCGAATTCTCGGCGACTTCCGGATCATCCGCGAGCTCGGACGCGGGGGCATGGGCGTCGTCTACGAAGCCGAGCAGATTTCGCTCAAGCGGCGCGTCGCGCTCAAAGTGCTTCCCGCGCAGCTCAGCCTCTCCGCGGAGCAGGTGCAGCGATTCCAGCGTGAAGCGCAGGCGGGCGGGCGCCAGCGCCACCCAGGGATCGTCTCCATTTATGCGGTCGGCGAGCAGGCCGGAGCGCACTTCATCGCCCAGGAGCTCGTCGAAGGTGGCGCGACGCTCGCGGACCTGTTGCGGCGTCGCCGCGCGGAAGAGAAGCTCCCGCGCGAGTACTTTCGCGAGATTGCGGCGTTGTTCGCCGAGGTGGCCGAAGCGATGGCGCACGCGCACGCCACCGGCGTGATCCACTGCGACATCAAACCCTCGAACATTCTCCTCACGGCCGCGGGATCGCCGAAAGTGGGCGATTTCGGGCTCGCGCGCATCGAAAACGCGCTTGCGCTCACTCGCACCGGCCAGTTCGAGGGCACGCCCTTCTATGTGTCTCCCGAACAAGTCGCGCGTCCGAAGCATGGTCTCGACACTCGCACGGATATCTTCTCGCTGGGCGCGACGCTGTACGAAGCGCTCACTCTCGAAGTGCCGTTTGCGGGAGACAGCGCGCTCGATGTGCTGCGCCAGGTGATGCAGGCCGAACCGATGGATCCCTGCCGGCGCCATCCGCGAGTGCCGCGCGATCTGGCCGTCATCTGCCTGCACGCGATGGAGCGTGAGCCGAATGCGAGATACGCATCGATGCGCGATTTCGCCGCCGATCTGCGACGCTGGCTCGCGGGGGAAGCGATTCTTGCGCGACCGGCGGGCGCGGTGACGCGCGCGCTCAAGTGGACGCGGCGGCGGCGAGGCGCGCTGGCCGCGGGGCTCTCCATGGCGGCCTTGGCCATGATCTGGCTCGCGGCCGCATCCGTGCAGGAAATCCGCGAGCGAAACGCCTTTCGGTCGCTCGTCGCGCGGGCCGGCGCGGCGGCCGACACGCAACACTGGGACGAGGCGATCGATCTGCTCGTGCAGGCGCGGAGCATCAAACCCGATGACCGCGTCGCTCAGGAAATGCACCGTCTGTACATGCAACAGAAGGAACTGGCCGCGGTGAAGGCCGAGCGCGACGCCAAGGAAGCGGCTTTGCGGCGCTCGGACGGGTTGCGCCTGATGGCCGAAGCGCAGAAGCAGTCGGCGAGCAATCCGGGGCTCGCGCTGCTGCTGGCGCTCGAAGGCGCGAAGCGCTTGCCGGGGCTGGCGTCCCGCAACGCGGTGGGAGAGGCGCTCTCGATTTGCCGGGAACGGCGGACGCTGCTCATTCGCCGCCATCCGTTCCTGCCGGAGCTTCAGAAGGCGGACCGGCAGTGGCCGCGCAGCGTGAGATTCAGCCCCGATGGAAGCAAGCTGCTCACGACCGCCTGGGACCCGACGCCCGCCATCTGGGATGCGGAGACCGGAGAGCGGTTGCTCTTGCTGGGCAGGGAGACGCGTGCGCGACGCGCCGATTCGAATCGGGGTCCGGCGCCGTTGCTCCGCCGGGATGGCGATCAGCCGAGCGGATTCAGCATGGCGAGATTCGGCGTCTTCAGTCCCAACGGCCGAACGACCGCATTGACCGACGGGAGCCGGGAGGCGTGCGTGATCGATGTCGATACCGGTGAGCCCTCGCCAAGGCTTGGAGTGGCCGCGCGGTGGGGATTCCACATCGCCTACAGTCCGGACGGCCGGCAGGTCGCGGATGTCTGCCCCGCGGATTCGTCGACGAGAATCTGGGACGCGATCACCGGAAACGAGCTCTTCGTCGTGCGCCACGCGGGCCGTCCGAATGCGCTCGCCTACAGTCCCGACGGCCGGCTCCTGGCCGTGGCCGCGGGCGATGGAACCACGCGGGTCTACGATGCCCGCTCGGGAATCGAATCGCTCGCGCTACGAAGCGAGTTCGGCTCGAGAACCGTGCGCTTCCGTCCCGATGGCGCCGTGCTCGCGTCGGCGGAAGACGGCGGAATGGATTTGTGGGACCTGCCGTCCGGCAAGCGGAGAGCGGCGGTGCGCGCGCCCTGGAATTCACTGATCTCCGTCTGGGGAATCGAATTCAGTCCCGACGGCTCGCTCGTGACGACGAGCTGGGGCGATTCGGTGGCGCGGGTGTGGCGCGTCGCGGATGGGAAAGAAGCGCTGCAACTGCGCGGGCACGCCGGCGTGGTGAGGGCGATCGCCTTCAGCCCCGACGGAATGCGGATCGTGACCGCCTGCTTCGACAAGACCGCGCGCATTTGGGATGCGAAGACGGGAAAGACGCTCGCCGTGTTGATGGGACACGATGCCGGCCTGCACGAGGCTTGGTTCAGCCCGGACGGGCGCAGAGTGGCGACCATTTCCGAGGACGAGACGGTCCGGATCTGGGACGCCGAGACGCGTCCGCGCAAGGACGCTTGCGAGACCGGGGATTTGCACGCGGTTCTCTTCGAGGCCGGAATCGTGAGAGCGCGAGACGGTCGCCGGCTCGAGATCCCCGAGAGATTCGGCGGCGTCAAGCTCGTGCTTCCCTCGGGAGAGGCGCTCACGCTTTCGCGCTCGCGCGAAGCGATGGGCGCGCGCTTCAGCCCCGACGAGACGCTGGTGATCACCGGATCGCGCGACAGTGAGGACGGATGGGTGGAGATTTGGGACGCGCGCAATGGCGCCTTCCTGCGGGAAGTGCTCGTCTCGCGCGCGGGGGCGACGCAGGGGGCCTGCCTTCTGGACGACAACCGGGCGCTGATGTCGACGGCGACGGAGAATGCGTTGCGGTTGTGGGATTGGAGGAGCGGGCAGGAGCGGCAGTGCTGGCGGGGACACGCGGCCTGCGCCGCGGCGTACGGCCCGGGACGCGAGCGCCTGGTGACGGCCGGCAGCGACGGGACGGTCCGCATGTGGGATGCGCGCTCCGGCGAAGCGCAGCGGATATTTCGCGGTCACACCGACGCAGTCATCAGCGCGGTCGTGAGCCCGGATGGAACGCGCATCGTCAGCCATTCCGAGGACGATACCGCCCGCTTGTGGAATGCGGAGACGGGCGAGGAGCTGCTCACCATCCGCGGCGTGATCGCAAAGGAGACGGACCGGGTCGGGTTCGATCCCGGCGGAAAAGAGATCGTCATCGTCGCGAACGATGGGACAACGCGCAGCCGGCCGGTCGATGTGATCGCCGCGGCCGAAGCGCGCAAGCCGCGCGAGCTCACGCCCGAGGAGCACAAGACATTTGCGGTGTGGGAGGAAGGCGAGGAAGAGGCGCTGGCGCTCGTCGAGCGGCTTTTCGACGAGCGCATCCTGGCGCGCGAAGTGATCGCGGAGATCGAATCGGACAAGGCGTTGGACGAGAGCGTGCGGCGGGCGGCGTTGCGTTTCGCGCGGCTTCAGGAAGACGACGCGACCATGCTCCTGCACCGAGCGGGCAATCTGATGGGTGAGGCGCGCACTCCCGCCGGGGATGCGCGGGCGGCCGCCTTTCGCGAGGCGGCCAAGCGTCTGCGGGACGCGGAACGCGAGTCTCCCGGGCTGGCGGCACCGCCCGCTGCGGAGGCCGGCGCTGCGCGCTGAGGCCGGCTCCGCGTGCGGAGGTTCTTGCGGCTCAGCGCATGCCCAGGTTCTTCATCAACCTCGAGAGGTAGGCGGGCTGTAGTCCGAGCAGGCCGGCGGCCTTGGCGTGCTGGCCATCCGATTGCTCGAGCGCCGCCTCGATCAGCTCGCGTTTGAAGAGCCGCGTCTGTTCTCGATAGCTCATGCTCTGCGCGCGGGCGCCAATGCGCAGGCGGGCCGCGCTCAAACCCAGGTCCATGGGCTCGATCGCTTCTCCGCTTCCCAAAACCACGGCGCGCTCGATGCAATTGCGCAGCTCGCGAATGTTCCCCGGCCAGGAGTGATGTTTGAGCAGGCTCGCCGCCTGGGCGCTGAAGCGCCGCACATCGCGGCCGGTGGCGGCGGCATATTCGCGCAGAAAAGCGTCGGCCAGCAGGGGGACATCCTGCGGCCGGTCGCGCAGCGGAGGCATGACGATCTCGACTACCCGAAGCCGGTAGTACAAGTCCTCACGAAACCGCCCGGCGCGCACTTCTTCGGCAAGATCGCGATTGCTCGCCGCGATCACGCGCACATCGACTTTGATGGGTTGCGTGCCGCCCAAGCGCTCGAATTCATGCTCCTGGAGAAAGCGCAGGAATTTCGCCTGCATCTCGCGGTCGATCTCGCCGATCTCGTCGAGGAACACCGTTCCCCCGTCGGCGATCTCGAGCCGCCCGCGCTTCTGCCGGATGGCGCCGGTGAACGCTCCGCGCTCGTGCCCGAAGAGATCGCTTTGCAAAAGCTGATCCGCCAGCGCCGTGCAGTTGACCACCATGAACGCTTCGTCGCGCCGCGGGCTCCAGCGGTGAATGCTGCGCGCGATCACTTCCTTGCCGGTGCCGCTTTCGCCCAGGACGAGCACGGTCGCGTTGCTGACGGCGGCCTTGCGCGCGATCGCGACCACCTCCCGCAGCGCAGGGCTCTCGCCGACGATCGCGGGCGCCGCCTGGTCGGCGCTGTCCTGCAGATGATGCAAGCGGCGGCGCAAAGACTCCAACAGACGCAGGTAGTCGAGGAGCATCGCGATCTGGTTCGCGAGCGCCCGGAAGAGCCAGAGGTCCTCGGAGCGGAACTCCCCCACGCTGGTGCGATTGTCGACATATAGCCCCCCGAGCAAGCGATTGCGCACCAGCAGCGGGGTCGCCATCACCGAGCGGATTCCAAGCCCCACGACGCTGCTCGCGAGTTGCAGGTGCGTGTCGCTGAGAGCGTCTCTGCATAGCAACGAGACCCGCTCGGAAGCGACCTTCTGCACGACCGTCTGGCTGATGGGCGGTTCCCCTTCGTCCGGAGTTCCCGCGCTGGCGCGCGCCGCGGGGGCCCACGCGCCGGATGCGCGGTCCGCGATCAGGATGCAGCTGCGTTCCGCATGGAAGGTCTCGAGCAGCATGCGCGCGATGCGCTCCAGGAGCGAGCCGCGATCGACATCTTCGACGAGCATCTCGGCCATGGCGCGCAGGGTTTCGTTCTGTTGAAGCAAACGCCGCGCGAAATGCGGGTCGAGCTTCATTTCCTCGGGAGTCGCGGCGGGGAAGGCGAGACCCTCGGGTATGATCGCCTTGACCGTGATCGTTCGCTCCGCGTCTTTGGCAGCTTGTCCCTCCTCGATCGCCTTCGCGGAGGAGAGTTCGCCTTCCTGCTCCGCCAGCAGAAAGACAAAACGATGCTCGGCGATTCGGATTTCGTCTCCGTGGGCGAGGATGCGCTCGCGCACGGGCGCATCGTTGACGAAGGTTCCGTTCTGGCTCTCGCGGTCGACCAGGCTCCACGCGTCTCCGTCGCGCGCGATTCGAGCGTGACGGCGGGAGACATGCGGGTCGCAGATGCAGATATCGTTGGCACGCACCCGCCCCAAAGAGATCCCTTCGCCGGTCAGGAGCACCGTCTGCCCGCGGCGCTCGCCGTTCAGGCACAGAAGCCTGGGTTGCCGAGTCGTGGAACGGGGAGAGGGGCGTTTCAATGCCATGCATTCTCCTGAAGCGAGGGCGGTCGGGCGAAGCCGTCGGCCCGCAGCCACGCACTCGCCATCGCAATCCAAACCGCGATCCACTGGCGTTTGGGCAGGAGCCGCCTTGGCGACGGGACAACCCCAGCATACCTCCCGCCGCATTGCCCCTCAAGCGCGCGCGAGTCCGAACGGACAAGGGCGCGATGTCAGGATGTGCATGGACCGATGCCTCCTTGGCGTGCGGGCGGCGCAGGTCCGGTTGGCCGCGAAGCCGAATCCCCAATGCGCCAAGCGCTTGGAGAAGGAGGCCGCCTCTTGCGGAAGGCGGCGGCATCGAGGCATGGGCCTTGCACAAGAACGCATGCGGGTTGCGTCCGCTCCTCTGCTTGGAATCGTGCGGGCGGCCCGCGGAAGGTGAAGGCATGCCCCAGACGACTGGCACTCGATCGGAATTGAGCCCGAACGGCGTCGAGCGGCCGTTGCCTCCTCGGGTCGTGACCGAGATGGAAGCGCAGGAGTCCGCTTGTGAAAGCCCATGTCCGTCCGGTCCGACGCTGTTCGGGCTTTGCGACACCGGAGAGATGTTCGCTTCGTGCGACGGGGGATGGACCTGGTCGCTGTATTCCATCCTTCCGGAATACGATCCGGTCGCCATGCATGCGGGCTTTGCGCCCGGCGAGTGGTTGCTCGCGAGCCAGGGAGGTCTCGTGTATCGCTCCGCGGATGCAGGCTTGGAATGGATCTGCAGGGGGGCGATGCCTTGCTCGGATGTGGTCTCCATGGCGATGCCGCCCGATGGATCTCTCGTTTTTCTGACCGCGGGAGGCACGGTGTTCCGGTCTTTCGATCGAGGCGTCAGCTTCGAGCGGAGCGCGGTCATCGCTTGGGCCGACTGCACCGACATGAAAGCCCTCGGCGACGGGCGTCTGCTCGCGCTGGCGCAAACCGGCCGCATGGCGGAAAGCAGGGATGCGATTTCGTGGAAGGACACCGCGGCCCTGCCGGTGGGAGATGCCCTTCGCCTCGGCCTCACAGGAGACGGCATTTTCGCGATCACTTCTTCGGGAGGAGTCTATCGAAGCAGCACGGACGAAGTGCGTTGGAACTTCTTGTCCGTCCTTTCCCGTCCGAATCCGGCGGCGCTAATCTGCGACCGTGACGCGCTCTTCGTCGCTTTCGGGGATGGTACCGTGGCGGCGTCGCCGGATGGACGGGATTGGGAGCAGCGCGGATCGATCGGGAAACCCGGGATGCGCGTTCTCGCTTGCGAATACGAGCGGCCGGCGGTGAAGCGGATGATCGTCGTTCGATAGGGATCGCGGCGCATGCGCGCCTTGAGACTAGAGCAAAGCCGCGCTGTCCCGCGGGCAAAGGACTCCCTATGATGCCTCCACGATGGGAGCCCCACTGGAGACGAAATCCGCTCCTGGCAAGGAGAGGGCAAGCGGAGTGCGCGCACCCACAGGCCCAGCCTGCGCGTCCTCGTCGCTTGCAGCCTGCGGGCCTTCACGGATATGATCGCCGCCTATGGTTTCCACAAAGCATGCGAAGAAGGCCGACCGCGCGCGCCTCGCGGTCAAGCCGGGGCAGCCGCCGCTGTGGCGGCGCCCGGAGACGCTGCTCGCCCTCCTGCTGGTTCTCGCCACCTTCGTCGCCTACTGGCAGGTGTACGGGGCGGGATACGGGCGTGACGACGGGAAGGTCGCGGAGGCGCCGGGCTTCATCTGGGACGACGAGGACTATGTCTTCCAAAACCCTCATCTGCCCGACCCCAACGGCCTCGCGCGCATCTGGCTGAAGCGTTCCGAGAATCCGCAATACTACCCGCTCGTCTTCACCACCTTCTGGATCGAGTACCGGCTGTGGGGAGGGCCGGGGCCTGACGGCAAGCTCAAGGCCGCGGGCTATCACTTCACGAATGTGCTTTTGCACGCGCTGAACGCGCTTCTGCTCTGGAGCATCCTGCGGCGGGTGCGCATCCGGGGAGCGTTCGCGATCGCCGCGATCTTTGCCTTGCATCCCTTCTGCGTGGAATCGGTCGCCTGGGTGACCGAACGAAAGAATGTCCTGTCGCTCTTCTTCTATCTTCTCGCGATGCGATCGCTGTTGCGCTGGGAAGAAGAGGAATCCAAGAGCCGTTGGGGTTGGTGGGGCCTCGCGCTCGGGCTCTTCCTGTGCGGCCTCTTTTCCAAGACGGTGATCGCGTCGCTGCCCGTGGCGATGGTGATCCTGCGCTGGTGGCGGCGGCGTCCCCTGACGCGCGAGTATTTGCTGGCGCTGCTGCCGTTCCTGCTGCTGGGATTCGGGATGGGCCGCCTGACCGCCGAGCACGAGAAGGACATCGTCCTCTACGGCGACGAGGGGCCCTATTGGGACTTGTCCATCTTCGAACGCGTGCTGATCGGGGGGCGGGCCTTGTGGTTCTATGTCGGCAAGATCGTGTGGCCCCATCCGCTCGTCTTCAATTACCCGCGCTGGAACATCGACGCGGGATCGATCGGGCAATGGCTGTGGCCCATCGCGGCTTTGCTCGCGGGAGCGGCGCTGGTCGTGCTCGCGCGCCGGGGCAGGCGAGGGCTGCTCGCGGCCGCGCTCTTCTATGCGGTGGGAGTCTTTCCCGCTCTCGGCTTCGTCAATGTCGCCCCGATGCGCTTCTCGTTCGTCGCCGATCACTTCGCCTACCTGCCGAGCATCGGAGTCATTGCGGCGGTCGTGGGGCTTGCGGTGGCAGGACTCGATCGACTCCGGACGCGCGCCGGCGCTCCAGGCGCTTCGAGGGAGATGCGCGCGAGCCGCGCGGGGTGGGGCGGTCCCTATCCCCAGGCCGTATTGGTGGGACTTGCGGTTGTGCTGTTGGTGTTGGGCGGGCTCACCTGGAAGCAGACGCACATCTATCGTGACATCGAGTATCTCTGGCGCGACACGATCGCCCACTATCCGGAGAGCCATCTGGCGCGCATCAATCTCGGCGTGCTCCTCAAACGGCGCGGAGAAATCGACGAGGCGCGCACGCACTTCGCGCAGGTGCTGGCGGACTGGCCCGACTGGCCCTGGACTCGCTCGCGCGCGTTGACGAATCTGGGCAACCTCGAACAGGAAACGGGCCGCTTGGACGAGGCCATCCGTTGTTTTCGGGGAGCCACCGAAGCGATTCCGCTTGCGCCTGAGCCGCGCTTCAACCTGGGCAACGCGTTGCTGCGCAGCGGCCGCTACGAGGAGGCGATCGAATCCTACAACAAGCTCCTCGAGCGCTTTCCCACGCACGAGAAGGCGAAATACAATCTCGCCCTCGCGCTGGAGAAGGCGGGACAGTGGCGCGAGGCGCAAGCGCGCTACGACAACATCCTGCGCGCGAATCCGAATTCGTGGGAGGCCCGGCTGGGCGCGGGGCGCATCGCCCAGGCGCTCGGCAATCCCGGGGAAGCCCTCAAGAACTTCCAGGCGGCGCAGCAAATCAATCCGCGGTCGCTGGCCGTGCATCTTGCGCTGCTCGGGGGTTTGTTGGAAGCCGGCCGCCGCGACGAAGGCCTGCAGCTCGCGGCGGCGCTCCTCTCCGGCAGCAGGGAAGACCCGGCCCTGTCGTACGAAGTCGCCTTCCGGCTTCGCGAAGGCGGGGAACACGCCGAGGCGGTGCGCATCGCGCGTGAGCGCGTCGCGGCCGGGCGGGCGGACATGCGGCTGAAGCTGTTGCTGGTCGAGGAATTGTCCGCCGCGCCGGATGCAAGCGTTCGCAATGGTCGCGAGGCTCTCGAGCTGGCCTTGAGTCTGGCAGGCGCGGAGACGAGCGAGCCATGGGCGGTCTCGTCCGCGCTCGCGCTGGCGTACGCGGAGACGGGCCGGTTCCCGGAGGCGCAGGCCGCCATGCGCGAGGCCATCGCCCAGGGGCGAGAGCGGGGCACGGCCGCGGATCTCACCACCTTGGAAGAGCGGATGCAGGTTCTCTCCGCGGGGCAGGCGATCCGTCTGCCCAGGTAGCGGGCCCACTCGCTTCTGGTGCATTCTCCTCATTCCCGTTAGCATGCCCCGTTCGAGCAAGAGTGGGTCACCGCGGAGACGGCGATGGTTTCCTTGAACGCTCTCATCATCCTGGGCTCGGTGCTCGTGCTCCTGGCCATTCTCTCCAGCCGGATCACGATGCGGGTCGGCCTGCCGTCCCTCGTCATCTGGATCGGCATCGGCATGCTGGCGGGATCGGAAGGCCTGTGGGGGCTGGACTTCGAGAACTATCGTCTCGCCAGCGGAATCGGCACTCTCGCGCTGGCGCTCATCCTCTTCGATGGCGGGTTGCGCACCTCGACGAGCTCGATCAGGGCCGCTTGGAAGCCGGCCTTCACCCTGGCCACCGCGGGGGTCGTGATCACCGCGCTCACGACCGGCCTGGCCGCCTCGCTGCTGCTGCGCATCCCTCTCTCGCACGGGATTCTGCTCGGCAGCATCGTCGGGTCGACGGACGCCGCGGCGGTGTTCGCCGTCCTGCGCAGCCGGGGCACGCGGCTTCCTCCGCATTTGAACGCGACCTTGGAGGTGGAGAGCGGGTCGAACGATCCGATGGCGGTCTTCCTCACGATCGCGTTGATCGAGATCGTTCTCGGCCGGCTCGATGCCGGCCTGGGAATCGTCTGGCTCTTCGTCCTGCAGATGGGCGTGGGACTGGCGGTCGGTCTCGTCATCGGGTATCTCGCGATCGAGATCAACAACCGCGTGAAGTTGGATGAAGCGGGGCTCTATCCGATCACCATCGCGGCGGTGGGACTGCTCTCCTTCGGAGTCGCGGCCGTGTTGGGCGGAAGTGGATTTCTCTCCGTGTATGTGGCCGGGATCGTGGTCGGAAATCGCCCGATGGTCTTCCGCCGCGGGATCCTGCTCTTCATGGACGGCACCGCCTGGCTCGCGCAGATCGTCATGTTCACGATGCTGGGGCTCCTCACCTTCCCGAGCCGGCTCGTGCATGCGGCGCCCGCGGGGCTCGCGGTCGCCGCCGCCCTCGTCTTCATCGCGCGACCCGTCGCCGTCCTCCCGATCCTGCTGCCCTTTCGGTTCTCCGCCCGCGAGATCCTGCTTGTGGCGTGGGGCGGACTGAAGGGAGCCGTGCCCATCATCCTCGCGATCTTCCCGCTGCTGAGCGGCATTCCCGAAGGACGGCTGATCTTCGATGTCGTCTTCTTCGTCGTGCTCGTTTCCGCAATCACGCAAGGATGGACCTTGCCCTGGCTGGCGAAACGCATGGGGCTTCAGTTGCCCCTCGTGCCGGGCGCGGCGATCAGCCTCGAGATCACTTCGCTGAAGGATGTCAAAGGAGACATCGTCGAATACCTGATCCCCAGCGACTGCTGCCTGCGCGGCCGGCGGATCCGCGATTTGGCGCTGCCCGAAGGGGCCGTGGTGGCGATGATCGCGCGCGGAAGAGAAATGATTCCTCCGCGAGGAAGCACCGTCTTGGAAGCGGGCGATCATGCCTTCGTCGTCGTGCGGCCCGAAGTGCGGGGCATCGTCGATCACATTTTCTCCGGAATCAACTTCGGCAGCGGTACCGTCCTTCCGTCCAGGGAATTTCTTCTGCCCGGGCACATGCACATCGCGCAGTTGGAGGAGTTCTACGGTGTCCGCGTGGACGCGCCGCCTGAAATGACCCTGCGCGAGCTCTTCGAAACCCGCTTGCCCGAGGAGCGCATCAAAGTGGGTGATGTCCTTCTCCTGGGCGAAGTCCTGCTCACCGTGCGCGATTTGTCGCCGGAGGGCATCGAGCGCGTGGGCCTGCGGGTGGTCGAGCAGACGACGAATCGGTAGCGGGATCTTCCGGGCTCGCAGGGAACCTCCCGCTGCCTCGCGGCCGCGCCGACGCGCCGCCCCGCTCCGCGCGCTTGCAAATCGTCCGCTGCCTGTGCGAATCTTCGGTGTCCGCATGCCCTTTCCTGTGGGTCTCGTTCCGTCGAGGGAGGTTCCGGTATGACCACTCGCGAGAAGATCGCCGCGCTCCGCCGTCTGATGAAGAAAGAGGGCCTTCACGCCTATCTCGTTCCATCCAACGATCCGCACTTGAGCGAGTACGTTCCCGAATGCTGGAAGCGCCGGCAGTGGGTGAGCGGCTTCACCGGGAGCGCGGGCGATGTGGCCGTCTTCGCGAATGAAGCGGGTCTGTGGACCGATTCGCGCTATTTCCTGCAAGCCGAACGCCAGTTGGACGGCGAGACGATCAAGCTCTTCAAGCTGGGGCTCCCCGACACGCCGTCCATCGACGACTACCTCATCAAGCGCCTGAAGCGCGGGCAAGCGGTGGGGATCGACCCGCAGGTGATCTCGGAGGAGCGGGCCGCGGCCTTGACGAAGACGCTTGACGAGCGCGGCATCCGCCTGCGTTTCACGCCCAACCTGGTCGACCCGCTATGGGACGATCGCCCGCCCATGCCGCGCGGCGCGATCGACCGCCACGCGGACCGCTTCGCCGGAGAGACGGCGGAGGCCAAGCTGGCGCGCGTGCGCGAAGAGCTGATCAAGGCCGATGCGGATGCGCACATCGTGACCGCGCTCGACGCCATCGCCTGGCTCTTCAACATCCGCGGCACCGATGTCGAGTTCAATCCGGTCGTGATCGCGTATGCGATCGTGGGGCGCAAGAACGCCGAGCTCTTCCTCGACCCCACCAAGGTGGGCGCGAAGATGCAGGCGTGGCTGAAAGGATTCGTGAAGGTGCGCTCGTACGAGGAAGCGGGCGACGCGTTCCGCGCCCTCGGGAAGCGCAAAGCCAGGGTGATGATCGATGCGGGCGCCACGAACCGCTGGGTGGTCGAGCGGTTGAAGGGCGCGACGATCCGGCGCGCGCCGAGCCCCATCCAGAAGATGAAGGCGGTCAAGAACGAGACCCAGATCCGCGGGCTGCGAAACGCGCACCGGCGCGACGGCGTGGCGATGGTGCACTTCCTGCACTGGCTCGAGAACACGCTGAAGGAGCGCACCCTGCGCGAGCTCGATGTGGCCGAGAAGTGCGACGCGTTTCGCGCCGAGGAAGCGATGCATCGCGGGCCTTCCTTCGACACGATCGTCGGCTTCGGCGCGAATGGCGCCGTAGTGCACTACAGCCCCGTGACCGGCGAGAATGCGAAGGTGGGGAAGCGCGGGATCCTGCTCATCGACTCGGGCGGGCAGTATCTGGACGGCACCACCGACATCACCCGCACGATCACGATCGGCGAGCCGAGCGCGCGGGAGAAGGAGCTCTTCACGCGCGTGCTGAAGGGGCACATCAATCTCGCGCGCACGCCCTTTCCCCGCAACATGACGGGCATTCGCCTCGAGATCCTCGCCCGCCAGGCGTTGTGGGAGGGAGGCGTCGAGTACGGGCACGGCACCGGACACGGAGTGGGCCAGTACCTCTCGGTGCACGAAGGGCCGGTCGGGTTCTCGCCGCGCGCGCTCGCGCCGCTGGAGCCGGGCAACTTCATCTCGCTGGAGCCGGGCTGCTATTCCACCGGCAAGTACGGGTTCCGGACCGAGAACCTCGTGATCGTCGTGAAGGACAAGAAACGCTCGACCAAGGAACAGGAGTGGTGCGCGCTCGAAGCGCTCACCCTCTGCCCGATCGACCGGAAGCTGATCGAGCCCGCGTTGCTCTCGAACGAGGAACGCGACTGGTTGAACGAATACCACGCGCGCGTGATGAAGGAACTGAGCCCGCGTCTCGCTCCCGAAGTGAGCGCCTGGCTCGCCGAGCAGACGGCGCCCATCTGAGAGGCGCCGGAAGGTCGAGTCAACCGCCGTGGGCCAGGTGGAAGACGCCCACTTCCGCTCCATCGGGAATGCGGAAGGCGGCGTAGTCGTCGTGATCCACGACGGCGCCGTTCACCGTGACCGTGATCAGCGCATAGGTGAAGCCCATCGCGTCGAGCAGGTCCTGCACGGTCATGCCCTCGCGCCACTCGACCTTGTCACGCTGGTTCACGGTCAACATGGGTCTGCCTTCCTCACGATGCTTGCGCGCCCGGCCCGCGCATGAGGAGCTCGATCGCCACATTCGCCTGCATGTTCGCGACGATCGCGACCCGCGGGGCGCATAGCCCCGCGCGCATGTCGGTGGTCTCGTCGCCGCACACATACACCCGTCCGGCCGAGCGCACTTGCAGCGCTTCGGTGCGCCCGAAGCCCGCAATCCCGCTCGCGCAGACGATCGGGCGATCGGGATGGCTCTTCGCCCAGGCCTCGATCAGCCAGCGCTTGTTCTCGGCCGCGTCGAAGGCTTCGATGAGGATCTGAGCGGAAGCGAAGAGCGCAGCCGTATTCTCAGGCGTGAGCCGCTCGATGTGGGTGAGCAGACGGATGGCGGGATGGATCGCCCGCAAGCGCGCGGCGAGCGCTTCCACTTTCCACTGCCCGATCTCGTCCTGGAAATAGTACTGGCGATTGAGGTCGGTCAGCGCCACGCGGTCGTGATCGACGAGCACGAGCGTGCCGACGCCCGCGCGGGCGAGCGCGACCGCCGCATTGGAGCCGATCCCTCCGCAGCCCGCCACGCCGACGACCGCGTTCGCCAGGCGAGCGGTCATGCCCGGGACATTGCGATCGAAGAGCGACGGTTCCACAATTCCCCTTGTGGCTCGGGCGCGCAGCGCGCCTCAGCCGCAGACGAGTGCGAGGGACGCCTCGGCGCGCGGGCGAGCGCCGCCGCCTACTGCTCCTTCTCCACGATCGCAACCAGCTCGGGCAGATCGATGCCGAGCTCCTTCAAGCGCGCGACGGTGGGGACGCCGTTCTTCGTCCAGCCGCGCCGCGCGTAGGCGGTGTCGAGCGCCTTCTGGTACTGGGCCTCGCGATGGGCGCGCAGCAGGCGCATCTTCTCCTCGGTCGGCAATGCCGCCGGATCGACGCCCAGCACTTCGCGCAGCTGCTTGTCGTAGTAGCGCTCGGCGCGCGACTCGTACTCCTCGCGCGTCACCGGCCCCATCATCCGATAGGGGGGCACATCGTGCTCGCGCGTGCCGCGGCCGAACATGTAGGACATGATCCGCTGGAGATTGTGCACCCGCGCCGACTGCGCGAGCATGATCTCCTCGTCGAGCGGCTTGCCCGTCATGCCTTCGTAGAACTTGAAGTATCCGCGCACATGTCCCGGGACCTTGGCCGCCTGCATGGGCGGATAGCTCTTGTTGTCGAGGGGCACGACATCGTTCCAGAGAAGCTTGCAGAGGCCCATCAACCCGAACCAGGTGCGCCAGAGCGGGAAGTAGTAGAGCGCCTCGGCCTTGTCCTCGAAGGTCGGGATCTGGTTGTTGACCATGTCCATGAAGATCAGCCAAGCCTCGTCGTGCTGCGGGCCCTTGACCGCCATCGCGTAGCCCGCCTGCTGGGCGAGCGATTCCTTGGGCACATATTCGGAGACTTCGAGGCCCTTCACTTCCATGCCGATGTCCTGCACGAACTGCGGATCGGCGCCGTACTCGCGAACCCACTTCTCCTTCAGCCAGCGGATGCCCTGGCCCACATCCACGCCGAAGCCCTCGCCGCGCGCCATTTCGTGCAGGCACTCGAGGGTGGCCAGGGTGGCCCCGAAGGGCAGCTCCTTTCCCCCGGTGTGCTCCTTCGTGATGATCCCGTTCTCGTAGCATTCCATCACGAACGCCATGCAGGTGGAGAAGGAGATCGTGTCGACGCCGTAGGTGTCGCAATAGAAGTTCCACTCGAGCACGAACTGCGGATCGAAGCAGCCCATGTTCGCGCAGCCGCCCGCGTTCTCGTACTCGGGGCCGTCGACCAGCACCTTCTGGCCCTTGTACGGCCCGGTCTTCAGCTCGAATTCCTCGGCCGCCTTGGCGCAGGCCATCGAGCAGCCGTGCCAGCAACCGTCATCCTCGCCCTGGGTCAGGTACTTGTCGCGGAAGACGGCGCTGTAAATCTTTTTGGCGTCCGGATGCGAACCGTACTTGTAGTTGTGCACCGGCAGGAGGTCGTACTGGTCCATCACATCGATGATGTTGGCCGTCCCGACCTGCCGCATGCGGCACTGATTCGGATCGAGGCGGGCCATCTCCGCATTCACGAGCATGCCGTGATCGCGGATCATCGTCGGGTCGTGCGGATGATTGCGGTCGTCGACGATCTGGATCGCGCCGGTCGGGCAGAGGTAGGCGCACGAAGTGCAGCCGATGCAGTGCCGGTCGACATCGCCGTAGGGCATGGTCAAGTGGCGCCGAATCCCGCGGCCGGCGAAGTCGAGGATGCGCTCCTGGACGAATTCCTCGCAGGCGCGCGCGCAACGGGTGCAGAGCACGCAGGCGCGGGGATTGGGATCGGTGAGCGGGCCCGCGTACCGGCTCGCGTCCGTGACGCCGCACATGCGCGCGATCTCCTGGATCACGGGAACGTTCGGCCAGCGGCCGAGCAGCATGCCCGCCAGCGTGCGGCGATGACGACGCACGGCTTTCGCCTCGGTGGAGACGACCAGGCCGTCGCGCACGCGATAAGTGCAGGAAGGCACGAGCCGCTTCTTGCCCTGCGCTTCCACTTCGACCGCGCACAGCCGGCAACTGCCGTTAGGGGCGAGGTCCCGATGATGGCAGAGCGTCGGAACCTGGATGCCCGCTTCCTGCAGAACATCGAGAAGCCGCGCGTCGCCCGCGCATTCGCGCTTCTCGCCATTCACCATGATCGTGATCTTCTGCGCCACGCGTAACCTCCTCACAACCGAACCGCCGCTCTCCGGACGGGCAGCGCCTCAACTCCTATCACGCTTCAAGCCCCATCATGCTTCGGGCGGCACTTCGCGCCGCCACCGCATCACGCTTCGGGCCGCTTCGCCGGGCAGGTGCGGCCGGCCGCGTGCTCCTCGAGCTCGCGCGCAAACACCGAGAGCCCCGTGCGCATGGGCTGGGCCGCCCACACGCCGAAGGCGCAAGCGCTGGCCGTTTCCATGGCCGCGCACATCTCTGCGATGACCTCCAGATCCTCGCGCTTGCCCGCGCCGCGCTCGAGGCGGGCGAGGGCGAGCGAGATCTGATGCAATCCCTCACGGCACGGCGTGCACTTGCCGCACGATTGCGCGAGCAACTGCGCGGCATGCGCCCGAAGAAGACCGGTCGGACAGACGGAATCATCGATCGCGATCACGCGGTCGGGTCCCGTGGCCGCGCCCGGGGGAGGGGTTTGGAAAGCGGAGCGCATCGGCGCGTCGATCGTCTCCGCGCCAAGGTATGCGCCCGAAGGTCCCCCCGCCTGAACGGCTCGCAAGGAGGCGCCCGGCCGCACTCCTCCCGCGCGGTCGAGGATCGCGCGCACCGTCGCGTCCTTTTCGATCGCGACCTCGCCAGGGCGCTCGACGCAACCAGCGACGATGGTCGTCGCCTTCGGCGCGCTCCCAGAGCCGGAGCTCGCCGGCTTCGCGCTCGCCGCCGCCTCGTCGACACTCGCCTTCGTCGCCGCAGCAGAGCGGCGGCCGGTGCAGATCGTGAGCAGGGCGCGCGCCCGCGCCTGACGCGCGGCGCTCTCGGCCAGGATCAGGGAGAGATCTTCGGCGCTCAGCGGCCGCGCGGACAGCGGGCGGCCATCGCCGCCCTTCGCACGGGCCGCATCGGAAGCGGGCTTCACCGGCGAAGCGCCTGACGACCCGGGCAGGTGGCGATCGAGCAAAGCGGCCACATCACCCGGCCGAACATGGCCGTACCAGGTATCGCCGATGCGGGCCAGGGGAGCCGCCGCGCACGCGCCCAGGCAAGGCCCGCCCGCGGGTGCCTTCTCGCAGCCGCAGGAAGAGCCGGCCATCAGCCGCACGCGCGAGTCCGCCGTGAGCTTTCCCGCTTTCACTCCCAGCGCGTCCTCGAAGGCTTTCACGATGCGATCGGCTCCCAGCGCCGCGCACGCGATTCCGGTGCAGACCTGCACCGACATCTCCGCGGGCGCTTCGAGGGCAAGGCCGTCGACGAAGCTGGCCGCGTGGTAGAGATAGGCGGCCGGCACAGTCGTCGCGCGCGTGATCTCGTCGATCGCGGTGCGCGGGATGTGGCCGAAGCGCGCCTGGATGTCGTTCAGCATGTCGAGCGCGTGAAGCGGATCCTCGTTCCACTTGGCGATCGCGGCGCGAATGGCCTCGCGCCCGGCCGCGTCCTTGATCTCCGACGCGGAACGCGGCCGTACGCAGGCTGCGACCGGACTCTCCGCGACGCTCCAGGCGGGATTGACATCGTGGTTGCGGATGACGAGGGCCTTCAGCTTCTTGTCGCGAAAGACGCGCCCGATGCCTCCGCGCCCGGCCTGCTTGATGCGCGCGCAGCGCTTGCGCCAATCGTAGAAGGAGAAGTTCAAGACGCCCATGCGGGTGTGCTGCGCCCCGCGTCCCGCGCTGACCACCGAGATGTTCTTCTTGTCGTACTCGTCCTCGGCGTACATGTCGGTCAGCTCTTCGGAGAGCAGATGCGCGTCGATGCTCTCGAGCGGGGCGCGCTCGATCGTGATCCGTCCCGAAGGCGCGTCGATGGTGACGATCGTTTCTTCAGGGGCCTTGCCGATCAAGACGAGCGCGTCGAAGCCGCAGAATTTCAGCAGCGGGCCGAAGTAGCCTCCCACATTGCAGTCCATCACCGAGCCGGTCATGGGGGAGAGCGATGTGACCAGCGTCTTGCCGGAGCCGGGAAAGGAAGTGGTTCCGGCGAGGGGCCCGGGCGAGAAGCAGATGGGATTCTCGGGGCTGTCCCAGCGGGTGGCGGCGGTCACTTCCTGGAACATCAACCAGAGGTCGAGACCCTTGCCGCCCACCCAGAGGTCCATCATCCGCTGCGTGACGGGGAAGAGGCGAATCTCGTTCGTGGTGAGGTCGATTCGAATTCCGCGCCCGGCGTACCCCTTCTCGATGGGGATGACTTCGAACGGGAATTCGGCCACGCGGCGGTGGGCCGACTTCATGCGGGCAAGGTCCTGATTCAGCATGCGCGCTACCCCTGTGTCAGGTGGTTCTCGATGATGCGAAACGGCCTGCGGAGAGGCTGTTCAGAGCTCCCCGTCGGCCGAGAGTCCCGCCCGGGCAATGGCCAGACTCGGTTCCGAGCCGGGGCGGGAATCGGGAACGGAAGAGTGTATCCGGACCCGGGCTGCAATTCCAGATCAAACATCCACCCCGGGGCGAGGCGGCCGGTTTCCACGAGCCGGAATGCGCTGTGGACCGCTCCTCGGTCTCGCACCCCCGGCCCTGCGTCGCTGCGCAATTGCGCCTCTGGCCCGCTTGCGTCAGTGCGGGCCCAGCCTTGGGCAAGTCTTGAGCGGACGATGCCGCGAATGGTTCCGGGGCGCAGGCGCGCTGGAACCGTGCGAACCGGAATGCTCGCGCGATGCCTTCGGGGAGATGATTCCCTCGTTGGACATCTCCCGGTCGTGGCGTAGGATTCCTGTCGATTTGCGCGCGTTCGATTCTGCCGGGATGGCGGAATGGGTAGACGCAGCGGACTTAAAATCCGCTGGGCCGTTGATGGCCCGTCCGGGTTCGAGTCCCGGTCCCGGCACATCTTTCTTCTCTTCTCATCTCAATTGCACTGCGTTGGCGTGGCGGCCTCACGATGCGGCTGAGGGGCCGCCCGATCCCAAGGGTCTGGCAACCACGGCGGAAGACCCTGAGTACGAATGACGCGCAGGAAACACCAGGCTGATTCGAGAGGAAGTGCAACCATGCGTGGGGCGGTACGAAGAAGGCAACTCGTTCATCGATGGGAGCGCGGGCGTGGGGATCCCGGTCGGAGACTACCCTGACCTGGACCTCTACCATTGCCTCGGCACGCTCGAGTACCGCGTGACGGACGATCTCGCCTCTCCGTGGACGGTGAAACTGAACGGGGGCGCGGGAGCCACGGCATTCCATTTCAGCGATGACACCTTCCTCGTGAGCGGCGGGGGCGGGCGATGACTGCCGGCCACCGTCCGTTTCGGCGTTGGCCGTTTTTCGCGAGCAGCCAGGCAAGCCCCGCTCATTCTTCCCTCTTATTCGAATGATGCCCCGGGGTAGAGCGTGTTCAGCGCCAAGACGAAGATCGGGCGGAAGAGAAGGGGGAAGAGCCGCCACGCGACCAGGATTCCGAGCCAGGCGAACGCCGGCGATGACGCTGCCGCGCGCACTTTGCGCGCGAGATCCTCTTTCAAGAAGAGCGTCGCGACGCTCATGCCGTCGAGCGGAGGAACGGGAAGCAGATTGAAGAGGAGCAGGATCAGGTTCAGCGAGAAGAGCATGCTCAAAATGAGTCCGAGCGCGGGCCAGGGCCCGGAAGCGGCCGACTCCATCACATGCAGGTAATCAGCGCTGTCCGGCCTGGAAAAGCCTCCCAGCCCGATGCCGAGATGGATGCCCAGCCCGGCAATGACCAGCAGAATGAAATTCGCGAACGGGCCCGCGAGCGCCATCCATCCCGCCCGGCGAGGATAGCGATCGGCCCAGTAGGGATCGTAGGGCGCGCTCGCGAATCCCATGGGAAAGCCGAAGAGGAGCACGGAGAGGATCGGCAGGACGATCATCCCCACCGGCGAGCGGCGAATGTGGGGAATGGGATCGAGCGTCACCTGCCCGGCCCGGTAGGCGGTCGGGTCTCCGCCCGACAACGCGGCCTTCGCGTGGGAGGCCTCGTGAAGGGTGACCGAAAAGAGAAAGACGCCGTACCAAAGCAGTCCATGGCCGAACGCATTGCCCATGCGCACACCCTCCCGTATTTCGTTGTCACAGGAGCGGGCCGATGATACTCCCATGCGGGCGCCGACGCCCCGGATTTGGAAAGGAGCGACGATGACGACGGCATGGAGGTACGGGCCTCCCGAACGCGACCGGCAGTACACGCGCTACGCGGAAATCATGGGCACGTCCTTCAACGCGAGCGCGGAAGAGGTCGAGGTCAAGATTCGCGCGGCCGGATCGCGCATGATCCGCTTGGTCCACGACGATCGCCGGGTGGCGGGCGGAGCATTGTTGTGTCCCATGGGGCAGTGGTTCCAGGGCCGCATCGTGCCGATGACCGCGATCGGGGCGGTCGCCGTTCACCCGGCGCAGCGCTCGCGCGGCTTGGCGGCGCGCCTGATGCGCTGGGCTCTGGAAGAAATCCACGAGAAGGGAGTGGCGCTTTCCTCGCTCTATCCCGCGCTCGCTTCCTTGTATGAACAGGCCGGCTACGAGATCGCCGGCGCGCGCTACGAAATCCGTCTCCTTCCGCGGACCTTCGATGTGCGCGACCGGGCCCTCGAGATCCGCGAGCTCGACGAGCGCGAGCTTCCCAAGGTGCACGCCTTGTATGCGGAGCGGGTGCGGGATGCCAATGGTCCGCTCGATCGTTCGGCGCCCGAATGGCAGCGTTTCTTCGCCGCCTTTCGGGGGCCGCTGACGCGCTATGGATTGTGGAACGGGGAGCGCCTGGAAGGCTGCATCTCGTATGCGCCCCGGCTGCGCGAGGGCGCGCTCATGATCCGCGAGATGCTCGCGGCGAGCCCGTCGGCCGTGAACCGCCTGCTCGCCTTTCTCGGCGCGCACCGCACGCAGGTGGAAGCGTGCGTCTATCACGGTCCTCCGGCCGACCCGATCCTCGGACCGCTGGAGCCCTTCTCGTATCAAGTGCGAGTGAAGAGCCCCTGGATGCTGAGAATCGTCGATGTCGCCCGCGCCCTGGAAGCGCGCGGATATGCGGCGCGCGCGCGCGGAGCGGTCACGCTGGCGGTGCGCGACGATTTTCTGGCGCACAATCGCGGGCGCTTCCGCCTGGAAGTGGAGGAGGGGCGCGCGGCCGTGCGCAAGCTGCGCGGCGGGCGCGCGGGCGGACGCGCGGTGGGGCAAGGAACGGCGCGGGAGGATGTGCGCATCGATGTGCGCGGACTGGCCGCGTTGTACAGCGGGTTCTCGAGCGCTCGCGATCTGGCCGCGCTCACGCCGTTGGCGGAAGGCAGCGCGCGCGCGCTCGAGACGCTGGATGCCATCTTCGCCGGGCCGACGCCGTGGATGGCGGATGAGTTCTGAGGGAAGGCGGGAGCCGCCTGGAAGAATGCACGTGACGGCGTGTGGAGTTTGCGACGCATGAGTCCTTCCGAGCCTCCTCTTGCAGCGAGGGATCTTCCCTCCGGCCTCGCATCGTTGCTGCCCGCGATGGATGATTTTCTGGCCGAGTGGATGCCCAAGTGGGGAGCGCTCGCGCGTGATGCGCTGGCGGACGGACGTCCCGCCGCGTGGATGAAGAGCCCGGGGCAAGTCGTCACCGAGATCGACACGCGCATCGAGCGTTCAGTGATCGAGCAGATCCGCGCGCGCTGGCCGGAACACGGGATCGTCGGCGAAGAGAGCGGGCGCCACGCGGGAAGCGCGCAGCCTTCTGATCTCACTTGGTGGATCGATCCGATCGACGGAACGATGAACTTCGTGCGCGGGATTCCGATGTTCGCGGTGTCCATTGCGGTGATCGCCGCGGGCCGCCCCGTTCTCGGCCATGTGTACGATCCCATGCACGACGAGCACTTCCGGGCGCGCGCCGGCGCGGGGGCCTGGAGGAATGGAACCCGCCTGCGGATCTCGGACGCGAGCTCGCTGGCCGCGGCCAATGTGCACATGGAGATGACGCGCGACGACGACTTTCTCGCGCGCCCTTCGTTCCTGCCCGCCCTGCATCGAGCCTGCCTGAAGACGCGCAAGCTCGGGGTGATGTCGATCGAGATGGCCTATGTCGCGGCGGGCCGGGCCGATCTGCTCCTGGCCGGCAAGGAAGACCCGCTCTCGTGGTGGGACATCGGTGCGGGCTGGGCGCTCGTCGAAGAAGCGGGCGGCGTGGTCCGCGATCTCGAAGGGGGCGCGGTCACTCACGAGACGCGCGCCTTGCTGGCGGGCAGGGATGCGCTCGTCGACGAACTGAGCGCGCTCTTTGTCGCGGCGCGCTGATCGCGAACCCATCGCCGAGAACGGTCTCAAGAGCGCGAAGTGCTGCGCCGCCCGCGAGCAGGGCGGCTCAGCTCCTGGGCTTGGGCTTTCCCGTGAAGACCCCGTTCGGTTGCACGAAGCGCACTTCCTCGACCTCGTTCGTCGGTCCCAACACGAAGCGGACCGTATATCCCGTCAGTCCCTTTAGCTTGAAATCCGTGCCGCGGCTCGGCACCAGGTCGTAGGGATTCTGGCCGGGCACGACCAGGACGAGGCGGTCGCCCTTCAGGTCGAGGCGAACAGTTTCGTCGCTGAGCACATACTCGCCCGCGAGCCCCGCCAGGAAAGCGGGGTCCGAGAGACGCGCGTCCGGCTTGCGCGTGAAGACGATCTCGGAAACGCTCGGTTCCAGGATCACCCGCAGACCTTCGATTCCGCCTTCCATGTCCGACAAGAACTGGAGCTTCGTGTCTTCGAAGGTGGGATCGTCTCCACCTTTGGCGCCGTTGAAGACATCGTAGTGCCAGTGCTCGAGAGGGCAGCGGATGTGATTGAGGACCATCGCCAGCGATTTGTTCTCGTATTCGATGCGCAGCGTTCCATAGCCGGGATTCTCGTACTCGCCTGCGTAATCGCCCACGCGACGCGAGGGCTTGGTGCCCTTCACCTGCTCGAGCACCGCCGCCTTCTTCGCCACTTCCTCCGCCTGCTCTCCGAGGTTCTTCTTCTGCCCGACTTCCGCGATCCAATCGCGCCCTTCCACGCCGAGCAGCCGGTCGAGGGCGGCGTACTCGATGACTTGAGGCAGTGGGGTCCCGTTCATGTTGCTCAAGATCGCGAATCCGATGTCGTCCTGCGGCAGGAAGGAGACATAGGCGCTGAAGCCGTCGATGTTGCCGCCATGCTGCAGCCGGTAGTGGCCCCGGTAGGGCTGCACGAACCAGCCCATCGCATAGGAGATGCTCGACATTTCCGGAAATTCGGGATTCGGCGGCGTGGCGATCACCATTTGCGGCGTGTGCAGCTCAGCGAGCGTGGTCGCTTGAATGAGCGGCGTCTCTGGGCACGCGCCGTGCTGCAACTGCACGGCCACCCAGCGGGTCATTTCCTCGATGTTGGAATTGATCGAGCCGGCCGGGCCCATGTTCGTGATCGTGCGGAAGGGAATGCGCTGCACCGTTCCCTCGCGCTCCTCGTAGCCCAGCGCGAAATCGCCGGCCTGCTGCATCTCTTCCACCGAGAACACCGAGGCGCTCATTCCGAGAGGCGCGAAGATGCGCTCGCGCACGCACTCTTCCCAACTCTTGCCGGTGATCTTCTCGGCCAGATAGCCGGCCGTGAGGAAGGCGAGATTGTTGTATTGCCAGGTCTCGCGAAGCTGATGATTGGGCTCGAGGTAGGCGAGGCGGCTCACGATCTCGGCGCGAGTGAGCTCGGTGTTGTTGTACCAGACGAGATCGTGGCGCGGCAGCCCGCAGCGATGGGTGACGAGATCGCGCGCACTCAAATTGCGCTCGATCTCCTTGTCCTTCAGGCGCAGTTCAGGAAGATACTGCTGCACCGGAGCGTCCCAATCGAGGCGGCCTTCGTCGACGAGCGTGCCGAGCACGAAGGCGGTGAAGGCCTTGGTCGACGAGCCGATCGCGAAGAGCGTGCGCTCGGTGACCGGCAGGTTTTGCTCGCGGTCGCGCGTGCCGTAGCCTTTCATCAGCACCGGCTCGCCGTCGACGAGGATCGCGACCGCAACGCCGGGCACATGAAGCTCGGCGAGTCCCTTCTCGACGACGTCGTCGAAGCCCGCGAGCGCCGCGCGCGCTCTGGCGACCGGGCTCTCCTGGCTTGCGAGCGTGAAGGGAAAGCTCTGGCCGCCCTGGGTGAACGTGCCCGCGATCGTGGCGCCGTCGGGCGAGAGCGTGCCTTGAAAGGTCGGATCGCCGGGAATGCCCGCAATCCGGAAGGAGACCGACTCGCCGGAGAGGAGCACATCTGCGAGGGGCAGGTCCTTCGCCCCCTGCGCGGGGATCGTGATGTCGCCGGTCCACGCATCGGTCGAGCCTGCGAAGTCGATGTCGTAAGCGAGCTTCATGCCGGGCAGCTCGATGTTGCCTTCCCAATGCCCGGCCAAGCCGCCGGCCGCCGGCGCGGCTGTCTGCGCGGCCGTCTGCCCGGCTGTCTGCGCGCCGGCCGGGGGAATCGTCGCGGCGAGCAAGGCGAGAACCAAGAGAATTGCGAATGCGCGGCCGAAGAATGCCGGCAGAGGCGCGAGACTCGTCGAATCGCAACGCATGGTCCGTGCTCCTTTCTGAAGCGAGTCGCGTAGCGTCCGAATATGGAGCGTGAGTCGCAAGAGAATACGATGGCGCCGGGCAAGGTCCAAGAGCCCTTCGACCGGCAATGGGCGGAAATACGGAGGGCGTCGCGGAAAAGTTCGCCACCATGAAGAGGCTTGCGAATCCTCGGACCGCCGGACGGCAAACGGGTATACTGCCCCCCATGCGCCATCGAACCCCAAGAACGAGCGCGACGAACCGCGCAGAGCTCGCGCAGGGCCTCGGCGACCGATGCAACAGCCTCGCCGGAAGCGATCCGGCGCTGGTGTTCGCGATCGTCGCGGCCGCGGTGGCCGTGCGACTCGCGCTGATGATTGCGGCGCGCGGTACGCTCATCGACGACGCCTACATCACGCTGCGCTACGGGCGCAATCTCGCGCTGGGGCACGGGCCGGTCTACAACCCGGGTGAGCGAGTGCTGGGCGCGCCGCCGATCTGGATCTTCGTCACGGGAACCTTGTGGCGGCTCGCGAGCTTCTTCTCCTCGCGGCCCGCGGATGCCGGCTACTTCGTGAGCGCGTTGAATGCGGCGCTGTCGGGCGCGGTCTGCTGGCTCCTCGCGCGCGTCACTTCCGTGAAGGAATCGCTTCTCGCGTGGGCGCCCCTGATCCTCTTCGCCTTCTTCCTGCCTTTTCTGGACAACGCGACCAGCGGAATGGAAACGACGCTCTTCGTGCTGGCCCTGCTCCTCGGATATCTCGACGTCTTGCGCGGCCGCCTGGGGCGCGCGGCCCTCGTTCTGGGCGCGAGCATTCTCGTGCGGCCCGAAGGCGTCTTGTGGATCGCCGCGCTTGCGCTCGTCCTACTCATGCGCGGCGTCCGCCCGCGACTGCGTTCGATCTGGCCGGTCGCGCTCGTCCCCGGAACATGGTGGCTCTTCGCGACGCTCTACTATGGAACCCCCGTCCCGCACAACGCGGTCGCCAAGAGCGGATGGAGCGCCGGTTCGACGAATGCGGGCGCGCTCCTCGCGCGTCTGGTCGACATCCTGAAAGCGTTCACCTTCGTCTCGAACCGCGGGCCGGGCTCGCTGGCCGACGCGTATGCGCTGCCGCTGCTCGCGCTCGTGCTCGCGCTCGCGGTGATCGGCGCAATCGATCTGGCGCGCAAGCGCAGGATGGCCTTCGTGTGGGCGGCCTTCTTCGCGCTGATCGTGCTCTTCTTCCTGGTGGGCAGGGGCGCGCTGTGGCCGAGCTGGTACGCGATTCCTCCCGGGCTCGCCTTCGCGATCGTCGCTTCCCACGGAGTCGCGCGGGTGCTCGAAAAGATGCGAACGGTGCGCGCGCGCGAGATCGCGAGCGCGTCCCCGAGCGCGTCCGCGAGCGCGTCCGCGAGCGCGCCTGCGAGCCGTCGCGAACGCGGCGCCGCCTTCCCAGTCATCGCAGCGGGCGTGGGCGCTCTCGTGCTCGCTCTTTCGATCTCGGGTTGGGTTCGCTTGCGGCTTCCGTATTACCGGATCATGCGCGACGGGTACGAACGCACCGGCGAATGCATCGCCGCGCGTCCGGCGGGGGAGGTGATTCTCGTCGAAGAGATCGGATACATCGGCTATCTGGCCGACCGGCCCATCCTCGATCTGGCGGGAATCGTCACGCCCGAGATCCTGACCCTGCGACGGGGACGGGAAGAGGGTGAGGTCGTCGACGAGATCGTCGCGCGCTGGAACCCGGGCTCGATGGCCTTGCGCGCCGCCAAGGCCCGCCGCTTTGCCGAGAGCAGGCCGGACGGCCCCTTCGCCCAGCGCTATCGCGCGGTGCTGGAGGCGCGCCCATACGCCGTCTACGAGCGGACGGCGGCACCGGGGCTTGATCGATAAGCCGTTCTGGTTTTGATAATTGCGTCCTGTCCTTCAAGTGTCCTGACAGCCTTTGCCGCCAGAATGCCTGAGCGTTTCAAGCCACCCCGGATCCCGGTTCGCGCGGTTCCAGACGGGCCCCCGAATGTCACCGCCTTTCGACCGACATCGTCACCCGCGAAGCCGATAATCCCAACATCAGGCGCCGACGAAGGCAGGGGTTGCCGTTCGCTGCTGCGTGGGGCATGCGCATGTCGATTCTTCTCGAACATCTGATGAAGAGCTTCGACGACCACCATGTGGTCAACGATGTCTCGCTCGAAGTGCGCGACGGCGAGCTCTTCGTCCTGCTCGGCCCGAGCGGCAGCGGGAAGAGCACCGTGCTGCGCATGATCGCCGGGCTGCTCGCCACCGATGCGGGGCGCGTCTCGCTGCACGGCCGCGATGTCACCCGGGTGCCGCCCCAGCGGCGCGATGTCGGCTTCGTCTTCCAGCACTACGCGCTCTTCCGCCACATGACCGTGGCCGCGAACATCGAGTTCGCGATGAAGCTTCGCAAGCTCGATCCCCTCGAGCGCCGGCGGAGGCGCGACGAGCTGCTCGAGCTCGTCGGTCTCGTCGGTCTCGAGCGGCGCCTGCCGCATCAGCTCTCGGGCGGCCAGCAGCAGCGCGTGGCGCTGGCCCGCGCGCTCGCGCACAAGCCCGCCGTGCTGCTCCTCGATGAGCCCTTCGGCGCGCTGGACGCGAAGATCCGCGGCGAGTTGCGCCGCTTTCTGCGCCGCATCCAAAGCGAGCTCGGCGTCACCACGATCTTCGTCACTCACGACCAGGAGGAGGCCTTCGAGCTCGCCGATCGCATCGGCGTGATGAACTTCGGCC
This sequence comes from uncultured bacterium, assembly GCA_964482205.1. Lineage (GTDB taxonomy): Bacteria > Eisenbacteria > RBG-16-71-46 > CAIMUX01 > WJJG01 > JAZDGX01. The sequence continues at coordinate 122,176 of CAYZWI010000008.1, read as the reverse complement.
GATTGCTCGAAGTCGGTCCGCCGACGGAGCTCTACATGCGGCCGCAGACCGAATTCGTCGCCACCTTTCTGGGCAAAGCGAACCTGATGGTGGGCGCGTGCACGGCCGACAGCGTGTGCCTCGGGCCCGTCGAGATCCCGCTCGACAGCCACATCACCGCCAGTGGAGGCGAGCGCCGCGTGCAGGTGCTCTTCCGCCCCGAGGATGTCGCCATCAAGGACACGAAGTCCGCGATGCGCTGGCCGCTGCTCGGGCGGGCGACGGTGGACGAAGCGGGCTTCTCCGGATCGATCGAGAAAATCCGCTTGCGCCTCGCGCCGCTGGCCGGCGTGCGCACGATCTCTCCGCCGGTCGCCTTCGGTTCCGATCACATTTTCGTGGAGGCGATCCGCTCGCAGCATCAGGCCCGCCAGTTTCCGCTGAAAGCGGGTGACGAGACCTGGGTGGGCATTCGCCGCATCCACGCGCTGCTGCATCCGGGCTTGAGCTTCCTCATGATCACCGACGGCTCGCCGCGCGCGGCGAGCGCGATCGAGATCGGCGGCCGCATCGCGCGCCTGGCGCACGCGCGCGTGGTGGTGGCGGGCATGACGCGCGACGAGGCCGAGATGACCGCGCATCTGGAAGCGATGCGCGAGCGGATTGGAAGCGGGCCGGCCGCGCTCGAGCTGCGTGCGGTGCGCGGGCCGCTGGCCGAGTTGCTGGGGCGCGAGATTCGTCGCAGCCCTTGCGATCTCGTGATCCATCCATGGCCGGCGGAGAATGCCGTCGAGATCGCGAAAGCCATTCTCGAGAACCAGGAGCAGCCGCTGCTCTTGATCCCGCCGGTGAAGAGCGTTCCCCAGCGCGTGCTCATCTGCGCGACCGCGGGCGAGGCGGGCAAGCACGATGTGCTCTTTGCCGGACGATTGGTCCGCCACTTCGGCGCGACCGCCACGGTGCTCTCGGTGGTGGGCGAGGCGCAGGAAGCCTATCGCAAGGGCGAGCGCTTCCTGGCGGCGGCCGCGCGCACCCTGAGCGTGCTCGGCGTGCCCGGGCGCACGATTCTCAGGCAAGGGCGTCCGCTCGAGCAGATCCGCGCGGAGATCCAATCGGGCGGCCACGACATGGTGGTGATGGGAGCGGCGCTGCCCGACGAAGACGGGCATGTCTCCCTGGGCAATGTGGTGGGCGGGCTGATGGGCGAGCGCAGCGATCTCCCGCTGCTGATCGTGCGCGCGGATGTGGGCGTGCTGGACGAGGACGCCGGCGCGACCGGCGCGCTTTCCTCGCCGCGCGCCTCGCATGCGGAAGCGCCGCTTGCCGGCGACGCGCGTTCCGAACCGGACAACGCTGGAAAGGAGTGAGTGACCGATGACTCGATTCGAGTGTGCGAGAAAGGGCCAAGGCCAGGCTCGGAGAGCAAGAGCGAGCCAGGGCGCCATGACGCGCGTCACGATCGCCGCGGCGGTCGCGCTCGCCATCTTGCTGTCGGGAATGACGAGCCACGCGGCGGCGCCGCAGTTGCTGAATGTTTCCTACGATCCCACCCGCGAGCTGTATCAGGATTTCGACGCCGCCTTCGTCAAGCACTGGCAGGACAGCACCGGCCAGGCGGTCGAGGTCCAGCAGAGCCACGGGGGATCGGGCAAGCAGGCGCGCTCGGTGATCGACGGCCTCGAGGCCGATGTGGTCACCCTCGCGCTCGCCTACGACATCGACATCATCGCCGAGCGCGGGTTCATCGCGGAGGATTGGCAGAAGCGGCTGCCGCACAACAGCTCGCCCTACACCTCGACGATCGTCTTCCTCGTGCGCAAGGGCAATCCCAAGAACATCCGCGACTGGAACGATCTCGGCCGCGAAGGCGTCGGCGTGATCACCCCGAATCCGAAGACCTCGGGGGGCGCGCGCTGGAATTACCTCGCCGCCTGGGCCTACGCGCTGCATCAGCCCGACGGCACGCCGGAGAAGGCGCTCGATCTGGTCGCCCGCATCTTCCGCAATGTGCCGGTGCTCGACACCGGCGCGCGCGGCTCGACGGTCACCTTCGTCGAGCGCGGCATCGGAGATGTGCTGCTGGCGTGGGAGAACGAAGCGCTGCTGGTCACGCGGCACATGCGCCCGGGCGAATTCGAGATCGTGATCCCCTCGCTCTCGATCGTGGCCGAGCCGCCCGTCGCCGTCGTCGACAAGGTCGTCGATCGCAAGAAGACGCGCCCGATCGCGACCGCGTATCTCGAGTACCTCTATTCTCCCGTGGGCCAGGAGATCGCCGCGCGGCACTTCTACCGGCCGCAGCGGGCGGATGTGCTCGCGAAGTACCGCGAGCAGTTCCCCGAGATGAAGATGATCACGATCGACGAGGAATTCGGCGGCTGGGCCAAGTCGCAGGAGATCCACTTCTCCGACGGCGGAATCTTCGATCAGATCTATCAGGCGAAGTAGGGCGGGCACGCGATGGCCAAGCGCGAACGGGGAGTGCTGCCGGGCTTTCGCCTGGCGATGGGTTTCACCCTGGCGTACATGGGGTTGCTGGTCCTCATCCCGCTCGCGGCGCTCGTCCTGAAAGCGGCCACGATCACGCCGGAGCACTTCGTGCGCGCGGTGCTCTCGCCGCGCACGCTGGCCGCGTTTCGCTTGAGCTTCACGGCCGCGTTCCTGGGCGCGGTGGTGAACGCGGTCTTCGGACTGCTGCTCGCCTGGGTGCTCGAGCGCTACGAATTTCCGGGCAAGCGTCTGATCGACGGGCTGGTCGACTTGCCCTTCGCGCTGCCCACCGCGGTGGCGGGCATCGCGCTCACGACCATCTACGCGGGCAACGGCTGGGCGGGAAGCCTGCTCGAACCGTTGGGCATCACGGTTTCCTACACTCCGCTCGGAGTCGTGATGGCGCTCACCTTCGTCGGCTTGCCCTTCGTCGTGCGCACCGTGCAACCGGTCCTGCGCGAACTGCCGCCTTCCATTGAAGAAGCCGCGGCGAGCATGGGAGCGGGACGGCTCTCGACATTCACGAACTTGGTGCTGCCCGAGATCCTGCCCGCGGTGGCGACGGGATTCACTCTCGCCTTCGCGCGCGGGCTGGGCGAGTACGGCTCGGTGATCTTCATCGCGGGCAACATGCCGATGCGCTCGGAGATCTCGCCGCTGCTCATCATGATCAAGCTCGAGGAATACGATGTCGTCGGGGCGACCGGCATCGCGCTGGTCTTCCTGCTGGCTTCGTTCCTCCTCCTGTTCGTGATCAACATGCTGACCCTGCGCGCGGGCGTGCGGGCGCGCGCAGCCTAGCTCGAGAATCGGCGAGCGGAAGAGGAGCGCAGGCGAGCGATGGCGGGAGGAGCGACAGGCCTGATGGTGCGCATCGCGAGCCGGCGCGCGGCGAAGGCGGCCGCCGCGCGGCCCGAGTGCCTCACCGAGGCGCGTCCGATCCGCTGGGCGCTGATCGCGATCGCGCTGCTGTTCCTGGGTCTCTTCCTCTTCCTGCCGTTGATGCTCGTCTTCTTCAAGGCCTTTCAAACGGGCTGGCGCGTGTATCTGGCCGCGATCTCCGAACCCTACGCTCTCGCGGCCATTCGCTTGACGCTGATCACCGCGCTCATCACCGTGCCCCTCACGGTGCTCTTCGGGCTGGCCGCCGCATGGGCGGTGGCGAAGTTCGATTTTCGCGGAAAGAATGTTCTCGTCACGATGATCGACTTGCCCTTCAGCGTCTCGCCGGTCATCTCGGGCCTGCTCTTCGTGCTGCTCTTCGGCGCGCAGGGTTGGATCGGGCCGTGGCTTCAGGAGCACGGGATCAAGATCATCTTCGCGCTTCCGGGCATCGTGCTTGCGACCGCCTTCGTCGTCTCGCCGCTCGTCGCGCGCGAGCTGATTCCGCTCATGCGTTCGCAGGGCATCGAGGAGGAGGAGGCGGCGGTCACGCTCGGGGCGACCGGTTTCCAGACCTTCCTGCGCGTGAGCCTGCCGAAGATCCGCTGGGGCTTGTTCTACGGCGTGATCCTGTGCACGGCCCGTTCGGTGGGGGAATTCGGCGCGGTCTCGGTGGTCTCCGGCCACATTCGCGGATTGACGACCACCGTGCCGCTGCATGTCGAGATGCTCTACAACGAATACCAGTTCTCGGCCGCCTTCGCGGTCGCTTCGCTGCTCACCTTGCTCGCCTTGGTCACGCTGGTCCTGAAGGGCGCGATCGAATGGAAGGTCTCGCGCGGAGAGCAGGGACGATAAGTTCCGCCCGCGCGGGCGCGCGCCGGCGGGAACCGGCCGGCTGTCGCGGGGCTTACCCATGAGTCGCCGGTTTCCGGGCCCGCGGGGCGACGACCCGATTGCCCGCTTTCGGGGCAGGGGTATACTCACTGCTCACGGCCAGGGAGTGTGAATCGGAGAGGCATGGCGCGGAGGAATTTGAGCACGCGGCTCGCGGCCTGGAATGTGGCCGCGGTCCTGATCGCGACCGCCATCGTGGGAACGGCGGCCGTCGCGTTGCTGCGCCATCACGCCGAAGATCAGGCCCTCGCGCGCGTGCGCGAGGCGAGCGCGATGGCCGGTCGCGCGATCGTGGCGCACGGCGACCGGTTGGTCTCTTCCGCGCTCCTGCTGGCCGAACGCCCCACGCTTTCCGACTTGTTGCGCGCCGGCGATCGGGAAGGGCTGAACGCGTTTCTCGAACGCTTCTGCCAGCGGGAAGCGATGAGCGGTTGCGCCCTCTTTCGCGACGGCCAGAAGCTGGCCGAGTGCGGATGGCCCGATGCGTGGGGCGCCGAAATGCCGGGAAGCCCCGTGGGCGCCTGGTTCCTGCAAGGCGGGAGCCCGAACGGCGCCGGCAGCGCGGGCGCCAACGCCGGCGCAGGCGTGAGCGCGGATGCGAATACGAATGGGCGCGCCCCGCTCCTGCTGGGCGCGTCCGTTCCGGTGTTGGGAGTGCCCGGCGCGAGAGTGCGCGTGGCGGTCGAGATCGATGCGGCCTATTTGCGCGCGGCCGGCGAGCAGACGGGCATGCGCATCAGCGTGCTGCCGCGCGCGATCGTGGAGCGCGGCGTCGCGCGTCCGGGCGGCCGGTTGGGCATGCGCGTGCTGGAATCGGCGCACGAGGAATCGGCCAAGGTGCCCGCGCTCGATGCCTACCTCGGCATCGCGCCGTTGACCGAACCGATGGGGCGCGTCGCGGGCGTGGTCGAAGCGCGTCTTCCCGCCGCGATGGCCGCTCCCTCGCTGACGCGAATCGGCGGAACGCTCTTCGCCCTCGCTTTGGGAGCCGCGATTCTCGCGGCCTTGGCGGGCATCGGACTCGGGCGGCGGATTGCGCGTCCCGTGGAGCAGCTCACCGCCGCGGCGACGCGCATCGGCGCGGGAGATCTCGTCTCGCCGGTGCAGGCGGATGAAGCGAGCGAGATCGAGCCCTTGGTGGAAGCGCTGGAAGGCATGCGCGAGCGGCTGCTCGCGCACACCGCGAAGCTCACCCGCCGCCAGGCCGAGGCCGAAGCGGTGCTTGCCGGAATCGTCGAAGGCGTCTTCGGCGTGGGGCGCGCGCGGCGCATCCGCTACATCAATCCCCAGGCGGCGAAGCTCCTCGGCATCGAGCCGGAAGAGGCGATCGGAAAGTTCTGCGGCGATGTGCTCTGTCCGCAAGGTCCCGGCGGCGTGCGCCCGTGCGAAGAGAGCTGCCCGATTCTCCACGCGCGCTTTCGCGGTAGCGCGCGCGCGACCGAAGAGCTGCTGCTTCCCAATGGACGGCGGCGCACGGTGATCGTGACCAGCTCGCCCTCGGGCTCGTCGAAAGAGGATGGCGCGCTGCAGTTCCAGGTGATTCGCGACGAGACCGAGCTCGAGACCTCGCGACGCTTGCGCGATGCGGTGCTTGCGAACATCTCGCACGAATTCCGCACCCCGCTGTCGGCCCAGCTCGCTTCGCTGGAGCTGCTCCTCGATCGCCTCGACGATCTCCCGCCCGCCGACCTGCGTGAATTGATCTGCTCGGTGCAGCGCGGAACGCTGCGTCTGACGCGTCTCGTCGACAATCTTCTCGAGAGCACGCGCATCGAGGCGGGCGAGGAATCGCTGCGCCGCCAGACAGTCGCGCTCGACGAAGTGATGGAGGAGGCGGTCGAGCTGATCGCCCCGCTGATCGAGCAGCGCGATCAGAAACTCCAGGTGCATCTGCCCTATCCGCTGCCCACCGTCATCGGGGATGGGCCGCGGCTCACGCAGGTCTTCGTGAATCTGCTCGCGAACGCGAACAAATTCGCGCCCTCGGGAAGCACGATCACCGTGCAGGGCTCGGTGTCCGAGCGCGAGATCGAGATCTGGGTGGGGGACGAGGGCCCCGGCCTTCCGCCGGGCATGGGCGAAGAGATCTTCCAGCGCTTCGTGCGCTCGGGCGAGGAAGAGCCGGAGGCGAGCGGCATGGGCCTGGGGCTCTTCATCGTGCGCTCGATCGTCGAACGCCATGGTGGCCGCGTGACCGCCGAGAGCCTCGCCAACGGGACGCGCATGCATGTGATCCTGCCGCGCGAGGGGCCGTCGAGTGAGGGAGCGACGCGCGCATGAAGATCCTCGTCGTCGACGATGACATGGAGTTGCTCGGGCTGATTTCCTACGCGCTCAAGCAGGCGGGCTACCTCGTGCTCGAATCCTCCGATGGGCCGAGCGCGCTCGCCGCCTTCGAACGCGAGCGGCCCGACTTCGTCCTCCTCGATTACAACTTGCCGCGCATGAACGGGCTCGAAGTCCTGAAAGGGATTCGCGAGCGCGGAAGCCGTGTCCCGGTGATGATGCTGACCGTGCGATCGAGCGAAGAGGACCAGGTGCGCGCGCTCGATCAAGGGGCCGACGACTATCTCACCAAGCCCTTCAGCCCGCGCACGCTCCTCGCCCGCGTGCGCGCCCTGCTGCGGCGCGCGGGAGTGGAGAAGCCCGCGCCCATGGTCGCAGGCGTCTTCGTGCTCGATCCGGAGAGTCAGGGGCTCGCCGTGCGCGGAGAGCCGCCGGTCCGCTTGACGCGGCTCGAGTTCCGCCTGATGCAGGTGCTGCTCGCGCACCAGGGGCATCCGCTGCCCGTCGAGCGCTTGACGAGCCATGTGTGGGGCTATCGCGGCATGGGCGACCGCCAGCTCTTGAAGCAGCTCGTGCACCGCCTGCGCCAGAAGATCGAGCGCGATCCCTCGCAGCCGGACCATCTCGTCACCGTCGCGGGCGTGGGCTACGCGCTCCACACCGACGCGGCCTCGCGCTGACCGCCACGCTGCGCGCTCCATGCGCAGTGGACCCGCTTTTCCCAAGACTCGGAGCATGTGGCAGCGTTCGTTGAGGATGGTCGCCGGGACCGGAAGGCTTCCGCGGGGATGGCGCGCGCTCAAGACAGTTCGCACAGGGGGCGCGCGCCTCGTACGCTCGGCGTGTTGTACCGATGTAGCTCCTGAAAGCCGGGGCGTTCACGCCTCGCTTACGCCCCGCCGGGAAGCCTTCCGGTCCCGGCTCCCACAGTAGCGCATGCCTCATTCTTCGAGCGAAGTGGATCGCGATCCGTGGGCATCAGGCGCAATGCGCGTCGATCACGATCCTCCAGAGCACTCAGGACCCTTCTTGATCGTCCTGCAAAGGTACTAGCACTTGCGCCCGAGTATATGTGCCTATCGTAATGGGGGCCGGTGGGGTCTCACCCGAAGCTGTAGGCGGCCCCTAGAGGAGATGGGTCCGTTCACGGCGGATGAAACGGTCAACCCATCGCTCGAAGCGGCGCCTCAGATGGCGTGCCCGCCGGTGTTTCTGGCTCCACCGGCGCAGGGTGCGCCGCCACAGCCAAGTCACCGCATGCCGAAACAGGCGCAGCGCATGCCCGTTGCGTGGCACTCCGTAGCAGCTGTAGTGTCCACAGATGACGCTGCGCAGGTAGCCTTCCACTTTCGGGATCGGGTCGCAGGCGCTTGCGGAGTTCGGCCTTGCCCCGGCCCTTTCGGAGGTCAACACGAAAACCAGAGTCTTCATCGTCCTGCTCCTTTGCGCCATTGGAGCGCAAGCAGAGGTCTCGACGCCGCCGAACAAGGTGGTGATCGAGGGGAAGCTCTTCGATGTCCATGATGTCCATCTCCGGGTGGTCGACAGCCTCAAGATGGTTGCTGAAACGCCCGGGGGTACATTGGTGCTCTGGGAACTTCCTGATCCAGATGCGCCCGTGCCTCCCGCTAGCGAGGCGGCGGTGAGGCGTCAACGCATCTATGACCTGCTGGTTGCCGCGGTCGACTCTTCTACGAATTGGGAAGCGGAGAAGGCTGCTGTCCAGAAGGTCGTCGATGAGCATGATGAGCTCGAGCGGGTGGTTCCCTACGACCACGCGCATGCTTATGAGATCTTCTGGAGGAATGGCCCGCTCGGAGGAATCATATGGACTCCTGAACGGACGCTCGGAACCGGCACGGGAGCTGCCACGCGGGAGACCATCAACAGGGCCCTGGAGAGGGACATTGCAGACCTCTGCTCGGCCATGGACGAAGGAGCGCTGCTTGTACTCTGGAGCAGGGGTACGAAGGAGCCCGGAGTCCAAATCTTCCGAGGTCCTGCCATCAGCAAGGTGCTCCGAGAGATCGCATTCCTTAAGACAGTCCAGGACTCAGTCAGTCTCCTCTCACCTGAAGCGATTGAGTCCATCACCCGCCAACCGAAGGGTGACCGATGAGACGATTGAGGCCTACTTGTCTCATGGATGCGACACGTCCCGTCTCCCGTCCCTTGGCCGCACGAGGAGCTGCCGAGAGCACCTGAAGCGTGGATTGGCCAACCGCACTTGTCCAAAGACATGGAACGGCGCTGGCAGCCCAAGCCGACCTCTCCTAGACTCAGATCGCCGGCCGGTGCGCAACTTGCAGTGCGTAGCCTTGGGCTGGGGAAGATGCGGCTTGGGAGTCAGTGGTTCCCGTGAGAGAGGCGAAAGCCCCGGGGAGGAGCGATGAGAGCCGTCATGCTCACGCTCTTTGCCCTCGCCTTGTGGGGTGCAGGAGCAGACGGGCCGAAGACGACGCCGGTGGTCATCGAAGGCGAGATCTATCAGAGCGACGAGGTCTCATTCAGGACCATCGACAGTCTCAAGGTGGTTGCCGAGACTCCCGGCGGAACCTACCTGCTATGGGAGCTCCCGGATCCCGAGGCGCCGGACACTGTGGTGGTCCCGCAGAAGTATGCTACCAAGCATGCGATTAGCCACGAACTTCACGCCGCGATCCGCAGCAGCTATCGAGGAGGAAGATCTGCAGAGATCGCGGCCATAAACGAGGTCGTTTCCCGCCATCCGGAGCTGAAGAAGGTCGAGCCAGATATGTACGAGGGACGGATGCTCGACGACTACGTGATCTGGTGGCGTGACTCCGTGGATGGGAAATGGGTCGATGACCCATACCCGGAGACAATGCTCGGTACCCAGCATGCCCGCAGCGATCTCCCGCCTAGCAGTGATCAAGAAGTGCGCGGGGCGACACGAGCCAGCGCCTTCAGGCAGCTCGAGTGGCACCGCAGTGGTCTGATCGAGGCACTCCAGAATGGAAGACTTCTCATCATTTTCTGCGACGGCGGTCGCGTGGTCTTCAGCGGGGTGCACCGTCCGCTGATTCGCTCCTTCGCCCCGGGAAAGGCCGAAGCTGTGCTCGAGGAGATCGAGCGCGTCCGCGCGGACCCAAAGGCTGAGCTGCGCTTCCTCACGCCAGAGATCGCCGCGCGCTTCAGGAGATGACAGCGTCGGAGTAGGAATCATGGTTGTCCACGACTCTTTCCACAGATCACCTGCTTATGAATGGGCCTCTTGACGGGGAAGCCTGCGCAGAAATGAGGAAGTACGTCATGAAATCTGCTCTCTGCGTTCTGGCTTGCTTGCTTGCAGTCGCAGGCGTGCATGCTGATGGCTTGCTGTTTGTCTACGGAAACATGGTTCTTGCGGAGGAGGCTGTCTTCACTGTCGAGGGCTGCTCTCTCTCTGTTGCAGCAAACGGAGAGTCGTTCACGATCTGGCAGGTTCCTGTGCCAGGGCCTGAGGTGCCCTACGTCCTTGAGCCAGAGGTCACCAAGGACAACTTCGGTCGGCATCTTTCGCAGGCTGTCCTCCGTGGTGAGGACCCGGTGGCATTTGCCGAGCAGTGCTCGGTGGTTGTTGAAAGCCTGGTGGTGCGCAATCCACGCAATTTCATCGCTTATTTCAGGGACGGTGACGCTACTCTGATCAGCCTTCGGGGGGGGGGGACGTCAGAAGGGCGCCGCGCAATAACGGTGGAAGAGCAGGAAGAGGTCCTCCATTTTTTTCGTAGGCAAATCGAGAAGGAGCTGGCTGCAGGCTCCGCTGTCTTCATCTCAAAACCTGCTCGGGAGTGGTCTCGTCCGCGCTGTCATGTGATTGAGTCGAACCAGGTAGCGCAGGTGACGGCCGAGCTCCTCATGATCTATCACGGTCGTGATGACCGTGTAGTTTTGTTGCGGTCTCATATCGACGAGATCCGGAACCCACAATAAGGAGGGCATATGAAGCGCAAGATCTTGCTGGGTCTGGCATTGCTTTGCCTGCCGGGCCTGGCGTATGCCGATCATGCCCTTCCCCAGGGGAACAACACGTTCTACCTGGCGGTCAACCGGGGTGACCTCACTTCCCCTTGACGGGGAAGCCTGCGATTGCCGCTTCGAGCAGCCGCCTGCGCTGGGGGATTCAGCGCTTTCTGCGCAGCAAATCACGCAGCGCTCCCTCGACCTCCTCTTGAATCTCCGAGGGCTCGCGCTCGACACGGGCGGAATCCGCGGGAGCGGGGACGGGGGCGCCTTCACCGCTCGCCGGGGCGTTCGGTTGCGCGGAAGCGGCCGTATCGGCGGGGGAGGCCGCCGTGTCGCGGGGAGCTGGCGATGTCGATCCGTCGAGCACGCGCTTGAGCAGCTCTCCGCTTCGCTCGCGCACCTGATCGGCGAGCTTCTGCCGCTCCTGCGCCAGCCGCTCCTCGGCCCGATGGGCGAGCCCTTGTCTCAGCGCCGCCGTATCGATCGTGACCTTCGGCTTGGGCATCTCGCCCGTCACAGCGAGGGGCACGAGCACGCGCCCGTCTTGTTCGGGCAGGAGGAACCCGGCGAGCTCGGAAGGCACCATGCCCCGGATTTGGCCCGAAAGCTCCGCAGGCAGGCGCGCGTTCAAGCTCATCTGCGTCTTGCCGTCGAGCGCGAGCCAGCCTTCGCCCGTCAGCCGCACGCCGCCCGCGTCGATCTGCAATCCATCGATCTGCAGACGGCCCGCTTCGATGCGGAAGGGTTGCAGCCAATCGTTGATCGTCACATTGGCGAGAGCCGGAGCGCGCAAGGCTTGCGAGAGGGCGAGCTGCAGCGGATGTCCGGAGAGCGAGCCGTCCGCGATTTCGAGCTGCCCGGTGGAGACGAGCGTGGCCGGATTCAATTGCAGCGCCGGATCGAGCTCGCCGGTGATGACCGCGTTCGCGTTCATGTTCGCTTGCAGGAACTGCGCGAGCTGCGCGAAACGATTGAAGCCCGACGAGTACTCGAGAACGCTCTTGGTCTGGACTCCCGACAAATCGACGACGGCGTCGAAGCGGGGCGCATCGCCGGCCAGGTCGACCGTTCCCCGCGATCCGATCGTTCCCCCGAACGCCTGCGCCTGAAATGACTCGATCTCCACGCGGCCACCGCGCAGATGCACGCGTCCGTGCGCATTCTCGATGCGCAGGCGTTGCAGCAGCACTTCGCCGGCCTGCACGGTCACCGCTCCGTCCAATCGCCGGAGCGGAGCCGGGTCGAACTTGCCGCCCGGAGTGAGCCATTCGTCGAGGTGAAAGCTGTTGCTGCGCAGATCGAGCGCGACTCCGATCGCGTCGTGAGAGCGCGGATCGAGCAGCGCGGAATAGCCGCGCAGTTCTCCGCCCACCGCGATGTCGCTCGATCCCACGCGTCCGGTCAGCGATCGCACGGTCGCGACGGAAGGGGAGAGCACGATCTCTCCATTGAGATCGCTCCACGGCAACTCGACCGCGGCGCCCTTCACGGCCGCATTCCGCACGCGGATAGTGCCGGCGGGAGCGAAGTGCGCGGCGCCGGCGCCCGTTCCCGTGAGCAGCAGCTGCGCCGAGGCGCGGCCGGTGAGCGCGAGCGAATCGGACGTCGCCTGCAGCGCGGTCACATCGGCGAGATCGACATCCGCATCGACCGCGACCCGCAGGCGCGGACGGGCGCGATAATTCGCCGCGGTCGCGCGCGCCTCGATGCGGCTCGTGCCCGCGCGCGCGTGGAAATCGCGCAGCTCGAGGGTGTCGGGATCGGCGGCCAGGTGAAAGCCGAGATCCTCGATGGGGGTCGCCAGCTTGGGATGCCGCAGGCGGCCCTGCTCGAGCGTGAGATCGAGGCGAAAGTCGAGCGGCTGCACGGCCGGTGTCGATGTCAGCGCACTCGGTGCGGATGTGAGCGCATTGCGTGCGGCGGTCGAGCCGAGCGGGCCGCGAACATCACCGGCGATCGAGAGCATGCCCTCCGATTCCACGCGATCGACCGCGGAGAGGAACGCGGCGGGAAGAAGCGCCTGAATGTCGGAGACTCTGGCGGGACCGCCCTCGACGCTCACCTCCGCGAACGGCGCTTTCGCGCGGATTCCGGTCACGCGCCCGGTCACAGAGGCAGGCAATTCGCCGAGCAGGAGCTTCGCTTCTTCGATGGTCAAGACATCGGCGGCGGGATCGTGCTGCAGGCGCGCATCGAGGCGCACCGCCAGGCCCCGGCCGAGGGTGGAACCGCCCATGTGAACGGCGAAGCTTTCGGCGCTCGTCCGGCCATCGATCGTGAGCGCGCCCGCGCGGCTCGCGCGCAGGCTCATGTGCCCGAAGAGGCCACCGATCTCGAGGAAAGGCGAGCCTTCGGCCGCGAGCACGCGCAGGCTTCCATCGCGGATACGCACATCGCGGACATCGATTTCCATGGGAGGGGCCGCGCCTCCCGCCGCTTGTCCTTCGCCTTCCATCCCAGGGACGGCCTCGGACGGAGCGCCTGGCGCGGGAGCGCTCAGGATCTCGATGCGCGGCCGGTCCAGCTCGACTTCCACGATTTCGAGACGGCGTTGAAGGAGCGGCAGCAAACGCGCGCGCAGCGATACGCGCTCGAGCCGCGCGTGACGAATCGGCTTGTTCGGCGCGGGGGCAATCTCGATGCCCGAGAGCGTGAGCCCGGCGGGAAGAATCGACAGACGCGCCGATTCCACCGCGACCGGCTGGTGCAGGCGCCGTTCCAACTCGCGCACCACGAGCGCGCGAAAGGCCTGCTGCGGCAGGAGCGCGGGGACGATGAGCGCCAGCAGCAGAAGCGCGACCGCCAGCACGCCCAACACGATGAGAAGGGAACGGGACCGGCGCGTCATGAGCAACTCCTCGAACCAGCGTTTGCGATCGGGGATTCGAGATCCAGCGCCCTGCGCATGGTACCGCAGGCGTATCCGCTTCGCACGACATACCGGCGCTGTGCGCGCTTGTTCCTGCGGGCGCGCAGGATGCGCAAGCGTTCATGAAATCCGGGCAGGCGCGAAGGGATCCGCCCCATGGAGTCAGAGGGAAAGAGCCGATGTCATGGACGCAAGAGAATCATGCGCGAAGCGAGAGAACCGTGCGCGAAGCGAAGGAATCGCGGCCCCTCGCTAGTTCTTGTTCGGCTTGAGCAGTCCCGCGAAGCGTTCGAAGATATTCGCCTTGCGGATGCGCCTGCTGGCCACCGCGGGCATCTCGATCACATAGCCGTTGGGCGCGGCCACTTCGTAGGTGCCGACCGTGTCTCCCGCGGCGATCGGTGCGCGCAACGCAAACCGCGGCACGAGACGCACGGAGGGCCGCTCCTCTCCGCGCAGCATGGTCACGAACAGCGGGGCGGCCGGTTGGGCGAGCACTTCCCGGGGGCTGCCGTTCTCAACGCGCAACGGAGCGCCGCAGGGCTTGCCCGCCTCGGCGAGAACCTCGCGCCGCAATTGCGCGAATCCCGCCCCGAGCAATCGCGCCGACTCGGAAAAGCGATGGCGCTCCGAATCGGCTCCCATGACCACCGAGATGAACCGCAGCCCGTTGCGCTCCGCGGTCGCGCAGAGGCAGAAGCCCGCGCGGCGGGTGTAGCCGGTCTTCAAGCCGTCGATGCCGGGGAAATGGCCGAGGAGCTTGTTCGTGTTGTGCAAGATGAAGGTGCCGTCGCGAAAGGGCGCTTCGACCAGGCTCGACCATTCGAGCACATGCGGCATGGTGATCAAATGGCGCGCGATCGTGGCGATGTCGCGCGCGGTGGTCACATTCACATCCACGGGATCGTCGTCGAGTCCGTGCACATTGCTGTAGCGCGTGTTCGCGAGGCCCAGTTCGCGCGCCTTCTGGTTCATCAGGTCGACGAACCCTTCGGGAGACCCGGCGATGTACTCGGCGACCGCGACGCAGGCGTCATTCGCGGAAGCGATCGTGATCGCCTTCATCAGGTCCTCGAGGGCGAAGACCTCGCCTTCGGCGAGATAGGCTTGCGATCCTCCGATCTTGCTCGCCCAGCCCGACACATGGATCGAATCGTCCAGGTGCAGGGTGCCTTCCTGGACGCGTTCGAGCACGATCAGCTCGAGCATGATCTTCGCAATGCTCGCCGGAGAGCGGGGCAGGTCGGCATTCTGCTCGTACAGCACTTGGCCGGTTGTGGGCTCGATCAGGATCGCGGAGGCCCCGCGGACCGGAGAGATCTCGAAGCGGGCGGCTCCGCCCGCGAGAGCGGCGCTCACGAACCCCATCGAGACGACGATCAGGAAGATGCCGACGATCCATCCGCGCCTGCCCATTGATCTCCTCCGTTGCCCATGCTCTTCGTTGCCGGCCGAACTTGCGACGGCTGCCCCGCGCTTGGAAGGATCGTGCACCCCGCGAATCCTCTCGAAGATCCGTTCGAACCGGATGACGGGCCGCTCGTTCCCTCCGAGCGCGCGCCTCGTGAAAGCGGAGGTCACGACGAAGCCGGGGCCGCCCCTTCAGCAGTGAGTGCATGCTAGCCCGCTCTCGAAACGCGGTCAACCGAAGCGCGCGAAACATGTGCCCGCTGCGGGTTCCGCGCATCGGGAGGGTGGGCGCGTTCCATCGAGGGCGCGCGCGTGGGAGTCGAGCGCGGTCCTCTGCGCCCGCTCAGGCGCGCGGGCGGGTGAGCACGACCTGCAGGTCCATCACATTCGTTCCGGTTGGGCCCGTCTTCACATGATCGTTCAAGGCTTCGAAGAACGCGTAGGAATCGTGCGCCTCGAGCAGCGCGCGGGGATCGAGCCCCAGGGCGCGGGCGCGCGGCGCGCTGGAGGGCGTCGCGATCGCGCCGGCGGAATCGGTGGGGCCGTCGACGCCGTCGGTCGCGAGCGATCCGATCGCGGCCGCATCGCATCCTTCGAGCGGAATGGCGGCCGCCAGCACGAGCTCCTGGTTACGCCCGCCCCGTCCGGTGGGCCGGACGAGACCGCGCGAGGGGCCGGTCGGGGGACGAACCTGCACGGTCGTCTCTCCGACGCAGACGAGCGCGCGCGGATGCGCGGATTCCGCCAGCAAGCGCCGCGCTGATTGTGCGAGATGCTCGCCCGCGTCGCGCGCCTCGCCCGAAATGGTCAGGGTGGGAGGAACGATCTCGTAGCCGCGCCGGTTCGCTTCCGCGACCGCCGCGCGAGCCGCGGTCTCCGCATTTCCCATCACCTCGACGCGCGTGCGCGCAAAAACCGGATCGCCCGCTTTGGGCGTCTCGACCCTGCGGCCCATGCGACCCTCTTGCAGATACCGCTGAACATCGCCGGGCATGTGGTCCCAGACATGAAAGCGCTGCAGGATCTCGATCGCGTCGGCGAAACGCGAAGGGTCGGGTGACAGCGGGCCGGAGGCGATGTCCGTGAGCGCATCTCCGATCACATCCGAAAGCACGAGACCCAGCACGGGAGCGGGGGAGGCGAGCCGGGCGAGATGCCCGCCTTTCAAGAGATCGAGATGCTTGCGGACGATGTTCAGCGAGACGATGTCCGCGCCGGCGAGCAGCAGTTGTTCCGTGATCCACTCGAGCGCAGGCAGGGAGACGGAATCGGGAGGGAGCGCGACTATCGCGGAGCCACCGCCCGAAAGCAGACAGAGCAAGCCCGGGCCGCGGCCGTGCTCCGCATGTTGACGCGAAACGCATCGGGCCAGCGCCGCGATGGCGCGGGCGCCGGCCACGCTGCCTTCGTCGGGCACCGGATGGCCGCCCGCGATCCAGCGCACGGAGGTGGAACCGAGATCGTCCAGGCCCCAATCGCCCGCGCGAAGATGAATGCTCTCGCCTTTGATCTTCTCTGCCGGTGCGGGCGAATCCGCGTCGGGCGCAAGCGCGCGCGGCCCGACGATGACGCCTTCGGTGATCGCTTCCTTCAATTCCTGCAAGGCCGTGACCGCCATGGCCGGCGCGGCCTTGCCGAAGGCCACCAGCGAAATGCCCGTGCAGCCGGCGAAGAGCGGGCACTTGCGCGCGAGGGCGAGCCGGGTCAAACGCCCGGCATCGGCGGCGGCGAGGCCCGCGCGTAAACAGGCGAGCGCATCCTCACGCAGCCGCGCTTCGTTTTCGTCTGCGGTCATGCCGCGATCGGCCGCCTTCATGCGCGCGCGCGGCGCTCCTTCCATGCCGGCGTGTCGTACACGCCGGGATCGATCGCCTGCGGCGCCCGCTCGCCGTTCAGGTGAGCGAGGGCGTTCCTGGCCGCGATCGCCGCCATCGCCGTGCGCGTCTCGCGGGTCGCGCTTCCGATGTGCGGCGCGAGAACGACATTCGGCAAATCCGCGAGGCCGGGAGCAAGCAGCGGTTCGCGCTCGTACACATCGAGCGCGGCCCCCGCGATCCAGCCTTCCTTCAGCGCGCGCATGAGCGCTTCCTCGTCGATCATCGGGCCGCGCGCGACATTGATGAGATACGCCGTCGGCTTCATCGCGCGCAACTCGGCTTCGCCGATCAGGTGGCGGGTCTTGGGCGTCAGCGGCGCGTGCAGGGTGAGGAAGTCGCTCTTCGCAATGAGCTCGTCCATCGAGGCCCAGCGCACGCCTGGCGTGCTCTCGATCTCCGCCCGCGAGCGCGGACCGTGGGCGAGCACCTCCATCTCGAATCCGATCGCGCGCCGCGCGACCGCGCGACCGATGCGGCCGAAGCCGACCACGCCGAGCGTCTTGCTGCGGCCCGATCCGCCCGGGCCGACATCGGCGCCCAGAAAGAGCACGGGGTTCCAGATCTTGAAGCGCCCTTCGGCGGTGAAGCGATGCGCCTCGGGGATCTTTCGCGCGACGGCAAGCAGGAGGGCCCAGGTGAGGTCCGCGGTCGCATGCGTGAGGACATCGGGAGTGTTGCTCACCGGGATGCCGAGCGCGCTCGCGGCGGCGATGTCGATGTTGTCGTAGCCGACCGCGTAGGTCGCCACCCCGAGCAGCGCGGGATTCACTTCCAGCACCTCGCGTGAGACGCGATCGCTCAAGTGGCAGAGGAGCACATCGGCGCTGCGCACGCCCGCGAGAAGGTCTTGCGGTGCAATGGGAGTGTTCGGATCGGGCTGGCCGATCTCGATCTCGGCGCCGCTTTCGCGCAAGAGCGCGAGGCCTTCCTCGAGAATGGGGCGCGTGAGAAAGATCCGTTTCGGCATGGAACCTCGTCTCCTCCTTGTCTTGATGTCGCCGGGGAGGCTCGTTCAAGAGTGAACGGGCGATTGTAACGGCGGTGGGCCCGATTGTCTCCCGGCTCGCGATTGTGAGAAAATGATGAGAACCGGATTCGAGCGCCCGGCCGGGCCGCGGCCTATGCTTGCGTCGTCCCTCCGCGATGCCCGAGGAGCCGGCGCGAGCGGGCATTCGGCATCCCGCGCAGGCGGGCCGCTCTTGCGGCGAGGCAATGGATCCGCCGGGCAATCGACCAAGGAGTAGAAGATGGATCTTGCAACCCCGCTTCGTCTTGGACTCGCATCTTCAGAAACTTCATGCACGCGGAAGCGGTGCCTGGCCGCCCGTTCGCTGCCGCTCCTCGCCGCCCTCGCGCTCGTCTTCTCGGGTGCGGCCGCGATGGCGCAGGAAGTTACGCCTTCCGAGCCGCTGCGCCCCTGGGAGCCGGATGCGGCAAGCATGGAAGCGGCCAGAAAGATCGCCTTCCACGAGAAGATGGACCTCCTCGGGCGCTGGGCCCAGGAGCCGACCCCGGATCAGATCGCGATGGACGCGCGCTACTATCGCCTGGAGCTTTCCATCGACCCGAATGCCCAGACGGTTTCCGGCAGCGTGATCGCGCGCTTCACGGTGCTGGCCGCTTCCTCGAATCGTATCGTGCTCGACCTCGTGAATGCGCTCGCGGTCAGCGGGGTGACGATGAACGGCGGCCCGGTGCCTTTCACGCACGCCAACGAGCTTCTCACCGTCACGCTCGATCGCACCTATCTGCAAGGAGAGACGGCCGAGATCCAAGTGACCTATGCGGGCACGCCGCCCGCCTCTCCCTACAACGCCTTCGGCTTCGACGAGTACGCCGGCGAGCCGATGATCTGGAGCTTGAGCGAGCCCTTCGGCGCGCGCTCGTGGTGGCCGTGCGACGATTGGTCCGACGACAAGGCCGACGCGGTCGATCTCGCGATCACCGTTCCCGCCGGGCTCGTGGTCGCATCGAACGGCAGACTGGAGAGCGTCGCACATCAGGCGGTGCTCGACACCTATCACTGGCACGAAGGCCATCCGATTGCGACCTACCTCGTCTCGCTCGCGATCCATCCGTACACGGTGTACTCGGACTATCGCGTCGACGGCGAAGGCGATTCTCTAGAAGTGCAGTTCTACATGTTCGCCGACGATGTCGAGGCCTGCGCGGAACTGAACGCGATGGTGGTTCCCATGATCGCCGCCCACGAGGAGATCTTCGGCCCGTATCCGTTTGCCGACGAGAAGTACGGGCACGCCGAATTCCTCTGGGGCGGCGGGATGGAGCATCAGACCTGCACCAGCCTGGGCGCCTTCAGCGAATCGATCATCGCCCACGAGCTTGCGCATCAGTGGTGGGGCGACATGGTGACCTGCGCGAATTTCGAGCATGTCTGGCTGAACGAGGGCTTCGCACGCTATTCGGAAGCGCTCTGGTACGAGCACGCGTACGGAATCGACGCCTACCAACAGTTCATGGACGGCATCCGCTACTACGGCTCCGGAACCATCCATGTCCCGGACCTCTCCGACTGGGGGCGGATCTTCTCGACCGATCTCACCTACAACAAAGCGGGTTGGGTGGTGCACATGCTGCGGGGAGCGATGGGGGATGAGGACTTCTTCGCCTTCCTGCCCGCCTGGCGCGCGGCGTTCGAGTACGGATCGGCGACCACCGAGGACCTTTGCGCGGTCGCCGAAAGCGTCGCGGGCATGGACCTCGACGACTTCTTCCAGCAGTGGATCTACGGCGAGTACTACCCGGTCTACGAATTCGAGTGGGACAACGCGACCGGCCCGGGCGGCGATGAGCTGGTCCTCGCGATCGATCAGACGCAGACGAACACCGGGCCCTTCCACATGCCCATCCGCATGCGGGCGACGCTCGCGGGCGGCGGCACGCACGATTTCACGATCGACAATGCGGCCGCTCACCAGGAATACCGCGTCTCTCTGCCCGCTCCCGCGACGGATGTCGCGCTCGATCCCGACAACTGGATCTTGAAGCGCGTCCTCGACCCGGTGCGCGATCCCAACTTCCGTTCGGGCGTGCTGCTGGTGAACGGATGCGATTGGGACGCGTATGGCTCCGAGCTCCTCTCGGCCTACAACGATCGCGCCTTCTGGGGGGATCTCGAGATCTCGTTCTGGGACTACTTCACGAAGTCCGGCCCATATCCCATCACGCTGCCCGCACCGCTCGGCCACGGGCGCGTGCCGGCGAGCGTGCTCGAGGACTACCTCGCGGTCATCTGGGTGGGCAACAACTACAGCGGGGACCTGAACGGCTGGTATGACACCTCGATCGCGTCGTATCTCGAAGCGGGCGGCAATGTGCTGCTGATGACGCGCATGGGAGACCGGTTCCTCGACGCCGGCCTGCGCGACTACCTGGGCATCCAGGTGACGGGAACGGATCAGACCTTGTACGACTGCATCTCGGTCGATCCGCAACTGGTGACCATGGCCCGCGCGGGAACGCAGAGCTACAACATCACCTTCAACCGCACGCTCACCCAACCGACCAGCCGCCTGCTCTTCGAGGCGCGCCAGAACTACAACCCCGATGTCGGCATCGGCGTCATCCGCGTTCCCACGGAAGGGGGAACGCACAATCCGAAGGGCGGGCAATTCGCCTTCCTGAGCGGGCGGCCGTATCGCTGGAACCACGCGGCCCTCGCGGCGAATGTCGAGACGATCATCGGGTGGATCCAGCAAGCGTGGGCGAGTGCGCCCGATCCCGGCGAGGCGCGCGCGGAACCGCGCCTGCGTCTCGCCGCGCCCTCCTCGTCGCGAGCGCGGGTCGAGTTCTTCCTGCCTTCGGCGACGCATGCGCAACTTCGCGTCTACGACACAACCGGCCGTCTCATCGACACGCTGCTCGATGAGGACTGCGAATCGGGCGGGCATGTGATCGAGTGGGACGGAAGGACCGCGCAGGGAGAGAGCGCGCCGGCGGGAATGTACTTCGTGCGGCTGTCGCTGCCCGAACGCACGCTGCAAGGCAAGACGATCCTGATCCGTTGACATCACCCTGTCTGGAGTGAATCAAGGCCGTTCGTGCGGTCGGATAGCTCGCGCGCGGACCCGCTTGGGCGGTGTTGCGTGGCGACGAAGGAATGGCTGAAGCGGCGGGCTCGAGCACACGATCTCGTGCGGATTGCCCTACGCTGCCCGCAGGCTGCAACGACCCCTCATGTGGACTTGCGAGGCCGCTGCAGGCCGGCCGCGCAAAATACTGGCCGACATCGGCTTGCGTGCCCACCTTCAACTCCTTTCCCCTGTCCTGTTGGCATGCCGCTTGCTCATCAAGAACTGCGCGGTGTGCATGGAAGAACGAGAGCCGCCCGGGCCAGGGAAAGAGCCGGTCAGGGCGCTCGAGCGGAAGGAGTTGCCATGAACGCGTCCCATTCCCATTGCCGCTCTCCCGTCCCAACGATGCTCGCTTCGCTGGCCGTGCTGCTCATCGCCTGCTCCATCGCGGGCTGTACGCGCAGCTCCGCCCCGGAAGACAGCGTGTGGCAGAGCGACGCCGCGCCGGCGGGCTCTTCGCCCCGCCTCGTGCTGGGAGAATCGAGCGCCGACACGCTCATCGTTCCGCTCGTCACCGACAAGAGGGCGACGATCGGCTCGGTGACCGTGACGAGCGACGGCGAGGGCGTACGGCTCCTTCTGCGCGGCGCGGCCGGGTGGCTCTTCGACGCTTCGCACGTGGCCATCGCCGCTGCGCCCTCCGGGTTTCCCATGACGCCGGGCGGCGTTCCGCGCCTGGAGCGCTTTCCCTACTGGTCGAAGCACGTCCCGCCGGTTTCGGAATTCGCGTACGAGGTCGATCTCGCGGCGGACGGCTTCGAGGCGGGAGACACGCTCT
Source organism: uncultured bacterium (assembly GCA_964482205.1). Taxonomy (GTDB): domain Bacteria; phylum Eisenbacteria; class RBG-16-71-46; order CAIMUX01; family WJJG01; genus JAZDGX01. The sequence continues at coordinate 100,645 of CAYZWI010000008.1, read as the reverse complement.
TCGTCGCCGTGCATGTGGACGCGAGCCGCGCGGCGGGAATGGGGAATCCGAAAAAGGAATCCGCCTGGGCGCGACCGAGGGACGCGTCGGATCAGGTTCCGGTGCGCAAGGTGAAGCTTCCTTTCTTCGTCTATCGCCTGCCCGCGGCGCCCGCGCCCGCGTGCGAACTCACGCTGCTTTCACCGGCAGGCGGAGAGCGTCTGTGCGTCGGATTCCTGTGCGAAATCCTGTGGCAATCATCGGGCGATTGCGACGAAACGGTCGCGATCGAGCTTCTCCAGGACGGCGCCGTCTGCATGACGATCGATCCCGCCGCCCCGAACACGGGCGTCTACGAGTGGGAAGGCCTCTCCGCGTGCGAAAGCACGCCGGCCGTGTGCACGCTGCGCGTGCGGGCGCTCGAGAGCGGCGCCGTCGCGCAATCCGAGCCCTTCACGATCGAGAACTGCGGAGGGGGCGAATAGCCGTCGTCGTCGGCGCCCGAGGGCTTGTCAGGAACCTCGATTCGCTCGAAGAGAAAGCCGGCCCCGTCGTGGGCCGATACCGGGAGGCGTGCTCGCGCAGGCCTCCCGTTTCTCACATGGCGCGCGCTCATGGCGACGCGCTCATGGCCTCGATTCCGATGGATCGCATCCTTTCAGATGCCGGGCCCCGCCTGCGGCGCTTCCCATTCCCCTCGATCGCGCGCGGCCAGCAGCTCCTCGAAATGCGCCGCCGCTTGCGCCTGGAATTCGAGAATCTCCTCGGCCGAAGCGGGAAACGAAAGGCGCTCGATTTCCTCGCGCCATGCCGCGGGCAGGTCGCGATCGAGATAGCGAGGGCCGAAATCGAAACGATCGGGGCAATAGCGCATCCGCAAGAGCTCGACCAGCGGCCGCAGTACGATCGCGTGGTACCCGTAGGCCGCGTCCGCGCGATGGCCGCGGTGCACCGCGCGAGCGACGAGCGGTTGCAGCAGCGGAACTTGCGCGCGCATTTCATTCAGCCGCTTTTCCATGCGGGCCCGATGCGCGCGGCGGTCGACAGGAACGGCCGCGATCAGATGTTCCCGGTCGAAGAGCACCAGCGGCTCGCCGTGCCGCTCGCGCTCGAGCAAACGGTCGGGCGCGCTGCGCTTCATGATCACGAGATCGAGAAAGTGATGGGGGTCCGCGTCGCGAAGGCGGAGCAATTCCTGCGAGTGCCCGTGCCACATCGGCTCGGGAAAGCGGAAGCGCAGCGCGATCGGGGAGAGCGCCTGCAGGCCCTCGTGCAAGCGCGCGAACACGGCCTCGACGGCGTCGTCTTCCACGAGGACTTGAAGATCGATGTCCGAATAGCGATCGGTTCTGCCCGACGCATCGCTGCCTCCGAGCCAGGCGGCGATGACGGCGGCTTCGCTCTCCAGAATCTGGCGCAGTCGCGCGATGATCTCCGCGCGGCCGATCGCGCGCTCTTCCGGACCCCGCTGGATGCCCATCGGCTCCTCCTCTTTTCCATCCCGGCGCCCGACGCTACGGGCGCGGGCCGCCGTTCGCAAGTGTTGCCGGTATCCACCTGCCGCGGATCGACCGCGCCCGGCGCGCGGCGCGGCTCGATCTCGCTTCCGAGAAACCCCGCATGCTCGCTCCGTATGAATTCCCGATGCAGCCATGGACAGGCACCCCGCCGGATGCGATAACCTGCCGAACGAGCGACAAGCTGTTGGTTGAGCGACGAGCTTCCGGTTGAGCGACGAGCTTCCGGTTGAGCGACGAGCTTCCGGTCGAGTGACGAGCTTCCGGTCGAGTGACGAGCTTCCGGTCGAGCAGGAGTCCGGGGGAGGGAACGCCGGTGAGCGTGAGGCATGCGCTTTTCGTGCTGGCGCGTGGCAGCCTGCGCTTCCTTGTCGTCGTCGCGCTCTTCCTTCTGTGTACCGCGCTCGTCCGCGCGCAAGCTCCCACGCAGGGCTCTTCCCTCGAGACCGAGGACTTCGAGGCCTATCGCGGATGGCGGGTCGCGCGGCTCGAAGTGCGCGGAGCGCCCGCGGCCCTCGCCGAGGATTTGCGCAAAGGTCTCGCCCTCGCCGGCACGCCCTCGCTCTTCGGGGGAAAGCGGGCGAGCTTCTCTCCGCGGCTGCTGGAAGAAGATGTCGAGCGCTCGCGGCTCTTTCTCGCGCGGCACGGATATCCGGGCGCGCGGGTGAGCCCGGCCATCGAGCGCCTCTCCGGAGAGCGCCGGATCGCGGTCCTCTTGCGCATCGAGCCCGGCCCGCAGGTGGGCATCCGCGAAGCGCGCGCGGAAGGCTTTCCGGATGTCGTCGCGGATCGCCTTGGCGAGCTCGATCTCGCCCCGGCCGATTCGATCGTGAACGACCCGTTCATCGAAGAGCGCGTTGCCCGCCTGACGACGATTCTCCAGGATGCGGGCTACGCGCAAGCGGTCGTGCAGGCGCGGCTGGAAGCGACTCCGCGAGCGGAAACCGCTCCACCAGACGAACCGGGCATGCCCGCAACGGCCGCGCGCTTGGGCGCGGACTCCACGAGCGTCGCGCTCGTCTACTCCGCGCAAGCGGGCCCGCGCTTTCGCTTCGGCTGGACGGAAGTGTCGGGGGCCTCGCCCGATCTCGTCCCGCTCGCCAAGCGCACGGCGAGCATCGATCACGGTGCGATCTATTCTCCCGGCGATCTCAAGGAAGCGGGCGATCGCTTGCGCCTGCTCGGCCTCTTCCGGCAGGTGCGCGTCACGACCCGCGACACCGGCCGCGACACGCTGCAGGTCGTGCTCGATCTCACCGAACGCGAGCCGCGCACGATTCGCATCTCGGTCGGCTACTGGACCGACGAGCAGTTCCGCGGCCGGGTGCGCTGGGAGCACCGCAACCTCTTTCGCCGCGGGCGCGGATTGGCGGCCGAGGCTTCGTACTCGCGTTTCACGCAAATCGCGCAATTGTCCGCGTGGTGGCCCGCGATCTTCGGCGGCGATCACCGGGGCGAGATCCTCACCCGCGCCACGCGTGAGGACGAGGAGAGCTACGAGCTCTGGAGCGGCGACCTGGAAGCGGCCGATACCTATAGTCCTTCGCTCGCGACTTCGGCCCGCGCGGGCATCACGCTTTCGCAAGTGGATGTGACCGTGCGCGCGCTCGACCGGGCGGCCTTTTCCGAGCGCGGCGGGCTGCTCACCTTCTTCTCGCTCCAGGGCACGCGCAACACCGCGGTCGATCGCTTGAATCCCGCGGACGGATTCGCCGCCGATGCGCGCATCGAATGGGGGCTGCCGGGGATGTTTTCCGACAGCCACTATCTGCTCGCGGAATCTTCCGGCTCGCTCTATCGCACGCTCTTCGCGCGCGTGGTCGGGGTGCTGTACGCGAGCGTCGCGTGGGGAAGGCCGCTCGGGGATTCCGAGGACCTTCTGCCCAACAAGAGGTTTTATGCGGGTGGCGCTGGTTCCATGCGCGGCTTCGGGCGGCGCGAGCTCGGCCCGCAGGACGATTCCGGCGCGCCCCTGGGCGGAGAGGCGTGCATGCTCGCTTCCACCGAGATCCGCATTCCGTTGGTATGGCGGTTCGTGGGGGCCCTGTTCGTGGATGCGGGCCAGGTGTGGCGGCTCGCGAGTGACATCGACGGGGACATCGAGGTCGCGGCCGGTCCCGGGCTCATGATCATGACTCCCGTCGGTCCCGTGCGCGCCGACATCGGATATCGACTCACCGAATTTCAAACCGGACAGCCCGATTGGCTGTTTCATCTGTCGGTCGGGCATCCGTTCTAGCGAGGGTACTCAGAACCGATGTGGCCGCGTTCGAAGCGCCGGCCGGCCGTATGAGGCGCGCCGTCGCCGTGTGTGTCGTCGCTTGAAAGCGCATGGGAAGCGCCTGCCGGAGAGCATGGGAGCATGAACGCGAGCGGCATCATCACGTGGGGCAAGAGAGCCGGCGGAGCGGTCGCTCTGCTGCTCGCGCTCGTCGTGATGATGGCGGGCCTCCTGCTGCTCGCGCTTCAGGTGCGCGCCTTCCGCGAATGGACGCTCGCGGCGGCGATCCAGCGCTCACAGGTCGTGCTCCCCGGCCGGATCGCCGTCGACGAATCCTCCTGGCCTGCGCTCGGGCGGCTGGAATTCACCGGCGTTCGCTGGACCGATTCGGATCAAACGCCTTCCGATTCCCTCGCCGCGGCGGGCAGCGTGGTGCTCGAGCTTTCCGTGGGAGCGCTGCTGCATCACGATCTCGTGGTCCGAGAGATGATCGCGGAAGATCTGCGCCTGAATGTCCCCGCCATTCAAGGCCGCCTCGCGCAACAGAGCAATCGCCAGCCCCGCCCGCCATCGAGGGCCGGCGCGCAAGACTCCTGGTTCCGCGACGGTTCCATCGCGGGCACGCTCTCCTTGCGCATCGAGCGCTTGCGCATCGCGGCGCCGAGCGTGCGCCTCTCCGACTCGCTGCGCGTCGAAGGTGTGGTGGTCGACGGCGCGCTCGACATCTCTCATGATTCTGTACCGCATCTCGTGCTGAACGATCTGCGCGGGTGCGTGCCCGAACGCGAGTGGGAGATCTCCGCGGGCCATCTGCGCATCGAGCCGGGCAATGGCCGCATGGAAGGCAGGATCGAGGGGCGTCTGGGCGCGACCGAGGAAGTCGCGCTGCTCGTCGATCCGCTCGCGAACGATTCGCTCTTCGTGCGGCTCGCGCTCGACCGTCGCGGCCCGCCGCCCGCGGGGCCGGGCCTGCAGTTGAACGCATCGTTCCTGCGCGACGGATTGCGTTACGAAGGGCTCTCGTTCGCAGGGACGCTCGCCGTGCCCTTTTCGGGCGAAATCGCGGGCCTTCCGGGCCTCGGGCGTCCCGACACCGGCCGCCTCGCCGCGCGGCTCACCGGCACGCTCGAACTCGGCCCGCCTCTGGGCGGAGAGCTGGCCATGGAGACCGAGCCGCACGCCTGGCTCGACGAAGGACGCGCGCGCATCGCCTATCGCGATCGCACGGCCACGCTCGCTTCGCTCGTTGCGCGGGCGAACGGCCTCGAGGTGCGGGCAAGCGGCCGCGTCTCGCCCGACAGCGTGTCGGCTCGCGCGGATGCGCGCGTGACGAGTGCCGCCTGGCTCGTCGATTGGGGCTTTCTCGATGCGCCGCCAGCGCGCGACGCGCGCGGGCAAACGCGCGAGAGTGCGACGCTGCCCGATCGTCTCGACGGCGCGCTCTCTCTCGATGTGCGTGGCCCGAGCGAGCGGCCCGGCGCGCATCTCGAAGTCGCCGCCACGGGACGCATCGGCGGATTCGAATTCGAGCATGCGCGCGTGCTGGGCGAGATTCCTCCCGGATGGTCGGGAGGCGGCGCGCTTTCGTTTGCGGGCAGCGCGCTCGGAAGGGAAGTCACTCTGTTCGCGCGGATCGATCCTGAGGAGAGGCCGCTCGTGGTGCGCCTCTCGCCGATCGACGTCCATCGCGCGCCTGCGACGGAAGCGCGGGGCCTCGAGAGCGCCGGTGCGGCAAATGCGCGCGAGCGCGCGACCATTCGTCTTCCCGCGAACGGCGACGCCTTGGAAGTCGAGAATTTGAGAGTGACCGGAGATCTCGGCGATTTCGTGGTGAACGGACGCCTGCGCGGCATGGAGGAAGGGGAGGCGCGTGTCGAATGGCGTGCGATGGAAGCGCCGGGCCTGCTCCTCGAATTCCTGCGCGGCGATCTCGCCCGCGCCGGCGCATCGAAGGCCGCCTCATCCAACAAGAGCCTCACGCCAGCGCAACTGGACGCGTTTCGTTCGCGGTGGCGCGAGCAAGGCCCCTTCACGCTCACCGCCCAAGCGCGCCTGCTGCCGGGAAGCGGTGCGTGTGGCGTGACCGCTTCGGGCAGCTTCACGCTTCCCGGTCCGCTCGTGCTCGCTCCCTGGCTGGGATGGAAGGGGCGCGTCGACGACATGCGCGCGATTCTCGGCCGCTTCCGCGTCGACCGGCCCGCGCGCGAGAAGAGCGAGATGCCGGCCGCTTCCGCCAATGCGACCAGGTCGAGTCATGCCAGCGGTGCGAGCCATGCGCGCGGTTCGAGCCATGCCTTTCTCGATGGGCTCGTCGCCGAAGTCGATCTCGGCGCGACGCCGTGGATCGAGCGAGGCATCGCGCGCGCCACAGGCCAAGGGGAGCGCATCGCGCTCCAGCGACTCTCGCTGTCGCTCGAAGACATCGATCTCGAAGCGTCCGGCAGCGTCGGCGCGCACTGGGACGCGCGCGCGAATCTCGCCGTCTCGGGCACGCGCTGGCTGTCGCGCCTGTCCGCGTCTCCGGTCGACAGCATGCTCATCGCCTTGCGCGCCAACGCGCACGTGACGGGCGCGGGGCCCAAGCCCGATGTGCGCGTCGAGTGGGAAGGAAGCTATGCGCAGCCGGGCTTCTCGGTGCCGCTTGTGCGGGGTTGGGCGCAAGCCACCCCGGCGCGGGTGGAAGCGCGCATGGATGCGCCGCAGGGGTTGCGCGCGGGGGCCTTGCGCTTCGATCGCGCGATCGTGCACGCCGTGAATCCCCATCCCGGCGCGGGGCTCGCGCAGGGGAGGGTGAGCCTGCGCGCCGCCGGCCCGCGCGAAGCCGTGCGCGCATCGGCCGATGTCGCGCCCATGCAAAATGGAGGTTGGGAAGCGCGCGCCGATTCGCTCGAGATCGAGCTCGGCGGCCACGCGATCTCCGCGCGACAGGCCTTCGCGGTTCGCTTCGAAGAAAACCCCGCGCGCCTGTTGCTGGAAGGGCTGCGCATGGGAGGCGAGCTCGGCGACCTCGCATTGGACGGCGCGTTCGGCGAGGATCTCCTGCGTCTGGATCTTTCCGCCGACATCGTGCAACCCGTCGCGCCGGGCGCGCTCGCGCATCTCGAGCGCTTCTGGCCGGAGCGCATTGCGCTCTCCGCGCACGCGGAGAGCTACTCGGATGTGCAAGCGAGCGCGATGTTCACGCGCATTCCCTGGTCGGGGAAGCAGACGATCGACGCGCGGCTCGACATCTCCGAGGACGGGCGCGATCTTCTCCTGCAAGGAAGCGCGCTCGCGGCGTCCGATACGGTGTGGCTGGCGCGGGCGCGCATGCCGGGGCTCGCGTCGCTCGATTCCATCCCGGCCTCGATTCCCGTCTCGGCCGTCTCCCGCTTTCTCGATCTTCCCCTGCCGCTCGATCTGCTCGGCGTGCGCTCTTCCGAGGGACGCGCGAAATCGGCGCGCGTTGCCGGCCGGATCGATCTCGCCGGCACGCTCGGCGCGCCGTCCGCCGTGGCCGGAGCGCAGGTGACCTTTCCCGACATCGTGGGCCTCGAAAAGTATCGCCTCGACCTCGCGGCTGCCGTTCATCCGCGCGCAGGGCTCGATCCCGCTCTCGAGGCGCGCTCGTTGGAGGTTTCGGTTCCGGGGGCCGCTTTGCCGGATTCGCCCGAAGGCGGAGTTCGTGCGGCCTTCGCCGTGCGAAACGAGGAGAAGCTCGTCGCGCAAGGCGATCTCGTCCACGCCTTTCCCTGGACGCTCACCGGTCCCGCGCCCGCGCCCGATCCCGCGCGCCCGATCGCGCTGCGGATCGATTCCCAGACGCTCGCGTTGCGCGATTTCCAAGCCTTGCTGCCGCCCGGCTTCGGCATCGAGGGCGACGCGCAGATGCACCTCGAGATGCGTGGCCCGGTGTCGGATCCCGCTCTCGACGGATTCTTGCGCGCCGCGCGGCTCACGGTTTCGTTCGAGGACAACACGCGCATTTCGAGCGGAGTCGATCTGCGCGCGGGCGGCTCGTTGCTGCGGCCCTCGCTGGCCGGGAAGATCCAGGTGTTCAACGGCGCGATCACCGTGCCCGAGCAGCCGCGTGAGCTTCACCCGGTCGAAGGGCATGCGCTTCTCTGGGAGGCGCATGCGGCCGCAGCGGCCGATTCGATTTCCGCGGCCAACGGCGGGAACGGGTCGAGCAACGGCGCCGCCGTGACGCCCTTCGATCTCGATGTGACGATCGAGATTCCTTCGCGGCTGTGGGTGCGCGGCGCGGGTCTCGAAATCGAGACCGCCGGAACGCTGCGCGTCACCCAGCATGGCGCGCAGCCCGCCATCGTGGGCGAATTGCGCGCCGTGCAGGGAACCTTCGGATTCATGGGACGCACCTTTCAGGTGGAGCGCGGTTCGGTGGTCTTCTACGGCGAGGACGAAGCGAACCCGTCGTTGGATGTCGAGCTGGCCGCGCAAGTGGGGGAGCTGCGCGTCACCGTGAACATGCAAGGGACCTTGCTCGAGCCGCAGCTCACGCTGACCTCCGATCCGCCGATGGAAGAAGGCGACATCCTCTCCTATGTGGTCTTCGGAAGCGCGCTCAATCAACTGAGCACCGACCAGCTGGGCCTCTTGCAGGACCGGGCGACCGACGTGGCCGCCTCCTTCGCCGCGGGTCAGCTGCAGACGGCGCTCTCGCGCCAGCTCGGCGTCGACTTGCTCACGATCCGCCGCGCGGAAGGCGAGGCGCGTCCCGGGTCGGTGGTGATCGGAAAGTACTTGAGCCCGCGCATTCTCCTCACCTACGAGCAGAGCTTTCAGGGCAGCCTGGGTTTCTTCGTGAATCTCGAGTACCTGTTCACGCGGCACCTGCGCCTCGAAACGCTGCTCGGCTACGAGAGCCGCTCCGCGGTGGAAGTGAGCTGGAGCCGCGACTACTAGGCCAGCGTTCGGGAATGTACTCAGTGACTGAGTATTTTTGCTCAGTCATTGAGTATTCTGCTGCCGTCCGGCAGGGAGACCCTGCGCGCCCGTTCTCGTTGTAGCTCGCTTCGCGCGGTGCTAGGATGCCCGCCGGCTTCGAGGAATCATCGGGCAGGCGTTCGTGTGCATGCGTCCTTCGCGCCCGGCGGCCGTTTCGTGTCGGAGGTTGTCGTGGATCCCAAGCCCGCTTCCGCCTGGAGTTCCGGTCGCGTCGCCATGCCTTCCGCCTTCGTCCTCCTCCTGCTCCTCTTTCTCTCCGGCTTCGCGCAGGCCGCCGACGAGACGGGCACCTTCAGCATCGTCGCCTACGATTCGACCACGGGAGAGCTCGGCGTGGCCGTGCAGTCGCGCGTCTTCAGTGTCGGCCCGCGGGTGGCGTGGGTGCGCGGCGGCGTGGGCGCGATCGCCACGCAGGCGATGTCGAACGAATCCTTCGGCCCGCGCGGTCTCGAGCTCCTGGCGGCGGGCTTGTCCGCATCCGAGACCCTCGCGTGGCTTCTCGAACACGACCCGCAAGCGGCGAACCGCCAGGTGGGCGTGGTCGACGCGCAAGGACGCGCGGCCAATTGGACCGGGGAGAAGTGCATGGTGTGGGCGGGCGATTCGGCCGGCGTGGGATTCACTTGCGAGGGCAACATCCTCGCCGGGCCGGAAGTCGTCTCCGAAATGGCGCGCGCGTTTCTCGCATCACATGGAGAAGAGCTGGCGCGCCGCATGATCGCGGCCTTGGAAGCGGGGCAGGCGGCGGGCGGGGACAAGCGCGGCCAGCAATCGGCGGCGATCCTGATCGGCCGCCCGCATCCCAAGTTTCCCGAATACGCCGAGCGCTATGTGGACATCCGGGTGGAAGATTCTCCCCAACCGATCGCGGAGCTGCGGCGGCTCTACGAGATGTACGAGGCGCAGGGACTCGTGCAGGCGCACACGCGCTTCGCCGCCTGGAAAGAGGCGGCGGGCGATCCGGCGGCAGCGCGCCGCGAACGCGAGCGCGTGGGGCGGACGCTGGTCAAGATGCTCGAACGCGATGTGCGCGACGCCGAAATGCTGAATTCGCTCGCCTGGTTCGCGGCCACGAACGATCTCTATCTGGCGGAGGCCGAAGAGGCGGCCCGGCGGGCGGTCGACCTCGAGCCCGAGAATGCGAACATCCTCGACACCCTCGGAGAAACGCTCTTCCGGAGGGGAAAGATCAAGGATGCGATCGCCGTCGAAGAGCGCGCGATCGCGCTCGCGCCCGAGGACGCGTACTTGAAAGACCAGCTCGAGCGATTTCGTGAGGCAGGCCGATGACCTACGTGCGCGCATTGCCTCTCTGGAAGTTCGAATTCCTCGATTCGAAGGTGTTCGACTTCACCGGCATGCCGGTCACGGTGGCGACCCTGGTCGCCTTCGTCCTGATCGTGGTCCTGGCGCTGGTGGCCTCGAAAGCCATTCGGGTCGCGCTCGCCCACGCGCTCCATCGCCGGGGCGTCGCCGCGGAGGAAGGCGGGCTTGCCGCGACGCTGCGCCTCGTCCACTACGCGATCCTGGCGATCGGCGTCGGGATCGCGCTCGAGACGCTCGGCGTGGATCTCGCCGCGCTCTTTGCGGCCGGCATCGTGTTCGCGATCGCGGTCGGTCTTGCGATGCAGAACATCGTGCAGAACTTTCTCTCCGGCCTGGTGCTGCTATTCGAGCGCTCCATCAAGCCGGGCGATGTGATCCAGGTGGGGGACCTGATCGCGAAGGTCGAGCGCATGGGGCTGCGCACCACCATGGTTCGCACGCTCGACGATGAAGAGACGATCGTGCCGAACAACATCCTCGCGCAATCGCTGGTCGCGAACTACGCGATGCGCGATTCGCTGTATCGCGTCCGCACCCGGGTGGGCGTCGCGTACGGATCCGACATGCAGAAGGTACGCGAGGTGCTCGAAGCCGCCGCCGCTTCGTTGACCTGGAGGGTCGAGCGCCGCCCGCCGCTCGTCTTGATGGCGGAATTCGCCCCCGCGGCGGTGGAGTTCGAGGTCTCGATCTGGATGAGCGATCCCTGGCGCATGCGCCGGGCCAGTTCGGATTTGAACGAGGCGATCTGGGACGCGCTCAACAAGGCCGGCATCTCGATCGCCGCGCGCGGTTGAGCGGCCCGCCGCCCGGGCGCTGCGCCGTCGCCGGCCCACCAGACAGCGGCTTCATCGAAGCGCACGAGGGTCCCAAAGTTGGCGCCTCGACGCTTCCCGGATTCTCCATGATCGCACGCCCGTCTTGCTGTCGTAGGTGGCGCCTCCGCGGGGAAGGACCATGCCATACCGGTGGTGTCGAATCCTCGGCAGCCCTGATCGGCCTGCCGAGCGAATTCTTCGCCCCGGGCTGGAGCCGGCAGGAGTACGATGGGAATGTCGCTGCGTCAGCGGGATCACTCCGCTGGAGCCGGCGGAGCCTGAACCGCGACTCGCGCGCCACCCATGAGGTGTCGGATGAAATACCTGCCGTTCGTCCTGCTGTTTGTTTGCCTGCCCGCCGGATCGAACGCCGCGACCATCCATGTTCCGGAAGATCAGCCGTCCATTCAGGCGGGTATCGGCGCCGCCGGTGCGGGGGACACGGTCCTCGTTGCCTGTGGCACCTATCTGGAACACGACATCGCCATGAAGTCGGGAGTGGTCCTGCGCAGCGAAACGGGCGAGGCGGGCTGTGTCACGATCGATGCTCAGGCGATGGGCAGGGTGATCTTCTGCAACCAGGTGGATTCGCTCGCCGCCATCGAAGGATTCCAGCTGACCGGGGGCTCGGCTGCCGGACATGACCCCGGCTCCCAAGGAGGCGCCGTCGCTCTGCTCAACTCGTCTCCGCGAATCCGCGCCTGCGCGATCAAAGAGAACGATGGGCCGTCATGTGGGGGAGGGATCTATGCCTACCGGTCGTCCTCTTTGATCGAGAACTGCGTTTTTGCGCGCAACACCGCGATCGATGGGGCCGGCATCTATCTCAACCTGGCCTCACCGCAGATCCGCGGGTGCACCTTTCATGACAACGACTGCCTGGTGTGGGGCGGAGCGGTCTACTGCCAGGGCCCGTGCTCGCCGGAACTCTCCCATTGCACGCTCGCGCACAACGACGCTTACCAAGGGGGAGGCCTCTGGTGCGTCATGGACTGCCATATCCGCGTGGAGAACAGCCTCATCTGCTTCAGCACGGACGGAGAAGGGATCTACGCTTACGACAATCCGGGCCATCCGTGCGAAGTCGTCGTGCGCTGCTGCGACGTCTATGGGAATGCCGGTGCGAACTACGGCGGCACCTTGCCGGACCAGACGGGGATCGAGGGTAACATCTCCGCCGACCCCCTCTTCTGCGACATGGCCGGCGACGACTTCCGCTTGGATGCGATCTCGCCCTGCCTGCCGGAATACAACCAGTGCAACGTGCTCATCGGCGCGCTGGGGGGCGGATGCCCCGCCGCCGCAGTCCCTGAGGTCGATGGTCCCGAGCCGTTTGCGCTCGTCCACATCGGCAATCCTTTCCGGGTGGAGACGACGATCGACTTCGCGACGGCCCAAGCGGCGGCGGTCAACTTGGAGGTCTTCGATCTCGCGGGCCGCCGGGTGCGCACTCTGGCGCGGGAACGGGTCTTCGCCGCCGGGCGTCATGGCGTGCGGTGGGACGGCCGGGACGAAGAAGGCCGGGCTCTGGCATCGGGGGTCTACATCTGTCGGTTTTCGTGCGCATCTGTCATGCAAAGCCACCCGATGGTCCTCATGCGATGATCTCGGCGCGCCCAATGCGCGCAGGCGCAGGGGTGGTCCAGCAGAGGAACCGGGGAACCAGGAAGATCGAGACGCCCGCCTGCCGGCCGGGCATCCCGAAGCTCCGCGACCGAGCCTACCGCATCCGCAAGAATGTCCGGTGCGACTGGTGCCGGCCGATTTCCAACTTCGCGAAGTAGAGCCCCGAATCCGCCTGGCCGGGATTCCACACCGCTTGTTGATCGGACGAAGGCAGGCGATCGACGACTTCGTCGCGCAGCGTCGCGACCGTGCGGCCGTTCACATCGTGGATCGTGAGCGAGAGGCGATCGCCCGGTCGCGCATCGGCCGGAAGCGTGAAGCGCAGGGCGACCGGGCCGCTCATCGGATTGCATCCCGCGATTTCCAGACCGCGCCAGGCGAGCGGTCCTTCGTCGTCTCCCACACTCGAGTTGGGTTGCACTTCGAGATCGAGCGGAGCGCCCCAGACGGCGGTTTCCCCTTCCGCGTCGACCGACTGCACGAGATACGAGAACGCGCCGGTGGCGTGATCTTCGAAGGTGTGTTCGGCGACCGAGCTCGAGGTCGCCACTTGCGTTTCGGTCGCGAAGAGATCGGCCGGGCGGATGTCGTCGACATACCAGCCTTCCTCGGTCACGGCCTGGTCCGTGTTGTAGCGGAAGCGGATCCACACGACTTCTCCCTCGTAGGCGGAGATGTCGAAGACCGCCTCGACCCATCCGCTCGAGGAGCCCGTGATCCCGTTGCCGAAGTTGCGCTCGTAGTAGTCGTCGTTGGTCGTGATGCTGCCGGGGAGGCTCACGAAGTCGCGCGCGTCGGTCGCGATCTCCACATAGCCGTAGTCCCAATCCTCCTCGATGTTGTAGCGCGTCCAAAAACGCAGTTGCTCTCCCGGCGCGACGCGATGTCCGCGCCGGGAAGTGAGGAAGCGGTTGGTCTTGTTGGCCGCGCCGCTGAAGTAGCTGTGCGTGGCCGAGTGCGAACGGGCGGTCGTGAGGGTCCAGCCGAAGGAGGACCAGCGATCCGCGTTCGCGCCCTCCAGATCGTCGGCGCCCACGGTGTGGCCCGTCGCCTCGATCAGGTTCCAGGCGACCGCGGGATTGTCGGGATCGGGGGCGGGCACGCTCCAGGCGAGCGTGAAGTCGGGCCCGATCGTTTCCGCCGGCGGCGTCACCGCGGCGATTCCCGGCGGAAGCGCGCGGTAGGGATTGTCCGCGAGCTCGACGGTGCGGAGATTGCCCTCGCGGTTCTCGGCGACGATCGGGGCTAGGCGCGACTCGGACGGCCAGAAGCCGTCGTCATCCGTGCCCGCCTCCGTCACGATCCCGAAGATCCTCGGTTTCAGGACCGTGTCGCCGTAGAGCCAGTCGACCGCGTCGCCGTTGGTGGGATAGAGCAGCTCGGATCCGGTGCCCGGAGAATAGTTGTTGTCGATCGAGCGGAGCAGGGACAGCGCGACCATCTCGTCGTAGTCGTCGGAGTGGATCATCTGGTACCCGAAAGGCAGGCAATGGATGTTGGCGTACGAATGGAGATTGATGACGGTGTGGAAGTGCCGTCCGACGACGAAGTCGCGCATCGCGGAGATCTCCGGCTCGCTCCAGGCCGCGCTGCCGCGATAAGTTTCGCTCCAGGTGTAGGGGCTCGAGCCCTCGTCGTCGTAGCCCCACTGGTAGCCGAAATTGCGATTCAGGTCGATGCCGTAGTTGCCGCCGCCCAGGTCCCGCCGGTTCTTGCGCCACATGCCGCCGCCGTCGGGGTCGGTGGAGTAGTTGTATTGCACGCCGTCGGGATTCACGACCGGCTCGATGAAGACCTCGCGCGATTGCACGATCGCGGTCGCGCGCGGGTCGACGCCGTAGCCGTTCACGAGGTATTGGGCGAGATCGTAGACGATCTCGAAAGTGATCACTTCGCGGGCATGGATGTAGGCGTTGAAGAAGATCTCGGGTTCGGCTTCGTCCACGCCGGGATTGTCGGAGATCTTGTAGACCCAGAGCTGGCGCCCTTCGATGGTCGTTCCGATGCTCTGCTTGGGGCTCATGATGCTCGGGTGGGCGGCTTGCAGCGCGTCCATGTCGGCGATCGCTTCGTCGTAGGTGTGATAGGCGCCGAATCCGGTGCGCAACCCCTGCGGCAGGCCTTGTGCGAGACGCGCGGCGTACGCACGCTCGACGTCGGGGGCGATCACTTCCACCGCGAACCCGAGCGCGCGGATGGCGGGCACCCGCGCTTCGTCGGCGAAGAAGCGCGCGAGGTGGCCGTCGACTGTCAGGCCATCGGCCTGCGTCTCGGGAACCGCTTCGAGCAGGCGGAGGAACTCGGCCTTGTCGGCGAAGGGGACTTCCACCTTCTGGGTGGCGGCCCGGGCCGGCACGGCGAAGATGAGCAGTGCGCAAGCAAGAGCGAGCAACACGGGCCGGCTCGCATCGCCGCGCGCGAAAGGATGGGAAGGAATCAGGGGAAATCTTCTGCCTGGCACGACGATCCTCCTAGGATGGTGGCCTCTTGTGCGGGCGATCGTGGGACGAATGCTTGGGGAAAAGCGCTCCACGACGGGGTTCCGACCGGCGCCCTCGTCCGCGCTTCCATGATAGCACAGCCAGGCATCGCGCCTACAGGCGGAGAGCGCAACCCGGGCGGACCAAGATTCCTTTGCACTCGGGAGGGATCGGCTCGATCTCGCTTCTCGCCGGCGCGAGCGGGATCCTGCCCACGCGCCGCGCGGCAGGCCTCGATCCCATCGAGGCGCTCGCGGCGGGAGTGGCTTCCCGGCCGCCAAGAGATCCGCGATTGGCCGATGGCAACCATGTCTCTCACGGATGCGCGAAGCCGGCCGTCGCCTCCGCACCCTGCTAAGGAAAATGCCCCCGGAAGCCGACCGATCTTGTTGAAAGAACGATAGGTGCGGCCACGCGGCCAGGCGCGCGGTCGACCCTGCCCACGATCGAAGAAACCTCCCAACGAGAGCGAGGGGATGGCTTCCTCTATGCATAGATCGCCCACAGCCGCCGATGGTCCGCCCGTCCGGACACCGGCCAGACTGTCGCCCGCGGCCCTCCGTTCCGAAGGAGGGCAGGCCGCATCATGATCGCCTTCCTCGATCTCAGCATTCGCCGCAAGCTGAACCTCGTCATTGTGGCGACGAGCGCGGTCGTGCTTCTGCTGAGCGCCACCGCCTTCCTGTCGTATCAGACCTTCATGAAGCGCCGCGAAATGCGCAACACGCTCACCACCCAGGCGGACATCATCGGCGCCAATTGCTCGGCCGCGCTCGTGTTCGAGGACCCTCTCGCCGCCGAGGAAACGCTCTCGGCTCTCACGGCCGACCAGCGCGTCCTGAACGCGTGCGTGTACGATCCGCGCGGCCAGATCTTCGCCGTCTACAATCGCGAGGGGGAGGATCGCTTCGCTCCGCCCTCGGAAGATGGCGCCTCGCGCTTTTCCGGCAGCTACCTGCACCTCTACCGTCCCATCCTGCTCAAGGACGAAACGATCGGGACCCTCTACCTGCGCGCGGATGTGGGCGTGCTGCGCGACGAGTTCGCCGCCTACCTGCGCACGGTGGGATGCATCCTGCTCGCCTCGGTGGTGCTCGCGGTGCTGCTCTCCTCGCGGCTCCAGCGGCTGATTTCCCGGCCCATTCTCGAGCTCAGCGAGACCGCCAACCGGGTGGCGCGCGAGCGCGACTACACCATCCGCGCGCGTCCGGGAGGGCGCGACGAGCTCGGCCGGCTGATCGCGCACTTCAACGCGATGCTGCTTCAAATCCAGAAGCGCGACGAAGAGTTGAAGGAGCATCGCGAGCACCTCGAAGAGGAGGTCGCGGCCCGCACCGAAGAGCTGCGCAAGACCAACGCCGAACTGGTGCAGGCGATGGAGCGCGCCGAAGCGGCGACCCAGGCGAAGAGCCAGTTCCTCGCGAACATGAGCCATGAGATCCGCACCCCGATGAACGGCATCATCGGAATGACCGATCTCGCCCTCGAGACGCCGCTCAGCACCGAGCAGCGCGAGTACCTGACCCTCGTCAAGACCTCGGCCGACGCCCTGCTCGGGATCATCAACGACATCCTCGACCTCTCGAAGATCGAGGCGGGGCGGCTGGCGCTCGAGCGCACGCCCTTCGACTTGCACGAATGCATCGAGGAGACGCTGCAAGCGCTCTCGCTGCGGGCGTTCGAGAAAAACCTCGAGCTCGTCAGCCACATCTCGCCGCAAGTTCCCCGCCGCGCGGTCGGCGATCCGGTCCGTTTGCGCCAGGTGATCGTGAATCTGGTCGGAAACGCGATCAAGTTCACCGAGAAGGGCGAAGTGGTGCTGCACGCCGCCTTCGCGCCAGGCGAGGAGCACGGGACCGCCCAAGATCCGAGCGCTTCCCGCGAAGGCGCGCACGACGCGAGCGCGTTCGCTGCGGGCGAGCCCGATCCCGGCGTAGGCCATGCGGGCGAGGAGATGCGCATCTACTTTTGGGTGAGCGACACGGGCATCGGGATCCCCGTCGAAAAGCAGGCGAAGATCTTCGAGGCTTTCACGCAAGCGGATGGTTCGACGACCCGCAAGTACGGGGGCACCGGCCTCGGGCTCGGGATCTCGCGCGAGCTCGTCTCGATGATGGGCGGGGAAATCCGTCTCGAAAGCGAACCGGGCAGAGGCAGCACCTTCCGCTTCGATGTTCTTCTCGGACGCGCGGCCGAAGAGGAGAACGAGCGCGACGCCGCCGAGACGGCAACGGCCCGGGAAGCGCGCCCGTCCGCTCCGCATGCCACCGCGATCGTGGCGGACGATTCCCCCGGCGTGCGCCGGGCGCTGGCCGAGCACCTCAGCGATACCGGCCTGCGCGTGCTGCAGGCGAGCACCGCCGCGCAACTGGAAGCGGCTCTCGAGCAGCTGGGCCAGGCGGGCGAACAGGTGGCGATGGTCGTGCTCGACGCCGATCTCCCTCCCGCCGACGGCTTCGGCGTCCTTCCGATTCTTGAAGAACATGGCGTCTCGGGGCGCGCGATCGTCGTGACCTTGCCGGCGGGGCGCGCTTCGGCGGTCGCGGCCCGCTATCGCGAGCGGGGAGTCCTTGTCTGCTTGCGGAAGCCGATCCGGGCCGCGGAATTGCGCGAAGCGCAGATCGTCTGCCACGGCGAGGACCAGGAACGCATTCATGCGCTTCTCGGCCTGGGTTGCGGATGTCCGGCGGGCCGCGCCGTCAAAGAGACGGCCCCGCAGGGCGCCATCACGGGGGCGCCGCGCGTCCGCACGCTGCGCGTGCTGCTTGCCGAGGACAATCCGGTGAACCAGCGGCTCGCGACGCGCCTTCTCGAACGGCACGGTCATGAGGTGAGCGTGGTCGAGAATGGGCGCGAGGCGGTGGAAGCCTTCACGCGCTCGTCCTTCGATCTCGTCCTCATGGATCTCCACATGCCCGAGATGGGGGGAATCGAAGCGACCGCGGCCATCCGGGTCCACGAGCAGCGTGAGGGCGGGCATGTGCCCATCATCGCGCTCACCGCCGATGCGATCGTGGGAGTGCGCGACAGTTGTCTGCAGGCAGGCATGGATGGCTATGTGGAGAAGCCGATCAAGCCCGAGCGGCTCTTCCAGGCGATCGCGGAACTGGTTCCTCGAGGCGAAGCCCAGCCCCAAGAGCCGCAGCGAGAGGCCGGTCCGGAAATCACTCCCGCAATGGAAGCGGTCGTGGTCGATTGGGACGAGCTCCGGGCGTGCGCCGACGGCGACGCCGTTCTATGCGGGGAGCTGATCGCGCTCTTCCGCGAGCACCTGCCCGCGCTGCGCGAGCGAATCGCGCTTCATCTCGCAGCCGGGGACCTCGCCGAGGCGGGACAAGCCACGCACCGCCTGCGCGGAGCGCTCGCCAATGTGAGCGCGCACGAGGCGAGCGGGGAAGCGCGCCTGCTCGAGGAATCCGCTCTGCGCGACGATCTGCCGGCCGCGTGCGCCGCGGCTCAGGCGCTCGAACGCGCGCTCGACAGCCTGCTGCGAGAACTGGACGAGCACGATCGGGCGGCCGCCTGAACCCGCCTCTCGCTCTTCGTCATCGCATCGACACCGTCCGAGCTTCGCAGGAGAAGGGCGGCCTTGCTTCAAGAGATCCCCTCCGCTCCTTCTTTCTCGCGGCCCGTGCGTGCGGTTGCGAGACCGCCCCGCTGCCGATAGAGTGCCGGTGTGGGATCGAGTCTCGGCCGCGACCGGCCGAAGGCGAAGCGGGAACATCGGGCCCGGAGGAGCAGCGAGGCTCGATGGCCGGAGGCGGAGCATGAAGATCTATACGCGGTCCGGTGATCGAGGCAGGACGAGCCTCTTCAGCGGCGAGCGCGTGTCGAAGGACTCCGAACGCATCGAAGCGTACGGCGATGTCGACGAGCTCAATTCCTCGCTCGGGGTGCTGGCGGCCTTGATCTCGCGGCGGGCGGATCCATCCGACGAGATCGCGGCTCTGCAGGCCGACCTCCTGCAAATTCAGGAAGATCTCTTCGTCGCGAGCGGCTGGCTCGCGACGCGGCCCGGCTCTCCGGCGGGCGCCACCCTGACGCCCTTTTCCGAGGAACGCACGGCGCGCTTGGAGACGGTCATCGACCGGTACGAAGCGCGCCTCGAACCGCTCACGCGCTTCCTGTTTCCAGGCGGGGATCTGGCCGCGGCCTGGTGCCACATGGCGCGCTGCATCTGCCGAAGAGCCGAGCGGAGCGCGGTTCACTTGCGCGCGCAGGAAAGAGACGCCGAGGCGAGCGCGGGAACCGAGGCGCCCAAGGCCGAAGATCCCGCGGCGGGCGAGGCCGCGCTCGCCCACGAGCGCATTCTCGCATACCTGAACCGCCTCTCGGATTTCTTGTTCGTGCTCGCGCGAACCTGCAATCGCATCGCGGGCGAGACGGACCGTCTCTGGCAGCCATGAGCGATTCGCTGGTTGCCGGCCGCATCTGGCGAGCTCGCGCGCTGTCGCGACGAGCCGTGGGTCGCGATATCTTCGAGCTCGAAATCGAGCGCCCGGAATCCTTCGCGTTTCTTCCCGGACAACACATTCGCCTCCGCACCGAAGAAGGAGCGCGCGACTACTCGCTCGCGAATGCGCCGGGAGAAGCATGCCTGCGCTTGTGGATTCGCGCAGTCGCAGGGGGAACGGTGTCCGCGCGCCTCGCTCGCGTGCAGGCGGACGACCCGCTCGAATTCACCGGCCCCTCGGGGCAGTTCCTCTACCGGCCGACGGACGATCCGGCGGTCTTCGTGGCCACCGGGACGGGGATCGCGCCCTTCGCCTCCATGGCGGCCTCGGGGGTCTCGGAATTCGCGTTGCTCTACGGCGCGCGGGAACGCGCCGAGCTGGACCTTGCCTCCGCCCTGCGCTCGCGCGCGCGCCTGTTCGTCCCCTGCCTCTCGCGCGCTGCGGGCGATGCGGCGGGCGGCGAGGGAGAAACAGAGCTCCGCGGAGGTTATGCTGGTCGGGTGACGCGCTACATGGAAAGGGAGTTGCCGGCCGGCCGCTACGATTTCTATCTGTGCGGCGCGGCGGAGATGATCCAGGAGGCGATCGCGATCGCGGACGCCCGCTTTCCACAATCGCGCATCTTCGCCGAGGCGTTTGATTGAGGATTCCTTTGCCCTTCATGCGCTCAGAGGATTTGCGGACAAAGCCCGATGGCGCGGCCCTCCCGAGCGCGGCCGGCAGGCTCGGCCGAGGCCTCTTTGTCGTCTTTCTCCTTGTGGTCGCGGCGATCACGGCGATCGTGCATGGGCCGGCGCTTTCCTCGCAGGCGATCGGTTTCGACGACGAGCAGTTCTACCTCGAGAATCCGCTCGTCCGGCAGCCGGGCTGGCATTCGTTCACGACCTTCTTCGCGGAGATCTTCACGCCCTCGACCGTGCGCGGCTATGCGACGCCGCTCACGATGACCTCGCTCATGCTCGACTCCGCGGCCGGGGGACGGGCGGACGATCTGCACGCCTTCCATCGCACGAATCTCGCGCTGCACGCGCTGAACGCGATGCTCGTCGCGATGCTGCTCGCCCTGCTCGGAATCCGTCCGCTCTTCGCGCTGTTGGGCGGGCTGCTCTTCGGCCTGCATCCCTTGACCGTCGAGCCCGTCGCCTGGGTAGCGGAGCGAAAGACGCTCCTCGCGACATTCTTCGCGCTGCTTGCGTTGATCGCCTACGCGAGGCGTGCAGCGGGGGATCGCGCCCGCGCGGGCGGCGGCGCCTCACGCGATTTCCCGGCCCACGCTCGCGCGTGCTGGATCGCGGCCTTCGTCTTCTATCTGCTCGCGATTCTCGCCAAGCCCACCGCGATCGTTCTTCCGGCGCTGTTTCTTCTGCTGGACCTCTGGCCGTTTCGCCGGCCGCTCACGCGCTCGCACGGCGCGCGCATCGCGGAAGCCTGGCGCGAGAAGATTCCCTTCTTCGCATTGGCGGCCTTGTGGGGCGCGGTCACGCTCATCTCGCACGCGCGCACCGCCGATGTCGCCTGGGACGCGGGGCAAGGAGGGGCGGGCCCGTCGCTCGGCCCCGCGCGGCTGCACTTCTTCTATCTCGCGAAGTTCTTCTGGCCCGCGCGGCTTTCCGCCCTCTATTCGTTCTCGCATCCGGCGCCGCTTGGGAATGTGCTTGCGATCTTCGGCCTCGTCCTGCTCGTCGCGGCGCTCGCGCTTCTCTGGCGTCGCGCGCGGGCGCCCATGGCCGCTTGGCTCTTCTTTGCGATCGCGATCGCGCCCACGCTCGGCATCCTGCGGTTCAGCTGGGTGGAAGCTTCCGACAAGTACATGTACCTGCCGATGGTGGGACTCTTGCTCGGCGTCGCCTGGGCGCTCGATGCCGCTGAGAGCGCGCTCGCCCGCAAGCGGCAGATCTCGCCGCGCACGCGACCGTCGATATCTCCACGGACGCGAACGGCACTGTTCGTCGTCCTCGCGCTCGCCGTGTGCGGCCTCTCCGCGAGGGCGACCCGCGCGCACCTCGTCCATTGGAAGGACACGCTCACGCTTCATCGCTTCATGGCCGAGCGCGCGCCCGATTCGGCCGAGGTGCAGACGAATCTCGGCGTCGCGTTGAGCGAACGAGGAGAAGCGGGGGAGGCGGCGCGACATTTTCGCCGCGCGATCGAGCTCGATCCCCGGCATCTGCGCGCCTACAACAATCTCGGGTGCCTGCTTGCCGAGAAAGGGGAACAAGAGGAGGCGATCGCGCTGTTCCGCCGGGCGGTCGAGATCGATCCGCAGTACGCGGAGGCGCACTTCAACCTCGGCCGGGCGCTGCTCGAGCGGCGGGATTTCGCGGGCGCGGCGGCGGCCTTGCGCCGGGCGATCTCGGCGCGCCCGCGCTACGCGCAGGCTCACCATCTCCTCGCAAGAGCTCTTCAGGGGACGGGTGAACTCCAGGCGGCCATCGAAAGCGAACGACAGGCGGCGGCATTCGATCCTTCGTGGGTCGAGGCAAAGGAGTCGCTGGCCATGCTGCTGGTGGCGGCGGGACAGTTCGAAGAAGCGCGCGTGATGCTGGGGGAGGTCATTCGCACGCGGCCCGCCAATCCCCGCACGCTGGCCGCGCTCGCCTGGGTACTCGCGACCGGCCCCAGTCCGGAACCGGGTGATGCGGAGCAAGCCGTGCAGTTGGCCGAGCGGGCGATTTCGCTGCCGGGAGGCGAGGCCTTCAGCTATCTCGACGCGCTCGCGGCGGCGTATGCCGCTGCCGGCCGGTACCAAGAGGCGCGCAACGCCATCCGGCGCGCCATTGCCTCCGCCGAAGCTGCGGGAGCCTCTGCTGCCGCCCGCGCGATGGCCGAGCGGGGCGCGCTGTATGAGCGGGGATTGCCCTTCCGGTCAGCAGCCGTTCACTGAGGAGGCGCCGGACTCCGCGCCACGATGGTTCAGCGACTCCGGCCTTCGCCGATCGCTTTCCCTCCTTGAACCGGGCATGCCCTCCAGGCGAGAGATCCGGCATTTCCCGAAAAAACACAACCGGCCGGGAAGAGACTTGGCGGTCAGATGCATCCTGGTGCCCCCAGGACGCTGTCCCGCTCCCGGCCGGAGGTAGCGACCGAACCGTTCGGTCGTGTGCGCCAATTATACCTCAGAACCGGTTGCCGGAGCACATGTCAAAGGCCATCGAAGCCCCGTCCCGGGTCCGGCCGGCTCTCGATCGAAAGAGACAGATGAGATCGAAGAGACAGAAGGAGATGAAATGAGATCGGTAGGGCGAGGGAAATGAGACGCTCGCGGACCGTGCGCGGCCGGCCGGTTTGAGAGCGAAACGCGGAAAATGCGGCGATCCTCGAGAAGAATTCGAAAAAAGCTCTTCGCGAGAGCCGGCCGCAAGAGATTTTCGCGCGCTCGTTTGAGAGGCGTCTGGCTGCATTCGACCCACGCCCGTTCCTGCCTCACGCCACGGGAAGCGAGAGCGGGGGAGGATGGAAGCGCGGTGGCAGCAGAGCTGGCATGGATTCTGACTACTCCTCGACCGCAGGCGTCGGAACGGAATCGCACTCCCCCGCGAGGAGACCACCGGACGCCAGGCCGCATGTCGCGCGTGGCCTCGTCATGTTTGCGCGAACAGGATGCGGTGATGACGGAATCGATCACGAACCATCGAGGAGCGAACCGATGAAGAGAAGCACCCGTTCGGGGCGGCCGGCAGCAGAGCAGGAAGCCGCGCGATGCGCGGGGACGGCATGGGCCGACAAGCCGGGCGAGGACGACATGGTTCTCGCGAAGATCCTGGCGCTCATCCGGACGCTGCCGTTCGGCGGAGAAGACGAGTGGCCGGAGGGGGGCAGCGAGGGCTCGAGCGCCAGGGATGCGTGGGCGGCCGGCGATTCGCGTGTGCCGCGGATCGGCTCGAGCTCGAAGAGCGAGCAAGCCGCCTGCGTCTGCGCGAATTTGATCGCGGCCGCCGAAGCGTTCGCCGGCTTCTCGGATGAAGATCTCTTCGCCGTGCCGGAAGAGATGCGCGATGGGGCGAGAGGCGCGCTTATCGGCGTGTGGAAGACGCTGGATTTGCTGAAGCGTCTGGAAGCAACGCGCGGTCAGCTCGTCGCCGAATGCTGAGAGCGCTGCCCGCGCCCGAGGACTCATTTCTCGGATTCGAAGCCAGTCGACGCGGAAAGATCCTGTAATCAGTCAGTCTCCAGGCCGGGGCCATATGCTCCGGCCTTTGCGCATCCGGCGGTCGCGGGAGAGTCGCAGCCTCGCGGCCGCGGGAAGCCGCTCTTTTCTTCCTCCACAGTCATAAGATATTTCTGAAATTGACCGGCCACTTAGTGGAAAGGCCGGCTATTTCTTTCTCCTCGAACATTCTGCGCCGTTGTTCTCCCTCCGGCGTTCCTTCCTCGCGGCCGCTTCCTCGACCTACATGCCCGGGATAATCCATTGACATGACCCAATGGCTGTTCTTAGCCTTCTGAGCGGACAGAGAACCAGGAAGGCAGCCGCGAAAGGGCTGCTTCCGGCCATCCAGGAAGTCCTCACGCAGGGAGGCGTGCGATGAAAACGAAAAGCCAGCTCACGGCCATCGTTCTTCTGCTGGTGTTTCTCCTCGCCTCATTCACCGTTGGCGCTGCAGATGTGGGCGCTGCCGGCCGAAATTCGAAGGGTGGGTCCACACCCGACGCGCTGGGGGAGGAGTTTCCTGAAATCACCGGTTGGCCGGTTCTGATCGGCCTCGAATTCCCGCTGTGGCAAGTGTTCGTGTGGTGGGGCGGGCTCGGCGAAGAGTTTCCCGAGAAGACCGCCGACACCCATCCGACCACGGGACTGGGCGAGGAATTCCCGGAGTAGGCTTCGTTCTGTCCGAGGCCTCATCACATCCGCTCGTGCCTTCCCTCCTGCCGGGCTGAACCCGCGGCATTCGTATTGTTGCCGGCATTCGCATCGCTGCGTTGCGATGCGTTTCGTCGCGCGGGGTCATGCGTCCGTTGAGGGAAAACTCTTTGTCCGAGTCTTCGTTCCAAGACGCGCGCGCCGATTCCTGGGCGGAGCTTGCCGCAAAGGCCAAGCCTTACCTGGATGCGTGCGCGTGGCAGTCGGCCCACGATGCGGTGTGGCCGGCCTTGGAATGCGCGTGGAACGCGCCCCTGTCCCTCGATGGCCTTCTTTGCCTCACCTGCGGGCTGAACGCCTGCGCCCGTTTGAATCATGACGAGCACTTGCGCGCGGGTGTGGAATGGCTGCGCGCCATCCTGCCGGGCGAACCTTCGCTCCCCGCGGAAACGGCCGCGCTGTGCGCGCTCGCCATCGCGCACCAGGAGATCCGCGACGGCCGCTACGATTCCGCGTGCGCGCGGCTCGACCGCGCGCCCGACGGGGACGCTCTCGAGCCGGCGACTCGCGCGCGCCTCGCGCTGTTGCGCGGGCGCCTGTCTGCCGTGCAGGGCCGTGACGACGATGCCGAGCGCGAAGCGCTGGCGGCCGCGCGCCACGCCCGAACGGCGGCGAGCGCGACCCTCGCAGGCGATGCCTTCACCCTGCTTGCCATTCTTTCCCGGCGGCGCGGTGCGCTCTCCGAGGCGAATGCGCTCTATTCGACCGCCGGGCGCCACTATTGGAACGCGGGCGATTGGAAGGGGCACGCGCTCGTGCTCCTGAACCGCGCGTGGACCGTCGGGTTGATCGGACTCCTGCCCCAAGCGGAGCGTCTCTTCGACGAAGCGCTCGAACAGGCAACCGCGCTCGACCGCCGGACCACCGCGCTGCTCGCGCGTCTCGGACGCGGGTGGATTGCGCTGCGCGCGGGAACCTTGCCCGAGGCGCGCGTCCGGTTGCACGCCGCGCGCACGGAGGCCCGCCGCATGCGGCTGCCGCGCGAGGAAGCGCTCGCCCTCGAGTATCTGGCGCAGCTTCACCTGCACGCCGGCCGGACCGCCCGCGCCCGCGTGGCATTGCACCAGGCGGAGGCGATCAGCGCGCGCCTCGCGCCCGAGGGCGATCTCGCGCTCGAGGTCCTGCTGGCGAAGGCGGCCCTCTCGCTGGGTGAAGGAAGGAACGAGGATGCGGCTCGTCTCGCGAGCGAGGCGATCACCCGCGCGAGAGAGGCCCGCGCGCGTTGGGAAGAGGCGCAAGGCGAGCGCTTGCTCGCGACCGCACGATTCCATCAAGGCCAGCACGATGAGGCGCAGGCAGGCTTCCGCCGTTCGCACGCGATCCTTCTCGAGATGGGCGAACAGATCGAACGGCGCCTGGTCGAGGCGTGGTTGCAGGAATGCGAGCGCGGGCAGAAGGGGGAGCCGCTTGCCGAGGGCGACTCACAAGTGGGGAATGCGCTGCGCGTCTGGCTCTCGCATCCGGTGCTCGGACCGCCTGCGCGGACGACGAAGACAGAAGCGATCGAGGGTGACGGTCGGACTCGAGAAGAGAACCGCCGGGCATCCGCGTTCTTGGAATCCACGATGTCGGGAAACGAAGGGCTGGAGCGGGACACGCCTCCGGTACCCAGCGCGTCGACCACCGGGGACGATGTCCGCTCCGCCCTTCATCCGATTTGGAAGGAAGTCGGGCTCGCCACGCGTTCGTCGCGGATGATCGAGGTCATCGAATGGATCGAGACCTATGCGGCGAGCGCGATCCCGATCCTGATCCTCGGCGAAACGGGGACGGGAAAGGACCTGCTCGCTCGCGGCCTTCACGCGCTCAGCGAAAGATCGGGGCCGCTCGTCGCCGTCAACTGCGCGGCCGCGCGGAAGGAAACGTTCGTCGCGGAACTCTTCGGAGCGCGGCGCGGCGCGTACACGGGCGCGGTCGAGCACCGCCGCGGGCTGATCGAGGAAGCCGCGCAGGGAACGCTCTTCCTCGATGAGGTCGCGGATCTGGAAGCCGAGGCGCAAGGCTTCCTGCTGCGCTTCCTCGATTCGGGAGAGATTCGCAGGTTGGGCGATACGCAAAGCCGTCGCGTCGAAACGAGGATCGTCGCCGCGACCTGCGCCGATCTTCCCGAGCGCGTCGCGGGCGGCTTCTTCCGCCCCGATCTCTACGGCCGCCTCGCGGGACTCGTCGTGCGCATTCCTCCCCTGCGCGACCGATTCGAGGACCTCGAGGCGATCGTGGCGCGCCTCTGGCCGAAGGACCAGGATGCGGAAGCAGGCTGGCGATTCGTCTTCACGCCGGCGGCTCTCGCCGCGCTTCGCGAGTGGCCATGGCCCGGGAATGTACGCGAGCTCAAGCACGCGATCGATCGCGCGGCCTTGTACGCGCGCGCGCACGGACCGGCCGCCGCGGAACGAAACCTGATCGCGTGGGCGCAATCGCTCGCGCCGAGTCAGAATCGGCCCTCGGATGCGCATGGTCCGCGGGCGCTGCCGCCGGCATGGGATGGCCACGAACCCCAAGGCATGCCGCAGGCGCCGCCGATGCGAGCATCACAGCCGCCGTCGGACGCGATCGCTTCCTCTCCCCGCTGGCGATGGGGCCAATGGGATCCCGCGAAGCTGCGCGAGGCGCTCGCGCGCGCGGACGGCCGGATTCCGGAGGCGGCGCGAATCCTCGGAATTTCGCGCAGCCACGCCTATCGCCTCTATGCGCGCCTCGATGCCGACGAGCGCCGCGACGCATCCTAGCCGCTTCCGAGGTGGGCGCGCTCACATGGCGCTTGATTCCCACCGGATCGGGTTCCACTTCGCTCGAAGAATGAGGCCTGCGCCGATGAGGGAGCCGGGACCGGAAGGCTTCCCGGCGGGGCGTAAGCGAGGCGTGAACGCCCCGGCCTTCAGGAGCTACATCGGTTCAACACGCCGAGCGTACGAGGCGCGCGCCCCCTGCATGAACTGTCTTACCCGCGCGCCGTCCCCGCGGAAGCCTTCCGGTCCCGGCGACCATCCTCCGCGCACGCAGCCACATGCTCCGAGCCCCAGGCGCGCGATCCACTGCGCAGAAGGCGCGCGACGCGCGTCGCTACCAGCGCTCGTAGCGGACGATGTCCTCGAGGGGCAGGCGCGGTTTCGTGGCGGGGGCGGGATCGGCCGGATAGCCGAGCGGCACGAGCGTGATCACGCGGATGGAATCCTCGGGCGGAATGCCGAGCGCGCGCTTGGCCGCCTTCTCGTCGAAGCGGCAGATCCAGCAACTGCCGAGTCCTTCATTGCGGGCGGCCAGCGTCAGGTGATCGACCGCGATCGCGACATCGATCGGGTAGGCGAGCTGTCCGCAGGTCATCGTGCGTCCGTCGTGTTGCGCGCAGGCGGCGATCACCACCGGCGCCTCGCCGACATAGGTCTGTCCGTAGGCGGCGGCCATGAGTTTCTCGCGCGTCTCGGGCGAGCGCACCACGACGAAGCGCCACTCCTGGCCGTTGCGCGCCGAAGGCGCGAGGCGCGCGGTCTCGAGAATGCGGGCGAGCTTCTCGTCCTCCACCGGTCGGATTTGATAACGGCGAACGCTGTAGCGCGCGCGCACCAGTTCGTCGAATTCCATGGCTGGGCCTCCGCGTGCGAATCGCCTGCCGATCACCGATCCCGTCCGCGTCGTCGTCCCTCGACGCGTCCGCCTTCATCCTCGTTGCCGCCGCCGGCGCGGTCCGCGAGAGGATAGCAGAGGCGAACGCGACGGAACAATCGCCCTCCCCGCGCAACGCCGGGAGGCGCCTTTCCCGTCGACGGAGGCGCACCGATGGAGGACAATCGGCGTGGAGGAAGCGCGATTGCGTCGAGGAGGCGCAAGCGGCGTGGAGGTGGCGCGATGGACTACGATCTCGTGATCGCCGGCGGCAAGGTCGTCTCCGGATCGGGAACGACGAAGGCGGATGTCGCGATCCGCGACGGAAAAGTGGCCGCGGTCGGTTCCCACCTGCATGGACGCGAGCGGATCGACGCTTCCTCGCTGCTCGTCCTGCCGGGCGTCATCGACGCGCACACGCATTTCCGCCTCGCCGCTTCCGGAATGGTGAGCGCCGATGATTTCGAGAGCGGCAGCAGGGCGGCCGCCCTCGGAGGAGTGACGACCTTCCTCGATTTCGCCGCGCCCGCCGCTCCTGGCGCGCTGGCCGAAGCGGTCGCCGCCCGCAGGGCCGAAGCGGACGAGCACGTGTCGGTCGATTACAGCTTGCATGCTACCCTGGCTGGTTGGGACGCGACCGGCGAAGAGGCGATGCGCGCGCTCGTCAAGAGCGGGATCCCGACCTTCAAGATGTTCACCGCCTATCGCGCGCAGGGTTGGCGATCGAGCGACGGGGATCTCTTCTCCGCCTTGCGCGCGTCCGCGGACAGCGGCGCGATGGTCATGGTGCACGCGGAAAACGAGGAACTGATCGGCTTCTTCCAGGGCGAAGCTTCCGAACGCGGGTGGACCGGCGCGCCCGCGCATGCGCGCACGCGTCCGCCGATCGTGGAAGCGGAGGCGATCGCGCGCGCGATCCTGTTCGCCCGCGAGACGGGCGGACGGCTGTACATCGTGCATGTGTCCAGCGCGGCGGGCCTCGAACGGGTGCGGGAAGGGCGCGAGCAGCGAGCGAACGTGCACGCGGAAACCTGCCCGCAATACCTGCTTCTCGACGATTCCCTCTTCGAACGCTCCGACGGGCATCGCTTCGCCACCTGTCCGCCGATTCGCGCGCGCGAGGATGCCGAACGCCTGTGGGAAGGGCTCGCGCAGGGCGCTCTGGATGTGGTCGCCACCGATCACTGCGTCTTCGACGGTGGGCAGAAAGCAGCGTGGGGAGGAGACTACCGCAAGATCCCGATGGGCTTGCCGGGAGTCGAGCTGCTGCTGCCGCTGCTCTACACGGCCGGAGTCCACGGGGGGCGCTTCCCGGTTGAACATCTGGTGCGCACGCTGAGCGAGAATCCGGCGCGCCTCTTCGGCCTGTGGCCGAGGAAGGGCGCGATTGAAGCGGGCTTCGACGCGGACATCGTGCTCTTCGATCCGTCGCTGGAAGTGACCGTGGATCACGAGCGCCTCGCCATGCCCTGCGACTACAGCCCGTACGACGGCTTTCGCGCGACGGGCTGGCCGGTCACGACCTTCTTGCGCGGAACGGCGGTGGTTCGCGAGCGCCGCTTCGTGGGCTTTCCGGGACAGGGCCGCTTTCTCGCGCGCGAACCGTTGGGGGAGACGACCTGATTCGATCGCGTGTTCGTTCGCATGTGACTCGCATCCGGACTTTCACGCGCGCTGCGGCCGGCCGCCTTCATGATTCAGGAAAGAGGAGATCCCATGGCTGTCACGCTCTCGGCTTGGAGCTGCGCCGGCGATTGCGCGGGCAGATGCAGGCGGGCAGCCAAGGCGAGGCCGCCAGCGACTGAGGCGAACGCCTGCGCGCAGCTGCGCAAGTCACGGACGCGTCGATTGCGATGGCTGCAGGTGAGCCCTCAAGCGCAGCGCGTCCGCGTGGCCGGGGTGAAGCGCGAGCAGCCGGTCGGTCAGCCTCAGCGCCTCATCGGCGCGATTCATGCGCGTTCCCAGGAGCAGGGCCAGGTTCCAGAGGGCGCTCTCGCTTTTCGGAACGCGCTCCAGCAGGCGGCGCAAGACCGCTTCCGCTTCCGCATTCTCGCCTTTCGCGATCAACAGGCGCGCCAGATCGAGGCTGGCCTCCGTGAAACGGCCATCCGCGCCTGACGCCCGGCGGTACTTCTCGATGGCGGCGAGCGTGTCGCACCGCGATTCGGCCATCCGCCCGAGGTTCCTCCACGCGGGCGCATAGGTGGGATCGATCGCGAGCGCGGTGCGCAGGCTGCGTTCTCCCGCGGCCATGTCTCCCAGCTCGAACAGGCAGACGGCCAGGCTGTTGTGAAAGAGCACGCCTCCCGATCCCAGCTCGATCGCGCGGCGGTATTGCTCGGCCGCTTCCGCGAATTTTCCCTGGCTCTTCAACACGGAGGCGATCATCCCGTATTGATGCGCGCGAAAGCCTTCCGCCTTGCACAGAGGCAGGTACGCGAGGAGCGCGCCGAGCGCGAAGGCGGCGACCGGTTTCCAGCGCGGCGCGCCGGGGAGCGGCGCTCCCTGCCCGGCGAGAAGGCCGCGCAGCGCGGGCACCCAGCGAAGCATGCCCGCGAGGCCGAAGGCGGCGAAGACGATCAGCACGGGAACGAGCGGCAACCGGTAACGAGAAGTCATGAAGAAGGGAATCAGGCTGGCCGCATACCCGGCGAGAAAGAGATACACGGGCGCGAGCGCGCGGCGCCGCGGCCAGGCGAAGACGAGACCCGCGAGCGCGAACGGAAAGATCGTGCCGAAGCGGAACGGAGTAGCGCGCAGCAGCCAGGAATAGCGCTTGAAGAAGTCGAGGTCGAAGTAGTTCGGGATCTCGTACGCGTTCACGAGCAGAAGCAGCTTGCGGCCCTGAAGAAGCAGGTCCTTGCCCGGATGGGCGTGGAGGAATTCGAGCCCTCTGCGAAACCAATAGGTGGAAGCCTGGCCGGGTTTCAGCGGCCGCCCGAGCGCTTCTTCCGCCGCGGCGAGGGAGGAGGCCCCCAAGTCATCCTGCATGTTGGCATCGACGCGGAAGGTGCCGTCGGCATGTTCGTTGTTGCCGA
The DNA here is from genome assembly GCA_964482205.1 of uncultured bacterium. Classification (GTDB taxonomy): domain Bacteria; phylum Eisenbacteria; class RBG-16-71-46; order CAIMUX01; family WJJG01; genus JAZDGX01. Next base: position 69,778 of record CAYZWI010000008.1, on the reverse strand, counting down.
TGTAGAAGTTGATCCCGCCATTCGAGCTCGTGAGCACGAAGTCGTGCCCCACGATCGCGTTTCGAAGCGTGAAGGGCGCGATCGCGAGCGCGACGCCGAGCGCGCAGGCGGCGGCGGGCCGCCCGAGCGCGCGCCACGAGCGCCCCGCGCGCAGGTTCCACCCGGCGAGCAGGAAGGGAATGGCGGCGAGGATGTTCGGCTTGCCGAGCACCGCGAGGCCCAGGAGCAGCCCGGCGGCGAAGAGACGAAGCTGTGAGCCGGCCGTCCGGCGCCCGGCCGGGCGAATGCGAGCGGGAGATCGCGCGTGCGGGGGCTGGCCGCCGTGCGCGCGGCGGTTCGAGCGCGCGTCCGCGTCGTCGACGAGCAGGATCATCGCCCCGGTCAGGAAGGCGAGGACGAGCGTGATCTCGATGAGCTCGCCGGTGAAAAAGAGAAAGGCCTGATACCCGAGCGCGATCACCCCCGCAAGCCAGCCGACGAGCGCGCCTCCCAGGCGCCGGGCCAGGAGAAAGAGCAACACCACGCCGAGCGCATCGACCGCGGCTTGCAGGCAGTAGGCGGCGAAGAGGTTCTTTCCCGTCAGCGCGTAGAAGACCGCCAGGATGTAGGGATAGAGCGGGCTCGAATGAAACGAGACGCCCGAGCCGAGAAGATCGCCCGAGAGGATCTCGAGCGCGCGCTCGTGATAGCGCAGCGGATCGGCCGTCGGATGGAGCAGCGTCGGGCTCGCGCGCAAGTGGAAGAGGAAGAGAATCCGAAGGAGCAGGCTGGCCGCGAAGAGCGCGAGCATTCCGCGCGCGTTCCCGCGGCCGCTCGCTCGCGCGGGGAGAGAGCCGGCCGGATGTCCGGCCGCGATCGTCTCGCCCGATGCGCGGGTCATGACTGCCAACCTCGCACCGTCACCTTGCCGAAGGCCTTTCGCTCCTCGAGGTAGCGATAGGCTTCCGGCAGCTCGTCCATCTCGAAGGTGCGATCGACCACGGGGCGGATGCGTCCCTGCCGCACGAGATCCAAGCAGCGCGCGAGATCCGCGCGGCTGCCCATCGTCGATCCGAGCAGGCTGAGCTGCTTGAAGAAGAGCGCGCGCAAGTTGACGCTTGCGGATGCGCCGCTGGTCGCGCCGCAAGTGACCAGGCGCCCTCCCCAGGCGAGACTCTTGATACTCGCTTCCCAGGTCGCCGCGCCGGTGTGCTCGACGACCACATCCACGCCGCGCTTGCCGGTCAGGCTCTTCACCGCCTCAACGACATCTTGTTGCCGGTAGAGGATCGTGTGCTGCGCCCCGCATTCGCGCGCGCGGCGCGCCTTCTCCTCGTTCCCCACCGTCGCGATCACGCGGCAGCCGAAGAATGCGGCGATCTGGATCGCCATCACTCCGATCCCGCTCCCTCCCGCTTGCACGAGCACCCATTCGCCCGGTTGCAGGCGAGCGCGAAGGACGAGCATGCGCCAGGCCGTCGTCAGAACGAGAGGCAGCGAGGCGGCCTGCTCGGGGGCCATTCCCTCGGGAAGGGAAAACAACGCCGAGGCGGGCAGCGTGATGGCCTCGGCCGCGGTGCCGTCGCGCGTTTCGCCGAGGATGTGGTAGCTCCGGCAGAGCGACTCGTTTCCGCTGAGGCATGCGGGACAACTCCCGCATCCATATCCGGGCGAGAGCAGGCAGGTGTCGCCGATGGAGACTCCGTGCGCTTCCGGTCCGAGCTCTTCCACGATCCCGCATCCGTCGGAGCAGGGCACAAGGGGCAGGGCGAACCGGTGGCCGGGCACTCCTTCGCGCACCCAGAGGTCGAGGCGATTCAAGCTTACGGCGACGATCCGCACGCGCACTTCGCCCGGCCCGGGAATGGGGGTGGGCCGCTCTTCCAGCTTCAATGCTTCCGGGCCGCCGTGGGCGTGGATGACATACGCTCGCATGCGCACTCCCTCGGTTGGTTCCACCGCTTTACGAACGTGCGTGAGCCGACGGTATCCCGAATGCGAGGGGAGGGTCAACGCTTCCCCTCGGCACGCGGCGGCAACGCGCTTTCCCGGGCGGCGGGACGGCCGTTTCTTGACTTGCAGAGCCGCGCCCCTCTAGGCTTGATGCAGATTCCTTCCGGGCGCATTTCTTGCGGGCGGACCCGCTCTCGTGATCCTGGCCGTCCAGGCGATTCTCATGCCAGGCCGGTCGCGCCTTCGGGGCCGGTTCGAGAAGCGGGAACCGGGGGCCGGAAGCGGGTTTCGATGGTTCGGATTCGATCACTTCCGTGGGAAAGGAGAGGCGATGAGCGGTTCGGCGAGGGCCTGGATGGCGGGCTCGCTCTTGCTGGCTGGGGCGGCATTCTTCGGGCTTCGGGGCGCGCAAGCGATCCACCCCCTGGATCAGCTTCGCCAGGGACAGGACCTGGTCGAGCAGGCGACGGCGGTCATCGACGCCGAGACCGACCGGTTGACGATGACCGCGGAGCGGCAGGCGCTGTACGAGGGGATCCGGGGGCTCTCGAAGTGGGAAGAGGAATTCGCGCAGGGGACCATCGAGCCGCGTCACCGCCTCGACGGCCCCGAGGGAATCCAGATCCGCGACCGGATCGCCGACACGCTCGCGACGCGCATGAATGAAGTGCTCTTCGCCTACGCCCGCGGGAATCCCCAGGAATTGCTCGACCCGGCCCGCCAGACCTTCGAAATCGCGACGGCGGGATTCCCCATGCCCCCCGGTCGGTTTCTCGGTTTCCATTTCGTCGAGATGGCCATGCTGCTCGGCGCCCAGGCGGACACGATCGTCGCCGTCTGCGAGCGCGGAGGCCAGCCGGCCGACGGAGCGCGGGATGGATTCCTGCGCCGTCTGTGGGACATGTGCCAGGTGTACGGGCAGACGCATGCGACTTCCGGAGAGCGCCATCTCTCCGCGCTCGCCAACGAGGAATGGATGCTGCGTCGCATTCGCAGCCGGGTGTGCCCCGGAGAGCCGTACAAGATCGTCAAGGAATACACGGGGATGAGGGACAACCCCAGCGAACGGTGCGCGGACATTCTCTACGGGGCGGCGCGCGACACCGCCTCCGTCTATGAGCGCATCGCGTGCCACAACTGGGGCCACATCTTCGTCGTCGCTTGCACCAGTTCGTGCGCCGACACCATTCGCTTCACCTACCCCTTGCCGCACTATCGGGAAATGCAGTTGCAGAGCGCCTTGGGAAACAAGGAAGCGCTCCCCGAACTGGCTCCCTACACGCGGCCCGGCAAGCCGGAGGAAAAGAAAGCGGTGCGCGACGCGGAGGGGAAATGAGGGCTCGCCTGGGCGGCCGCCCGCCCGCAGGCGCACGCGAAGAGACGAAAGCAAGAGAGGGCGAGGATCGCGAATCCCCACCCTCTCTTGCTGCCCCAAGCCGGATCAGCGAATCGGAACCGCGTCTACTTGCGACCCTTCGGCGCGACGGCCCCAGCCCGGATCTGGTCCTTCAGAGCCTTCGCGACCGCGAACTTCACGACCTTCTTCGCGGGGATCTTGATCTCTTCGCCGGTCTGCGGATTGCGGCCGATGCGGGCCTTGCGCCTCGAGACCTTGAACTTGCCGAGTCCCGTCAACGGAACTTCGCCGCCCTTGCGGATCTCCTTGGTGACGACGTCAGTCAAGGACTCGAGGAACATCTTGGCAGCCCGCTTCTCGAGCTTCGACGTCTTGACGAGCGTGTTGATCAACTCGGTCTTCGTCATGGTAGCTGTCCTCCTTCATCCTTCGGAAACTTGGGCTCAGGGACTCATCGAACGAGGACTTCATTATCAGCGGGTCGGAATCCTGGCAAGAAAAAAAATCGACGCGGGCGCTCGGAAACCCGCACTGGGACTGGATCCGCGGATTCCCCGCCTCTGCGGGCGGTGTTTGACAGGGCCCGGGAAGGCCGGTAGCATTCGGGAAACGAGCTTTTGCGGTCCATGAGCGAGGCAAAGGAGAGTCGGGGATGAGACCGGAGCGACCCGCATTTTGCGCACCGCGGTTTCGATGGCTGCTCGCCGGACTGGCGCTCTTCGGCCTGTTGGCCGGCCCGGTTCGCCTGGCGGCGGCCGAGACCTTGACCCGCGATCTGGACTATCCCGATGTCCGCATCGCCTTCGACGAGAGCGGCCGCTGGGTCGAAATCTCGTTTCCGGGGGGATCGCCGGATGTCTCTCTTGGAGAGCCGGACATTCCTTCCAACGAGGTCCTCTTTCCGCTGCCCGCGGGAATGCATGCCGAGGGCGTGAGCGCGGAAGTCCTCGAAGAGACGCGTCAAACGCTTGTCCGCCCCGTGTTGCCCTATCGCGGCGGCCCCAGCTTCGATCTGCCCGACCCGCCCGAGTCGGCGCCCGATCCCTCCGTCTACCAGGCGGAGGCCGCATTTCCCGCGCATACCGCACGCCTGGTGACCGAATTCGAGATGTCGACGGGACGGCGCTTCGCCGTCGTGCGCGTCTATCCGATCCACTATCTGCCGGCCACGGGCGAGGCGCTGTGGGCGAAGCGCATCCGGCTCACGCTCGAATTGGCCTCGAAGCCGGGGGCCTTCTCGGGGCTGCCCATGAAGCGCGCCTTGCAGGGCGCCCTTCCCGCGGAGACCGCAGGCCCCTGGCAACGCGTGCTCATCGACGAGCCGGGCTTCCTTCCGCGCGAAGCCCCCTCCGTGCAAGGGGCGCCGGTCGAGTATGTGATCCTCGTTCCTCCCGACGACGCCCTCGAGAGCGCCTGGCAGCGGCTGGCGGCCTGGAAGACGAATGCGGGCCATCCCGCCCTGGTGGTGCGCACCGATTGGATCGACGAGCACTACCCGACCGGAGCGGACCCGGCCGAGAGAATCCGCCTGTTTCTCCAGGACGCGCATCAGAATTGGAATCTCAAGTGGGTCTTGATCGGGGCGGATGTCGACGGCATTCCCGTGCGGTACGGCTACAGCCGAATGCTCGGCACCGGATTGGGAACGGCGATCGCGACCGATTACTACTACGCCTGCCTGGAGAGAAGCTGGGATGCGGATCGCAACGGGTACTTCGGCCAGGCTGCGGGTTCGGGCATTTCACCGGGCGATTCCACCGACACGACGCCCGACATCCAGGTGGGCAGGGTGAGCGCCCGCACCGCGTCCGATGTGAATGCGTACCTCGACAAGTATTTCCGATATGTGCAGGACCCGCCTCGTGACGGATATCTCGACAAGATCCTCTACCTCGGAGAAGTGCTCTTCGATGTCGACTGGTCGTTGCATGGCCGAGACGGAGGTCCCGACTGCCACGCCGAGGAGTGTAACGAGGAGAACTCATGCCGCCAGAAGGGCGATCAGCTGATCTGCGCCCGTCTGGACGGCGCGGACGACTGCCTCATCATTTACGACATCCTGAGCGGGACGATGGGCATCACGAACGAGACCAAGCTGCTCTTCGAACGCTCGGAGTACCAGTCGTCGAGACGCCCCGAGCTGTCGACGTTGATGGAGCTCGAGACGGGCGCTTCCGCGCTGGCCCATCTCTCCTTGGGATACGGCATGGCGCTGCACGTCGGGCACGGGTATCACGATCGTTGGGCAGTGGGTGACGGCCGCATCCTGAACGGCGATCTCGCGCGGATCACGAACGGCGATCAAGGCCATCTCTATCCGACCTACGCGGTCAACTGCCATTCGGCCGCGATCGATTACGATTCGTTCGGAGAGAAGATCCTGCTCATGCCTCAGGACGGCGTCGTCACCTACATGGGATGCACGAACGCCGACTTCCCGGGAGCGGCCCGTCCCTTCACCCGCGACTTCTTCGAGACCATCTACGGCGAGCCGGGGGCCACGATCGGCGACGGCTTCTTCGCGTCGCTCGCCGCCTCGGCCCTCACGGGAACGCAGATCAATCTGGAAACCCAGGCGCGGTTCATGCTGTACACGCAGACGCTGCTGGGAGAGCCGGGCATGCCTTTTTGGCCGCGTACCCCGGACCTGATCAACGCGAGCCTGCCCGACTACTCGAACTTCCAGGTTCCGATCGGAGTCGACCGCCTGCGGGTCTCCATCAATCCAAGCGGCGATCCCGTGGATGGCGCGAGCGTCTGCGTGCACAAGAACGGCGAGAGCTACGCGGTCGGCGCGCTGGGCGGAGGGGCGCGCGAAATCATCGTGCCGTTCCACCCGCGCAGCACGGGAGAATTCTCGCTGGTCGTGACGGCGCCCAACTGCGTGCCCTTCCGGTTGACCGGGACGGTGGTCGCTCCTACGGCCGCCCGCGCGCTGTACCTGAGCGCGTTCGCCGCGCTGGACGACGGCACCGCCTCGAGCCGCGGCAACGGCAATGGGCAGGCGGAGCCGGGCGAACGGCTGCGCGTGAGCCTCACGCTCGGGAATCAGGGTACCCAGGCGGCCGGGAGTGTCGACGCCCGCTTGCGGCTCTCTTTGGGCGCGCCGGCGGGATGCGCGACGATTCCCGACTCGACCGCCTCCTTCGCCAGCATTGCGGCCGGAGGGACGGCCGGCGATGCGAATGCGTTCCTGATTGCGTTTCCTTCCGAGATGGATGCGATCTTCGGTTCGTCCGACCGCATCGAGATTCCGTTCGTGCTCGTCCTCGATCCGGGAGGAACGGCCTCTCGCGTGGAGGTCACTCTGCAGGTGGCTCGTCCCCGCCTGCGCCTGGCGGTGAACAAGTTGACCGGTTCGGCGGGCACGCAGCGCTTGTGGGTGGGAGTCGAGAATTATGGGGAGGGGACCGCGAGCCATCTGCTCGGGAGGCTGAGAAGCCTCGACACATCCGCGATCATCGTGATAGGACAGGGCGTGCGCGCCCAGCACGACATCGCCCCGGGCGACACCGCGCTCGTCGGCCCGTTCAGTTTGGACATTCGCGATGCGCTCGGCCGCCTGGACTTTGCGCTCGTCGACACCTTCCAGACGCCCGACGACACCTTGCACGCGCGCGATCTCGATCTCGACGGTCCGGCCCCGCCCCTCTCGCCGATGCTCATGGGCCAGCTGGAAGCGATGCGCATCACCTGGTCGCTGCCGAGCCAGGCGGGGGACGGGATCCACGGGTTCAAGGTGTACCGCATGCCTCCGGAAGGCGGCCTATACAAGGATGTGACGCCCGGGGTCTTGACCGAGCACCGATTCTTCGAGGATGTGGGCCTCGGATCGCTGGAGCAGTACACCTACCAGATCGCCGCGGTCGATCGCGGAGGCAATGTCGGCGTGCGCTCCACGCCCATCTCGGCCTACACCACTCCGGGCATCGTCGCCGGTTGGCCGAACTTCGTCGATGTGGCGCTGAAATCCTCGCCGCTCATCTGCGAGCTCGACGGCTGGACGGGGACCGGTCGCGAGGTGGTGATCAGCGCCGAGACGATCTACGGCTACCATGGAAACGGCTCCGAGGTGGCCGATGGCGACGGCGCCGAACTCACCAGCGGCCCCTTCGCCGGCGAAGCGCAAGGCTACTTGATGGACGAGTTCTGGGCCCGCGCTTCGGCGGGCGACATCGACGGCGATGGGGATGTGGAAGTGCTCGCGATCGCGTTCAACCACACCAACCAATCGCCGAGCGAAGACTATCCCGATCCTCACGGCGAATTGTTCTGTTGGGGCCCGCGGGGAACGCTCGAGTGGGTGTATGTCTTCGAACGGGGCGGAATCTGCTGGTCGACGCCGACGCTTGCCGACCTGGATAACGACGGCCGGATGGAAGTGATCTTCGTGGGAGGCAAGGACAACTTCGCGGGCATCTATGTGCTCGATTGCTATGGCCAGCCCTGGATGCACACGAACAGCAAGGGGCTGCTGCGCGATCTGCACGGTTCCAATCTCTTCCAATCTCCCGCGATCGGGGATATCGACGGGGACAACCTCCCCGACATCGTGCTCGCGACCCGCCACGCGAATGCGCAGCTCGGCGCGTTGTGGGCGCTCAACCGCGACGGCACCTCGCTGCCGGGCTTCAATCCGATGAATGACCAGGGCCTGCTCTTCAGCTCTCTCGGGCAAGCGACTCACACCACCGGGTCGCCGACGCTGTGCGATGTCGACGGCGTGGCGGGCGACGAGATCTTCATCATCACCGAGACGCGGCTATGGTGCGTGAGGAAGAGCGGAAAGCTGGTCTGGTCGTACACCTTCCCGGTGAATTTCTCCGTCCGCTACTACGAGTTGCTGCCGGAACCGGCCCTGGGAGACCTCGACCGCGATGGCGATGTGGAGGCGGTGCTGGTCGACGCGGCCGGCAAAGTGCTGGTCCTCGACGGCGAGACGGGCTCGCCGCAGTCTCCCTTCCCGATCACCCTCGATTCGACGATCAAGTACGGCTCCTGCATTCTCGCCAACATCGACGAGGATCCGCGGCCCGAGATCATCTTCGGAGACGAAAAGGGATACGTCCACGCGTACCGCTACGATGGGCAGCTGGCGCGCGGGTTCCCGCTCTACTACGGAGGCAACTTCGTGCGCCAGTCGCTGGCCGCTTGGGATCTCGATCTCGATGGACATCAGAACCTGGTGGCGCAGGCGACCGACATGCAGAAGCTCGTGATCTTCGACATGGCCAATTCTCCGTTCCCGGCCGATGAGACGGAACGCGCGGCCCAGAATCCGTGGCCGATGCGTTTCCGCGACGCGTACGCCACCGGCCGTCTTTCGCCCGTTCCTCCCGTGGCCGTCCATCTCGTGCTCGAAGCCCCGGTCCCCGGCGAGGGGGGGGAAGTGACCCTCACCTGGGAGACGGCGGAAGAGGCGATCGCCTTCCGCGTGCTGCGGCGCGCGGCCTCGGAAGAGACGGCCGTGGTGGTGGGAGAGGTCGCGGCCGACGGCCGGCCGGGCACGCATCGCTACAGCTATCTCGATCGCCCGCCGGTGTCGGGTTCCTATGTCTACCGGATCGTGGTCGTCCGGCCCAATGGCCTTGAGGAACCGGGCGCTGAGCGCGAAGTCACGGTCAGCGGACCCCGCATCGCGTTCGGGATCGATCGCCTCTGGCCCGATCCTCTGCCCCCGGGACGGAGCGTGCGCATCGCGTGCGGCCTTCCGGGAAGCGCGGGCGCGGAGGTGGATGCCGCCCTGCATGTGTTCGATGTGCAAGGTCGCAGAGTGCTCACGCTCTTCTCGGGCCCGCACGCGCCGGGTGTGCAGACGGTCGATTGGGACGGGCGCGATGCGGAAGGCTGGGCCCTTCCGGCGGGGGTGTACCTGCTGCGACTCGAGATGGGCCCGCTGGTGGATTCGAAGAGGATGCTCGTCATCCGTTGACGGCGCCGCGGCGCGCGCAGCACACGGCGGGAAAAAAGGATTGCAGCGCGGCGGCACTCTCGGATAGCTTTTCTGCTCCGGATTTGCTGGGGAGTCGTCCAGTGGCAGGACACATGACTCTGGATCATGGAACCGGGGTTCGAATCCCTGCTCCCCAGCCATTCGTTCGTTCGGGCGGCTGGCGCAGGCAATCGCGCTTGCCTGCCATCGCGGTTCGTTGCGGGGCTATCGTCTAGGGGTTAGGACAGGTGGTTCTCAGCCATCAAACCGGGGTTCGAATCCCCGTAGCCCTACCAACCCGGCTCGCATGACCACGGGGGTCCGTTCTCCGTACACGCGCGGCGGCATCCCTGGCAGGCGGGGGATCGACCATGAGCGGCACTCCCGGCGCATTCCGGTCCGAGAACAGCCGGTGGCTGCGTGACGGCGAGCCTTCCGAGAAACGCAATCGCTTCTTTCGCGCCATCTTCAGCCGCGCCTGGTTCGTTCTCCTCCCTTTGATCGGAATGGTGATCGCGAACGCCACCCAAGTGCGCCCCAAGCTGAAGGAATTCGATCTCCTCACGCGCCAGGAAGAAAAGCAGTCGTTGCGGGAAGTCGGCGACATCCGGCTGCAGGCCGGCGTCGTGCGCGCGCAGGTGGCCGCGGTGAGCGTCTCGATCGATACCCTCTTCGACCCCCGCGTGGAGGCCTTCCACACCGTGATCGACAGTCTGAGGGGGGTGCGGGCCGCTCTCGACTCCACGCTGGCCGTCACCGCCGCCCGCCATGATTCCCTGCGCGGCATCTGCGACGAGGTGAGCGCGCAAGCCGAACGGACGGAGCAGGCGGCCGTGCACCGTTCGCTTGCGCTCGACAGCTTGAGCGCGCTGGGCGCTGCGCTGGACGATTCCCTGCTCGCTTGGGATGAACAGCTGGCGAATGCGAAGGACGAGCTCTTCCGCGTGCGCAATCCCAAGGAAGCGCGCCTCCGGCAGCGCGAGAAGGCATCCGGGACGACGGGCGTTCCCGCCGGGGGAGGAGAATGAGCATGCCCCGGCAGGACACCGATCGCGTTTCCTTCCGGCTTCCCTGGATCGATCTGCTCGTCATTCTCCTTCTGATCGCAGGGTCGGCCTACGCGTGGATGGAAATCTCCGGGAAGCCTCGCATCGGCGCCCGCATGGGCGAGCTCGACGCAACCCGGGCAGAGAATGCCGGCGCGTTGGACGAGGCGCGGGCCGCACTCGAGGGGAATCGCCAGGCCCTCGCCGAAGCCGAGGAGCGCCGCGACGGCAAGATGGAGGTCCTCGTCGGTCTGGAGGCGGAGATGCGGCGCGTCCAGGCCTCGATTGACGAAACCCGCGAGCGCGATCATCTCGCCACCGACCGCCTCCTCGATTTGCGGCTGGAAGGGCAGCAAGCGCAGGCCCGGCTGAGAAGCGCGAACAAGGATCTCGCCTTCATCGAATCGCGAGTGGCCGAAGAGCAAGAGCGCGTCCGCGAACGGCAGGAGCGCCGCGGACAGCTGGCCGGCGAATGGCGGGAGATCCGGAGGCAGATCGCATCGGCGCGGGCCGAGATGGAGGCCGATCCCCCAAGCAGGTTCCCCGAGCACAGTTCCTTTGCCTCCATCGTGGAGTTCGGCGATTCAGGCGGCGACGTGATCGTGAGCTTGGCTCGCCGTGTGAAGAGCGCGGGCAAATGGGAGCTCGGTCTGCTCGGCGGGCTGGGCGTGGGAGGAGAAGCGGAGAGCGCGATCAAGGAAGGCGGGCTCTTCGCGAACTGGCTGCTCGTGCCGCGCAAAGCTTCCCTCGATTTCGAGGGCGGCATCCGCCAGCTCACCGTGCGCGAAACCGATGAGCAGACGACCGGGCCCTTCGCCGCCGCGACCTTGCGCTTCGCCCCATCGCGCCGGGAACGGCTCTTCCTGCTGGCGGGCACGCGCTACGCGGACGAAGAGCTCGGCGTGCGCTTGGGCCTCGGATTCGGCCGCCGCTGATCGCTAAGCGAGGCGACGCGCCGTTCGCCAAAGCCTGCGATGGGCCGACCCGCTTGCGATTCTCCTCAGGGCAGGAAGTCGCTTCTCCTTTCCGTCAGCGCGAATCCTGCGAAGCTCCGGCTCTCGACCGGCTCTGCCGGGCAACGAAGAGCGCGATGGCCCCCGCCGCCGCGACCCCCAGCGAATCGGCGCCCTCGATCATCGGTATGGTCCAGCGTTCGGTGCACAACGCCGCGACCTCCGTGGAGAGACCCGCTCCTTCCGATCCGAGAACGATGGCCAGAGGTTTTGCGGCGGGCGCGATGCCATCGATGCGCGCGCCTCCGCGGGGGACGAGAGCGACCGCGCGCACTCCGTGCGCGGCAATCCATTCGCCAAGATCGCCAACGCTCACGCGGCGATGGATCTCCATGCGCAGCAACCATCCCGAGGAAGCGCGCAGCGCGCGCGGGTGCAGCGGGTCCACGGTCTCGGCCAGCGCGATCAGCCGCGGGCAGCCGAAGACGCGGGCCGTGCGCGCGAGCGATCCGAGATTGAGCGGATCCTGAAGGCCTGCGAGCACGAGAGCCGCCAGCCCTTCTTCCTCAGGCTGCGGCAACGGCGCGGACGGCGGGCGTCGAAAGAGGCCTACCGCCCCCTGCGCGGTCTGGGTGGTGGACAAGTACGAGAGCAGGTCCTCGGTGACTTCACGCAACGGCCAATCCCGCGCGCGCATCTCTTCCAGCAGTGCCCGGCCGTTCGGGATGCGCTGCAGGCGCGGGCCGCAGAGGATCGCTTCGGGCCGGTAGGGCGAGGCGAGCGCTTCCTCGAGAAGATGGATGCCGTCCACGAGAAAGAGGCCGCTGCGTTCGCCGAGCTGGGGCCGTTGGGCCAGCTTGCGGATTTCCTGAACGAGAGGATGGCGTCGGGAGCTCAACAATGGCGGGCCTTGGGCGGAATGGGCGCGCGCATGGCTCGTGCCGGCGCCGCGGGTGCGCACCTGGCCGGTGCGTGCGCCGGTGGCGCGCACCCGGTCAGTGCGCGCATCGCCCGTGCGTCGCGGCCGCCCTTTCCCGGAAGCGCGCGAGCCGCTCATGCTCCGAGCGCCTCTTCCACGAGCTTGCGCACCAGCGCCGGATCCACCTGGCCCTTGTGCCCCTTCATGATCTGCCCGATCACCATGCCGCTGCGCTGCAGCGGGGGCTTGCCCAGGTCCGTGACCACCTGAGTCACGATCGCCCGCGTGGCCGCCTCATCGAGGAAGTGCGGAAGGTAGGGCTCGAGCACCGAGATTTCGAAGCGCAAGTCTGCCACTTTCTCGCGGCCCGCTTCTCCCGCCTTCTCGAATTCCGGGATCGCCTTGTGGAGCTGCTTGACATAGGTGGCGAGCACTTGGCGGGCGTCGTCCTCGGAGAGCTCTCCTTCCACGCGAGCATCGATTTGATGTTGTTTCATGCGGGCCTTCGCCATGCGAAGCGCGCTCACCGTGCGCGCGTCCCTGGCCTTCATCGCTTCCTTGTAGCGTTCGTCGATCTCGTGCGCGATTCCCATTCACGACTCCTTTCTGGCGAGGCTCACGGCCACTCGACCAGGAAGACCCGGCCGCATGCATCCGTGGCGCGAGAGACATTTGCCGCCGCTTGGGCCTTTGCCGCCGGCGATCAAGAAGCGGGGCGGGCGCGGTGGCCGGCTGGCCCGGCCGAGGATATCCCGGCCCCTGAGGGGTGTCGAGACGCGACGCGGGAGGCGAACGCTGCCTGCTCGCATGCAGGAGGCGGCCGGTGGCCCGCGAAGATCGGGGGTGAAAAAGCCAGAAAGTTGCGCTACGCTCCTCTGCTTCTCCGCAGGGTGCGGAGGGAAGCCGATTTCAGGAGGGTTCCATGGCCGATCGAAAGCACGGATTCACATCCCGGGCGCTTCACGCCGAGGGGCACGAAAAGGCCGCCAACGCGCACGCGATGCCGATCTTTCAGACCTCGACATTCTACTTCGACACCCCCGAGCAGGGGGCCGATCTGTTCGCCGGGCGCGCGCGCGGACACATCTACACCCGCATCGGCAATCCCACGGTGGAGGCGTTCGAGCGGGTCGTGGCCGACTTGGAAGGGGGAGAAGGGGCGGTCGCCTTCTCCTCGGGGATGGCCGCGATCTTCGCCTCCTTGATGAGCTTCTTGAATGCCGGGGACCATGTGGTCTCGGGGGACACCCTCTACGGGCCGAGCGTGAACCTGATCGGAAAGATGATCGCGCGCTGGGGCATCGAAAGCACCTTCGTCGACACTTCGGACCTCGGCGCAATCGAGCGCGCCTTGCGGCCGAACACCCGGACGCTCTTCCTCGAGACTCCCGCCAATCCCACCTGCCGCGTGACCGAGATCGCGGAGGCGAGCCGCCTCGCGCACCGCGTGGGCGCGGAAGTGATCGTGGACGCGACCTTCGCCTCGCCCTACTTCCTGCGTCCTCTCGAGCTGGGGGCGGATGTCTCGCTCCACAGCACCACGAAGTTCCTGAACGGGCATGGAGACGCGGTCGGAGGAGTGGCGAGCGCGTCGGCCGAACGGGCGGCCCGGATCCGCAAGTTCCGGCAGGACGCGGGGGCATGCCCCGCGCCCATGGATGCCTTCCTCAACCTGCGCGGAATCCGCACCCTCGCGCTCCGCATGGAAAGGCACGACGCCAACGCGATCGCCGTCGCGAAGTACCTGCAGAAGCACCCCAAGGTCAGCCGGGTCTATTTCCACGGGCTGCCCGAGGACCCCAATCACGCGAGAGCCCGAAAGGAGATGAGCGGGTTCGGGGCGACCTTCTCCTTCGAGTTGAAGGGCGGGTTCGACGCGGCAAAGACGCTCCTGAAGAACATCGAGATGATGACCCTCGCGGTCAGCCTGGGGACCCTGGACACCTTGATCCAGCATCCGGCCTCCATGACCCACGCCTCGGTGTCTCCCGAGATGATGGCCAAGCAAGGCCTCACTCGGGAGATGATCCGGATCCATGTGGGTGTGGAGGAAGTCGAGGACATCCTGGCCGATCTGGAGCAGGCCCTCGCGCGGGTCTAGCTGGAAGCTGGGATCCCGTCGAAGGTCCTGGGAACCTCCGGGAGCCGGTTTCCCCGACTCGGCATTCGGGAGGCGGCGGACACCGGCGGGACATCGCTTGCCTCCGGAACATCGTGGAGGCGGCCGGAAGAATTTTGCGGCTTTGGACAATCCCCGTTTCGGAGAAGAGCACGAGCCTTCGGCCAAGCGGATCTGAAGTACGATAAGTCTTTCAAAACAAGCAACCTGGCTCTCTTGGTCCCGAATCTTCGGGCCACCCTGTTCCTCGGCGGAATGGCTGCCTCCCTTCCCCTCGTGTTCAATTTGAAACGGTTGGCGCGGAGCTGATAGACCCGATCGGCCCGGCCGCGAGGGCTTCTCGCGGGCGAGCTCCCGCGCTCAAAGGTTGACCCGGATTCGGGGGCACCCTACATTGGCACTGCGTACCCGCAGTAACCACTGGCGCAAAAGGCAGCACGAGGTCGGTCTTTTCCCCGTTGGGGAATGGCGGCGATCGTCCCTGGGAGCACCGATGGCAAAAAGCGGGCTGAAGCAGGCAAGGCGTCCAAAAGTCGCCAAGAGCAAATCCAAGAACCGCTCCTCAGGCAAGCGGACCGCGGGGAAAGCTGCCGGAAAAAGCGGCGGCAAGAGCTCGCGAGCTCCCTCCAAGGAGGCGGCGCGCCTGAAAACCAAGAACCGCAAAGCCGCCACGAGGCCAAAAGCGGGCAAATCCCCAGCCGCCCTTCGCGAGCGTCCCGCCAGCCGGGCAAAGACGGCCATCCGCAAGGCTGCGCCTTCCAAGCCTTCCCCGGGCAAGCCCTCGTCTGCCGCCCGCGCTTCCAAGCCGGCGGGCGGCAAGGCCCGCCCAGAACTCCCCAAGGGCAAGGGCCAACCGGAAATCCGCAAGGCCAAGGGCCAACCGAAGATCGGCAAAGGCCTCCATGAACCGAAAGGCGGGCTCGGAGTCCACAAGGGGCTCGTCAAGGTGCTCACCAAGACGGCCAGGAAAGCCAAGGAACGTGCCGCCCGGCTGAGAGGCGAATTCAATCCGTCGGCCGACTGGGAAGACTTGATGGCCATGGCGGATCTGGACGGGGTCCGTCCCTACACCTTGCGCGGCGAGTTCCACCGAGGCGAAGTGATCCAGCACAAGGTCTTCGGGCTGGGCATCGTCGTGAACGAGGTGGGAGGCGGGAAAATCCAGGTTTCCTTCAAAGACGGTGTCCGGCTGCTCGTCAGTCAGTGGAAACTCTAGCGAATCATCCGTGCCGGCGCGCAACGAGACGGGCGGTCACGGATCCTGAGCGAGACTCTGAATGCGGTCTACGCCATCGCTCGCCAGGGACGCGGCCGGCGAATCCGGCGCGAGCGTGAGGATCGTGTAGTAGGAATCGAGCGCTTCCTGGTAGCGGCGCAGTCCTTCGTGGACTCTGCCCTTCAGCAACATCTCCTGCGCCTTCGCCTCGACTTTCGCTTCCACTGCCGCGCTCCACGGAGAATCGGGCCAGTTGCTCAGGAAGGCGCCCCCCTGCTCGAGAGAGACGTCTCCCTTCGAAAGCTCGTCCATGCGCGCTCGTGCGGCCTCGACCATGCGGACGGAAGCGGGGTCCTTGGCTTGCGCATGGCCTTCGAGGACTCCGTAGCAGGCGGAGAGATCGTCCAGCTCGGGGATCGCGAGAAGCATCCCCGCGACGGCGCTGTCGGCCCACGCTCCGCCGCTGGAATCGGCCGCGAATGAGCTCAGCCGCTCGACCGCCTTCTCGGGTCTTCCGGCAAGCAGGTATTGCATGCCCAGCCGGTAACGCATCTCGCCGGCCCGCGGATGATCCGGGTAGTTCTTGATGAAGCGCTCGAGGAAATCGGTGGGCGGGGCTTCGGCCAGGATGACTTCGAGTTGGGAATCGAGAAGCCCGTCGCGTTCGGCCACTAGCATTTCCCGCTCCCGCGCAGCTTCCGGCGCGTGAGGCCAGGCCGCATCCTCCGCGTTCGCGCGCTCGAGGATGCGATCGTAGCCGGCGATCAGTTCTCCGTAGTTGCGCAGCAGGGGATGCTCGCGATGTTCGCGCTGGCCCTTGAAGCGAACGAGCTCCAGAGCCCCCGCCAGACTGCCGACCACGCCTTCTTCACAGCGCAGCGCGCGCTCGAACAGGAAGAGGGCCTCGCTCGGGTCGCGCATCCCTTCGGCCGCCTTGGCAAAAAAGAGCGCGCGCTCCTGGCGATACTCGTCGTCCGGCTTCGGCTTTCCAGGAACCAGGCGGGCGGCCAGGCGCTGGGCCTTGGGGAGCCTTTCGGTGAAATAGGGATGCGTGCGCCAGTAGCTGTATTGGTGCGTCTCGAAGCTTCGCTCGTGCAGACGCTCGAGCAGTTGGGGCCCGCCCTCCGAACCGAATCCCGCCCGGGTGGCCAACCGGCTGCCTTCTTCGTCCGCCTCGAACTCCAGATTGCGCGAGTATCCGCGCTCGAAGAGCGCTTGCAGCACGCCGCCAAAGACATCCGAGGCCTGAAGCAAAGCCTGCTTGCCCGTCATTCCGATCGCCCAGTCGCGCGAGCCGGGATCGTCGGGAGTCACGATCTCCGCCGAGGAGTGGGAGTCATCCGCGCCCATGAGAATCCCGACCATGAGGGCCGTGCGCGCGAGCGAGAGAATCGAATTCATGCGCGAGGCGCGATGAAAGTGGCGCTGGCTCACATGGGAAATCTCGTGGCCGAGCAGATGCGCGAGCTCGTCGTCGCTGAAATCGGCTTGCATGATCCCTTTGGTGACGAAGATGAACCCGCCCGGCAGAGCCATCGCATTCGGCTCCTCGAGATCGAGCACCGCGAAGCTGTACGGCGTGTCCGAATCCTCGCTCACCGCGGCCACCTGATAGCCGATCCGGGTGAGCCGCCTGTTCCACTCCTCCTCCTCCACGATGCCCACGCCGTCCGCGAGAGACATCGCCACTTCGAGGCCCAGGCGCACATCGCCCGAGAGAGGATCGCGTTCGATGCCGGCGGGAGGAGCGTCTTGCGTAGCTGCCGGCCCCCAGGCGGCCGCTGCCGCGCCATGCGGCGTCAGGCCGGCGAGAGCGAGCGCGCCCAGGATCAGAGCGACGAGGACCGCGGGAGCCAGGCGCCGGTTGGACAGCGCGGAGGCGATTTCGGGCGCCCGGTTCGGGCGCGTCATCTGCGCACGCGAGCGAACGCGGCAGCGAATGTCAGAGCGGTTCGTCAACGCCGCACCTCGAATCCTTGGGGGAGGGAGGAGTCGTCGCTCCACGTCGCTTCCACCCGTTCCACCTTCGCCATGGATGGGCCGTGATGCAGGTAGCCGAGCAAATCGTGAAGCGCCTGTTCGGGCCCGGCCGCGACGACTTCCACCGTTCCGTCGGGGAGATTGCGCGCGTAACCGCGCAAGCCAAGCCGGCGCGCCGTCGAAACGGTCTCGGCGCGGAAGCAGACGCCTTGGACCCTGCCGAAAACGATCGCCCGGAATTCGCGCATGCTCACGATCCTCCTCGCCGACCGGGACGCCTCAGGGGCATGCTTTCATGCGAACAAACCGCCGTCAATCCGGCCGGGTTCCGGGCGCCCGGGGCGGAAGGCGGGTTTCAGGCGCGCCTTGCGCATTCGCCGCTGGGCCCGCATGCTCTTGAAGGCGGCGGCCGAGTCAACGATGGGGTGGCAGCGGTGAACGAGCGCGATCCGGGAAGAGCATCCGAGCGAGAAGCGGATCGGGCCTTTGCCCGAGCGCCCAACGGAGCGGGGAAGGAGGGCGACGACCTTCTCGCGATGGGAGTGCGCCGCTATCTTCCCGGTACGACCCTGACCTTCCCCCAGGACGCGTATGCGCGCATCGAGCACCCGAGCTTCACGGCGGGCCGATCGCGCGCCGGCGCGCTCGCGGCCTTGCTGGGCGATGACGCCCACGATGCGGGGAACGATTCCGCAAACGATGCCGCGATCGAGTCCCAAGGCGTCCGAGGCGACGGTCCTCTTCTCTTCCTCGACATCGAGAGCCTCGGTTTCGTGGGCCGCCCCGTCTTCCTGATCGGCGCGCTCACGATCGCTCCCTGTCCCGCCGAGCGCGACGGCGAGAATGCGCGCGGCCGTCTGGTCCAATACCTCGCCCGCGATTACTCCGAAGAGGAGGCCATGCTCGCGGCCTTCTTCGAGGAAGGAAGAGCGTGCCCCGCCTGGGTGAGCTTCAACGGGCGGACCTTCGATGTGCCGAGCCTGCTGCTTCGCGGCACGCTCCATCGCTTGCAGGCGTCCTCGCCGGCGCGCCACCTCGATCTTCTTCCCGTCGCCCGCCGCCTGTGGGGTGCGCGGCTGCCCGATTGCAGGCTGCAGACGCTCGAGCATCACATCTGCGGCCGTCCGCGCGGAGACGACATCGCGGGCGCGGACATCCCGGCCGCCTACCATGACTTCGTGCGACACGGCGATCCCTGGGAAGTCCTTCGCATTCTCCATCACAACGCGGCCGACCTCGTGAGCCTGTGGCGCATCTATCGCGAGGCGTGCGCGCAGGCGGATGCGTGAACGAAGGCGCGCGCCCGCAGCGGCGCCGGGCGCTTCGGCACGGGGGAGGGCTCAGGGTTCCCCGGCGGGAATGCGGAGGGTCCCGGGCCGAAATGCGCGGGCAGCCGCGTCAGCAGCCGATTCGGCCGAGTTCTCCGTTGACCCGTGGACTCGCGGCCGTAGAATGCGCTCGTCTGTCGAATTCCCGTTCCATTGCGGCGCCGAGCTCGTAATCCGCTCGAACCAGAGAAGGTAGACGCTTCTATGAAGAAGTCGCTCGAGGGGGCGCGAGATGCCCGTACCGGTAATTCCGCTTCCCGGGCTTCCCACGCCACCAATTCTCCTCAACGGGACTCCCGAGTGCGCCGCCGGGGCCGGCCGCGCCGCTCGGCAGGCAAGTCGGGCGCGCCTCTGCTCGACAAGCTCGAGAATATCGGGCATCGCAGCCACTCGCTCGTGCACATTGAAGAAGTGGGAGCGCGCGAGCCTCGCTGGGGCGAGGTCGAGCCGCCGCTGCCCGAGCCGCTGCGCTCCGCGCTGGCCGCGCAAGGGATCGAGCGTTTGTATTGCCACCAGGCGCAAGCGCTCGAGAGAGCGCGGCGCGGCGAGAACTTCGTCGTCGTCACCGGCACGGCGAGCGGCAAGACGCTCTGCTTTCAATTGCCCATTCTCGAACGCTTGCAGACCGATCCTCATGCGACCGCCCTGCTGCTCTATCCGACCAAGGCGCTCGCCCAGGACCAGCTCAAATCGCTGGTCGCTTTTCAGGATGCCAGCGCCGGTGCGATCTCGTTCTTGACCGGGACCTACGACGGCGACACGCCTCCGCGGCAGCGCACGCGGCTGCGCGACGAGGCCGCCGTGCTGCTCACGAATCCCGACATGCTGCACTCCGGCATTCTGCCGAATCACGCGCGCTGGGCGCGTTTCTTCACGAACCTGCGCTATGTGGTGTGCGATGAGATCCATGTCTATCGCGGCATCTTCGGCTCGAATGTGTCGAATGTGCTGCGCCGCCTGCGGCGGATCTGCCGGCATTATGGAAGCGAGCCGGTCTTCATCGCCTCGAGCGCGACGATCGCCAATCCGCGCGAGCTCGCGCAGCAATTGACCGGGCTGCCCTTCGAGGCGATCGAGGAAGACGGCTCCCCGCGCGGCCGCAAGCACTTCGTGCTGTGGAACCCGCCGGTCATCACGGCGATGACGATGGACCGCCGCAGCTCGAATCTCGAGGCGCGCGACTTGCTCGCCTCGTTCGTGCGCGACGGGTACCAGACGATCACCTTCGTGCGCGCGCGGCAGGTGGCCGAAGTGCTGCTGCGCTACAGCCAGGAGACGCTCGGGCGCGACGGCGGCGGGATCGCCTCGCGAGTGCGCTCGTATCGGGGCGGCTACCTGCCGGAGGAACGCCGCGCGATCGAGCAGGCGCTCTTCCAAGGCGAGCTGCTCGGCGTCATCTCGACCAATGCGCTCGAGCTCGGCATCGATGTCGGCTCGCTGGATGTCTCGCTGCTGGTGGGCTATCCGGGAACGATCGCGAGCACCTGGCAGCAGGCGGGCCGCGCGGGACGGACCAGCGAGGACTCGCTGGCGGTCTTGATCGCGCACAATACGCCGATCGACCAGTACCTGATGCGCCATCCCGAGTACTTCTTCCGCCAGTCGCCCGAGAACGCGATCGTCGCCGGAGACAATCCCCACATCCTGCTCGGACACTTGCGCGCGGCCGCGTACGAGCTGCCCGTGACGGCGCAGGACGAAGGGCTCTTCGGCGAGTACGCGCCCGCGATCCTCGAGATCCTGCAGCAGGCGGGCGAAGTGCGCGGCATCAAGGGGCGCTGGTACTTCAGCACGAACGGATATCCGGCGGCCGACATCAGTCTGCGCAACGCGAGCGACAATGTGTACGTGATCGTGGATGGGACGGCCGCGGCGGAGGAGTCGCCGCGCGTGACGGCGGGACGCCCGAACGCGGCGCGCCACGGCCGCGTGATCGGGACGCTCGACGAGGCGAGCGCCTACGCGCAATTGCATCCGCAGGCGATCTACTTGCACGAGGCGACCAGCTACTTCGTCGATCGCCTCGATTTGAGCGAGCGCGTCGCGTATGTGCATCCGGTCGACCTCGAGTACTACACCCAGTCGATCTCGGACAGCCGCATCCGCGTGCTCGAAGTGGAGCAGGAGCAGCGCTGGCGAAAGGCGGAGACGGGCTTCGGGCCGCTCGCGGTGAGCGAGAAGGTCTACATGTTCAAGAAGGTGCGCTTCGAGACGCGCGAGAGCCTGGGCTTCGGGCCGATCGATCTTCCCGTGCAGACGCTCGAGACCGACGGCTGCTGGATCACGCCCCCGCCCGAGGCGCTGGCCGAAGTGGCGCGCTACGGACGGGTGCCGACCGAAGGACTGTGGGGCATCGCGAATGTGCTCGGGGATGTCGTCACGCTGCATGCGATGTGCGATGTGATGGATGTGGGCACCTGCGTGGATGCGCGCGGCACCGGCTTGCCGGCGGTGTTTCTCTACGATCGCTATCCGGGCGGACTCGGCTTCGCCCAGAAGGCCTTCGGCCTGCTCGAAACGCTCATGAACGCGGCCTGCGATCTGATCTCGGGCTGCCCGTGCGAGGGCGGATGCCCCTCGTGCGTCGGCGCCCCGGTCCTCCCGCACGCGACCAACGATCCGGACGGCTCCGGGCGCGGGCGCATCCCCGACAAGGAGGCTGCGCTCATCATCCTCCATCACCTGCTCGAGAAGACGCCCTACGTGCCCAAGGATGTCGGCCGGGCGTGGGAGGGCATCGGCTGGGGCCCCGTGCGCATGCGCGCCGAGGGCGAGGAGATCTCGCCCCAGGAAGCGTGGCGCTCCTACAAGCCGCTGCCCCCCGAGATCGAGAAGCGCCTCCGCCGCAGCGTCGCGCGCCTCGGCGATCGCCATCCGCCCGCCTGATCCCCGTGCGCACATGCGGGCACCGTGCGCACATGCGGCGCGCGTGGAGCCACGCATGCGGCGCAGTGATCGCGTGGTCGTCGCAGCCGAATGAGGGTCGCGGGACCGGCGCGCGCCAAAGCGATTTCGAGCAGGGGGCGCGCGCCTTGTGCGCTCAGCGCTGTGAGAGCGGGAAGAGGCCTGGAGTCTTCAGCACCCGCGCTTCGCTAACATCCCGCGCACCCCATTCGGCAGCGACTCCCGCATCCGTGCGCACATGCGGGCACTGTGCGCACATGCGGCGTGCGTGGAGCCATGCATGCGGCGCAGTGATCGCGTGGTCGTCGCAGCCGAATGAGGGTCGCGGGACCGGCGCGCGCCAAAGCGATTTCGAGCAGGGGGCGCGCGCCTTGTGCGCTCAGCGCTGTGAGAGCGGGAAGAGGCCTGGAGTCTTCAGCACCCGCGCTTCGCTAACATCCCGCGCACCCCATTCGGCGGCGACTCCCGCATCCGTACGCACATGCGGGCACCGTGCGCACGATCAATCGTCGGAATCGTCGTCTGCCGCAGAGCGCACGCGGCCGAGCTCGTGGGCGTCGGGCTGCAAGTGATGGCCGGCGGCGATCCGTTCCCGCGCGATGTCGATCAGCGAATCGTGCGCATTCAGCGAAGGATCGTCGAGCACGCGCTCGAGCAGCGCGCGCAGGATCCGGCCCATGCCGGGCCCAGGCGTGAGACCCAGCTCCATCAGATCATGGCCGGTCACGGCGAGGTCCTTGACCGTCAGCGCCGCGTCGCGCGTCATCACGTCGTCGACGCGCTGAAGCAGGTTCTCCAGCGGAGTGCGATCGCCGCCCTTCCTTCCGTTGCCCGCCATGTCGGCCAGCCGCAGCGCGACCAGGTCGGGGATCGTCTCCAAACCGACCGAACGCACGAACCGGCGCACGGCGCTGTCGGTCCACTCGGTCTGGTAGTAGAACATGTGATGGTAGACGAGATGCTCCACCTGCTCGCTCTCCTCGCGCGAGTAGCGCAGGCGGCGGAGGATTCGGCGGGCCTTGCGCGCCCCGATCAATTGATGGCTGTAGAAGGTCCGTTGCCCCTCGTGCTCGTCGGCCGTCTCGGGCTTGCCAATGTCGTGGAGCAAGGCCGCCAGGCGCACGACGAGGTTCTCGCGCGGGGCCGCGTCCATGGCATAGAGGCTGTGGCGCAGCACATCGTAGGCATGAAAGCGATTCTGGGTGACCCCGTCGCACGCGACGAGCTCGGGAAGCACGCGGGCGAGGAGCCCCGCATCACGCAGCAGGAGGATTCCGCGAGAGGGCTTTTCGACCGCGAGGATCTTGTTCAACTCGTCGCGCACGCGCTCGGCCGCGATGCGCTCGATGCCGGCCGCTTCGCCGCGCATGGCGTCCCACGTGGCGGGGTCGATCGTGAAGTCGAGTTCCGCCGCCTGGCGCACGGCGCGCATCAGGCGCAAGCCATCCTCGCGAAAGCGCTCGACCGGGTCGCCGACCGCGCGGATCAGGCGGCGCTCGAGATCGGCCAGGCCGCCGAAGGGATCGTGGATCTCAGGCTCGCCCGGCGCCCAGGCCATCGCGTTGACGGTGAAGTCCCGGCGTTTCAAATCGTCGTCCAGCGAGCCGGTGAAGGCGACCCGTTCGGGATGCCGCCCGTCGACATAACGCGATTCGGTGCGGAAGGTCGTCACCTCATAGACACAACCGCCGATCGGAACGATCAGCGTCCCGAAGCGCGCGCCCACCGAAAAGACGCGGGGGAAAAGAGGGGTCACCTGCTCGGGAGTGAGATCGGTCGCGAGATCCCAATCGTTGACCGTGCGGCCGAGGACGAGATCGCGCAGACATCCGCCCACGAGACAGGCGTATCCGCCCGCCTCTCGAATGCGGCGAATGATCATGCGCGCGCCGCGAGGGGTCGCGCGCCGCACCCGCTCCATGTCCGCCTTGAATCCCGACATCTTCTCCTCATCCGCGTCCACGCGCGCGATTTGGTGACCGCACCATATCATGACCCCGTGCAGGGCGGAAGGTTCGGCTCCCGGGAAGGACAACTTCGCGTGACGCGCACGCGCTTGGCCAGACGGCGTTGCGGGGCGAAGGCGGTGCGCGGCCGGAAGATCCCGGCGACGACGCGGAAGGGGATTCAGGACGGTCCCGGGCGATAGCGATTCGTGAGCGGATAGCGCCGGTCGCGGCCGAACGCGCGCGGCGTGATCTTGATGCCCGGCGCGGCCTGCCGCCGTTTGTACTCGTTGCCCTGAATCATCGCGAAGACGCGATCGACCAGATCGGCCGCATGCCCCGCCGCGCGCAGGTCGCGCGGAGAAGCGTCCTCTTCCACGAAGGCGACGACGAGTGGATCGAGGACCTCGTACGGCGGCAGGCTGTCCGTGTCTTTCTGCTCCGGCTTGAGCTCGGCCGAAGGGGCCCGGTCGATCGTCGGCTCGGGAATCGGCGGGAGGTCGCCCGCGCGCGCCTGGGCGTTTCTCCAGCGCGCGAGACGATACACCTGGGTCTTCAACACATCCTTCAAGACCGAGAAGCCGCCCACCATGTCGCCGTAGAGCGTGCAGTACCCGACCGCGACTTCGCTCTTGTTCCCGGTGGCGAGGACAAGATGGCCGTACTTGTTCGAGAAGGCCATGAGGAGCATCCCGCGAATGCGCGCCTGCAGGTTCTCTTCGGTGGTATCGGCCGGGAGACCGCAGAAAACGGTTGCCAGGGCGTCCTTCGCATCGCGGAAGATCTCGTCGATGGGAATCTCATGAAAGCGGATCCCGAGCCGGGACGCGGTCTCACGCGCGTCTTCGCGGGTTTCACTCGACGAGAACTGCGAAGGCATCGAAAGCGCGACGACCGCCTGCGGTCCGAGCGCGTCGGCGGCAATCACGGCGGTGAGCGCGGAATCAATCCCGCCGCTCAATCCGAGCACGACTCCTTCGAATCCGTTCTTGCGCGCGTAATCGGCCAGGCCAAGGCAGAGGGCGCGGTAGACTTCCTCTTCTTCACCGAGCTCGGGGTGAATGGTCTGCGAGCTCAGCAGGATCGCGCCGCCCGTGGCGACGAAGCCGCTCGCCGGCGCAGGCGTGGAAGGGGCGAGAGAGCGCGGCTCGACGGTGAGCTCCGAGGCGAGGTCGGGATGCTCGACGACATCGAGAACGAGCTCGTCCGCCGGGGGAGGATCGGAAGGGCCGAGAATCGAGGAAGCTTCCTCTTCGGGCTCATCCCTTCCGTGCTCATCCCTGCCGCGCTCGTCTTGGGGCTGGTCCGCGGCCGGATGGGATTCCGCGGCATCGCGGGCGGCGGCACGATCGATGTCGACGAGGAGAACCTGTTCGGTGAAGGCGCGCGCTCGCGCGATCAGTCGGCCCGACGCATCGGCCGCGAGACTCTGCCCATCGAAGAGGAGCTCGTCCTGGCCGCCGACCAGATTCGTTTGCAGCACCGGCAGGCCCAGCCGGCGCGCGCGCATCACGACGAGCCGTTCGCGCGACCGTCCCTTGCGCGCGTGATACGGAGACGCCGAGAGATTGAGCATCAGGTTGGCCGCGCCCGCTTGCGCCTGCATCGCCGGAACGCCGTCACGCGCCCAAAGGTCTTCACAGATGTTGACGGCGATTCGCCAGGGGCCGATCGCATAGACGGGGCAGCGGCGTCCCGGGCGGAAATAGCGCTTCTCGTCGAAGACGCCGTAATTGGGAAGCGTGCACTTGTGGTAGACATCGCGCACCCGGCCGCCCGCGATCAGCGCCGCAGCGTTGTGTGGGCCGCTGGGGGAGCCGTTCGCAAACCCGACGAGCACGATTCCTTTGGTGATACGCCCCGCGAGCCGTTCGAGAAACCGCTGTGAATCGTCCAGGAAGGAGGGTTTGAGAAGGAGATCCTCAGGCGGATAACCGGTCAAGGTGAGCTCGGGAAACAGCGTGATCGCCGCGCCCGCGGCGGACGCCAGTTTCCAGGCGGTCACGATCCGCTCGACATTGCCGGGGAAATCGCCGACCGTCGTGTCGACTTGCGCAAGCGCGATGCGAAGATGGTTCTCAGCCATCGGATTTCTCCCGCGCCTCGATTCCCATGAGCACGCTCGAGTAGGCAATCTAGACGAAATGAGCGCGCGAAGCGACAGCAGAGTCCGTCGGGCGCCGCTCGGCGGGCGCGGAAAGGCGGACCGTTGAGACCCGCGCATGCCTGTGGTAGCGTGCCGGGCTCCCCGGAATGGGGCGGGAGGTTGCCTTGAGACGGGCCCAACGTCGGCTGGCAAGATTCCAATCGGCGCTCACGGGCGCCCGGCGGGTGCTCATCCTCACCCATAACCACCCCGATCCCGACTCGCTGGCCGGGTCTTTTCTCCTCCGGCGGCTCCTGCAGAAGCGCTTCGGCCTGACAGCCGAGATCGGCTACGGCGGTTTGATCGGACGCGCCGAAAACCGGGCCATGGTCGCGCGGCTGCGGATCCCCGTGCGCCGCGCCCGTGAACTCGATTTCCATCGCTACGACGCGATCATTCTCGTCGACACCCAGCCGGGAACGGGCAACAACGCCCTTCCTCCCGGCCGACTGCCCCACGCGGTCTTCGACCACCATCCCGTGCAGCCGTTGACCCGCTTGGTTCCCTTCCACGATGTGCGCGCGGACCATGGGGCAGCCGTCACGCTGATCGCCGAGTACCTGCATGCGGCGGAAATCGGGCTCGACAGCCGCCTGGCGACCGCGGTCTTCTATGCGATTCGTTCGGAGACGATGAATCTGAGGCGCGAAGCGACGACCGCCGACGCGCGCCTCTTCACCCAGATCTTTCCGCTCGTCGACAATCGCAAGCTCGCCGACATCGAGCGCGCGCCGCTCACCCGCACCTATCTCGTGATCCTCGACAAGGCCTTTCGCGCGACGCGCGTGCTGGGAGACACGGCCATCACCCGGCTGCCGGAGATTCCCTATCCCGATGCGGTCGCCGAGCTCGCCGATCTCATTCTGCGCGTGAGCGGGATTCATCAGGCAGTTGTGATGGGCGTCTATCGCGGGCAGCTCTATTTCTCCTTGCGCACGAGCGATCCGCGAGGCAATGCGGGAAGAGTGCTGCAGCGGATCGTGGGAGCGAACGGACGCGCGGGGGGCCACGAGACGATGGCGGGCGGGCGCATCCATCCCGCGGAGCTCGGGCGCACCCCGGAAGGAATGGAGCGCTGGCTCGCGCAGCGCATCCGCGAAGTGCTCGGCTTGACCGGCGTCCGCGCGACACCTTTGCTGCGCCGGCGCCGCAAGGTCGAGGGAAGCCGCAAGAAGAGGATTTCCGCCCGGGACGGATCGTCGCTTGCCGCGGCTGCAACCCGCCGCCGTGCAAAGCCGGCCAAGGGGAGGAATGGAAGGGCGAAGCCGAGCCGCCGGTGAGTGCCCAACGATGTCGGCCTGAGGCAAGTGGCGGAAAGCGCGTGCGAAGCGCATCGATGCAAGTCTTCCAGGACACCAGGGAGGAAGCGTGACGGAAAAAGCGTTCGATCTGATCGTGATTGGCAGCGGGCCGGGGGGATATGTCGCCGCGCTGCGCGCTGCCCGGCTCGGGTTGACGACCGCCGTCGTCGAGCGCGAGCATTGGGGAGGCGTGTGCCTGAATTGGGGCTGCATACCGACGAAGGCCTTCCTGCGCTCGGCCCATCTGATCGCCGACCTTCGCGCCGCGCGTTCCTTCGGAGTGAACGCGCAGATGGAAGCGAGCGATTTCGGCGCGGCCATGCGCCGGTCCCGGGCCGTGGCCGACCGGCTCTCGAAGGGCGTGCGCTTTCTGCTCGAACGCGAAGGCGTGGCCATGGTGCAAGGCCATGGGCGTCTCGGCGGCCGCGCGGGCGATTGCCTGCGCGTCATGGTGGAGGCGGCGCCGCAGGCCGGGAAGGAGGCGAGCGGCAAGGCGCTCGACAGCGCCGATCGCCCGGGCGTCGCGGAGCTGTTCGCGGCGAAGGTGATCCTCGCGAGCGGTTCTCGGCCGCGCGCGCTGCCTGCCCTGCCGTTCGACGGCGTCTCGGTTTTCTCCAGCCGGGAAGCGCTCGCGCTGGAGCGCGCGCCCAAGCGATTGCTGATCGTCGGAGCGGGCGCGATCGGAATGGAATTCGCGGAGATCTTTCACGCCTTCGGCAGCGAAGCGACCGTCGTCGAAATGCTCGCCCAGCCGCTTCCCGGCATGGAGCCCGAGTGCGCGAGCGAAGTCGCGCGGGCATTCGCGAAGCGCGGCGTGCGCATTCGCTGCGGGCAGGTCGTAACCGGGATCGTGCGCGAGGGCGAGGCCTGGCGCTGCCGGTTGGAGCCCGCCGCACAACCGCAGGCGAAGGGCGATTCCCGCCCGGCGGAAGCTGCCTCGCAGGCGGGATCGCACGCGGGAACGCACGCAAACGCGAATGCATCCGAGAGAGTGGAAGAGGTGATCGTCGACCAGATCCTGGTCGCCGCGGGCGTCGTTCCCAATCGCGAAGATGTGGGATTGGAGACGATCGAGTTGGGGAATGAGCGCGGCTATTTGCGAGTGGACGGGTACGGCCGGACGAGTGCGCCCGGCGTCTACGCGATCGGAGACTTGACGGGGCCGCCGCTTCTCGCGCACGCGGCCTCCGCGGAAGGCCTGATCGCAGCCGAGCACGCCGCCCGCGAGGGCGTCCAACGCGCGGCTGGAAGCGCGGCCGCACACGAGTTCGAACCTCTCGAGCGCGAATGGATTCCGGGCGTGGTCTACACCGATCCTGAATTCGCTTCGGTCGGTCTCACGGAAGAGGCCGCCCGCTCCGCGCACGGCGAGATTCGCATCGGCAAGTTCCCCTTCCGGGCGAGCGGACGGGCCGCGGCCGAAGGTTGGTCGAACGGATTCGTCAAGGTCCTGCTCGACAGCAAAGGCGAGCGTCTTCTCGGCGCGCACATCGTGGGACGCTCGGCGGGCGAACTCATCGCCGAGCTCGCCTTGATCGGCCGCTGTCGGATCCCGGTCGCGCGGGCGATCGCGACGGTGCACGCGCATCCGACCCTCATGGAAGCCGTGCCCGAAGCGATCGAGGCCGCGCTGGGAAGAGCGATCCATGTGTGATCCGAGCAAGCCGGACAGCAGCCGGGCTCGCAGCCGCGTCCGTCGTCGCCTGAGGATGGTCACGCGATGAAACAACACGATCCATCCCGCTCGCGCACGCACGGGCTCGCCGTGGTCCTGGAAGGCCAAAGCGCCTATCTGCCCGTGTGGCGAATGCAACAGCGGCTGGCCGAGCTGCGCTATCGTCTTTCGCTGCCCGATACCCTGCTGCTGCTCGAACACACGCCGGTGATCACCATCGGACGCCAGGGGAAGGCAGACCATGTTCTCGCGGGAAGCGAGACCGAAACGGTGCGCATCGACAGGGGAGGCGATGTCACCTGGCACGGGCCGGGCCAGCTCGTCGCGTACTGGATCGCCGACCTCCACGCCCACGAGCTCGGCGTGCACGCATTCGTGCACGAGTTGGAAGAGAGCCTGATCGCCTCGATCGCGCGCTTCGGGATCGATGGCTTTCGCCGCGAAGGCCTGACCGGGGTCTGGACGCGTTCGCAGCGCGCGCCCGGCGACGCCGCGCGGGACGCCTTGCGCGGAAGCCCGGCCATCGGCCGCGAAGACGAATCGCAGCCGGGCTGGGCGAAGATCGCGGCCATCGGAGTGCGGATCGCGCGCTGGGTCAGCTTTCATGGGGTCGCGTTGAATGTGCGCGCGAGCGCGCTTCCCGCGTTTCGCGAAATCGTCCCGTGCGGTCTCGCGGGCGCGGCGGTGACTTCGATCGAAAGCGAGATCGGCGAGGGTGCGCCGTCGTTCGACGAGGCGCGCTCCGCGCTCGCCGGCGCATTCGCCCAACGCTTCTCCATGCAGTGGCGCGAGCTTCGCCATCCCGCGATCACGACGGACGAGCAGGCCGGGGAGTTGATCGCCCGCCTGCTCGAGGAAAGCGGCAGGGGAGCGCGCAAACCTCCCTGGCTGCGCGCCGGACTGCCGGGCGGAGAGAGCTACCGGAATGTGCGGCGGACCCTGGAATCGAGCGCGCTTCACACGGTGTGCGAAAGCGCCCGCTGCCCGAACAGCCACGAGTGCTGGAATGCGGGCACCGCGACCTTCCTGATCCTCGGCAACCAATGCACGCGCGCCTGCGGCTTCTGTGCGATCGATCGCGATCCGCGTCCCGCCCCTCCGGAAGAGGACGAAGCGGAGCGCGTCGCGCAAGCGGCGGCGCGGCTCGGGTTGCGCCATGTGGTCGTCACTTCGGTGACGCGCGACGATTTGCCCGATGGGGGAGCGGCGCAGTTCGCTGCGACGATCGCGTCCATCCGCGCGCACCTTCCCCAAGCGACGGTGGAAGTGCTGATCCCCGACTTCGCCGGCTCGGCGAGCGCGCTCGAGCGCGTGATCGCCGCCCGGCCCGATGTCTTGAATCACAATGTCGAGACGGTGGCGCGTTTGTTTCCGCGCGTGCGTCCGGGGGCGGACTTGTCGCGCTCGCTCGGCATTTTGAAGGCGGCGGCGCGAGCGGGCCTGCCGGCCAAATCGGGCTTCATGCTGGGGCTCGGCGAATCACCGCGGGAAGTGCGCCTGTTGCTCGACGACTTGCGCGCGACGGGATGCGATCGCGTCACGATCGGCCAGTACTTGAAGCCCGCACCGGCGCGCTTGCCGGTGCACCGCTTCTACACGCCGGAGGAGTTCGCCGCCTTCGGTGAGGAGGCGCGCAAGCGCGGGTTCATTCGGGTGCAGTCGGGGCCGCTCGTGCGCAGCTCCTATCACGCCGGTCAATTCGCGGGCGCGACGGACGCGGACCCTTCCTAGCGACGGGACGGATGGCGGACGAGCCGTCGCCTTCCCGGCGGGCCCTTTCCCCAACCCCACTGCAAGTCGCTTCTTTGCTTCAACTTCCCACGGCCAAGATCCCGAATCTTCGATCCACAAGAAAAGGGATTGACATACCGAACAATCGTTCGGTATTCTCCTCTCGCCTGCAAGAAAGGGCCCGCCCCGAAAGCGGCGGCGGAAGAGCGGCCCGCTGGGCTGCGGAAGGGGCGGGCCCGCGAACCCGAACTGCCACGCGAGCGCGAACGGAGAATCCGCCATGCGAAGGCTCACACCCCGGCAACGGGAAGTCCTCGACGCGATCCTCGATGATGTCGAGCGGGAGGGACGCTTTCCTTCGATGCGCGAGATCGCGCGCCGCCTGCGCGTCACTTCCCCCGCCACGGTCCTGCAGCATCTCGAGGCGCTCGCCGCGAAGGGATTTCTGCAGCGCCGGGGGCGCCATTGGACGGTCGCTCCCGCGTCGCGCGAAGACCGGGGAATCCCGATCGTGGGTCGCGTCGCCGCGGGGCAGCCGCTGACGGCGATCGAGGAGATCGAAGGCCGCCTCACTCCGGAATTCCTGGGCGCGCGACGCGGCCGTTTCAGCGTGCGCGTGAAGGGAACGAGCATGGAAGGCGACGGCATCCGCGACGGCGATTTCGTCGTCGTCGATCCCGCCGAACCGGCCAGCGACGGCGATCTGGTGGTCGCTTACCTGGGCGAAGAGCAGGAGGTCACGGTCAAGCGCCTGCATCGCAAGGGAGGGCGCATCGAGCTTCACCCGGCGAATCCGGACTATGAAGTCATGCGCATTTCCAGCCATGACCCGTTCTTCCGCCTGGCCGGAAAGGTCGTCGGCCTGTGGCGGCGGTTTTGAGGCCGGCCCGTGCGCTCGCCTCGGCGGGCGCGCTGGCGCAAGGCGCAGGAGTCCCGGCGGGCCGGGAGTCGGGGAAGAAGGATCCATGCAGTGGGAAACGCTCGATGAGCCGATCGTCGTGCGAGCCGATTTCCGCGGCGGCGAGATCACCCCGCTCATCTTCCGGCGGGGACAGCAGCGCATCCGCGTGTCGCGCGTGAACACGCGGTGGACCGATCGCGAAGGACGCCGCGCCCTGCACTATTTCTCGGTGACGGCCGAGAGCGGCGATGTCTACCAACTCTGTTTCGACGCGGGAGATTTGCTATGGAAAGCCGAATGCGTGATGTACGAAGGCTGAGCGAGGGCGCGCCCACACGCGATCTCGGCGCGGGCGAGCGCTGGGGAGCGCATCCGGCGGTGCTGCACCTCGACATCGACGCCTTCTTCGCCTCGGTGGAACAGCTGCGCGACCCGCACCTGCGCGGCCGGCCGGTGGTGGTGGGATCGGGCGTGGCGGCGAGCGCGTCCTACGAGGCGCGCGCCTTCGGGATCCGGGCGGGAACCCCGCTTCATGAAGTGCGGCGCCTCTGTCCGCGCGCGGTGCTCCTTCCCGGGCACGCGCCCACCTATCGCGCCTTCGCCGGGCGCGTCTTCTCGCTGGCGGCCGAGCTTTCGCCCGCCCTCGAACTGCGCCTCGACGATGCGCTCGTCGAGCTCACCGGCACCGAGTGCCTTCACGGCCACCTCGTCCGCGCGGCCGCCCGTTTGAAGCGCCGCATTCTCGAAGAGACGGGGCTGCGCGTTTCGATGGGCCTGGGAACCAACCGCATGATCGCGCGCATGCTCACCCGGCTCGCGAAGCCCGATGGATTCGCGTGGCTGCGCCCCGGGGGGGAGTTTGCCTTCGTCGGCCGCCGGCCGATCGAGGAGCTGCCGGGCGTGGGGCCGCAGCGCGCGGCGATCCTGCGGGAGATGGGCATCACGCGCATCGAAGAGCTGCGCGACCTGCCCACCGAACATCTCCGCGATCTCTTCGGCGATCAAGGCGTGATCTTCGCCGCGCGCGCGAGGGGTCGCGAGACGCGCGCGATCGACGCGGACGAATTGCCCCATTCGATCCGGCGCGAGACGTCCTTCGACGAGCCGCAGACGGATGCGATCGCGCTCCACGCGATGCTCCACTATCTCCTCGAACGCGCGGCCGGGCAGGCGCGAAAGCTGGGCGCCGAGCCGCGCGCGCTGCGCGTGCACCTGCGGTGGGCGGACGGGCGGGGCCTGGCCCGGCGGGAGACGGTGGACGCGCGCGGGTCGGTGACGGCTCCGCTGTTCGAGCAGGCGGAGCGAATCCTGGCGAACCTGCAAACCCGCCGCGTGGGCATTCGAAATCTGGGGGTCGAACTGTCGGGACTGCGGCTCGCCCGGCGGGCGCAGCTCGACCTCTTCGAAGAAGCGTCGGAGAGCTTTTCGTGGAGGGAGGACGCGCGGCGCCACGGCGCGACGACGGAGGAGGGTTTGCCCGATGCAGCGCCGTTGGGGGCCACCCGCGCGGGGTGGGAAACGCGCGTCGCCGGCGAGACGGATACGCCCGGCGAGACGGCCGCCTGTGCGGGCGAGATGGGCGAACGCCCGTGGTTGCCCCTCGGGCGTCAGCGGCAGGAGAGGCTCGATGCCGTCGTCGACCGGGTGCGGGAACAGTTCGGATTCCGTTCGCTGGTGCGCGGTCCCTCGATCGAGCTCCTCGATCGCTTGCCCGCGGACGCCTACGGTTTCGTGCTGCGGACGCCCTGCCTGACGCGCTGAGGGGACGATCACGGATCGGATGCCGGCACGGCCATGAGCGCGAAGGCGAGACCCACGAGGGCGGGGGAGCGCGCAGCCGAGCCGCTTCTTCTCGGCATGAGCGCCTATTCGTTCCTGCGCGGCGCGGTGATGCCCGAAGGCCTCGCCCGCGCCGCGGCGACCGGCGGTCACCGAGCGCTCGTCCTGGCTGACCGGGAGAACCTCTGCGCGTCGATCACCTTTCTGGAAGCCGCCGCCCGTCACCGCGTGCATCCCATTCTCGGGTGCGATCTCGTCCTGCCTCTCTCCGCGTTCACGAAGGACGCAGGCGATCGCGTGGCCCCGGCGGACGCAGGCGATTGCGTGGCCACGACGGACGTGGGCGATCGCGCGGCGCGCATGGTCGTCCTCTGTCGGGATGTCTCCGGCTACCGCAATCTCTGCCGGCTGATCTCGAGATTCCACTTGAGCGGCCCGCGCGCGGCGGCCGAGTTCCTGGATTGCGGGCCCGGCGGGTGGTTCGTCCTCTCGCCCGAACCGCGCGTCTGGCCGTTTCTGCGCGACCGCCTTCCAGCGGGGTCGCTGGGCGCTCTCCTGACGCGGCCCGCCCCGTTCAAAGAAGAAGAGCGCCTGCTCGAAGAAGCTCGCCTTCAAGGAATTGTGCTCGTCGCTGCAAGAGATGTCTCAACCCTGTCGCGCGCCGATGAAAAGACCCGCCTGCTGCTTCGCGCCATCCGTCGCCAGGAAGTCCTCGGCCCGGAGCTGGTGCGAACGAGGGCGAACGGGCCGCATGCGCGAGATCTTGACCGCGGGATGCCGGAAAGAGGCGGGAGCGCGCGGATGTTTGCGGACCTTCCCCAGGCGAGGGCGCAGGCGGGCTCGATCGCCGAGCGTTGCTCGCTCGCGCTCGAGGACCTTGCCCAGGGACGCTTCCTCCTCCCGCGCGTGGCGGGCCGCGAAGCGCCGCGCACGCTTCGGCGCTTGTGCGACGAAGGGCTCGCGGCCCGCTCGCTCGCTCGCTCGATTCCCGCGCGGCGGCGGCTCGAGAGCGAGATGGCCGCGATCGAGACGCT
The DNA here is from genome assembly GCA_964482205.1 of uncultured bacterium. Classification (GTDB taxonomy): domain Bacteria; phylum Eisenbacteria; class RBG-16-71-46; order CAIMUX01; family WJJG01; genus JAZDGX01. The sequence continues at coordinate 35,579 of CAYZWI010000008.1, read as the reverse complement.
GGGTTTCGCCGACTACTTTCTCGTCGTTGCCGACATCGTCGCGTGGGCGCGCGCGCAAGGCATTCGTCTCATCGGCCGCGGTAGCGGGGCCGCTTCGCTGGTCGCGTACCTTCTCGGAGTCACGAATGTCGATCCGCTGCGCGCGAATCTCTGCTTCGAGCGCTTCTTCCACCCGCTGCGGCGCGACTTGCCCGATCTCGACATCGACATCGCCTGGGACCGGCGCGACGAAGTGCTGCGGTATGCCCTCACGCGCTTCGGCGAGGGCCGCGCGGCAATGATGGGCACGCACCCGTTCTTTCGCGCGCGCGGCGCCTTTCGCGAGGCCTCCCGCGCGCTCGGGCTCGCCGGGGCGGACATCGCGAGAGGGGCGCGCAGGCTTCCGCACGCCTTCTTCGGCCAGCGCGTGCCCGCGGTGGAGCCGGCCGGCAGAGAGACGCCGAGCGAGCCGCGAGCGCCGGGAACGCACGGCCGGGGACGGGATGATGTGGGGAGCTACGACGGCGGCTACGACGGCGGCTACGACGGCGGCTACGACGGCGGCTACGGCGGCGGCGACGACGGCGCCGGAGAGGAAGGGCCCGCGCCCGCTCCGGCGCTCGACGGTCGCGCGATCGATCGCGAAGATGAGCTCGCCTTGCGCGCGCTCGCACGACAAGCCGACGGGCCGCTGCGGCGAGCGGCGTGCGGGGCGCTCGCGATCCTCGGGCTACCCCGCATGGTGGGAACGCATCCGGCGGGAGTCGTGCTGGCCGATCGCCGCATCGAAGAGATCGTCGCGCTGCAACCCTCTCCCGGGGGGCTGGCCGTCACGCAACTCGAGATGAAAGCGGCCGAGCGAATCGGGCTCGTGAAGATCGATCTTCTCGGCAACCGGTCGCTCGGAACGATCGACGAAGCGGTCCGGCGGATCGCGGAGCAGGGAATCGCGCTGGACCTCGAGCGGCTTCCCGAGCGCGACGAGGCGACGGCCGGCGTGCTGGCGGGGGGGGAGACGCTTGGATGCATGCAGCTCGAGTCGCCCGCGATGCGATCACTCGTCCGGCAGCTGAAGGCGCGCGATCTGGACATGGTGACGGCCGCGATCGCGCTCATTCGCCCCGGGCCGTCGGGAAGCGGAATGAAGCAGGCGTTCATCCGCCGCTCGCGCGGACGGGAGGAGCGCCCGCGCCTTCATCCGGCGCTCGAACCCGTGCTCGCAGACACCTTCGGGCTTCCGCTTTACGACGAAGATGTGATCCGTATGGCGGCGGCCGTGTCGGGTGGCAGCCTCGCGGAGGGGGACATGCTGCGAAGGGCGGTGATCGAGGCGGCCCGTCGCGCGAAAGCGGGCGGGGAGGGTGCGGCGGAGACGATGCATCGCCTCGAATCGGGGTTCCTTTCCCGGGCGCAGGCGCACGGCATCGATGCGCGGACGGGGAGCGAAGTGTGGCAGGCGCTCGTGCGGTTCGCGGGCTACTCCTTCTGCAAGGCGCATTCGGCCGGGTATGGAGTGCTCGCCTGTCAGTCGGCCTACTTGAAAGCGCATCACCCCGGTCCCTTCTTCGCGGCCGTCTTGAACCACCAGCGCGGCATGTATCCGGAACGCGTGTACGCCGAGGAGGCGCGCCGCGCGGGCCTTAGGCTCGCGCCGCCGTGCGTGGCGCGAGGAGAGCGAGGCTGGCGCTGGGAGCCGGAGCAAGAGCCGGCGAAGCGAGAGGGCGGGCCGGGAAGGCTGATCTGCGGACTCTCCGCGGTCCGCGGCCTTCACGAAACGACGATCGATGCCATCGTGCGCGAACGAAGACGAGGTCCGTTCCACGATCTCGCGGATTTCGCCGCGCGCGTCGGCGCGAGCGCGCCCGAGCTGGAAGCCCTCGTCCTCGCGGGGGCGTTCGATGATGCGTTCGGTCTCGATCGCGCGGACATCATCCGCCAACTGCGCCGCTGGCTCCGCCGGGCGCGATGCCCACGAGGCGCGCGCGGCGGCCGGGCGAGCGCGCGGCAAAAGAGGGCGGAACAGGGGAGGGCGGAGCAGGCGAAGGCGGAGCAGCAGGCCTTGCCTCTCGAACGGGGCGCGCCTGCCGTGGAACGGCGCGGCGACGAGGTCGCGAGCGGACGCCGCCGGGCGGTCAGCTTGCGCCATCGCGCCGGGCTCGAGCGGCGGCTGCTCGGGATGAGTCTCGCCCTTCCTCCCACGGCGCTTTTCCCAAGCCCGCGAAATCCCCGGGTGATCGTGATCGGGATGGCGATCGCGGCCGCGCTCGATGGGGCGCCCACGCGCGAGATCCGGGTGCGCGCGATCGTCTCCGCGAAGCGCGCCGTGCGGGATGCGCGCGGGCGCGCGCTCGTCTTCCTCACGCTGGAAGATCACACCGGGATGGTGGAAGCGATCCTTCGCGAGCGCGAAGGCGCGGGCCGCGCGTTCTCGTCTCCGCGCGTGGACGATTTCGTGGAAGTCCGGGGAATCGTGGAATCGAAGTACGGCTCGCCGTCCTTGAGCATCAGGGAATTCCGGGTCTTCGGCTCCCACTGAAATCCGCCCGCGTCATCGAACTCTCGATGACCATGGTCATGTCACCGCCAGGTTCCGCTTCACCTCGCTGCTTAGAACCTCGAACCGGCGACGACTCGCGGAAACGGCTCGACCGTCTCGCGCTTTCCCGCTTGAAATCGTCCGGCGGGGAAGGTTCTCTTGCCTCTTGCGCCCACCCACGGGCGGGAATGCGACGAGGAGGAATGAAGTGACGATCGCGCCGCTCGAACGCGGGCGGCGCGGCTTTGGGGGCGCGATGATTCCGGCGAAGCGCATGCATTCCACCGCGAGCGCCGATCGGCTCGCGTGCGTCCGGGCGTCAAGAACGATCCGCCTGCTCTTCTCCTTGATCGTGATGGCGGTCCTCTTCTCGGCCTACGCGTGGAACGCGTTCGCGCAGGACATCCCCGTTTCCCCGGAGGCCCGCGGCGGAGACGAGGAACAGCTCGGCGCGCGACTACCCCTCTGGAGCGTGATTCCGTTTCTCGGCATCCTGCTTTCGATCGCGCTCGGCCCCTTGCTCGCTCCGCATTTCTGGCATCGTCACTTTCCGAAGGCGTCGCTGTTCTGGGCGTTGTGCTTCGCCGTCCCCTTCGTTGCGGCCATGCGGGGAGAGGCGATTCATGAGATCCTTCACATTCTGCTCGTCGACTACCTGCCGTTCGTGCTGCTGCTGTGGGCGCTCTTCACCGTCTCCGGAGGCATTCTGCTGCGCGGAACCTTGCCCGGAACTCCCGCCGGCAACACGATGACCCTCGGCATCGGAACCCTGCTCGCATCGTGGATCGGGACGACGGGCGCCGCGATGGTCCTCATCCGCCCGCTGCTGCGCGCCAACGCCCGCCGCCGCAGGCGCGCGCACCTCGTCGTCTTCTTCATCTTCCTCGTCGGAAACATCGGAGGCTCTCTCACTCCGCTCGGCGATCCGCCCCTGTTCCTGGGTTTCCTGCACGGCGTGCCCTTCTTCTGGACGACGACCCACTTGCTCCCGTGCACGGCCTTTCTCTCCGGCCTGCTGCTGGCCGTCTTCTTCGTGTGGGATTCGCTCGTCGTGCGGCGTGAGGGCCTCAGCCTCCGGCGGGCGGGACCCGGGGAAAAGCGCGAGCCGGCGGGGGCGTCTGCATCGCCCGCCGCGCGACAGCCCTTCCGGGTGGAAGGGGCCCACAATCTGCTCTTTCTCGCGGGCATCGTCGGCGCCGTGCTGATGAGCGGGGCGCTGCATCTCCCCGAAGTGAAGATCGCCGGCATCGCGATCGGCGCGCAGGACCTGCTTCGCGATGCCATCCTGATTGCGATGGGGCTGCTCTCGCTTTGGACGACGCGCCGCCAGACCCGCCGCGACAACGAGTTCAGCTGGTTTCCGATCAAGGAGGTCGCCTATCTCTTCGCCGGAATCTTCATCACGATCATTCCGGCGCTGGCGATTCTGCGGGCCGGATCGCACGGCGCTTTGGCGGGCCTGCTCGCGTCGGTGCGCGAACCGGTCCATTACTTCTGGGCGGTAGGAGGCCTTTCGGGCTTTCTCGACAATGCCCCCACCTATCTCACCTTCTTCAACTCGGTGCTCGGCCGCTTGTACGAATCGCTGCCCGAGGCGCAGGCGGTCGCCGCCCTGATTCGCGATCATGCCGTCTATCTGCAGGCGGTATCGGCCGGCGCGGTCTTCATGGGAGCGAACACCTACATCGGGAACGCGCCCAATTTCATGGTTCGCTCGATCGCCCAGGAGGCGGGCGTCGACATGCCGAGCTTTTTCGGCTACATCCTGCGCTATACGCTGCCCGTGCTGATTCCGGCCTTCGGGCTGTTGACGCTCGTCTTCTTCTCGTGACGCCTTCCCGGCCGCGCGGCCGTTTGTTGCGCTCGGTGGCTTGCGCGGCCCGCCGGCGGGGAAGGACGGAAGCTACGGAGGAAAGGTCATGAGCCATCGCTTGCTCGTCATCGCCGGGTCTCGTGAAGAGTGCCGGGGATTTCTCGCCGGAGTGGCCGCGGCCAAGGGCCTGGCGTGGGAGGCGTGCTTCTCCGACGAATGCAATGTGCGGGTGGAAGGAAGCGAGTCCTCGATTCTGGGGCGGCTGTTTCGCGATCGCGCGCACAACTGTGCGATCCTCTCCCCGCGATTCGCCGCCGAAGTGCGCGCGGCGCTCGTTGCGGTCCCCGCAGAGAGCGGGATCGAGCTCGAGATCGAAGAGGACAAGCCGGTCGTGGAAGCGCGCCAGGGCTATCGCTTCCGCGCCTTCTCGCGCCCGCTCGCCCAGGAGATTCGCGACCGCCTCGCCCGCCTTCCGGCGGGCGTGCGCATCGAGCAACGCGAGGAGCGCGAAGCGGAAGACCGCGAGGCCAAGGGCATTGAAGCGTATGCGCCCGAACACGACTACACGCTGGAAGGATCGGGAACGCTGGTCGGCGAATGGCCCGCGGTTCTCGCCGCTCGCGAGAGCCTGGCGACCATTGAGCTCGTGCATCTCGAGCCCCTTCACATTCGCGTCGCCGAAGAAGACGAAGGAGGGGCGCCGCGCTAGACGCTGTCCGTCGGGGGGGCGCGCGCGCAGCCGGAGAATCCCAGGCGCATGCACATCATCGTCCAATCCGGGGAGGCCGCACACGAGGTGAAGCGCTCGCGCTTCCTTTCGTCCGCGCATGCCTGCGCGGCGCAAGAGGAGATCGCCTCCACCCTGGCCCGCCTGCGCTCCGAACATCCGAAGGCCAATCATCATGTGTGGGCCTGGCGAATGCTGGAGCCGACCGGTCGAGGGATCGCGGAACGATGCGACGACGACGGCGAGCCGGGAGGGACGGCCGGCCGCCCCACGCTTCAAGCCCTGCAAGGGCGGGCGGTTGTGAACGCGCTGGTCGTCACCGTGCGCTATTTCGGAGGCATCAAGCTGGGAGCGGGAGGGCTGGTGCGCGCGTACGGGACCGCCGCGCACGCGGCGCTCACCGCCGCCAGGCTCGCGGAGCATGTGCCGACCGCGCGCATCCGCGTGCGCGCGCCCTTCGCCTTGGCCGGGACCGTTGAAGCCTTGTGCGCGCGCGCCGGCGCAACGGTTCTGGGCCGCCGCTTCGATCCCGATCCCGAGCTGCTGTGCGAAGTGCCGCGGGTGAAGATGGAGGCGCTGCTGCGCGACTTGCGCGAGGCGAGCGGGGGACGCGTGGCGGCCGAGGAAGACGAGAGTTGAGTGGATCGGCGGGCTGTGCGGTGAGCGAGGCTTTCCTGGCTTGCCGGCCTCACCGGGCGCGCCGCCCCATGAGGATCACTTGCCCCGCGCGCGAGCGTAGTCTTCCAGGATGCGGCGATGATCGAAGGCGATCTCGTCGGGCAGCGCATCGAGAGAGAAGTAGCGCGCCTCTCCCGCGTCGTCTCCCGCCTGAAGCTCTCCGCGCGCCTGCACCGTGAAGATCATCGAGATCATCGGATGGCGCGGATCGCGCCCGGGCCCCGAATAGGCGTGGAATTGCTCGACGCGCATGCTCTCCAGTCCCGTTTCCTCGCGCAATTCCCGCGCGACCGCCGTCTCGAGCGTCTCGTCGGGTTCCACGAATCCGCCCGGCAAGGCCCACCCCGGGGGAGGATACAAACGGCGAATCAACAGCACGCGGCCTTGCGCGTCCTCGACCAGCGCGTCGACGGCGACGAGGGGAAAGGGAATCGGAACTTCGGCTCCGCACGCCGGGCAGGCGAGATGCCTCACGCTTCGTCCGGGGATGCCGCCCCGTTGGAGGGCGGCGCGGCGAGGTTGCCCGCGGCGTCTTTTCCCGACGGGCCGGCGATCTCTTCCGGCTTGAGGATGTCGTTCAGGGTGAAGAGCGCCTCGAGCGAGATGCCTTCGCGGGCGAGGTTCTCCGCGCCGCCCTGCAAGCGGTCGAGGATCGCGACCGCCCGGTCGGCGTGGGCTCCCAATTCGCGCACGACCCGCGCGGCCCGGATGAGCGAGCCGCCCTGCGTGACCACATCGTCGAGCAGGACGACGCGGTCGTCCGCGCCGAGATTCCCTTCGACCATCCGCCCGAGCCCGTGGTCCTTGCCGGCGCCGCGCACGATGAAGGTGCGCAGCGGATCGCCGTGGATGTGGCTCAACGCGGCGAGCGCGCCGGTGATCGGATCGGCTCCCAGGGTGGGGCCGCCTGCGGCGTCGGGCCAGTACTCCTGCAGCCGGTCGAGCAGGAGCGTGCCGACCAGATAGGCGCCTTCGGGATGCGTGGTCGTGCGGCGCAGGTCCAGGTAGAAGTGGCTGTGCCCGCCGGAGGCGAGGGTGAAGGAGCCGAATTCGAGCGAGACCTGGCGAATCACTTCCCGCAGCCGGGCCCGCGCTCCCCGGCGCTCGGTTTCGTTCGGAAAAATCGGCTTCATGCTCTCCCTTCTCCGGGAAACGGTTCCGCTGGGTGTCTTCAGGACTCGCGCGGTCGCCGCACGCTCGTTCATCCGACGAGAATGGCAGACGAGTCTATTTCGCCCACGAGGGCGATGTCAAGGCGCAGGGATGGCGATGGCAATGGCGATGGCAATGGCAATGGCAATGAGAATGCGCCCAGGGGAGACCCGGGCGCATTCTCGCCGGCCGCATGTCCGGCAGGAGCCAGCAGCGCTGGCTCCTCACGATCGCGCGGTCACTTCCACGCGTCGCATTCTTCACCGCCCGGACGATCGCCTCCTTGCCAGGGATCGCCCGGCATGCCGTCAATCTCTCCGCCCGTGTCGCGATCGTCGGCTCCGCGGTCGTTGCCCGAGCCGTCGTACACGAATCGGAAGGGCCCGGCCGGTTGACTCGCATTGCCCGCATCATCGAGGGCGACGACGATGAAATAGTAGGTGCCGGGAGTCGTCTGCTCATTGTAGACATAACGAGTCTTGGAACAGGGCAGCAGCGAGACGCCGTGCGGGCAGCGGTAGCTTTCCGTCCGGAAGGGACTGGGATCGTAGACCGAGATCCGGTATCCGGCCAGGTCCGTCTCGGCGTTCGCATCCCAGATGAGCGAGAATCCGCGCTCGTTGGCCTTCTCGATCGTGAACCCGGTGGGAGCGGCGGGTGCGCTCGGGAATCCGGATTGCGCGTTCGACGCATCCGGCGGAGCGAACGAGGCGTCGTCCGAACTGCAGGCGGAAATCGCGAGAAGCGTCGCGCCGGAGAAGACGAGCGCCGTCAAGGTGACCATGAATTTCGAACCGGTCATGAAAGACCTCCTCTGGACACGGGCCACGCCCTTTGGCGCCGCGCGCCGGGGCAGGGGCCCGGTGGTGTCGGGAATTCGCCATGCGGTAAAAGAGCAATTGCCATGCCGCGCATGACGGAACGGCCTTCCTCTGCCGTACGCCGCCGCCTCTTTCCGCTTGAGGCATGGGCGATTGCGCGGCTCTCGCGGGGCGCGGAGAAAAAAACCGGCAAGCCGCATGGCTCTTTCGTCCGGTCGCGCAGTCTGCAATGCTGGGAGCGGCAAGAATGCAAACCACCAGGAAATCGAAGCGCGTCGAACAGACGCGAGGCCGGGCCCCGCGCATGATGCGGGCCGGGGAGAAGGCGTGCGCGCGCGACCGATTGCGGCGCGCGGCAGTGGCGCATTTGCGCCGTTCCTTCACGGGCGGGGGGATTCTGCAGGCCCCGATCTTCGCGCTCCTCGCGTTCGTCACGCTGCTCGCGCAGGCGGGTTTCGCCGCCGCCCAAACGCCGCCTTCCAAGGAAAAGGCGGCTCTCTCGTGGACGCCCCCTCTCGCGCCTCCGCTTCGCCTGACGGCCACTTTCGGCGAGTACCGGAGCGGGCACATCCACGCGGGCATCGATCTGTCGACGGGAAAAACGACCGGCATGCCGGTGCGGGCCGCCGCGGATGGGCGCGTGGTGCGAGTGAGGGCGGGAGGCGGAGGCTATGGCTGCGCGCTCTATCTCGAGACCAGCACGGGCCTGCTCGCCGTCTATGGGCACCTCGAACGATTCCATCCCAAGATCGCGAAGTATGTCGAGAGCGAGCAGCGCGCGAAGGGCGAGTACGAAGTGGATCTGTTCCCCGAGCGCGACCGCTTCGTCTTTCGGGCCGGCGAGACGATCGCGTGGTCCGGACAGAGCGGGTCGGGCCCGCCGCACCTGCACTTCGAGCTGAGAAACGGCGATGAGCCTCTGAACCCCCTCGACCTCGGGGTCGCCGCTCCTGATTTGCAGCCGCCGGTCTTCGGGACCGTTCGCTTGCGCGCCCTCGCTCCAGACGCCTTCGTGAATGGGGGAGCGTCGGCATTGCCGGCCGGTGGAAACGGAGCGCAGGAAGTGCGCGTGTGGGGACGCGTAGGCGTCGAATGCTGGGTCCTTGATCGCAGCGGCACCACCGATGCGCGTCTCGCTCCGCGCGAGATCGACCTCTTCCTCGACGGGGAAGCGGTCTTTCGCCGCGGCTTCGAACGCCTCGATTTCGCGCGCAACATCGAGGTCGACCGCGTCTACGGCACGCTCGACGACGGACCGGGAACCTGGGGCTATCGCCTGTACACCTGGCCGCTGGGAAGCGCCCCCGACCTCTGCTCCGAAGAGGGGCTTTCGGGAAGAATCGATTTCGCTTCGCTCGAGCCCGGCGTGCACACGCTGCGCATCGAAGCGCGCGACGCGGCGGGCCGGTCCTCCGCGCGCGAGATCAAAGTCGTCGTCGAGCCGCCGGTGCGGATTCGAGAGTGGCGCGCGGTTCGTGAGGGGGAAGGGGGCTGGCTGATCGGAGCGCGTCTGGCCGGGGATGCTAGCGATCGGCCAGACGAGAAACCGGCTGGTCCGGTTCTAGAAGACGCGGCTCTCGGCGAGGCTGCACGAAAGCTCGCTGCCGGTCTGTCGCTTTCCTGGCGCGCGGCAGGCGAGCAGCGCGAGGCACAGGCCGCCGCGATCGGGCCGGGCTGGATCTCGTGGCGGCTTCCCGGATCGGGGAAGGTCGAAGTGCGCGACGGGAAGGGCCGCGCGCTTCTTCCGCCGATGGATGTCGCCTCCGTGCGCACGACGCCCGACCCTCCTCCACGAGTGGACCTGCGCTTTGAAGAGGGCTTTCTGGCGCTGGAAGTGTTTCCGGCCGTGCTTCCGAGAGAGCCGTTGAAGGCGTTCCTCTGCGGAGAAGGGCACAGCGTTCCCCTCACCCTCCGAGGCGTGGGCGAGAACGGCGGCTGGCTGTTTGCTGCAGGCGAAGAGGCCCTGAACGGGAGAACGGACCGCCTGCGGATTGCGACGAGCGCGCGGGCGGTGGAAGCGGAGATTCCCATGGACGGCTTGTTCCACGCCGGGCCGAAGGAAGCGGGGGAAGGCGTCGCTTCCCTTTCCGGGGCCGGAGATGCGGACGCTTCCCTGGGTCCCGGATTGACCCTTCGGCTGCCCGTTGATAGCTTTTTCGGGCCGGCCTGGCTGCAGGCGACGGTGGAAGGCTTGGAAGAATCCGAAGACGCAGCTCGAGGGCCCGGTGATGGTGAAGGCGCGGGCACCGTGAGCGGCCCGGCTGCCGAAGGAGAGTTGCGGCGAATCTCGGCCGAGTTCCGGCTGGATCCGCAAGGCTTTCCTCTTCAGGCTCCTTTGGAGTTGCGCGCGGACGCCTCCTGGCTTCCGCCGGATGCGGAACGAGGCCGGGTATGGGGCCTCTGCCGGCGGCGGGGAGAAGAGTGGAGCTGGCTCGGCAGAGTGACGCCCGACAGCACTGCCGGCGGAGGTTTCACGGCATCGCTACCCTCGCCCGGCCGCTATGCGCTGCTCGTCGATGAACGCGCGCCTCGTCCCAGGGCGATCTCTCCCGGACCGGGCGAAAGGCTCCTCGTCTCACCGGTGAGGTTGGAAGCGGCCGTGACGGAGGAAGGCAGCGGCTTCGCGCCCCAGGATGCGGACATCCTCCTCGACGGACGCATGCTGCTGGCCGTGTGGGAAGTCGACGAACGACGCCTCGTCGCCCGCCTGGACGCTCCCTTGGCGCCGGGCAGGCACACTTGGGAAGTCCGCATTCGCGACCGCGCCGGGAACGAGGGCCGGGAGAGTTACTCCTTCCGCGTGGCTGGTCGATAGGCCTGCGGCCGGACGGTCCGATCGCCAAGAGCAGCGGGCAGCGAGGAGCGCCATGCAAAGCGGCTGGCTGGATTTCGAAGAGCCGCTCGTCGAACTGGAGCGGCGGATCGAAGACTTGCGCTCCCTCGCCGCGCACGACGGCGACCAGCGCTACCAGCTCGAACAACTCCAGCGAAAGGCGGCCCGCGTCCGGAGGCAGATCTTCTCCAATCTCTCGACCTGGCAGCGCGTGCAGCTCGCCCGGCATCCGCGCCGGCCGTACACGCTCGATTACATCGGCCATCTGTTCACCGAATTCGTCGAGTTGCACGGCGACCGCGCCTTCGGCCAGGATCCCTCGATCGTCGCCGGACTGGCGCGATTTCGCGGGCGCCCGCTCGCGGTCGTCGGACATCAGAAGGGCCGCAACACGCGCGAGAAGATCCGGCGCAACTTCGGCATGTCCCAGCCCGAGGGGTATCGAAAGGCGCTGCGCGTGATGCAGCTCGCCGAGCGGCTGGGCAATCCCATCGTCTGTTTCGTCGACACGCCGGGCGCCTATCCGGGCATTGGGGCCGAGGAGCGAGGCCAGTCGGAGGCGATCGCCCGCAACATCCGCGACATGCTCCGGCTCGCCGTGCCGATCGTCGTCTTCGTGACCGGAGAAGGCGGAAGCGGGGGAGCGCTCGCGCTCGCGGCCGGGGATCGCGTCTTCATGCTCGAGTACTCCTTCTATTCCGTCATTTCCCCGGAAGGCTGCGCCTCGATTCTCTGGGAAACGCGCGAGAAGGCGCCGGAGGCGGCGGAAGCGCTGCGCTTCATGGCGTCCGATGCGCTTTCCTTCGGCGTGGTCGACGGCGTGCTCCCCGAGCCGGAAGGCGGGGCGCATCGCGAGCCCGCGGAGATGGCGGCCACCATCGCGACCACCCTGGATGCCGCGCTCGCCGAGTTGGCGGCGCTTCAGCCGGAGGAGCTCATTCGCGGGCGGCAGGATCGCTTCCTCAACATGGGCGCGCATCTCTCCGCGGAGCGCGCGGCATCCGGCCCGGCCACGAACGCGCGCGCAGGATCGGGAGAGTCGCCCGAATAGCGCTTCGCTACCGCGGGGAGCTTTCGTCCGACCAGCGGTTCGCTTGTGCGATCAGCCCTCGCCTGAATCGCGGCCCGTTCCCCGCGGTGGCCCGTCACACTCCCGCTTCCGGATTCCTCCGCTCCATCGATGGCCTTGTTGGGATGGCGAACGCGGGCGGGATCGCGGGCCTTTCACCTACGGAAGCGCTTCTTTCGAGCAGCGCGATCAGGCGTTCGCGCACGAAGGCGACTTCCGCGCGATGGTCCGCGCCCTCGGGACCGGCCGCGAGCCGAGGACGAGCGGCGGCCACGCGTTCGAAAAACGCGCGCTGCTGCGGGGAGCGCGGCGATTGCAGCTCCTCTTCCTCTGCTCGATCGAATCCGCGCGCTTGCGCAAGGGAATGGTCCGCGGCCGCGTAGGCCCGGCTGCGTTCTCCGAGAAGGAGCGTCTCGCTGCGCGGCTCGAGCGGCGCGTAGCGCAGAGGATTCGAGGTGAGGAAGAGCGCGAGGACGGGCAGGCCGAGCGCGGCGGCGATGTGCATCGGCCCCGTGTCGCAGCCGACATACGCGCGCGCGCCGCCCAGCGTCGAGACGAGCGCGGAGAGATCGTCGAGCGGGCGCGCTTGCGCTCGCCCCTTGCACGCTTGGGAAAGCTCATTCAACAAAGGCGCGTCCCTGCGTTCGCCGATCAGGACGATGGGGCCGTCGAAGGACAGCGTCTCGAGCAGATGCGCAAAGCGCTCGGCGGGCCAGCGCTTCGCTCCGCGGGCGCCGGGATGAACGACGAGCGGCGCGGCGGCGCACGCGTCTCTCGATCGGCTCGCCAGCTCTTCGAGCATCGGCGGAAGGCGCATGGGAAGGAGCGGGGGCTCGTCTCCGAATGCGGTGAGCAGCAGGAGCGGCGCGAGCGAATAGTGGCATTCCCGCTCGGGAGGTCTCACCGGACGATTCAACGCCTCCTGCGAGCGCGGGTGGAAGAACCCCACCCGGTGCGGCGCCCCGGAGACGACCGAGAGGAAGGCGTTGTAGAACGAATGCGTGTCGGGATTGCTCGCCTCGAAAACGACATCCCATTTCCGTGCGCGAATGTCGCGGAGAAAGCCGGGGTAGGCGTAGAGGTGGCGGATGAGCCACCGTTTCCGCTCGACGATGAGCTCGTCGATCCATGGACAGCCCGACATGATGGCGCCGTAGCGATCGCCCGCCAGCAGCGCGATCCGCGCCGAGGGCGCGAGAATGCGGAGGGCTTGAAGGAGAGGCGAGAGCAGCACGAGATTGCCGAGCCGGTTGTCCTGGCGCACCACGAGCACGCGCGCGGCTTCGGACAACGAGCGCAGATCGCGAGCGTCCCGCGAGGCGAAGAGCCGGCAGGCGAGGGGCAGGAGGGCGCGCTTGGCCCGTCGCTCGAGCCTCCGGCCCACCGGGTCACACACGACTGCGTTCCGGCCCGCCTGCGGATGCGGCCGTCCGCGCGGCTTGGCAGGCTCATATCCGGGTGGGTCGCTTGGGCGTGCGATCGTCCGTCCCCCTCGCGTTTGACATGCCCAGGGCCCTTTGCTACGGTCCACAGGATTCGGTGCTCGATGGATCGCGCCTCCCCGGGGAGCGTCCGCATGGTACGGATTGCGGCGAATCCCGGGCAAGGCGAAAGGCGAATGGTCGAGGCCTGAGCTGGCCGTGACGCGAGCGGGTCGCGCTGCGAGCCGGTCGCCGCGCGAAGCACGCCTCCGGCTTTGGCGCGCACGAGCCGCGGAGAGATGCATGATTTCACCCGAGCTGCTTGCGATCCTCGTCTGTCCTGTCTGCAAGGGCGACTTGCGCCACGATTCCGCCCGTCAGCGGCTCGATTGCCATTCCTGCCGGCTCTCCTACAAGATCGAAGACGACATTCCCATCATGTTGCCGGAGGAAGCGGAGCGGCTCGGGGAACCCGCTTCCGGCGGGTCCGGTACGCAGGGAGGCCGGAATCAGGAAGACCGGAAGGGCTGAGCCGTTCCGGTAGGTCGGGTTTGCTGGGGCAGCATGGCCGGAACCGTTTTTCACGCACATCGAGACCCTCGCGGGGGTGCCGCGTCGCCGCCGGCGAAATCCGCTCGCCCCCGGTTTCCGTTCGCGCCTCGACGTCTAAAGCTCGTCAACGCGATCGTGGCGCTTGCGTTCCTCTCCGCTCCGCTCGTCTATGCCGCCTTCCCGGCCGCGCCTTCTCCGGCCGATCCCGCTCCTCCGCCCGCGGCCCCGACGGCCGTCTGGGAAGTGATCGAGGAGAGCTCGACGGCGCTCCGCATTCGCGTGGACGTGCCGGAGCTGCAATGGATCGAGGGACCGGCCGGTGCCATCATGATCGCGCCGGGGTTCCCGGGCGAGGGAGTGGCCGCGGGCGCCTTGGGCTGGATTCCCGTGCTGCCCCTTCCCGTCGCCTTGCCTCCACAGGGCGAATTCCGGATTCGGGTGGCGAATGCTTCGTCGATGCCGCTCGAGAAGCGCGCGAGCGATCTTCGGCCCATCTGGGCGTACGAGGACGCCCGGGACGGAGGAGAAAGGGAAGGCGATCCGTCCTCGCCCCCCTGGCCGCCGGCCGAGGCAGAGCTTTTCTCGGGACGGGATCCTTCGAGCGATTTCGGATGGGTGGCGGCGGATGCCGAAGGTTTTGTCGAATGGGCGCCCGCGCAGTGGGCCGCGGGAACGCGGGTCCTTCCCGTGCGCGTCCTCGCCGCGCGTCCCGATGGAAACGGCGGCCTGCGTACGGCGCGATCCCTGGAAATCGTCGTCTCCTTCCTTCCTGCTTCGGATGGGAAGGGTCCAATCTCGAATCCCGAGAATCGTCCAGCGTCCATCGGCGCGCGCCGGTCCGCGTCCCTCGCGGAGGCGAGCGTCGTCAATCCCCGGCAGGCGCGCTCCTGGGGCACGAGGCCTGCGTTCGCGCCTGCGCCTGCGCCCGTGCTGCGGGCCCCGGGCGGGCGAGGCGACGGCTTCTCCACCGCGACCAGCCCCTGGCTTCGCATCGGGGTGCGCGAGCGCGGCGTGTATGCGATCACCGCGGCGGATCTCGAGGCGGCGGGGGTCGATCCTGCCGATGTGGACCTTGCCCAGGCGCGGCTCTTCTGCGGCCGGGCCGGCGCGCTTCCCGACACCGCCGACTACCGCAACCTGCCCTCGTGGATGGAGCCCTGCGCGATTCTCGTCGAGGACGATGGGAACGGCCGCTGGGATGCGGCCACGCGCGTCTATTTCGTCGGCAACGGCCCGGACGGCTGGTACGACGACCTCGACAGGAATGCTCCCGGTCCCAACGATCGCTACTACTCGCATCCCTACGCGCAGGAATTCCATTACTGGCTGTGCTGGGGCGGCGACTTCTCCACTCCGCCGCTTCGCATGGAAGAAGTGGACGCCGCGCCGCAGGGGCGGCCCGTGGTGCAGCGCGCGGTTACGCGGGCGCATTGCGAGCAGAACCTGTTCCAGGATCTCCGCCCGCGCGAGCGCGATCTCGAATGGCCTCGCTTCTTCGATCTGAGCGTGCGGGCGAGCGCGACCAATCTTGGAGCCTCGCTGCGCGTCCCGCTTCCCGAGGACCCGCTGGAGTCGCTGCCCCTCTCCGTGCGCGTGGCGCTGTGGGGCAAGTCATGGGACAATCCCCAGGGGCCGGATCACTACGCGGTCATCAAAGTGAACGGCGACACGCTGGGCAGCGCGCAATGGGAGAGCGCGGGCCGGGCGGTCATCCGGAGTTCGGACGCCCGCCTGACGCGCGACAACCTCGTGGCCCTGTATGTGCCGCAACGCTACCTCTCGGTGGGCGACTCCTTGTCCACGATCGCCGATCTCGTCTTTCTCGACTGGGTGGAATTCGAGTACGCGCGGTTCCTGGACGCCTCCTCCGATTCGCTGGATTTCTTCCTGGACCCGGGCGATCAAGGGGTGACGGCGAGCGTGAGCGGGCTCGACAGCGCCGCGGGATGGTTGCTGCTGGACGCCGGGTCGTTTCGCGCACCCCGGGTGCTCCTTCCCAGCATCGAGTCCGAAGGCTCGGGCTATGCGGCGAAATTCCATCTGGGACGCCCCGCCGACGGGAACGAGGCGCATCTGACGCTCCTCAAGCGCACGCAAGCGGCGCGGCCTGCGTCGATCGCGCTGGTCGGCGGTGGAGTGCATGCCTGGCTTCGTTCGCAGACCGGGCCGGTCGAGTACCTGATCGTGACCGCGCCCGAGTTGCTCGGCCCCGCGACGGCGCTGGCGGATCATCGGGCGACGCACTTTCATGGTCCGGCGGGAGACACCCTCCGCAGCGCGTCGGTCGCCGTGGTCACCACGCAGTCGATCTACGACGAATTCTCCTACGGACAGCACGACCCGGCGGCCGTGAGAAACTTTCTCGAGTTCGCGCGCGACGAATGGCGCGACGGAGAGACCGGCTTGGCGCATGTGTTGTTGCTCGGCGACCCGTCCCAGGACCCGCGCCATTACCTGGCCGCGAGCGCGACCGATCTGGTGCCCGCCTACCTGATGTACACCT
The DNA here is from genome assembly GCA_964482205.1 of uncultured bacterium. Classification (GTDB taxonomy): domain Bacteria; phylum Eisenbacteria; class RBG-16-71-46; order CAIMUX01; family WJJG01; genus JAZDGX01. The sequence goes on along the minus strand of CAYZWI010000008.1, from coordinate 19,495 downwards.
GGAGCTACCAGACCCTGTCCAACTGGGAGGTGGCCTTCCTCGGAGACGACTGGTTCGCTCTGCTGGACGGCCCCCAGGACAAGTTCATCGACTTTTCCGTCGGCCGTTTGCCGGTGGGGAGCGCGCCGCAAGCCTGGGCGGTCGTGGGCAAGATCATCGCCAACGAGACTTCCGCGCCGATCGGCTCCTGGCGAAGCCGCCTGATCTTCGCCGCCGACGACATCTGCCAGGGCAACAAGCCGGACGATCTCGGCTACCGGCACATCATCCAGACCGAGGCGCTTTGCCTAGAGGTGCCGGAAGAGGCGCGGCTCGGCAAGATCTTCCTGTACGAATACGGATCCGAATGCCGCTACGAGCGAAAGCCGCAAGCGGCGGCCGATTTCCTCGCCGCGATCGAGGAGGGCGCCCTGCTGGTCAATTATGTGGGGCATGGCAGCGATGTCCAGCTGGCCGACGAAAGGCTGCTCGATCTCTCTTCGATCGCATCGATGGCGAATGAGGACAAGCCCTTCCTGTTTGTCACCGCCTCCTGCGCGGTCGGCCGCTTCTCGGGTGACGAGACGGGCCTCGCCGTCGAAGCGCTTCGCCTCCCCGAGCGAGGCGCGCTGGCCGCGGTGAGCGCGACCGCGACCGCGGCGAGCCAGGTGAATTTCAAACTCAATCAATACCTCCTGAGGAATCTCTTTCCGCGCGGAACGCTGACCGACCCGCGCGCGATCGGGCCGGCGCTGACGGCGTCCAAATGGTCGAGCCTGAGCGACAACGATTTTCGCTACAGCTTGCTCGGCGATCCCGACAGCCGCTTCACTGCGCCTGCGCGCCCGGTGCGCTTGTGGATCGAAGGCGTTCCCGGAGTGGAAGCGGGATCGGACACGCTGCTGCGCGGCGGTCCCGCGATCCTCGCCGGAGAAGTGTTCGACGAGGACAGCTCGCTCGCTGCCGCCTTCGACGGGACGGCCGATGTCCTCGTGCTCGATTCCGACTTCTTCCGCGATACGCCCTACACGGGTTTGGAAACGGCCGACTACCTGCTCCCGGGTGCGCGCATCTTTTCCGGGCGCGTCCCCGTCGCCAGCGGGCGCTTCTCGTGTCCGTTCTTCGTGCCCACCGCACTGCGCGTCGGCGAGCGCGGGCCGGCCCGCGCCTTCGCCTATGTGCGGACGGAGGACGAAGGGTCGGAAGCGGGAGCGACGAGCGAGGACGGCGCCGGCGGGCGGGGCGACCTCATCATTCCCGAGATCCGCTTGAACAGCGCCGACACCTTGGGCCCCGTGATTCATCTGACCTGGCAGAACCCCGATGAAATCGTTCCCGGGACGGCCCTGTGGGCGACGCTTCAGGATTCGAGCGGAATCTATGTGGCGGGGCTCTCTCCTTCCCGTTCCGTGGTGCTGACGATCATCGATCCGGAGGAACGGGTGCTCGTGGCCGAAGACCTCGCCTCCGCCGTGTCGTTCACCGGCGATTACCGGTCGGCCTGGCTGCGCTACTCGCTGCCTTCCGGACTTCCCGTGGGAGAGATGCTCACGCTCGCGCTCGAGGCGTCCGACAATCTGGGAAAGCGGACGCGCGAAGCGCTCGAGTTCCGGATGAAGGGAGGCGCGGGGGCATCCGAAGCGCTGCTCGGCATGGTCTACAACCTGCCGAATCCGATGGAGACGGAGACGCGCTTCCTGTGCGAGCTTTCCCGGCCGGCCGAGCTCGAGGTGACGCTGTATACGATTTCGGGCCGCAAGATCCTCTCGCTGGCGGGCGGTCTCTTCACCCCTGCCCGCGCTCGCGAAGCGGGGATTCTCTGGGACGGCCGGGATCAGGACGGCGACCGGCTGGCCAACGGTCTCTATTTCTTCCGCTTGTCGGCTCGGGAATCGGACGGCAGCTCCGAGGAACGGATCGAACGCCTCGTGGTCATGCGCTAGCGTAGGCCCGCGCTAGCGGGATGCGGAAGGACCCACGCGGCCGCGCCGGGTTTTCAGCCCCCTTGCGAGGACGGCTTGCCGCGACTGCCGGCCGTGTTCTTCGACCGCCGGCCGCGACCGCTGGCTGCGCCTTGGGGCGCCGCGTCGGTTGAGCGCACGCGGGCCTTCTGCTAGTCTCCCGGGAACCTGACGATCGTGAGGGGAGAAGCGGGAACTGCTTCCCGGCCCTTGGGTTTGCATGAACGGCGCGCCGTCCGGGCGCGCTCCTGACGGCGTGATCGGAGAGGAGATGAGATGAAGCGAATCGGTCTGCTGATGCTTCTGGCGTTCGGCCTGCTGCCCGGGGGCGTGTGGGCCCAGACCCATGGCGGGACGGGTGTTCTGAAGATCAAGCCCGCGGCGCGGGCGACCGGCATGGGGCAGGCGGGGGTGGCGCTCGATCAGCGCGCGCACTCCATCTGGTGGAATCCGGCCCTGCTTGCCGGCGTCAGCCGCATGGAAGTCTCTTCGACGATGGCGAAGCTCGTTCCGGATCTCGCCGAAGATGTCTACTACCTCAACATGGCCTACGCAGCGCCGCTCGGCGATTGGGGCGGGTACGGAGTGGATGTGATGTACCTCTCCTACGGCCAGACCGAGGCGATGACCGACGAAGGCGAGTCGAAAGGCTTCTTCAGCAGCTACGAATTCGTTCCCGTCGTGGGGGCGGGGCTGAAACTCTACGCGGGCGAGCCGCAGACCCTGTTGAGCGACATCGACGTGGGTGCTGCGATGAAGTATGTGCGCGTCGATCTGGCCCCCGAATGGGCGATGTCCGTGGCGGGCGTCGAGAACAAGGACGGCAGCGCCGACGCGTTCGGCGTGGACCTCGGATTCCTCATGCGGGGCTATCTCGGCCGTCCCTACGCGATCGGGCTGAATGTCCAGAATCTCGGATCGAATCTCGTCTTCATCAGCGCCGACGACGCCGACCCGCTTCCGCGCAATCTCAAGCTCGGCCTCGCCGTCGATGTCTTCAGCTCCAATGTCGTGCAGGTGGTCGCCGCCTTCGATTTCAACAAGGCTCTGATCACCTATCCCAAGCACAGCTATGAGGAGCAGAGGCCGCAGATCGGCTGGGGCGACATGCAGGAGCTCCTGAACTTCGGAGCCGAATTCTCGATCCACGATCGGCTGCACTTCCGGTTGGGGTATGTGGACGATCCGGAAGGCGAGATCGAGGCGCTCACGTTCGGCGCCGGCCTGGATGTCGGCTTCGGCTCGGAGCGCACGATTCGCTTCGATTACTCGAGCGTGCCGCAAGCGCTCGATCTGGCCCGGGTGAGCTACCTCTCGGTTGGGATGCAACTGTAGTGAAGCGAGCAGGCAGCGCGGCGCTGCTGCTGGCCTGGCTGCTGGCGCCGGCCATCGCCGGGGGGGCGGACGACCGCGACATCGACCGGCGCATGGCGCTGAGCCTGCATCCGCCCGCTGCGGATCAAGGGCCGGGCGTTCCCGGCCCCGCGGACGCCTCGCTTGCCTCCGGCGGACGGCCCTCCTCGTTCACGCCGCGGACCTTCCCGTCCGTTCTGCGCGATCCGCGCCTGCCCGATGAACCCGACGGCATCTTCTGGCGCCGCTTCGCCCGCCGCAATCCGGGTGCCGATCCGCGCGCGCTGCTGACCCTGTCGCCGCGCGAGATGAAGCAGCGCATCGCCCAAGCGCAGGCCGGAGCCCAGCCGGACACGGTCCGCATTCTCGCCTTGCGGGTCGATTTCGAGAACGACAGCGCGGGAGAGAAGAGCAGCACGGCCGACGGGCGCTTCGATCTGACCGACTCGACCTCGATCCTCATCGACCCTCCTCCGCATAATGGTGCTTACTTCGAAAGCCACATGGAATCGCTGCGCCGCTACTATGCGCGCCAATCGGGAGGGAGCCTGGTGCTCGAGTGGGAGATCTATCCCGCCGAGGAGGATTCGGCTTACCACTTGAGCGACACGGCCGACTACGGGCCCTGGGAATTGAGCGGTTCGGACGCCGAGATCCTCTTCCTGGCGGAGAAGCTCGTGCGCGACGGATTCGCGACGGCCGACACTTCGCAGGCGCCTCCCGATTTCCGCCGCTTCGACAGCTTCTGGCTGATCCACGCCGGCCCGGACTACCAAGGCGACATCAATCGCGACTCGCCCTACGACATCCCGAGCTTCAATCTCTATCTGGCCGACCCCGTCGCGGTGCAGGACTCGACCTTCTTCATCGACATCGTGCTCGTCGTGCCCGAGACCGTCTCGCAGGATGGTTATACAGGCGCGTTGAACGGAGTCGTGGCCCACGAGTTCGGCCATCAGATCGGCTTCTTCGACTTGTACAATGTGCTGAACTTCTATCCGATGGTCGGGATGTTCAGTCTCATGGATTCGGGCGAGCAGCTGTTCGGAACGATCTGGGACGAAGAGCAGCAGAGGGAGATCTTCGTTCGCGGCGCGATTCCGGCGAGCATCGATCCCTGGACCAAGATGATCTTCTTCCCCGGCGGCGTGGACGCTTCCTGGGTGACCGATGACGAGACGCGCGAGATCCCCGCGGTGCAGACGGGCAACCGGATTGCCCTCGTGCCGATCGGCGGGCAGGGCATCGCCGAGGACGCGCTGTATCAGTTGCCGGGAGAAGAAGACTTCTGGCATCCCGAGAACCTTGCCTCGGAGTACTTCATCATCGAGAACCGGCCGTACGATCTGAACGGCGACAAGACAGTGATTCTCGACCGCGACGATTCCACCGGCGTCGTGCTCGGCCCGGCCAACATCGAGCGCGCGGTGACCGATTCGCTCGGGCTCCCGCCCGATACGCTCGGCCAATGGGAGGACGACTACCTGCTGCCGGGCGAGGGCATTCTGATCTGGCACATCGACAACGCGGCCATCGACGCGGCGATGTCCTACTGCTACGGATGCATCAACATCTCGAGCGAGCGCCGCGGCGTGGACCTCGAGGAGGCGGACGGGATCGCCGACCTCGGCGACATCTACAGCGTCGAATGGACGGGCGGCAAGCTCGACTACTGGTTCCAAGGCGGGTACACCTCCTTCGGACCGGCGACCGATCCCTCGACGGCCTCCGGAGGCGGAGGCGCGACGGGCATCTCGATCGATGTCCCCGATTCGGCCGCTTCGATCATGCGGGCCGACATCCGGCGCGGCTGGTTGAGGAAGGGCTGGCCGCGCTATGTGGCCTTGCCTCCTTCTCCCGAAGGGCTGAATCCGATCGACCTCGACTCCGACGGCGTGTGCGAGATCCTGACGGCGGGCGGGCGCGCCATCTACGCGTTGCGCGCGGACGGCCAGCCGTACGAGCACGCGGCCTACAGCGACGGGCTCTTCGTCGACCCCCCGGACAGCCTCCTCCTCGGCGGCATCGCCGCGCACCCGGCCTTCATCGACGACTACGGCGAGGGAGAGACGGTGATCGCAGCGGCGACCGCGACCCAGGTGCTCGCCTTCGACCGCTTCGGCGACCGGCTGCTCGACTATCCGGGCGGCGTGCCTTCGCCGGGGCTGCGCTTCAGCACCCCGCCGCTCGTCCTCGACTCGGTGATCGTCGTCGGCGACGAGAGCGGCCGCTTGCGCGGCTTGCGTCCGGGGAACGGACCCGACCTCGTTTGGCGGACGGTGCAGGCGGGCCCCCCGGTGACGGCGCTCGCGACGGGCGATCTCTTTGGCGACGGCGGCCCCGCGCTCGCGTGGGGCGATGCCGAGGGCAGAGTGCATGCCGCCCGGGGCGCGCAATCGAAGGGCTTCGAGCCCGTCGAGAGCTGGGATGCGGGCCTGCCGGCGATGGGCGAGGCCGTTCGCTCGCTGCTTCTCGTGGAAGGGGAAGCGGGAGAGCCGGGATGGCTCGTGGCTTGCGGGGCCGCGGGCACCTTGGGGATCTTCGACGCGCGCGGAGCGCTGCTTCCCGGTTGGCCGCGCTCCCTCGGCGCGGTGCCGGCGGGAGCGCCGGTGGCGGGCGATCCCGACGGAGACGGCTCGCTCGAGATCGCGATCACCGGCGAAGACGGGCAGGTGCACCTCTTCACCTTCGCCGGCTTCGAGGAAGCGCACTGGCCGCGTTCGGTGTGGCATCCGGACCGCGGGCCCTTCGGCCGCGTGCTGGCGGGAGCCACGATCGCCGATGTGACCGGCGACGGCGTGCCCGAGGTGCTGCAGGGAAGCGGCGACGGCATCGCGCACGCCTTCCGCGGAGAAGGCGGGGAGGAGGTTTCGGGCTGGCCTCTGGCGCTCGGGTTCTCGGTGAGCGCGGGGCCCATCATCGCGCCCTTCGAGCAAGGAGGCCGGCTGCAGCTTCTAGCCGCCGATGCGACCGGGTTCGCCGCCCTGCTCGAGATCGGGCAACCGGCGCGGCCCATCGGGAAGGGCGAGATGTGGCGCGCCGACGGCGATCCCGCGCGCTCGCACTGCTTCCCGCGCGAGCGCCGCACCGAGCCGGTGATGTACGCGGGCCTGTGGGACGAAAGCTCGCTGATCTTCTCGCCCAATCCGGTCGTGGGCGGCAGCGGAGCGCTGCGCGTGCACATGGGCGAGCCGGGAACGCTGCGCGTGAAGCTCTTCGACACGCACGGGCAGAAGGTGTGGGAAGGAGCCCGCGTCGTCGAGGATGTCGCGCAACCGGTGGTGTGGGAGCTGGATTTGAGCGATGTCGCGCCGGGGCTCTATGTCGCCCGCGTGACCGGCCAGGGCGGTGGGCAATCGAAGGAAGTGGTCCGCAAGCTCGCTGTCGTTCGTTGATACGCGCGACGCGCAGGCGATGACGGGTTCGGGAGAGGATGAGCGGATGGCCAGTCACGGCGACACGAGCGCACGCGCCGGCGGCTCGAGAATGCGAAGCGCGACGGACGCACGGAGACGAAGCGTCGCGCGGCGCTCGATCCCGCTGATGATCGCCATGGCCGGCTGTTGCGCGGCGCTCCCTCTCGCGGCTCATGCGCAAGGGCAGGATGCGCGAGCTTGCGCCGATGGCGGCTGTCGTACGACGGCGGTCTCTCTCTGGCAATCGGGGCCCGGGCTCGTTCCGTTGGCGGCGCCGTCGACGAGCAGGGCATCGCAGGCCCCGCTGGAAGCAATCGGTGGCGATGCCGGCGCGCTTGGCGCTTCACGGGAAAGCGAACGGCGCACGGGAAGCGGGGTGAACGGCAGCGCCTTCGTCACCGCTCTCATGTCGGCCGTCCTGCCGGGCGCGGGGCAGGTGCGGAATGGATCCTACCTGCGCGGCTTCGCCTACTTCGCCGCGGAAGTGACCGGTTGGGTCGCCTATTCGAGCTTCCGCAGAGGAAGCCACGACAAGGAAGGGGAGCTCGATCAGTTCGCGGACGGCTATTGGAGCTACGACCGCTATCACCGCCGCGCGCCCGATCCCGACAGCTGCGGCGTGTACGAATGCGGCTGCGGCCTGTGGACGGCAAGCCGCGACGAAGAGATCGCCCAGATCATCGCCGACGGCAATGCGAGCCGGCTGCGCGAGTATGTGAGCCGGGATGCGTACGCGTGCGGTTGGGATTCTCCCGTCAGCCGGGATGTCTATCTGGGCATCTGGGACGACAGCGAGGACCTGCATTCCGCGCAGAGCTGGTCGGGCCGGCTGATCTTTCTCAATCATCTGGTGTCGGCGGTGGACGCCTTCCTCGGCGCGCGCGCCGTTCGCGTGCAGCTCGATTCGGCCACCCAGGTGCGTCTGGATGTGAGGGGCCTGCCCTTCCGCGCGCGGCCTGAAGTGCGGATCACCAGGAGATTCTGATGGCTCCCTTGCGTCTGAGCGGCACATGGCGTTGCGCGAGAGCCGGACGGCCGGGCGCGGGTGCGCTTGCGATGCGGCTCTCGGCGTGGGCGCTTCCCCTCTTGCTGGCCGCGTCCGCCTGGGCCGCGAGTGAGGTCCCCGCCGCGGGTGTCCTCGCGAGTGCCGGCAGAGTGAGTCCTTCGGACGGCGCTTCGGTGGGACTGCGCGCGCCTTTTTCGGGCGCGCCTTCCATCGCCGTCGATGCGCACGCTGCGCCTGCATCGGCGGCGGAAATGCGCGCGCCGGCAGCGAGCGCGTTCTCCATGGGAACGCCTGGGCCTCTCGGCAGCGCGCCTTCCACCGGCGCGGGTTCGGGGCATGGGGACGCGCCGTCCCCCGGGAATCGATCGCAAACGCTGCTCGATCTCTCGGCGGCATCTTCCTCGAGCAATCGGGCAGAGGGGAAAAGGGGCGCGACGCGCCTGCAAGCGATGGGCGGATCTCTGCTCCTTCCGGGACTCGGACAGATCCTCTCGGGGCATCCCGATCGTGGGCGGATCTACCTCATGGCAGAGGCGTCCATGATCATGGGCTTCGTGGTGAGCGAGATCCAGGGACACAGCCGCAAGAACGACTACATCGAGTACGTGGAGCAATTCGCGGGGGTCTCGGACGCCGGGGGCCAGCCCGACTGGTTCTATCGCAATCTCGGCTCGTACGGAAGCTACGAGGATTACCGCGACGACATCGCGCGCACCGCGCGCGCGATCTATGGCGACGACCTGGCCGCGCGGGCAGCCTACATCGAGGAGAATCTGCAAGGCGTGCCCCATTGGGAGTGGCCCTCCCGCGAGCAACGCCTGGAATATCGCGACCGGCGCGAATCGAGCCGCAGCGCGTTTCGCCGGGCGAGCTTCTTCGTGGGCGGCGCCATCCTCAACCGGCTGGTGAGCGTCGTCGACGCGGCCTGGCTGGCCGGCCGCGACCATCGCGCGAAGGATGGCGCGGCCGAGCGCGCGAGCGGGGGCGAGAAGGCGCCGGATCGGGCCTTGTATTTCCAGCCGCTCGAGGAAGGCGGCTATGTCTGCCTGCAGTGGACATTCTCCCACTGATCTTGCGGGAAGCGCACGGACGGGCCTGCGCGCGCTCGCGTCGTTCGGCTGCGGTTGCCTGGCCGTCGTCCTGCTCCTGAGCGCCCGCGGGGAGAACTCGCCGGCGGCGGCGCAGAGCGACCTTTCCACATCGCTGGCCGCGTCCCCCTCCCCGTCGTCGGCCGAACTGTTCGCGCGGCGCCAGTGGACATCCAGAGGCGCGCCCCTCGTCCCGATCGCGCTCGACATCGATCCCACGGGTGGAATCTGGGGAATCGAAGGCGCGGGCCATCGTCTCTTCCGCGAAGACGGGCGGGCCCCAGGCGGCGTGCGGATGGCGGGCGGAGGCGAGGGACCGGGGCGGTTGAGCCTCGTGACGCGCCTCTTCGCCCGCACGGGCCTGAAGGTCTTCACGCTCGATCCTTTCGAGGCCATCCTCGACCGGTACGATTTCAGCGGTGTGCAGGAGGAGCGCATCGATCTCGAGGCGCTGCTGCAGGAAGCGGGAGAGGACTTGGGGGAAGCGAGCGACTTCTGCCTCGATCCCGCGGGCGATCTTCATCTTCTCGACGCTTCGCGCGAACGCATCCTGCAATTCGACGGGGCGGCGCAGTTCCGCGAATCGCTCGGCGAGTCTGAAGGGCTGGACTTGCGCGGCCCGATCGCGATCGACGTCGATGGGCGCGGGCGGCTGTTCGTGCTGACCACGCGTCCGGCGGGAGTCGGACGCATGGAGCCGGGGCGCACGTTCACCTGGTCGGCGCTTCCGTCGCTGACCGAGCGGCCCCTCAAACCCTCGTCGCTCGCCGTCGATTCCTGGGGAAACCTCTTCGTCGGCATGCAGGAGGCGGGCGGCGTCCTGGTCCTTCCGGTCGGCGCGGAGCCCTGGCTGCTCGTTCCTCCGGAAGGGCGCATGCATTGCGCGGATCTCGCCTGGGAGCGCGGCGGCAGGCTCTATGTCGCCGATGCGCCCGGAGCGGAGGTCTGGGTCTTTTCGCTGCATTACGGCCCGCGCGACGGCGCGAGCGGTCCCTCGCTTCCAGGCGGATGATGCTCCCTGTCTTTTCGCTCGAGAGCCATGCACGCGGGAGGTCGGCGAGGGCGTCCCGCAAAGACCTGCGCCTTTCCGGCGCAAGGAGCCGGCGCGCCCTCGCGTTGATCCTCCTGGCGGCGCTCTTCTTGGCCCCGGTGGCCATTGCCGGCGATGCGCGCGGTGCCGGCGGTGCGGGCGATCCCGGCGATGCGCGTGGTTCCAGTGGTGTGCCCGGCGATGCCGGCGGTGTGCCCGAACCTGCCACGGGCGCCGATTCCGCGAGCGCCCGGGCGGAGTGCTTCGGCGCCGGCTGCGGGCGCGCGGTGCTTCCCTCACCTGCGCTGGGGGACACCCTTCGGCTTCCGCACCGCCTCGTCTCGGCCGCTTCGCTCAGCCTGTGCGCGGAAGAGCGCTGTTTCACGCAGGGAGTGGATTACGAAGTGCTGCCGGTGGCGGGCGCGATCGTCTGGCTCGCCCCCCCGCTTGCCGATGAGGCGCCGCTCGTCGCCGAGTATCGTTACCTTCCGCTGGCGCTCGCGGGCAAATGGGGGCGAAGCGCGAGCGCGCGCGCCGAGACCCTCGCGACCGCGGCCGCCCCCGAGCGGCCTTCGCGGCTGCTTCCTCCCGGGGCTCTTTTGGAAGTGGGCGGCAGCAAGACCTTCAGCGTCGAGTTCGGCAGCAGCCGCGACGCAAAGCTCGAGCAGAGCCTGGACCTTTCGCTGCGCGGCCGCCTGGCCGAGAAGGTGCAGGTGCGGGCGGTGCTCACCGACCGGGCGACCCCGCTGCAACCCGAAGGCACTTCGGCCGAGCTCGCCGATCTCGATCAGGTGCTGATCGAAGTCGACGCACCCGTCGCCTCCTTGCGGCTGGGTGATGTGCGCACCGAGCAGCAGGGCTTCGCCTTCACCAGCCACCAGCGGGAGATGGAGGGGATGACCGTGCGCGCCGGACGGCAGGAGGGCCCGCGCGCGGGAGGGGCGTTCGGACGGGGGCTCGGCCGTCACATGCACCTCGAATTCTTTGGGCAGGAGGACAAGCAGGGGCCGTACCGTCTGCTGGCGAAGGACCCGGCCCTCGCCATCACGGGGCGGTTGCCCGGCGAAGATGCCGTGATCGTGGCGGGCAGCGAGCGGGTCTGGCTGGGCGGCGAGCGGCTCGATCGCGGCGAGCAAAGCGACTACACGATCGACTACGACTCTGGCGAATTGTGGTTCATGCCGCGCCGCTCGATCAGCTCGGTGAGCGAGATCCGCGTCGATTTCCAAGTGCGCGAAGGCGCGTTCGATCGCGACTACGCCTCGTTTTCGGCGACGAGCGGGGATTCGGGCGTGGGCGCGGCCATCTCGTGGATGCGCGAGCGCGACGACCCCGAGAGATCGGCGGCCTTGGGACTGAGCCCCGAAGAGAAGGAAGCCCTCGCGCTCGCGGGCGACGATGCAGACGCCATCGGCGGGGGAGTGACTCCGGACAGCCTCGGCGACTATGCGCTCGTCGAAGCCGACACGCTGGCGGCGGAATTCTACCTCTACATCGCCGAGGACCTCGACCCGGGACGCTACCTCTCGCGCTATCGCGTCTCGTTCACCGATGTCGGAGAAGGAGAGGGCGACTACCAGCAACGGACTTCCCCGCTGGGCAACATCTACTACGCCTACCAGGGGCGCAAGAAGGGGCGCTTCGTGCCGGGGCGGCGCATTTCCAGCCCGGAATTGCGCGATGTCGTCTCGTTCAAGGCGGGCGGGCCTCTCGCGGCGGGCCTTTCGCTTTCCGCCGAAGGCGCCTTCTCCCAGCACGACCGCAACACCCTCTCCGGGTCGGGGGATGGCGACAACCAGGGAGGCGCGCTGGCGATTCAGAGTTCGTGGAAGCTGGGAAGGCTGTGGGGCGACCGCGAGGATCGAGTCGAATTGCGCTTCGCAGGACGGCAGGTGGAGGAACGCTTCTCGCCGCCCGAGCCTCTGGCCGCGGGGTTTGAAGCGCGCAGGTGGAACGCATCCTCCGATTCCCTGCTCGCGGGAGAGGACCGCCGGAGCGCCCTGGGGTTGACCGTGCGGCCGGGAGCGCGGCTCACGATGGGAGCCGAGTGGGAGAACCTGTCGACGGGCAACCGCTTCGCGGGCGATCGCCTGCACGCGAGCGCGCGGCGGGACGGACGCGTGAACGCTCAGGCGGATGTGTGGGAGAGCCGCACGGAAGAGGACGGCGTTTCCGGGCAAGCGAGGCGCTGGAAGAGCGCCTTGGGGTGGAGCGGCGCCTGGGCGATCGGCGCGAACTTCGAGATGGAGCGCCTGCTGCGGGGCGCAGGCGGGGCGGAATCGGGCGAGGAGTTCGCGTTGTACGGCCTGCGTGCGGAGACCCCCCAAGTGCTGAAGGGGCTCAAGGCGGCCGTGACGACGGAACTGCGCAGAGACTCCGACTGGCAAGATGGGCGCCGGGCGAATGCGGGAGATCGCCGCCTGTTGCAGACGGAAGTCGATTACCGGGCCGGCTCCACCCTGGCCCACGCGTTGTATGCGAAGCGGGTGCACACCGGCCGCCCGGGAGAAGCCGACACCGGATCGGACCTCGCCGACTGGTCGCTCTCGCATCGCGAGACCGGGTCGATGTCGGGCGAGTGGCGGGGCAGGATCACGACCTCGGAGAACCGGCTGAGGATCGAGCGGCTGCAGTATGTCGGCGGCCAAGGCGGGCACTACGACAGCCTGGGCCACTACACGGGAGAAGGCGACTACGAGCTCCACTACGAGCCGGGCGACTCGGTGGCTTTGGAGACGCGGATAGAAAGCGTCGTGCGCTTGAGCGGACGCCCCTTCGGCGAGACAGGCTCGGGAGAGGGAGTCCTGAACGGCTTCGAGACGACCCTGTTCGGTCGCGTGGAATTGTCGAGTGGAGAGCGGTTGGGGACCTTGCTCGAATCTCCCGCGGAAATCCTGGCGGGCGGAGACGAGAGCCGCAAGCACGACCGCCTGACGCGAGGGGAGCTCACCTGGAAGGGCCGCTCGGGGCTTCCCTTTCCCACCCTCCGGCTGGAGGCCCGCCGCGGACGCGAGCGCACTCCGCTTGGATCGCTTCGCAGACGGGAGGGAGACGAGGCGGTTTGCGAGCTTCTGTGGACGGTCCGCAGCGGAATTCGCGGCCGCCTGGAGTACGGCCTCGAGCGTGAGGAAGAAGGCGTCTTCTGGGAATCGGGCGCGCGTTCCTTCGACCGGCGCAACGCAGGCAAGCTGGCCGCGGAGGCGAGCTGGAATCTCCTTCGGCCGCTCACGGTCAAGGTGCGGGGAGAAGGCGAGGACGAGCGTTTTCTGCCGGCCGATGAGGAGCGGCGCCTGTACCGCGCCGCGTGGAGCGTGGTCGCGGAACCTTTCCCGGCTTCCCGTCTGGAAGTGGGACTGGAACGCCGCTGGGCCGACAACGATATCACCGGATATTCCCCGTTCCTGCTCGAACGGCCGGGATGGCGGCTCACTGGCTCCGGATCGTTTCGTCCCAGGCCGGGACTGACCGGCACTCTTTGGATCCGAGTGGATCACGACGACGACAGGGATGCCGTCGTCACGGGAAGGATGGAAGCGCGTGCGTACTTCTAGCGGCCTGCAAGAGTTGCGCTTCCCGTGCCGTCGCCGGGCGGCGAAGGGAATGCCTTCGCTCTCGGGGCGGCTCTGGATGGGGCCGTGGATCGCGCTCTCGATCGCCGGCCTCATTCTCGCCGGTGAGACGATGGGGTGCACGCCTCGCAGCGCATCGCAGCGGCCGCAGGCCGCGCTCGCACATGCCGCCGGAGAAGGCCGCGCACCGGTCGCGGGCGACGGCGCCCGCAGCGGTCCAGACGCCATGGGCGAACGCTTCGAAGGCCGCCCGGAAGCGGGCATCCCGGCTCCCCCTGTCATCGGATTCGCAGATTCGACGGATGCGGCGACCCGAACCTGGATCACGAAGACGATTGGGGAAAAGCGCCCGGAGGCCGCCGGAGATTCGGTGGTCGCATTCCTGACGAGGGCGGGATACATGAACGCCCGCGTTTGCCGGAGTGCCGACGGTCGATGGACCGTCGCCTGCGGCCCGCGCGTGACGAGCGCGTCCTGCCGGTGGATGGAAGCTGAAGACGCGGAACCCGCGGACGAACGCGCTGGGAGCGTGGACCGGGGGCAGGCGCTCGATCGCAGGTCTCTCGAAGACGGCGGCGCGCCTCTCTGGATCGCGGCCGAAGCCGCAACCGAAATCGAAGCGATGATCGCCGCCAGGCTCGTGCGCTGCGAGGAAGAGGGCTTTCCTCTCGCGAGCATCGAGTTCTCGGACTTCCGCGCGGGAAACGATCTCGAATTCGATGCGGTGCTTCGAAAGGGCCCGTGGGTGCGCGTCTCGAGCCTCGAATTCGAAGGAGCCCGCGTGACCCGGCCGTCGTTTCTCCGGCGCGCGGCGGGATGGCAAGGCCACGAAGCGTATGCCGGGGCCCGCTGGCAGGCGGCGCGCGACAGACTGTGGGGCACGGGCCTCTTCGAATCCGTGGAGGGGCCTTTCCTCGTGCTGGAGGATTCATCCCTGGGAATGGACGCCGACTCGGTCGACGCCGCCGTCCTCTTTCGCGTGCGCGAAAGGCCCGCCAGTTCGGTGGCGGGCCTGCTCGCCTACGCGGACCGCGGGGGGCCGGGCGATCAAGGCCGGCTGACCGGCTATCTCGATCTGGGGCTCGGCAATCTCCTGGGCACCGGGCGCGCCGCCCGTGTGTACTGGCAGAGCTGGGGCGAGGACCGCAGCACTTTCCAGCTCTCCTGGCACGAACCGTACCTTTGGCGGCTTCCCTTCGGGGCGGATGCAACCCTGCGACATGCTCAGGAGGACACGCTCTATGCCGAAACTTCTTGGAGCGCGGACCTTTTGTGGAGTCCGGCCACGCTGTGGGAAATCGGCGTCGGCTGGGGCCAGACGCGCGTCGTTCTGGGGGAGCCGTTCAGCGGGAATCTCGATCGCGCCGACACCCGGTTCCGGGTGTCCTACCTCGGCCGCTCGCGCGACGCGACCGACACCGGCTGGCGCATCCGCGCCGAAGCGCTGCAAAGCGACGGGAAGGGCCCCTCGCTGAGAAGCGCGCGGGTGACGGCGGGCGAGTGGTTCGGCCGGCGTTGGAGGCTGGCGCTCGAACAGGAGGCCGGGCTGATCTCGGGTCCCGATTCGCTGCTGCTCAGCGACGCCTTCGTCCTCGGAGGAGCGGGCAGTCTGAGGGGCAGCATGGAGGGCGAGTACCGGGCCTTCGGCTACGCGATCCAGCGGATGGAATTCGGTCCGCGAATCGACGCCCGGGGGTCGCGCCTGTTTCTGCTTGGGGATGTCGCGCGCCTGGAGAGATGGGAGCCGGAACGGAGCGTGCTCTACGGCTCGCGGGGCAAGAAGCTCTGGCGCTGGGCGGCCGGGATCGGCGTCGAAGTGCCCGGCAGGGCAGGCCGGGTGAAACTCGAGTACGCCGTCCCCGGGGGAGAATCGATATGGCGCGGGCGCATTCATTTTGCTGTAGTAGGGAGCTTCTGATCGACAAGCGCAGGGGCGCGAACGGCCGTTGGCTGGAAGGCGTCGGCCGGACCGCCGCTCGGGGATGAGAGAAGGGGGAGTCCATGAGGAAGCTGATTCTCGTCGTCTTGGCGCTGGCCGTGGTGTTCATGAGCGGTTGTGGAGGCAACCGGGATCCGCAGGTGATCACGCTCAAAGACCGGACCGTGCGGCTCTCGGAAATCGTCTCCGAATACGACCGCTTGAAGCCGGATCTCCCGTGGGCCTCGGCGAGCCCCGAGGAACGCCTGAAGTTCATCGAGACCGTAGCCCAGAAGGAAGTGCTCGTGAAGGTCGTGCGCGATAAGTACGGCGACCAGTTACCCGCTCGCGAGGCCCAGCTCTTCGAGCGCTGGCTGGAAGGACGCGAGGTCGAACGGTACTGGGCGAAGATCAACGAGGCCGCCGAATTCTCCAGCGCCCGACAGGATTCGATGAAGAAGCTGACCCACGTGCAGCGCCAGTTCACGAATGTCACCAGTCATGATGAAGATCTCATCCGCGCCATCTTTGCGCGCGTGCGGGCGGGCGAGGATCTGGTCGCGGTGGGACGGAAGTTCGAGGCCGACACCAAGCGCGTCTCGGTATTCGAGGATATCTGGGCCGACCGGGCGGAGATGCCGGTCGAATACGGCGACGTGCTCTTCTCGATGAACGAGCAGGGAGAAGTGTCCGAGCCCAGTTCGAGCATGCGCTACGGATGGTTCATCATGCGCTACGAAGGCGAGCGCGATCGGGCCCCCGCGATGGACCAGACGACGGCCGAAATCGCCGCGCAGCGTTTCTACGACGCGGTGAAGACGCGCAAGGAACTCGAGATTGACAAGAAGTACGGCTTCCGCTTGGCGGAGGAGAATGTGAGCCTCGTGCGCGAACGCTTCGCGCCCTACTGGGACTCCTTGACCGGCGGAAACCCTCAAAGATTCTCCGTGGACCTCGGGCTCCTGCGCGGCCCCGTTCATCTGTTCACGCCGGAGGAACGGGCTCGGCCGCTCATCCAGTGGAATGGGGGCGCCTGGACATTGAACGACTACGTCAATTCTCTGAACACGGCGAACCTCTTCTACTGGCCCGGCCAGGGAGATGACGCGACGATCAGGCGGCGCATCCTCCGGCGCATGGAGCAGTGGGCCTTGCGACAGGAGGCCCAGGCGTCCGGAGTGCTGGCCGGCGACGACTTCGAGGTAGAGAAGCAGCGCAAGCGCCAGGAGCTTCTGCTCGACGCCTTCTTCCAGGAAAACGTGCAGATGTACGACTACGGCCTGACGCGCGAGGAAGTCGAACGCTACTGGGAGCAGCACCAGGACAAGTACTGGTCGAAGGATCTCGCCACCTACGGCTTCATCTGGTTTCCGAGCCGCTTCCAGGAACTGGCTCGCCAGACGAGCGAGCGGCTGCAGCGCGGCGCGCGCTGGGAGGAAGTGGGAGCCGAAATGATTCGTCGGGATCCCTCGATCAAACACGAGCCGATGCTGGGACCGACAGACACGGGAGTCTACCCGGATGTGACGGCGGAGGCGCTCAAGCTCCACATGCCTCCCGATGGCAAGCCTTTCGTCGCCGATCCGATCCAGGTGGCCAATGGCGACTGGCTGATCCTGAAGATGTTCGCCCGCGAAGAGCCGTACCAGCTGGACTTCGCGGCGGCCGAGGAAGATGTGCGCATCGACCTGACCGGCGAGAAGATGGATGAACGGATCAAGCAATTGATCGATCAATACTCGAAAGAGCTGTCGCTCAAGATCGACACGAAGGCGATTCAATAGTCCGGATCACGGGGATCGTTGCCTGCCTGCAATCGAGTCGATTCCCGTGCCAGGAAAAGAGAGCCGGTCCTGCCAGGCGCGTGCCTGCCGGACCGGCTCTCATGGATCCTGCTTCACGCTCGCTGGGCCGTCGGCGAGCAGGCGGCCGAACGCCTCCTCTTCGAGCACCCGCACGCCCAAGGCGCGGGCTTTCGCGAGCTTGGTTCCCGGGTCGGCGCCCGCCACCACGAAGCTCGTCTTGGCGCTCACCGACGAAGCGACCCGCCCGCCCTGCGCTTCGATGGCGTCCTTCGCCTGCTCGCGGCTCCAGCGTGACAACGTTCCCGTGAGGACGAAGGTGAGTCCCGCGAGCGAACGCGCTTGCGCGGAGGCGGGCGACGGGAGGGGGGCTTCGGGCGCGAAACCGGCGGCCTGCAGCCGTTCGAGGAGGCGCGAGGTCTCCGGGCGGCGGAAGAAGCGCTCCACCGATTCGCCGATCACCGGGCCGATGCCTTCGAGGGCGGCCAGTTCCTCTCGATTCGCGCGCGAGACGGCTTCGAGCGAGCGGTACGAGCGGGCGAGGATGCGGGCGGCTTGCGCGCCCACATGGCGAATGCCGAGGGCGAAGACGAGGCGCTCCAACGGCCTCGTCTTCGAGGCCTCCAGTTGCGCCAGCAGCGTGGCTGCAGACTTCGCCCCCATGCGTTCGAGCGAGGCGAGTTCGCCGGCGCTCAATTGGTAGAGATCGGCCGGCTCCTGGATCATTCCCCGATCGACCAGCTGATCGACCAGCGCCTCGCCGAGGCCTTGGATGTCGAGCGCGCCGCGGGAACCGAAGTGCAGGATGCGGCGCTTGCGCTGCGCGGGGCAGAATTCATTCGTGCAGCGGATGGCCACTTCGCCCGGTTCGCGTTCCAGCGTTTCCCGGCACACGGGGCAGCGGTCGGGTAGCGCGACGGGCTCCTCGGCGCCCGTGCGCGCCTCGGTGTGCACCGCCGTCACCTTCGGAATCACTTCGCCGCCCTTTTCAATCGTGACAAGGTCGCCCGGGCGCAGACCCAGGCGCTCGATTTCGTCGGCGTTGTGAAGGGTCGCGCTTTGGATCACGGTGCCGAGCAGCGTGACCGGCTCGAGCTTGGCGACCGGCGTGACGGCGCCCGTCCGCCCGACCTGCCAGTCGATGCGAACGACCCGCGTGCGCGCCTGGGCGGTCTCGAACTTGAAGGCGATGCCCCAGCGGGGAGACTTGCTGGTCGTTCCCAGTCGTTCCTGGGCGGCCAGGTCGGCCACTTTCAGGACCATGCCGTCGATGTCGTAGTCGAGCTCCCGGCGGCGCGTCTGCCATTCACGAAAGATCGAGAGCGCCTCGTCGATTCCCCGCGCCACGCGCCGGTGCGGATTCACCGGCAATCCCCACGAGGCGAGCCGGTCGAGCGCCTCGTCGTGGGTCGAGACGCCGTGATCGCGCGCGCCGACCCATTGGTAGAGATAGAGCGCGAGACGACGGCCGGCGACTTGCCGTGGATCGAGCAGCTTCAAGGTCCCGGCGGCGGCGTTGCGCGGATTGCGGAAGGACTCCTGATCGGCTTCCTTGCGCGCCGCGTTGATGGCGTCGAACGCCGGGCGCGGCAAAAAAACCTCGCCGCGGACTTCGAGCAGGGGAGGCGGAGACAGAGGCGCAGGCGCAGGTGAAGGCGTGGATGAAGGCGCAGGCGCAACGGCTGCGCCGGCACCGTCGCGCAACTGCAGCGGCAGGCCGCGAATGGTGCGCAGGTTCGCGGTGACGTCGTCTCCGGAGAAGCCGTCTCCGCGAGTGAGCCCGAGTACAAAGCGGCCGTCCCGATAATGGAGCGCGATCGCGACCCCGTCGATCTTCAGCTCCACGACATAGGCGATGTCGCCTTCGATTCCGAGCGCGTTCCGGGTGCGCCGGTCGAAGTCTCGAACCTCATCTTCCGAGTAGGTATTCTGCAGGCTGAGCATGGAGACGGCATGAGCGACGGTGCGAAAAGCGGCGAGCGGCTCTCCGCCCACCCGATGCGTGGGGCTGTCGGGATCGTCGAGCTCGGGGAATTCACGCTCCAGGCGAGCGAGCTCTTCCATGAGGGCGTCGAACTCGCGATCGCTGATGGCGGGGGCGTTTTCGACATAGTAGCGCCGGTTGTGCTCGTCGATCGTTTTTCGCAGTCGCGTGATCGCGTCGGCTGCGCGCGCCCGGTCGGTCACTTCTCCTCCTCGACTTTCCGCGCCGCCGGATCGAAGCGCGTGCCTCGGACGGCACGCGACCGGCGTCCGCATCCGCCGGCCGAGAGGCTAATCGGCTTTGCTTCGCCGGCAAAGCTCCTTTCCCGCTCCTGGCCCGGATGATTCATGAAATCTCTGCTGCGACATCGTATCTGCCCGCATCTACTG
>CAYZWI010000007.1:0-174206 GCA_964482205.1 uncultured bacterium | reverse complement strand
ATCGATGTCGATCGTCAGGAACTCGCTCGGCGAGGTGAGCTGCGCGGTCACGTCGAGCGCGGTCGAGATGCCGACGTTGCGCAGTTGGATGCTCAGGCCGAGGGATTCGCCCGCGTTCACGATCTGATCGTCATTGCCGTCGGCGAGGTAGGTGTCTTGCACGAGCAGGTACGCGCCCGCGGGCGGGATCACCTGCACCAGCCCCTCGTAGGTCACCTTGTTGTACGCCGTGACGGTGAGGGTCAGGTCGAGCGGCTGAGCGGGAGCGGGATCGAGCGCGATCGTGGCGTGCCCGGCCGCGTCGGTGCGCGCGCTTCCATACAGCACTCCGTCGGCGTACAGGGCGCACAGCGCGCCCGTGACGCCCGTCACATCGACGCCGTACTCCGAAGTCCCGATGAGGAGCACGCCCGGGTGATCGACGGCCATCGCCTGGGCGGCCTTCGTCCGCACCGCGACCGACGGATCGCCGAAGATCGTCCAGCACTTGAACTCGTTCACGCCCGAGCTTCCATATTCGTCCATCATCAGGCAGGAGCCGTTGAACCACAGGCCGCCGATGGTGCGCATTTCATCGGCGACGAGCAGATCGATCGCCTCGTCCTGCGCCGACATGGGCGGGTCCCACGACTGGCTGATGGTCGACATGTAGCAGGCGATCGCTCCGGTCGGCACGCCGTTGTGGCTCGCGCGCAGCCACGCTTCGGCGAAACAGGTGCTGCTGACGAAATTGCCGTTCAGGCAGGCGACGCTGCAGATGAAGGGATTCATCAAGTCATTGGTGAGGGCGCTCACCTGGGTGGTGCTGAAGCCCGTCGTGCTCCACGAAGTCGTGCTGCCGTGGCCGGTGTAGTTGACGATCCCGCGCCCCTGGTTCAACGCATTGGTCACCATCTGCGCCGTGGCCGAGGGATCGTAGATCTGATCGACGCCGAGATAGCCGTAGGCGAGCAGGTCGGCGCGGATGTTGTCTTCATGTTGATTATCGTATTCACCGTCGTCGCCCGTGCCCTGATTGGAGGCGATGCCCGTCCCGTACTGCGGCCAGGCCTGGCCCTCCACGATGTCCCGCTCGTACGCGATCGTGCGATCCACCTGGGTTAGCACCTGGGCCGCGGTCTCGGCGGAGAAGCGGCCGACGAAGAGGTCCGGATAGCTGTCGGTGCCGACGACCAGCGCATAGCTGGGATCGGATCCGCTGCTGTACGAGACCGTCGGAACCTGGGTGGCGTCGCCGATGAGCAGCACATACGCGGGTTGCCACTGCTGATACTCGCTGATGATGTAATTCAGGATGGCCGTCGAGGTCGATCCCACCTGGGAGAGATTGACGAGCTTCGCCGGCATGCCCTTTTGGAGCTTCCACTGGTAGAGCGGCTCGACGCTCGCGCGGAAGGCGTCGTAGGTGATGATCAGGATGCCGCCGTCTTCGAGCACGGGAGTGTAGCGAGGACCGCGATACGCGAAGTCGACGAAGTGATCCTCGTAGAGGCGCGCGAATTGCCGATCGACGCGCGCGCCCGCCCGGGGATGAGAGAAGACATTGCGCGTGTCGGGGCCGTCGGCGCTCACTTCGATCACCATGCTGGTGTAGACGCGCAGGGTGGCAGTCGACGCCAGGTACTGGAAGACATTCGCCTCCACGACCATGCCGCGGACATCGCGGAGAATGTACGGCTCGCCGCCTTCCGCCAGAGCGGAGGGGTAGGTGCCGCCCGCCGTATACAGCGAGCTGAAGGAATAGGGCACGCTCTTCGGATCGATGTCGCGAGTGAGATTCCCCTTCGAAGGGATGACCGGCATGTTGGGATAGTCGACGAACTCGGAGGAGACGACCTTGACGCGCATCAGGCGGTCGTCGGGAATCGTGATGCTGCGCTTGACCGCAGGAAGAGCGGGGAGCCCCTGCTCCAGCGAGATCGGCTCGCGTCCCAAGCTGATCTGATGGTAGGTCTCTCCGTCGATGGTCACGGGATCGTCGGAGAACCCGCCGACGCTCACTTCGAGAACCGTCCGGTTCTCTGCGGCTTCGAGGACAGTGACGGTCACCGGATCGCCGCCGAGGTCGATCCAGGCAGCGGAGGCGGGAATCGAAAGCAGAGCCACAAGAGCGAAGAGAGTCGCAGGGAGGAAGGCCAGCAATCCACCGCGATGCGCCTGCACGGAAGACATGGTGTAACCTCCGAAGTAATCATCAAATGAAGAGGACGCGCGAACGAGCGCCCTCCCTATACGGATTCCAATCCAGCTAATGGTAGCACAGGTGCGAAAGACGGGCAATCGAAAGCATTTGAGCAGTTTACGGACGCCAGCCGGTGGGCTCTTTCGCCAAGTCGTGCGCCTGCAAGGGGCTGGGATGTCGCTGCGGCAGAGTTGCGAGGCGATTTCCATCGGCGGATGCGCCCACCCGTCGTCTGCAAGCGCGATTTGAGCCATTGCCGCCGTGCGCGTGCGAGCGCAGGCGGTCATCGCGTGGAGAGCGGCGATGGGGTAGATTCGGCCCGGGCGAGCGGAATCCGGACCGCGCGCGGGGCAGGAGTGGGGGCCTCGAGAGGCGACGATCGCGCGCGAAGTCCGCACAAGGCGCGGGCGCGAGAAGGTCGGCTCATCGCGTGTGCGCGGCCGTCGTCGCCCGTCGGCCTTGAAGGAGCGAGGGGGGAGTCGGAAGGGGTGCGCGGGATGTTAGGACCGCGCGCGGAGCAGGAGCGGGGGCCTCGAGAGGTGATGATCGCGCGCGAAGTCCGCACAAGGCGCGCGCCAGATGGTTTGGGGTTCTTCGAGCGCGCGCCGGTCCCGCGCACCCCTTCCGACTCCCCCCCAAAGACCAACACGAGGATGAGCAACGATGCACAGCGATGAAGCCTTCCGCCGCGCGCGCTCGTTGTTGCGCGAGGCTTCGGAGATCGTCGCCTTCACGGGCGCCGGCATCTCCGCGGAGAGCGGGATCCCGACCTACCGCGATGCCGCCGACGGCCTGTGGCAGAAGTACGATCCGAGCGAGTACGCGAGTATCGATCGCTTCCTGCGGGATTCCTCGCTCTTCTGGCGCTTCTTCCAGGATGTGCGCTATCGCGCGATCAAGGACGCGCGGCCCAACGCGGCGCACGAAGCGTTGGCGGCATTGGAGCGAGCGGGGAAGATGAAGGGCATCGTCACGCAGAACATCGACGGATTGCACCAGGCGGCGGGCTCGCGCGAAGTGGCCGAGCTGCACGGTAACACGCGCCGGATCCGGTGCCTCGATTGCGGCAAACGCTACGGCATGGACGAAGTCTACGAGTGGCTGCGCGAGAACCTTCCGCCGCCATGTCCCGATTGCCGCGGCCGGCTCAAGCCCGACGTCGTCTTCTTCGGCGAAGCGCTGCCCGAGGACGCCTTCGCGCGCGCGGTCGCGTGGATCGATCGCTGCGATCTCCTGCTGGCGGTCGGCAGCTCACTCGCGGTCTATCCGGCGGCGCTGCTCCCGACGCGCGCAAAAGCGCGCGGAGCGCGGCTGATCGTGATCAACAAGACGCCCACGCCTGCCGATTCAGATGCGGATGCGGTGCTGCGCGAAGCGGCGGGCGAGGTGCTCCCGCGGCTCATCGCCGCGATGCCGCCGGCCGGGGAGTGAGGCATGCGCATTTGCGTCCACGGACATTTCTATCAACCGCCCCGCGAGAATCCCTGGACGGGCCGGATTCCCCGCCAGCCGAGCGCCGCTCCCGCGCACGATTGGAACGCGCGCATCTCGGATGAGTGCTATCGCCCGAATGCGCGCAGCCGGGTGATGGGCCCGGGGAATCGGATCGAAGAGATCGTCAACAACTACGCTTTCCTGAGCTACGACTTCGGCCCCACCTTGCTGTCCTGGATCGAGGAGCATGCCCCCGATGTCTATCGCGGCATTCTCGAAGGCGATCGCATCAGCCAGCGATTGCAGCAGGGCCACGGCAACGCGATCGCGCATGTCTACAATCATGTCATCATGCCTTTGGCGAACTATCGGGACAAGCGCACGCAGATTGTCTGGGGCCTGCGCGATTTCGAATGGCGGTTCGGCCGCAAGAGCGAGTCGATCTGGCTCGCCGAAACCGCGGTTAATCTCGCCACGATCAAATTGCTGATCGAGGCGGGCATCCGCTACATCGTGCTTTCGCCCTATCAGGCGTTGCGCTGGCGGCCGATCGAGCGGGCGGGCGTCTGGACCGATGCGCCGTACGGCAGCATCGACCCGCGGCAGCCTTACCGCTTCTTTCTGAAAGACAGCCGCAAGCGCAGGCTGACCGACCAATCGATCGACATCTTCTTCTACGACGCGCCGCTCGCCTCCGCGGTGAGCTTCGAACATCTCCTGCGCAGCGCTCCCGAATTCGCCCGCCGGCTCGCGGAAGCGTCCGGCGATGCGGGCACCGGAGGGTTCGTGAATGTCGCCACCGACGGCGAGGTCTACGGACATCACGAGCCCTTCGGCGACATGTGCCTCTCCTATGTGATCCGCCGGGAAGCGGGCCCCCGCGAACTGGGGTTCGTCAACTACGGCCGGGAGCTGGATCTCCATCCTCCCGATCGCGAAGTGGACCTGCACTTCGGCGAAAACGACGAAGGGACCGCCTGGAGCTGCACGCACGGCGTGGGCCGCTGGGAACGCGACTGCGGCTGCTCGACCGGAGGCTTGCCCGGCTGGAACCAGAAGTGGCGCACGCCGCTCAGGCGTGGATTCGACATGGTCCGCGACCGGCTGGTCGAGATCTATCTCGAGAAGGCCAGCGTGTTGGTGCACGATCCGTGGGCGGCCCGCGACGATTTCATCCTCGTGCTGCTCGACCCGAGCGCGGCCGCGCGCCAGGCCTTTCTCGACCAGCATGCGCGCCATGCGCTCTCCGGCGAGGAGCGCACCACGCTTTGGTCGCTCCTCGAATCGCAACGCTTCGCGATGTACATGTACACGAGCTGCGCCTGGTTCTTCGCCGATGTCTCCGGGATCGAGACGGTGCAGAACATGGCCTACGCGGCGCGCGCGATCGATCTCGCCGCGCGCTGGTCGAGCCTGCCGCTCGAAGAGATGCTCCTCGAATATCTCGGTGATGCGTGGAGCAATGTTCCCGAGCAGGGAAACGGCGCGGATGTCTATCGGCGCCTGGTCAAGCCTCAGTTCGTCACCGCGCGGATGGTGGCGGGCGATGTGGCCTTGACGGCTGCGGTGCAGGACCGCCCTCCGGAGGAACGCGCCTTTCGCTATCGCGTGGAGGTCGAGCGTTTCGCGCGCATCGAGCCCGAGCCGCGCGGCGAAGAGCGGCTCGCCTCGCATCACGGCCGCATTGCGCTCATCGATGAAGCGACCGAAGAACGCGAGTCTTTCGCCGTCCATGTGTTCCGCTCGGGCGTGGGAGGAATCCGCGGCTACGTGCTGGCGGCGAGCGCGGGCGGCGAGGATGCTTCCGCCGGCGCGCCGGCGGCCGAGGAGGAAGTGCTCGCGCTGGCGAACACCACGCGCGTCGGTTTGACCGATCTGGTCACCGAGAATCGCGAACGGATCATTCGCACCGCGTACCAATCCATTCTCGCCAGGCAGGAGAGCGCGCTCGAACGGCTCTTTGGCGAGAGCCGCGAATTGATGCGCACCTTCCAGGGCGCCGATGTGCCCGTGCCGCCCGTGTTGCTCGCGGTCGCGGGGCATGTGCTCGGCTACCGCTTGGAGATTCTGGGCGGGCAGCTGAAGGCGAGCTTCCTGCGAGCGTTGGAGCGGCCCCGGCGCGAGAACGAGGCGGAGACGGGAGATCTCTTGAACGAGGTCTCGGAAATTCTCCGTTTCGCCCGCGACATCGGGCTCGAGCTCGCCCTGGCGCCGCTCGAGCAGGCGTTCGGCTTCGTGTTGAGCGGGCTGCTGGAGGATTTGCTGCGAGATCCCGATGCGGAAATCGCCGATCGATTCCATGCGGTAATCAGCAAGAGTTATGCATTGCATTTTCCTCTGGACCGGCGGCCGCTCGAAGACGTAGCCTTCCTGGTCTTGAGGAAGCACCGCGACTTCCTCTTGACATTGAAGCAAGCCCACCAGTCGTTGGATGGCGGAAGCCCCAGCTGGCGAGCCTTCGAAAACCTTGCGGAGGCTCTGCATTTGAACATCCACTGGATTCTGGAAATGGGCGAAGGCGAGGATGCCGCTGCGGGGAAGCGCCGGTAGCGGCCGATCCGTTTGCCCGCTGCGGACATTCGTGTCGATCGAAAGGAAGCGACGGCCATGAGACGCATAGACCTCGAAGGAAAGAGCAAACAGGAGTTGCTCGATCTCGCCCGCCGGCACGGGATCGCCGGACGAAGCCAGCTTTCCAAGGACGGCCTGATCCGCGCCCTGCTGAAGAAAGCGGAGAGCAAGCGCAACCCGGCGTTCGAATCGCGAGGCGCATCGCGCCCGGCCGCCGGAGCGCGCCGCGTGGAGCCGCTCGCGCGCAGAAGCGCGGCGCAGCGCGACGCCAAGCAAGAACCCAAGGGCGCGGCCAACCGCAAGGCAGCGGGCGCCTCTGCCGCGCGCCCCGCATCCACGCGTCCCGCGCCGAGCCGCGATACATCCGCGCGCTCGGCGGACAAGCGCGCGAGCAAGGTCAGCGGACCCATCCGGAGGACCCCAACCGAAAGCGCCTCCGGAAAGATCACCCGGCCTCCGGTGCGCCTGGCCGAACGCGCGCCCAAGCCCGGACGCGCGAGCAAGGAATCGCCTGCCAGGCGTTCCTCTTCGAACGCCAAGGAAGAGGCGCCGGTGAACAAGACCGGCAAGACGGGCGCGGCGAAGAGCGGCACGGGGAAGAGCGTCACAGCGAAGAGCGGAACCGGCAAGCCCGGATCGGCGAAGACCCCGGAGAAACCGGCCCCTTCATCGCAGAGCGGCGCAAAGAAGTCCGCCGCGAAGCCGGCGAGCAGCCCGAAGCCGCAAACGATCGAACGCGCCCCGAGCGCCCGCCGGAAAGCGGGCCGCGCGCAAACGAGCGCTTCTCGCAGCGGACGGGGCGGGCCTTTCGGCCCGGAAGGCGAACGCCTGCACGGAGGCGTGAAGCCACCGGCAGGTTTCTCCGCCATGGATCTCGAAGGAATGGATTCCGCGCGCGAGACGGAACGCGCGCACGCGACGGCCGCGGTTCTCGAAGCGCCCGCGCCCGAGACGCCTTCTGCGCGCCGGGGCCTGGGCGCGCCGCTCGCGATGCCGGAGCGCTACGGACGAAACTACGCCGTGCTCATGGCGCGCGATCCCCAGTGGGTGCATGTCTATTGGGAGATCAAGCCCGAGAGCCTGAACGAACTGCAGCAGAACCTGGGCGATGGATGGAAGGACCATCGCTGGGTGATGCGCGTCTTCGCGTTTCCCGCGGAGACGGATCTGCAGCGCGCGGAAGAAGGCAACGGCGAGGATCGCTTCGACATCGAGCTCGCGCCGGGAGCGGAGAGCTGGTATGTGAACGTCGGCCGCGCCGACCGCATCTATCGCGTCGCGATCGGGATCGTCACCCGCGACGGCCGCTTCCACGCGCTGGCGCGCTCGAATGCCGTCCGCACTCCGCGCGACACGATCTCGCATGTGCTCGACGAGGAGTGGACCCGCGCGCCCGAGAGCTACAAGCGGCTGTACGAGATGATGGGCGACAGCCTGCCCGACGGACGCAGCTCGGCCGAGCTCGGCATGCTGCTGCGCGAACGCCTGCGCGCCGACTGGTCGTCGGGCATGATGGGCAGCATGGCCAGCGGAGCGCTCGCGCGCGCGGTTCCGGGCGCTCCCGGATTCTGGTTCGTGTTGGACGCCGAGCTGATCGTGTACGGCGCGACCGAGCCCGACGCCAAGGTCACCGTGCAGGGGCGCCCCGTGCGGCTGCGGCCCGACGGCACCTTTAGCTTGCGCTTCCTGTTGCCGGATGGCACGCAGGTGATCGACGCGACCGCGGTATCCGCCGACGGGGCGTTTCGCAAAACCATCACGCCGACGGTCCGCCGCGAGACGAACGCGACCGAGACGGTCGAGATGCGGGCGGAATCGTAGGCCATGAACGAACCGAAGGGCTATCTCGCGCTCGTGCTGCACGCGCACTTGCCGTATGTGCGCCATCCCGAGCATCCCGCGTTTCTTGAAGAGGACTGGCTCTACGAGGCGATCACCGAGACCTACATCCCGTTGATCGAGATGATGCAGGGGCTCGCGAACGACGGCGTGCATTTTCGCCTGACGATGTCGGTGACGCCTCCGCTGGCGGGCATGCTGTCCGATCCCTTGCTGCAGGAGCGCTACGTCCGCCATATCGAGAAGCTGATCGAGCTCGCCGAGAAGGAAACCCAGCGCACCCGTTGGATGCCCGAATTCCATCCGGTGGCGCTGCGCTACCTCCACAACTTCCGCGAGGCGCGGCGGATCTTCGTCGATGTCTACCAGCGCAATCTGCTGACCGCCTTCCGCGGCTTTCAGGACCGGGGCGAGCTGGAAATCGTGACCAGCGGCGCGACCCACGGTTTCCTTCCGCTCATGCTGCGCGACCGGCGCATTTGGCGCGGCCAGATCCTGACCGCGACGGCCGATTACGAGCGGCGCTTCGGCCGCCCGGCGCGCGGCATCTGGCTGCCCGAATGCGGCTACGAGCAGACCCTCGAGGAAACGCTGGCCGAGGCGCGCCTGCGCTTCTTTCTGCTCGACACCCACGGCCTCATGTTCGCGGTGCCGCGCCCGCGCTTCGGCGTGTATGCGCCGATCGTGACGAAGAACGGCGTCGCCGCCTTTGGACGCGATCTGGAATCGTCCAAGCAGGTGTGGAGCGCCAACGAGGGCTATCCGGGCGACTACAACTACCGGGAATTCTACCGCGATGTCGGCTGGGACCTGGAATACGACTATGTCCGTCCGTATCTGCACGGCGACGGGCAGCGCAGCAATCTCGGGATCAAGTACTACAAGATCACCGGGCCGACGAATCACAAGGAGCCTTATCACTTCGAGCGCGCCACCGAGAAAGCGGCCGAGCACGCGGGCAATTTCATGTTCAATCGCGAGAAACAGGCCGAATACCTGCACGGCCTGCTCGGGCGTCCGCCGATCATCGTCGCGCCCTACGACGCGGAGCTCTTTGGGCACTGGTGGTACGAAGGGCCGCAGTTCCTGAACTTCCTCTTCCGCAAGATCGCCTACGATCAGAAGGCGATTGCGACCATGACTCTCTCCGAGTACCTGGATCGTTTCCCGGTCAATCAACTCGCCACGCCGGCGGCCTCGAGCTGGGGATACAAGGGCTACGCGGAAGTCTGGCTGGACGGCCCGAACGACTGGATCTATCGCCATCTGCACGCGGCGGGGGAGCGCCTGATCGAGCTCGCCAACGCCGCGAAGGCGGGCGCGTACGGATCGGATGGGCTTGCCTGGCGCGCGCTGCGACAGGCGGCGCGGGAGTTCCTGCTCGCGCAGAGCAGCGACTGGGCCTTCATCATGAAGACGGGCACGATGGTGCCCTACGCCGTCGCGCGCACCCGCGAGCACATCACCAACTTCAGCAAGCTCTACGAGGACATCCGCTCGCGCTCGATCGACGAGTGGTGGCTGGCCGAGATCGAGCAGAAGAACAATATCTTCCCCGCGATCGATCCGCTGGTCTGGGCCGACTGATCCTGGTCTGGGCCGATGGATCGGCGAGCAGGGCGATCGATTCGCCCTGCCGGTTCAGGGCAGGATCTCCTCGGCCGTGATCGTCCCTCCGTTGTAGCGCGTCATGCGCTCTGCGCACGCGCGGAGATGCTCGCGCAGCGCCTCTGCGGCACAGTCGCCCGGGGCGAAGATCACGAAGGTGCAGGCGCTCGTCTCCTCGGTGATGCGCGTGCGAAACGAGTCCGAGGAGGGATTCCCGAAGGGGCCTTCCTGGTCGACGAGCGCGTAGCGGCCGCTCACATTCACATGGTCCTTCCCGAGGCCCGCGTATCCTTCTCCCTCGCGCCCGCTGCGCAAGCTCACGGGCCAGCGGACCGCGTCGGTGTCGTAGAGGCCGATCGGAAGGGCGATGTCCATCGAGCACAGATTGCACGTGTCGACCACGCGATTGATGCGATAGAGGCCGCGGCCGGTGATCACGCGGCGGATGAGCGCTTCCGAGGAAGGGCGGGTCTTGGTCGGATCGAGCTTGAGGGCGCGGTAGAGGGCGCGCGCGGGCGCGAAGATGTTCAGAGCCGATGAGGGCTCGGCGTGCGCGGCTCGCAAGCGCTCGACGATCGCGGACAGGTCCTGCTCGAGCAGCGGACTCTCGCCGCGCGCGGTGATGCCGCGCGCTTGAAAGAGCGCGAGTTTCACATGCGAGGCGATGTCCGGGGCGATGTCGATGAGCGCCATGGCAAGAATCCTTTCCACCGAAGTGTCCGATGACGTCACTCGCGCTCGAGAACGAGGCGAGTCATCGATTGTCTCGTGTCGTCCTGCCCTTCCTCATGGAAGCGAAGCTTCCAATCCTGCCGATCGCTGATCAAGCGCAGGATGCCTTGCGGAGCCGCGGCGTGCGGATACGCCTCGAGCAGCCAGAGCCCGCCCGGCCGCAAGACGCGCGCGATCGCGTCGAGGAGCGCGCCGTGGAAATAGCGAATCGAGAGAACGGCGGCGTATTCCGAGCCGGGAACGGCATCCTTGCGCAAGTCGGAGAGACGAAGATCGAGGGAGACGGCGTGGCGGGCGGAAAGGTCGCGCGCCTTCTCGAGCGCATCGGGCAATCGATCGATCGCCACGACCGCGTGTCCCCGCAGGGCGAGAAAGACCGCGTCCCTGCCCGCGCCGCATCCGAGATCGAGGATCGGTCCCGGAGCGATCGCATCCGCCCAGCGGCGCACGAGGGGAGAAGGCTCCCAGAGCCTCGCTCGCGATGGACCGGTCTCCCAGGGGCCGGGCCAGCCCGCGAGCGGATCGGCCAGGGCGCGAGACGCAAGCCAGCCGCGCGCGCGCAGATCGGCGGCGGCGGCTCGGGCGCCATCGGGATCTTCGGCGCACACGATCAGCGTTCGCTCCTTGGGTGGAAGCTCGTGGCTGCGTGCAGAGAGTTCGCCTCGCGCGATATGAGCCGCACCGGGGAGATGGCGTTCCAGGAAGGCGGGCTCGGGCCGCACATCGAGAAGCTTCCAATGGAGACGCTCCCAGGCGTTCGCCGCAGCATCCGGAAGCGGCGGCGATTCGTTCGGCGAGGAGGCCCGCTCGCATGCGGGGCGGCAGTGCGCTTGCTCGCCGTCGGGGCCGCGGGGCGCTTGCTCGCACCGGAGGATGGCTTCCAGGCCATGCCAGACTCGCGCGAGCGCTTCCATGCGAAGGAGATGCGAGGATGCGCGGGGATCGTGAGATTCCATGGCCTGTGCCTCTGCCAGGGAGACGATCACGCGGCCGCCGGCCGCTGGCGAACGGACCTTTCCCATGGTAGCCTGGGTTTCCGTTCGATGCATGAAGAACCTCTCTCGTGGGGCGAGGCCTCGCGCACAAATTTGCGCCCGGGCGCGGAAGTCGATCCGCGGCGCGGCGCGGACGGGCGGCCGCCGCAGGTCGACGGCTCCGTCACTTCGGTGGGAGGCGCGATGGAAGAATCGGCCATGCGCGCTCGCGTCGATCCACGGCGGGCCCATCCGGCGCTCGATCCGTGGATGGAGCGGAACCATCCCGATCTGTTTCGCTCACTCGAGCGCCTCTGCCGTCGTATTCGCGGGAACGATGAAGCCTACGCGCAATTCCTCCGCCGCCTGCTGCATCCCAGCGGCGCGCCGGAGAGTTCCTTGGCCGCCGATCAAGTGACCGCCGCGTACTACCTGAACGAAGCGCAACGTTACTTGGAAGCGCTGGTGGCCCTCTTTCCCCGGCGGCGACGGGCGCGGCTGCACCCCGAAGCGAAGGTCGCCGCCGAGCGCGATCTGCGCGCCCTGATGGGCCTCATGGTGGACACCGCCGACGAGCGGCGCGCTTTCGAGGCGCGCCGGCTGCTCTATGTCGCGCTGCTCTTTCTGAATGTCGAACGGACGTGGGAAGTCCAGCGCGGCTCGCTGCATCGCGATTTCTTCGCGAGCTTGCTGGAGCGCGAGCTCTTCCACCACACGGTGCGCGTGCAAGGCCTCGACCTGGCCTTCGACATCGCGGCCGACGGCATCGGAATCGATTACCACGACGGCCCCGCGCGCCCGGGCGAGGAAGTGTGGCGCTTCTATGTGCACGAATTGAAGTTCCCGCAAGACGGGCGGCCGAAGAGCTTGCACGTGTACTTCTATAGCTGCCGTTCGAAGCGCGAAGTGCTGCCGTATCGCTATGTGCGCGGGCAGCAGGTCTATCGTTTGGAGACCCGCGAGCGCTGGGGCGATCTGACCTTGCGGCGCGACGCTTCGATCGTGAGCAAGATGCTGCGCAAGGGAGCGACGCGGCCGTGCGAGGTGCAGGACATCGTCGGGGCGATGTTCATCGTCAAGGACATCGAAGAGGTCGAGACCCTCAAGGAGATGCTCTTCGACATTCTCGGTGGGCCGATGCGCGTCCGGAATGTCGTTGACACCTTGTCGCGCGAGGAGGACCGCGATCTCCTCAACCGTCATTCGGGCGCCGGCTACAAGGTCTTCAAGGCGGACGCGGAAGTGCTCTTTCAGCCGGAATGGCGCGCGGCGGAGCCGTATGTCTTCACGGTCGAGCTGCAGCTCTACACGCTCGAGACCTACCTGCGCACGATCCACACCCGCCACTACGCGAGCCATCACCGGCTGAAGCAGCGGCAGTTTCTCGAAGGTCTCGCGCCGCTGCTGTTCCCCGCGGAGATCTATCACGCGCCGGCTGCGCCCGCGTCCCTCTTCCTGCCCGGGACGGCGCCAGCGCCAGCGCTGGACGCGTGAACGGTGTCGACGGCCTCGACGGCGTCGACGAAATCTACGGCTTCGATTCCGTGCCGCCCTGCGCTGGATCGGGCGAAGGCGAATCCTCGGGGAAGGAGTAGAGCGGCGTCGAGAGGTAGCGTTCGCCGTGCGAGGCGAGCACGCCCACGATCATGCGCCCCGCGAATTCCTTGCGCTCCGCCATTTGTTTGCAGGCCCAGGCGACCGCGCCCGAGGAGATCCCGACCATGAGGCCGTCTCCGCGGCAGAGTTGTCGCGCGGTCTCCATCGCGTCCTCATCCGCGACGGCGATGGTCTCGTCGATCAGGTAGACATCCAGGATCTCGGGCACGAAGCCCGCGCCGAGGCCTTGGATGCGATGGGGACCGGGCGCGCCCCCGGACAGCACCGGCGAGCGGGCCGGCTCGACCGCGACGATGCGCAGCTCGGGCTTGCGCTCTTTCAGGAATCCGCCCGCCCCGGTCAGCGTGCCTCCCGTTCCCACGCCTGCAACCAGCATGTCGACCGCGCCGTCGGTGTCGTCCCAAATCTCGGGGCCGGTCGTCTTGCGATGGGCCTGGACATTCGCGCGGTTCGTGAATTGTCCCGCGAGAATGGCATCGGGGTGCTCTTTGGCGAGCTCCTCGGCTCGTTCGATGGCGCCGCGCATGCCGCGGTCGCCCGGAGTGAGGACGACGCGCGCGCCGAGCGCGGCGAGGATCTGCCGCCGTTCGCGCGACATCGTCTCGGGCATCGTCACCATGAGGCGCAAGCCGAGGGCCGCGCAGACGAGCGCGAGCCCGATGCCGGTGTTCCCGCTGGTCGGCTCGACGACGAGCCCTCCGGGGCGCAAGCGGCCGCTCGCCAAGGCCTGGGTGAGGATTTCGCGCGCGGGCCGGTCCTTGACGCTCGACATCGGATTGAACGACTCGAGCTTGAAGACCAGATCCGCGTCGAGGCCCGCGGAGAAGCGCGGGGCGCGCACGAGCGGCGTGCCGCCGATCGTCTCCAGGATATTGTCATGAATCCGCATCGTCGTTGGCTCCTTTCTTCCCGAGCGGGCTGCAGGCATGCGCGCCCGACGGCCGAATGCTCACCTCATTGCGCCCATCGTCGCGCGCTCGCGGATCGCCCCGCCTACGGCGAGTTGATCACGCGCGTGCCGGGTTGCACCGATTGGGTGAGCCAGACATTGCCTCCGATCACCGAGCCGCGTCCGATGGTGACATTGCCGAGAATGGTCGCGCCGCCGTAGACGATCACATCGTCCTCGAGCTGCGGATGGCGCCGCAATCCGCGAATGAGCTGCCCGCGCTCGTCCTTCGGGAAGCTGAGCGCGCCCAGCGTCACGCCCTGGTAGAGCTTCACATTCGATCCGATGATGGTCGTCTCGCCGATCACCACGCCGGTGCCGTGATCGATGAAGAAGCGCTCGCCGATTTGCGCGCCGGGATGGATGTCGATGCCGGTGCGTTCGTGCGCCCACTCGGTCATGATCCGCGGCAGGAGCGGCACCGCGCTCACCTCGAGCTCGTGCGCGATGCGATAGGTGGAAACCGCGAGCAGCCCCGGATAGCTGAAGATCACTTCGTTGAAGTTCTTGGCGGCCGGATCGCCGTCGAAGGCCGCCTGCACATCGAGGATCAGCACCCGGCGGATTTCGGGCAGGCGCTCGAACAGGCGCAGGACGGCATCTTCGGCGAAGCTGCGGCAACGATCGCGATCGGAGGTGATCTCGGGCGATTCGTGGCGCACCGCGGCGAAGATCTGCTCGGTCAGCTCTTCCGCCACCGTGTCGAGCAGCGCTCCGATGTGGAAGCGGACGGTGGAGCGGGTGAGGAACTGCCTGCCGAGAAATCCCGGGAAGAACGCTTCCAGGAGGCGCTCGAGCATCGCGATCACAGTGCGTTTGGAGGGCAGGACATAGGGCGGCTCGAGATTGTGGCCGGCCACCGGGCCCTGTCCGTAGGTCGCGGCCAGCGCATCGGTGAATTCCTGCAGACGCGCGTGCAGGCGCTCGTTTCGCATGGCACCTCCGGTGATTGCATCGCCGTCGCCGTCGCGGTCGCGGCCGCAAGCGCGGGACCGCGGGCGAGGACTCGCCGCCGGCCCCGTGGATGCTTGCACAAATGTCAGCCTTCTTCCTCGATCTCGATTCCGTGCTGCAGGAAGGGATTGTCCCGGCGTTCGCGGCCGATCGTGGTCAAGGAACCATGGCCCGGGGCGGCCACGCAATCGTCGGGCAAGGAGAGCAGCTTCTCTCGAATCGATCGCAAGAGCTCGGTCCAGGACCCTCCGGGAAGATCGGTCCTTCCCACGCTGCTCTGAAAGAGCGTATCTCCCGTGAAGAGCCAATCGACCATCGGGGGAGAGGGGATCTGCGCCCCTGATGCGGCCGGATGCGAGGATGCGCGCGCCGTTCGGCCGGTCGCCGCGCCCTGCATGCAGGCGGCCGGAACGCGCAGGCAAACGCCGCCGGGACTGTGTCCGGGAGTGTGCAGGATGCGTGCGCGCATGCGGCCCCAAAGGAGTTCATCGCCGTCGCTCACTTCGCGGTCCACCGGCAGGGTGGGCGGAATCTCGATTCCGTGCATGGCCGCGTGGACGCGCGCATCCCGATAGAGGAAGAGATCGGCCGCGTGGAGGAGGATTTCGCCGCCCAGGCGTTGCTTCAAGACGGCCGTCGCGCCGACATGATCCATGTGGCCGTGCGTGTGAAGGTAGAGCTTCGGGACGAGACGATGGCGCTCGAGACAGGCGGCGATCTCGTCGGGCTCGTCGCCCGGATCGATGACGAGGGCCTGCAGAGTCTCCGGGCATCCCAGCACATAGCAGTTGGCCTGAATGGGGCCGACGGCGAGAACATCCACGATCACTTCTGGTCCCTTTCCGCTTTCGTGAAGCCGGGCGGCTCTGCGCTGGCGCGTGAACCGGCCGCTACTTCTCGTGCGCAAATGCGCCGCACGCTACTCGATGGGCACGAGCGCGGCCGGGCGCAGGAAATAGAGATAACACGCCGCGCGCTCCGCATGCCAGAGGCGAGCGGCGGCGAGGCGATAGAGGCGAAGTTGCGCCGCATAGGACTGGGCGCGGGCGAGGGCCTCGGGGCCCGATGCAACCCGGTCGCTCTTGAAATCGAGAACCACCCGCGTTCCATCGGCGCGCATCCAGAGGGCGTCGATCTGCCCCTGGATGAGCAGCCATTCGCGCTCGTCGAGCTCCGCCGCCTTGGGCCAGACCGCAGCCAGCTCGGCGGGCCGGATCTTCAACGCGAAGGGCGCTTCGCGTTCGAGCGTCGCGCGGCAGGCGCGCATTTCCGCCGCCAGGGGCGAACGGAAGAAGGCGACCAGCGGCGCGATCATCTCCGGACGGACCTCGTCCGGGGCGAGACCGATGTGAGGAGCGGCCGTGCGCGCGCAGGCAAGCACGGCGGGCAGCGGATCATCCTGGGCCACCTGCTCGAAGTCGATCGCCGAGAGGACCGCGTGAAACCAGGTGCCCTCGTCGCGGGGATCGAGCGCGCTCTGCCGTTCCGTCTTTTGCGAGGAAGAAGCGAAAGGCGAATCGAACGCCGTGCCCGCCTCGCGTTCTTCGATGCTTCGGTCGAGATCCGCGAGGCGCTTCACTTCGGTCGCCCAGTACTTGCCACGCCAGGCGATCGCGCGTTCGTGCGCATAACGCGCGCGCAGGCGCGCGGCGAGAGCGGCGGCCTCCTCCGCCGGAGCGACACGCTCTCCTTCAGCCGCGACGACGCGTTTGATGGGCGCTTCGGTCTCCTCGGTTTCGGGATCGGGCTCCGGCCCATCCGCGCGCACGCCATCGCCGGCGGCATCGTGCAGTCCAAGCATCAACGCGGCGCATGGCCGGCTCGTGTCTCCCGGTTGGCGCAACGCCTCCAGATACCCGAGCGCGGCCAGCCGGCCCGCGATCCAATCGAGGGGACGCCGCGCGCGATAGGCGAGCGTCTCGCTCAAGGCGGGGACGCGCCAGAGCTCCGCCTCCTCGCACAGCGACGGCCACTTGCCGGGCGCGGTGCCGACCAGGACGAGCTTCTCCTTGGCGCGCGTGAGAGCCACATACAGTAGGCGCAGCTCCTCTTCGATGAGCCGCCGCCGGCGTTCGTACGCGAGCACATGCCGCGCGATCGTGGGCGTCTTCACATATTCCTGCGGATCGAACTGATCGACGCCGATCCAGGCTTCGCCGGCGAGCAAAGGCCTGTGCAGGTCCTGGGTGTTGAATGCGCGACCCAATTGAGCGAGATACACGACGGGGAATTCGAGACCCTTGGCCTTGTGCACGGAAAGCAGGCGAACGGCGGATTCCTCCGGCTCGACGACCGGCTCGGGGCCCGCGCCCGAGGCTTCCAGATCGTCGAGGGTCTTCAGGAAGCCGGGCAGATGATGGCCGCGCTCGGCGCAATACGCGCGCGCCATCACGAGCAACTGCTCGAGGTTTCCGATGCGCTCGACGGGCGCGTCCTGCCCCGTGGAGACGGCCCACAATCCCGAATCCTCGAGCACGAAGGCGAGGGCCGCGGGCAGATCGCGGATCGCCACCTGCTCGCGCCAGCGGTCGAGACGCTCCACCCAGGCGGCGCATTTCGTTTGGAGATCCTTCCAGGCCGCCTGCTCTTCGGGCCCGGTTTCCCGATGCGCGCGCTCGCCGCTCGCCCGGTCGCCCCGATCGTGCGCGCTCGCTCGCATGGCCGCGATCAGCGAGCCGCTGGCCGGCCAGGCGAGGCGCAGGCGCACGAGATGCGCATCGGTGAAGGGACTGCCCGGCGCGCGCAGGAGCGCGGCGAGGGCGAGATCGTCGTCGGCGTTGTCGAGCACGCGCAAGAGGCTGCGGAAGTCGCGCACTTCCTCGCGCTCGAAGAATCCCTGGACGCCGAAGGAAACGGGCAGGCCATGGTCGCGCAGCGCGCGCGCGAAGGGCATGCCCATCGCGCCGGGGCTGCGAAGCAGGATCGCAATGTCGCCATATCCCACTGGCCGCCAGATCTTGTCCACGCAGATGGAAAGGCCGCTGGCGACCAGCCTGCGGGCGTGATCCGCGATCCAGGCGGCCTCGGCGACCAGCGCATCCTGGCTTTCGGAATCGTCGTTGCGCGGCGGCGGCAGCAGGAAGTGCGCTTCGACCGGCGCCCATCCGGCGGGAACTGCGCGCCCTTCGCACGCGCGCGCGTCCGGTTCGCCGGGAACGCCATCGCCCAGATAGGGAACCGCGCCGACCGTTGCGCAGGGCTCGCCGAATCCCTCGGTGGCGCCGAAGGCGAGCGCTTCCCCGCGATAGGCGCCTCCCAGCATCGCGGGCGGCATCAAGTCGTCGAAGATTCCGTTCACGAACGCGAGCACATACGCGCGCGCCCGGAAATTGCGCGAGAGAACCAGGCGCACCCGTTGCGCGCCGCCCACGCGCTCTTCCGCGTCGAGCGACAGATCGTCCTCGCTTCTCGGACGAAGCTCGAGCGCGCCTTCGCACAAGCCGCGGAAGATCTCCGGCTCGGAGAGACGGAATTGATAGATGCACTGCTTTCCGTCTCCCACCAGGAAGCGGCCCGCGCGGGCGCGCAGGCGATCGATGATGTCCGCCTGCAAGCGGTTGATGTCCTGGAACTCGTCGACCAGCACGAGATCGAAGCGATCGTTCACCCCTTCGACATCGGCCAGCATCAAGCGCCGCGCGCAGAGCTCGAGGTCGGCGAAGTCGACGCCGCCCTCCTCGTGTTTGCGCGCCTCGTAGCGCGTCATGGTGCGGCGCACGAGATCGAGAAGCGTGCGCGCGGGCGAGGAACTTCCCACGAACTGCGCCTGGAAATCCTCATGAACGGCGGGAATCCACGCGCAGGGACAAGCGCGGCGCGATTTCGGCTCGCCGCCCAGGAGGGACTTCGCGAGGTCGTTCAGCTTCCCGAGGGCGGAGCGCGAGCCGGAAGGGAGCCTGGGAAAGAGCGGCTGCCACTCCTTTTCGGGCTTGATCCATCCCGATCGGGCGAGCGCGTTTCTGGCTTCGTACAGCTCGCGCGCGAATTCGGCGAGCGAGGACTCGCCGGAGGGCCATTGCACGCGGGCGAGGCCGTCGCGAAAGCGGCGATGCGCATCGAAGCTTCCCGGCTTGCCGAGCTGATCCGAGCGCTCGAGCATCGCATCGTACACGGCGATGCCCGCGTGCCAGGCGGAGGCGAGGCAGCGGGCAAAAGCGCGCGTGCAGGCGGGCGGATCGGCCGCCAGCTGCGCCTCCAGCGAATCGAGGAAGGCGTCCGGATCGGGATGAATGCGCGCGAGACGGAGCAGACGCACGATCTCGTCCTTCAATCCCTCTCTGCCCTCGCGCGCGCTGCACAAATCGACGAGCGCCAGGAATTGATGATGGCTCTCGCTGCCGCGCAGCGGAACGCCTTCCCAAGCGGCGTCGCGGCTCGGGGAGCCCGGGGCCTGACCCTGGTACCAGTGATGGAAGAGATCGTCGAGGATCTCGGCCAGAAGAAGATCGGACTGCGGCTGGTCGAGCACGCGAAAGGCGGGATCGAGGCCCGCGGCGATCGCTTGCGCTTTGAGCAGGCGCATGCAGAACGCGTCGATGGTCGAGATCTCCGCCTGCCCGATGCGCATGCGCAGCGCTTGCAGACGCGCATCGCCGGCGAAGGCGCGAAAGAGGCGCTCTTGAAGCTCGCCCGCCGCCTTCTGCGTGAACGTGACGACGAGCAGCCGTTCGAGGACCAGGTCGCGAGCGAGCCCATCCACGACTTTGTCGATGAGGGTCTTCGTCTTTCCCGTGCCCGCGCTCGCGGAGACGAGCAGATAAGGCGCGCGCGCCCGCACGGCGAGGGTCTGCTCGGCGGTCGGCGGCCTCTTGGGGTCCGGGGGTATCACGGCGTCCGGCGGCTTCACGGCGTCCTGCGGCGCGTTCGCAGGCGTGTGCTCGGCGGGGACGCTCATGGCTGCTCCTCGGATGCGGATGCGCGCGGTTTGCGCGGACGCCGGCGCTCGACCAGCCCCGTGTCGATGCGGCAGACCGCGCGGTAGTCGCAATGCTCGCACGGCAAGCGGTTCCCCCGCGCCACAGGATCGGGCGAGACGATGCCGCCCAGAATCGCGGCTCCGTGATCGCGCACGCGCTCGCTCGCGAGGTCCAGAAGCGCGCGGAGCTCTTCCTCGCTCAGGCCTCTCTTGCTCGCGAAGTGGCTTCCCGGGTCGAAGAGCTCCGCCGCCGCTTGGAGATGAAATCCGCGCATCTGAAAGCGGTAGGGATTCGGTTCGCCGGTGTCCCCGCGCTCGAGCCGGGGCGTGGGCCGCGTGCCGTAGTAGAAGGCGCCGCAGGCCTCGAAGCCGAGGAGATCGCGCACGACGAGCAGATAGACGGCGATCTGAAGATCGAGACCGCGCTCGAGCTCGCGCTTGAGCGAGCCGCCGGGCGCGCGCGGTTTGTAATCGAAGACGAGCAGGCGCGGCGCGTCGCCGCCGCTCAGCATCGCATCGAGGCGGTCGATGCGGCCGCGCAGCAGGATGTGCGCGTTCACGCCTCCGGCGGGGGCAAGAGCTCCGGGCGGGAGCGAGGGCGATGGCGCAAGCGAGAACGAAAGCGTCAACGCAGGAAGCTCGCCACCGGCGATGCGCTCTCCCTTGCGTAGAGCCTCGCGCATGCGTTCAGCCGACTGCGCGTCTCCCGCGCCGAAGGCGATCTCGAGACCGGCGGGCTGGAAGCGGCTCGCGCGCAAGCGGCGCAGCTCGTCGCGGGTGAAATGACCCAGATTGCGCGCGGCGATCCGCCAGGAGTTGGCGCTCGGCGGATCGAGTTGGAAGATGCGGAACTGCTCTTCTTGCGCGAGCTCGCGAAAGATCTCCTGCACGCGCGTTCTCGGATCTCCCGCTTGCGGGTCGGCCTCCGCGAAGAAGCGCTCGAGGGCCGCATGCACGGCGCTGCCCGTGGAGCGGGGAGTGAGGATCGGCTCCGGGCGCTTCTCCAATTTGAGCAGATGGCGCGCGAAGTGCAGGAAGGGGCAGAGCCCGAAGTCCTCCAAACGCGTGACGGATGTGCGCAGCGATCGCTCGGGAAAGACGAGAGCGCACAGGCTCGCGGGCAGCGCCTCGGGGCGCGGTTCGCGAAGATCGCGCGCGCGCTCGAGCGCCGTCGCGACGAGGTCCGCGGAGATCGCTGCCGCGCCCTCGGCCTCGGGCGCGAGGGTGAGCAGCGCGGAGGCCGCCAAGGAGCGCTGCTCCGCGTCGATCCGCGCGAAAGCGGCGGTCAAGGCGCCGGGCAATTCCGAGGCGCTTTGACACGCCTCGAGCGCGGCCGCCGGACCGGTGGGGCCGCGAGTCGTGCGCAGCTCGACGAGACGGCGGATCTCCTCGAGATAACTCGACGCCTCCTGTTGCGTGCCGTCGTCGCCCAGGCAGGGGCGGGTGAGCAGCAATTCGCATTTCGCGCGCGTGCAGGCGACATAGAAAAGGTACGGGTCTTCTTCCGCCTGCATTTGCGCGTGCGGACCGAGGAAGAGGCCCGCGCGCGCAAGCGTCTCGCGCTCGGCGTCGGAGAGCAGCGGATCCTCGGTCGGGCAATTCGGGAAGGCCTGCGCGGTCAATCCCCCGAGAATGACGGCGCGCGCTTCGTTCACGCGCGAGCGGCGCGGCTCGGCGATCGTGACCGCATCGAGCGATTGAGGCGCGATTCCGATGGAAGAGCGCGCGAACGCGTCTCTCAAGAGACGCGCGAAGAGCGAAGCGCCGAGGGGAGCCGATCCGCACAGATCCGCTCCCAGGGTGAGCGTTTGATCGAGCAGGCTGGCGATGCGTTGCGTTTCCTCTTCCGGCCAGACGGCGAGCACTTCGGCGG
The DNA here is from genome assembly GCA_964482205.1 of uncultured bacterium. Taxonomy (GTDB): domain Bacteria; phylum Eisenbacteria; class RBG-16-71-46; order CAIMUX01; family WJJG01; genus JAZDGX01. The sequence continues at coordinate 152,558 of CAYZWI010000007.1, read as the reverse complement.
GAAAAGGGGCCATGTCCGCTCGATCGTCGAGCAGGCCACCCCCGGCAACGCTCGAAACCGCCCCCGCGCGGCCCTGGCTTGCTGGCTGTTCGGGCAGCCATCGCCCGATCAAGCGGCGCAGCGCGCCGGCGCCCGCGGCAAAGGGCACGGGGTCCTTGCGCCAGGTGTCGGTGAAGCGGCGCAGGGGAGGAAGGAAGCGCTTGCAGACCAGGGCCGCCTCTTCGGCCGCGAAGGCGCGAAAGGCCCGGCGCGCATCCATCGGCGGCTTGGCCCGCTCATCCTGCGCCGGTTGCGGCCCCGGATCTTTCTCCGCTTCGTGCTCCTCATCGTCGAAGAAATCATCCGCGCACGAATCATCGGAGCCCTCTTCTTCATCCGTTCCGGAGGCGGCGTCGCGGCGCGCCGGGGATTCCCGTTTGGGAAGCGCGAGCGGAAGGTCCCAGGCCGCTTCTTCCCAACGCTCGTACTCGATCCCGTATTCGCGCGAAAGGTTTTCGATGCGATCCACGCTGTCGCGAGGCACGCCGAGCAGCGGGTTGCGCAGCAGGCTCACGATGCCTTCGCGCGTCCAGCCGCGCGCGGCCACCTGCAGGGCGGCGAAGCAGAGGCGCAGCAGGGGATGCGCGGTCGCGTCGCGGCGCTCGTCGATGTAGACGGGAATGCCGAAGCGCGGGAAGACATCCAACACGAGAGGGCGATAGCTCTCGCGCTCGCGCACGAAGATCGCGATGTCGCGATAGCGCATGCCTTGCGGATCGAGGCGCGTGCGCGCATCGATCCAGCGCGCCCAACCGTAGACTTCGTGGAATCGCGTGGCATAGGTGTGCGCATCCAGGGAAGGCGGCGGCGCGCCGGGGGAGGCGGATGCGGCCTCTGCCTCGGCTGCAGCGCCGGGGCCGTTGGCTGTGCCCTCCAGCCCGGGTGCCGCAGCGGGAGCGTTCGAGGCAACCTCTGCGGCTGCGGCGGCATCTTCGTCGCTCTTCCTCGAAGGCTGCTCGTTCGCGAACAGCCCCGCCTCGAGGCGGGCGAGCGCGGGCGCGGCGCGAAAGCGCGGGGCCGGCCCGCGCAGTTCCTCGACGGCGAAACGCTTCGCCGGCAATCCGGCCAGCCAGACGAGCGTGCGCAGGGTGGGCAGAAAACAAGGGCGCCACAGCTCGTCACGCAAGCGCGCGAAGAACTCCCCTTGCGATGCCGTGCCCCCATGCTTCTCGAAGAGGCGAAAGCGGTCCAAGGCCAGGCGGGCATCGTCGGGATCGGCGCACACGGTGATCGTCACTTCCGCGGGCCACCGGACGATCGCCTCGACGAGCAGACGCTCATCGGCGGTGAATCCCATGAAGCCATCGATCCAGATCTCCTGCGCGAGGCAGGATCCGGGCGTCGCGCGCAGGCGCGAGGCGATCGCCCGCATCCAATCGCCGGGATCGAGCCGCCGCGCTTCGCCGGCCGCGCGGTCGTACGCGTCGAGCAGGCGGCCGAGCGCTTCGCCCTTCGCGCCCAGCGCGCGTAGCCCCGCGCGGATCTCGTCCGCATCGCCGAGCGCTTTCACTTCCTTCAACACGCGCGCGAGCGCTTCGACGAAACCGGGCGTCGAGCGGATGGCGGCGAAGGGGCCGAGCAGCTCGAGCGGGGTGGCATGCACGGCGCGGCGCAGGAGCAGGCGGCGGCCTTCCTCGGAAAGGGGCGGGCCGGAAAGGTCCATGCCGGGGGCGGTCTCGTGAGCCAGCCGGCGAAAGCTCAGCACGCGAACGAAGCGCGCGCCCGGAAGGCCGGCATCGCCTTCTTCCGCGCCTTCGTCATCGTCGCCGAGCAGCAAGCGGTCGGCCGTGTAGGTGAATTGGTCGGGGACGATCCAGAGCGCGGGGCGGCCCGCCCGTTCGCTCTCGCGAAGCGCGCGCAGGCAACGGTAGGTCTTTCCAGAGCCGGCCGGGCCCACGAGCACGCGCATTGAACTCTCCCGGACGAGCGGCTGGGCGGAAAACGAAGGCATCGACTCTTCGCTTGGAACGACTCGAGCCCTGGCCGGATCGTTCTCATCGAAGCATCATCGGCTCTATGAAAATCCCGGGCCTAGATGCCGCGAAGCAGCTCCTGCAATTTTGCCTGGGAAGCTTGCTCGACATCGCGATGCAGGCTATTTCCGTGCGCGTCCATAGTGATCACGACCGGAAAGCGCTCGACCAGGAAATGCCAGATCGCTTCGGGGCTCCCGAATTCCTCCAGGAAGTAGACATTCTCGACCTTGCGGACCACCTCGGCGAGCACCTGCGCGGCCCCGCCGATCGCGTGCATGTACACGCACCCATATTCGCGGCACGCTTCCAGCGTCTTCGGCCCCATGCCGCCCTTTCCGATCACACCGCGCAGGCCGAGACGGCGGATCACCTCCGCCTGATACGGCTCTTCGCGAATGGACGTCGTCGGCCCGGCGGCCTTCACCGTCCAGACGCCGTTTTCCTTGACCAGCACGGGCCCGCAGTGATAGATCGCCGCGCCGCGCATGTCGACGGGGCAGGCGCCGCCGTCGTGCAGATAGCGGTGCACCGAATCGCGCCCGGTGAAGACCGACCCGGACACTTCCACGACCTGTCCGACGTGCAACGAACGGACCACTTCTTCGCTGATCGGAGTGGTGATGATCATCGCTTCTCCCTCTGGCTTCCTGGCTCCTGGCAGTCGCGCGATTCCCCGGCGGGATCGCGAAGCTCGGCTTCGTCAGGCGTACGTCCAGCGCGACAGCTTGCCCGTCGAGGCGAGCACGCATCCGCGCCGGCGATAAGCCCAGCACATGTAGGACACGCTCACGAAGTACGACGCGGGCAGGCGGTTCAACGCGCCGATCTTGCAGCCGAAGAGCGTGGTGTGCCCGCCGAATCCCATCGGTCCGATGCCGAGCTCGTTGGCTTTCGAGAGAATGCGCGTCTCGAGCTTGCCGAGCGCGGAATCGGGGTTCTTGTCGTCGAGCGGCCGCAGGAGCTGCTCTTTGGAATGCGCGTAGCCGGTCGCGCGATCGCCGCCGACGCAGACTCCGAGCACGCCCGGCGCGCAGCCCTTGCCCTGCGCGCGGAAGGCGGCGTCGAGAATGCACTTCTCCACGCCCGCGAGATCGCGTCCCGCGCCCAGCGCGGCGTTGGGAAGGGAATACTGGATGCCCATGTTCTCGCAGCCGCCGCCTTTCAAGATCAAGTTCACTTCGATCGACTGGCGGCTCCACTGATGGAAATGATAGACGGGGCTGCCGGGCCCGAGATTCGTCCCGCTGTTCTTTCCCGTGAGGGAATCGACCGAGTTCTGGCGCAGGAACCCCCGCTCGGTCGCCGTCTTCACCGCCGCGTCGCCCGCCTTGCGAAAGGCCTGCTGATCGAGGCCTTTCGGACCCGTGACGAAGAAGAGGATCGAGCCGGTGTCCTGGCAGATGGGCAGGCTCTTCTCTCTCGCGATCGCGATGTTCTTGCGCACGACCTCGAGCGCATAGCGCGCGGTGGTGTCCTTCTCTTCCCGCGTCAACGCGCGCGCGAGCGCCTTCTCCGCGTCCTCGGGCAGATCGCAAGAAGTCCGGCGGACGAGATCGAGCAGCGCTGCCTGGAGAATCTTGGGTTGCATGCTACCTCCCTGACATGGACGGCCCGCGCCCTGGCCTTGTGCATCCTTGGAAAGGGACCCTCGAGGGTCGCGCTTCCCGCCGTCTTCGTCAAGCCGCTGCTGCTCATGCAGTGCCTGAGCGCGAACGCTCACGCGGCGCCTGGGCGCACCCCGATCCGCTCGCGCACGCCTTCCATCGTCGCGCCCGCCAGCTCGCGGCAACGGCGCGCCCCCTCGGCCAGCACCTCGTCGACGTGCCCGGGGCGCCCGGCCAGATCGGCGGCGCGCGCGCGAATGGGATCCAGCGTCTTCTTCATTTCTTCAAAGAGCTTTCGCTTGCAATCGATGCAGCCGATGCCCGCCGAGCGGCATCCGCTCTCCACTTCGGCGATCGTCTCCGGCGGCGAGAAACAGGTGTGGATCGTGTGGATGTTGCAGATCTCGGGGTTGCCGGGATCCGAGCGGCGCTTGCGATTCTCGTCGGTGACGGCGGGGCGCAGTTTCTCCCAGATCGCATCCGGCTCTTCCAGAAGGCCGATGTAATTGCCGAGCGACTTGCTCATCTTCGCCTTCCCGTCCAGGCCGAGGATCCGCGCGCCGGCGCGGGGCACGAGCGCTTCCGGCTCGGGGAAGAAGGGGCCGAAGCGGAGATTGAACTTGCGCGCGATGTCGCGGGTCAGCTCGATGTGCTGCACCTGGTCTTCGCCCACCGGCACCGCTTCCGCCCGATACAGCAGCACATCGGCCGCCTGCAACACCGGATAGTCAAAGAGGCCGACATTGACATTCTCGCTGTGGCGGACCGACTTCTCCTTGAACTGGGTCATGCGGCTCAAGAGACCCATGGGCGTGAGCGTGTTGAAGATCCAGGTCAGCTCGGTGTGCTCGGGCACTTGCGACTGCACGAAGATCAGACAGCGGTCCGGGTCGAGCCCGGCCGCGATATTGGCCAAGGTCGCCTGCCGGATGCGCTCCTGCAGGCGCCCTTCCTCATAGGTGACCGTGATCGCGTGATAGTCCACGATCGAGAAGATGCAGCGATAGCGATCGAGGAGTTGCACCCAATTGCGAATGGCTCCGCAGTAGTTGCCGATGTGGATCTCTCCGCTGGGTTGAATGCCGCTGAAGAGAATTCCGGTATGCTGCAAGGCCGGGTCGAGGGCAGGCTGGCCCTCTTCGACGCGTTCCATCCCTTCCAGACCTCCCCTGGATGCATCCTCACGGATCCCGCTCGAAGATCTTCCGAGAGAGAGTGCGGCCCGATGAAGAAACACAAGAGCAAGGGAGGATAAACCAGGAGCCGGGAAGGGTCAAGAAGCGCGACCGAGGTCCAGGCGCAGGGAGGGAGGGGAGGCTCCTGGTCGTGGGCCGAAGATGCGGGATGCCGACAAGAAGGCGGGGGAGCATGATGCGCCCCCGCCCCTTGTCTCCGAAGAGATCGATGGAGATCCGCGATCGCGTCTCCGCCGGAGCCGGCGGCTAGACGATCGCCCGGCGAATCATGACGCTCAGCTGCTCGAAACGGGCGAGCGGCATGTTCGGATAGTACTGCATGATCAGGCAGCGGAACTGCTCGCTGAAGTTGTGCGTCTGGCGGCCGACCGCAGCGGTCTTGATCGTCCCGCGCGTGGCGGTCCGATAGCCGCGCTTGCGGCCACGCATGCGCGCGGCGAGCACCGGAGCCTGCGCGATCTTCGCCTTGGCCCCGGCGCGCGGACGGCGGCTGATGCCCGCCTTCCGGGCCTTGGCATTCACGGTGGGAAGCGAAACCTTGTGCTTGTTCGCGATCTGGCGATAGGTCATCCCGCCATTATGCAGGTCGTGAATGATCGCCCGTTCGCGCGCCATCCGAGCGGTCTTCGACATCGTCTTGCCGGTCTTCTTTCTTCTGACTGCCATGGCTCACTCCTTGCGTTTAGGCGCCGCTTTCCCCCAACAGGGAACCATCGTTACCGCCTTTACATCGGTTGTGCAGACTGCGTACGGCGCTTGCCCCGTGTGCACAACGCGCTACCCTACGCAAGTCCCGCAAATCTGTCAACCCCAACCTGCGGGAACGCTCCTTTTAACACGGGGTGAGCGGTCGAGTTGCCTATATTCTGCGGAAGGCGGGGATGACCCGGATGTCTCGACTTGATCAACGCGCGGTTGTCGCTTTTGTATGAATGAGGCGCAGCGACGCGCTTCGTCTCCAGCTGCGTGGCGCATGGCCAGGTCATTTCGCAGAGGGAGACGAGGTCCGAGGAATCCGTGTCCCATCCAAGAAGACGGACGCAATCATCGGACCTGCATGTGGCCGTGGATCGCTTCGACATTCGCGTAGGTCTGCCAGTCCATGCGCTTGCCTGCCGCCGCGGAAAGCGTGCGAGCACTGCGGCTGGGATGTATGCAAGGGCCGATCGCTTTCGCTCCGGACGCTTCCCTCGATTTTCATCGATTCCGGGGGATTTCAGCTGGGATTCGGCTTCGGCAAAGGAGCCGGGTGGGGATGCAGACGGGCGGCGTTGAGACGAAACCATGGCAGATTTTCCTGGTAAGCGGATGCCGACCTCCTAGAATGGCGCGACGCCAGCGAAGGAGGAGCAGGATGAGAAAACGGAAGGAGGAGCGGTTGAACGGGCAATTGGAAGTGCCCTTCATGGCCCGCGCGACTGTTGCGGAGGCGCCGGCCGTCGCTCCCGAGCAGAAAAGGGAACCGCGCATCGGGGAATCCCCCAGCCTCGCGTCTCCGGCGGAGCGATATGATGTTGATTTGTTCTCGAAAGCGGCCGTGTTGACTCCGACGGAAGAAAAGGAAGGCAAGCAACCCCGGCCGGGCAGCGATCAGGCGGAGGCCCAGACAGGCCCGGCGGTGCGAACGAGAAAGGGCGCAAAGGTCACGGAGGTTTCCAAAGGGAAGAAACGCAGCATCCAGGACAACGAAGAGACCGAGATGATCGGCGAGCGGGAGGAAATGGCGAAAGCCCCGAAAACCAGGAAGACCCGGAAGACCGGGAAGCAGGAGAAAGCCCAGAAGCAAGAGAAGGCGGCCGAGCTTGATCAGGCCGCCAAGGCGGCGCCGCCGCGCCGTCCCGTCGGGGGCGACATCGCCCAAGCGATGGCGAGCAAGCAACGGGACATTTCCATCGCCGAGTTCTTTGCAAAGAACCGCCACCTGCTCGGCTTTGACAACCCCGCCAAGGCTCTCTTGACGACGGTGAAGGAAGCGGTGGACAACGCTCTCGATGCTTGCGATGAAGCGGGCATCCTGCCTGAAATCCTCGTTTCGCTGGAACAACTCGAGGAAGAGCGCTTTTGCGTGACCGTCGAGGACAATGGGCCCGGAATCGTCCGCGCCCAGATCCCGAAGATCTTTGGCAAGCTGCTGTACGGTTCCAAGTTTCATGCCTTGAAGCAATCGCGCGGCCAGCAAGGCATCGGCATTTCGGCCGCCGGAATGTACGGGCTCTTGACCACCGGAAAGCCGGTCGTGATCACCTCGCGAGCGGGAAGCGATCGGCCAGCGCATCACTTTGAACTCGTGATCAACACCGAGAAGAACACGCCCGACACGCTCGTTGACACGACCGTCGAGTGGGACCGCCCGCATGGCACGCGCGTGGCCATCACCCTTCAAGGCCTCTACAAGAAGGGCCGCCATTCCATCGACGGCTACCTTCTTCAGGTGGCGGTGGCCAATCCCCACGCCACCATCCGCTATCAATTCCCGGGCGAGAATGGCAAGCCGGCCGAGCTCGTATACGCTCGCGCGACGGAAGAGGCGCCCCGGCAACCGAAGGCGATCAAACCCCATCCGCACGGCGTGGAGCTCGGCATTTTCCTGAAGATGATGCAGAACGGCTCCGCGCGCACCTTGCGCTCGTTCCTGAAAGAGGAATTCTCGCGGGTCGGCGAAAAGGTGATTACCGACTTGATGAAGGAAACCGCCGCGGCGGGTTTGAAGACTACCCCCGAAACGCCTCCCCGGCGCATCTCCGTGCGCGACTGCGAAGCGATTCACACCGCGCTCGGGCGCGTGAAGATCATGGCGCCGCCGACCGACTGCCTTTCTCCCATCGGAGAGAACCTGTTGCTGGCCGCGCTTCGCCAGCGCGTGCCCGAGGCGCACTTCTACACATCGGTGACGCGACCGCCGGCGGTCTATCGCGGCAATCCTTTCCAGATCGAGGTCGCGCTCGCCTATGGAGGCGGTCTGCCGGAGGACGGTCTCGCGGATGTCTACCGCTACGCCAACCGGGTGCCGTTGCAGTACCAGCGCAGCGCCTGCGCCATGACCAAGGCGGTCGTCGATCTTCCCTGGCGCAATTACAGGATCTCGCAAAGCCGGGGAGCGCTGCCGACCGGGCCCCTCGTGCTCGTGATTCACATCGCGTCGGTCTGGGTGCCCTTCACTTCCGAAAGCAAGGAAGCGGTCGCCCACTATCCCGAAATCCTGCACGAGATCCGTCTCGCCCTGCAGGAATGCGGCCGCCGCCTGGGCGGCCACATCGGGCGCAGCCGGCGGGTGGCGGACGAGGAGAAGAAGCGCTCGTACATCCAGAAGTACATTCCGCACATCGGCATCGCGCTGCAGGAGATTCTGAACCTGAGCGACAAGGAACGCGAGAAGACGGTCGCGGTGCTCACCGAAACGCTCGAGCGCAGCCGGAGGATGTAGACCGGCAGGCCAGGCGGTCGTTCGCCGGACGCGAGCATGCAGGCCGTGACCGGCCGCCGCGGAAGCGCCGCCACCGGCCCGCATCAGGAGGAACAGGGAATGCCCAAGTCGCTTTCGAAAACCCAGCTCGGCGGCGTCCGCAAGAAGAATGCGGCCACCGACAAACACACCGTCGAGCTCATTCGCTCCACCGCGGCCGAGGTGAACACCCGCATCTTGAAGCAGGGCAAACCCGACCTGCGCTTCCCGGTGCGCGCGCTCGGCAATGTCATCTACTCGGAGGACAAGGGCTACTTCGAGATCGGGCGGCAGAAGAAGGTGCGCACCCTGACGGTGAACACGGTCAAGGCCTTCGCGCAGACGCTGCGCATGATGAGCCTGTCGAAGCAGCTGGTCGAAACCAACGACTTCGCCACCAAGCGAGACGCGTACTATCAATCGAAGAACTGGGGCGCGGCGATGTTCCAGGACCAGACCGAATCGGACACGGTCATGGACGACATCGAAGCCTTGTTCTCGGTCAATGCGGTCAATCGCGAGCAGCTGCGCTTCATTCCCGACGAGCACGGCGGCGCGGTGGCGGGCGAGCTGATCGTCTTCGATCCGGACATCGAAACGGGCGACATGGAGCGGATCGATTGCACGCGCTTCGGCTCGGGGGCGTACTCGATTCCGAGCTCGGTCGAGCATCTCTCGTTCGAGACCGGCGCCAAGTTCATCCTCGCGATCGAGACGGGCGGCATGTTCCAGCGGCTGCAGAGCCACAAGTTCTGGAAGAAGGCGGGCTGCATTCTGGTGAGCATGAGCGGCGTGCCCACCCGCTCGACGCGCCGCTTCATCCGCCGCCTGTCGGAGGAGGCGCGCATTCCCGTGTACGCCTTCGTCGACTGCGATCCCTACGGGATCTCCAACATCTATCGGACGCTGAAGGTGGGAAGCGGAAACGCGGCCCACATCAACCAGTTCTTCTGCGTGCCCGGGGCGAGCTACCTGGGCGTGACCCCGGAAGACATCGTCGAGTACAAGCTGCCCACCCATCCGCTGAAGGAAGTCGACATCAAGCGCGCGCGCGATGCGCTCAAGAACGATCCCTTCTTCCTCGAGCATCGCGCCTGGCGCAAGGCGCTCGAGATGCTCCTCAAGATGGGAGTGCGCGCCGAGCAGCAGGCCCTCGCGAAATGGGGGCTGAACTATGTGATGGAAGAGTATCTGCCCAACAAGCTGAAGAATGTGCGTTCGTTCCTGCCCTGACAGGACGCGGGAGAACCCGGACGCGACGGAAGCGCCCGATCGAAGGAGCGACGAAAGGAGCGGAGGCGTGGCCACCGAATTCGCCAGGACGGGCATCGCCGGTTTCGACGCGGCCACCGGCGGCGGGATCCCCAAGGGCAGCCGGACGATCCTCTACGGACCGCCGGGCACGGGCAAGAGCGTCTTCGCGATGCAGTTCCTCTGGACGGGGTTGAGCGCGGGCGAACGGGTGGCGTGGAATGCCGCCGACCGGCCCTTCACGCAAGTACGCCGCTACTTTCACAGCTTCGGCTGGGACCTCTCCGCCCACGAGGCCGAAGGGCGCATGATCGCTCTGCAGAGCTTTCCGCGCTTCGAGGGCCCCGAGCGAGCGCCGGCGCGTGAAGCGAGCGAGCCGGCCGAGGCCGAGCACTTCCAAGCGAACGACTTGGGCGCCATGCGCGAAGCGACCCAGCGTTTGAGCAACGCCGGCGTGACCCGCTTCGTGTCGGGCGATCATTCCCAGGCGATCTTCTCGCTGCAGACCGCCGCGCAGATGGTCCCGATTGCCGACTGGTTGGTCCACTGGGTCTCCCAAAGCACGACCACGCTGCTGGAAATCGTGACGGCGACGCAGATGGATGTGGAAGGCTACAAGAACTGGTCGCTCAGCTTGAAAGCGGCTCACAACATCCTGCAGTTCCGCATCCAGGGGGGACGGCGCGAGATCCGCATCCTGAAGATGGAAAGGGCCGATCACCCGCTCGAGTGGGTGCCGATCGCGATCGGCGCGCGCGGAATCGAGATGGGCATCGCCTGAGCGGGGGAATCGCGGCGCTTCTCCGCGTGCGGCCGGTCAGATCCCTCTCTGGTCCGCGTCCAGGAATTGCAGCCGCGTGACGAGGCAGCGGGCGAGCTCTTCGGGAGAGAGCTTGAGAAGCTCGCTCAGGAAGGGAAGCGGTCCGATCGCGTGCCCCGAAGGTTCCTGCAGGCGGAGCGTGAAGCCCAGCCGTTCGCCTTCCGCGCGCGCCCTGCGACTCTCGCCGCATGGCCCGCCATCCCGCCATGCGCCTTCTTCCTCGCACGGCTCCCACGCGATTCGTTCGACCGCGCGTTTCAAATCCACCGTTCGCGAGCGCGCCTTGCCGGGCTTCACGAACGGGACCGCTCCCGCTTCCTCGAACTGCTCGATTCTCCGCTCCGCGCGCGCCCGGCGGGCGAGGTCGGCGGGTAGAAGCGCGCAATAGCGGGCGAAGGCCGCTTCCACCGAGAGACTGCTCTTCTCGCGCGGGACCGCATCCATTCCCAGGAAGAGCAGTCCCGGCGGAGCGAGCTCGCACAGCGCCTGCCATTCGCGATCGGAAGGCGCGCGGGTCAGGTGGAGGTCGATCAATTCCTGCCGGCCTTCCACTCCCAGCGGCAACGGCGGAGCGAAGGCGACCCGCGGATGCGGATTGTGGCCCTGGGTATAGCCCAGCGGCCAGCGCGCCATGCGCAACAAGCGCGTGAGCAGGCGGCCCGTCTCGAGGTGGGAGAGAAAGCGCGTGTTGGCGCGCTTCTCGTAGCGCATGCGCATTCGCAGGCGCGGCTCGTCCACGGGGGTCTCGAGCGTCGCGAGCGCCTGCGTGAGTCGCTCGCCGAGCGCGCGCCAGCGCTCCGGCTCGATCGCGTGTGCGAGCCGGCGATCGCCCGGCCCGCTCAATCCGCACGCATGACAAGCGCCCGAGCGGCAGTCCTCGGTCGTCTCGCCGCGCCGTCCGCGCTCGCGTTCGGCGAGCAGCCAGTCGCGCCGCACGCCGAGGTCGATGTGGTCCCACGGCAGAGGCGCGGCGGGATCGCGCGCGCCGGTGGCCGCGTCCGGATCGATGCCCTCCTCGCGCAGCGCCGTCTCCCAGCGCGCAATCGAGAAGTGTTCGGTCCAGCCTTCGAAGCGGCCGCCCGCCTTCCACACGCGCTGGATCACGCGTCCCATCGGCCGCCCGCCGCGCGCGAGCAACGCCTCCACGAAGGAGAGATCCGGATCGTGGCTCTTGACCGGCGTCCAGCGGCTGTGAGCCCGCGCGCTGAGATAGGCGATCCTCCGGCGGATTTCGTCGCGCCCCGCGAAGGCTTCCCATTGAAAGGGCGTGTGCGCCTTGGGAACGAAGGGGCTCACGCTCACCGTCACTCCGCGCGAAGGCCCGTGCCGGCGCCCGATCGCGCGCAGCTGCGAGACGGCGTGCGCGATGCCGTCGAGGTCCTCGTCCGTCTCGGTGGGAAGGCCGACCATGAAGTACAGCTTGACGCGTTGCCAGCCGCGCTCGTAGGCGGCGCCCACTACCGCCGTCAGGTCCTCCTCGCTCACGCGCTTGTTGATCGCGTCGCGCAACCGTTGCGTCCCCGCCTCCGGCGCGAAGGTGAGCCCGGTCTTGCGCACGCGGGAGACGAGCTCGGCCAGCTCGACGCTGAAGGTGTCGACGCGCAAGGAAGAGAGGCTCAACCCGGCGCGCAAAGGTCTCAGCCGCTCGCTGAGCGCGCGCGCGAGCGGGAGGATCTGTGAATAGTCGGCGCTCGAGAGCGAGGAGAGGCTGATTTCATCCCAGCCCGACGAGGCGAGGCCGCTCGCGGCCAGATCGATGAGGTCCTCCACCGGCCGCTCCCGCATGGGGCGATAGAAGATTCCCGCCTGGCAGAAGCGGCACCCCTGCGTGCAGCCGCGCTGGATCTCGAGCGTCAGGCGATCCTGCACCGCCTCGATGGCGGGGATCAGCGGCGCGCGCGGATAGTGCTCGGCGCGCAGCTCGGTCACATACGCGCGCTGCACGGGGAAGGGCGCGCCCTCCAGAGGGCGAAGCGGCAAGGGGCCCTCGTGCGCGCGCTCGGGCGGAACGCGGGCACCGGCTGGGCCGGGGAGATAGAAGCGCGGCACATACACGCCGCGGATGCCGGCCAATGCGCGCAAGCGATCCTTGCGCGCGCGGCCGCGCACGGAAGCGAGCGCGCGGCTCAGTTCGCCGACCGCTTCCTCGCCGTCGCCGATCAGGAAGAAGTCGACGAAATCGGCGAGCGGTTCGGGATTGGCGACCGCCGGACCGCCCGCGGCGATCAACGGATCTTCTTCGGCGCGATCCTCCGCGCGCACAGGAATGTTCGAAAGCGAGAGCAGGTTCAACACATTGGTCGCGAGCAGCTCGTAGGGGAGCGAGAAGCCGATCACATCGAAGTCGCGCGCGGGCCGGCGGCTCTCGAGCGAAAAGAAGGGAATGCCGGCGAGGCGCATGCGGTCTTCCATGTCCGGCCAGGGAGCGAAGGCGCGTTCCGCCAGGCTCGCCGGCGCGCGATTCAACAAGTCGTAGAGAATGCGCAGCCCTTGATGGCTCATCCCGATTTCGTAGACATCGGGAAGCACGAGCAGCCACTTGATGCGCGCGGGGTCCCAGTCGGGATGGAAGGCGTTGATCTCGGAGTCGAGATAGCGTCCCGGACGCGAGACGAGCGGAAGCAGGCCGTCGATGCGCGCGGAGAGATCGCTTCGCACGCGCTCGCTCTCCATCCTCTTCCCGGCCACGCCGCTTTCCTCGCTCGCTGAATCGCGCATACGTCAGAAGATCTCGAAACGGACCCAGCCGCGCACGAGCAGCGGAACGTCGTAGAGCGCGGGATCGAGAATCCGTTCAGCGTACGCTGCCTCCGTCACATCCGCGTTCTCGCCCTCGAGACAGCCGAACTCCTCGCAGCCGTCGTCGTCCGGCTCTCCGGTGGCGCGATACACGGCCACCGGATTCTTCCGCGCGAACAGATTCAACGCTTCCAGACCCACGCGCAGCGAGCGGCCGCGCACGAAGAACTCGCGGCTGAGGGCGAGATCGACGCTGGCCTCGAGCGGCATCCGGCTGTCGTTCGGCTCGAGCCGGGCGTTGACCTGTTCCCAGGCGTCGTCGTCGGGCCCGCGCAGATCCACGATCTCGCTTGGGGGAACGCCGGCCGGGTAGACGAAAACGACGGTGAAGGGCCTGCCCGTCTCGAGGCGGCCGACCACGCCGATCGACCAGTCTTTCAACCACCCGGATTTCCATGCCGGCCGCGCGACCGCAGCCAGGCTGAGCCGATGCTCGCGGTCGAGATTCGACGGCCGGCGCGATCCCGCCGATTGCGGATCGCCGAGCAGTTCGTCGGTGATTCCTCCCAGCGGGCCCGCATATCCCTCGCTCTCGTACTCGCCGGGAGCGCGATTCGGAAAGAGCCAGCGAAGATCGAGGAGCGGCGGTTCGTAGCGGTCGCTTTGCGTGCGGCTCAAATCGTAGGAGAGGCGCGCCCAGAAGCGGCCCCCGGCCGATTGAGTGAGCGCCTCGGCATGCAAGCCGTACTGGGTGAGCGTGCCGCCGTTGTCGTAGACCGGCACCCAGTCGCCGCCGTACCAGCCCTGCAGCGGCCCGACTTGCGCGGCTTCCACGGTGAGGGCATCGGCCAACCGGGATGCATATCCCGTGAAGGACAATCTCCCCGCAGGCAGAAGTCCGAAGGGAACGGCGATCCCCGCTTCGCCGCCGGTTTCGCGTTCGGGGGCCAGCGCGGGATTGCCCATCACGCCTTCGGGACGAGACATGGCGAGATAGGCGCGCGGCGAATAGAGCGTTTCGAGAGGCGGAAGCATGGCCCGCTGAAAGGCGATCGCCCACCATTCGAATCCGCGCTGCGCGGCTCCGTCCGCGCTCCCGGGATTGCGGCGCGCAAGCGCCAGGCGCGCTTCCGGCCGCAGATGCCACACCGGCGCTTCCCAGTCGCCGGCATCGAAGTCGAAATCGTTGCCGTACGGATGCGCGAGAGATGCCAAGGCCGAATCCCCCGACGAGAACAGGCGCGCGCCCGCGGCCATCTCCAAGCGCAGGTGCGCGCGGGGCGAGCTTTCCATGCGGGTGAAGAAGCGGGCCGTCCAGGCGCGTCCGGGCTCGAAGGGTTGGTCGGAAGGCTTGCCCCGGCTTGCGTCATACCCGATCAGCAGCGAATTGCGCAGAGATCCGCCGCTTTCGAAATCGCTGAACGCGGTGGGCGAGAAGTCCTCGAAGCGCCGGTAGGTGAGCCGGCTTGCTTCGAGCGCCGCTTCGATGCGGGTCGTGTGGCCGCGCGCGAGCTCGAGGCCTGCCGCCGCGCGCAACTCGCGGTCCGAATGCCAGCGATAGTAGTCGTAGACATGTCCTTCGACCAGCGGTCCCGCGGGCCCTTCCCAATACAAGCCGCTCTCATCCGCGCCTGCATTGCCGCCCGGCATGTAGTACGAACGCAAATCGCGCTCGAATTTTCCATCGCTGAAGGAATTCGTATAGCTTTCGTAACCGAGAGACAGGCGTCCGCGCGTGCGGGCGCCCAAACGCTGGGTCCATTCGCCCTCGCCACGCAGGAAGGCCGTTTGCTCGAAGGGCGCGTGGGTGAGATCGCGGCGATACACTTGCAGGTAGTGATCGCGCTCATAGCCGGTGGCGGCGAGCCGCAAAGCGAGGCCCCACGAGCGCGGGCGGCGTTCATCGGCCCCATCGGCGGCCATCGCCTGGACGGCGTCGCCGTCGAGCGCGCGCCCGCCGTGCTCGCTCGTTCGTCCCCCGCCGCCGGTTCCGAGAAGCGCGCCGGCGAACGGAGATCCGATGTCGATGCGGGCGATCAGATCGAGAACATTCGCGGAATTGTGATCGAGCATGCGGTCGCCCACGGCGCTCGGGGCCGCATTGCCGAGAAACGCGCTGCGCAGCCAGAAATGCCCGCCCGCCGGAACGCCCAGATAGGTGCGCGGATCGAGCCGCGCGTGCCCGGTGAGAATCGCGTCTTCATGACGGCTCCCGTGCGCGCCGAGGGTGAAGTGAAAGGGCGGCTGGTCGTTCGAAAGCGGGAGGTCGAGACCGCGGATATCGGTCGTTCCCGTGACGAGGCTCCAGCGGGCCCCGCTCGCGAAGCGCGGGGTCAGGGTCGCGCTCGCCGCGCCTGCCACGCCTCCCACTCCCGGGGCAAGTTCGCGCCGCTCCGCGCGCGCGACGGCGGGCAGGCCGTCGCTTTCCATTCCGGGGCGCGTGCGCACATACGTGTCCAAGGCCGCCAGAACCTCAGCCGGCTCGCCGGGCAGGGCATCGAGAATGGAAGCAGGCACGAGCAAGGTCGCCCCGCTTGCATCTTCCGGCCCTTCCCATTGCCGCAGCGCGTGCGCTTGCGCGTCGATGCGAATCCGGCTCGTGACTCCGTCCCAGACCTGCACGGTGCCCAGGCCCTCATCGCGCTCGGTGTCCGCGACGATCGCCGAGAGTCCGCCGCGTGCCTGCGATGATGCGGTCCCGCCGGTTCCGGTGGTTTGATCCAACGAGACCGGGGCGGAAGGAAGGAAGAAGAGCCGGTATTGCCCTGCCGGAAGCGGCCCAAGAAGCGTGCCGCCCGCGTCCAGCGCAAATGCGGCAACCCATTCGGTCTCGTGCTCCAGGCGGACGATGCCGCTTGCGGAGGCATCGATGAAGAGGCTTCCTTCCTGCGCCGAAGCCGCGCTTGCGGCGATCGCCGCGAGCAGGATGGAGAGAAGCGCGCCGGATAGAGGGCGATGGCGGTGGCGGCCGGGCCGATCCGCCTCTCGACCATTCTTCGCGTGCCGTCGATCAGGCTGCACCACGCTCCTCCTTTCACGCTCGATCCGGGCGAGTCGAGGGCCGGCATTCGCGGGCGGAGGTCCAGGCGAGGTCCGCTCAATCAGCGGGACGATCCGGACCTCCCGCTCCAAACCGGGGTCACGAAGGAAAATATATACAGGATGGAAAGCGGAGCTTCCACCTCGGTCGTCTCGCGCCCGCGAAGAGATCGCAGCCGAGTTCCGCGCCGGACCGAGAGCCTGATGAAGGCGGGCGTGCTCCCAGAGCGCTCCGGATGGGGCATGGCTCCGGCCGTGGACGCTGGGGCTGCCGGGCGCCGCGTGGATCTTCGTATCCGCCTCACCGGAGCCGTGGTAGAGTGTCGCTTCGTTTTCAACGTGCGAGAAGGAACCAGGCGGTGAACACGCGATCGCTCGAAGATATCGCCGAGCCGACTCCCAGCCGGCGGATCTCCTTCTCCGCCTTGATGCCCTGGCGGGTGCGAAATATCCTGCTCGTCTCCAGCCTGTACGATTCCTTCATCTTTCAGGAAGAAGGCCATCTGGGCGAGATGCTCGTTTCCGAGTATCTCGATTTGAACTTGAGCTATGCCCCCGCGATCGAGCGCGTCTCCACCGCGGAAGATGCCATCCGGCGAGTGGGGGAGAGTCGCTTCGACCTGGTGATTTCGATGCCGCGCATCGGCGGCATGGATGTGCTCGAGTTCAGCCGCCGGATGAAAGCGATCGCATCCGCTCTGCCGGTCGTGATTCTCGCCTACGACGCGCACGAGCTGGGTCAGCTGCAGACCCGGGCAGGTCTCGACGCCGTCGACCGGATCTTCCTGTGGCAGGGAGACGCGCGCCTGATGCTCGCCATGATCAAGCTCGTCGAGGATCGCGCCAACGCGGCACACGATGCGGAGGCCGCCGGCGTGAAGAGCATTCTTCTCGTCGAGGATTCGGTGCGCTTCATCTCCGCGTATCTACCGCTGCTCTACACCGAGATCGTCAAGCAGACCCAGGAGCTCATGGCCGATGGAGTCACCCGGATGGAGCAACTGCTGCGCATGCGGGCGCGGCCGAAGATCCTGCTGGCGACCACCTTCGAAGAAGGCCAGGCGCTCTTCGAACGGCATCGCGATCACATTCTCGGCGTCATCGCCGACGCCCGCTTTCCGCGCGAGGGACGCGTCGATGCGGGCGCGGGGGCAGCCTTCCTGCGCATCGTGCGCGCGGCCGACCCGATGATCCCGGTGCTGATGCAGTCTTCGGAGGCGGTCAACGAAGCGGCGGCGGTGGCGGTGGGCGCGGGTTTCATCGACAAGAACTCCGAAACGCTGCTGCACAAGCTGCGCGATTTCCTGCGCACCTACCTGGGCTTCGGAGATTTCCTCTTTCGCCGCCCCGATGGCTCGCTGATCGCGACCGCGCGCAACTTGCCCGCCCTCGTCGATCGCCTGCGCACGATTCCCGACGACTCGCTCCTCTACCACGCCGCTCGAAACGATTTCTCCACCTGGCTCATGGCGCGCACCGAATTCGACTGCGCACGCGCCCTGCGCCCGCGCACGTGCGACGAGTTCGCCTCGGCGGACGCGTTGCGCGCCTATCTGCTGGAGGTCCTCGAAGCCCAGGTCGACCGGTCGCAAGCGGGTCTCGTGGCTCGCTTCTCGCCGAGCACATTTCGCGGCGGCAATGCCTTCACCCGCATCGGCAACGGCTCTCTCGGCGGCAAGGGACGCGGGCTGGCCTTCTTCCACTCGCTTCTCGACGGCTACGCCATCGCCAACCGCATTCCGGGCGTGTGCATCACCGTTCCCTCGACCGCCGTGCTCGCGACCGACATCTTCGAGCGGTTCATGGAGTCATCCCGATTGAGCGTGCTCGCGTTGCAGGCGGAGGACGAATCGAAGGTGCGGGCAGCGTTCCTCGCCGCCGAATTGCCCGAGGAGACGCGCCTCGCGCTGCGCTCGTTTCTGGAGCAGGTGCGCTACCCGATCGCGGTGCGTTCCTCGAGCCTGCTTGAAGACTCGTCGCACCAACCCTTCGCCGGCATCTACGAAACCTACATGCTGCCCAACCGCGATCCCGATCTCGACATTCGCCTCGAGGCCTTGAGCCGCGCCATCCGCCTCGTGTACGCCTCCACCTATTCGGCCAACGCAAGAAGCTACATCGAGTCGACCCCGCATCGTCTCGAAGAGGAGAAGATGGCGGTCGTGATCCAGAGAATCGCCGCCCGGCCGCACGGCTCGCACTTGTATCCCGATGTGGCCGGTGTCTTTCGCACCTTCAATCATTATCCGGTGGAAGGAATGCAGGCCGCGGACGGGATCGCCTCGGTCGCCTTGGGTCTCGGCCGCACGGTGGTGCAGGGCGGCCGCTGCGTGCGCTTCTCGCCGGCCGCGCCTCAACGCCTGTACCAGTTCTCGAGCACGGCCGAGACGCTGGCGAATGCGCAGCGTTCCTTCTTCGCGCTCGACCTCGACCGGCCCGCGCCCTCGCCGAAGCCCGAAGAGGACAACATCGTCTCCCTGGATCTCGAGACGGCCGCCTCTCACGGCACTCTCGACCCAGTCGGTTCAGTCTATTCGCCCGAGAACGATGTCGTTTACGAAGGCGTCCACCGCCCGGGAATCAAGCTCGTGACGATGGCCGGGCTTCTCTCGGGGCGCGCGTTTCCCCTGCCGGATGTTCTCGCCTTTCTCGGAGAAGTGGGCAAGGCGGGATTCGGGTGCGATGTCGAGATCGAATTCGCGGTCGTGCTGCACCCCGGGGCCGATGCCGGCGGAGCGCACGCCGGGCCCTGCGGCGGCAAAGCGCAGCTCGGTCTCAACGGGGACGGAGCGCAGCCCGAGCGCACTCGCGGCATGCTCCAGGCGGCGGGTGGCCGGCAGGAGTTCGCCTTCCTGCAAGTGCGGCCGCTCGTGCCGGGAAGCGCGGTGGAGGATCTGGAGGTCGAAGGGTTCGATCCTCGTCGGGCGATCTGCGTTTCGGGCGGCGCGCTGGGCCATGGGCGGCAGAGCCTGGCCGATCTCGTCTATGTGCGCGCGCAGAACTTCGACCGCGCGCGCACGCGCGACATCGCGGGCGAAGTCGGAAGGGCGAACGCGCGCCTGCGCGAAGCGGGCCGATCGTACATCCTGATCGGGCCCGGCCGGTGGGGAAGCGCGGACCCCTGGCTCGGGATTCCCGTGGCGTGGGCGCAGATCTCGCACGCGCGCTGCATCGTCGAGGACGAGATGCAGGACATGAAGGTGGCCCCTTCACAAGGCACGCACTTCTTCCAGAACATCACTTCGCTCGGCATCGGCTACTTCACTCTCGATTCCTGCGACCCGCATGCGCACCTCGATCGCGCCTGGCTGGAAGCGCAGCCCGCCGCATGGGAAAGCGAGCATGTGCGCCACCTCGCCTTCGACCGGCCCTTGCAGGTGACGGTCGACGGCAGGCGCGGCCTGGGCGTGATCCTGAAGCCGGAATGAGCGGGCCTTGCACGCGCGCGGCGGAATTCGTCTCAGAGCCGGTCCGCTCTCTGCGCCTCGCGCCGAAAGCGCTCGACCGCTTCGATGCCGCGCGGAATTCCGGAGCGCCCGCCTTGATGCAGGCATTTCATCGCCGCTACCGCGTGGCTGAAATCGATGGCCTCGGGCAGCGGCAGGCCGCGCAGAAGCGCGACCGCGAAGGCGCCGTGAAAGACATCGCCCGCTCCGGTCGTGTCGACGGCGGATACGGCGAAGGCGGGAAAGAGCTGAAGCCGTCCTTCCACGCGTGCGACCGCGCCCTTCGATCCGAGCGTCACGATGACGAGCGCCCCGCTGCGCTCTTCGAGAATGCGGGCCGCCTCGGCGAGATCAGCGGAGCCCGTCGCGCGCGCGGGAAACATCTCGTCGACGATCAGGAAATCGACCAGCGGAAGGAAGGATTCGAGTCCCGGGCGCATGACTTCGAGATCGGCGAGAACGGGCATCGCGGCTTGATGGGCCGCCTGCGCCGCCCGCCAGGCGGTCAGCGGCTGCTGCGCATCCGCGTGCAGCAGGCGGCCGCGGGCAATGGCTTGTTCGTCGACTTCGTCGGGTTGCAGGATCAGTCCATCGCTTCGCCCCCACACGATGGTGCGCTCTCCGGTCGCTTCGTCGACGAGGATGAAGGCGCGCTGGGTCTGTTCTCCCGGGCGAACGCGCACCCCGGAGACATCGACGCCCTCTGCTCGCAAACCTGCCAGATTGGCCGTGCCATCGGCGTCGTCGCCGACCGCCCCCAAATAGCAGGCGCGATATCCGAGCCGCGCGACGGCGACCATCGCGGTCGCGGTCTGCCCGCCGCCCTGATAGGCGTGGCGGCGAAAGCGCACTTTCTCGCCCGGTTGCGGGAAATGAGGAACCGTGAGCAAGTGGTCGGCCGCGTTCGCGCCGATTCCGACGACATCGAAGTCGCGGCCTGCCGGCAACGCGGGAGGGAAGGCGAATCGGCGCGTCGCGCTCGCGCGAATCATGACGCCGGCAGGATCAGAAGCTTGGTGTCGGGCGGAAGCACGCGATACAACGAGGCGGCGTCTTCGCGCGACATGCGCAGCATCACGCGCAGCGAGTCCTTCTTCTCGGAGCGGAAGTCCTCGAGCCTCCAGCGGATCGGCTGCGTGATGTGCTCGAAGATGAAGCTCTTGAAATTGCGTGGGGCCTTCTCGTCTTTGGACCGGATTTCGATGGACACCTGGCCCGCGAAACGGATCCAGTACCGGTTGGGGACGAAGAAGCGTTCCTCCGGCGGGGGAGGAATGGGGACTTCGGGGGGCGGCTCTTCCGAGGCTACATCCACGACGAGCTCGAAGCGCTCGAGTTCACGGGGCGGATCGAGCGTTCCCTCGGAGGCGAGGAAGCCTGACAGGTCCGGAAGTTCGGCCCGCGCAAGCGGGCTGCGATACCCACCTGCCTTCATCTGAAGCAGGGGATACTGCTGAAGCATCACTCCGCCGAGCATCAACTTCAGCGCGCGAGAAACGGGATCGAGGAGCAGGTAGAATTCCTTGCCTTGCGACAGATCGAGCTCCTTGCGCAGGGCATCGTTCTGGATCTCGAGCGTGCCGATCTTCTGCGCCAGTTCCTTGGGAGCCGGCTGCGGCTGCGCCGGCTCGCCCTCCTGCTTGCTTTTCTCGGCGTCACGAGCGGACGGCTTCGCCGGCTGCTTCGAGGGCTGTTTCGCCGGCTCCGCAGCGGGGGAGCGCTTTCGTTCCTGGTTCTGTGCGAAGGTGCCGCCGCCCGATGGGCGTGGCGCCTGTGCCTTTCCGAGGGACGCCTGGACGGCGAGCGTGAAAAAGGCCAACACGAGGACGACGAGCGCAAGCCGCTGGATTTGCGCCAGCCGGGAAATGCGAACGCGCCGGGCAGTTCGCACGTGCCGGGATACCGTCTGAAAGCGCAGCTGATTTCGCATGGTGCGTGGAATCATCAGAAAATGTAGATCGGCGTGCCCAGCGGGGCGGCCGCATAGATCTTGCGCAGATCGTCCCTGCCCACGCGAATGCAGCCGTGGGTCACGCTTCTGCCCAGCAGCCGCTCGTAGAGCGTGCCGTGGATCATGTAGCCATCCCCGATGCTCAAGGCGTATTCGCCCAGCATGCCGTATTCGAATCGTTCCGATTCACGCCGGGGAAGCGGCTGGCCCTCTTCCACGAAAGCCCAATCGGGCTTCTTCCAGACGGGGTTTTCTCGTCGCTGCATCACTTTGAACTGTCCGCGCGGCGTGTCGAAGACCCACTTGCGATTGCGGCCGCCCTTTTCGATGAGCACTACGCCGCCGCCCGCCGAGCAGATGCCCTCGAGTTCCGTCTGGTTGTGTTTCTTGAGATAGATGCGATTGTGCGTCTGGTCGATGACCAGGTAATGGCCTTCGGGAACGCGATCGGCGACGGCGGCCGCGAGCCGCTTGTTGTCGCGCTCGAGCTTGGCCAGGCGCTCGGCCGGGGGAAGGGGCTTGGATCCCGCGGGCAAGGGAGCCGACGCGGCCTCCAACGGCTTGCGCATGCTCTTGTCCAGCGCCCGATAGCCGTATCCCGAAGCCCGAGCGAGGAGCACGCCGCCCAACAAGAGCACAGCGAGAATCGCGAACAGCGCAAACGGCCAGCGCGTCTTCTTGCGCTCGCGCCGGCGTTGGCGCAGGAGATCTTCGACCGATCCCGGAAGCGATGCAGGAACAGGCGTGGAGGAGACCGGGCTCGTCCGCGAGGCGGGCGCCCTCGTAGCCATCGCCTTCGAGGCCGCCGCGCGAGAAAACGGCGATCCGGCCGTCGTTGGCGTGCTTGTCGTCGGACCGGAAGCCATGGTTGCACCGCCCCGGCGCCCAAAATCGGCGCGCGACCCGCCCGGCCGCCTGCCTTCCGGGCTGGGCCTGCCTGGCTGAATGCGCTCGGACGTAGGACTAGTCAGCCTTCGCAAAACTGCCACGCAACAAGGAACGCGCGAGGTCCGAAAACGTTCCGTCGCGCCCGTTGCCGCCGACGATCGTGACCGGAGTGCCGACCTCCGCTCTGGAGAAGAGGTCATTCATGTCGCGATTGCTGAGCGCAACGCAACCGAGCGTCCAGTCCTGTCCTCGTCCGCCTTCCCCGTGAATTTCGATCATGCTTCCCAGGCTCGCATAGCGCGGGACCTCTCCCTTGCGCTGCTGCTCACGGAAGCGCGCCCGGTCGTCCGAGTTCGGGTAATCGAGCAGGAGCGCCTTGTAGTATCTGCTCGCGGTGTTCTTCGAGACGATGCGGTAGCGGCCTTCCGGAGTGGCGGCGTCTCCCGACTGGCACTTGGGATAAATGCTGTTTCGCCCCATGTCGGCCGCGTACTGCTTGATTTGGCGGCCGTCGTGGTAGAGCTCGACGAGATTCTTCTCTTTGTAGACGATGACCGCCGAGCGTCCGTTCGCCCGCGACCAGCGAACGGTCTCGTCGATCCAGCGCGTCCAGCAGTTCACCTGGTTCTGGTCGATGAAGCGTTGCGCCAGGGGCAAGACGCCGCGGCATGCCTCCTTGGCTTCCACCGACGCCCGGGTCGCCAGCTCACCGGCCATGGGATAGTCGGTCGACCCGAACAGCACCCCCGCTTCGTTCACGAGCGTGCGCGCGTGCTGCAACAGGAAGCGCTCTCTGCGCGGAAAGGGCATTTCCGAGGCGACCTGCTCGGCGTCGCCGATCACGCGCTTCGCGAGATCCAGGGCGCAATTGGCGTCGAAGCGCGCGCCGTCGCGCTGGAGCGTGGCAGCAATGGCCGCACGCCGAGCCAACTGCGCGGCGGCCAGGTAGTGGTCCTCGACTTCACGAAAATCGCGCCAGAAGAAGAGACGCGCCGCCTGCATGCGTTCTGCGCCGATCCCCGTGCGCAAAGCGGTTTCCGCGATTTGCAGGGAATCGGGCGCCCAGCGGGCCGCATCCGTGTCGCGCGCCTCTTCGATCGCCTGCACGGCGCGCATGCGCGCTTCGACAGGTTCACGCGTCCAGCCGTTCAACCAGGGATTGAGAATCCAGAAGATGAGCAAGGCGAGAAGAACGGGGATCGCATAGACCCACAGCCGCCTTCGATGCCTGCGGATTCTTCCCCTGTGGTAGACGCGCCGATGGTCGAAGACTCGTGAGGACGAATTCCTGCGCCATTGGTTCTGCATGGTGCAGTGAAATCCTTTTCCGGAGGCCGGTCGCTTGGAGGACGGGGCGCGGAAGTTCCGCGCCCCGTCTCGTCAACTGCAGAAAGTCCGCGTGCCTACTTGACGGCCGCGCGACCCTTCGTCTGCATCTCGATCGCGGTCGTGACATCCTGCTTGATGCGGTTGATCGACTGCAGGGCAGCCTGAGCCTTCGCCTTGGCCTGGTTGAACTTGCCCGTCTGGAAGACGCCGTCCACTTCAGAAAGCGAAGCTTCGACGCTGGTGAGGTCGTTCTCGAGCGCCTTGATGTCGGCGGACGAACCCTTGCCCCGCGGAGCAGTCGCGATCATCTGGCGGGCTTCCTCGATCGCTGTGCGCACCTGCGCCATCAAATCAGTCGCTTCCTGGCGAGCGCGCTCCTTGCCGGCGGCCGCATCGGTCACAGCCTGCTGACCCGCAGTCTGAGCGGCAGCGGCGAGCTCCTTGGCATGCTTGTAGGAGCGGAACAGAGCGAACTTCTTCTTCTGCGCATCGAGCTCGGCCTGCAACGCAGCCCACGCGTCGTTTGCCGCCGCCAGGGAGCGAGGAGCGTACTCCTGCGCCTCAGCAGTCTTGGCTTGTTCGATTGCTTGCTGGACGGCGGTGATCTCCGCCGTCGGCTCCTTCGCGCAACCCGCAAACGCCAACAACACGACCAGAACGCCAACCCCCATCAGTGTCCACTTCATGGCTCCCAACTCCTTTCGTTTCCCACTAGCAGATAGGGGCCGAACACGGCCCCACTTTTTTCAGCATGCACCTATCCATCTTGGGCGCATGCCCGCGCGTCTCCATGCACGCTCTGTGCCAGACCAAGCGAGGAGCAAGGATCCGCGCCAAGCTACATCCTGGCAAGCACTTTTTTCGCCGCACCCCAAGGGCCATACATCCATTATCGGGGTTCCTCCCCCGATGCAGCGCCAATCTCGGCAACTCCGGCCCGATTCGGCCTTCCTCCTTGCGCCCCGCGAAAATCCTCCTTTCTCAACCCGTGGCGCCTCATGAGGTCATACAGCGAACGGGCGTTGATGCCGGCCAACCGCGCCGTCTCTCCGATCCTTCCGCCGGTCTCGTTGAGAAGGTGCGTGAGATATGCCCGCTCAAAGGAAACGAGCATGTCCCGCCGCGCTTCCACGAGGGGGCGGCGCTGCCAGCCCAGGTCCCGTCGCGACCAGACATCCGAGTAGGAAGAGTCCAACGGCTTCCGTTCCCGGTCAATAGCCTTTTGCTCCGTGATCGCCCTTGGCAGATCGCCCACAGTAATCTCGGACCCCGAGCAGATCAAGACCGCCCGCTCGACGACATTGATCAATTCGCGCACATTGCCGGGCCAATGATGGCGGTGCAAGGCCGCTAAGGCATTGGGCTGGATGCTCTTGACCGGCTGGCCCAGGTGGGCGCTGAAATAGCGCAGGAAATGCTCCGTCAGGGGACCGATGTCTTCGTGGCGCTCGCGCAGCGGAGGAATCGTCAAGGTGACCACCGCCAGCCGATAGTAGAGATCCGGGCGGAACGCGCCCGCCTGCATCTCGGCCTCCAAATCCCGGTTGGCCGCCGCCATCAGGCGGACATCGACGGAGATCGGCCGCTCGCCGCCCAGCCGCTGCACGATCCGATCCTCCAGGACGCGAAGCAGCTTTGCCTGCAGGTGGATCGGGAGATCTCCGATCTCATCGAGGAAAATCGTGCCCTTGTGAGCGAGCTCGAAGTAGCCGCGCCTCTGACGAGTCGCTCCGGTGAACGCGCCTTGCTCGTGTCCGAAGAGCTCGCTCTCCAAGAGGTTTTCCGGAAGCGCGGCGCAATTGACCGCGATGAACGGGCCGTTCGCGCGCGGGCCTTCGGCGTGCGTGGCGCGCGCGAGCCGCTCCTTGCCGACTCCGGTTTCGCCGACGATGAGAAGCGGGCTCTCCGAGGAAACGATTCGTCGCACCATCTCGATGAAGCGCTTCATCGCCGGGCTGACAATGGCGAAATCGTCGAGCCGGTAGCGCTTGTCGGGCCGGTCGACGCGGAAGGGACGCAACCGCTCTTCCTGTTTTCGGAGAATGAAGGCGTCCAAGGCTTCTTCGAGGGGCTCGTCTTCCAGGCCGAGCCCGAGAACCGCCAACGCTCCGGCCGCCATCCAGGAAGCGCGGCTGGAGGCGTCCTCGTTTTCCGCGAGAACGATCACATCGGGCCGGTTCGGCAACTGGCGGATGGAACGCACCAGCGCTTCCAGCCGCTCGCCGAACATCGCCTGATGAACGACGGCGAGATCGAAATCCTCCAGCGAAAGGCGGGTTTCGAAGTCCCGTTCATGAAAGACAGGGACCGCTTCGACATCGTGCCGGGAGAGCATCCGGGCAAGACGCTTGCGGGTCGTTATCTTCTCGATGGCCAGCAGCCCACGAAGCCTCATCCACCCCTCCTCTGGAATCGGGGTTATAGCTCCGATTTCCGCGGCACGCAACTCGTGGATGGGAAGCGGCGGGCGGCGAGAGGCCGGTCTCGGGGCAGCCCGGCCCCGGGAAAGCCGGGCGATCCCGGGAGAAGAAGGTGCCGGAAGCGTGGCTCGCCCGGCCGGCGAGCCGCGTCAGCGGGCTTCCGACGGAAGAAGCTCGAGCTCGCGCCGGTCGGTCCCTCGAACGCGGGTCACCGTGAGGGGCTTTCCGATCGGCCACTCCGCCAGATGGTGGAGGATGTCATCGACCTGCCCGGAATCGGCATCCGCCGCCTCTCGTTCGCAGCCGGCCGGGGAGGGGGCGAAAAGAATTCCCGCGGGAGAATTTCCTCTTGACCGAAGATATCGATGTGATATCATTCTGCTATCCCGAAAGGAGGGTGCCATGATTGCGGAGAGAAAAGTCTGGACGGCGTCGGGTTACTTCATGATGGCCGCGCTGCTGGTCGTGTTCGTCCTGGCGGTCGTCTGGTTGATCGCTTCCATTCGAGCCGTCTCCCCATTGGAGACTGTCCTGGCAGCCTTGACCATCGCGCTCGACGTCTTCTTCCTGGCAGGGCTCTTCAGCGTCAATCCGAACGAGGCGAGGGTGATCCAGCTCTTCGGCCGGTACTTGGGGACCACCTCCCGGCCGGGCCTGCGCTATGTGACCCCGTTCTGCACCAACAAACGCATTTCGCTGCGGGTGCGGAATTTCGAGAGCGGCATCCTCAAGGTCAATGATCGCGACGGCAATCCGATCGAAATCGCCGCCGTGGTCGTCTGGCGAGTGGTGGACACGGCGGAAGCGGTCTTCGAGGTCGACGACTACAACAACTTCGTGCACATCCAGAGCGAGGCGGCCTTGCGAGGGCTGACGACCTCGTACCGCTACGACACCTTCGAGCACGAGGAGTTCGCCTTGCGCAGCCATGTCAACGAGATTGCCGAGAAGCTGAAGCACGAGATCCAGGAGCGGTTGTCGAAGGCGGGCGTCCAGGTGATCGAAGCGCGCATCAGCCACCTGGCGTATGCGCCCGAGATCGCGGGGGCGATGCTGCAGCGCCAGCAGGCGACCGCGATCATCGCCGCCCGCCAGAAGATCGTGGAAGGGGCGGTGGGCATGGTGGAGATGGCGCTCGATCATCTCTCCCAGCGGAATGTCGTGGCCCTCGATGACGAACGCAAGGCGGCCATGGTGAGCAACCTGCTCGTCGTGCTGTGCAGCGACCGTCACACCCAGCCGGTGGTCAATACGGGCTCGCTGTATCATTAGCGGTTGGCGTTCGTCGGACGACGAATTCACCAGGGAATGAAGGGCGGCATGGCCGAGCGCAAACCCTACCTGTTGAGAATCGACCCGACGATTCTCGACGCCCTCCGCCGTTGGGCGGACGACGAATTGCGCAGCCTGAACGGGCAGATCGAATTCCTGCTGCGCGAACGATTGGAAGCAGCCGGCCGGATGAAGAACCCGGCCGGCGGATCCAGGCGCACGCTTCCATCCGGCGAGGGGCAACCAGGTCATCGAGCCGAGAGCAAGCCTTCTCGAAAACCCCAGCGGGACGAGTGAACACGCCGGGCGCGGCGCAAGCAGTGCGGACGGCCGCAGGCGTAGCGCATCGATGTGGCGCACGGTGCAGGTGCAGGCGAAGGGCGCAGGCGAGGGCGCTGCATACGGCTCGCAGAGCTCTTCACGCCGGACTCGACCGCCTTCTGAAGGCGGCCCTTCCTGCTGCGGATTCCGCATATTCCTGCAAAATCGGCAGGCCTCGCTTTTGCTATTGGACTCTCTAAGTTTTTGTGGAATCATCCCTTATCTTTTGGCACGGGGGGTGCAATGGCAATTCAAGCAGGACCCCCCCGCGCCACCTGATCGTGCGCGAGATCGAAGGAATCGAAACGGAGACCAAGATGAAGAAGCTGATCATCGGCGGAGCGATCCTCGTTCTGCTCGTCGTGGCGGGATTGCTGTTGGCGGGCCGAGGGAAAGAGAGTCAAGGGAGCTATCGATTCGTCGAGGTGACCCGCGGCGACATCGTTTCCTCCGTCTCGAGCACCGGCAACCTCCAAGCGACCACGACGGTGGAAGTGGGGACCCAGGTCTCGGGCAAAGTGGCCGAGATCTATGTCGACTTCAACGACCGGGTCGTCCCCAATCAGCTCATCGCGCGAATCGATCCGACGATCCTTCAACAGGAGGTTCGTTCGGCCGAAGCCTCGCTCGATCGCAGCCGGGCGGAGCTCGACCAGCGCCAACGGGAGATGGACCGCATCCAGCGCCTGTATGAGAAGTCGGTCGTCACCGAAAGCGAATTCACGACGGCGAAGTATCAGCTCGAAGTCGCCCAGGCATCCTTGAAATCGGCCCAGGTGAATGTCGAACGCGCGGTGCGCAATCTCGGTTACACCGAGATCCGCGCGCCGATCGGGGGGATCGTGGTCGACCGCAAGGTCGATGCCGGGCAGACGGTCGCGGCGAGCTTTTCCGCCCCGTTGCTTTTTCTCATCGCGCAGGATCTGTCGGAACTCGAGATCCTCGCCTCGGTCGACGAGAGCGACATCGGCAAGATCCATCAAGGCCAGCTCGTGCGCTTCACCGTGCAGGCGTATCCCGACGAGACCTTCGAAGGCGATGTGCGCCAGGTGAGATTGCAGTCCTCCACGGTGGAGAATGTCGTCAGCTACACGGTCGTGGTGGGCGTGAGCAATCCCACCGGACGCCTGCTCCCGGGAATGACGGCCAGCGTGGATTTCATCATCGCGCAGGCGCTCGATGTCCTGAAGGTGCCCAATGCCGCCATCCGCTTTCGCCCGACGAGCGAGATGATGGCCGCGGTCGGAATGAAGCGCGGAGAAGGCGGCATGTATACAGGCGGGTGGCCTGGCGGCGGCGGCGCGCCTCCAGGCGCAGGCGCCCCGGGCAACGGGGGAGCGCAAGGGAGCGGAGGCCCACAGGGAAGCGCGGCCCCGCAGCCGGGAGCCGGCGCGGATGGACGCGGCCGGCCGCCGTCCGAACGGCCGGGCGCCGAGGCGGCGGGGACGATGCCGTCGAGCCCGCAGGGTTTCGTGCAACCGTCGGGCGCCGAGCGCGGCGCGGGCGGGCAGGAAGAAGGCCGGCGAGCGATGCTCTGGCACTTGAACGGCAACGACAAGCTCGCCGTTTCCCGCGTCGTGACCGGCATCACCGACGGGCAGTACACCGAGATTCACGATGGAGACATCACCGAAGGCATGCAAGTGATCGCGGCCGTGACGGGGGCGAGCGATACGGGGCCCTCGAATCCGTTCCAGGGCGGACAGGGCCAGTCCCGTGGGCGTCCGCCGATGTAAGCGGGAGCGCCGGCGCGCCGTCGCGCTCGGCGTCCGGAATGCGGCGCGCGTCGCCGCGCATTGGCGAGCTTTTGGCGATCTGCATGCGGCGAGGCGAGCAGGAGACAGGCGCGCGGCGCGCGCATGGCAGTGGTGACGGGAGCGCAAGGATGGACGGCAACCACACAGTCATCGAGGCGGTCGACCTGACCAGGACCTACCGGTTGGGCAAGACCGAGGTGCGCGCCTTGCGCGGCGTGTCGCTCACCGTGCGCGCGGGCGAGATGATCGCCATCATGGGCGCCTCCGGTTCGGGGAAATCGACCTTGATGAACATCCTCGGATGTCTCGACCGGGCCGATTCCGGAAGGTACCTGCTCGACGGCGTCCAAGTGGAAGGGCTCGGCAAGAACAAGCTCGCCGACATAAGGAATCTGAAGATCGGGTTCGTCTTTCAGACCTTCAATCTGCTGCCGCGCGCAACCGCCCTCGAAAATGTCGAGATGCCGCTGCTCTATGACCGCACCGGGCGGCACCTGGATGTGCGGGCCCTGGCGACGGCGGCCCTCGCCCGCGTGGGGCTCGAAGATCGCATGCATCATGTGCCCAACGAGCTTTCGGGCGGGCAGCAACAGAGAGTGGCGATCGCGCGCGCGATGGTCACGCGGCCGGCCCTGCTGCTGGCGGACGAACCGACGGGCAACCTGGATACGCGCACATCGCTGGAAGTGATGGCGCTCTTCCAGGAACTGAACGACGAGGGCGCCACGATCCTGCTCGTGACCCACGAGCACGACATCGCCGGCTACGCCCAGCGCATCGTGGAGCTGCGCGACGGGCGCATCATTCACGATGCGCCGGTGCCCGAGCGCAGGCGGGCGGAGCGCGACGCCGTGGCGCTCGTCGAAGAAGGGGCCTGAGGCCATGAAAGCGCAAACGCTGGTCAAGGTGGCCGGGCGCAGCATTTTCAAGAACAAGATGCGCACGCTGCTCACCATGCTCGGGATCATCATCGGCGTGGGGGCGGTCATCCTGATGCTGGCGATCGGCTCGGGGGCGCAGCAGCAGATTGCCGAGCAGATCCAGAACCTGGGCACCAACATGATCATGATCACGCCGAGCTTCACCTCCCAGGCGGGCGTGAGCCAGGGCGCGCAGAGCTTCAACCGGCTGACGCTCAAGGACGCGGAGATGTTGAAGTCGCAGTCGTTCCTGCTGTCGGCCGTGTCTCCGGTCGTGCTCACGCGCGCGCAGGTGATCGGGCCCGAATCGAACTGGCGGACCATGATTCAGGGAGTCGACCCGGGCTATCAGACGATTCGCGACTGGGACCTCGACGATGGGATCTTCTTCGCGCCCTCCGATGTGCGCGCGCTGCGCAAGGTGGCGGTGCTGGGGAAGACCGTGGCCGACAACCTCTTTCCCGACGGCAACGCCGTCGGAAGGGATGTGCGCATTCGCGATGTTCCCTTTGAAGTGATCGGCGTCTTGGAGCCCAAGGGCCAGACGGCGGAAGGGCGCGACCAGGACGATGTCGTCTTCATCCCCTACACGACCGCGCAGAGCCGCCTGGCTGGGCACATGTTCATCGGACAGATCCTGGCGAGCACTTCCTCGCCGGGCGAGCTCCAAGCCGCCCAGGAGGAGATTCGCGGAATCATGCGCGAAGCACACGACATCGGCCCGAACCAGCCCGACGATTTCGAAGTGCGCAATCAGAACGACCTGACCGACGCGGCCCAGGAGACGACCAAGGTGATGACCCTGCTGCTTTCGGCGATCGCCGGCATCTCCCTGCTCGTGGGCGGGATCGGGATCATGAACATCATGCTCGTCTCGGTGACCGAGCGGACGCGCGAGATCGGTTTGCGCCTCGCCCTCGGGGCCCGCGGCGTGGATGTGCTCACGCAATTCCTGATCGAAAGCGTGGTGATGAGCCTGGCCGGGGGATTGATGGGGGTCGCCTTCGGGTTCGCGGGGAGCGCGCTGGTGGCGAAGATCACCGGATGGCAGGTGGCCATTTCGCCGCCGATCGTGATGCTCGCCTTGGGATTCGCGGCCGCGGTCGGCATCTTCTTCGGTTATTACCCGGCGCGCCGGGCCGCCGCGCTCGACCCGATCGAAGCGCTGCGGCACGAGTAGCGGCCGTCAAGTTGTCTGCAAGAGGTGAGACGATGACAAGAAGCAATCATCCAACCTTGCCGGCGGGCAGGGGTGCGCGATGTCTGGCGGTGCTCGCAAGAACGCGGGAAGGCGCGGCGGAGCGGGCGCAGAGGAGCGCCGGCGCGGCGGGCTGGGGGCGAAGGACCATCCGCGCGGCGCGGCCGACGTTCTTCGGCCTGGTGTGCCTGGTGTGCGCGGCGATGATGCTGGGCGCGGTCACCGCGGCCGATGCGCAGCAGGTTCGCAAGATCACCTTCCACGAGGCGGTCGAGATCGCGCTGGCGCAGAACAACGCCCTGCGGCGCGCCGAGAATGCAGGCGAGCTCGACCTCATCGGAGTGGCGGAAGCGCGCGCGGATTTCCTACCCGATCTCAGCTTGAGCCTTTCCGGTTCACGGCCGTTCGAATCCTCGGCGGACGGCAGCTCCGTCCGGGCGGGACTGTCGGCGGGCATGACGCTCTTCAATGGATTCGCCAACACCTCGAACCTGCGCGCCGCGCGCCTCGAGCAGGAGGCGGGCGAGCTCGACATCGAGCGCACCCGGCAGACGGTCGTCTTCGATGTCATCACCGGATATCTCGCGCTCATCGAAGCGCAGGAGCAGGTGCGCGTGCGCGAGGAGAATCTGCAGGCGCAGGAGAAGCAACTCGAGTCGATCGATGCGCTCGTCGAAGGAGGCGAGCGGCCGATCTCGGATCGCTACCAACAGCAGTCGAGCGTCGCCTCGGCGCGGCTCGGGCTGGTGGAAGCGAGGCGCAGCCTCGATCTCGCGCGCGTGGATCTCGTGCAGGCGCTGCAGCTCGATCCCACCCGGGAATACGAGTTCGAGATCCCGCCCCTGCCTCCGGCGCCGGCCGGGCAGACGCCGATCGGGTGGGAGGATGTGCTCGCGCGCGCCTTCGAGCGGCGCTCGGATCTTCAAGCCCAGCGCTCGCGAGTCGAGAGCGCCAGCGTGGGGGAGCGCGTGGCGCGTTCGGGACGCTGGCCGAGGATCTCGCTCTCGGCGGGGTATGGCGCCGATTACGCGACCCGTTTCGACGGCTCGCTGTTCGATCAATTCGACGAGACGTGGGGCGGATCGGTGAGCTTGTCGCTTTCGCTGCCGCTCTTCGACCGCTTCGGCACGAGCCATTCGGTCACGCGCGCGAAGATCGCAACGGAGAACCAGAACATCGCGCTGCAGGACTTGCGTCAGGATGTCGCCCTGCAGGTGCGGCGGGCGGTGCTCGACCGCAATGCGGCGGCCGAACGCCTGCAGGCGGCCCAGGCCCAGGCGTTTGCAGCCGAAAAGGCGCTCGAGTTCACTTCGCAGCGCTATGAGGCGGGCGTGGCAACGCTCTACGAAGTCACGCTCGCGCGCGCCGATTTCGTCGCCGCCACCAGCGCGAGCGTGAACGCGCGCTACAACCTGCTCTGGCAGGATCGCCTGCTCGATTACTACAAGGGCGACCTGGATCCTTCGGGAGAGCTGGCCAAGACATCGTAGCGGCTGCACGGCGAAGGCTCGCAACGCGCGTGGCCGCGCAGGCGATGCGTGCGCACCCTCCCGGGGGCAAGGCACGGCGAAGGCCGGGTCGAGGAGATGAGCGTATGGGGATCACCTCATCGAATCGCGTGTGGGCGCGTTGGGGTTTGTTCGCGAGCACCTTCGCGCTCGGCCTGGCGCTCATTCTCGCTTCCTGGGCCAACTATCGCACCGCGCGCAACGCGACCGGCGCGCTCTATCACGGCCAGGCGGACGTCTTCCAGGACGCGATCCGGCAGGTGTCGCGCGGATATCGCCCCGGCGCCGACCAGCCGCCCGACCTTCAGCAGGTGTTGACCGAACGCTCGGCCGACGGACTGCGCTACATCGGATTCCTCGACGAGACGGGAACGATCGTCCACAGCGCCGGAGCAGCGGCGCCGGTGCCTTTGCCGAAGATCGATCGCGAACATCTCGGCGAGATGCAGATGACCAAGGTCGGACCGGTGGTGCGCGCGATCGTGGTCTTTCGTCCTCGCCCTTCGGAAGGAACTCCGGGAAACCCGCCGCGCCCCGATCGAAGCGATGGAGCCGCGGCAAGCAACGCAGGTTCCGCCGGCGCGGAGACCCGTCCGGGAAGAGAGAGCGGTCCGCGCCTGGGCGGAATCGTGATCGAATTCGAACCGATGATCGCGACCGTGCTCATGGATCGCGCCACGCGCCTGGGCGCGTTCGGGATCGCGGCCGCGGCGACGATGATGCTGGCGGCCGTCTTCTTCTGGCGCATGTCGCGGCGCTACGAAGAGGCCTTGCGGGGATTGGAGAGGCAGCGGCGCTTGAGCCTGCTGGGAGAGATGACCGCCGTGCTCGCCCACGAAATCCGCAATCCGCTCGCGTCGCTGAAGGGGCACGCGCAGCTCCTGGCCGAGCGGCTGGCCGGGGAATCGAACGAACGGCGCAAGGCCGAGCGGGTGGTCAGCGAGGCTTCGCGCCTGGAGGCGCTGACGACCGACCTGCTCGACTTCGCCCGCACCGGCCCGCTCGACCTCGCCCGCGTCGACCCCGCGCAGCTGCTGACCGCCTGCGCGCAGGAAGTCGCCCACGCAGGCCTCGAGCTCGACCTGACGCAAGCGCCCCACAGCTGGGTCCTCGATGGACGGCGCATGGGCCAGGCGCTGGTCAATCTGTTGCGCAACGCGCTGCAGGCGACCGGCCCGGAGGATGCGCGGCCGGTTGTGCGCGCGTTCGTGGAAGGCGATACACTGGTCGTCACGATTCGCGATCATGGGCGCGGTCTTCCCACGGGTCAGGAGGCGCGCATCTTCGATCCCTTCTTCACCACGCGCGCGAGCGGCACGGGACTCGGCCTTGCGGTCGCGCGGCGGGTGATCGAGTTGCACGGAGGGCGGATCACGGCGGAGAACCATCCCCAGGGCGGCGCTCTCTTTCGCATCACGCTGCCCGCCAAGCAAGGATGAGCCATGGCGACGATCCTGATCGTGGACGATGAGCCCGGGTTGCGCGAATTCCTCGTCGATGCGCTCGCGGAATCGGGGCACCAGACGGTGGAGGCGGCCGACGGCGCGGCCGCGTGGAAGCTGATCCGCGGACGCGCATTCGATCTGATGATCACCGATCTGCGCATGCCGGGCGAAATGGACGGCATGGCGCTCTTGCGTTTGACGCGCGCGGAACAGCCCGACATGGAAGTGATCGTGCTCACTGCCTACGGGACGGTCGACACGGCCGTGGAGGCGATGAAGCTCGGGGCGTTCGAGTACTTGCAGAAGCCCGTCTCGAGCCCGGGCGAATTGCGTTTGGCGGTGTCGCGCGCGCTCGAGCGGCGAAGCCTGCTCACGCTGAAAGACCGTTCGCGCCGCGATGTGCCGCAGTTGCCTCCCCTGGCCCACGGCGATCCCGCGATGCAACCGGTGGTGCGCGCCTTGGAGAAGGTCGCGCCGACGCTCGCCACCGTTCTGCTGCTCGGCGAGAGCGGGACCGGCAAGGAGATCGCCGCACGCACGATTCACGAGCGCAGCCCTCGCGCGGACGGCCCGTTCGTCGCGGTCAACTGCGCCGCCATCTCCGAGCACTTGATGGAGAGCGAGGTCTTCGGACACGAGAAGGGCGCCTTCACCGGCGCGATCAGCGCCCGCCGGGGGAGGCTCGAGCTGGCCGAAGGCGGCACCCTGTTCCTCGATGAAATCGGCGAGCTGCGGCCGGCCCTGCAGGCGAAGCTGCTGCGCGTGCTGCAGGAGCGGCAATTCGAGCGGGTCGGCGGAACGCGGACCATCGAAGCGAATGTGCGCTGGATTGCGGCCACCAACCGCGACATCGAGGCGATGGTGCGCAGCGGAGATTTTCGCGAGGACCTCTATCACCGTCTGGCCGTCTTTCCCATTCGTATGCCGGCCCTGCGCGAACGGCCCGCCGACATCGGGCCGCTCGCCGAGACGCTGCTGGCCCGCATCAGCGTGGAGTTGGGACGCGGCCCGTTCAACCTCGACGAGGCGGCACGCAAGCGCATTCGTGAAGCGGCCTGGCCGGGCAACATCCGCGAGCTGGCAAATGCGCTCGAACGCGCGGCGATCCTCTCCGACGGCGCGACCATCCGCGCGGCCGACCTCGTGATCGGCGCGGCCCCGCAACGCGAAGAAGGCGCGAAGGGGCGAACGATGGCGGAAATCGAGGAGCAGGCCATCCGCCGCGCTCTGGCCGCAGTGAACGGCAACCGGCGGCTGGCGGCCGAGCGGCTGGGAATCGGCGTCCGCACGCTCTACGAGAAACTGAAGCGCTTCGGGATCGAGTAGCGCGGAGAGAGTGCCGGGTCGGCGGATTCGGCCATGGCGATCGCGGACATGGAAACGGCGGATGCCGTCAGGCACCCGCCGTTTCCATGATGGGCGCATGGCGAGCGCCGCATGCGCGGCCGCGCCGGCCGGGACGATCAGACCACGCCGTGATCGAGCATCGCGTCGGCCACTTTCAGGAAGCCCGCGATGTTCGCGCCGTTCACATAGTTTCCCGGAGTCCCGAACATCTCGGCGGTTTCGCTGCACGCCTTGTGAATGCTCTTCATGATCGTGTGCAGGCGCTGGTCGACTTCCTCGCGCGTCCAGGAGAGGCGCATGCTGTTCTGGCTCATCTCGAGTCCCGAGGTCGCGACGCCGCCCGCGTTGGCCGCCTTGCCCGGACCAAAGAGGATCTTCTTTTCGAGGAAGAGCTGCACGCCGTCGGGCGTGGTCGGCATGTTCGCGCCTTCCGACACGAGGTAGACGCCGTTCTTCAACAGATTCTGCGCGTCCTTGCCGTTGATCTCGTTCTGCGTCGCGCAGGGGAAGGCGCACTGGGCCTTGTGATTCCAGAGCGGATTGAAGTCGAGCTTGGGATCGACGGGAGTGTGCACCGCGCCCTTGAACTTGTACGCGTATTCCTCCACCCGGCCGCGGCGCACATTCTTGAGATCCTTGATGTAGGCGAGCTTCTCGGGGGTGATCCCGACTTCATCGAAGATGTAGCCGCTCGAATCGGAGACCGTCACCGGCTTGCCGCCGAGCTGAATGATCTTCTCGAGCGCGAACTGAGCCACATTCCCGCTTCCCGAGACCAGGCAGACCTTGCCTTCCAGGGTCTGGTTGCGAGTGCCCAGCATTTCGGCCGCGAAGTAAGTCGTGCCGTATCCGGTCGCCTCGGGACGGACCAGGCTACCGCCCCAATTCAGGCCCTTGCCGGTTAGGACCCCAGTGAATTCATTGCGCAGGCGCTTGTACTGGCCGAAGAGGAAACCGATCTCGCGTCCACCCACGCCGATGTCGCCCGCTGGCACATCCGTGTCGGGCCCGATGTGGCGGAAGAGCTCGGTCATGAAGCTCTGGCAGAAGCGCATCACTTCCATCTCGCTCTTGCCTTTGGGATCGAAGTCCGATCCGCCCTTGCCGCCGCCCATCGGGAGCGTCGTCAGGCTGTTCTTGAACACCTGTTCGAAGGCCAGGAACTTGAGAATGCCCAGATTCACGCTCGGATGGAAACGCAGCCCTCCCTTGTACGGGCCGATCGCGCTGTTCATCTGGATGCGGAAGCCTTTGTTGACCTGCACCTCGCCGCGGTCGTCGACCCAAGGCACCCGGAAGAGAATCACGCGCTCGGGTTCGACCATGCGTTCGAGGATCTTCATGCGCCGATACTCGGGTCGCTTGTCGAGCACGGGCCAGAGCGATTCGACGACTTCGTGTACGGCCTGGTGGAATTCCTTCTCGGCGGGGTTCTTGGCGATCACTTGCTCCATGAAGGCGGCAACGGAAGCGGGCATATCTCCTCCTACTATTGCCCCACGCAACGAAGTTCTTCGATGTCACCCTGAACTCACGCGCTCGCATCCCGCCGGATGCTGGGCCACCGGGGATCGGGCCGCCGGTCTTTGGGCGCTCGAAAAATGGTTGCCTCCGATCATACGCGCCCGCTTGCCGGGCCGGCAACTGCGATTTGCGGCGAGATCGGGATGAACACGATTGTCCGAGCGCCTCCTCGGGCGAGCGCATGCATGCTGCCGCGAGCAGGCGACCGCGGGAACGGGCCGGCGGCCTAGCGCTAGGGGCCGCGAAGGCGCGCGAGAATAGGGGCGCGAGAAGGAGACGAGGCATCATTGGATTTGTGAATCGAGCGAGGGTATACTCACCGCCACAAAGAGTTCAGCCTTTGTTTGGCGGCCGATGACCCGGCACGGAACTCCGCGAACATCCGTTTCGCCGAGCACGCGAAACGGGCGGCTCGTTTGCACAACGTCAGCGAGGTTCGTGACCATGTCGCTTCGCCGCGCGATGCGCGCCCTGTGGTTTCCGGCGATCGGCGCAGCCCTCCTTCTCGCTGGTCTCGATTTCTGCGCCGCAGGCCCTCGCGGCGGCGCGGAGCCCGGCCGGAGTTCGAACCCCGCGGATCGCCCGTCCCGTTTGGTGGGCGGTTGCCAGACGGTGGGGGAAGCGTATGGCCTCGCCGCCTTTTCCGACTCCGCCGCCGTGGAAGCCGTTCGCCGCGCCCTTTCTCCTGCACCGGCCGAAGCTCACGGCGCTACCGGCGGGCAGCCTCCATCCGGCCGGACGACCGCGGATTCCGAGGCGGCGCGGATCGTCCCGCTCTTCGTCCAAATTGGAGCGGTCGACTCTCCGGACAAGCGCGACGCCAAGAGTCTCGCCCAGCAACTGAGCGATCGTCTGGGAAGCGGCGGCCTCACGCTGGCATCGCGCACGCTCCTGCTGCACACGAGCGGGCCTTGCTTCCCTCCCTACCACATCGATTTTCAGGCCTGGGGCGATTCCCTCGCGGTGAGCGCGTTTCTCGATTCCCTGCCGCATGTCCCCTGGGAAGGGTTCACGCCAACCAAGGAGCGATCGCAACGGGATGTCTTCGTCTCGGCGGGCACGAGCCTTCAAGCGATGGACGATTTCGTCGATTTGAAGCGGGAGAAGCGTTGATCGCGAATGGAGGAGGGGAGAAGAGAGCCGCGTGCGCGTGTGATGCGCTGCGACCCGCGCGGGTGGTTCGCGGATCTCGAGGCGGATGGCCGGCCATGGAAGGAGCCTGATCGGAATGCGGATTTCGTGGCATGAATGGAAGGGGCTGCCGGGCCCGGCGCGAATCCTGCCGATGATCGCAGCAGCGCTGCTCGTCTTCGCGGGCTGCGGCGAGGACGATTCGCCGACCGGCAACGAAGAGCCGGACGACGGGATCTTCGACATCGGAGACACGACGCGATTGGCGATCGATCTTCCCGCCGGCGGCGTCTTCCAGCCGCAAGGCGATTCGCTCGCGGTTCTCTTCCCCGAACCTGCGCACGGACATCTGACCTACGGGGCGATCCTCGCGGGGCCGGCGACCGGGCACGCCGGAGGGCGGGGCCTGTATGTGCGCTACGAAGGCGATGGGGAAGCGCGACTCCGCGTCCCGTACACGGAAGAGGAGACCGCCTGCCTGCTCACCTACGGAGAGCCGGCCGGATCGTGGCATTCGCATGTGCGCAACATGTGGTATGCGTTGCCCGTCGCCGACACGATCCGCTCCACGGCGGGCGATTCGCTCGTCTTTCTGCTCGGTCTGCCGCAAGAGCGCGAGGCCGGCGAATGCGAAGCGGGCTTCGCGCATTGGCTGATCACGATTCCGGCGGCGTCCGAAGAGGGGCTCGCCTTGCACGCGTCAATCGCGCTCGCGCGGCAGTTCCTCGCCGCCTGGCTCGATTCGCTGGACGAGCCGTTGCGCACTCAGGCGGAAACGAGAATGCGCGACGAGCTCCCTCCGCATTTCTATCCGGACGGCAACTACTACGCGGGCTTCGCTCGTCTCTGTCCGTCGGGGCGAATCGTCTCCCAGGCCCGCATCGGCATCGCTCCCCAGGCGACGAGCTCGCGGATTGCGCATCAGATCGGACACTACGCGATGCACATCCTCGCGGGAGACGGGGCGTATCGGGAATTGGAGAGCCATCGGCTGCCCGACAAGGGCATCGGCGCATTCCAATTCGACCGTCTGGGTTTGATCGAGGACTACGCCCACTGGCACGAATACTTGCTGGCCGGTTCCGTGGAAGGGGCGGGCGATCCGAACGATCCGAGCGGCTTCTTTCCTTCGCCCGTCGATCCGGCGCGCCTGGATGTGCCCTCGCTGGAAGGATACGGCGTGCTGCTCTTCGAAGCCTTGACCCGCAACGATTCCACGATCGTCACGCTGGGCGGCGACCAGACGACCGTGCCGGCCCTCGGCCTCGACTACGGAGATCTCGCT
The DNA here is from genome assembly GCA_964482205.1 of uncultured bacterium. GTDB lineage: Bacteria > Eisenbacteria > RBG-16-71-46 > CAIMUX01 > WJJG01 > JAZDGX01. Next base: position 112,710 of record CAYZWI010000007.1, on the reverse strand, counting down.
CCCATTCTGCGGCTCGCGAAGCCGGACATGAATCGCCTGTGGAATGCGCTCGATCCCTTGCTCGAATCCAGAGGCTGTGATGGATGTCTTCCGCTTTTCGCGGCCGCGACCGGATGGAGTTACTCCGGGCACGGCGTGCTCGTCGGACCGGGATCGGTTCTCATTCCGGGAGCGCGGCTGAGCGACAGGGTGATGGTGAACGGTCGCGAGTATGTGAGCCCACGCGTTGCGTTGACCGCGGCGGACGGTTCCTTCCGGATCACGGACATCTTTCCCGGTCCCAGCCGGATCGTCGTCGAGGCGCCCGCCGATACTTTCGAGCTCGCCATCGGCTACGCCTTCGAACAGAAGACCGATCGTGCCAGGGATTTCGACCGGCTGTCCGCGTGGGCTTCGCTGGATGGCCTCGAGAAGGTCAGCCTCGATGTCGATCTCTCGTTCGCGGCCCAACCCGAGGACAGCGTTGCGGACGTGCGCTGCACGCTCACCTCGGGGACGATGTTGAAGACGCAGGGGTTTCTCTTCGAGCCTTCACGCGTGCGACTGGAAGCCCCGCTGACCCTGCCTTGCTCGACTCCCGGCGCCCCCGGCCGCTGCTGGGTGATTGATTCGCTGCGCTTGGGCTATTCGCTGGAGACCGGCAAGGTCTCCGAGATCTCGGCCGAAGCGCATACCCGCGCCGATCCTCCCGCGCGGCTCACCTTGCGCGCCAAGGGCGAACCGCAGGCGAGCATGTATGGATGCAACACGGTCTATTTCCTGAATCTCGTGAATGTATCGGAAGGTTCGATGGCCGAGGCGGTCGCGATCGATTACCGGACTTCCTCGGGCGAACGCTTCTCGGAAGGGGACCTGCGCGGAGCCCAGGATGCGGTCGTGCGCGTCTGGCGTGGGTGAGGATGAGCGTTCGAGGGCCCGGCGGGCCCTCTTTCTCAGGTTTCCGTGGCGAAGGGCGATGGGACGCGGACAGCCGCGCGCGCGCCATCGCCCTTTTCGTCCCGCGCGTGGATGATCATTCCGGCGGGAACTCGTCCAGGATTTCCTCGACCGCCTCGTTCATCGGCGTGCCCGGCCGCATGTCGCGCATCGCGCCCACGCCTACGCCTCGCCACACCAGGCGGTCGTCCGCCGCATCGACGATGTCGATCACGAGCGTGCCTTCTTTGTACCAGCGCACATATCCGGGACTGGCGACGTACACGCGCCCTCGCCAACCGGCCCCATACAAGGCGGGCATGACGTTCGCCTGATCGCGAATCACCGTGTGGTAAGCGATCCAGAGATCGGGTTGCGCTTCGGCGCGCGCGGGGCCGAATCCTCGTTCGATGAGCGCGCTGCCGATGGCCTCCTGAAGGCTCGCGTGATATCGCGGGTCCTTCAGAATGGACAGATGGCGAGGGGGAGGCGCGTCCTCCGGCGGCCGTCCTCCATCGGGAAGAAAGGCGAACGTGGCGAAACGCCCGAAGTCCGCCTCGGGATCCGCCATCGAGCGAACCGAGACTCGCGAGCAGCCTGCCAGCGCGGCCAGCGTCAGGCCGAACACGACCAGCGCGGTGGCCCCGCGCATCATCGGCCCCCGGCCGCGATGGACGAGCAGATTCGACCGGCGCATCGTAGTCCTCCTTTCGGGGCGCCTCCGGGCGGAGGAACCCATTCGCACTCGCATGGTCTCAGACTAGCGTCTCGACGAGAACGGTGCGAGCATGTTGTTGCGTTCGAACGGGAAGGCTCGCGTTCGAACGGCTTCTCGACCTGACGGCAACGCGCGCTTCCCGGAAGGATCCCTTCCGGAAAGTCAAGAACCACGAGGATGCCTGGGATGCTCCAATCGGGAAACGGCCGATCGACGGATGCCGGGCGACCCGGGGCGATCGTCCCCGCCCGTTCCGGCGCAACTCCGCCGCATTTGCGGCCGAGAATCGGCGTCACGCTGATGGTGGATGCCGCGGTCAAGGACGACCACATGCCGCGCTACGGCATGACGAGGACCTACTTTTCCGCGATCCGCCGGGCGGGAGGCCTGCCGGTCGCTCTCGTTCCCGGCGATCCGGACGAGATGGAGGTCTTCCTCACGACATCGCACGCGGCCGGGTGGCTCGACGGTCTTTGCCTGACGGGAGGGGGAGACCTCGATCCCCGTCACTTCGGGCAGTCGCGCAGGGCGGGAAGCGAAGATCCCGATGTCGAGCGGGACGCGATGGAACTGGCGTTGCTGCGAGCGGCCCGCCTGGCGAAGGTGCCGCTCCTCGCCATCTGCCGCGGCATTCAAGTGCTGAACGCGGCCTGGGGAGGCTCGCTGCTGCAGGACATCGCGCTCGAGCGGCCCGGATCGATCGATCACACCCACCATCCCGGGCGGCCGCGCGACGAGCTGACGCACGAAATCGAAATCGTGGCCGGCTCGCGCGTGAACGCCATTCTGGGCGGCGAGCGCGCGATGGTGAACAGCCTGCATCATCAGGCGCTCGATCGCATCGCCCCGGAATTCGTCGTGACGGCGCGCGCGCCCGATGGAATCGTCGAAGCGATCGAGCGGCCGCTCCCGCCCGGCGGGATGGCAGCGGAAATCGAGAAGGGCGAGTTTCTGCTCGGCGTGCAATTTCACCCGGAAGATCTCGCCGAGAGCGAGCCGATGGCGCGGATCTTCAACACCTTCGTGCAGGCCGCGGCTGTCAGGCGGTCGATACGCGAAGCGCGCAGGTGAAGCGAGGGCAGCCGGACAGGACGTGAGGCAGCCGGACAGGAAGCGAGAGGCGTTCTCGGGAGCGGCGTCCCGCGCAGTCGACTGCTATGACGAGGGGGAAGTGCGCTCGCTTTCGGATCCGCCGCGTTCGCCTCGTTCCGCCAGCAGCGCGGCGAGAGCCTCGTCGGCTTGCTCGGGGGTCAAGCGCCGCGCGACGATTCGTCCGCCCGCGTAGAGATCGACGCGATTCGTGCCCGCGCCCACATATCCGTAATCCGCATCCGCCATCTCGCCCGGTCCGTTCACGGAACAACCCATGACCGCCATCTTCACATCGCGAAGGTGGCCGAAGCGGGCCTTCAGGCGACGGACGGTGGGAGCGAGATCGAGAGGCGCGCGGCCGCAGCCCGGGCAGGAGATGAACTCCGCGCGCGCGAGCCTGCGCCGGGTGGCGTGGAGCAAGTCGACCGCGAGCGCGATCTTCGCCGAAGAATCGCACGCGTTCTCGCCGGAGAAGGAATGCGCCGCAGGCGAAGCCCGATCGTCGACCGGGACCGTGATCAAGTCCACCGAACGGTCGAGGAGCAGCGCCCCGACCGAGACGATCGCTTCCCAGGAATCGGCGGGCATGCGCGCGGCCAAGAGGGGGCGGGTCGCTTCCGCGGCGGGCCCGCCCGCGATCGCGCGCAGCACGGCGCTCGATCCCGGCCCGGCGCATGAGATCGCTTCGATCGCCAGCCCGGCTTGCCCGAAGACGGCGGCGAAGTCGATGGCCGCTTGCGCCTGAGCCGCCGCTTCATCGGCCCGCATGGAATGAGGGCGAGGCATCTCGTCGTCCGCTCTGGACGCATCTTCCTGCTCTTGCGCTCGGACCGGCGTTGCAGTGGAAAGATCGAAGTTCAACCGAAGACGCCGCGCGAAGCCCGCCTGTCGCATCGCGTCACATAACTCGCGCGCTTGCGAATTCCGCGCAGGCGCATGCGGCCCGCCGGCGAGGTCTGCCAGGCGAATGCGCAGAGCGATTCCTTCGGCGTTGGCGAGAGGCAACGCCGCCTTCGCCTGCGCGCTCGCGGCCGCGCCGAAGAGATGCGCCCAACGGTCGAGCGGCATTTCCAGCCACACGGGCAATCCGCGCGATCGCGCGTCCCGCCAGCGTTCCGCGAGAGCGGCGAGACTGGCATGCTCGAGATCTTCCTCGGACAAGGAGACGAGCAGCGACTCCACGGCGCTGCCGCGAGCGGGCGAAGCCTTCGAAGGCGGCGGCGAGGTGGACGCAACTCGATCCGATGGCGGGGGCGAGGCGCCCGCAGCACGATCCGAAGGTGGCGGCGAGGTGGGAACGGCTGTGGGGTCGGAGAAGCGGAACGCGCCTGCCATGCGCGCCGGAGCGGAAGCTTCCACTCGCGGAGGATGCGGCCCGCCGATGGCGAGCTCGTTCCACTGCGCGGCGCGCGCTCGCGGTCGATCGTCCGCAACACGCACCGACGCATGCGCGCCGATTCCACCCGCGCGCTCGACGCCCGCGAGAAGCGCGCGGCAAATCGGAATCTCCTGCGCGGGGTCCCCGGTCAGACTGACCCGAATCGTGTCTCCGATTCCCTCCAGCAACAGCGCTCCGATTCCCACGCCGCTCCGGCAAGCGCCCTCCCAGCCTTCGCCCGCTTCGGTCACCCCGAGATGGATGGGCGCGAAGATGGCTTCGGCTTTCATCCTGTGCGCAAGAAGACGATTGGCCGCCACCATCATCGCGGGATCGGAAGCCTTGAGCGAGACGACCACTTCGGTGAAGTTCCTCGCGCAGCACAGGCGCAGATACTCCATCGCGGTCTCGGCCATGCCCGCGGGGCCCGCGCCGTGGATCTCGACCAGGAAGGGCGGCAGGGAGCCGTGGTTGACCCCGATGCGCAGCGCCACTCGGCGCGAGGCGAGGCAGGGCAACAACCGGGCGAGCTCGCGGTCGGCCTCGGCGAGGCTCGCCGCGAAGTTGCCCGGATTGATGCGCACCTTCTCCACGAACGCGCTCGCTTCCAGCGCGAGCCTCGGCTGGAAGTGGACATCGGCGACGAGCGCGACCGGCAGGCGTTGCTCGCGGAGGCGCGCGCGCAGGCGGGCGAGCCCTTCCAGCGAGCGCGGCGTGGGGACGGCGAGGCGAACGAGCGCGCAGCCCTGCGCCGCGAGCGATGCGATCTGGCGCAAGCTGCCTTCGACATCTTCCGGCGAAGTGGTGGTCATCGACTGGATGACGATCGGCCAACCGCCTCCGATCGTGACTTCTCCCACCCTCACGGGACGGCTTTCGCGACGCGATGCTTCCATGCCATCCTCAGGCCGCGCCAGGGCACGAGGGGCGCGGCGTCCGCAGCGATCGTGCAACGGAAGGAGCATAGCAGCCGGATGCGCGCCACGCAGGAGAAATGCCATGCCGGAGCGGGAACCGATCGAGATGGACGGCAGCCGGGGAGAGGGCGGCGGGCAACTGCTGCGCAGCGCGCTCTCGATCTCGGCGTGGCGCGGGATTCCGTTTCACATGACGCGCATCCGCGCGAACCGCAAGGAGCGCGGATTGAAGGCCCAGCATGTCGCCGCCGTGCATGCGACGGCGCAGATCTGCGGCGCTTCCGTGCAAGGCGCCGAGCGCGGCTCGTCCGAGCTCCTCTTCGTGCCTTCGATGACCCGTGGCGGCGATTACTTCTTCTCGATTGGCACGGCGGGAGCCGCGACGCTCGTGGCGCAAACGCTGCTGCCTCCCTTGTGGGCCGCGGGCGACGCGACCGTGCGGATCATGGGAGGGACGCATGTGCCTTGGTCGCCGCCCGCCGATTACCTGCGGCTCGTCTTCGCGCGGGCCGTCGCGCGCCTGGGCTTCTCGCTCGATGTGCGCGTCGAACGGTTGGGCTTCTATCCGCGCGGCGGAGGACTTCTCGCCCTGCGCGCGGGAAGGACCGACCGGCCTTCCGAGATGCACTGGCGCCGTCCGCCGAGAGAGGGGATTCTCTTGCAGGCGACCGCGCTCGTTTCCGGCGGCCTTTCCCTCTCGATTGCCCACCGCATGCTCGCGCGCGCGCACGATCGCCTGAAAGCGGCGGGATGGCGCCTCGACGATGAATGGGTCATCGAAGAAAAGGGGCCCCCGGGCGCATGTCTCTTTCTGCATGCGACCCAGCGCAATCCAGGCTCGTTTCGAGCGGATGGGGAAGAGTTACTGGAGGGCGGCTTCACCGGACTGGGAGCGCGCGGAAAGCCCGCGGAAGCCGTCGCGGACGAGGCGGTCGCCGAGGCGATTCCGTTCCTGGAAAGCGACGCGAGCGTGGATGCGCGCCTGGCGGATCAACTGCTCGTTCCCGCGCTGGTGGCGGGAAGCGCGCTGCGTTTTCGCACGAGTCGGGTGAGCGGACATCTGGCCAGCAATGCGGATCTCGTGCAGCACATGCTCGGACCGTGGGTGGAGATTCGAGAAGAGGGCGAGGTGAAGATTGTCTCTCCGCCGCCCGTTTGATACGGAGCGCGGGGATGGCCGGAGCGAAGCCAGCGCGTCAGGCGATCCCGTTCATCCGTGTCTGCCGGGTCTTGTCGGCCGGCCTCGGCTTTTGGCGAGGCGCTCGCTTGCGCGCATCCGGCGACGCCTTGCGCTTCCTGCGCCCCGCGGATGCGCGCCCGGGACTCGCCTCCCAATGGCGCAGCAGCGTCCGCAGAAGCGTCGGAAGGCGGCGCCGGACCCAGGCGGGATGGGCGATTTCGAAGTGGGGCGCCCAGCGCAGGAGATCGAGGAGCAAGGCGTCGAGGTCGCGCGTCTCCACCGTCGCCTCCATGCCCCCATCGGTCAGGAATTGGGCCTGCTCGCGGCGCAGGAAGCGTTCGGAGAGCAGCGGCTGCGCGGCGGCCGCATCGAAGCGGATGCGCACGACCACCGCTTCCTCGAGACGCTGGCAGCCGGGGCGCACCCGCTCTCCCAGGCGCGAGGAAACCGGCGCGGAGGCTGTGGGACGAGGGTGGGGAACTTTGCCCGGCTTGCCCGCTTCCGGTGTTTCGGCTTCCGATTTCGCTTCTCCGGCGGAGCGCAACAGTCCCGCGAGGGGTTCGAACAAGCGTCGCGCCATCGCCTCGAACGCGGTGCCCTGCAAGGAGCCCTGTCGTGCCAAGGCCCTGCCGAGTTCGAGCGCGTCGGCTACGGGAAGGTCCGGCAACTGAGGAACGAACGGATGGCCGTAGCGAAAACCCCTCAAGCTCGCGTCGAAAATGACGGGCCCTTTGTAGACCGAGCTCAAGCGGGCGATGTCGCGGTGAACCGTGCTCCTCACCACGCCGATTTGAGCGGCCAGAGCTTGCGCGCTGAGACATTCCTCGCGTTGCAGGGATGCGTCGATCCAGTACAGGCGCTTGAGTGCTGCGCGCGGCAAGTGCATCGTTTCCCCCTTGCGATGGGTAGAGGGAAAAGCTTCCATCGCTCCGGTCGGGTCGGGAATCAGGATTCCCCGGCATTCTAGAGGCAGGAGGGCGAAGGCATCAAGGGGCGGCCGTTGGAAGATTCGGGATTGACGGGCAGGCTGGAAGATCCGGGGCTCGTGACCGGGGCGGAACGGCCGCGGATGCGGCTGCGGCCGCCCGCGCGCCCGCGGATGCTCGCGGCCTGGCGCGGGGGCGCGCGAAGGGCGGTGCGCCTCACGATCCTCTCGGCCGCGTGGCTGCCGTTGGCGGTCACGCCGGACCTGCTCCCCAACGGTCCGTTCGCATGCGTGGTCTCGGCGCAAACGCTTGAGCAGAGCGAGGGCGACGCGAACGAGAGCGCGAGCGCCCGCGCGTATTTTCCGAATTGGCCCGCCGCCGACGCGCCGATTCCCGTTCGCTCGGTCACGATCGTGCGCGACAACATCTTCTCTCCCGAGGATCTCGAACAGGCGGGCTTCTACGGACGCCTGGCCAACTCCCTGCATACGACGACCCGCGAGGCGATCATTCGCCGGGCGCTCTTCTTCGGGCCGGGCGATTCGCTCACCGTCACCGAACTCGCCCGCGCCCTGCGCCGGCTGCGCGGGCAGCCCTTCCTGAGCGCGGAAGTCGACATGCGCGTGCAGGGCGACGCGCAGGCGATCGATGTGCTCGTGCGCACGCGCGATTCCTGGAGCACCCGGCCGGAGCTCAGTTTCCATCGCACGGGCGGGCTGCTCGAATGGTCGCTGTGCATTCGCGAGATGAACCTGCTCGGGTTGGGCAAGGAAATCATGGCCCGCGCGGGCGAAGATGAGCGCGACCGCTTCTGGGGACTCGGCTATCGCGATCCTCAGCTGCTCGGATCGCGCGCGCGGCTCGGGTGGGAAGTAAACTTCGGATCGGAACGGACGATTCTCGCAGCCTATCTCGACCGGCCCTTCGAGAAACCGGCGTCGGCGTGGGGGGCGGGCATCGCGGGCAAGCGCCTGGATGGACGCTGGGTGGATCATCGCGGCGGTTTGGAGGGCCCGGAATGGGATGCCGACAGTCGCGAACTTGCCGCCAAGTGGCTGCGGAGAATCGGCGGTGCGGAGGAAGAAGCGTGGCGGCTCGGCCCCTTCGTGCATCTCGTTCGCCAACGCTTCGTCTGGAGAGACGACGGGCGCGATCCGGAGGTCGAAAGCGAGAGGCTTCTTCCGGAAGCGCTGCGCCCGCTGCAGAGGCGCGATATCCGGGCCGCAGGAATCGCCGTCGACTACTTGAGGGAACGCTTCCGCCAGCACGATTGCATGGATGCTCTGGGATTGACGGAGGATTTCGATCTCGGCACGGCGATCGCGCTGCAGGCGGGCTTTTCGGCCCGCGCCTGGGGAGCAAGGCGAGAAGGCGCCTTCCTCACGCTGGATGGACAGCAGGGGCTCGCCCTCGGGCCCGACCGGCTCCTCGTCGCGTACGCGAGCGGGTCCGGCCAGGTGATCGACGGCCGCCTGTCGGACGCTCAACTCGCTTTGCAGGGCCGCTACCTTCATCGTCTCGCGGCGCGTCACACGCTGGCCGCCGGCCTGCGCGGATGGTTCTCGCAAGATCTCGCTCCCCAGGACGCGATCACGCTGGGAGCCGAGCACGGTTTGCGCGGGTTCGAGGCGTATCGGTATTGGGGAGACCACGCGGCCGTCGCGAATCTCGAAGACCGAATCCTTCTCGTGCGCGACTGGATGGGGCTCTTGTCGATCGGCCTGGCGGGATTCGTCGATGCCGGCACCGCCTGGAGAGAGGGCCAGGCGCGCGACGCGCACGGCCGGCTCTCGGCGGGAGTTGGGCTGCGCCTGCATAGCCGCCGGGCGAGCGGCACCCTCGTTACGCGCTTCGACATCGCGCATCCGATCGCGGGCGGAGAAGACGAGGACGACTGGATCCTCTCCATCGGCACCGGCCAGGCCTTCTAGCGCCTTCTCGATTCCTTTGCTCGTTCAGCACCAGGCCCGCCTTCGCGCACGCGGCCCAACCCATGCCCGCCCTTTCACATATACTGGACGCATTGACAAGCGGCCGGTCATCCATGGTACAATACCTTCGCTGTAATCGAGCCAGCGGTGGGGGGTACGGTCATTCAGGGAGGTCGTGTTCCGGGTCGAGGGTCCTTGAGCATGGTCCTCTCGCGGTCCCTTGCGGCCGCACTGCTTCTGAAAGACCACTGCTAGCTCGCACACCCCCGTGGCGGTGCAATTCGTCACGGGGGTTTCCTTGACGGCCGTTTCGGGCGCTCATCCTGATTGCATTCCCTGCGGCGGTTTGCGCGGTCGCCCGGAAGCGAGCGGTTCCGGTGGGACGGTGCGCGCCCGCGAGAGGCGCAAGGAGGCGGCGTCTCGCGCCGCGACGGAACGGATGCCCGCGAATCTGACTCCCGAATACTTGCGCTTGGACACTCGCCTGCGGGAAGCGAAGGACCCGCAGGAGAAGCTCGCCATCCTGCGTGAGATGCTCGCCGTCATCCCCAAGCACAAAGGCACCGACCGCCTGCAGGGCGATCTCAAGCGGCGCATCTCGAAACTCGAGGAGATGACCCAGCAGCGCGCCAAGCGCGGGACGCGCGATCAGTTCCATGTTCCGCGCGAAGGGATCGCGCAGGTCTTTCTCGCGGGCGCGCCGAACAGCGGGAAGTCGAGCCTGCTCGGGCGCCTGACGAAGGCGACGCCGCAGATCGGCGAGTATCCCTTCACGACCCTGCAGCCCCAGCCCGGCATGCTGCAGTTCGAGGATGTCCAGATTCAGCTCGTCGATATGCCGCCCCTCTCGCGCGACTTCACCGAGCCCGGCTTCTACAACGCCTATCGCATCGGCGATCGCATCCTGCTCGTGATCGACGCGAGCACTCCCGATCCGGCCGCGGAGCTGGTCGAGGCCTTCGCGCTCTTCGAGGAGCACTTGATCAAAGTCGTCCCCCATCCGGTGGATCGCAATGTCGGCAGCCTTTCGGTGGTCGAGAAACAGGCGTTGATCGTCGCCAACAAGATGGACATCGCGGACCCCAGGATGCCCGGCGAGCTGGCGGAATATGCGCCCGGGTTTCACATCCTGCCCTGTTCTGCCAACGGCCTGGGATTGGACCGTCTGCCGGGGCTGCTCTTTCGCGAACTGCGCGTGGTGCGCGTGTACACCAAAAAGCCGGGGAAGGCCTTCGTCAAGGACGCCCCGTTCGTGATGCCCGCGGGCTCGACGGTGATCGATGTCGCCCGCGCGATTCACAAGGACATCGCCGACAAGGTCAAGTTCGTGCGCCTGTGGGGATCCGGCAAGCACGAAGGCATCTCGGCACCGCGCGATCACATCATCGCCGATGGCGACGTGATCGAGATCCACGCGCGCTGAAGTCACGCGGCAACGCGCTCGGGTGCGGTCGCCGGGACCGGAAGGCTTCCGCGGGGACGGCGCGCGCCTAAGACAGTTCGCGCAGGGGGCGCGCGCCTCGTACGCTCGGCGTGTTGAACGGATGTAGCTCCTGAAAGCCGGGGCGTTCACGCCTCGCGTACGCCCCGCCGGGAAGCCTTCCGGTCCCGGCGACCTCATCGGCGCATGCCTCATTCTTCGAGCGAAGTGGAACGCGATCCGTTGCGCATGGGGTGCAATGTGAGCGCGCGACGCGTACGCATGCGTTGCGTTCGAGCTACGGCTCTCGATCGCGCACGGAGATGCGGGCGATGGTGAGCCTCGAATCCCTCACCAGCTCACCAACCCCTTGCCGCGATAAGCGAGGTCCTCGCCCGGCTGGAGAATGTGGGGCGTGATCAGCGTCACGAGCTCGCTCGTCTGGCGGACGCGGGTGGTGCGTCCGAACAGGGCGCCCAGAACCGGAATGCGCACCAGCAAGGGAATGCCTCGCCGGGTCTCCTCGTCGCGTTCCCGGATCAGCCCGCCGATGAGCAGCGTGTGCCCATCCTTCACGAGCACCTCGGTCGACACCTGCGAAGTGTTCTTGGAAGGCAAGCCCTTGTCGATCGCGCCATCGGAGAGCTCGGGATGGAGCTTCATGAGAACATAACCGTCGCCGGTGATCGTGGGCGTGATGCGCAGCTGCGCTCCGGTGTCGAGGAACTCGACCGATTGCATCACGGTGTTGTCGACGACCGTCACGACGTTGAATCCGAGTTGATCGCCGATGATGATTTCCGCCTCCGATCCGTCCGTGGCAAGCAAACGGGGGGCCGAGAGGGTGCGGGTTTCCTCAACTCCTTCGAGACTCTGCAGCACCGCGGAGAAGTCGCCTTCTTCCCACGAGACGAAGAACCCTTCGGCCCCGCTCGAGGCGGGCGCTCCGAAGCCCTGTCCGTCCGCCGTTCCGCTGCCGGCGCCTTCCGAGAAGACCAGCGACCAGTCGATGCCGACGCTCATGTCATCGGAGAGACGCACTTCGATGATCTGGGCTTCGATGAGCACCTGGCGCGGGGCGACATCGAGCGCCGCGATCAAACCATCCAGACGATCGAGCACTTCCGGACGGTCCTCGACGACGAGCGTGCGCAGCGGCTCGTATCCGATCGCTTCTCCGAGCGGGGAGAGATGCGCCTGCACGGTCGGCAGCAACTCCTCGGTCTGGGCGTAATCGAGACGATAGGTGCGCAACTCGCGCACCAGCGCTTCGCGCGGATCCCCGGAAGGATCGCGCCGCACGAAGTGGATGTCTCCGCGGCGGGTGACTTCGAAGCCCGCCATCGCGACGACCGCCTGCAGGGCGTCTTCGAACGGCACATCGTGAAGTTCGATGGAGACGCGTCCCTGGACTTCATCTCCGCACACCAGATTGAGCGGACGCGAGCCGGCGAGCATGGAGAGCACGTCCCGAACCTCCATGTTCTCCGCCGAGAGGCTGACGAGCCGCGTTTCCGGCGATGGCTCCGCTTGGCTCGGGCGCCGCTCCTGGCCGCGAGCGAGTCCCGCAAGACAGGCGCAAACGATGGGCAGCAAAACGGCCGCGCGAAGAGCCGCCGCCTTCGGGCATGCGCGTCTCGCGAACAGATGCCGTTTCCTTCCGCTTGGATGGTGCCCGAAGAATCCGTGCATCGTTCTCTCGTCCTTGCGAAGCGTCTTCGTGCTCATGGCGCGTTCCTTACTTCACTTCCAGCGTGATCGTTTCCTGCCCGCGTCCGAGACGCACGCGGGCGGACTCGATCGCCAGCACGCGATAACCGTCCACTTCATCGCCGACCGCGACCACTTTTCCCGAAATCACGGCCCGGCGCGAACGCCCGTCGATCAGGATTCCCGAGAGCGCGGGCATGCCCGAGGCGGCCGCGTTCGCCGACGCGGCTTCCGATGCCCCGGCTTCGGATCGCCCGGCTTCCGAATCGGCGGCTGGCGAAGAGGAGACGGAAGACCCGGCCGAGGGCGGCATGACCGCGGCCGGGCGCACGGGGCGCGGCGCAGCGTCCGTCCGCGGGACGAACCGTTCGTAGGAAAAGAGATCGCGGGACAGGACTTCGTCGGGTTCCATGCTGTCGTTCGATCCGCGCCCCTTGCCGGCGCTTGCCTGTTCGGGGTCTGCCGCCTCGGCCTCCTGTTCGAAAGCGCCCAGGCGCGCGCGCACCAGTTCGTAGGCGGATTGCGCTTCCGCGGAGGGGTCCTGCCCGGGCGCTTTGCGCTCGAGCATCGGCAGTCCGACGACGCCGAGAAGCACGATCGCGGTTCCCGCCAGCGGCAAGGCTTGCTTCGGTCCGAGCTTTTCCTTCCAGGCGCCGCCCATCGTCATGACTCCTCGCGCGGCGCGAAGTAGAGCGCCAGGCGGATGTCGGCCGCGCAGCGGCCTTCTCCCTCGATGCCCGCGATTCTCAACTCTTCGACTCGTGAAAGCTGGTCGGAATGCTCGAGACGATCGAGCAAGGCATAGATCTGCGGAAACGATCCGGTCACGCGGACATCGACCGGCTGCTCGCGGAAGAGTCCGCGCTCGGTGATCGCGCCCGGCGCGAGAAGCTCCACCCGCACATGCGTGCGGCGGGCGGAGGCCTCGAGACGCTCGAGGAACCGGTCGAGCTCGGGATCGCGAGGCAAGGCCTGCTCGCTCGCCTCGATTCTGGCTTCGAGATCGCGCACCTGGGTGGACACCTGATCGAGCAGCTCGCGCGCCTGCGTATAGGTCATCGCCGCTGCGCGGATCTCCCCCAGGTCGCGCCGCGCGTTCCACAGCGGCCGCGCGCCCTGCTGGATGAGAAGCAGCACGAACGCCGACGCGCACACGGTGAGCGTCCATCGTCCGATCGTTTGGATTCGCCGCGGGTCCATGCTCGTATCCTGCTTGCCTCCTAGACCGACGCGGATGGCTCGAGCGAGTGAACCTCGAAGGGCTCCCCGCCCGGATGCGTCGCCATCAATCGCTTCCCAAGCCGCACAACACTTCGAATTCCACTCCTGGCCGGCGAGGCGCTTCCGGATCGTCCGGTGGGGGCGGTTCGTGAATGCCGATCAGCGCGACCGACGCGAATTGCCGCGACTCTTCCAGGCCGCGAATGATCTCGCCCACATCGCTGTGACCGGCCGCTCGGCCGCGCATGCGCACTTGCCCGGCGCACTCGCCGGCGCGCGCATCGGCGGGCGAAGGCAGCGGCGGACAGCGCTCGATCGAGAGATAGGTGAGCGAGCTCGTCGGCGTGAGCGCGCGGGCCAGCAGGCGCAGCAGAGCGCCGGTCGGCTGGCGCAAGCGAATCGCGCCGATCGCATCGCAGCGCGCCTGCAACGCCTCCCGTTGGGAGAACAAGGACTCGGCCGAGCGCAATTCGCCCTTCAACACCGAGCATTGGTTGTCGAGCAAGCGGTACTCGCGTCCCTTGCCCGCGGCCAGACGCGCGAGGCCCGCGTGGGCGAGGACCAGAACCGCAAGCGCGCACGCGAGGCGCAAGCCCCAGGCGCGCAGGGCTGCCCGTCCCGCCCTCGCGTTCGCAATCTCCGCGGGAATCAGGTTGATCATCGTCATCGTCCGTCTCCCCGCGCGTGGGCCGTCCATGACGCGCAACAGGCGGCCACCTGGTACTCGCCGTTCACCTTCTCCCTGTTCGTATCGGCGCACTCCGCGTGTTCGTTGCGCATCGCCAGCCCGAGATCGTGCTCGACAATCGCGCCGAAGGCGGGCCACGCGGCCAGCGGGCCGACGACCACCGCGCGCTCGGCCGGAACGGGATGCAGGAACGAATCGCAATAGCCCAGGCAACCCGAGGCTTCCTGCGTGAGCTCGTGCAGCAACGGCCCGAGGATCTCCGACACGGCCCGGTCCACGGGCTCGCTGCCGGGATCGTCCTTCGCTCGAGTCGTCGCGAGCATCGCGGATGGTGGGGCGCCTTCGACTGCAGCGGGCATCGCGTCGTGGGCGGCTTGCGCCGGCGATTCGAAGCCTGCGCCACGCTGCAGCAGCAGGGTGCGGCATTGCTGCACGGTGAGGCCGAGCTCTTCCGCGAGGCGCTCCGTCAGGCGCACGAATCCCCACGGCAGGATGCGTTCGAGCAGGACGTCGCGTCCCTGCAGCACGGCGATCGACGTTGCTTCGTCGCCGGAGCTGATCGCGAGCGTGCGGCGCCCGCCCGTGGCCGGCATGCGGGCGGCGAGCGCGCAGGCGGGCGTCAGCACGCGCTCGACCGTGACCCTCAGCCCCTCGAGCCGCCGGATGATCCCGGTGACGAGTTGGCGGGGGGCCGCGAAGACGAGCACGCTCGCGCCATCGCCTCCCGGCCGGCGGGCGGATTCGGGCAGGAGCGCGTAGTCGACGACCGCGTCCGCGATCGGATAGCTGAGTTGCTCGCGCGCCCGGGCCACGATCTGGGCTTCGAGCGATCCGCCGCTGCGCGTCTCGATCGCCAGCGGGAAGACATCGAGCGTGGGCGAGCTGAGCGCGCAGACGCCCAGGCCTTTCCCGAAGCCCGCCGCGCGCAGGCGCGCCCGTTCCGCGGCGGCGCCTTCCGGGGTGGCGATCGTCGAAACCGGCAAGGCGATCGTGCGCCAGGCCTCGCCCTCCGCTTGAACGAGGCGCAGCATTCTCTCGCCCGCTTCGACGCCGATGAACGCGCGCGGGCGAGCCGCGCGTCCTTTTCGAGCGGACGAGTCGCGCGGCGCGCTAGCCGTCGAAATCGACATCCCGCCCTCCCTGGGTGCGCACGGTCACGAAGGTGCCGGCCAGTTCCCCCGACTCGTAGATCGACACGAGAATGCGTTTGTGGAGCGTGGGCTCCGCCGCGATCGATTCGAAATCGCCCCCCTCCACATAATCGATCGAGACTTCCCAGGAGAAGCCCGGGGCGTCGATCGCGGTCCCGCTCTTCGTCGAGACCGGTTGGCCGAGCGTCCACACGCGATAGTCGTCCACATCGTCGAAGAGCGCCCGCACGCCGTCGTCGCTCCATTCGCCCCCTTCGGGTCCCCATTCGCCTTCGCCTTCCTGCGGGTCGTCGAAGGGGAGGCTCGCGATTTCCTGCAACAGAGCGTTTCCCAGCTCGGTCGCCATCCAACTGCGATCCGACTCGCGGCGGGTCGCGAGCACCGATTCGCTCGCGCTTCCGAAGGCCGCGGCGAGCAAGGCGATCACGGTGGTCGCGACGATCACTTCGAGAAGCGTGGTCCCCGAGCGGGAACGGAATGCGGTGCGCGCGGGCAAGGGGACGCTGCGCTTGCAGGCGGAGCGTTCGTGCGCGCGCGCGGCGAGGCGGACGACCGGTCGCATCACAACGCCTCCGTGCTTCCGGGAAGCAGACGCACTCCCGTTCCGATCATTTGGGCCAGCGGGGCGGTGTTCAGGAGCGGATCGTGACGAATGCGCGTGCCGGGACCGCTGAGCGAGATGCCGTCAGCGAGCACTGCTCCTTCGAACACGATCGGAAGGGAGGCGTATTGCTGCGGGCCCAGGAACGAGCCGGTGCAGGCAAAGACTCCCTTCAGGCCGGACCCGAGCGTGCGCTCTTGTCCGCCCACCGAAACCAGCCACGTTCCTCCGCCTTCGACGCGCATGACCAGGTCGCCGTCCACGAGCAGAGCGGGGAGGCGTTGCGGATCAGGGCTCTCGTGGTAGTACGGAGCCGGGCTGCCGACCGCATCCGAGATGTACACGGTCCCGGCGTTGTGGATGACGAGACACGCGACGACCGCCATGTTCGAGAGATAGACATTCTGGTCGTTCGCTTCGATCGCATAGATGCCCGTGGAGGAAGGCGCGCCATAGGGATTGATTTGGGGAGTGATCACGCAGTTGCTGAGAGAGGGAAATTCGGGCAGCGTGATCGGTTCCCCCGCCTTCATGAACCATTCGAAATCGAGGGCCGGCGGCACGAGGCTGTCGGACGAAAAGAAGATGTCGGTGTCCGTATCGTCGAACGAGGAACTCACGCTCGCGCCGACCAGCGTCGTCAGGTCCCCGTACAGATCCGCGCTCTGCGTCATGGTCACATTTCCATTCGCGCGCACCCGCCCTTCGACGGTGACGAGGCTCCATTGCAGCGCGCCCCCCGAGCAGACGGCGTAGCGCAAGGCCGGATGGGGAAGGGGCAAGACCTCCGCGCGCATCCGGCGCGTGACGCCTTCCACCGTCGCGGTCGCATCGAGGCGCACGGTGTCGGCCAGCGAAGATCCCGCCGCGGGCGCGGGTTCGAGCACCCCGTCTCCCGGATCGCTGGCCCTCACGACCACCGTGGCCGGGCCGATCGCGCGCGCGTCCATCCACAGCTCTTGGCGGCCGGCGCCCACGCGAAAGGCCGAATCGGCGGCCAGAGGCGCCGCGGCCTCGAGTCCGGCCTGCGCGCTCGCGGAAGCGGCCAGGCCGCGCCGCAGGAGGGCGCGCGATTCCATGCGCACGCCCACCTCATAGGCCGCGCCCATCACGAGCGCGGTCGCGAGCAGCGTGACGACCATGGTGGCGAGGAGAACGCTGCCTCCGTCGCCTCTAAAGACCGGGCAGGGCAATGAATCCCGCACTTCGTTCGGGCTCCTCTCCGGCTTCGACCTTGAACGCATACGACACACCCAAGGTATCGGCGAGGGTCTGGGTGATCTCCGTAAGCCGGAGGGTCGACTGAAGCCCGGTGACCCGGAAAAAGGCGTCTTTCGACTGGGTTCGAAGCGACCATTTGTTCCCGGCGTCGTCGCTTTCGCGGTAGTGGATGTCGGTTCCCGGCCAGCCGCCCGTCAGGCAGCCTCTGATGCTCTCGTATTCGACATGCCCGGCGTAAGACGCCGGGAGCAGGTTCTTCGGGCTAAAGACGATCCAATAGAGCTCACCCGCCGGAATGGGCGTCACGGAGACCGGCGTGAGCGTGATTTCGTGCCATTCATACGAGTCCGTGAGCGACGCGCGAGGGACAACGCCTTGGGCGATCAGCGTCCCGGGATATCTGGGCGCGATCGGGTCGGCCAGATGGACGCGAACGAGGAGATCCTCATCAGGCGGGATCTTGTCCTTGGCTGCGGCTCGCACGGCTGCACGGGAGAACGCCGTGAAGTCCTCCGTCGTCCAGAATTCTTCCGCGCACCATCTGCGCTCGTCGATCTTGCGCTCGCCGCCGGCGTCGTAGACGCAGGGGGTGGCCTCGATCCAGGCGTCCCATTCCCCCGGAACGAAATCGGCGACCGTCTTCTCGATCGCCACGGGTTGATCCACTTCGCTGGTGTATGGGCGCGTGACCGTCTCGATCCCAAACGAGACGCTGTCGATCCCGGCCGCGACCGGCGCGGGATCCTGGCCCTCGACCGTGCGCCAGAGCGTGTCGGGCAATTCCGCCCACGGGTCCCAGGTGTAGCGGATGCTCTCGCCGGACGCGCTGACGAGCTCGAGCGCGCCTTCTTCCAGGCGCGCGACCCGGCGGGCCGAGCCGATGTCGTTTCGCAAGAGCGCGATGGCGAGCTGGGTGTCCCGGCCGGCCTCGCTGCCTTCGTGTGCGATCGCGGAGAGATCCAGAACGCCGGAGAGGACATGCACGAGAGCGGCGCACAAGAGGGCGGTGAGGGCGGAGGCGAGGAGGACCTCGATCAGCGTGAAGCCGGCGCCCGCGGCTGGGCGGGGCTCAATCGGAGATGAGCTCTTCCGCTTCCATGGCGTCCGGATCGAGCGGTCCTTCGATCGATACGCGTCCCGAGCCTTGGGCGATGCGAATCCGAAAGCGCGCCCGCGCGGAAGCGAGCGTGACCGTTCCTCCGGTGAGCACCGTTCCGTCGGGACCCAGTTCAAGAGTCGCACTCCCGCTGAAGTCCGCCTGCAGCAGGCGCAACGAAGATCCGGAATACAGGGCGGCCAGATCGACGACGAACGGCCGCTTGGAGACGGGATGAACGAGCGTTTCGCCGCTGGAGGTCGCGAGCGTGTAGCGGCCTCCGTCGAAGTCGAAGGCGATCGATCGCCCGCTGCGCTGCGCGATCGCGTCCGCTTGCGCGTACATCACATCGGCCGCCATCTGCCGCGCCGCTTCCCGTCCAGCCGCTTCCGCGTGGCCTCCCGAGAGCAGCGCGACCGCCAGGCCCGCGAACAGCGAGAGAATCCCGACCACGATCAGCAGCTCGGCCAGAGTGACCCCGGCCCGAGCGGGCGTGCCCGTCCGGGCCGGCGGTCTTCCGGCGTAGGCATCGAGCGTCGTCGTTCGTCTCCACGAGCGGAGCCGCGGGGTCATCGACCCCGTCCCATCTACCGGTCGACGTGGGCCGCGTCGTCGTTTGCGATCAGGCGGCCGGTCTTCACGTAGAACTTCCATCCGGTCGCGCCGTTGGCCACAACCGAAGTGATGTCGGTCGTCGCGATGTCGCAGAGGACGTCCTTCTTCTCGTTGTACGGATTGAGCGGCAAATCCTTCTTGATGTACGGGCCGTACTTGTAGGTCGCGTCCTTCGTGGCGCTGGTGATACCCGCCCCCGAGCTGTAGAGCGTGAGCTGCTTGACGAACGCGCTGTCCGCCTCGGCCGCGGAGGACACCGCGCTGCCGTCGGTGTACTTCTTGGCGCCTGGATAGACGGCCGAGTGCTGGTGGTAGTAGAGCTCGACCGCGTTGCGCATCTCGGACAGATTCGTGTCGAGCGCCGAGAGCTTGGCGTCCTCGGTGTTGCTCGTGAACTGCGGAATGGCGACCGCGGCCAGAACTCCCAGGATGACCACGACGATCAGGAGCTCGACCAGTGTGAACCCTGCCGACCAAAGACGACGCATGCAATACCCCCTTCTCATCCGCACCGGCGCATTCGATTCCGGGCGGTTGCCCGCTCGTCGCGCCGGCATTGGTGCCGGTTCCCTTTCCTTTCGTTGGCGTGGCCGGCCCGCTTCGGAAGCCGTGCGGCCGGCCTCAGTGCACCAGCCGGGAGAGCCGGAAGAGCGGCAGGATGAAGGCGGTCGCGATGAACCCGACGACCACTCCCATCACCAACAGCATCAACGGCTCCACCAGCGTGCTGACCCGGCGGATGTCGCGTTCCAGCTCCTCGCGATAGTGGTCGCTCAACTGCAGCATCACCGTATCGAGAGAGCTCGACATCTCGCCGGTCGCCACCATCAACTTGACCGTCTCGGGCAGGAACTCCGCCTCCCGAAACGCCTGGGCGACTCCGCGTCCGGCTTCC
Organism: uncultured bacterium; assembly: GCA_964482205.1. Taxonomy (GTDB): domain Bacteria; phylum Eisenbacteria; class RBG-16-71-46; order CAIMUX01; family WJJG01; genus JAZDGX01. Next base: position 93,035 of record CAYZWI010000007.1, on the reverse strand, counting down.
ACCTGCGTCTCGAGCGCTCGAAAGAAGCCGGCGTAGCGGGAATTGCGCACCGTGTGGCGGACGATCTCGATCGCTCCGAGATGCGGCACGCGACTGCCCAGCAACAGGCCGAAGGCCGAGAAGAGCTGGAACATGTAGGCTTCGGTGTGCAGCCTGCCGATGATCGGCAATCTGATCCGCAGCCCGTCCCAGAATTCTTGCGTCGCCTCGCGACGCCAAAGGCTTCGGGCCCCCAGACCCGCCAAGACTGCTATCGGAATCAACGCCCACCATCTTGAGCCGACGAGCTTCATCCCTCCGAGGATCATCCTGGTCGAGAGGGGCAGGTCGTCGCCCAGGGCCTCGAAGAGGTGGCCGAAGCGAGGGACCATGTAGATCAGCATGAAGGCCACGACCGCGAACATGATCACGGTCAGGACCAGGGGATAGGTCATCGCCTCCCGCAGCGTGCTGCGCAGGCGGCGGCGCGTTTCCAGAATCGAGGCGAGACGCATGAGGCTCTCGCGCATCTCGCCGCTCGCTTCGCCCGCGCGCACGATGCTGACGAAGAGCGCGTCGAAGATCTGCGGATGGGCTTCGAGGCAGGTCGAGAGGCTGTGCCCCTCTTCCAGCCGGGCATGGATCTTCGTCAACGCCGCGCGCATGGCCGGCGCGCGCATCTGCTCGGTGAGAGCGGCGATCGCCGGAACGAGCCCGGTCCCCGATTGCAGGAGCAGGGCGAGCTGGCGCGTGAACATCACGCGGTCGTCGAGAGAGGCCCCGCGCGAGGAAAAGAGCGAGGCGCCGAACAGCCGGGAGATGGCCGAGGAAGGCGCGCCCGCGTCCGCTTTGCGCGCCACGACGGCCAGCGCCGGCGAGGCCCCTTCCGCCGGGGACGGTTCCATGCGGGCGAGATCGATCGCCATGCGCCGGCTCTCCGATGTCGATGGATGCGCCGCGACGCTCGCCCCATGCAAGAGGGCGCGCGCAAACGGCCAAGGGAATGTCTTCTGGAAATATCGGAACGGCGGACAGCGCACTTGACGAATGGGGAGGCAAGGAATCGGCCTGGGATGGCGCGCACCCGGGAGCGTTCCATGGATGCTGCGCCTTGCGGAGGATGACTCGTTCGTTCCGCGCCGCTGCCGGGGTATGGCTATTCCAGCTGCACGGCGCGGGCGATCTCCTCGATCGTGGTCCGCCCGGCGATCACATGCCGCAGGCCTTCGCTGCGCAGGGTGCCCATGTCGGTGCCCGCCTGGAATTGGCGCAATTGATCCATCGTGGGATCGGCGAGCAGCAGGTGGCGCAGCTCATCGGTGACCACCATGAGCTCGTAGATCCCCATCCGGCCGCGATAGCCCGAATCGAAGCAGGCCGGGCAGCCGGAGCCTCTCCACAAGCGCTGGCTCGTCTTTTCGGGAAGGCCGAGGGTCTCGATCTCGACGGGGCTGGGATAGTACTCGGTTCCGCAATCGGGGCAGAGCGTGCGCACCAGCCGCTGGCTCAAGACGCCGACCAGCGAAGAGGCGAGCAGGTAGGCCTCGATGCCCATCTCGAGCAGGCGCGAGACCGAGCTGGCCGCGTCGTTGGTGTGCATGGTCGAGAGCACGAGATGTCCGGTCAGGGCGGCTTGCACGGCGATCTCGGCCGTCTCGGCGTCGCGGATCTCTCCGACCATGATGATGTCGGGGTCCTGGCGCAGGACATGGCGCAGGATGCGCGCGAACGAGAGCCCGATGTCCTCGCGCACTTGATTCTGGTTGATGATGTCGAACTGGTACTCGACCGGGTCCTCGATCGTGACGATGTTCTTCTCGAGCGAGTTCAGTTCCTTCAGCCCCGCGTAGAGTGTGGTCGTCTTGCCGCTTCCCGTCGGGCCGGTGACCAGCACGAGCCCATGCGGGCGATGGAGCAAACCGCGCAAGCCTTTCAGGACCTGCGTCGAGAACCCGAGCTGTTCGAGCTGCAGCAATCCGGCCTGCTTGTCGAGCACGCGCAGCACGACCTTCTCGCCGAAGACTCCGGGCAGCGAAGAGAAGCGCAGATCGACTGTGCGCCCCAGCGCCAGCACCTGGATGCGCCCGTCCTGCGGCATGCGCCGCTCGGCGATGTCGAGGTTCGCCATGATCTTCAAGCGCGAGACGATCGGGGCGTGCAGCTCGATGCGCTGGCGCATCACTTCGTAGAGCACGCCGTCGATCCGGTAGCGCACGCGCAGGAATTGCCGCTCGGGCTCGATGTGGATGTCGCTCGCGCGCTCCTTGATCGCCTTGACGATGACCTGGTTCACCCAGTTGATGATCGGGCTGCGCCCCGCCATCGCCGAGATGTCCTCGTGCGCTTCGGCCGGCGCGGACGAGACCAGCTCGAGCTCGGCCTCTTCGAGTCCCGTGGCGAGATCGGTGGTCTCGCCCGGCTCTTCGCCGTACACGAGGGGAATCATTTGTCGAATGTCGTCCGCGGGCGCGACCACCGGGCGGATCTCGCAGCCGGTCAGTTTGCGGATGACATCGAGCACGAAGATCTTGTTCGGGTCGGAGATCGCGACGACGAGCGTGTCGTGCAGGCGAAAGAGCGGCAGGGCGAGATACGCCTCGGCCTTCTCGCGCGCGAGCACGGAGACGATCTTCGGATCGACGAGCCCCTTGCGCAAACGCGCGAAGGGCAGGCCGGCCTTCTCGGCGAGCACCGCGACGACATCCGCCTCGGTGACGAGCTTCATCTCGACGAGGGTTTCGCCCAGGCGCAGACCCGTCTCGCGATGGCGGGCGAGGGCGGCTTCCTTCTGCTCCTCGGTGATCTGGCCGCGCTCGACGAAGATATCGCCGAGAAAGAGCTTCTTCGCGCCCGTCTTCGCGGTCACAGGAAGCTCCTTCCCGCGCTGGCGAGATTCTCGTGCACCGGGATGCGCGCGTCGATGCCGGTCAAGGCGAGCGTCTCGCGGCACAAGTCGTTGGGGCCGGCGAGCCGCAGCGAGCCGCCTTCCTCCCGCAAGCGCGCGGCGAGGTCGCAGAGATACTCGAGCCCCGCGCTGTCGAAGTAGGCGACCCGTCCCAGATCGAGGACCACGCGCGAAGCGCCCGCTTTGCGAGCCTCTTCCACGCGCGTTTGCAGGGCAGGCAGATTCTCGGCGGTGAGGGCGCCGTCGGGCGCGAGATAGTGCGCCACCCCGAGCTTGGAGATGCGAACCTGCATGATTTCCCCTCACGCCTCGCGCTCGTCCGGGCGCGTCCGCGCTTGCGGCCGGCCTGCACTCGAACACCGCGGCCTGGATGCGCCGACTACGCCGCCCGCACGCCCTCGAAGGCGGTGGCCGCATCCTCGGTATCGGCAGGCGAGAGGATGTCGGCCAGCGTTCCTTCCGCGGCCAGCTCGAGCAGCGCGCCCACGACCTGCGGATCGAACTGCGTTCCCGCGTCGGCCGAGATGCGCGCGAGCGCCTCCTCCTGGGAGCGCGCCTCGTGATACGAGCGGGTGGAAGTGATCGCGTCGTAGGCGTCGGCCACCGCAATGATCCGCGCGATGAAGGGAATCTCCTCGCCGCGCAAGCCGTCGGGGTATCCCCGCCCGTCGAGGCGCTCGTGATGATGGCGGATGCCGGGGAGCACCGCCCGCAGCTGAGGAATGGGGTCGAGCACGCGGCAACCCCACTCGGGATGCCCGCGCACGAGGGCGAACTCTTCCGCGCTCAAGCGCCCCGGTTTCGTGAGCACCGCGCCCTGCAGCGCGATCTTGCCGATGTCGTGCAACAGCGCCGCCCACGAGAGAGTCTGCTCGTCCTCGGCCGAGATTCCCAGGCGCCGCCCGAGCGCGCGCGAGAGATGGAAGACGCGCTCGGAATGCCCGCGGGTGTATTCGTCCTTGGCGTCGATGGCGGCCACCAGGCTGCGCACGGTGTGAAAGAGCAGATCGCGCAATTCGCGGTTCAACCGTTGCGCGACGGCGGCATTGCCCATCTCGGCCGCCAGGCATTCGATCAGGCGCAGCTCTCCGGTCTCGAAGAAGGGCTCGTAGGTGGTGCGCACCGCGCCCACATAACCGGCGAAGCGTTCCTGCATCCGCACGGGACAGACGACATAGTGGACTGTGCCGTGGGGCGTCTGCAGGGCGCCCGGCCGGCGGGTGCCCGGCACGGCATCGGTGGCGGAGGCGGCGCGCTCGAATTCGGCGACGGCCGCGTCCGCCGTCATCGCCCAATGCTGGGCGGCATCCAGGCGCAATCCCGGTCCGGCCGACCAGGCGATCAGTGGAGGATCGCTCTGATGCAGCACGAGCAGGCGGTGCTCGAGCAGATCGGCGGTCTCGTCGAGCAGCAGCTTGGCGTTGGCGCCGAAGCTCTCCTCCGGCCGCAGCAAGCGCGCGAATCCGTAGAGCAGGTTGATCTCGTCGTACGATTGCGCGAGTTGATCGGTCATCCGGTCGAGATCGGTCTCGAGACGGAAGCGCTCGCCGATTTGCTCGGCCATCGTCACGAGCATTTCCTGCAGTTCCGGCTGCGCGCCGTAGGCGACCAGACTTCCCAGCCGCTCGCCGTGGCAGACGATCGGCGCGGTGACATTGATCGCCTGCGTGTGAGGGAGGCCCGCCGCACGGCGCTGGGCCGGCTGCGGGTGGATCTCTTCCTCCGGCGGGCGGCACACGGCCATGCCGGCCGCGTCCAGGATCGCGAGCGGGGTTGCGAGCGCGGCGCCCAGATCGCGCAGGAATTCCGCGTACTGCGTGGAAACGAACGCCCGGAACGCAGGTCCGTGGCTGGACGTCATGCGGCCCTCCGCTGTTGGTCGGCGGACGGCTGCGTCGCGAGCCGCTCACGCACGATGCGCAGGAGTTGCTTGGGACCGACCGGCTTCTCGACCAGTCCGACGCCCGGGAAGGCTTCGACCCAGGAGCGTTCCTCCTGCTCGGAGCGCGAAGTGACGATCAGCGTGCAGGCGGGCATTTCGGGCCCGACTGCGGCCATCCGCTCGCAGAGCTGACGGCCGCTCATGCGCGGCATCTGGATGTCGCAGATGAGCACATCGAAGCTCTGTTCGGCGAGCAGGCTCAAGGCCCATTCGCCGTCCGGTGCGGTGGTCGCGATGTATCCGTGCCGCTCGAAGATCCTCGCGAGCACTCGCGAGACGCTGGAGTCGTCGTCCACGATCAAGACGCGTTCGCCCGACATGATCTCTTCCCTCCGTCGTGTCCCTCCCGCGGTCTCGTTGCGCTTCCGGTTTCCCTCGCTCAGGCCGCGGCCAGGTCCAGGCGCGTGCCCACTTCACGCACGGGCAGCCACAGACGAAAGACGCTGCCCCGGCCGAGCTCGCTCGTGAGGCGAATGTTGCCTTCGTGGATTTCGGCGATCTCGCGCACCAGCGCGAGGCCCAGCCCCGATCCCGCCTGCGCCTGCACTTCGGGCTGGGGAGAGCGCGCAAAGCGCTCGAAGACGCGTTCCTGCTCGTCGGCGGGAATGCCGATGCCGGTGTCGGCGATTTCGATTCGCACGCCCGCATCCTCGCTCGTCGCGCGCACGGTGATGCGGCCGCCGGCCGGCGTGTACTTGAGCGCGTTCGAAAGCAAGTTGCTGAGCGCCACTCCGAGCAAGTCCTTGTCGCCATACAGGGCAGGCAGATTTTCGGGGACATGCGCTTCCAACACTTGCCCGCGCCCTTCGGCCTGCGCGCGCAGCGCTTCGGTCTGCTGCAGGATCAGGCCCGCCGGCTTGACGAAACCGAAATTCGCCGACAGGTTGCCCAGTTGGATGCGCGACAGCTGCATGAGATTCGAGATCAGCCGCGCCATGCGCAGGGCTTCCTCGTTCAGCGTGTTGAAGTAGCTCTTGCGCTCTTCGGGCTCGAGCTCCTCGCCTTCGGCCAGCGCTTCGATATAGGTGACGATCGTGTTGAGCGGGGCCTTCAACTCGTGCGAGATCTGGGAGAGGAACTCCGCCTGCGCGCGTTGCGCCGCCTCGCGCGCGGTATCGTCCTGGAAGAGGAAGATGTCGCCCTCGGGCTCGCCTTCGCGCGCGCTCACCGGTACCCGCGTGACGCGAATGCGCGCTCCGTCGTCCGGCCCGGTCGCTTCCGCCTGGCCCACCCGCCGCGCTTCCTTCATTGCTTGCGCAAAGGAGGCGGGCAACTCGGCGGTTCCCGTGGGAGACGGCCCATCCGTCGCGAGGCGCATGAGGCGCAGGGCCGCGCGGTTCACGAACGCGAGCTTGCCGGCGGCGTCGGCCACGAGCAGGCCATCGGGCAGGTGCTCGAGAATTCCGGCGAAGCGTTTCTTCTCATAGCCGAGCAGCCGGGTCTGCAGCAGCAAGGCCCGCTTTTCCTGCTGCAGCGCGTCCACGCAACGCACCGCGCGGTCGATCGCTTCCCGCGGCTCCTCGCGCGCCGCCGCGGTCTCCGGCGGACTCTCCGCCTCGATCGCGCAGGTCAGGCGCGCCAGGAAATCGGCGGTCGGCCGCACCGCCCAGCGAATGGTTGCGAGAATCACGCCGGCGAAGGCGAGCAGCAGCAGAAAGGCGGGGAGCAGAATCCGCAGCGCCTCGTGATCGAAGAGCTTCGGCGAACGGTCGGCGAGGCGCAGGACGACGAATCCGCGAAGTCCGTCGGCATCGAGCACGGGTTGCACGACCGCCTGACCGCCTGTGCCGGAGAAGAGCCCGGGCGGGGAGCTGCGGGCGAAATCTTCCGCCGGCGGAAGCGAAACGACCTGGTCGAGCCGCGAGACATCCGTGTGAGCGATCACCTTGCCGGCGGGATCGAGAATCGCGCCGGCCGTGATGTCGCCGCTTCTCGCCGTGCATTCGAGAATGCGCGTCAGGCGCGCGTGATCGGCGAGCACATCGGCTTCGGCGGTCGCCTGCGCGATCAGTTCGGCGTCCGAACGGGCGATCGAGATCGAGCGCGCCCGGGTCTCCCGGGCCGCATCGCGTTGCAGCAGCCAGGTCGTGCCCACCGCCAGCGCCAGCAAGGTCGCGGTGAGCCCGAACGCGGCCCCCAATGGAAAGCGGGCAGGGGCGAGCCCCGGTTCCGGGGCACTCCTGCGCCACCAGGCGCGCCGCTTCGCAATGTTCGCAGCTCCCTTCTCGGGAGACGGCATATGTCCTCCTCACCCGTGCCGCTCGCGCGGGTTCACCCATGGGACCCGATGCAAGATGGGTGCCGGGGATCATGAGGACTGGCCGTTTCCAGCCGAAGGGCGGGAAGCGCTTGAAGGCGCGCGCGCTGACGCCGCGAAGGGAAGCACGCCGGCGCTGTCCGCGCGCGGCGCGAGCGGCCGGATGACGACGCAGACTGCAAGCCGCCTTGCAGCTTGCCCGGTGCCAATCACCGGATGGGATCGCCCGGGCGGCCACCTCCTTCTTCTGTCGTGCTCTTCGAGAAATCGGCGAGCCAATCGCTGAAGCGGCCGGCGAGATCGATCGCGACTCCGTGTTGAGGCTCGTACCGCAGCGTGTCGTTGCCCGCTTCCTCGGCGCCCGCGCCGCCCGGCGATCTGGCGGACGAGAGGTAGCGGTCGCGGCCGCCGCCCTCATCGACGAAGAGCGCGAAGCTCGTGCCGCCATGATACTCGTTGCCGCCCGCGCGCGCCGGGCCGGGCGCGTAGCGGTATTCATCGTCTCCGCTGCGATCGAAGAAGAGCGTGATGCTGTTGTGGGCGGCCGCGCCTTGGGAGAAGAAGCCGCCCCCTTCGTAGCGGTCATTTCCCGCCGCATCGATGAAGAGCGTCACGCATTCGTCCCACGCGAGGCCTTGGGCAACGCCTTGGCGCGTGGTGTAACGATCGTCGCCTCCTTCTTCCAGGAACGCGCCGATCGCTTGATGCGCGGAAAAGCCCTGATCGTAGCGCGAGCCGATGTACAGATCCGGATCGTCTCCCAACGCTTGCACCAGCCCGAATCCGTAATAGTAGCCGCCGCCCTGCGAGAAATTGCCCGCTTCCATGCGATCTCGTCCGCCGCCGTCGAGGAGCAGCCCCAAACCGCCCGAGGCGAGCGTGCGAAATCCGAGCCCGCAACCTTGCGACCAGGAGTCGAAGATCCCCGGATCGCCGTAGCCGGTGGGATGCAGCCCCTTCGCGTAGAAGCCGTCGTCTCCCGCCGCGTCCGCTAGCGTTCCCAATCCGCGCGGCAGCCCGAGCGCCTGCGCGTGCGAATGCGCCTCGTAGCGATCGTCGCCCGCGGAATCGAGCAGCGTGCCCTGGCCGAAGAGCCCCACGCCCTGGCAATAGCTGCGCCCGCGATACACATCGTCGCCCGCGAGATCGTGCAGCCAGCCGATGCCGAAGTAGCCCGTGCCCTGGCACCAATCGACGCCGAGATATTCATCATCGCCCGCGAGATCGACGAGCCCGCCCACACCGAGGCATCCGCTGCCTTGCGCGGCCGGGCCGGTCGCCTCATACGCGTCATCGCCTTCGAGATCGATCGCCACCGCGAGCGGCAGCTCCCAGGATGCGGCCGCGCCCGCGTTGCCGGTGTAGAGATCGTCGCCTCCGAGATCGAGCAGGAAGGCGACATCCTGCTCGCGATACCAATGGCCCGCCGTTCCCCCGATGAGAAAGCGCCCGTGCGGGCTCGCGTAATCGAGGATGATCTCGGTGTCCGCCGAGTCTCCGAGCGCTTGCCGGATGCGTGCTCCCGCGGCTCGCGCCCAGGCGGGATCGCAGAGCAGGGCGAGGCGCGCGGCCGCCTCTCCGAGCGCTTCCTGATCGACGAGCGCCGCGATTCCGATCAGCCGCCGGTTGTCTCGAAAGCGGCGCGCATCGGAATCGAGGTGGAGATAGATCTCCTCGGCGAAGGCCTTCGGCAGCTCCCAGCGCCGCTGCGCAAGGAAGGCGCGCTCCTCGGGCGTCAGCGCGCGAAAGGCGAGATCGTGCCACGCCTTCGCTTCCTCGAAGACCTCGAGCGCTTGCCCGATCACATCGGCAAGGGCGGCCACCTGCGCGGGGGTAAGGGCCGCGCCGTCCGCGTGCGCGTCCGCGAGGCGCGCGGGCGCGCCGCCTGCTTGCACCGCTTCGTCGTCGGCGCCCTGGAAGGGCGGCAGGCGGCGATTGGCGGGCAGGCTGAGAGGGTGGGCGGGCGAGAGCAGCAGGCTGCCTCGCAGCACGATGTCGAGCGCGCAGCGCGCAGCGGACATCGCGCCCGCGACATGGCGCGCCAGGCTCTCGAAGCGGAAGGGACTGCGGTGGGCCTGGATCGTCCAGTCGTTGCGATACGGATCGATGCTCGCGTGACAGGCCGCCAGACGCGCGAGAAGGTCCAGGTTGTCGTTCTCGAATCCGTATGCGCGCGACAAGAGGCGAAACGCCGGGCCTGCCTCGTTCTCGGGGAAGAGATGTTCGGGAAAGAGCGCCGCATCGCGCCCGGTCGAGCCCCATTGTTCTTCCGGGCTCACCCCGAGCGTCACGGAGAGGACGAGCAGCGCGCGTTTCTTCTCCACGCGCGCTTCCACCCGCGCGGGCGGGGGCAAGCTGTCGAGAAGCCCGGAGGGCGCGCTCCAAAAACGCTCTTCGACATCGGGAGAGGCCATGCGGTTGTCGATCCGCAGATCGCGCCGTTGGGCGTCGCGAACGACGGTGAACGGCAGCGGATCGCCCGGCTTGCGCTTGGCGACTTCCCGCCGCAGCAGGACCTGGAGGCTTTCCGCCGGGCAGGCAAACGGCGAGCCGGCGAGCGCGACTACCCAATCACCGGCGAGCAGCCCGGCCTCGTCCGCGGGGGATCCCGGAAACACGCCCGTCACGCGCAGTCCCGCGCGCACGCTTCGCAGAGGCGCGGGAACCTCGGCGATCCCCGAGAAATCGGGCGCCTGGGACACGGGCTCGGTGTAGATGCCCAGCCAGGCGCTCTGCGCTTGGGCGGCCGAGCCGGCGAGGCTTGCGCCCAGCGCCGCGCTCCAGGCGCACACAGCGATCATCCAGGCGGCGACCAGGCGATGCATGCCGACTCCTTCTTTCGGGAACGATTTCACAGGCGGCGCGCCTCCGGCAACGAAAGAGGCGCGAGGATATCAGCCCCGCACGGGGACGGAAAGCTTTCCGCGCATCGCCGGGAGGCCTAAAATGCCGGCGGTGAACGAATCCAGTCCCGGTGCCGCGGTCGAGCGCACCGCTGATGGGAGGAAACGATGGCGCGCATTCAACGCCTGGGAGTCTTGACTGCCGGAGGAGATTGTCCGGGATTGAACGGCGTCCTTCGCGGGCTGGTCAAGGCGGCGGCCTTCAATCACGAGATGCAGGTGGTCGGCTTTCTCGACGGCTATGCCGGCATGTTGAACGACCGCACGATGCGTCTCGATCTCGAGACGGTCTCGGGCATCCTGTCGCGCGGAGGCACGATTCTCGGGAGCTCCAATCGCGACGATCCCTTTCGCGTGCCCGTCGGCTCGGGAGACGCTTTGAGCTTCGCCGACCGCTCGGAGGATGCCCTGCGGGTGTTCGATCGCTACGGGCTGCAGATGCTGATCGTCATCGGCGGCGACGGCAGCTTGACGATCGCCCATCAGCTGGCGCAGAAGGGGCTGCCGGTGATCGGGATCCCGAAGACGATCGACAACGATCTGGCCGCCACCGATGTGAGCTTCGGTTTCGATACCGCCCTCGAGACGGCCACCGATGCGCTCGACAAGTTGCACACCACCGCGCAATCGCACCATCGCATCATGGTGCTCGAGGTGATGGGGCGCTACGCCGGATGGATCGCGCTGCAAGCGGGGCTCGCGGGCGGCGGCGATGTGATCCTCCTGCCCGAGATTCCCTTTCGCGTCGACCAGGTCGTGGCCGCCATCAAGGAGCGCAGCTTCCACGGCCGCCGGTATACGCTGATCGTGATCTCCGAAGGGGCGCGCACCGAGACGGGGGAAATGGTCGTCTCCAAAGTGGTGGGGGCCTCGACCGACACGATCCGGCTCGGGGGAGTAGGCCACTGGCTGGCCGCGGAGTTGGAGAAACGGCTCGACACCGAAGTGCGCGTGACCGTGCTCGGCCACCTGCAACGCGGCGGATCGCCCACGGCGTTCGACCGCATCCTCGGTACGCGCTTCGGGGTTCACGCGGCCCACTGCGCGGCCGAAGGGTTGCGCGGCATCATGGTCTCGCTGAAGGGCACCGAAGTGACCCAGGTGCCGCTCGAGGACGCGATCCGCCAGTTGCGCCGAGTCGATCCCTCATCGGATCTCGTCGCGACGGCGCGAAGCATCGGGACGCGCTTCGGCGACGAGTAGAAGCGCGAGGAGGCGCCGGCTTGCGCCGCGCGTGAGGACGCCGCCGCGCGCGGGATATTCCCGGAAAGGCGCATGGAACGAGGCTTTCTTCTCGAAGCGACCTATCGCATCGAGCGTGGCCGCCCGGTGGTGCACCTCTTCGGCGTCGACGATGCGCACCGCAGCTTCGTGGTCCGCGACACGCGCGCGCGCCCGTCTTTCTTCATCCCGGCGCGCGATCGCGAAAAGGCCGAACGAATCCTGGCGGAGATGCGCAATCCCGACGGCTTTCCCCGCGTCGGCGGGCGCGCCTGGCGCACGCTCGAAGGCGAGCCCGCGAACGAGATCGAGCTCGCCGTTCCCCCGGATGTTCCCCCGCTGCGGGAACGCCTGCGCGGCGAAGGCATCGTGTGCCACGAGGCCGACGTGCCCTTCGTCACGCGCTACTTGATCGATCTCGGCGTGCGCGGCGCGATGCGGCTCGAAGGTCCGTCCCGTCCGGGCCGCCGCGTTTATCGCATTTTTCAGGATCCCGCCATCCATCCCGCCGAATGGGCGCCCGAGCTCGCGTTCCTGTCGCTGGATGTCGAGACCGATGCGCGTGCCGCCGAAGTGCGGGCCTGCGCCTTTCACAGTCGCGCGGCCTCGGGGGCGCGCTACGCCGAAGCGCACGCCCTCGCGCGGCCGGATCATGCGGAAAGGCCCGCGGCGCTGGAGGAAGGCGGCATCGAAGCGGCTTGCTTCTATCACTCCACCGAACGCGAGCTGCTCGGCGCGATCCTTGCGCGCGTGCGCGAGCTCGATCCCGACATCCTCACCGGCTGGAACCTGATCGGCTTCGATCTGGCCGTGCTGGATCGCGCCTGCCGGAGATGGGACCTGCCTTTCCATCTCGGGCGCGCCGATCTTCCCGTGCGCTTGCGCCCCGCCGACGAGAACTGGATGACGGGGCGGGCGAGCGTTCCGGGCAGAGCGGCCCTGGACGCGATGGATCTCGTGCGGGGAGCGTTCGTGCGTCTCGACGACTACTCGCTCGACACCGCGGCGCGCGCCATCCTGGGAGAGGGCAAGCGCATCGAGTCCGAGAACCGGCGCGACGAGATCGAGCGCATGTATCGCGAGGATCTCGTCCAACTGCTGCTGTACAACCTCGCCGATGCCCGGCTGGTATTCGACATCGTGGTCAAGATGCGCCTCCTCGAGCTCGCGGTGCAACGCGTGCGGCTCACGGGCCTGCCGCTGGAGCGCGGCGGCGCGAGCATCGCCGCCTTCGACCTGCTGTACATCGGCGCGCTGCATCGCGAAGGCATCGTCGCCCCGAGCGTCGAGCAGGTTCCCGGTGCGTCGTGGAGGGCCGGCCGGGCGGCGGGTCCGCCCGCCATCGAGCCCGCTCCCGAAATCGCCATCGGTGGCGAAGTGCTCGATTCGGTTCCCGGCATCCACCAGCATGTGTGGCTGTTCGATTTTCGCAGCTTGTACCCGAGCGTGATCCTCACATTCAACATTGATCCCCTCGCGCATCAAAAGGCACGGCAGGAGGTTGGGGCTTCAAGTCTGGCGGACGGCCGGCCCTGGGGCGCGGAGCCGGGGAAGGGGGGACGAGGCGAGGCGGAGGCCCCGCGCACGCCCATGGACGCGGTCGAGCGGGGACAATTTGTGCGCGCCCCGAACGGAGCGCTCTTCTCCCGCGAGGAGGCGATTCTCCCCGCCATCATCGCGCGTCTGCTGAGCGCGAGAAGGGAGGCGCGCGAACGCGACGACGCAACCGGATCGACGGCGATCAAGATCCTGATGAATTCCTTCTACGGCGTGCTCGCCACTCCCCGCTGCCGCTTCCACGATCTGCGCGTGTCGAACGCGATCACGACCTTCGGACAGGCGATCCTGCATTGGACGCGCGACGAGTTGGAGGCGATGGGCCATCCCGTCATCTACGGCGACACCGATTCGCTCTTCGCGCTCGCGAAGGTGGAGCGGGGCGGCGGCGGGATGTCGAGCGCGGACCTGCGCCGGAAAGTGGAAGCGGAAGGCCGGCGGGTCGTCGAGTCCCTCAACGCCTCGCTGGCCGCGTGGGTGCGGCGCGAATACGGCGTCGAGAGCCGCTTGGAGCTGATCTTCGAACGCACCTTCCTCAAGTTCTTCCTCCCGAGCCACCGAGGCAGCTCCGAAGGAAGCAAGAAGCGCTACGCCGGTCTGGTCGAGACGCCGTCGGGTGTCGAGCTCGTGATCGCGGGGCTGGAGTCGGTGCGCCGCGACTGGACGCCGCTCGCGCGGAACTTCCAGCGCGCGCTTCTGCGTCTGGTGCTCGAGGAGCAACCGGTGGAGGAATTCGTGCGCGGCTTCGTGCGCGATCTGCAGGAGGGCCGGAAAGACGGCGAGCTCGTGTATCGCAAGACGCTTCGCAAGCCTCTCGCCTCCTACGATCGCACGAGCCCTCCGCATGTGAAGGCAGCGCGCATGATGGAAGGGAGGCACGGCCGCGTGATCGCCTATGTGATGACCCGGCTCGGCCCGCAACCGGTGGGCCGCATCACCGCGCCGCTCGATCACGAGCACTATCTCGAGCGCCAGATTCGCCCGATCGCCGATGCGGTGCTGATGCATGTGGGAAAGAGCCTGGACGGGATTCTGGGTCGCGGAGATCAGATCGGTCTATGGTGAACGCTCAGGAGCCGGTCGTCTCGAGGGAACCTTCCGGCGGCTCCGACGCCCGGCGATCGATCTCGGCCGGCGCGGGATCGAGGCCGCCGGGCGCTTCGGACGCGGAGCCTTCTCCCTGCGCCGGGCTGCCGGCCTCGGCCGACGGCGATGTGCGTTCGAGAAGGTCTCCCAAGGCATCGATGGTCGCGTCGGAATCGCCTTTGGAAAGCGACTGCGGAATCGTCCACAAAAAATGAAGGAAGCTCCGGATCCATCCGCCCACGCTGATCGCCTTCGAGACGATCGGAATGCCGCGCACGCTCGTCCAGAATCGCGTGAACGGACTCGTCCCGCTCACGCCGGCTGCTTGAACGCGCTCTTCTTTGCGGCCCTCATCCCGCGCGGCCGGTCCGCTCTCTTCCGCAGCCGCGACGGACACGGGAAAGGAGGGCAGCCGCGAAGCGCTTTGGGAAACGAGATCCTCGGCCAGGTCGCGGGCGAGAGAAGACGCGCGCTGCGGAAGTTCAAGCGCTTCGCGCGGGAAGACGAAGCCATCGAGCGGAAGGGAGAAGGCTCGGACGGAAACGCGCGGCCCTGCCCATGCGGCGGCAGTCGTCATCATCGTGATGGCTGCGATCAGGATGCTGACGGCTGCGATCAGCACGCCGGTCTTGCGGCCCGCCCGGCCACGGAGCAGCTCCGGCTTCACCCCGCTCGTCTCATCGGAAGGGTCATCCTGACGCGTCACTCCGATTCCTCGCGGCATGATCACTCGTTCGAAATGCGCCCGAGCCGTTTCGCGACATTTGCCTGCCTCGCCCTTGCCCCTCGAGCGTGACCAGGCAGAATAGCGAGGCCGGACCGCCGGTTCCATGTTTTGCGAGCGGGCCTCTTCGGCCCCGGTGCCTTCATCCCATGGCTGTACGAAACGGCAGAAAGGCCGGTTTCGCGGACGAAGGGGCAGGGGCCGTGGCCGCCCTCCCTGGCGCCCCGAACTGCCCTTGTCTCAAGAACTAGGACGCCTGGAGGAAGAAAAAAGTTCAATGGAGCGGGAGGCGTACGGGCGAGGTCGCCCCAGAGGAATCACCTGCCGTGGGCTCCCCTTCCTCCCGCTTCTCCCGACATCGCCTGCGCCGACCGGCAGAGGGCGACGATGTCGGGGTGGGCGAGGGCCAGGCGCGCAAGCCTTGCGCGCGAAAACCAGGCCGCTTCCGAATGCTCCTCGTTCAAGCGGACGGTTCCCGTCCATTCGCTGACGAGATGCACCGGACAGCGAAAGATGCCGCGCCCTCGGGGATCGTCGTAGAGGCTGACCGCGATCTCGGGCCCGATGCGTGCGCGAATCGAGAGTTCCTCGCGAAGCTCCCTGCGCAGCGTCATCCGGGCCGTTTCGCCCGGCTCGCGCTTGCCGCCGAAGAGATCCCAACGGCCTCCCATGATCAAGCCTTCGGCTCTTTTCCCAAGCAGGAACCGGTTCCCTCGCAAGAGGACCGCGGCGGTGGAATCGAGCCAGGAAAGCGTTCGGACCATCGGGAAGTGAAGGATGCCCGCCTCCATGAAGGAGGAACCATTCTCTTGGAAGCCGAGCCTGCGATAGAAGGAGACCGCCGTCTCCTGCGCGTGCAGGCTCACCGATGCGCTCCCCATGCGCACGGCTTCGCGGATCAATCGATCGACCACTTCGGCTCCAAGGCCCCCCTTTCTCCAGGCGGGCAGCACCGCGACGCGCCCGATCCGCGTTCCCTTGTGGTCCAGGCGTCCGGTCGCGACCGCGCGCCGGCCGCGCCAAAGGACCACATGGATCGCGCTCGCGTCCCGGCCATCGAAATCGAGACGCGCGGGAATGCCGAGCTCGTTGGTGAAGATGGCCGTCCGGATGCGTGTGGCCGGCTTGGCAAGCTCCGCCCACGCGCCCGTGCTTGCTCGTGCGCGCGCGGCGGTGCGCGCGCGTTTGCATGCTCGTGCGCTCGCCCCTTTGCCTACACGCGCGCTCACGAGCGGCCTTCCGCCGTTTCCGTCCGGCAGGCGCGCGCGATCTCCGCCCCGCGGGAGGCAATCGCCTGCGCGGTGAAGCCGAAATGCCGGAAGAGCGCGTCGGCGGGAGCCGAAGCGCCGAAACGCCCGATCCCGATCACCGCGCCCGCATCACCGGCATAGCGTTCCCAACCCAGCGGCGAGGCCGCTTCCACGGCCACGCGCGCGGTCGCGCGAGGAGGGAGCACGAAGGCGCGATACTCGGAGGGCTGCTCTTCGAAGAGCTCCCAACTCGGCATGCTGACGACCCTCGTCGCGATTCCCTCGCTTTCGAGAATCTCCTGGGCCTGCATGCAGAGAGAGACCTCCGAACCGCTCGCGATGAGGATGAGATCGGGGCGCTCCTCCGGCGAATGCGCGCTCTCGGAAATCACGTACGCGCCCCGCGCGGCCAGCAGGATGCCGTGCCCGGGTTCTCCGCGCCCGCCCGGCAGCGCCATGCGATGGCGCGGCAGGGGAGGAACCGCCTGACGGGTGAGAAGCAAGGCCACGGGCCCCGGCCGCATCAGCGCGGTGGCCCAGGCCTCGCAGGTCTCGCGCGCGTCCGCCGGGCGAATCACCGTCAAGCCGGGAATCGCGCGCAACGAGGGAAGCTGCTCGACCGGTTGATGCGTGGGCCCATCTTCCCCCAGGCCGATGCTGTCGTGCGTGTAGACATGGATCACTCGCGCGTGGCTCATCGCGGCCACGCGCAGCGCCGGCCGCTGATAATCGGAGAAGACCAGGAAGGTGCCGCCGTAGGGGCGCACCCCTCCGTGGAGAGCCATGCCGTTCATCGCCGCGGCCATCGCGTGTTCGCGCACGCCGAAATGGATGTTCGGCCCGCACACTTCGCCGGGCAGGAAATCTCCCTGCCCCGCGATGGCGGTGTTGTTCGACGGGCCGAGATCGGCCGAGCCGCCGATGAGGTTGCGCACCCGCGGAGCGAGCGCGTTCAGCGCCATGCCCGAGACCACTCGCGTGGGCAGCGGTTTCGCCTCCAGCTCGAGCTCGAAGAGCCCGCGCTGCCAGCCCTCGGGCAACCCTCCCTTCTGCCATAGGTCCCACTCGCGTTTCTCTTCGGGATAGCACGCGGCATACGCGGCCAGCTGCTCGTTCCACTGGGCCTGCCAGTGCGCGCCCCGGTGCCGCAGATGCCCGAAGGCCTCGCGCGTTTCGCGGGGAACGTGGAACGAAGGCTCGAGCGGCCAGCCGAGCGCTTCCTTCGTCAGCCGCAGCTCTTCGTCGCCGAGCGGTTCCCCATGCGCCTTGCACTTGTCCTGCCGGTTCGGGCTTCCGTGGCCGATGTGGGTGCGCGCCGCGATCAGGCTCGGCCGGTCGGTCGCCTCCTGCGCCGCCCGAATCGCCGCCGCGACCGCGTCGACATCGTCGCCGTTCACGCATTGCACTTGCCATCCATAGGCTTCGAAGCGCTGCGCGGTCGCGTCGCTCATGGCGAGAGAAGTGGGCCCCTCGATCGTGATCCCATTGTCGTCGTAGAGGCAGATCAGGCGGCCGAGCTTCAAGTGCCCGGCGAGCGAGGCCGCTTCGTGCGAGATGCCTTCCATCAAGTCGCCGTCGCCCGCGATGGCGTAGGTGAAGTGATCGACGATCGCGTGTCCGGGGCGATTGAAGTGGCGCGCGAGAAACCGTTCCGCCATCGCCATCCCGACCGCGTTGCCCAAGCCCTGCCCGAGCGGGCCGGTGGTCGCCTCCACTCCGGGAGTGAGTCCCGTTTCCGGATGGCCGGGCGTGCGCGAGCCGAGCTGGCGGAAGCGGCGCAGGTCATCGAGCGAGAGATCGTACCCGCTGAGGTGCAGAAGCGAATAGAGCAGCATCGAGCCGTGGCCCGCGGAGAGCACGAAGCGATCGCGGTCGGGCCAGGAGGGATCGGCGGGATTGTGCTTGAGGAAGCGGGTCCATAACACGAAGGCCATGGCGGCCGCGCCCATCGGCATTCCGGGATGGCCCGAGCGGGCAGCCTGCACACCGTCGGCGCTCAACATGCGAATGGTGTCGATGCACACGCGGTCGGTGGGATCCATGCTTGCAGCTCCTTTCGGCGAGCGCCGGCCCGAACGCCGCTGGCGTTCCTCCGGTCCGGCGAATCGAATGCGTGAAGTCGCGTGAGAATAGAAAGGGCGCCCGGGCGGGTCAAGCCGCGCGAAGCGCCGGTCTGGACGGCGGGCGCGCACATTGATAGCGTTGCCGCATTCGCCGCATCCGCAGCCTCGCGCGCCCTGCGGGCGCCGGGCGCGCGGACCGCGATCGCCCCATGCGCGATCGGCCGGCAGGACCTGGGGAGATCCTTTGACGAAGTCCATCGAACGGCAACGCCGCGCGCTTTCGCCCGGTCTCGCGCGCCTGCGCCTGGCGCTGACCGCGCTCCTCGTGCTGCAAGGAGTGGCCGCCTGGCTGCCGGGTCCCGGGCTCTGGGGAATCAACCATCTCGCCTATGCGCTGCCGGCGGTCCGTCTCCTCGTCCCGCTCGTCGCGATCCTGCTCGTGTGGGCCTCTTCGCTCACGCCTCTTTCCAGGATTGCGGATATTGCGGGCCGGGCGCTCTTCCAGCGCGCCGCGATCGCGTACGGACTCCTGCCCTGCATCGCCATGGCGCTCTTCTGGGCGGGCAGGATCGCGCTCCATTTCCTGGGCGATGGTTGGCTGCTCGGCGAGCTCGTGAAGCTGGGGATGCCGTTTCACGGATTCGACTTCCTCGACTACGCGCTGCATGCGCGCCTCTTTCGCCTGCTGGGATGGGAATCCGAAGAGCAGGCCTTTCGCCTCTTCGCCTGGACGAGCGTGCTCGCGGGAGGCGCCTATGCCGCCCTGGCCGCATGGGGCGCGCGCCGCATGAGCGAGCAGCCCGCCGAGCGCGCGCTCTTCTTCGCCTTCGTGGCGTGCGCGGGTCCGCTGCAGATCTTCTTCGGATACACCGAGTGCTACGCGCGGCTCGCCGTTCTGCAACTCGCGTTCGTGATTCTCCTGGCGCTCTACTACGAAGGGCGCGCGCCGCTCATCGCCCCGGCGATCGCCTTCGGCCTCGCGCTCGCTCTTCATCTGGATGCGTTGTTCCTCGCTCCGCTGGCCTTCGCTCCGGTGGTTGCTCCCGCGCGCGCTCGCGCCCACGGCAATCGCCCCGAAGCGAACCCTGCCTCGCGTGCAAAAGCGTCCCCCTCGGGCGCATGGAAGCGATTCCTGACGATGGCGGCGCCCGTCGCCATTGCCTTGCTCCTCGCCTGCGCGCTGCTCTTCGCGCTCGGATACAGTGCCGGGTGGTTCCGAACCGACTTCCTCAAACACCGGGAGACCCAGAGGCTGTTCGTCTCGCCCTCGAACTTCTTCTCGCTTCGACATGCCAAAGACATCGCGAATCTGCTCTTGCTGCTGGCCGGAGTTCCCCTGATGGCCATTCTCGCGCGCCTGTCCTTGCGGGGCAGCGGGCGCCTGTTCGTGCGGCGCGGCGCGCGGCCGTCCGGCGAACCGGCGCGAGCGAGCGCTGCGGGAGGCGGGCGCGACGGGAAGACCCCACCGTCGCACGATCCGAACCCGCCGGGTCCCGCGGGCCTGCCGCCTGGCGCTCGCATCCTCCTGGCCGGCTGCGTCTGGATCGCGGCGCTGGCCGCGACGCTGCACCTCGCGTTGGGCGCGGCGCGCGACTGGGACCTCTTCGCCGCCTGCGCGTCGCTTTTCGCCGTCGCAGCTTTCCTGGTCTGGCGTTCGGGCGCGCTGGCACGCGAGCGCGCGGCCCTCGCGACGATGGTGGCGGTCGCCGCGCTCTCCCTCTGCCTGCCCTGGTTCTGGTTGAATGCGGGGGAGGAGCGTTCGCTCGCGCGATTCCGGGACGCGATCGCCGATCTTCCTCCTTTTCCTCGCGCGTATGCCCACGAGGAAATCGGCAAGTACTATCGCAAGACGAACCGGCCGGAGGCGGCCCGGCGCGAATACGAGACGAGCATCGCGATCCATCCCACGAATCCCCGCTTTCACGCGCTGCTCGGGGCGCTCGACTACAATGCGGGCGATATTGACAAGGCCCTCGCGAGGTTCGAACGCGTCTACGAGCTGGATTCCACGAACACCATCGCTCTCGAGACACTGGCGCGCATTCACGCGCAAAGAAACGCGCCCCAGGCGGCGATCGCCTTCGCGCGCCGGCTGGCCGGTCGCAAAGGGGAATCGGCCGCCGCGGCCGCGGTGCACGGACGGCTGGCGGGCATGCTCGGCCTGTACGCGGAAGCGGCCTCGGCGTACGAGCGCGCGGCCGCCGCGGAACCGGGCACTCGCGACTACCTCGAACGGTGGGGAGGCGCGCTGTTGCTCGCCGGCCAAGCTCCGCGGGCCGAGCAGGCCTTTCGCGCCGCCCTGCGCCTCGATCCGGCGAGCGCCGACGCGTTGCTGGGGCTCGCCTCGGCCTTGTGGCTGCCGTGCGCCGAGGATCGGAACGCCTGCGCGGATGCGCGCGGGCAAGCGCGCCTGCGCGAAGCTGTGGCGATTCTCGATCGACTCGATGCGCTTGCGGGCGCGCGGCCCGAAGCCTCTTCCTTGCGAGCGAGAATCGTGGAGCGCCTGAACCCGGATGACGCGGGCGACATGCGCCCGGCGGGCCGTGCACGCCCCGCCCCGCCTTCCCGCTGAGGAACCCTCGGGTCGCGGTGAAGGTTGAATTGTCGACCGGAAGCGGGTAGCGTCTGACAGCTCGGCTTCCTGCGAGATGTTCCGCATCGGGCGGGAGGCGGGCGGAAAGGAGCGTGAGGCTCATGTTCTTCGACCCGTTGTATCTTCTCATCGTCGGTCCGGCTCTGCTGCTTTCGATCTGGGCGCAGATCAAGGTGAAGTCCACCTTCGCCCGTTATTCGCGCGTTGCGACTCATTCGAACATCAACGGGGCGGAAACGGCCGCCCGGATTCTGCAGTCCTTCGGCATCGGGAATGTCGATGTCCAGCAGACGCAGGGGTTCCTTTCCGATCACTACGATCCGCGCAAGCGCGTCCTGCGCCTTTCGCCCGATGTCTTCCAGGGCAAGTCGATCGCCTCGCTGGGTGTTGCCGCGCATGAAGCGGGGCATGCGCTCCAGCATGCGCAGAATTACTTCCCCCTGCAGGTCCGCTCGGCGCTCGTTCCGGTGACGCAGTTCGGCTCCTGGCTTGCCTGGCCGCTCCTGCTGATCGGATTCCTATTGCAGAGCCAGCAATTGTTGTTGGCCGGGATCATTCTCTTCTCGGCCGCGGTGCTCTTTCAGCTCGTCACGCTTCCGGTGGAGTTCGACGCTTCCCGGCGCGCGGTCGCCATTCTCGGATCGCAAGGGATCCTCAGCGGGCCCGAGCTCGACGGCACGCGCAAGGTGCTTTCCGCGGCGGCGCTCACCTACATTGCCGCGGCGGCGGCGGCCGTGCTCCAATTGATCTACTTCCTGATGCGGGCCGGCTTTCTCGGAAGCCGGGATGAATAGCTCGCGTTCGTCTTCCTGAACTTTGAGGAGCCGATGCTGACATTTCTCGCCTTCATCGTCGTTCTCGGCGTGATCGTGTTCGTGCACGAGCTCGGGCATTTCGTTGCGGCGAAGTCGGTCGGCATTCGCGTGGAAGTCTTTTCCCTCGGGTATCCGCCGAAGATGGTGGGCCGCCGGAGAGGCGAGACCGAGTACCGCATCGGCTGGGTGCCCCTCGGCGGCTATGTGAAGATGGCCGGGATGATCGACGAGAGCTCGGGAGGAGGCGTCGCGCTCACCGGGGCTCCCTGGGAATTTGCGTCGAAGAACACGCTGCAGAAGATCTGGGTGATCAGCGGCGGCGTGATCATGAATCTGCTGCTCGGGGTCCTCGTGTACACGGGGATCGCCGCGGTGAAGGGGATGCCCGAGGCAAGCTCGGCGCCGGTCGTCGGCGACCTCACTCCCGGCTGGCCGGCCGAGCAGGCGGGCCTGCGCCCGGGCGACCGGATCGTCGCGATCGAAGGCCAGGCCATTCAGAGCTGGAACGATCTGCTCGAGCAGATCCACCCTCGTCCCAATCAGGAAATCCATCTGCGCTATCTGCGGGACGGACAGGAAACCGATGTGCAGCTCGTCTCGCAATCGCACGAGATCGAGATCGAAGGGAAGAAGGAGCAGTGGGGGCTGATCGGCATCGCTCCCGAGACCGTCTTTCGAAAAGCGTCGGCCAGCGAAGTGCTTCTGTCAGGGGTCACCGGCACCGCGAATGTGATCGCGCTCGTCTCGACCAATCTCTGGAAGCTCATCACCCTGCAGATCTCGGTCAAGGAACTGGGCGGGCCGATCATCATCGCCAAGATGTCGGGCGAGAGCGCCAGGAGAGGCCTCGTCTATCTCGCGAGCTTCATCGCCCTCATCAGCATCAACATCGGATGCCTGAACCTGCTGCCCGTTCCGGCCCTCGACGGCGGGCACCTGCTCATCATTCTGGGAGAAGGCATCACCCGCCGGCAGATGCCCATCCGCACCCGTCTCGCGATCCAGCAGGTGGGGATGTTCCTTCTGCTCGGGCTCATCATCCTCGTGCTCGTGAACGACGTGCAGCGCGTGTTCGACTTGAGCCGCTTCAAGGACCTCTTCTGACCCTTGTGGGTCGATGATTCGGCCTGCACGGATGCAACCTGATTCAAGGCAGTCCATTGCCAGGATTCTGCCCTCGCGGTCGGCAAGACCCGCAAAAACCAGCCGAAGCCAATGAATGGTTCGCTCTTACCGCCAGGCCAGACCGAATCTTCGATCCACAAGAAAAGGACCATTGCGCCGCCCCGCCCTTCGGCTATTCTCCCTCGTCCTGCGCCCGTTTTCCCGAGCGGGCACAGGAGAGGCAGGGAGCGCAGAAGAAGGAACGGAGACCTTGGCCAGCGTCGCCGGGCGGGGCTCCATTCTGGTCTGGACGAGCGATTTTCGCACGGCCCGCCGGCTCACCCGCGCGTTGGGCGAGCGAGGGCTGCGCTCCGTTTGGGCCGCTTCGCTGCCGGAAGCGATCGCTTCGGTCGATCGCGAATTCCCTCGCGCCGTGGCTTGCACGCTCACGGGCCATGGCCCCTCGCTCATCGATCTCGAGACCCTCGCCGCGTATCAGTTGCTCGGTCATTCCTTCGTCGCGCTCTCGCCGCCGCCCTTCTGGGCCCTGACCGACCGTCCCGCGAAGTACGCGCCGCAAATCGAGAGCCTGGGACTCGACATCGAACTCGTGTCCGCGCCGTCGGGAGCCACGGTGCTTGCCGAACGGATGGCCGCCTCGTTCGGCGAGGAGCGCCTCCTGCCCGTGAGCGCTCGCGACGAAGGCGCGCTCATCTTGATGGAGAAGCGCGCCGAGGCGAGTTACCTCGCGCGGTACTTCGGCGCGCGGGGTTTACAGGCGCGCGCCGCCGAAGGCGAGCGAGAGGCGTTGGAGAGCATCCGCTTCCGGCCTCCGGGCATGCTCGTCTGCGAGGATTTCACGCTGAGGACCGACGAGGGGAGCGCCCTCTGGGGATGGATCGAGAACCGCGGGCAGCCGCTGCCGGTCGTTCTCGTGACCGGCGACCGGGAGTGGATCGCGCACGCCTCTCCGCACGCGATTCCCCGCAGCGTGATCTCGATTCTCGGCCGCCCCGTTTCCGCGCGCGCGCTGGAAGCGGTGATGCGGCGCCTGCTGCGGGTCGCGCACGGAACGCGGGTCAAGCTCGACGAAGAACGAGAGGTGACCGTTCCGTAGGCTACGATTCCTCGCGCAGGGTCGCCGCGTCGCGAATGAGCGCGCTCACGCGTCCCGCGCTCAGCAGCATGAGCGTCTCGTCCTGATCCCGGGCCACAAAGACGCGCGATCCCGAGGTCTCCCGCCCGATGCGCAGCTCGTGGCTGCCGCCGTCTTCCATATCCACCCGCACGCGTTGGCGCGGGGGAGCGAGTCCGGCCTGTTGCGCGGTCAGGACGGAGTCGGGGAAGTCGTCCGCGCGCAGCGTCGAGAGCGTTCGCGCGATCGCCTGCACGAGGTTGCTCTTCGCGCGCACGCTGTCGGGGCCCGCGAAGACGAATTCGCCGGCGGGCGTCTTGTCGATCTGGAACGATTCCTTCCCGCCTTGGATGAAGACTCGCTGCACGCGGACGGGATCGAAGGCGAAGATCGTGCGCTCACGCCAGGTGGCGCGATTCACATCGAAGCTGCCGCGCAGGTACTCGGGAATCAGGTAGACCTCCGAAGAGGCCGCGGGGCGGACATACTGGCTGCGAAAATCGGGCCCGTTCTTGCCCAGGCGGAAGTCGGCCAGGGTCTTTCCCTGGGCGTCCAGGAGGCGCGCCTCCATGCCCGAGGCGTCGTCCACTTCGAAGGTCGCCTGCATCGCCGGATTGTTGGAGACGCGGTACTTGCGATCGAACGAGGAGAGCTTCTCCAGCAGGCCTCGCACCGCGGCGGTGTCGGCGGGCTCGTCGCCTTCGGTAGCCACCAGCCAGCGGCCCATCTCGCGCCGCAGACGCACGGTGTCCTGCTGGGCGATCATCTCGATGGCGGCCACCTTCTCCGCCCGGGCTTCGGGGAAGATCATTCCGGACTTGATCTGTTCGCGCGAATGCTCCACACGCCGCGTCAAGAGCGCCAGCCCGACGAGCCCGACGGCGACGATGGCGAGGATGAGGATCGTTCGGTCCTTCATCGGCTTGAGACCTCCTGGACGAGACTTCTCCCTTGCCGGAAAGCGCACCGCTTGTCTGTCGCGTATGGCTTGCTCATTCCACATGGCTTGCTGATGCGGATCGCCCGCTCATTTGCGTAGCCGGCTCGCGGACGCGCGCTCACGCCTCCCGCATCGCGACTTCGAGCGCGCCGGTGGTTCGCCGCTTGAGCGACATGCGCACGAGTCCGAAGCCGATCACGAGCAACGGAGCTCCGAGAATCACGAGCAGCTTCACGGTGGACTTCGCTCCTTCCGAGAGCGGCTTGAGCGGCCGGTCGGTCGCGCCCCGCGAACGAATGCTGATCAGGCGATCTCCCAGAGTCAGCCAGTCGATCGAGTTCTGCAGGAAGAGCGAGTTCTCGGGAAACTGGCCGAGAAAGCTGTCCGTGGCGAAGAGCGCGTTGCCGACGACGATGATCCGCGTGTCGGGGCTTTCGAGCGCCGGCGCGGGAAGTGCGCGCGAGGGCGGCACGGCGCCCGTCCCGGCCTCGGGCATTTCGCCGCCGCCGACGCCGGGCACGGGATGGTTTTCGTAGAAGCTGTGGAATTTTCCCGAGAGCGCGACGGCGAGAATTTGCGCGGAGGCCTTGCCGGGCACGAAGTCCTGTTGCGGATTCAAATCGTAGCGCCCGCTCACCGACCACGCGCGCGGCGAGGTGCGCGCGAGCACACTCGCGGTCACCGCGTCGCTGCCGTCCGCGGCCGCCTGCGCGAGAGGCTCCTGCGCGACCGACGGGTCGGGAGGCAAGTCGACGCCGAGCTTCTGGGCCATCTCTTCGCGCGCCTGCCGGTCGGCCTTGGTCAGCTTCTCGATTCTCGACAGCGGATCGCCCGGGCCGACGGGCACGTCGACTTCGATCGGCGCCGCCCAGGGAAGCACGAGCGACTCGAGCCGGCTGGTCACGGGATTCTCGGAGTTGAGCAGATCGGGCACCGCCTTCGGCCAGTAGGGATAGGGGAGCGTGTAGCGCAGGAATCCGCTGCTGAAGCTCGCCGGCGCATTCAGGGCCCGGTCGACGACGAGCGCGTTCTGCACGCGCACGCCGTAATGGGCGAGCAGGTCCTCGATCCCCGACTCGAGCGGAAAGGCCTGCAGCCCGCCTCCCTCGGGCAGGCGCACCGGGTCGACCAGAAAGATCACCCGCCCGCCGCGCATGATGAACTGATCGATCTGGTACTTGACGGCATCCGGGACTTGCGAAGGGCCTGCCACGAGGAGCAGATCGACTTCCTCGGAAACCGCCTCGTCGCCCGCGCCCACATTGACGACCTGGACCTCGAATTGCCTCTCCAGCAGGCTGCGTAGTCCGGTCAGTTGCGTGGCCGGATCGTGAACGGTCGGCCCGGCCAGCAACCCGACCACGAAACTCTCTTCGCGGCTGACCTTGAGAATCGCCGAGGTGAGATCGTACTCGAGCGTGTAGGTGTCCTGAACGACGGGGATGACTTCCTGGCGATCGAGATAGCTGACCTGCAATCCGAGATAGATGTTCACCACCTGGAGCTGATCCTGCTCGACGGTCTGGGCGGTGATCTGGGGAATGCCGAGCGTGCGCAGGCGCGCTTCAATCTCGGGATTCTTGGCGGGATCGACGAAGTCGATCTGCACCCGCCCCTTGCCGTAATTGCGGTACTCGTCCAGCAGATCGCTCACCTGGCGGCGAAGCGTGGAGAGCTGCGGCGGAAGGTCGGAAGACATGTAGACGGTGACGGTGACGAGGTCGCGCAAATCGCCGAGCACATCCCGGGTGGCGCGCGAGATCGTGAACTCCTTGCCTTCCGTCAGATCGAGCCGCATGGGCATGCCCGCGAGAATCACATTGAGCAGCACCAGGATGGCGGCGACCAGGGCGACCGCCACGATCGTCTTCGCCGAGCGGCGGCTCTTGTCAGGGGCTGCTGGCATCGTTCCGTTCTCCTTCTGGCCCGTTCTTCGAGGGCGATCCCGCGCCTGGCGTCAGGCGCCGCGCCGCGCTTCGACCGAGCGCACATTCAGGAACAGGAAGAATCCGATCATCGACAGGTAATAGACCAGATCGCGCACATCGATGACTCCGCGCTCGATGGAATTGAACCGGCTGCCGAGCGCGATGCCCTTGAAGAAGGGCACGATCCACTTCGGCAGCGCGGTGAGGAAGATGTCGACGCCGATGATGAAGAGGAACAGGCAGACGACCGCGGCGAGAATGAAGGCGACGATCTGGTTCTCGGTCAGGCTCGAGATCCAGAGCCCGATCGCGAGATAGGTCGCCCCGAGCAGGATCAGGCCCAGGTAGCCGCCCACGATCGCGCCGGTGTCGGGATTCCCGAGCCAGGAGACCATGATCGGCAGGGGCAGGGTGAAGGCGATCGTGATGGCGAGGAAGAGGAAGGCGGCCACGAACTTCCCGATGACCACCTCCCAGTCCTTGACCGGCAGGGTCATCAGGATCTCGAGGGTGCCGAGTTTGCGCTCTTCGGCCCACATGCGCATGGAGATGGCGGGCACGAAGAAGAGGAAGACGATCGGCACGAGCCCGAAGAAATCGCGCAGGGTCGCCTGGCCGATCACGAAGAACTTCTGCAGCTCGAAGAAGAGCAGCGATGTCAGCACCAGGAACACGACCATGAAGATGTAGGCGATGGTCGAGCTGAAGTAGCTCTGAAACTCCCTCGCCGCAATCGTCCGCACATTGTTCATCCCGCGCACCTCTTCGTCCGAGGGCCGCCTGGCGGCCCCAAACCCCTCGCGCCCCCCGCGGCGCGCATCCCGCGGCGCCTACGACACCGGCGACGGCTCCGAAACCTGGGCCGGCTCCGCTTCGCGCGCCGCGGCCGCTTCGCGCGTCGTCAAGTGAGTGAAGACCTGCTCGAGGCTCATCGACTCGCGCATCAGCTCGCTCACCGTCCAGCCGTTCGCCACCGCGAGCGCGTACAGCCGCTCTTCCGGCTCGTCCTCGACGCTGCCGATCGCGTAGCGGACCTTGCCCGCGGGGGCCTCCAGCAGGCGCAGGTCGGTGGCGAACCCGCTCCGGCGCAGAACCGGTTCGATCATCTCGGGAGTGCCGCGCACCGTGAGAAAGACTTTGGCTTCCCCTTGCGATTGCGCGGCGAGTTCCCCGGGGGCGCCGCTCGCCACCAGTTTCCCTTCGTTGATGATCAGCACGCGCGAACAGGTCGCTTCGACTTCGGGCAGGATGTGCGTGCTGAGCACGATCGTCTTCTGCTTGCCGATGCTGCGGATCAAGTCCCGGATCTCGACGATCTGGTTGGGATCGAGGCCGGTGGTGGGTTCGTCGAGAATGAGGACATCGGGGTCGTGAATCAGGGTCTGGGCCAGGCCCACGCGCTGGCGATAACCCTTCGACAGCGTGCCGATCGTGCGATGGGCCATCTTGCGCAGCCCGCACACCTGGATCATCTCGTCGATGCGCGAACGCAGGCGCGCGTTCGTGAGTCCGCGGATGCGGCCGATGAACTCGAGGTACGCGACGATGCCCATGTCCTGGTAGAGTGGAGCGCTCTCGGGCAGGTACCCGATCTTGCGCCGGACTTCGACGCTGTCGGTCACAGTGTCGAGACCGCCGACGCGCACCGTGCCCCCGTCCTGCGGGATGTAGCAGGTGATGATGCGCATGGCCGTCGTCTTGCCCGCGCCGTTGGGCCCGAGTAAGCCGAGCACTTCTCCGCTCGCAACATCGAAAGTGACATCCGAAAGCGCGACCGTCGCTCCGAAAAACTTGGAGAGATTGCGTACCTCGATCATGGAAACACCTCGTCAGACAGTGCTTCAATTCGAACGGGGACAACTGGTTACATCGAGAATGCGAGGCATCCTAGAAAAGAAGTTCCTCCCCGTCAAGCCGCCAAGGAGTAGCTCACAATAAAGGGCGTAGCAAGGTTCCCGGTGGCAGGTTAGGAGGACTTCCGGGTGCTTCCAGAGCAGGCGCCGCGGAACCCAAGGGTCTGATGCCCTTCACGCTTTGACTTGGGCTCTCCGCTCCCGTAGAGTGCCCTGCTGCCCGAATCCCGGGGCGTTCTCGCGGGATCCGGCGGCCGCTCGCGGGCCCGAAGCGCAAGGGTGCCCGCGATAGCGTTCGACGGCTCGTCCGGGCTCGTCGGCTTTCGTCAACCGAGGATGCGATGCGGGGAGAATTCGCACAGGGCCGTGCGGCGGCCCGCAGGCTCGCGGCGCTCGTCTGCCTGGCAGCTCTGCTGGTCTTGGGAGGATCGGGCTGCTCGCGCCAGCGCCTGGTGGCCGGGATGACCGCGCCTCTGATCGACGCTTCCATGGGAGAGTCGTTCGCTTCGGGTGATGTCCGCACCGTGCAGGAAGGCCTGCCCGGCCAGCTTCTGCTCCTGCGCGGGATGTGCCGCTCCGATCCGGATCACCTCGACATCCACACGACGACGGTGCAGCTCTATGCCTCCTACGCGATGATGTTCGCCCAGGACGAGGATCAAGAATGGGCGGCCGCGCTGTATGCCGAAGGCAAGGATGTCGGCTTGCGCTTCCTGATGCGCAAGAAGTGGTTCGCTGAGGCGTGGGACGCGGGGCCCGATCGTATGCGCGCGGAGTTGGACGAACGCAAGCCGCGCGAGCTCGCGCCGCTCCTTCTGTGGACCGGCGCGTGTCTCGGCCAACATGTGCTCGCGCATCAGGACCAGCCGCGCGAGATGCTCGGACTGCCCTTCGTCGATGTTCTCCTGGATGCGGCGATCGCGCTTCAGGGCGACTACTTCTACGGCATGCCATATGCGGTCAAGGGCATCATGTTCGCCACGATTCCCCAAGGGCTCGGGGGGAACCTTCAGGAATCCGACCGGTACTTCCAACGAGCGATGGAGATCGGAGGGCGTGGCTTTCTGTTGCATCGTGTGCTCTACGCCCGCCATCGAGCGGTGGCCGGGCAGGACAAAGAGAAATTTGTGAACGCGTTGAACGAAGTGCTGGCGACGCCGCCGGATGTCATCCCTGAGATCCGCTTCATCAACCGGCTTGCGCACAAGCAGGCCGAGGCTCTCTTGCGCCGTCAGGACGAGTTGTTCTAGCGAGATCTGCACAAACCGCCGCCGGCCGACTTCCCCGGCGGCCGGCCGGCCGGGGCACACGCGGCCGGCGGGAAGGTGGTGAACATGGCGATGGTGATGCACATGCGTTCGGTCTTGGGAAGGGCGAGCGGCTCGCGCATGGCCTCGGTTGCGCAAAGGCCGCGTGTCTCGCGGATGGCGCGAATCCCGCGGATGGCGAGAGGCCGCCGGCTCATCCTCCTGTTCCTCGCGCTCTTCGTCTCCCTGTCGCTCGCCTCCACGGCCGGCGCGGCGAATCCCAAGCATCTCTTCAAGGTCGCGACGATCGCCCCTCAAGGCTCGACCTGGATGACGCTCATGGAGGAGCTGGATCGCCGCGTGCGCGAAGAGACGAACGGGGAAGTGGGGTTTCGCTTCTATCCGGGCGGGCAGCAGGGGAGCGATCTCGACGTGCTGCGCAAGATGCGCAGCGGCCAGCTTCAGGGCGGCGGCATCGCGGGCGTCGGGATGGGGGAGATCGAGCCCTCGATGCGGATTCTCGAGCTGCCCTTCATGTTCAACAACACCGATGAGCTCGAGGCGGCCCACGCGGCGCTCGATCCCATCTTCGCGGAGCGCCTGCGCGCCCGCGGCTATCATCTGCTCGGTTGGGCCGAAGTCGGCTTCGTCTATCTCTTCAGCCAGCAGCCCATCCGCACGGCCGACGATCTTCGCGCGCAGAAGGTGTGGTTGTGGCAGGGCGATCCTCTCGCGGAGGCGCTGCTCGACGCGATCGGCGTCTCGCCTATTCCGCTCGACATCACCGATGTGCTCATCAGCCTGCAGTCGGGGATCGTGAACACGGTCTATGTCACTCCCTATGCCTGCCTCTCGCTGCAGTGGTTCAGCCGTCTCAAGTATCGCGTCGACTTCCCGCTCACCTTCTCGAACGGCGCCGTCGTTCTGGATGGAAAGACCTACGACCAGCTCGACGAATCCCAGAAGGAAATCCTGAACCGCATCGCGGCCGATGTCTTCTCGCGCCTGAACCAGGCGACGCGCAAACAGAATGAAGAAGCGATCGCGGCCATGGGCGAGGCCAAGATCCAGTCGCTCGCGCCCGATCCTTCGGCGGTCGCCGAATTCAAGCAGATCGGCACGCGCGTCTGGGACACCCTCACCGGAAAGCTGTACGACAAGGAGCTTCTCGACCGGCTGATCGCGGTCGTCAGCCAGGCGCGCAGCGGACAAGGCGCGGTCCGGTGAACGGCCTCTTCGCCACGCTCGCTCCGGCGGGCGTCTACTACGCGGTCGCCCTCATCGTGATCGCGGCCGCTTCGCTCCTGCGCTGGCTCGTGCGCCGCCGTTGGGGCGCGTCTTCCTGGAGCCGGCCGGTCGGGCTGGTCGAGCAGACCTTCCTCGCGCTTCTGATCCTCGGCATGGTCGGCCTCGGCATGCTGCAAGTCGTCCTGCGCAATCTCTTCCACACCGGCATCGTCTGGGTGGAGCCGATGATGCGGGTGCTGGTGCTGTGGATTGGTTTCGCCGGAGCGGTCACCGCCACCGGCCGCCTGCGCCACATTCAGATGGACTTGCTCGGCCGGCTCCTTCCTCAGCCGGCCCGCGTGCGCCTGCTGCGATTGACGCTCGCGGCGGCCGCGATCATCTGCCTCGCCCTCTCGCGAGCCGCATGGATGTTTCTCGGAGAGGAGCAGGCGGCCGCTTCGGCTGGGCTCCTCGGCATTCCGAATTGGATCCTGATGTTCCCGACCTTCGCCGGATTCTTCCTGTGCGCCATGCGCTTTGCCATCCGCGCCCTCTCGAGCTCGGCCTTGCTCGCAAGCTTGAATGTCGAGAGCGGGCCGCTCGATGATGGCCTCGCCGCTCCCGAGGAAGGCGGCCCGGACCCCGGCCGCTACTCCTCCAAGGGCCTCCCGCCGACCGCCGAACCGGAGGGGACGGCATGAGCGGTCTCTGGACGCTGCTCGCGTGGATCGGGATTCCCGCGCTCGCGCTGGCGGGCACGCCGCTCTTCACCATGCTGGGCCTCGTCGCGCTCGTCGCCTTCTGGGGCAACGGGATCAACTCGGCCGCGGTCGTGATTGAGATGGGCCGCTTGACGAGCTCACCGATGCTCGTCGCCATTCCCCTCTTCACCTTCGCGGGATTCCTGCTCGCCGAGGCGGGCACGCCCCGCCGGCTCGTGCGCTTGATCCGGGCGGCGTTCGGATGGGTCCCCGGCGGGGTCTCGATCGTCGCCATGATCGCGTGCGCGATCTTCACCGCGTTCACGGGCGCGAGCGGGGTCACGATCATCGCCCTCGGCGGCCTGCTCATGCCCGCGCTCTTGCGCGATCGCTTCAAGGAACGCTTCGCGCTCGGCCTGCTCACGACCGGAGGCAGCCTCGGGATCCTCTTTCCTCCCAGTCTCGCGCTCATCATCTACAGCTATGTCGCCATGCAGAATGCGGGCAATGCCATCATGGAAGTGGGCACCGGGCCCACTCTCGACCGGCTCTTCGTCGCCGGCATCGTTCCCGGCATCCTGCTCATCGTGCTGCTCTCGATCTACGCCCAGTACCGGCTGCGACGCGATGGCGCGGGCGCGACCACGCGCTTCTCGAGCCGGGAACTGATCGCCGCCGCGCGCGAGGCGATCTGGGAAATTCCGCTGCCGATTCTGCTGGTCTGGGCGATCTACGGAGGGCGCCTCACGGTCACGGAAGCGGCCGCGGCCACCGCCTTCTACGCGCTCGTGGTGGAAGTCTTCGTCTACCGCGACATTCCCTGGCGCAATCTGCTGCGCGTGGCGGCGGAGGGGATGGTCCTCGTCGGCGGGATCCTGATTCTGCTCGCCTGCGCGCTCGGATTGACGAACTATTTGGTCGACGCCGAAGTGCCGATGCGCCTGCTCGCCGCCATCGAAGGGCTGATCACCAACCGGTTCGTCTTCCTGCTCGCGTTGAATCTCTTCCTGCTGGTGATCGGAAGCGTGACCGAAGTCTTCGGCGCATTGATCGTCGTCCTGCCGCTCATCATTCCGATCGCGCAGCGCTACGGCGTGGACTTGACCCACCTGGGGATCATCTTCCTTGCGAATCTCGAGATCGGTTTCATGCTTCCGCCCCTCGGCCTCAATCTCTTCATCTCGGCGTTTCGTTTCCGGCAGCCGATCCTGCGCGTGTACGGGTCGGTCCTGCCTTTCCTGCTCGTCCTCTTCGTCGGCCTCATGCTGATCACCTACATTCCCGAGTTGAGCCTCTTCCTGGTCAAGTGACGGCGGCCGGGGCTTGCCCCCACGGTCCCGCTTCCCGCCGCCCAGCGTGCCCCGCAGCGAGTCTCGCCATGATCTGCCGGCGCCGCGCCCGGCTGCCTGCAACCGCCTGTCATCCAGTACATTGAGGGGTTCTTCCTCTTCGGCTCAGGGGTTCTTTCCGGCCTGAAATTCACCTTGCGGAACTGAACAGATGTTCACTAGACTCTTCTCGAGTCGAAGAGGAGCGCGGGGCACGAGCGATCGAACGAAAGCAGGGCAGGACGATGGGAACGAAAGCGCGCGGAAAGACGGGTCGGCGACATCCGCGCTCCGATTCCGGGCGGGTTCCTCGCCGGTCGAACGACATCCTCGCTTTCATCGAGGCGGTTCGTCGCGCCACCGGCGCGCCGCCCACCGTTCGCGAGATCGGGCAGCGCTTCGGGATCCGCTCGACGAACGGGGTGGAGTATCACCTTCGCCTTCTCGAACGCGAGCGACTCATCCATCGCCGCAAGAATCTGGCGCGTGGAATCGCGATCGTCTCCTCGGCGCGAGTCTCATCTTCGGCACGGGCTTCCTCCTCGCGCGATTCATCCCCGGCACTTCGCTCGTCCGCCGGGCTTCGCTCGTCGCGAACGCCTCGCTCATCCACCGCATTTCGCGGAATCCCGATTCTCGGAAGAATTGCGGCCGGAGAGCCGCTCTTTGCCGACGAGCGCTTCGATGAGCGGTTCGATATGCAGATCGATGGGCAGGTCGACGAGCGCATCGGCGGGCATCTCGCCGGACATCTCGACGGAGACAGCCTCGCGCGCCTCGGCTGCGATTTCGCCTTGCGCGTGCAAGGGACGAGCATGATCGGGGCGGGCATCCTGCCGGGAGATCTCGTGCTCGTGCGGCGCGATTCCGCTCCGCCCGACGGGGACATCGTCGTCGCCTTGATCGGAGACGAGGCCACGGTGAAGCGCTTGTTCCGGGAGCCGGGGCGCGTGGTGCTCCAAGCGGAGAACCCCGATTTTCCTCCCATCGTGATCGACGCCTCCTCGCCTCCCGCGAGGATTCTCGGAAGAGTGATGGGCGTGTACCGGGAGATGAGATAGCCGGAGGAACGCGATGCCCGGGCAGCGCAGCATCCTGCACATGGACATGGACGCCTACTTCGCCTCGCTCGAAGCGCAGGCCTGCCCTTCGTTGAAGGGCCTTCCGCTGGTGGTCGGCGCCATGCCCGGGAGCCGGGGCGTGGTCGCGTCCGCCTCGTACGAAGCGCGCGCGTTCGGCATTCGCGCGGGCATGCCCGCCGCCGTCGCCCGGCGTCTCTGTCCGGAGGCGCAGTTCGTGCCCTGCCATCCGGGGCTCTACATCGACACCTCGAGGCGGATCCTCCGCCATCTGCTTTCCTTCACGCCGCAAGTCGAGATGTTCAGCATCGACGAAGCCTTCCTCGAAGTGACCGATCGCATCGGCTCCACCGGGAATTCCCCCGAATCGCCGGCCTGGGGGAAGTTGGAGGATCTCGCCCGGGAGACGGCCGCTTCCATCGAGCAGGCCTTCGGGCTTTCCTGTTCGGTGGGGGCGGGGCCCAACAAGCTCATCGCGAAGATGGCGGCCAACGTGAAGAAACCGCGCGGCGTGATGGTGATGGGCGAGGAATCGTTTCGCCGCCATTTCTGGCCCAAGCCGGTGGACGATCTCTACGGCGTGGGAGCGAAGACCTCTTCCTCGCTGATGATCTTCGGCATCGAGACGATCGGCGATCTCGCCCAGACGCCGCCCGATCTTCTCCATCGGCATTTCGGGGTCTATGGAGACGCGCTCGCTTCGATGGCTTGGGGCCGGGACGATGCGCCGGTGGTTGCGAGCCACGAAGCGGCTCCGGCGAAATCGCTCGGCCACGAGCACACCGTGGGACGCGATCTGGAGACGCTGGACGAAGGCCTCTCGCTCGTGCTCGCGCTCTCCGATCGCGTGGGGGAGGACTTGCGCCGGGAAGGGTACGCGGGCAGGCGGATCGCGATCCGGATTCGCTACAGCGATTTCAGCACGCTCACCCGCCAGCGCGTGATCGCCTCTCCCACCCAGGAGACGCGCGAGATCTTTCGCGTGGCGCGCGATCTCTTTCGCGAGAACTATTGCGGAGGAGGCGTTCGCCTGCTCGGCGTGACCGTGGGCGAATTGATCGTGACGCAAGGACGCGAACAATTGAAGCTCTTTCCCGAAGACCGCCGCTATCGCGAATGGCTCGAGGCGATGGACACGATTCGCGATCTCTACGGGCCGCGCAGCATCCTGCCCGCGGGCGCGATGCGGCAACCGCCGCGCAATCAGAGGAGCGGATGATGGCCGGTCGGCGACGCGAGCGAAGCGATGAACGCCAGCCCGATCTCTTCCCGATCGGGCCGCGGGATGCGGGCGCCGGCGATGCTCCTTCGCAAGGGGCAGGCGCGCCGCGCCATCCCCCGGGCCCCGCGGAGCCGCTTGCGCCGGTCGTGGAAGGGCCCATTCGCGTCGGCACCTCCGGCTACAGCTTCGCCGATTGGGTGGGGCCCTTCTATCCCGCCGGGACTCCGCGCGGCCGAATGCTCGACTTTTACCGGCAATCCTTCTCCACCGTCGAGATCAACGCCACCTACTACCGGCTTCCTCCTCCTTCCACGATGCAAGGGATGATCAAGCGCACTCCGCCCGGGTTTCATTTCATGGTCAAGCTTCCGGGCGGCGTCACCCACCGGCGCGACCGGGACCCCGAGCCGGTGGAAGGGTTCTTTCGAACGATCGAGCCGTTGCGCGCGGCCGAGCGGTTCACCGGTGCGCTGGCGCAGTTTCCGCCTTCCTTTCGCCGGGAGGACGAATCGCACCGTTACCTCGCCTGGATGCGCGATGCATTCCCCGGCCTGCCGCTCTTCGTCGAGTTCCGCCACGACTCGTGGAAGAACGCCGAGACGCTCACCCGGCTCGACGATGCCGGGCTGGGCTTCTGTTCCATCGACGAGCCTGATCTGCCCGGATTGATCCCCCGCTGGGCGGAGCGAGTGGGCGAGGTCGCGTATGTGCGGTTGCACGGGCGCAACGCGCGCGACTGGAACAAGGGCGGAGGGCTGCGCTACAACTACCTGTACGCGCCCGCGGAGCTGGAAGAGTGGGCCGAGACCATTCGCCGTCTCGCCGACGGCGCGCGCCAGACCTATGTCTTCTTCAACAACTGCCACGCCGGGCACGCGGTCGTGAATGCGCGCATGATGAAGGAGCTGCTCGCGACCGCGTGATCGCTCAGCGCATCCTCGCGCTGGCGATTCGCGAGCCGGCATCGAAACGCCGCCGGAATCCCCAGACGAAGAAGAGGGCCAGCAGCGCCAGCAGGGCCAGGCTGTTGAGCGTCGATCCCCACCATTCGAAGCGCGAGAGCATCCGGCCCATGTCGGGATGGAAGAAGGAAGATGCGCCGCCCCAATGACGAAAGACGCCTTCGGCCAGGGCGATGTCGTGGACGGCCATGTTGAACGCCACGCCCAGCGCGACGAGCGCACAGAGCGCGAGCCAGCGCCTGCCTCTGCCCGCCAGGAGCACGAGAAACGGCAACACTCCGAACAAGTGGTTCTCGTGCATGTGGGTCGAGAAGGAGAAGAACGCCCACGGAACGGCCGCGCCCGCCCAGAACCAGTGCATCTCCTCGTTCAACGGTCGCGGGCCCCGCGCCAGCAGCGAGCCCCGCGCGCGGCCGCGCTCGACGCGATAGACGAGAAGAAGAATCGCCGCATACGCGAGCGCGAAGATCGCGAGTCCCGCCTGCGTGCGGGTGATAGGGCCGATCCACGGCTCTTCGGCCGGCTTCCAGGGGGCGAGCAGCCACCACAGGTTGTGGCCGTTCACCGAAGCGAAAGGCATCAGATCGACATCGCCGACGAGGCGGGAGACCACGCGCTCGCCGCGCCCGGTGAGGAAGAAAGGCGCGAGAACGAGCACTGCCGCTGCCAGCCCCGCGGCCCATCCTCGCAACATGCGCTTCCATCCGCTGCAGGCCAGCGTCGCGCAGGCGAGCAGCGGAAGAAAGGGAGTCGCGAGCGGCTTCATCATGCAGGCGAGCGCGGCGGCCACCCAACCGAGTTCCGCCTTGCCGGCCAGGATCAACGCCAGCGACAGCAGGATCGAGAAGGTATGGACCACATCGGGCTGCCCCCAGTAGCCCGAGTTGAACAGGACGGGAGGCAGGCAGAGATAGAGGAGCGCGGGAAGCCACCCGCGTTTCGTGTCCGTCTCCCAGAGGCGAAAACGCCACGCCAGCACGGCGAGCAGAAAGGCGAGCAGAATGTCGAAAGCCAGCGGAGGAATCTTGACCAGAATCGAGAAGAGCGCCGAATCGCCGAATCGCCTCGTGGACTCGAAATCCGTGATCGCGCCGGGAGCGAGGGTCGCATAGAGCCAGCCGAACGGGGCGAGCAGATACGCATAGAGGGGCGGATAATCGTACGAGGATCGATCGAAGATCGTGTGCACGCCTTCGGTGCCGGCGACCAGGGCCCACTGCTTGTAGGCATGCAAATCGGGCGGGTAGCCCGGAAGGGAGCCGAGCCACCATCGCAGAAGAACGAGCGCGATGACGATGAAGAGCAGGAAACGGGGACGCGATCCCCGGGACGCGAGCGAGCGATCGAAGGGCAATGACATCTGCTCGATCCCTCGCGTGCCGGGCGCCCGGCCGCCCGTGAACCTCTCCCGTGAGTCGGCCGGTCGATTCCCGGCCGGAGGCCGGCCATTCCAATCGAATCGACGTTCGCGGCCGCTTGCGCGGACGATCAGCGAATGGGTCCGCGCGTTCCCCATGGCTCGAGTTTCCGAACACTATCAGCCGTTTTGCGACAGGGTCAAGCGAGGCGCAGCCATGGACCGGACCGCGCGCTGCCGCTCGGGAAGAGCCACGCTGCAGGGGTCACGCGGCTCCCTCCACGCGGCGCCGAGGGCGCCTGCTCGCGCCCGCTCGGGCAAAAGCGCTTGCGAGAAGGCTGGAAGCGAAACTAGACTTCCGCACGGCGTGGAAGGGAGGTCGGGATGCCGGATGCCATCCGAGGTCGGCGGCGTCTTTCGAGCGCGCGTCCGCCCGGTCGCGGCCGCCGGCCCTCGCTGCCTGGGCGGCCGGCCCGCCTCGATCTTCATGGCGGCTTCTCGCGCCTTCTCTCCGTAGCCATCCCATCGCTGGGCCTGCTCTTCCTGCTTCTCTTCCTGGCGTGCGGTGCGCAGGCCTCTTCGCATCCCGATTCTCCGTGGTCGTTCCAGCCTCTCGGCCCGGAAGGCGCGGATGCCGCCGACATCCGCAGCCTCGGCGCCGGCCGCTGGGCCGCCCGCACGACCGACGGCGAACTCTGCCTGTGGGAACCGGCCGGGGGCGCGGCGGGAGGAGGCTGGGAGCTTCTCGCCGTGCCGGGCGCCCAAGGCCAGGCGGGAGCCGTCCTAAGCATGGCGGGGAGCGGCTCCGATCTTCTGCTCCTCACCTCCGACGGCGTCCTCTTCGAAGTCGATCCCGCGGAGGCGATTCGCGGCGCTTCGCTCGCCAGCCATGTCCGCGTGCGCATCCCATCCTGCGCGGAAGGCCCTTCCGTCGAGCGGCTCTTGCCTTCCGGCTTTCGCAAGCTGGGAACCGTCCCTTGCTCGGCCGCGCGCGCCTGCGTCGCGCTCCTGCCCGGCCCATCGCGGGGCGCGAATGGTCCCGTCTCCTTGATCACGCGCGAGGGCGAGGTGTTCGAGGTCGCCCTCTCGAATTCGCGCGCGTGGCGCATCGCCTTCGAGCCGGGGGCGGAATCGAGCGAGGCGGGATACACGCTTCGCGGAGCGTGGCGAAGCCCGCATGGGACGCTCTTCCTTCTCACGGAATGGGAAGGGCTGTACGCGAGCCTCGACGGAGGGCATCTCGCCTTCCCCGTGGAGAACGGGCTGCCGAAAGAGACGCGCACGATCGCGCCGGTTCCGGACAGCAGCGGTCTGTGGTACGCCGCGACCGCCGACCGGGTGTTTCGAAGCGCGGATGGAGCGCAGAGCTGGCAATTGTGCGGCCGCCTTGCGCCGCATGAGGAGGAAAGCGCCGATGAAGTGCGCGCGCTCGCGTGCCTTTCCGGCGGGCGCATCCTGCTCGCCGTGACGCGCGCGGGCCTGCTCCTGAGAAGCGCGGACCGGGGAGCAAGCTGGGAACGCCGTTTGTCGGAAGAGCCGGCCCGGTTTCGCGCGCTGGCCACGGACGGCGAGCAGGTTCGATTGGCGAGCTCCCGGGGAATCTTGAGCGCGGACGACGGCGGCCTGAGTTGGCGCTACGAGAACCGAGGCCTTCGCCGCGTGTCTGTCGAGTCGATCCGCCTGGTGTCGTCGCCCGGCGCGGAAGAAGGAGCCGGCCCGACCGGGTGGAGATCATCGGGGAAGGCGGAGGCGGCCGCGATTCTTCTCGGCACAGACCTGGGCGCGTATGCGCTGCGCGAAGGGGAAGGCGCGTTCGAGTGCGAGCCGGCCGGAGCCTGGGCCGATTCCCTGCTCGCCGCCCAGACGGCCTTGCAGGCGCCTTTCGACGAGCAGGGAGCCGCGAGGGCTCTCGATGGAAAGCGCATCCTGGAGTGGGCGCTCGCTCCGCTGGGCCACGATTGGCTGTTCGCGCGCGCGGCCGACGGCGTGTACGCTTCGCGCGATCGCGGGCATTCGTGGGAAGCGTTGCCGGTGCCGGCGCCTCTTTCAGTGACGAGCATGGCGATCGATCTCGTCCATCGCCGTCTCCTGCTAGGCACCTATCGCTTCGGGCTCTTCGCCGCGCAACTGCCGGAAGAGGATCGCATCCTCGCCGCCCTCGAACCGCTGCACGCATCGCCGAATCCCTTCGGAGAGACGGTCGTGCTGCGCTGCGTGTTGAGCCCCGAGAATGCGGAAGCCGTCGCTTCCGGCAAGCGGGGGAGCGGAGGAGCGAATCCGAATGCGACGGCGGGCGCGCCTCCTGGCGGCGCTTCCCTGGAGGGAGGCGCCTATCTGCTCGTGCTCAGCGTGCACGGGCAATTGATCCGCAGGCTTCCCGCTCCGCTCCCGGTCATCGGCACGGGAGGCGAGCAGAGCCTGATCTGGCACTGGGACGGCCGGGACGAGCGCGGCCAGCCGGTGGCCAACGGCCTCTATCTCGTGACCGCAACGGCCGGAACACAACGCTTCTCCGGGAAGTTGATCAAGTTGCAGTGAGCGCCCGCGAGTGGTTTTCTTCCCCTTTCGGGAAACGGGACGCAGGCGCAGCTGGAACGGACGAGGCCCTTTCGAGCGCGAGCGCGCGCACGGGGAATGGGGCGAGGAGCGATCATGCCATGTTCTGACGGGATCCGCCGGGCGGCGCCGATGAGCCGCGCCGCGTGGAGGATAGGGATCCTGGTCCTCCTGGCGCCCGCGGCCCTCTTGGCCGGGCTGCACGGCCCTGGCGCCCAGGAGCGCCAAGGTCTCCTGAGCGATCGCGCTTCTGCGGCAAGCGATCGATCGATGGCCGGCTCGCAGCGAAGCGAGCAGGAGGAAGCGGCCGCGCAGGCGAGGTTGATGAACTTGTACGAGAAGATGGTGCAGTTCAATCTGGACAACGAGCACACGCTGAGCAGCGCGGTGATCGATTCGCTCATGGACGAGTGGGCCGGTCTCTCGTTGGGCGCCAAGATCGCCGCCTGGGCCGACTACTTCTGGAAACGCGGCGATGCGGCCTACCGCTTCGGCGAAGCCGAGGGCGGCTACGCGAAAGACGGCCGTCTCATCGATGATTGCCACACCGATTGCGTGCTCTTCTTCTATCGCGCCACCGAGCTCGGCCGGTCGAGCAGCGCGCTGGAAGCGGTCCAGTTCGCCTTCGGCACGCGCTTCTATGGAGCCATCCTGGAAGAAGTCGTCGACGGCCAGGGCCGCGTCGACTATCGCGCCCCGGTCTACTTGCATTACAGCGAGGACATCGTCCGCTCGGGCATCTGGGGACGCGACATCACCGCGGACCTCGGACCGGCGACGCTCGATCATGCGGGCACCGCGCGCTACCCCGCCGACAGCGTCTCGTATGTGCCCAAGAAGGACGTGCGCAAGGATCGCCTGCAGGATGGGGATCTGATCTTCTTCGTGGCCGATGAGAAGAGCGATGCGGGCCGGCACGTGCGCGAAAACGGCGGGATGATCGGCCACATCGGAATCGTCAAACTGGAAGCGGGCGGGCCGATGATCATTCACGCGGCCGCGCGTCCGCTCGAGGGCTACTACGCGGGCGGGAAGGTGGAGAAGGTCTCGCTGGATGCGTATCTGGCGCGGGTCGAGAACTGGAAGGGGATCATCGCGACGCGCATCGAGAACTTCTAGGCCAAGCCAACGCGCCGCCGGATTGCTTCGTTCGAGCGGCTTCGTCTACCGGGCGGCCTGCGGATGACGCGCCTCGCGCGCTTCCAGCCGTCCGGGTTTCGTCTTCAGGAGCGCGCTCAAGCGGCTCTTCAAATCACCGATCTCGAGCCCGCGGCTCAGTTGTCCGCCCTCGGCCATCGAGATCAAGCGCGTCTCTTCGGAGACGACCAGCACGATCGCATCCGTCTCTTCCGTCAACCCCACCGCGGCGCGATGGCGCGTGCCCAGCGTCCGATCCAGGTCGGGATTGTCCGACAGCGGCAGGATGCACGCGGCCGCGACGATCTGGCTGCCGCGCAGGATCACCGCGCCGTCGTGCAGCGGCGAAGGGGGAGTGAAGATCGTCTCGAGCAGCTCGGCGCTCACGGTCGCGTCCACCTGCGTTCCCGTTTCGATGTAGTTCTTCAATCCGACATTGCGTTCGAGGACGATCAGCGCGCCGAGCCCTTTGCGGCTCGCACGCTCGACCGCGTTCTGCACCTCGCTCAAGTAGGCGAACTCCTCCACCCCGACGAAACGATGAAACAGACGGCTCTGCCCGATCTGTCCCAGCGCCTTGCGCAGCTCCGGCTGGAAAATGATGATGAAGGCGATCACCCAGACGGTGCGCAGGCTGGTGAGCAGCCAGTTCAACGCGGAGAGGCGCAACCACTGCGCGAGCACGGAGAGAACCACGATCGTGACGAGCCCGATGAACATCTGCGCGGCGCGCGTGCCGCGCACGAGAATGAGGAGGCGATAGAAGAGGAACGCGACGATCAGGATGTCGGCCACATCCCTCAGCCAACCGATGTGCACCGGCCAGGGCATACGCGTTCCTCAACCGCCGCTGGTTTGCTCGGGGCCGCTCTTCCGCACGAAGCCGCCCGTTTCCGCGGCGCCGCCCGTCCGCGCGGGATCGTTCGCCGCACGCACGGCATCGAGCACCTGCATCGCGCGCACATGCGCGCGGACATCGTGAACCCTCACCACATGCGCCCCCGCGCAGACGGCGGCCGCGTGCGCGGCGAGGCTGCCTTCCAGGCGCTCCTCCAGCGGAGCGCCGGTCAGCGCTCCGATGAATCCCTTGCGCGAGCATCCTATCAGGAGCGGCCGTCGCAGCAAGGCAAACTCGTGCAGCCGGCGCAACAGTTCCAGATTGTGCGCGAGGGTCTTGCCGAATCCGATGCCCGGGTCGACGAGGATCTGGTTCTCTGCGACCCCGCGCTCGCGCGCGCGGGCGACCGCGGCGGCCAGGAACGAGCGCACATCCAGCACCACATCCCGGTAGCGCGGGTCCTTTTGCATCGTGCGCGGATCGCCGCGCATGTGCATGAGGACGAGCGCGGCCTGATAGCGCGCGGCGAGCTCGGCCAGGCGCGCATCGAAGGCGAGACCGCTCACATCGTTCACGATCGCCGCGCCTTGATCGAGCGCGCGGGCGGCCACCTCATGCTTGGTGGTATCGATGGAGAGGGGAATCGGATGGCCCCTCCGGCGCGCCGCTTCGATGACCGGGCGGATGCGCCGCCACTCTTCTTCGGCCTCGACCGGCTCCGCTCCCGGCCGCGTGCTCTCGCCGCCCACATCGACCCAGTCCGCGCCCTCGTCCACGACTTGTTCGTAGCGGCGGATCGCGCCGGCGGGTTCGAAATTCCGTCCCCCGGGATAGAAGGAGTCGGGCGTGCAGTTGACGATTCCCATGATGAGCGTGCGCTCGCCCAACTCCACCACGCGGTTTCCGATGCGAAGCGGAAGACGCGGGCGAGGCGGGGCAGGGCCTGCGGTCATGGAGTCGTCCCCATGCGGCCGGGCGCCCCGCCGGGCAACGGGCCGGGCACCCCGCCGGGGCTCATTCGTTCTTCCCGCTGTCGGGGCGCTCGCTCTCGACGGAGGGGAAGGGATGCTCGACCGCGCCCTCGGCCGGGGGCAGGCCCGTCTCCTTCCTGAATTCCTGTGGGCGGTCCCCGTTGCCGAGAATCTCGCCGACCGCGTTTCCATCGAGGATCTCGCGTTCGAGCAGTGCCTTGGCGAGGGCGTGCAGCTTGTCGAGCTTTTCT
The DNA here is from genome assembly GCA_964482205.1 of uncultured bacterium. Lineage (GTDB taxonomy): Bacteria > Eisenbacteria > RBG-16-71-46 > CAIMUX01 > WJJG01 > JAZDGX01. Next base: position 49,904 of record CAYZWI010000007.1, on the reverse strand, counting down.
TCCAGGATCTGGCGCGCGCGGAGGTAGGCCTCTCCGATGATGCGATGGACTTCCTCGTCGATGATCTGCGCGGTCTCCTCGCTGTAGTCCTTTTGCTGCGCGATCTCCTTGCCGAGGAAGATCAACTCATCGCGGCTGCCGAATTGGATCGGGCCGAGGCGCTCGCTCATGCCCCATTGGCAGACCATGCGCCGCGCGAGCCCGGTCACCGAAGTGATGTCGCTCGCCGCGCCGGTGGTGAAGTGGCCGTACACGATCGCTTCGGCCGCCCGGCCGCCCATCGTCGCGGCCATGACCTGCTCGAGATAGTCGCGCGAATGCATGTGGCGTTCATCCACCGGCAGCCAGTGGGTGAGGCCCAGCGCTTGTCCGCGCGGGATGATCGTCACCTTGTGCAGCGGATCGGTGTCGGGAAGGAACCAGGCGACCAGCGCGTGGCCCGCCTCGTGATACGCGGTGATCTTCTTCTCTTCGGGCGTGATGAGGAGGCTTCTTCGCTCGGTGCCCATCATCACCTTGTCCTTGGCTTCCTCGAACTCGGCCATCGCGATCGCTTCGTGGCCGCGCCGCGCGGCGAGCAGAGCCGCCTCGTTCACCAGGTTCTCGAGATCGGCGCCCGAGAGGCCCGGAGTTCCGCGCGCGAGAATCTGGAGATCGACATCGGGCGCCAGGGGCTTGCCGGCGCAATGCACCCGCAGGATGCCTTCGCGGCCTCGCACGTCGGGCCGGTCGACGACCACCGTGCGGTCGAAGCGGCCGGGCCGCAGGAGCGCGGGATCGAGCACATCGGGGCGGTTCGTGGCGGCGAGCAGGATCACGCCTTCGTTGGCGTCGAAGCCGTCCATCTCGACCAGGAGTTGATTGAGGGTCTGCTCGCGCTCGTCGTGGCCGCCGCCCAGGCCGGCGCCCCGGTGGCGTCCGACCGCGTCGAGCTCGTCGACGAAGACGATGCAGGGCGCGTGGCGCTTGCCTTGCTCGAAGAGATCGCGCACGCGGGCGGCGCCCACACCCACGAACATCTCGACGAAATCGCTTCCGCTGATACTGAAGAAGGGCACATTCGCTTCCCCCGCGACGGCGCGGGCGAGCAAGGTCTTGCCGGTGCCCGGAGGTCCGATGAGCAGCACGCCCTTCGGAATGCGGCCGCCCAGGCGCGCGAACTTCTTCGGGTCGCGCAGGAACTCGATGATTTCCTGCAATTCCTGCTTGGCTTCATCCGCGCCGGCGACGTTGTCGAAGGTCACGCGCACGCGGCTTTCGTGCAGCAGCTTCGCGCGGCTGCGCCCGAACTTCAGCGCCGCGGATCCTCCCGCCTGCATCTGGCGGATCATGAAGAACCAGACCCCGATCAGAAGCACGAAGGGAAGCCAGGACAGGAGCACGGTGAGCCAGGGCGTGGGATCGGGCTTCGACTCGACTTCAATGCCCTTCTCGCGCAGAAGCTTCAACAACTCCGCGTCGGCTTCCGCCGGAAGATAGGTGTGGAAGCGCTTCCATTCGCCGCCTTCGCTCTCTTGGTAATGCCCCATCGCCTCCCGGCGCACGAGGGTCACATCCTTCAGCTGCTGTTTCTCCGCCGCCTGCCAGAACCGGGTGTACGAGATCTCCGTTCCCGCTGACCTTTCGTTGAACACATGCTGGGCGATGAGGAAGAGTGTGAGGGCGACCAGCAACCAGATGCTCAACGCGCGAAAGGAACGCCCGGCGCCGGGGATCGGCCTGCGAGGGCCTCCTCCCCCGTGCCCGCCCGATCCGCCCGGGCCCCCCGCTCCGCCCGGGCCCCCGGATCCACGCGGTCCTCCCGGGCCGCCCGGTTCCCCCGGGTCGTCCGATGTCAAGCGAGCGGCCAGGTCTCGGCTGCGGTCCCCAGGATCCGCAGGCTCGTGCCGCCGGCCGGATCCTTTCTCAGCGGCGCTCCGCTGCGCGCGGGGCGTCGTCGCGGGTGTCTGGATCGAACTCATTCCATTCCTTCTCTGAGGTCCGGGCGCCCGCCTGCGCGACGCCCTGACGCGGGTGGATGGCCGGAAGATGCGCCGTCTCCGAGGACCGCGCCTTCCCTCCGGCGGCTACGGCTTCATGGATCTTCCCGCCGGGGTGAACGTGGCGATGACGGGGAGATTGCGATAGCGTTCCTGGAAATCGAGGCCACACCCGATCACGAATTCACTGCCGATCTCGAAGCCCTTGTACTGCACGGGAACCGCATGGTTCCGGGCGGCCGCGTGAGCCACCAGCGCGGCGAAGCGCAACGAAGCGGGCTCGCGCAGTTGCAGGAAGGTCCGGATGTATTCGGTCTTGGTGCTGTCCGTGCGAATGCCCTCGATCACGATCACATCCCGGCCGCGCACATCCGACCGCAAATCGTTGAGGATCTTGACCGCGGTCCGCTCCTTCTGTTGCGGGTGGAAGCGGCTCACGGAGAGAAAATCGAATTCCTGGGGGAGGGAGATCGCGCGCGCGAGATCGCACTGAAAGATGAATCCTCCGCGCAGAATGGCGACGAGCACCGGCACTTTGCCCTGGTAGTCGCGCGAAATCTCGCGCCCGAGCTCTTCGACTCGCGCGCGGATGTCGTCCACGCTGAACAACACCCGTCCCGTGCCGTCGGCGAGGCGGAGAGTGTCACCCGCGTGGAGTTTGCGTACCGTCTCGATCATGCTCCCCATTCCCGATTCCTGTCCAACCGATGAAGTTTAGAGAGCCGGGGAAGGGCCATCAAGGAGATTTCTTCGACTCGTCGGGCGGCTATGCGACTCCCGCGGAAGCGCTTGACCGCTTCGCCCTCACGGTCTCGCGACATGCGGCTCAAAGAGCAGGCGCCCGCGGCGGGCGCGCACGCGGATTTCTCCCGGGAGGTGCACCTCGCCACGCTCGCGGCGGGCTGCGCGCCGGGCGAGATCGAGCAACTCCTCCACGCGGCGCCCGGGCAGGGCCGCTTCGGGACCGGCCAGCTCTTGATAGGCGAGCCAGAGCGCCTGCGATGCGACCGCGTCCGGTTCGCGAGCCAAGATCGCCGCATCGAGCGTCACGATCGGCCGCGCCTTCTCTTCGCCCTCCGCGATGCCCGGCGGCGTGATCTCGCCGTCGCCGTCGTCGGGGGAAGGCGCACGCCAGGCGGCGGCTTTCAACGCGGCCGCCTTCTCGGCGATGTACTCGCGCTCGATTCTCTGCCGGCGGGCGAGATCGGCGAGCGATTCCACGATGCGCGGGTTGTAGCGCTCGGCGAGGTGGGGCAGGAGCTCGAGGCGAATGCGATTGCGAAGGATTTCAGGGTCGAGATTCGTGCGGTCTTCGCGCCACTCGAGCTTGGCGGATTGGGCAACTTCGCGCAGCAGGGCGCGGCGAAATCCGAGCAGGGGCCGGATGACGCGCAAAGGCGGCGCGAATACCGGAGCGCGCTCGCTCTCCGCCTCGAGCGTCTTGGTCGATGAAGAAAGCGCCACCGCCGGAGCCATGGCCCCCAATCCACGCGGTCCCGTGCCTCGCAGCAGACGCAGGAGCATCGTTTCGGCCTGGTCATCCATCTGATGGCCGAGCGCGAGAACGGTGAGCCCTTCGTCGCGACAGATCTTCTCGAGCGCGCGCAGGCGCAGGATGCGCGCCGCCTGTTCGCGCGACCAGCGGTGCTCGGCGGCCGCGGCCCGCACATCGATGCGCGCCACCCGGATCTCGAGGCCCCAAGCCTCGGCCAGCGAGCGGACGAAGCGCTCCTCCTCGTCCGACTCGCGGCGCAATCCATGGTGCACGTGTGCGAGCAGGAGGCGGCCGGCTTGCGGCTCGGCCTCGCGCGCCGCCGCGCGCATCGCCGAGTCGCCATCGCGCGCCCGATCGGCAGAGCGGGCGGGGAGGAGGGCGCGCAGCGCCCAGGCGAGAACGACGGAATCGCATCCCCCCGACAACGCCGCCACGATGCGCGCCTCTTGGCGCGAGGCGCCCGGTTGCGGGTGGCCTACGGGAAGCGCGTCGCAGTCGCGCAGCGGCGCGCCGAGGGCTTCGTCGAGCGCCCGGCCGAAGCGCTCGAGAAAGGCCTCCGCGGGAGAGGCGGTGTCTGCGAAACGCTCGCTCACCCGCCGCCTCTCGCAGGCGAAGGAGGCGTGCCTTTGCTCTGGCCGCTTCCCGGATCGGCCTGGAACTTGGCTCCCGAAATCGGAACCGGTTCGAGTTCGGGGAATGTCGTCGTCACATAGTGATGGAGCACGATGCTGCAGCTCACATTCACATTCAGGCAGGGCACGAGGCCGTACTGCGGAATCATCACCCGCGCCTCGGCGCGATCCGCGAGCTCCGCGGAGAGCCCGTGCAACTCGCTCCCCAAGAGAAAGAGCGGCTTGGGCGGAAAGGTGAAGCGATGGAGCAGCTCGGCGCGCGCGTCGATCTCGACGGCGACGATGCGATAGCCTCCCTCGGCCGCCGCGCGCAGGAATCCCTCGCGATCGGGGAAGTGGCGCATGCGCTCGAAGCGATAGACCGATCCCGCGCCGGTCGGATCGAACACGGGGCTGCCGATGAGAAAGATCTCGCCGCACAGGAACGCGTTCGCGGTGCGGATGAGATTGCCCAGGTTGGCGTCTTTGCTCAGACTCTCGACCGCGACCGCATACGGCAGGCGCCGCTCGTTCATGCGGGCGCGCAGGGCGCGGCGGCGGTCGTTCTGATTTCTCCAGAAGCGCTCGATGTCGGCCGCGCTGAATCGCGTCATGGCGTCGGCGCCTTTCCGAGGGGATCGCACCCGAAGGCGCGCAACAAACGCGTGAGCGCGATGAGCGGAAGCCCGATCACCGCGGTGGGGTCATCGCCCCGCAGGTGGTCGAAGAGCGCGATGCCGAGGCCTTCCGACTTGTATGCGCCCGCGCAATCGAGCGGGCTCTCGCGCCGCACATACTCCTCGGCCTCCGCTCGCGCCAAGGGCCGGATGCGAAGGTGGCTCACGACCAGCGCCGTGCGCGTGGCCAGATCTTCGTTCGACATGGCGGACCGATCGACGCCCCCGTCCTCGGGCGATGGGTTCGAGATCGACGGCGGCGCTGGCGTTCCCGGCGCGCGCACGACCGCCAATCCGCCGAAGAGCCGGTGCTCGCGTCCGGCGAGGCGCATCAATTGTTCGACGGCGCGTTGCGGCGCGCCCGGCTTGGTGAGGATCTCGCCCTCGCATTCCGCCACTTGATCGCTGCCGATGATGAGACCGCCCGGGCACTCCGCCACGACGCTCAGGGCCTTGCCGAGCGCGTTCTGGACGACGAGCCGGGCGGGATCGTCCCCTGGACGGCCGGCCGTTTCCTCGAAGCGCGGTTCGAGCGACCGAAAGGGGAGCCCCAGGCGCGCGAGCAAGGCGCGCCTGTATGGCGATGTGCTTGCGAGAATGAGCTCCAGCGCTGCCTCCTGGAACGGATCCCGGCGCCGGCCTGCCCGCCTGGACGGCTCGCCCAGGGAATCATTCAGGCGCCGTGCGGGAAACAGCATAGGACTCGTGGAGCGGCGGGAGCAAGCGGCGTGAAATTCCCGCAATCGATGGAGAGACGCCCCCTTCCTGCCGATAGAGAAAGCGTTGGGAAATCCGGGGGGTGAATTCCGTCGCCGCGCGCGGCCCCTGCATGCGCGCGGCGGGCGACGAACAGGCCAGTGGGGCGATCATGTCGGAATTCCGGCAGCCAGCGATCATCGAGGCGGTGCTGGGCGGGCTCTTGCCCGGGCGCTCATATCTCTTCCACGGAAATCCGGGCATGGGGAAGACGGTGCTCGCGTTGCAGGTCGCGCACGCGTGGACGGCCGTCGACCGCCGGGTCCTCTTTCTCACCACCGACCCTCCGGAACATGTGCTGCAACAGGCCTCGCTACTCGGCCTGTCGCTCGAGGCGGATTGGCGCCACGACCGTTTCGTCCTTTGCCCGTACGCGAACGAAGTGAGCGATCAGATCGGGGCGCTGGGCATGACCGCGTTTCTCGATCATCTCGCCGAATTCGCTTCGAAGGGGCCGGATGTGGGCGCGATCGTGCTCGATCCGCTCATTCCTCTCTTCCGCGCCTATGGCCGCAAGGACGAGATCCGTCACAATGTCGAGACCCTGATCGGCCGCTGCGAGCAAATGGGCTGGAGCGCGCTCCTGCTCGCGAGAACGGATTCGCTGCACCGCCACTCGGGATTGCTCGAAGCCTTGCGCGACCGGTGCTGGGGCGCGGCCGAGCTGGCCGTCGCGCGCGGCACCGGCCAGCCGGGGCCCTTCGTCATGCGGGTGGAGCGGTCGCGGCAGGCGAGCGTTTCGGGCGGGCTGCTTTCGTACGCGATCGCGCTCGAGACGGGACTCATTCCCATCGACCGCGCGGCCGCGGCGAAGGGGAGCGAACCGGCGCGCGCTCCGCATTCCAAGCGCGTGTTGATCGCCTCGCGCGAAGGGCCGTGGGTCGGCGAACTGGTCAAGCTGCTCAGTCCTCGCATGCGCGTCGATCTCGCCGGCGACGGCGCGGAAGCGCTCTCGCTGGCGGCGACCTCCATGCCCGATGTGATCCTCCTTCAACAGGACCTGCCCGGGATCTCGGGATTGATGGTCGCGCGCGCGCTGCGTGACGGGCGCTACACGATGCCGATCATCTGCATGTCGCTCGGCGGGCGCCGCCGTTCGGACCGCATCCGCGCGCTGCTTCATGGAGCGACCGATTTCGTCGAGTCTCCTTTCGACCTCGATGTCCTCGCGGCGCGCATCCAGACGGCCGGCATGCTGCGTCTGACGCGGGCCGCGGAGCCGTCGGGCGACGGTGCGCGCCTCGCGGCGCTGCAGGGGCTCTCCCGCGGCCGCGAGATGCGCAAAGCCGACTTCACCGAGGCCTTCGGCACCGCCTTGCGGTGTTCGCGGCACTTTGCGAGCCCCGTCAGCGTGGTGGCGTTTCGCTGCCATCCGGGAATGGATCCGGGAGGCGTCGCGGTGATGAACCGGCTCTTCGCGCTGCTCGAGACGGGGATTCGCGAGGGCGATCTTCTCTGCTTCTCGGAACCGAGACGCGCGCTCGTGCTTCTCTGCCACGAAAACGAAGGAGGGGCGCGCTCGCTCGCGCGCCGCATCCGGCGCAAGCTGCAGGACGAGGTGCGCGCGGCGGGGGAGACGCACGGCGACTGGCAGATCGAAGCGTCGACCCGCGCGTTCGACGGCGACGCGGACGGCGAAGCGGCGCCCCGCATCCTGCTGGAAGAGATGTTCGAGGAGATGCAGGTGTTCGCGTCCGGCACGGGGCTCTCCTTGTCTCCGGCCGCGACCGGAACCGACGGGGCTTGACGGGGCGGCGCAACCGGTGGTGCGTCGAGTCGAAGATCGAGGAGATCGTATGTGGGAATGGGTGGTCGTCGTTCTAGTCGGTCTTCCGTTGGCCTGGTTCGCGCGCTGGTGGATCCGATCGGCCGGGCGTTTCCGCGCCGGCGCGGCCAGCGACCGTGCCCAGCAATCGAAAGACGCGCTCTTCTTCTGGTGTTACCGGCCCGTCGGGGATGAGGCCGGAGGCGTCCGCCGCGGGCGCATGTTCGCCGCCCGGGGAATCGACGACGAAAACCGGCCCGCATGACCAAAGCGGTGAGGCGGCCGCCACCGGACGCCGAATCTTCAACGCGCTCGCTTGCTTTCCTTTCCCTTCTTCTCTTCCCTTCTTCTCTTCCTTTCCTTCTCGTTCCCTTCCTGGATCGTGACGGTATGCCATCGTAGCGTCCGCCCCCTTGTTTGAGAGCCGCGCCCTTGCTACAGTCCCGGGCTCTCTTTTCGGCGCTTCGTGGCTCTGAAGCGGGCAAATCTCAGTGGCGGTGGTGTGACAAGGACGGTTCGCGTCGTAGCCGGCCAAGCTGCCGTCCGCTTCGGAAGGGGGCTCATCTCGAAGCGGTCCTTCTTGCGCATCGGACCCATTGTGTCAAGCCCCCGCACTGGAAGAGACTGCTCGCTGCAGCAACGGATCGCAGAGAAGGTCGAAGTCGCCGAAAAGCCTGCTCGCCAGCGTCGGAGACGAAGGAAGGAAGGATCGATGCATCGAAAGATCGCGACCCGCGCTCGACTCGTCTTCTGCGCCTCCATGGTGCTCTTCGCTCTTCTCGCGGCACCTTCCTCTTCGCCGGCGCGCGAAAGAGTCATTCCCGAAGTCGCGCTTTCCACGCCCGCCGGCACGATCCATGTGCGGACCCCCGGCGAGCATTTGGGAGAAGGGGAAGCGAACATCCAGGCGCGCGTGCCCGGCAAGTTCTCCATGGCCCGGCTGGTCCTCCTCTATTCGCTGGAAGATCGCTGGGTCGAGACGGCTTTCGCTCCGCGCCCCGAGGTCCGCAGCGACACCCTGGCAAGCGGTCGCGGGGATGTCTGGATCGCGCGCATTCCTCATCAGTCGCGCGGGACGCGGGTTCCCTATCGTGTCCGCCTGGACTTGCGTGACGGAAGCAGCTATTCGTTGCCGGCTTCCTCGAACGAGGGGCCGTCGGCCGCGCCGGCCTCCGAGGGATCCTCCGATCGCGCGGGCGCATCGCCCGCCGTCATGTTCAAGGGCCGGCCTTCCACGCCGCTGCTGGTCACGCATGTGATCTTCATGATGCTCGGGATTGTGTCGCTCGGCATTGCGTTGATCGCCGCGTGGCGCTACCTCGCGCGTTCGCAGGCGCTGGCATGGATGCGCCGCGCGGTGCTGGGAGGCTTCGCCTGCCTTGCCATCGGCGGGCTCTTGCTCGGCATGCCCGTCGAGTACCAGGTGTACGGCACCTATTGGGAAGGATGGCCGTTCGGCCGGGATGTCACCGACACCAAGACCGGACTGCTGCTCGTCCTTTGGTTGGCGATGATCTGGATCAGAGGACGCGAGATCTTCGGCAAGCGCGTCGCGCTCGGGCGGCCGACCGATCGCGCCTGGGCGATCGCCGTGATCGCGCTGACGGTGGTGACGGCGGGGCTGTACCTGATCCCCCACCAGAACATCAAGTTCTGATCAGCGCCCTGACAGGCTAGCGGAAGAGCCAGCGGATGCTTCCCAGCGTTGCCGTCCTCGTGGGCGTCTGCGCGGGCGCGACCACCACGCTCGCCGCATTGATGCCGAAGTCGCAATTGCCGTCGTACGCCACCAGGAAGGTCCCGTCCCGAAACGGCCCGGTCGTTCCCCAGCTGTTCTTCGCGATCCAGCATTGGCGCGCGTCATCGTAGCCGATCAGTTGCACCGCATGGCCGCCGAGGTACGCTCCATCGACATGCCGGTAGGGGCTTGGATCTCGATCGTAGTACCAGTAGTCCACGAAGTCTTCGTACACCCGGTAGCCGAGCCACACCGGTCCCTGTTGCAGGGCGCGCTTCAGCGCATCGACTGTCGGGATCGGTTGCGGCGCGATCAAGGTCCACGACTCCACCCGCCAACCGGTTGGTTCCGGAAGGGAAGTGGGACACGGCACCGTATCCCACGAGGGAGTCACATCGCACGAGCGCGCGTTCTCGCCGTCGAAGTCGCCGTTGCCGTAGGGGAAGGCGCTCTCGAGGATCGCGTAGTTCTCTCGAAAGTACTCGAAGATCGTCACGGTTCCACCGCAGCAGCCATCGTTTCGGACACCGTACTGGGACCGGAATTGCACATCGCAGGAGATCGCCTGCTGCTCGGAGAGATCGAGCCGGGCGTCGCCTCCCGCGAGGATGCACATCGATTCAATGCAGGCGATGCCCGCAAATGCCCAGCAAGCGCCGCAGGTCTGCTGGCTCTTGGCGCGGGTGACGATGCCTCGCTCCCGCCAGTCGAGGAAGGTCGGCAGATCGCGTTCGGCTTGGTTGCCGACCGGTTGGCAAAACCGCTGGGCGTAGTCTTCGGGCAGGGGCTGGAAACCGAGGGGCGCCATTTCGACCGGCCCGGCTTGCGCCGCGACGGGCGCGGGCGTGAGCGCGAGCAGGATCCCCGCCATCAGGAGCCAGGGCCACCCGGGAAGAAGCGGGTTCGCAGGAAAACGGCCCGGCCTTGGCGAAAGCGACCCTCGCCGGACAGATGGGGAGTGCCGCCGCTCGTGCGCGATTCCGGCATCCTTTGCCAAGCGATGAGAGAAAGCTCTAGTCGTGCGAAAGCGCATCTGTTTGCCTCCGTGCCGGTTGCGTTCTTCCGTTCACAAAGAGGTGGAAGGCTCTAGGCAGCTACCAAGAACCCTGCTTTCCCTGTTATCGGGCCGGGACGCTCGTTCTTTGAGCGGCAGGAAGGTGGGGAGAAGGCATTCGGACGGAAGCCGCGGGGAGGTGTCTCGGAGGCTTCAAGGCGATCGCAAAGAGGAACGATGCAAGGCCGGGGTCATCGTCACAACAATCGCGGCTCGATTGCGTGCAAGCGGGCGGCGGCGATGCGCAAGGCCCCGGGCTCCACATCGGCTCCCACTCCCTTGCGTCTTTCGAGCAACGCGGCGGCCACAGTCGTGCCCGACCCGCAGAAGAAATCGCCGATCAAGTCGCCCGGATCGCTGGCGAGCCGCACGATGCGCCGGAGCAGGGCGAGAGGTTTTTGGGTGGGGTAGGCGACGCGCTCCGGCATGTTGCCTCGCAGGGCCGGAATCTCCCAGACATCGCGCAGGAGCGTCATGCGAAAGGGCCCGCGTTCGTCCCGCTGCACTTCGGCGTTGGCGAAGCCGTAGTTGTGGCGCAGATCCGAGCGTTCCCGCAGTGGATGGAACTTGTACTCGGCGCTGCGCGAGTAGAAGAAGATCGTGTCGTGCTTGCGCGCGAGCCGTCGTCCGCTGGTTCCACCCGTGCGATACGCCCAGACGATTTCATTCACGAATCTGCGCGGCCCGAAGATCCGATCGAGGAGCAGCTTCACCGCGTGCGAGGCGTGCCAGTCGAGATGGACGAAGAGGCTTCCGCTGGGAGCGAGCAGGCGGCGCATCTCGACCATGCGCGGTTCGAGCCAGGCAAGATAGCCCTCCATTCCGCCCGCGCGCCCGTCCGGAAAGGAAGCGCCCTCGAGCACCCGATGCGAGCGGCCGGTGAAGAAGGGAGGGTCGGCGTAGAGGAGGTCGAAACTCTCGGAGGGAAACGCGCGCGTGCATGAGAGCGCATCGCCGCGAAGAAGCATCCAATGGGAGGCAGCGTTGTCCGTCCTCTCCTTCACTCGCATCTCCGGAGTCTCACGAAAGCCATGGCGCCCGTCGTCGTGCGACCAAGGTGCGCGCCTTCTCTCGCGCGCGCGGCAGGCCTCATCTTGGAAGGCGACGGAGATTCCGCACCGGCACCTTAGCCGCGTTCGCCTCATGCGGCAAGAAGGCGCGGATGCCCTGCCACCGTCCGCCGCTTGCAGGGCAGGCCGTGCGTGCCCGGCGCGTCCTTGCGAGGCTTCGCGCCCTGTGGTATGCCACCCGTGATCAAGGCGGCCTTGAGCCCAGGCCCGCAGAGATCGGCTGGCGGCTTGGAAGAGGAGGATTCGCATGGCGCGCGAAACGAGTCCCAGTGGAATCCTCGAGTGGCTGATGGATCACGCGCGGCCGGCCGTTTCCGATTCGGCCACCGTTCGCTACGAGCGCATGGAGATCTGCGCACCCCCCGCGCGGCCGGGCATTCATCTCATGCCCGATGCCGCGGATCCCGCGCACTGGCAGGCCCTCGGACTGGTGCAGGACTATCTGCTCTCTCTCGCAGGGGCGCGCCGCATTCTCGATGTGGGGCCGGGAGACGGATGGCCCGCGCTGCTGCTGGCGCCGCAGGTCGAGGAAGTGGTGGGCATCGAGCCGGGCCCTCGCAGAATCGCCGCCTGCCGCGCCAACGCGGAACGCCTGCGCCTGCGCAACGCGTCGTTCGAGCAGGCGAGCGCTTGCGCGATGCCCTTTCCGGACGAGCATTTCGACGGCGCGGTCGCGGCGTTTTCGCTCGAGCAGACTCCCGATCCGCTGGCCGCCCTGCGCGAAGTCCAGCGCGTCCTGCGTCCGGGAGCGCCCTTGCGATTGTCGTACGAAGTCGTGGAAGAGGAGAGCGAGCCGGTGCGCGAGGGGATCGAGATTCGCGCGAACGACGACGGCGGCTTTGCGATCGCGTACCGGATCGTGGAGCGCGAGCGGGCGCGCGAGCGCGGCTTTCTCCTGGAGGTGCGCCCGGCCACCGGCGAGCGGCGCGAACGCCTGGCGCGCTCCGCCCAGCGTTGCGGCGCGCATGCATCGGTCGATCGCGATCCTCGCCTGGAGCGCGGGCTGGCGGCGGCCGTGACGGCGATCGAATCGCGCGAGATCGTGCAGGCGCGCGTCTTCTCGCTGCGCCACTCGCGCGCCGCGGAATGGTTGCGGGACCTGGACGCGGCCGGATTCGTGGACGCTCGCTTCGTGGCGGGAGGCGGATGGCCCGCGCAACGCATTGCCGAGGAGATGCGGAGAAGCCAGAGGATCGCCGCGACGGCGCCGCTCCTGGAAGAGCTGTGCCGCGCGGCTGCGCGCATCGGCGTCGGCCTGCCCACGTCCCGGCCCGGCGAACTGTTCGCACGCAAAGCGAGCGGCCCGCGCAAGCGCGCGGCGGCCACGCCTCCCAGGAAACGCGCCCAGCCGGCCTCGAAGCGAAAGGCCACGGCCGGGGCATCGGCGGGCCGGACGCCTGCTCCCTCACGCCGGCGGCCGGCAAGCGGCCGGCGCTAGCGGGAGCGGGTCTTGCTTTCCGCGCGGATGCGCGCCGGCCCCAGCCCCAGCGCCGAGAGGCTGCATCGCCCGCTCGGAATCCTGCGCTTCTTCCTGCTCGGCTTTCTGTCGCTGACCATCCAGACGGTGCTCGCGCGCGAGGCGCTCTTCGCCTTTCACGGCGGAGAGGTGTCGCTGGGGCTCTTCTATGCCGTCTGGTTGGGAGCCATCGCCGCCGGCGCCGCGGTCGCGGCGCATCGCTCGAACGAGGCGCGGCCACGCTCGCTTTCTTCCGGGCCACGAGTGTCCGCCGCGACGACGAAGGCCGCAGGCTCCTTGCGCGCGGGCGATCGCGAACGAGGCGAAGAGATCTTCTGGCTCGGATGGGTCCTGCTCGCGTGGTGGGCGCTGATCGCGGTCGGATTGTTTCGCCATCATCGTCTGGTTCTCGCGCTTTCCTCGGGCGCGTATCTGCCCGCTGCCGCCTACCTCCTCCTTCTCGCCGTCACCGCCGGACCGGCGGGCTTCATGACCGGCGCTCTCTTTCCCGTCGGCTTGCGCTCGCCGGCTCCCGCGCCGGGCAACGCGTATGCGATCGAGGCGCTCGGATCGATGGCGGGCGGCGCGTTCGCTTCGCTCTACGCGCTCTCCCGCATCAGCCCCGTCGCTCTGCTCGCGGCCTGCGCGATTCCCGTTGCGCTCCCGCTGGCCCTCCTTCGCCTGCGCGCACCGACTCCTCGCGAGGGCGCGCGTGTCCGCGCTTCATGGAAGTGGCATCTTGCCTGGATCGGCGCTCTCGGTCTCGCGTTGCTCTTCCTCTCTGGCGTCGCCGCGCGTCTCGATCAGTGTTGGTCTCACGCGCGCTGGAGCGCGATGAAGACGGGGACGGCGATCGTCGCTGATGAAGCCACTCCCTATCATCAAGTCACGCTCGCGGAGCGCGAAGGGGAGGCCTTTCTCTATCTGGACGGGCTCTATGCGGGCGCGTTGGGCGATCCCTACAGCGATAGTCTCGCCGCCGCGCTCGTCGTCACCCAACATCCATCGCCGCAACGCATGCTCCTCTTCGCGCCCGGAATGATCGGGCCGGCGCGCCTGCTCGCCGAAGCGCAGCTCGCCCGCGGGGGCGCGCCCGCGATCAGGCTGGTGCGAGCCGACCCGATGGTCGATCGCCTGGCGCAGCCGCGGCTCGATGAGCGGGCCCCGCTCGCGCATCCCTCTTCGCCGGCGCAAATCGTGACGGCCGACCCGCGTGCGTTCGTCTGCTCGCTTGGCGATGCGCGCCCCGCGGCTGCGGCCGCCGAACGGTTCGATCTCATCGCGCTGCTCCACTCGGGTCCCGAGAGCGGATCGAGCAACCGGTTGTACACGCGCGAATTCTTCGCCTCCTGCGCGGCCGCGATGAAGGAAGAGGGCGCGTTCGTCGTGCGCCTGCCCGGGTCGGCGAATGTGGCCAGCCCCGAAACGGCGGCGATGCGCGCCTCCATCTTCGCCGCGCTGAAGAGCGTGTTCGGCGATGTGCGCGCCACACCGGGGACGACGCTGCTCTTCTTCGCCGCGCGCCCGCTCGGATCGAGCCCCGCCGCGACGCCGCTCTCCTGGGACCCCGACACCCTCGCGGCCCGCTGGGCGCGCGCCCTGCCGGGCATCCGTTCCTGGCCGCCTGCGCTCTTCGCCCTCGAGTTTCCTCCCGAACGCGTCGCCGCGCTGGCCGGGGAGATGGAGCGGCAGGCCGCGCGCGTCGAGGAGAATCGCGACGGGCGGCCGTTCGTCTACTACCAGGAGATCCGCCGCTGGGACCGTTTCTCGGGGAGCCGCATGACGGCGCTCTTGGACGCCTGGCATCGTCATCCCTGGCGTTGGACGATCGGTGTCCTCTTCCTGCTTGCGTGCGTGAGCTTGATCTTGTCGCGAGGCGGAGGCGCGCCGCTCGTCAGCCTCGCCACCACCGGCATGGCGGGCATGGGAGCGGACCTGATCGTTCTTCTCCTCTATCAAACCCTGAAAGGCACGCTGTATCTCGAAGTCGGCCTCGTGATCGCCCTCTACATGATGGGCCTCGGCGCGGGAGGGTTGCTGGGCGAGCGCTGGATCGCCAGGCGCCGCACGGCCTCGAGCGCATCCGGCGACGGCGGCATGCGGCGCGTGATCTTCACCGCCGATGTCGCCTGGGTCGTCTTTCTCGTCGCCTGGGTTCCCTTCCTGCGCCTCATGCCCGCCTGCGCGCAAACGGGAATCGCCGGGGCGCTGCTCGCTCTCGCGTTTCTCGCGGGCGCCCTGACCGCGCTGCCCTTCGCGGCCGTGGCGCAGTGCGTGCGCGAACGCGCGCTCACGACCGCGGCCGGCGCGGGCGGGCGCGCCAACGCGGCCGATCACGCGGGCGCATTGCTTGGAGCGTTGCTGACTGGTATTCTCTTCATTCCCTTGCTCGGTTTTGCCGGCGCGCTGCTCGCCTTGGCTTGCGTGAAGCTGACCGCGGCAACGCTCTGGCTCCTGCCCGGCGGGCGAGGAGCGCCCGCGCGGTGACGGTCGCCGCAGGGGGACGTTTGGTCCGCAAGGCGGCGGCACGGGCATCGCTTGCGATGAGGAATTGCACATGCACGCTGAGCTTCCCCGAATCGGAAAGATCTCCGCGGAAGTCTTCGATCAGGTGATCTATCCGCGGCTCGGCCGGCGTCGGCCGGAAGTGCTCGTGGGCCCGCGTCACGGCGTCGACATCGGCATCGTGGAGATCGGCGGCGGGCAGGTAATGGCCGTGACCACGGATCCGGTCTTCATCGTTCCCCCGTACGGCTGGGAACGCTCGGCGTGGTTCGCGGTCAACATCCTCTGCTCGGACGCCGCCACATCGGGGCTGCCCTTGGCCTACATGACGATCGATCTCAATCTGCCGCGCTCCATCGCCGGCGAGGAATTCGCCCGCATGTGGCAGACGATGCACGAGGAATGCGAGCGGCTGGGCGTCGCGATCGTCACCGGACACACCGGCCGGTACGAAGGCTGCGACTATCCGATGGTGGGAGGCGCGACCGTGATCGCGATCGGCCCGCGCGACGCGTACGTGACGCCCGAGATGGCGCGGGCGGGAGATGCGATTCTCGTCACCAAGGGCCCGGCGATCGAAGCGGCCGGCCTCTTTGCGGCCACCTTCCCCGGCCGGATCGCCGAACGCTTCGGCGAACCTTTCGCGCGCGAGGCCCAGGAGATCTTCTGGCAGATGAGCGTGGTGGAAGAGGCGCGCATCGCGGCGGGCGTGGGAGTGCGCGACGAGGGCGTGACCGCGATGCACGACGCGACCGAGTGCGGAATCTGGGGAGGGCTCGCCGAAATCGCTTCCGCGTCGCGGGTGGGGATGATCGTCGAGAAGGAGCGCATTCCGGCGCAGGAACCGGTCGTGAAGATCTGCGAGATGTTCGGCATCGATCCCTTCGTTTCCATCAGCGAAGGGACGCTGCTGCTGACTGCGCGCCCGCACAAAGCGGCGGAAGTGGAGCGGCGCATTCGCGAGGCGGGCATCCCCGTAGGTATCGTGGGAGAAGTGCTGGCCGAAGAGAAGGGCTGCTGGATTCGCGAGGGAGGCCGCCGCGTCGCGCTGGAGCATCCGCGCGTCGATCCCTTCTGGGAGGCGTTCGGCCGCGCGGCCGCGGCGGCGCCGGAAAAGAGCTGATGTCCTGGGGCGCGCATTCCACGCGCGCGCCTCAACTCCAGACGCCCGGAATCGCCGTCGCGCACTTCGGGCAGCGGCCTGCCTTCAGTGTCACCTCGGCCACCAGATAGCCGTGCCGCTCGATCACGCGTTCCCCGCACGCGGGGCAGTAGGTCGATTCGCCCGCGTGACCGGGAAGGTTTCCCACATACACATAGTGCAGCCCGCTCTCGAGTGCGAGCGCGCGCAGGCGCTCGAGCGTGGCGGCGGGCGTGCTCGGCAGGTTCGTGATCTTGTAGGTGGGATGGAAGCGCGTGAAGTGCAAGGGCACATCCGGCCCCAGGTTTTCCAGGATCCAGGCGCACATTGCGCGGTTGCTCGCCTCGTCGTCGTTCAAGGTGGGAATGACGAGGGTCACGATTTCGGTCCACAGTCCGAGGGACTTCAAGGTGCGCAGGGTCGCGAGCACGGGGGCGAGCGAGCCGTTGCACTGTTCGCGATAGAAGTCCTCGGTGAAGGCTTTGAGGTCCACCTTGTAAGCGGCCAGATGGGGAGCGAGCTCCCGCAGCGGCTTTTCCTGGATGTATCCATTCGAGACGACCAGGTTCGGAATGCCCGCCGCGCTCGTGTAGCGCGCGATGGCGAGCATGTATTCGTAGAAGACGGTCGGCTCCGAATAGGTGTAGGCGATCGCGCGCGCGCCCACGCGCCGCGCGCCGTCGAGCAGCATGGCCGGCGTCGCTTCCATCGAATCGAGCTGTTCGGGGCGCGACTGCGAGATCTCCCAGTTCTGGCAGAAGCGGCACTCGAAATTGCAGCCCGCCGTTGCGAGCGAGAGCGCTTGCGCTCCGGGAAGCACATGAAAGAAGGGCTTCTTCTCGACGGGATCCAGGTGGACCGCGCTGGCGCGATCGTGAACCAGCGTCAGGTACTCGCCGTCCCGGTTTTCGCGGACGCCGCAGAAGCCGCGCTCGGAGGCGGCCACGCGGCACTCGCGCGGGCAGAGCCGGCAGACGATCTTCTTTCCTGCGATTTTCTCGTAATGCAGCGCGGGGGCGAGACCGATGCGCCTGTCGCCTTGGGGCAGCGCGAAGTCGACCGCGTCCTGCGCGGACAGTTCGCCTCCCAACATGCGGGGCAAGAGCGTTCCGCCCGCGAGCCCCGCCGACAACGCCGTCAGAAAAATCCGCCGGTCCATCTTGTCCTCACACTTCCACGCGCGCGATTCCTTCCGCGCGGCCGAGGCCCAGGCGCGCGCCGGTCTCGATCCAGCGCGGCGCGCGGCCCGCTTCCGCGAGAGAGGGAAGCCCGAGCTCGCCGCGGCGCGCCTCGATCAGACCCCAGGCGGCGCGATCGCACGCCACCGGATCGCAGGCGGCCAGCAATGCGTCGCACGGCCAGATCCACGCCGGCGCGAAAGCGGGCCCCGCTTCGGCCTGCGCGATCGCACCATCGATCACCGTCAGCGCGAGGCGCGCGCGAATCGACGGCAAGGCCGCTACCTCGGCGACGAAGGGATCGCATCCGTTGGCGTGGTAGCGGTTCGGATTGTGAATCGCACCGTAGAGATTCTTCATGCCCGCCGACACGCCGCACAAGTCGTGGTCCTTCAACACGCCGACATTCACGAGCACGGTCGCGTACTCGCGCAGGATGCGCGTGACGAGACTTCCCACCGATCCGCTCGTCTCGAGATCGCGGCCGTATCCGTCGCGCAGCGCGTCGGTCCCATAGTGCCGCACCGCGCCGTCGGCGGTCTGCAGGGGAAATCCGCTGCCCTCCACCTCACGGCTGGTTCGATCCCATACGATGATGCGGCCCGGCGCCACTCCGGCCGCGATCAGCGCGCGGGCGATCGCTTCGACGAGCTCGGGCCGCGGCGAGAGCCGTCCGGCCGCGAGCCCGTTGATCTTGATCGCGACGGTATCGTCGGGGCGGACCAGTTGCGGCCAGGGATCGTTGCCCAGCAGCGCCCGCATGGCGGCCTCGAGGCGTTCACGCACGCGCTCGGCGGGCAGCGCGTCGCTCGAGCTCGCGAGCGCGCGGCCGGCGGGAATGAGATCGCGCGCGATGGCCACCCGTCCCGTCGCCCGTCCCTGGAGCTTGTCGAGTACGGGGAGCGAAACGGCTGTCTCTTGCGCAAGCGCGCCGGCGGCTGTGCCTGCGGCTGCGCCCTCGCGCGAACTCCGCTGCGCATGCGCCGGCGGGTGCGCCAAGCTTCCGGTCGCGTGCGCGGCGATCCCGCCGATCAACGCCCGGCTGCCGAGCGCAAGAAACCGGCGCCGGTCCATCATCGTCCGCCCGGCGCGCCTTCCCGCTCTTCGGAGAAGACCAGCGCCTCGAACACCTGAAAGCGCGCTCCGCTGCGCCAATCGCCGGGGGCGAGTCCCGCCTTGACGGCGAGATGATCGAGCATCGTGTCGCGGTCCCACCCTTGTTCGGGCGCGACTTGCGGCAGGAAGACCGCGCGATGGCCGCTCTTTTCCAATACGACTCCGTGGCGTCCGATCTCGATCTCCTCCGGCCCGGCGATCGCGCGCATCGGGGTGAGCACCGAGATCTCGATGGCCAGCCCGTCCACTTCCTTGGCCGTCACGGGAGAGAAGCGCGGATCGCGCATGGCCGCGTTGCCGGCGTTGGCGATCACGCACGCGTAGAGCGGCTCGTCGCCCGCGAGACTGCCGATGCAACCGCGCAGGCGCTCGTTTCGGGTCAAGGTCACGAACGCGCCGCAGGGCGTGCGCATCTTCTCGGCCGACACATCGGCCGGGAACGAGACTTCCTTCGCGGGCTTGCGCCCGGATGTCAAACGCTCGACCGTGTCGCGCGCGAGCGCGAGCAGGAAACGCTCTTCGTCCTTCGTCAATCGCATCGGGGAAGCGGCGGAATCGGACGAATCGGGCGCGGATGCGCGGGAAGCAGAAGCCCCGCCGGCGCGCTCGCCCGCCAATTTCACCGCCGCCAGCTTCTCCGGATAGTCGGCTCCCGGCTTCAACTCGCCGGGACGGAAGAACGCCACCGCCGCGTAGCTCACCGAGCCGTCGAAATCGCCCGTCAAGTCGGCCGAGCGATAGTAGTCGAGCACGCGCCCCTGTGGCGTTCCCTTCCACGCCTTCTGGAGATCGGGCTGCGAGAGGATTTGGATCAGGGTCCCGATCGGGTGGATGCCGCACACGGTGATGTCCGTCTCGTCATGATAGGCGTCGAGGGCCGCCGCGTCGAGCGCGAGGATGGGCGCGAGCGCTCCCTTGTCGAGCAAGCGCAGATCGCGATCGAGCGCCGCCGCGCTGTCGCTCACGAAGGGCAGGTACCCGAAGCGTCCGCCGAAGTGGGTGAAGTCGGAGCTCGCGACGAGGAGCGTGTGCTCGTCGACATGGCGCGCGAGCGTGCGCGCGAGCGCGTCGCGGCCGGCCGGATCGAGAGAGGAGACGAGCACGGGGACGATCCGGAAGGGATGACCGAGGGCGCGCTGCAGGAAGGGCAGCTGGATCTCCAGGCAATGCTCGCGCGCGTGGGCCGCGGGCGCGGAAACGAAGCCGGGGGATCTCGCGAGCGCGGCGGCGACCTCGACATCGACCGGCACATTGCCCAGGGGCGTGGCAAAGGCGGAGGCATCGGGAACCGAAGCGCCTCGAAAGCCCTGATAGTGCGAGGGCCCCAGCAGGATGACGCGCGTGATGTCATTTCCGGCGGAGCCTTCGATCAAGCGAAAGGCCTGGCCGGCCGCATCTCCCGACCATTGATGGCCCGCATGCGGCGCGATGAGCGCGATCGGGCGGTGCAAGGCGATCGCCTCCAGCCCCTGGCCCGCGGCGAGATGCGCATCCACCTCGGCCGTCAGCTTGCCGGGATCGGCGGGGTACCAACTGCCCGCCAGAGCGCTCGGACGAATGGAGTTCATCGGTTGGGCCTCGCATTGGATGTCGCCCGCCGCGGCAACGAGCGCGAGAAGCGCAGCCGCGCGCAAGAAGGCGAACGCCGCCGAACGAAGAAATGAAGCGGACAAACGATTCGAACGACGCATGGCTCTTTCCCCAGCTCCCGATCCTAGCCCGGATGATTCATGAAATCTCTGCTGCGACATCGTATCTGCCCGCATCTCCTGCGTTACGCTGGCGCCGCCTCCTCGACGTACTGCGGAGTACGCCTGCGTCGGCGGCGCGGCGCGCGCCTTGTATCTGCGGGCATCTCCGCTGTCTCGCGACGAGCTTTATGAATCATCCGGGCTCGATGGTAGGAAATCGGCGGATCAGCGGCAACCTCCAACCCGAGCGCGACCGGCCCGGGGAGCGCACGCCTGCTCAATGCAGGCAGAGAAAGTCCTCCGGCTCGCGCCAGCCCTTTCCGGCTAGGCGCGCGCGAATGAGCTCGCGCGCCCCGCGCGTGCCGACGGCGACGAGCAGGAGCGCATCGCCGGGCCGCAGGACGTTGGGCGCATCAGGGGGATGCAGGCTGTCGAGCGCATCGTCGGCTCCGATCACCGGCTTGCCGAGGCGCGAACGGCCGATCTTGCGCGGATCGATGTCGATGAATCCGCGGAGGTCGATGCGGCGCGCGATCAGCGCCCGCGCGAGCCGGCGTCCGTCTCTGCCCGCCCCCCAGATGAACACCGGCCGCTTGCGCAGCCGCATCCTCAAGTGATGAAGCTTGCACGCCAGGAATTCCGCGGGCAGATAGCGCGAATCGGTGAGCGTCAGGCGTTCCTCGTGGAGCGCCCATTCGTAGAGGATCTCCGGCGTCTTTGCGAAGCGCCACTTCTTCGCCCGCATGCGCAGCCACAAATCGTAATCCTCGGGCCAGGGCACCTCGCGATATCCGCCAGCTTGATCGAACGCTTTGCGCCGCATGATCACGGCCGGATGGGGAAGGGGACTCTCGATCCAGATTTCGCGCTCGATTTCTTCGGCGCTGCGAGCGGCATTCAGCCAGCAGGCGTAGGCCTCCCATCCGCTTCCCGGCTGCGGAGCGGGAACGAAGCGCACGCCGGTCGCCACGGCGCCGAGACGCGCGTCCGATTCGAGCAAGGCCAGCGAGCGGGCCAGCCGCTCGGGAAGCGAGCGGTCGTCGGCGTCCTGGCGGGCCAGGCAGGGAGCGCGCGCCTCCTCGGCCGCGCGGTTGAGCGCGAAGACGATCCCGCGATGGCTGCGCAGACGAATGGAACGAAAGCGCGGGTCCGCGTCCGCCCATTGCGCGATGACGGCGGGCGTCCGATCGGAAGAGGCGTCGTCGACGATGATGCACTCCCAATCGGCGATCGTCTGCGCCGAGAGGCTGCGCAAGGCCTCCTCGAGGCACCCTCCCGCATTCCGCGCGGGCAGGAGGATGCTGATGCGGGGGGCATCAGTCATAGCGTGAGTGAACCACGAGAGGCCTCCGGGAAGCCATCCCGGCTTGCGGCCATCCCGGCCGGGCCGGCCGGGAGATCACAATCGTTGCCCCGCTCGCAGCCCAATGAAAGAATCCCGGCCGGAGGTGCGCATGGCCGGTTTTCGGGAAGAAGCGATCGCCTATGGGGTCAAGTTGATCTTCGACGACGGCACAGTCGTCAATTGGTACCGCGACGGCCGGCGCAAGACCGTGCACGCCGAAAAGAATCCCCATGGCTTCCGGTTTCCTCGCGCCGCTTCGCGCCTGGAGGAGATCCAGGCGGCGATGCAGCCTGGGGCGCAGGCGAATCCCTCGATGGTGGACGACGAGGGCATTCCCATCGGGGCCTTCGATGGGGGAGCGAGTCCCAATCCGGGACCGGGCGGATGGGGAGTGGTGCTTCCCGATGGCAAGGAGCTCTGGGGCGGCGCGGCGCACACGACCAACAACCGCATGGAGCTGACGGCTGCCATCCGCTTGCTCGGAGAGACGAGCGGTCCCCTGCATGCGATCGGCGACAGCCACTATGTGATCGAAGGCATGCGCCGCTGGGTGGATCAATGGCTGAAGCGCGGATGGCGGACCGTCAACGACGAGCCGGTCGGGAATCGTGACTTGTGGGAGCGCCTGGTCGAATTGCGCGAGGGAAGGCGAATCGTCTGGGAACGGGTCGGCGGGCATGCGGGCCATCCGCTCAACGAACGCTGCGATCAGCTCGCCGCCCGCGGCCGCAGGAAAGCGGCCGGCTCCCGCTGACCTCTTCGCCACGCCTCTCCATCATCGAGCGGCGCGGCCGGGCGGCGGACGAAGGGCGGATTCCGGGCGGAATAATGCGGCCCCGGCGAAGCCGGAGCCGCATTTCACTGTCTGGCAGTTGCGCGACAGATCTACGGAAGCTCGGGGCACTTCTTGCCGTACGAGCCCGCGAAGAGACTGAAGTCGTCGAGGTCGGTGGCGCCGGTGCCCTTGTAGTCCGTGCACGGATAGGTCGACAGGCCGTACGCGGTCGCGAAGTAGCTGAAGTCCGGCAGATCGACATAGCCGTTCGAGCCGGCGCCGCCCGCGAAGTCCGGGCTCTTCACCCACGAGAAGGAGCGGATCGGGTAGGTGTTCGCGATGATTCTCAGGGCGTCGGCGCCCATCGTGCAGCCGCCGCCGGAGATGTTGAAGGTCACATTGCCGAGCGCATCGGACGATCCCGTGAGCACCGCATCATTGCAGAGCCAGTGATTGCCGGGCGTCCCGAACACCAACTCGACGTACGCGTTGGGAATCGGGTCGTTGTTGGCATTGCGGACGTTGACCGTGAACTGTCCGTCGGGAATCGTGGACGGGCAAATGATCACTCCACCGTAGGTGTCGCACGGAGTCACTGTGCAAAGATTCTGATCGGGAACCGTGGCGCCCACCGCCCCGACCACCATGCAAATCGCCGCCACCAGTACTGCGTACCTCATGATGCTGTCCTCCTTTTGCCCAGGAACCTGGGGAGAAGCGCTCTCGCCAATTCCCCCGAATGACCTCGGCGTCACCCGAACCTGAAGGATCGCCTCTCCCTACGGAGTCTGTCCGACGGTTGCCGCTCTCTCCGCAACGAGGACCTTCACCGCGAGGGTTACAAGCAGGAAGCTCGACCGTCCCGGTTCAGGACTCTTTCGGGACCAAGTATAGAGAATCGGTCGAGATGGGGTCAAGCAGGAATGCTGAGGATGGGTCGGCCTTTCTTCATAGGAGAAGATAGGTTAGGCGATTTGCGCGCGCTGCGCGAGATCCGACGCCCCGTTCCAGGCCTTTGGCTGCGATCCCGGAAGGGCAACTCTGGCAAGGAGATGCAGGCGCGAGCGGATACGCATTCGGAGGCCCGGTGCGACACCGCTCGCTCTTCTGAACATGGCTCACTTCAGGCTTTTTTCGCCGCGAGAACTTTCTGTTCGGCCGGTTCGGCTCAGTTCTCTCATTCGCGGTGACGCGAACAGGACGCTTCTTTGCGCAAGCGCATCCGCCCATGGTCGCGTCGCGCGCGCGTGCCTCGCTCAACGCGGAGCGCTGGCGCGTCTCGCGATCCCCCTGGTGAGGTGCCCTGCGTACCCGCTGCGCTGCGCGCGCAAGTGATCGAGCACTTCGTTCATCTCGCGCGGGCGTCCTTGCGCGCTGAGCAGCATGCCGAGATTGAAGTGCGCGATGCCGAGATCGGGATTCCATCGCAGCGCTTCACGAAAAGACGCTTCCGCCTCGGCGTTTCTGCTCTGCGCGAAGTACAGGCCGCCGAGGTTCGCGTGCAAGCGGGCCGCGTGAGGCGCGTGCTGCAATCCTTCCGTGTAGATCTCCTGGCTCTTCATCAGAAAGCCGGCGACATGCAGGCAGGAGCCGAGGAAGAGATAGACTTCGGGAAGATCCGGCCGAAGCTCGAGCGCGCGGCGATAGTTCTTCTCCGCGTCGTCGAAGTTACCCCGTCCCTGCAGCATCATTCCCCATTCCAGGAGCGCCGCGACCGATTGCGGCCGTCCCGCGAGCGCGCGTTGAAGATAGGAAGTGGCCTTCTCGGTTTGATGGGTGCGCGCGAGGCATGCGCCGATCGCCTGCTGGCCTTCGGGCGTGGCGGGGTTCGTCCAGGCCGCCGCGGGAACCGCTGCCAGATCCTGCAATGCCGCCGGGCTGGGAGGCTGCGCGGCCAGGGCCAGCGCGCGCTCGATCGGAATGGCGAAGCTCACTTCGAGGTTGCCGTCGCGGATCGACTCGATCATGCCCACCACGCGTCCGAGAGAATCGGCCAGCGGAGAGCCGGTCGGCCCGAGGGGAGCGAGGGCGAGCATCGATTGGAGATCGCCCGCCTGGAACTGGCTCGCCACGGGAACGGGGATGATCGGGTCGCGACTGGCGGGAGGAAGGAGTGCGAGGGCGGCCTGCCCGTTGAAGAGAAGGTCCACGCTTCCGGTCGAGAGGCTCTGGACGCGGGGCAGAGTCGCCTCGAGCAGGAGCAGATCGTGTTCGGGATCGCGCGCGATGCAGCGGCTGGTCTCGATCGCGTCGCCCCCGTCCGGTTGCACGCGCACGCGCTCCGCTCCGCTCAGGATGCGATAGCTGGCGACGATGCCCGGGACCCCTTCCACGCGGAAGCCGACCGAGCGGGAAGGCGTCTGCGACCCCGGCGCGAACACCTCCAGATCCACGACCGCCCCTCGAAGCGCGCCCCAATCGGGCGTCGCCGGAGGCGAAGCCGCATCGCTGGCGCAGGCGAACGACAGAAGCGCGCCGACGGCGAGAGCCGTCAGCATGCCCGCCGGCGAGCGACGGCGCGTTTCCGCTTCACGGTGCGATGTTTCCATGGAAGGATGCTGGTTCATGACGCTCCTCTCCAAAAGACCGAAATCCGCCATCACGGGACCCTTGCGAGGATTCCTCGGGTAGGAGACGATCACCTGACCAAGGGCCGAAGAGTTCCCGCGGCATTATCGCGGCCGGCGGCGTTGATACGCAAGCCGTGAGGAGCGCATTCGCCGAGGCGCGCGGCCCCGGCAACCATTGCAGGATGGACGGAGGAAACGCATGAGCATTCGGGTGGGTTTGATGGGCTTCGGGCGCATCGGGCGTAACATCTTTCGCATCTCGCGCAAGATTCCCGATTTCGACATCGCGGTGATCTCCGATATCGCCGATCCCAAGGGCCTCGAGTACCTGCTGCGCTTCGACACCGTGCACGGGCGCTTCCAGGAGTCCTTCACGGTGGCGGACGGGTTCATGTACATCGACGGCAAGCAGATTCGCATGCTGAACGCCAAGGAGCCGGGCGAAGTGCCCTGGGCGCAGTTCGGCGTGCAGGTGGTGGTGGAGGCGACCGGGTGCTATCGCACCCGCGAGTGGCTGCAGAAGCATCTCGAGGCGGGCGCGCAGAAGGTGATCCTCACGACCCCGCCGCGCGATCGCATCGACATGGTGGTCGTGATGGGCGTGAACGACGATCTCCTCAGGCCCGAGCACCGCATCGTGTCGAACGGGTCGTGCACCTCGAACGCGGTCGCGCCGGTGGTGAAGATCCTGCAGCGGGGATTCGGCGTCCGGCAGGCCTTCATGACCACGGTGCACGCCTACACGAACGACCAGCGCCTGGCCGACGTGCCCCACAGCGAGCTGCGCCGTTCCCGGGCGGCGGCCGAGAACATCATTCCCGCCTCCACCTGGTCTCCGATGGCGGTCGAGCGGATCGTGCCGGAGATGAATGGGCGCATCTCGGGGCTGGCGATGAATGTGCCCGTCCCCGACGGCAGCGTGGTCGATCTGGTGACGTTGATGGAGCGCGATGTCACCCGCGACGAAGTAAACCGTCTCGTGTGGAGCGCCGCGGAGGGGAGGTATCGCAACATCGTCGAGTACTCCGATCAGCCGATCGTCTCGAGCGATGTGGTCGGCAATTCGCATTCGGCGATCTTCGACTCGCTGGCCACGATGGTGATCGGCGGCAACATGGTGAAGACCCTCACCTGGTACGACAACGGCTGGGGATACGCCGCGCGCGTGGTCGAACTGATCCAGAAGCTGGCGCAGTGGTGGTAGAGAGCGCGTTTCCGGCCGCGGCCGGCGAACGCGCGGCCGGAGCGAAGGGACGGTGACGAAAGGCGCGACCCCGCGCATGCGCGCGCGCCGGAAGGAGAAACGAACCGTGCGAGTGGCCATCAATGGATTCGGACGAATCGGGCGGACGGTGCTGCGCATCCTGGCCGAACGCAAGGATGTCGAGGTCGTGGCGATCAACGACATCGCCGACAACCGGGGGCTCGTCTACCTCTTCAAATACGACACGGTGATGGGGACCTTTCGCGGGGCGATCGCTCTCGAAGACGACATCTTTCGCGTGAACCATCATCGCATCCGGATGACCGCGATTCCCGAAGTCGAGAAGCTTCCCTGGAAGGAGCTCGGAGTGGATTTCGTGGTGGAGGCGACCGGACGCTTCCGCACCCGGGCCGAGATCGGCCGCCATCTCGACGCCGGCGCCGGGCGGGTGATCCTCACCGTGCCGGCCAAGGATGAGATCGACGCGACCGTCGTGCTGGGCGTCAACGATCATGTGCTCAAGCCCGAGCATCGCCTGATCTCGAACGCTTCGTGCACGACGAATTGCCTCGCGCCGGTGGCGAAGGTGCTCGACGAGCGCTTCGGCATCGTCAAGGGCATCATGACGACCGTGCACGCCTACACGAACGATCAGCGTCTCGCGGATGTGCCGCACAAGGACCTGCGCCGTTCGCGGGCGGCGGCCGAGAACATCATTCCCACGACGACCGGGGCGGCCAAGGCGGTGGGGAAGGTGCTCCCCAGTCTGCAAGGCAAGCTCGACGGCCTCGCGATGCGCGTGCCGGTTCCCGACGGATCGACGGTCGATCTCGTCACCGAGATGGCAAAGCCGGTCACGGTGGAAGCGGTCAACGCCGCGATCGCGGAAGCGGCCGCGGGGCCGATGCGCAACATCCTCGAGTACACCAGCGAGCCGATCGTCTCGAGCGATGTGATCGGCAACAGCCATTCCTCCATTTTCGACGCCCTCTCCACCGAAGTGCTGGGCGATCGCTTGCTGAAGACCATCTCCTGGTACGACAACGAATGGGGCTATTCCTGCCGGGTGGTCGACTTGATGGAGCGGCTGGCCAAGGTGCCGGTGGGCGCGGCGGGCTGAGGCCCCCGCGCGAGGGGCGGAGGAAGTCGCTTGTCCGATGTGCCCGTCCTGATCCTGGCCGGAGGCCGGGGCGAGCGGTTGGCGGGAATGACCGACCTGCCCAAACCGCTCCTCGACATCCAGGGGCGCCCCTTTCTCGGCTATCTCCTCGATCTTCTCTCCGCGGCGGGCATGCGCCGCGTCTTCTTTCTCACCGGATATCGCGGGGACCTCTTTCCCGGCCGGCTCGCGGCGGAGTTGCGCGATCATCCGCAGCTCGAGACCTCGTTCCTGCGAGAAGAGGAGCCGCTCGGCACCGGCGGAGCGCTCGCCCGCGCGCTGCCCTTCGTCGACACCCGCGCGTTGGTGATGAACGGCGACTCCTATTGCGCGATCGACTGCGCGGCGTTCCTGCGTTTTCACGCGCGCGAGCCCGAGCGCCTCGCCCTGACCGCGGTGGAGATCGAATCGGCGGCGGACTTCGGTTCTCTCGATCTCGATGGGGAAGAGCTGCGCGGATTTCGCGAGAAGGCGGCGGCGAATCGCGGGTGGATCAATGCCGGCGTGTATGTCCTGCCCCGCGCGGCGCTGGCGTCGATTCCCGCGGGCGGATCGAGCCTCGAGCGCGATCTCCTGCCGCGCTGGATCGCCGAGCGTCCCGGACGCGCGTATCAAACGCGCGCGTACTTCTGCGACATCGGGACCCCCGAACGCTACGCGCTCGCCCGGCGCGAGCTTCCTGAACGGGCGAAGCGCGGGGAGAGCGGATAGGGAAGCGGAGAGGGAGCCGCTCGCCTCGCGGGGTGCGGCGCGCCGCTCGCGACTCCGTGCAACGGCTCTTGAGCGCGCCGGGCGTTTGGCGCATGGTGTCCGTTCGTTCGGGAAGGTTGCGGCCGGTTCAAACGCAAACGACGCGGCTGTCTTGGAAAGACGGATTGCCCGAATGCGAGCGGGAGCGAGGGCGTTTGCGAGGGGAGCACGAGTGTTCGCGTGACTCCCTTTGTATTGCGATTCTGCAGCCGGGAGAGGAGAGATGATCCATAGAGCCAAGGCGCCTCTTCGGATCAGTTTCTGCGGCGGAGGCACCGATGTCTCTCCCTACCCCGAAGAGCGCGGGGGATGCGTCCTTTCCGCGACCATCGACAAGTACGCCTGGGCGAGCGTCGCCCCTCGAGACGGCGAGGAAATCGACATCGCCTCGCTCGATTACGATCTGCGCCGCCGTTATCCGCTCGGCCGGCTCGATCTCGATGGAAAGATGGACCTGCCCCTCGGCGCGCTCGCGCACTTCCGCGACCTGCGCGGAGGATTGCCCGGCGGCGCGGAAGTGACCCTGCACTGCGACGCTCCTCCGGGAAGCGGGCTGGGCTCCTCTTCCACCGTGGTCGCGACTCTCGTGGGATGCATCGCGCAATGGTTGGGATTCGCCCTCACCCCCTACGAAATCGCGGAGACGACCTACAAGATCGAGCGCCTGGATGTGCGCTTGAGCGGCGGCCGCCAGGATCAGTACGCGGCCGCCTTCGGCGGATTCAACTTCATCGAGTTCCTCGCCGGCCAGACGATCGTGAATCCCCTGCGCATTCCGCGCGAGACCGTGAATGAGCTCGAGTACCACCTGCTGCTGGTCTACACGGGCGGCACGCGCGTCTCCGCGCGCATCGTCGACACGCAGATGGAGCGCTATCGCCGGCGCGAGCCCGCCGCCGTCAGCGGACTCGACCGCCTGAAGGGACTGACCATCGAGTTGAAGAACCTCTTGCTGCGCGCTCAGCTCGACGCCTTCGGCCGTTGCCTGCACGAGGCCTGGGAAACGAAGAAGAGCCTCGCCGAGGCCATCACGAATGCGACCATCGACGAGCTCTACGCGGCGGCGCGCGCCGAGGGCGCGTTGGGAGGAAAGATCCTCGGCGCAGGCGGCGGCGGCCACCTCTTGATCTATTGCCCGATCGAAAAGAAGAGCGCGATCGCCTCGGCGCTCGCCGGCCTGGGCGGGCGGATCGTGCCCTTCGCCTTCGAAGAGCGCGGGCTGCAGACCTGGCGCGTGCCTTAACTCCGGCGCCGGACGAGAGAGAAGGGAGCGGGCCCGACGAACGCCATGAAGGTCGTCTACATCGGCACCGCCTATCCCATGCGCGGAGGCATCGCGCATTTCAACGCGATTCTCGCGCGCGAGCTTGGACGGCGGCACGCCGTCCGTTTTCTCTCGTTCACCCGCCAGTATCCGGGGCTCTTCTTTCCGGGCAAGACCCAGATGGTCGTGGACCGTGAAGCGGCGGCGGCGGTGCGCATGGCGGCCGAGCCGGTGCTGGACTCGATCAATCCGCTGAGCTGGCTTCGCACCGCGCGCATCGCCGCTCGGGAAAAGCCCGATCTCGTGCTCTTCAAGTACTGGATGCCTTTCTTCGCGCCCGCTTTCGGCTCGATCTCGCGTTGGGTCAAGCGCCGCCATCCCTCGCGCGTGGTCTTCGTCTGCGACAACATCGTGCCGCACGAGGGGCGGCCCTTCGACCGGGCGCTCACGCGCTACGCGCTCGCGCCGGTGGATGGCTTCGTGGTGATGTCCGAGTCGGTGCGGCGCGACCTGCTCGCGCTCGCGCCGAATGCGCGCGTGCGTCTCGTGCATCATCCGGTGTACGATGTCTTCGGCACGCGGGTGGCGAAAGCGGAGGCGCGCGAGCGGCTGGGGCTTTCCGGCGCGGCGCCGCTGATCTTGTTCTTCGGATACATTCGCGCGTACAAAGGCCTCGACCTGCTCCTGCGAGCGGTGCGGGCGGCGCGCGAGCGCCTGCCGGTCGAGTTGCTGGTGGCGGGGGAGTTCTACGAGGGTGAAGCGCGCTATCGGAAGCTGACGGCCGAGCTCGGCCTCGCGGAGGCCGTCCACTTCCACGCCGACTACATTCCCGAAGAGCGCGTCGCGCTGTATTTCTCCGCCGCGGATGCGGTCGTGCTGCCGTACCGCTCGGCGACGCAGAGCGGGATCGTGCCGATCGCCTATCATCTCGACACGCCCGTCATCTGCGCGGATGTGGGAGGCCTGGGAGAAGTGGTTCCCGAGGGAGTGACCGGCTTTCTCGTTCCCCCCGAGGATGCGAAGGCGTTGGCGGACGCGATCGTCCGCTTCTACGAGGAGAATTGGGAAGAGTGTTTGCGCGCGGGAGTGCGCAAGGAAAAGGAAAAGTACGGCTGGGCGCCGCTCGTCTCGGCGATCGAGGAATTGGCGGAGCGAGGCTGAGCCGCCGCAGCCGCTCGGTTGCGTTCTCGTCAAGGCGCTGCAGGAAGGCGAGGAGGGAGCATGAATTCCGAACAGGACATGATGGGCGGGATCATCGAGGCGGGCATTCGCGAAAACATCCGGGTGAAGGAGAAGCTCCTCAGTCAGACGGCGCTGATCTCGGAGATGGTCCAGATCCTCTACGACTGCATCCGCGGCGGCGGCAAGGTGATCTTCTTCGGCAACGGCGGATCGGCCGCGGACTCGCAGCATCTGGCCGCGGAACTGGCCGGGCGCCTGTACCTCGACCGGCCCTCGTTGCCTGCCGTTTCCCTGTCCACCAATTCGAGCGCGCTCACCGCGGTGGGAAACGACTACGGCTTCGATCATGTCTTCTCGCGCCAGCTTCCCGGGATCGGGAATCGGGGCGATGTCGCGGTGGCGATCTCGACCAGCGGAAAATCGCCGAATGTGCTCGAGGCGGTGCGGCTGGCGAAGAGAATCGGCATGATCACCTTCGCTTGGACGGGGCGCGACGGCGGCGAGCTGGCCAAGCTGGCCGACTATGTCCTGCACATCGATTCCGACGAATCGCCCCGCATTCAGGAGGCGCACATTCTGGCCGGGCACATCATTTGCCAGATCGTGGAACGGCGCTTGTTCGGATGAGAGGCTCGACGGCGGGCGCCAGCGCGCCGTCGAGCGGGCGGCCCTTAGGCCGGCACTAGCGCATTCCTTGCGCAAGCCCGGGCGGCTTGCTTGCGTTGACGCGATCGCGGACAGCAGGTACAATGTCCTCGTACCCGTTCGTTCAGGCGGTGGAAAGCATCGTCGGCATTCCGTGCGTTCCGCCTGGACACATCCCCGTGAAGACCATAGGCAGGCGTAGGCAAGGAAGGAGGCTGTCCGTGCGCAGCAGTGCCCTGATCTTCGCGTTTGTTTCGATCCTCTTCCTTCTCCCCGGTCTCTCTCCCGCGTCGGCTCGTCTCTTGGATCTCGCCGTCTATCGCTTCGACACGACGGTGGGCGAGCCCGACATCCCGGCCGATCTCGCCATTCCCTCCGGCGAGAGGGCCGCGGGCGGCTATTACCTGGTGCAGAGCGACGGGCCGGTCACGGAGGAGTGGAAGGCCGCGCTCGAGTCGGCCGGGGCCGTCCTCTATGGACATGTGCGCGAATTCGCCTTCCTGGCGGGAATGGACGCGTCTGCGCTGGCGCGCGTCCAAGCGCTGCCCGGGACGAGCTGGGTGGGGCCGTTCCATCCCGCCTACAAGCTCGCTCCCGAGATCGGCGCGCATGTGTGGCGCACGCCTGAGCGCATCGAGGAGAGCGAACTGCTCCTCGTGGTGCGCGTCTTCGAGAATCTGGACGCCGTCTCCGCGCAGATCTCCGCCCTCGGCGGCGTCGTGACCGACGCCACCGACGACGGCTTCTCGCGCCGCCTGCGCGTGCGCCTGCCGGAGGATCGGCTGGCCGATGTGGCGCGGATTCCGGATGTCTGGTGGATCGAGGAGCAGCCCGAATACTTCGTCACCAACAACATGACCCGCTGGGTCGTGCAGAGCAATGTGAGCGGCTCGTTCCCGCTGTGGGACCACGGGATCAACGGCACCGGGCAGATCGCGACGATCATGGATACCGGGGTCGACTACAACAGCTGCTGGTTCCGCGAAACCGGCAACCTCGCTCCCGGGCCTACGCATCGCAAGGTGATCGACTACGCGGTGCAAGGCGGGGGCGCCCCCTACGACGGGTGCGACACCGGCCACGGTTCGCATGTGGCGGGCACGATGCTGGGCGACCAGTCCTACATCACCGGCAGCTACGATTACAACGGCATGGCCTACAAGGCCAAGCTGACCGTGCAGGATATCGGGGCGGACGATTGGTCTTCGTGCAATCTCGGCTCGATCACGCCGCCTGCGTCGCTGACCGCCTCGTTCAATGCGAGCTACACGGGTGGCGCGCGCGTGCACACGAACAGCTGGGGCAGCACCGACAACGCCTACGACGGCTACTCGGTTGATGTCGACAACGCGATGTGGAACCACAAGGACTACATGATCTGCTTCGCGGCGGGCAACTCGGGCCCCAACCTGAACACGGTCGGCTCTCCCGGCACGGCCAAGAACTGCATCACCGTGGGCGCGACGATGCAGGCGCCGAGCCAGGAGACGATGGCCTCGTATTCGAGCCGCGGCCCTTCGAGCTCGACCGACGCGCGCTTCAAGCCGACGCTGACGGCGCCGGGCGGGAGCGAGAGCGGCTACATCAATTCGGTCGACAACGACCCGGGCAATCCGCCCAGCCCGACTTGCTCCGTGGTCGGCAATCCCTTCATGGGCACTTCGATGGCGACTCCCTGCGTCTCGGGCATGTCCCTCAATGTTCGCCAGTACTACACCGACGGCTACTATCCGCAGGGCGTCCCCGGCGAAGATGAGCCGCTGATTCCCAGCGCTGCGCTCATCAAAGCGACCCTGATCAACAGCACCGACGACATGAACACGGCCGACATCCCGAACAACAACGAAGGCTGGGGCCGTCTGCTCGTCGATCGCTCGCTCTTCTTCTCGGGCGACACCCGCGAGCTGGTGGCGGTCGACGTCACACCGGGGCTCTCGACCGGCGGCCTGTGGAATCTCGACCTGCGGGTGGAGAATTCCAGCGAGCCGCTCACGGTTGCCCTGGTGTGGACGGACTATCCCGGCACGGCCGGGACGGGCGTGAAGCTGATCAACGATCTCGACCTCAGCGTCACCTCGCCGATCGGCACGCAGTACAAGGGCAATGTCTTCAGCGCCGGATTCTCCACGACCGGCGGGTCCGCCGACCGGTTGAATGTCGAGGAATGCGTGCGCTTGAACAGTCCCGCAGCGGGCACCTGGACCTTCACGGTGCGCGGATACAATGTTCCGCAAGGACCGCAGCCCTTCGCCCTCGTCGTCAACGGGGCCTTCCAGGATTGGCCGCCGGTTCCCTTCTCCGCCGCCGGAGAGCGGGAAGGCCCGGCCCTGCGCGCGAGCGTGTCCACGCGTCCGAATCCCGCGATGGGCCTCGCCGCTCTCGAGTATGCGGTGCCGAGCGGCTACTCCGGCCCGGTCACGCTCGATATCGTCGATGCGACCGGCCGCCTGGTGCGCAGGCTCGTGGACAAGGGCCAGCGCGCCGGAATGTACACGGTCACATGGGACGGGCGCGACGAGCTTCTGCAACGCGTCGACTCGGGCGTGTACTTCGCGAGGTTGACGGCGGGGCAGACGGTCGCGACGGGAAAGGTGATCTACGAACGGTAGCCGGTCAGCGGCGGCGGGATTGCGCCGGCGATGAAGGATCGCGCGCCAGCGGTTTCTCCCTCGCCGTCGCCGCCGCCGCCCGCGCCGCGCTCGATCTTCGATCGCATCGAACAGGCGCCGGGGAGCGCGTGGGGTCACGCGCTGCTCCTCGGCGCTTGGATCTTCGGGCGCAATCTGCTCGAAGGGATTCTCGAAGCTTCCCACATCATGGGTTTCGATTGGCGGCTCGATGTCTCGCTGCCCATGATGTTCCTCCATTTTCCTCTCTTCTATCTCGCGCTCTTCCTGCTCCTCGCCTTGTGGCTGCACGCGCTCACCGGCGCGTCGATCGGGCGGATCTCGCGCGTGCTGTGCGTGGGCTTCGGCGTGCTGCTCGTCGCGCCGATCATCGACGCGCTCGTTTCGGGGGGGCGAGGCTACGACCTGAACTACCTCCCCGGGTTCGGTTCGATTCTGTGGCGTTTCTGGAACCCGGGGCAGGCGACCGCGGAGACTTCTCCCGGACAACGCGTCGAGATCTTGCTCGCCGTGATCGGGATCGCGCTCTACGCGCATCATCTCGCTATGGCGCGCTGCTCGCGCGGCTCACGCGGCGGCGGGGCGCCGTGGCTGATGGCGCTCGCCTCCGCCGCGGGCGCATTCGTCTTGATGGCCCTGCTCGGCGCGTGGCCTTCGCTGTTCGCGCGCTCGTTTGCACCGGCAGCGGGAAGCGCGGGCGCGAGCGCCTACGCCGAGGTCTTTCGCGGGCGCGGGCTCGTGCCGGGCGAGAGCGCGCGCCACGCGATCGTGATCGCGCTGCCCTTTGCGGCGGCGCTGTGCGCGTACGCGTGGCGGCTCGACCCCGCGCGCTTTCGGGCGCTCGCCAAACGCGCGCTCGGCGTGCGCATGCTGCACTACACCGGCCTCGTGCCCGTGGGCGCGCTGCTCGGCTGGGTCGTGTATCGCGATGCGTTCCCCGGCGCCTTCGTCAATCCGATCGATGCCGCCGCCGTGCTCGTGCTGTGGATTTCGATGGCGGCGGCGTTTCTCGCGGCCGTCTGCTGGAACGATCTCGGCGATCGACAGGCGGATGCGGTCAATCAGCCTTCGCGTCCTCTGCCGGTGGGCGCGGTTTCGCCGCCTGCGCTGGAAACGCTCGCCTGGCTCGCGAGCGCCCTGTC
This sequence comes from uncultured bacterium, assembly GCA_964482205.1. Classification (GTDB taxonomy): domain Bacteria; phylum Eisenbacteria; class RBG-16-71-46; order CAIMUX01; family WJJG01; genus JAZDGX01. Next base: position 15,009 of record CAYZWI010000007.1, on the reverse strand, counting down.
CGCTTGGCTCGCGCTCGCGGCGGGCTATGCCTGCTTCCTGCTCGTCTGCGCGTGCCTCCTGCTCGCGTGGCTGTACTCGCGTCCGCCCGCGCGGTTGAAGCGCTGGCCCGGGAGCGCGACCTTCACGCTCGCGCTCCTCTCCGCGCTTTCGATGGCGACGGGTTTCGCGCTGTTCGCGCAGGAGATGACGCCGTGGGTCTTTCCGAGGCGCGTGCTGGCGGCGCTGGTTGTCGGCATCACGCTCGGATTCGCGGCCAAGGACATCGGCGATGGGGAAGGAGACCGGGCCTCGGGAGTGGTCACGATCGCGACCCTGTGGGGCGACGCGCGCGCGCGGATCGTCGGCGCGATCCTGGTCGCACTCGCGTTTCTGCAGGCGCCGCTCTGCCTGCCTCTCGGCGTCGCGGCCCTGATCGCCGCGATCGTCTTGGCGGCCGGAGCGGCATGGATCACGCTTCGCGCTGCGCGTCCCGCGGTTCCCTTGCTCGCTCTCTTCCTCGTCTTCACGCTCATCCTCCTCGGCCTGCTCGCCCGCCGTCCGGACCTGCTCCAAGAGAAAGCGCCCGGGTGGATGCCGGTCAGCCATGCGCAGATCCGCGCGATCGAGGAAGAGGTGCGCCTCGAGAGAATCGATGCGCAGGGAGGTTTGCGTAACGCCGCGGCGGCGGAGGCTTCCCAGCGCGAGGCGCGCTCTCACGCCCTCTCGGACGCGCTCGATCATTTCGTGGCCGCGGCGCAAGCGGCCGCGCCGCCGCCCAGCGCACCTGCGCCTTCCTCGCCGCAAGCGAAGGCGCGCGATGGCGCGGCCATGGCGGGACGCCGGGCCGCGTGGCTCGAACGCGCCTTGTGGGCGCGCGCGCAGAGCGCGCAGGGCAGCGCGGGCGACGCGTCTGAGCTCGCGAGCCTGCGCCCCGGGCATGCGGCCTATCTCGAGGCGGGGAAGAATGCGGCCCATCGCGCGGGCGATGATGCCGCCGCGGAGGAGTTCTGCCATCGAGCGCTCGCGCTTCACGCGCGGCCGGGAGATTTCCTGCGCGAGCGCGCGGCGCTGCGCGTGGCCGCGGCCCGATCGAGCGAGGGCGAGAACGTTGCACGAAGCGCGCAACTCGCCGCCCATGATCTTGCCGCCGCGTTTCTCTTCCGAAACGAAGAGGCGCGCTTGTGGCTCGTTGCCGGCGATCTCGCGCTCGCGCGGCGCGATCCCGCGCATGCAAGAGAGGCCTTCGAGCGATCGATCACCCTCGATTCCACGGAAGCCTCCGCCTTCGCGGGCCTGGCTGAAGCGCACTACGCGTCGGGATCGCTGGCCGGCGCCTTGCGCGCGATGGAGCAGGCGTATGCGAGAAGCCCGGAAGATCCATGGATCCTGAACAACTGGGGCGTCATGCTGCGCGAGGCGGGAGATCTCGAACAGGCCGCGCGGCGCTTCGAGCGCGCCCATCGCCTCGCGCCTCGCTTCTTCGAGCCGCTCTTCAATCTCGGTCTCACTTGCGAGCGCCTCGGTCGCGCGGACGAGGCGCTGCGTTGGTACGAGCAGGCGGATCCATTGCGCCCCGGCTTTCCTCCGCTGGAAGAAGCGCGCGCGCGTGTGGCCCGCCGGTGAAGCAGGGGCCAGACCGACGATCCGGGCGTGGAAGCCGCCGGCTCAGCTCCTGAACGACCCCGATCTCGTGCTCATCGCCCCCAACCGGACGCGCAATCTCGGCAATGTCTTCAGCCAGGGACATTCGATCAGCGGCGGCGCTCCCGATCGCTGGAATGGAGAAGAGTCCGCCCGAGTCGACGCTCCTCCGTCAGGGGAGTAAGCGGTGCGCGTGGAGGCCCGCCTCCAGCAGATCTGCCGGGAAGGGGCGGAGCGCGGGCGCCCATTTTCCTCCCAGGGGCATTCTTGTTGGATCGTGGACAAAGGTCGTCCGAGGCTGGTAATGTATTCGCTTTCTCTTTCCGACAACTTTCTGGTCGGGCGTCCGGCAAAGGCCCGGCCCGGGAAAGGTCGCGGGCCAACGCGCGGAGGATTCGATGTCGGGTCCGGTCGTCGTCTCCCTGGGAGGGAACGCCCTCATTCCGGGAAAGAAGGGGGGGCGGATCGACGAACAGTTCAAGGTCACCGAAGCGACCATGTGCCATGTGGTCGATCTCCTGCGCGCGGGCGAGGAGGTCGTGATCACCCATGGCAACGGCCCGATCGTCGGCAATATCGTGATTCGCAATGAGGCCGCGGCCCACATGATCCCTCCCACGCCGCTGTACATTTGCGGCGCCGATTCCCAGGGCGGCATCGGATACATGGCCCAGCAGGTGCTCCGCAATCTTCTCCATCGCTCGGGCATCGAACGCGAAGTCGTCACGGTCGTCACCCAGGTGGTCGTCGATCGCGAGGACCCCGGATTTCACAATCCCACCAAGCCCATCGGGCCCTTCTACACCCAGGAAGAGGCGCGCGCGCTCGGCCGCGCGCGCGGCTGGACGATGATGGAAGACGCGGGACGCGGATGGCGTCACGCGGTCGCCTCTCCGGAACCGCTGCGCATCGTGGAGATCGGCGCCATTCGAACGCTCGTCTCCGCCGGGCACGTGGTCATCGCCGCCGGCGGGGGAGGCGTGCCGGTGATCGAAGTCGAGCCGGGCATCTACGAGGGCGTGGAGGCGGTCATCGACAAGGACCTCGCCTCGGTTGTGCTCGGCCAGGCGCTGGGCGCGAAACGCCTGCTCATCGTCACTTCGGTCGATCAGGTCATGCTGCACTACCGCACCGAGCGCGAGACTCCCTTGCCTCTGCTGTCGCTCGAGGACGCGAAGCGCTACCACGAGGACGGGCACTTCCCGCCAGGCAACATGGGCCCCAAGATCCTGAGCGCGATCCGCTTCCTCGATCACGGTGGCGAGGAAGTGCTCATCACCTCACCCGACAAGCTCGCCGACGCGCTCGCCGGCAAGGCGGGCACCCGCATCGTCCCCTGAGCGCGGGCCCCCGCAGTCGCTTGCGTCGCGCGGTGCATCGCGTGGTCGTCGCTGCCGAATGCGGTCGCGGGACCGGCGCGCGCAAAAGCCGACTCATGCAGGGGGCGCGCGCCTCGTACGCTCTGCGCTGTCGGAACGCGAAGAGGCCTGAGGTCGTGAGCACCCGCGCTTCGCTAACGTCCCGCACACCTCATTCGGCCAGCGACTCCCGCAAGGCGATGACGGCGGGCAAGCCCGTTCATGCGGGCGCGTGGTCGTCGCTGCCGAATGCGGTCGCGGAACCGGCGCGCGCAAAAGCAAATTCATGCAAGAGGCGCGCGCCTCGTACGCTCAGCGCTGTCGGAGCAAGAAGAGGCCTGAGGTTCTGCGCATCCGCGCTTCGCTTACGTCCCGCGCACCTCATTCGGCCAGCGACTCCCGCAAGGCGATGACGGCGGGCAAGCCCGTTCATGCGGGCGCATGGTCGTCGCTGCCCGCGAGCGCCGCCCGCTCGATCGCCGCACTTTCTTTTCGCCTGCCGCATTTTCGGCCCCGCAATTGCTTCCTCATCACGGTCCACGACCGTCGCGTCGTCGAGACGACGCCGGCGGTCTTCTCTTCACCTGAACCAAGGAGGAAGAATGAGGAAGCGAGGAAGACGGCGAGGAATCGCCGGGGCGCAAATGGTCGCAGCCGTGGTCGCGCTTCTCGGCGCGGCGCTCTTTCCCACGATCGCCCTGGCCGCCCCGTGCTTGAACGAGATGATGGGCGATCCGGCGAGCGACTGGGACGGCGATGGCTCGTACAACTATCGCAACGATGAATGGGTCGAGATCTACAATCCGGGCCCGGGGCATGTGGACCTGAGCGAGTACGCGCTCAGCGACAACGAAGGCTTGTGGACCTATCGCTGGCCCGCGGGCGCGGATCTCGCGGTCGGGGAGGCGGCCGTGGTCTACGGCAGCCAGTCGCTTCTCTGGCAGGAGTCGGCAGGCGAGTCGCAATACGGGTTCAACATGTCGAACGATGGCGACACGGTCATGCTCTGGCAGGTCGCGGGAGGCGACACGGTCCTCGTGGACATGCACACCTTCACGACGCAGGAAGCCGAGGACGATCGTTCGGGTGGACGCAATCCCGACGGCATCGGAGCCTGGGAGATCTTCGATGGGCTGAATCCATACGGGGGAACGACGCCGCCTTTGGGCAATGGGTTGGATCCGACGCCGGGTCTTCCCAACTCGGGAACTCCTCCTCCCGTGCCCGTGATCGAGAGTTCGTGGGGAGAGGTCAAGCACCTCTTCGAATGAGGCCGTGCGCGCGCCGCGATGGCGGCTCGAGCTCCGGGCGAACGCGTCAGGCTGCAGGCACCCGCGGCCCGAGCTGCGGGCACACTCGGCCGAAACCGCAGGCAAAGAGGACGGCCCGGTCATCGACCGGGCCGTTCCCTGCATGCCCCCGAACGTGGGGCGGCAACTTGCGGAAGGGGGGACTTGAACCCCCACGGGCGTGAGCCCACTAGACCCTGAACCTAGCGCGTCTACCAGTTCCGCCACTTCCGCACGAGTCGACCGGGAATATGCCATCGAGCGCGGGGAGATGTCAATCGGTCAGTCGACGCGTCCGCGCCTTGAAGCCGGGCGCTCCATTTGGTACCCCTTATGCCTTGCGTCGGCGAACAGACGGCCGCGGGATCGGCGCGCGCGGCGAGCGAGGAAGTTGTGCCCGGAAAGAAAGAGCCCGAAGACATCCAGATCGTGGCGCGCAATCGCCGGGCGACCTATCTCTACGAGATCATCGAGAAAATCGAGGCGGGGCTCGCATTGGTAGGATCCGAAGTGAAGAGCGTGCGGGCGGGCAAGGTCAGCATGTCGGACGCCTACGCGACTCCCCGGGGCAACGAGATCTTTCTCGTCAATCTCAACATCGCCGCCTACGAGAAGGCGACCATCGAGCGCCACGATCCGCTGCGCGCGCGCAAGCTCCTCTTGCATCGCAGGCAGATCCATCGCCTGCTCGTAAAGATCAAGGAGCGCGGCCTCACCCTGATTCCCCTGCAGGTGTATTTCAAGAACGGGGTCGCGAAAGTCGAGATCGGGCTCGCCCGGGGCAAGCACAAGTTCGACAAGCGCGAGTCGATCGCCAGGAAGGACCAGCGCCGCGAGATGGAGCGCATGGTGTCACGGACGGGCCGGGAATGAGCGGTCGCGCGCGACATTTTGCAGTCGCGGCGTTCGCGGGCACGGTCCTCGCAGTGGCGGGGCTCGGCGGCTTCCCGTTCGCCGATGTCGTGCTTGGCGGCTTCGGGCTGGGGCCCGCGCCCGCGCAGGCGCAAGAATTCGGGGCGTACGATCGCAACCTGCGCGAGCCTTCCTCGACCGCCGTCGATTCGCTCGCCCTGCTCGATTCGCTGCGGACCTACGCCTATCGTTTCCGGCTCCTTCGTCTCGCCGACTCGCTCGCGCTCTATCCCGAAGCGGACGAATGCCCGTCGATTCCCTGGAGTCCCTTCACGCTGCCTTCCCGGCCTGCCGAGCCGTGCATCGGACTCATCTTCACCGATGGACGCGAGGCGCGTTGGGATGAGCTCGTACCGTGGGGCGCGGAGCGCTACTGGCCCATGGAGGAATGCTGCGCGGCGCTCGGCCTCACGCTGGAATGGGATCCCGCCTTCTTTCGCGGAATCCTGCGCGCCGACACCCTCGCGATCCGTTTCGTGGTGGGGGGAGAGACGCTGCATGGCGCGGGCAAGGCCCTCCAGATGCGAGGCCCGGTGGCCTATGCCCAGAACCGGCTGCTCTTCCCCGCCAGCGGCGTGCCCTTGCTGGTAGAGCACTTTCTGTCGGGCAAGTTCGTGTTCGATGATGCGAGGAGCGTCGTCACGCAGATTCCCCAAGGGCCGCTCGTGGGCGATTTGCGCGCGCAGGAAGCGGGCGGGCGCACCTATCTCCGCTGGGCGCTGCCGCGCGAGCCGCAGGCGCGCCTGACGACCTCGGGAGCCTCGCGCCTCACGGTGGAATTGCCCGGCGCCTTTCTCGATCCGCGCCGGCCGCCGTTTGCGCAATACCGCCAGGGCACCTGCCTTCTCTCCATGGAGAACGACGGCACGGGAAGCCGCTATGCCTGGGCCATCGATCCGGCGGTGGTCGCCTGGAAGGAGCAGTGGCTCTCGGACAAGCGCGAGTACCAGGTGATTCTCTCCACGCGCCGCGAAGATGTGAGCACCGTGAGTGCCTATCGAGCTTGGCCCGTGTCTTACTCGCCCCCGCAAACGAGCCCGCGCGCCGTCGCGATCATCACGCCGGCGGAAGATCTGTACGCGGGCGGAAACACCGGGAATCTCGGTCGCGCCGCGGCGCAGCACATCGACTTCCTGGCGCAGCGCATCGGCGAGGCTTTGGAACAGCGAGGCATCACCGCACTCCGGTTGCGCGATCAAGCGAACGAAGACAGCGCCTGGGTGCCGCTCGCCAACGCCCACGGAGCGATCGCCTGCCTGGATCTTCGTCCCGCTCTCGCGGGCGATTCGCTGTTGGCGGGCATCCGGGTCGTGACCTGCATCAGCGATCCGTTCGGCAAGTCCATCCGTCCCTCGGAGGCCGGGGCGCTCAAGAGGGATCCGGGCGACCGCGTCGGTTCCGGCCGGCGCTCCTCCCGCTCGCGCTCTTCCTTGCGCCCGTGGGGCGAGACGGCGGGACGGCACGAGCAAGCGAGCCGCGATTTCGCGCGACTGCTCGTTCTCTATCTGCAAACCGCGCTTTCCGCCGATGAGCGCATGCCGGGCGTGCCGGTCGCGCAGCAGCGTTGGCCGCTCTCCTCTCTTGAAGGGCTCGACATGCCGGGCGCGATTCTCTACATCGGTCGCGCCGGTCCGATGGCTCTCTATCCCGCCGATGAGGATTGGCGCGCGATCGAAAGGATCGCCGAGGCCTTGGCGATGGCGGTCGACGGATACGCCTTGCAAGAAGGATGGCTGCGCTGATGGCTCGCTCCGCAAAGCGCTCGCGCCTGCATCCGGCCTGGGTCGTGGCCGCCGTGGCGGTGGTGCTGCTGGCGGTCGCCATCTGGCTGCTGCGCACGCGCGTTCCCGAAGATTTCGAAGCGGGCGAACCGGAGCCCGTTGGCCAGGCGCTCGCTCCCCAGACGGCGTTCGAGTTCTTTTACGGCAGTCCCGATCTGACCGGCCTGCGGCGCGAAGTGCGCTTCCTGCCCCGCACGGGAGATTTTCGTAAAGATGCGCCGGCCGTGATGCAAGCGCTCTTCTCCGGTTCGCTCGAAGGCAACCTCTCGCCGTGGCCCAAACAGAGCAAGGTCGAGGGCCTCTTCCTGACGAAGGAGGGCATCCTCTTCGTCGAACTCAACAAAGCGGTTCGCCGCGCGCGCGGGGGCGACTTCGGCGAGTGGGTGCTCGCCGCCTCGCTCACCCGCACGCTGTGCGCGAACTTTCCCGAAGTCAGCGGAGTGCGCATCGAAGTCGGCGGGCAATCCACCGGGCCCTTGCTTCACGAGATGTCGCTCGAATGGACCTACACCGCTTCGATGTTCGAAGAACGATGAGGAATGATGACGCATTCGTTGGATGAACGCTCGCGGCCGATCGGCGTGTTCGATTCGGGAATCGGCGGTCTGACGGTGGTGCGCGCCCTCCGGCGCTGCCTGCCCGGCGAGGACATTCTCTACTTCGGCGACGCCGCCCGCCTGCCGTACGGAACGAAGTCGGCCGACACGGTGCTGCGCTTCTCGCGCGAATGCGTGAGCTTCCTCTCGCGGCGCGGGATCAAGATGCTCGTGGTCGCGTGCAATACCGCGAGCGCGGTGGCCCTGCCTGCGCTGGCCGAATCGCTGGCGATGCCGGCGGTGGGCGTGATCGCGCCGGGAGTCGCAGCCGCGCGCCGCATCTCGAAAGGCAAGCGCGTGGGCGTGATCGCCACCGAGGCGACCGTCGCCAGCGGATCGTATCGGATCGGCTTGCAGGCGAGTGGGGAAGGCTGGGAGGTGTTCGAGACCGCTTGTCCGCTCTTCGTCCCCCTCGTCGAGGAAGGGTGGATTTCCGGAGAGCTCCCGCGTTTGGCCGCGCAACGCTATCTCGCGCCGTTGCTCGATCGCAGAATCGATGTGCTCATTCTCGGTTGTACGCACTATCCCTTGCTGCGGGAAGTGATCGAGGAAACCGCGGGGGCGGAGATCGCTTTGATCGATTCCGGCGAGGAAGCGGCCCGGGAAACGGCCGCGCGTCTGACAGATCTCGGAATGGCCAATCCGCGCGCCGAGGGCGGGCGGTGTTCGTTCTTCGTCACCGACCGTCCACGCCGGTTCGAGGAAATCGGGGCGCAGTTCCTGGGACGGCCATTGGAAGCGGTCACGCTCGTGGATCAGAGCGATGTTCCCTGGTACGACCGTTGAGATCGTCTCGCGGAATGTCGAGTCGTTCGACACCGCATTCGAGCGCGTGGTTCGCAGTCCCCGCAAAATTCGTGGAAAGGAATCTCTCATGAGTCCACTGCAAGGTGCCCGGGCGGATGGGCGCGTGCCCGAGGATCTGCGACCCATCGACATTCAGGCCTCCTTCCTTCGACAGGCGGAAGGATCGGCTTCGGTTCGCCTCGGACGCACCTGGGTGGTCTGCTCGGCCACGGTGGAAGACCGCCAGCCGCCGTTTCTGAAAGGCAGCTCGCAAGGGTGGGTGACGGCCGAGTACGGCATGCTTCCGCGATCGGTCAACGCGCGCCTGCCGCGCGGAAGGGTGAGCGGGCGGAGCATGGAGATCCAGCGGCTCATCGGGCGTAGCCTTCGATCGGTCGTCCGTCTCGACCGCCTTCCGATGCACACGATCACGATCGATTGCGATGTCATCGAAGCGGACGGCAGCACGCGGGCCGCGGCGATCACGGGCGCGTTCGTGGCGCTGTGCGAGGCGTGCCGGTGGATGGTCGCGCATGGCCGCATGCTGGCGGTTCCCATTCGCGGCCAGATTGCGGCGGTGAGCGCGGGCGTCGTCGGCGGAGAGACTCTCTGCGATCTCACCTACGAAGAGGATTCGCGCGCATCGGTGGACATGACCCTCGTCATGACCGCGGACGGCCGCCTGGTGGGGCTTCATGCAGGCGTCGAAGGCGAGCCGATGGCCGAGGAAGACCTGAAGCCCCTCATGGATCACGGGAAGAGGGCGCTGCCCACCTTGTTCGCGGCCCAGCGGCGCGCGCTCGGGATTCCGCTGCACGGTCCCTTCGACGCGGCCATGTTGAAGCCGCGGTCGTGAGAGATGGCGCGCGCACCTCTCCCGAAATCCGCAGAGGATTTTGCATGCGCTTGCTCGTCGCCAGTCGAAATCGCGACAAGATCGCCGAGCTTCGTCACGCGCTCAGAGGTCTCGACCTGGAGATCACGAGCGCGCTCGAATGGCCGGGAGTGCCGGAAGTCGAAGAGACCGGGGCCACCCTCGAGGAGAACGCGCTCCTGAAGGCGCGGGCGGTGCAGCGGGCGACGGGGGAGGCCGCCCTCGCGGACGACACGGGGCTCGAGGTCGATGCCTTGAACGGCGCACCGGGCGTCGCGAGCGCGCGCTTCGCGGGCCCCGAGCAGAGCTATACGCGCAATCTCGACAAGCTGCTCGGCCTGATGCAGGCGGTGCCTTTGCCGCGGAGGACGGCGCGCTTTCGAACCGTGGCTGCCCTGCGCCTTCCCGATGGAAGAGAGTGGGTGCTCGAGGGAGTGTGCGAGGGCACGATCCTTCCCGAGCGGAGAGGCACGAGCGGTTTCGGATACGATCCGGTCTTCTTCGTCCCCGCGCTGGGAAAGACCTTCGCCGAGCTCACGCTCAACGAGAAGAACGAGATCAGCCATCGCGGACGCGCGATGCGGAAAGTTTACGAACTGCTCGCCTCCCTGCTGCAACCCTGATGCCTCTCGCAAGCCTGATTGCAGCCATTGCCCGCTTTTCCGCCCGACGACCCCCCGCGCCGGCCTTCCGATCTGGAACCTGCCAAGCGCACCTGAGTACACACAGGCGGCAACGGAAAAAACCATCACCACCTCGGCACAAAGCGGTGATCGGTTGGAGCGTTTCGGCCGACGCACACGGCAGAAGCACTCGGGTTTCAAAACCTCCAGAGCCTCCTAGGCGTAAACCCGCCACCCCCGCTTGCGGGGTTGGGTAGCCTCGCAAGCAGAAAGGCCCGGTGGACCCCCCATCGGGCCTTTTCTTATCCCCTCCTGGGCTCGCTTGCCGATGCGGCGTTCTTTCCCTGAGGATCGTCTTGCGCTTGCCCCGGGTGTCTTCCGAGTCCCCCCAGCGGCGCCTGAGAGCGCGGCCGTGCTGCACGCGGGGGCGTGAGGACCCGTCCGCGACGCAGCGATTCGCCTGCGGGTCGTCCATCGCGCGATCCCCGAGAAGCAGGACCATGCGCCCGATCGAGCCAGGGGTCAGTCTTCCGGTTCCAAGACGAAGTTGCCGAAGTGCGGAATCAGGAATTCGATCGGCTCGGCCGCCTCGACCAGATCGCGCTCGATGTAAAGCTGGAGATCCTCCATTTCAAAGAGAACGAAGCGTTCGACATCGGCAGGTTTCGCCATCCGACCGGACAGCGTGCGGGTGACCGATCATCACCCGACGAGCACATCGAAGATCCCGACGGCCAGCACTCCGCCGCGTGCGCGCACATAAGCTCTCAATGCCTCGCTCATCTTCCATCGGCGCATCATGGTTTCGCCCTCCTCGGAGCTCGTGGATCTTGAATGGAACGCCGTATCCGCCCTCGTCGAGCGCGCTGCCGCCATGACGAGCGGCCCGGCTCAGTCCTTGATCTCGGTCACATGGAAGGCTTGCACCTGGCGGCCGTCGTTCAGCAGAACCGGCTCGTCGATCTTTGCGCGGATCGCTTCCACGGTGAGCTTCGCCGGGTCGTAGGAAATCGTCGCGCGATGCTCCTGCACATAGGTCTCGACCCCGAGCACCCCGGGCACCGCCTGCAAACGCTGCACGAGAAAGGCGGATGTCCCGCGGCAGCGAAGACCTTCGACGATCATTTCCACCTGTTCGCTCTCGGTGGCGGATCCGGCTTGATCGAAGGTGTGCTGCATGGTGGGCAGTTCCCAGGCCTGGCTGGCGAAGATGGCCGCAAAGAAGAGACCGGCGACGATGGGAGGGAAGAGCAGCGAGAAGAGGGCCGGTCTTGCGGGTGGCCTTGCGGGAATCGGGCTCTCGACCTTTTCGACTTGTTCGCGCTCTGCGGCGGGAGAAGCGGCGCCCGGCGCGCGAAATCCGAACGAAAGCGCGCCGGGAACGGGGCAGGCCTGCACGCACGCCTGGCAGTTGCTGCATTCCCCGGTCGTCACGCTGGGCTTCTGCGAGACGCGCAAACCCCAATCGCACGCGCGGTCGCACTTGCCGCACGAGGTGCAATGCGTTTCGTTCCTTCTCACGCGCGCCGCTCCCAGACGCGAGAGGGGCGTGAGGAATGCGGCGAAGGGACAGAGATAGCGACAGAAGAGCATCGGCACGACGAGGCCGGCGGCGAGCAAGCCGATCACGATCCACAGGCTCGCCTGGCCGATCCCGATCACGCCCTCCGCGATGCCGTGTCCGCGGCCCAGCGTGAAGAGGACGAAGAAGGGATCCACTTCGCGAAAGATGAGCTCCTGCACGCGATAGGTGAAGATGATGATGGCGATCAATCCCAGGTACTTCACGTAGCGCAGCGGCCGGTCGACCTTGCGCGGCACATCGACGCGCAGATGCAAGCGGCGGCCGAGGCGGCTCACCCACTCCGAGATCGTGCCGATCGGGCAGACATGGCTGCAGAAGGCCCGCTTCAACACGACCGTCATCACGAGCACGCCGGCCATCATCGAGAGATTCAAGGTGGAAAGGCTGCACAGCGTACCTGTCTTTCGCAGCCAGGGAAGGATCGTTTCCACGCCGCCGAAGGGGCAGTACTTCTCGATTGTCGCGCCGCGCACGCCGGTCCACATCTGCCAGGCGACCCAGGTGATGAGCCCGAGGAACAGCAGCTGCGAGGCTGTCCGGGCGAGCTTAGCTGGAGAAACGGATCGAGATCGCAAAGTATGCTCCTTGTTCGGCGCTGCGATGCCGGGGCGGCGATGTCCGCGCGGCGATCGCACAACGAAGACGGCGGCGCGATGTCGGCGCTGCAAATGCCAGAGCCGATGCAACCTTTAAGTGAACCGCATTTCGATGCGCAGAGTCAATGCGTGGGTCGACATCGGGTGGGCGCGCGAGAAGTCACTCCGCGGGGAATCGTTCCGTCATCGACTGCACTTGCGCATTGTCCCAGGCCCACGCGCTGTCCGCGCTCGCGACGCGATAGAGCCAGGAGAGCCCGATCGGGCCCGCATAGCGGTCAGGCAGGGCGTAGACGGAATCGGAGAGCGCCTCTTCCAACGTGATGAAGCGGCCATCCGCGGCTTCGATGCGGGTGAGGAGCGAATCGAGGCGATCGGCCGCGAGCGCGTTCGCGTGGAGCAAGAGAATGTGGCGCACATCCCGTCCGACATGCGCCCGGGCAAAGGTCCGGTAGTGATCGATGGCCGCCATCAGATGCTCGAGGTATGCGCTGCCGATGGAATCGGCGCGGGCGTGATCGCCGTTCGAAAGCGCCTGCACATAGGGCGAGACGAGCGCCCACTCGCCCGTGTCCACGGATACGAACGCGGAGCGGAGACCGCTTTCGCTGACGATCGCCCTTGCGGAGTCGCGCCGTCCCGATGTGCGGCCCGTCTGAAGGAAAGGGTAGCGGAACCAGCGGGGAGGCGTGCCCGTGAGCGAAGCGAGCTTCGCGTTGCAGGCGCGGAGATCGGCGCTCCAGTCGGTGAGGGAGATGCGGTCGAGATGGCGGTGCGCGCTCGAGTGGTTCCCGAGTTCGATCCCTGCGGCGAGCCATTGTTGCAGGAGCTCATCGCCCTCGCGTTCGCAAACCACGAATCCGGTCGCGGGCGCGTGATGATCGGCGAGCGCGCTCAAGATGCGTGCGGTCGCTTGCGGACGCGAATCGCCCGGGCCGAGACCGCTGACGAAGGGCAGATCATCGATCGTGATGGCAATCTCGAAGGGAGGGAGCGGTGAGGCAGGAGGCTCTTCGGATTTCGCGATGGCGGACGCAAGGGGCGGGGACGAGCAAAGCGGCAGCGAGGTCGCGAGGAGCGAGGCCGCGAGTAATGAGGCCGCGAGTAGTAACGATGCGAGTGCAAGGCGGGCGCAGCTTCGGATGGGCCGCCGCCTGCGCGCCAAGTCAGGTGCGGGCAATTTGCCTCCCGGCTTCGTGGAACCGAATCGGCGGACGGCTGCAAGAATCGACGAAACAGCGCGCCTGGCAGGACTCGAACCTGCGGCCGGCGGATTAGAAATCCGCTGCTCTATCCACTGAGCTACAGGCGCATGGGCACGCGATCCGACGGCAGCAGGGCCGCCTCATCGGCGACCATCGATCGACGGACCGTCGGGCAAAGAACATCGGCCGGACGGCCAGGCAACGGGTCAAGCGACGCAAAGCCGCGGATCGATGGCCGACGGACCCCGAATGCAGTCTACCCCGCCATGGGTCAGGCGGCAACCGGGCCGCATGGACGATGCGGCATGGGCGGTGGGGGCGGCATGAGTCGCGCCAGCATGTGGCCGCCTAGCCTTGTGGCGATGTGACAACAGCCGCGAAGGTGCTACAATGCCGGCACTCGATTGGCCACAGTATTGCTAGGAGGGGGGAGAAGCCCGGTTGCTGTCGGGGTGAGAGGATTTGAACCTCCGACTCCCTGCTCCCAAAGCAGGTGCGCTACCGGACTGCGCCACACCCCGTGACGGACAGGCGCGAGAAGGGTAGCGGGCGGGCGCGGAGCGGGTCAAGGACGCTCGTCGGGCGAAGCGGTATCCCGAAGAGAGACCCGATTCGCGCACCCGAGCCGGGCGAGCCAGGCGGCCGGAAGGACTCGAAACGCCAAACAGGAGGAAGAGAGAACGATGCGATCGCTCAACAAGGTACTGTTGATCGGCAATCTCGGAAGCGACCCGGAAATCCGCCACACGCCGGGGGGCACGCCCGTCGCGAATTTCCGCCTGGCGACCAACGAGACGTTCACCGACAAAAGCGGCAACAAGCAGACGCGCACGGAATGGCATCGCATCGTGGCGTGGAGCAAGCTCGCCGAGATCTGCGGGCAATACTTGAAGAAGGGCAGGCAGGTCTACATCGAGGGCCGCATCCAGAGCCGCCAGTGGGACGATCAGCAGGGCCAGCGGCGCTACATGACCGAAATCGTGGCCACGAACCTGATCATGCTCGGCGGCCGCGCGGAAGGCGAGACGAGCTACGAGCCCGAAGCGGCCGAAGTGCGCTCGGGGCAGAGCGCCGCGGACCCCGACAGCGGGTATGTGCCCGACAGCTCGCTGGACCCGGTCGGCGAGGATGACGACCTTCCGTTCTGATTCGCGGGGCAGACGAGCGCCAGACGAAGCTTGACCCCCGACGCGCTTACGGGGTAGTCTGCCACCTGCTTCCGAATGCGGCTGCGCGATTGCCCGGCCGAAGGAAGCGTCCGACGGCGCGCCAGTAGCTCAATTGGCAGAGCAACTGACTCTTAATCAGTAGGTTCGGGGTTCGATTCCCTGCTGGCGCAAAGAGGCTCGATGCATGGGCGGGGTGCTCGCTCGGAAAACCGGGTGGACCCTGCCCTTCGTGTCTCAGGTACAATGGAGTGTCCGTCGAAGAATGGAAGGGGGCGATCTGGTTTCGACGGGGAGAATGAGTCCTGCGTTGCGTGCCGAGGTCCCTACTGGCTCGTAAAACAAGTAGGGAAAAGACAACTGCCGACTATCAGCCGGCACTAGCTGCAGCCTAATGCAGCTCGCCACCAGCGGCCTGCGCCTGCCGGGGTGCTGATTGGCGCAATTACGGTGGGCTAGCGGATCTCTTGCTCGAAGGGATTCGCGAAACATCAGAGCTGGCCGGACGGGAATCCCGCTCACCGGAGTCCCGGACGGCGAGATCAAATAGTGAGATACGCACGTAGATACGCTTGATGAAGCTCTTCCGGACGCGGGTTCGATTCCCGCCGCCTCCA
>CAYZWI010000006.1:0-225902 GCA_964482205.1 uncultured bacterium | reverse complement strand
GAGTACGCCTGCGTCGGCGGCGCGGCGCGCGCCTTGTATCTGCGGGCATCTCCGCCGTCTCGCGACGAGCTTTATGAATAATCCGGGCCTGCTTTCCGCGCCGTGGGCTCAGGGTCGCGGGCGCGAGCGCCGGGCCGCGCTTGCGAGGGGCTGTGGGGTCGGCTAGGGTGGCGAGCCACCCACCGGAGGATCGAGGAAGAAGTGGACACGCTCGTCGTCATCCCGGCCTTCAACGAAGCGCGCAGACTGCCTGGCGTGTTGGCGACGCTCACGCGCGCGCATCCCGACCTCGCCGTCCTCGTCGTGGACGACGGCTCGCGCGACGAGACGGCCGCGCGGGCGCGGGAAGCGGGCGCGCGAGTGGCGGTGCATCCGTTCAATCTCGGGTACGCCGCCGCGCTCCAAACGGGATATCGCTTCGCCGTGCAGGAGGGATTCGAGCTCGTCATCCAAATGGATGCGGACGGGCAACACGACCCCGCCTCCATTTCTACCGTGCGGCGCGCGCTCGACGAAGGCGCCGATCTCGTGCTCGGAAGCCGCTTCCTCGGCGGAGGAACATACCGGCCGCCGCTCGCGAGGCTCGTCGGGATCAAGCTCTTCGGCGGCCTCACTTCCCTTCTGCTCGGGCAGAAGATTCGGGATGCGACGACCGGCTTTCAAGGGCTCTCGCGCCGGTTGTTCGCCTTCTACGCGCGTTCGCGCAGCTTTCCGCACGACTACCCCGACGCGAACATGCTCGTGCGTTGCGGGCGGGCGGGATTCCGCATCGTGGAAGTGCCCGTCGTGATGCGCGCCAACCCCGAGGGAGGCACGCTGCACATCGGGTGGAAACCGGTCGTGTACATGGCCAAGATGCTCGTGGCGGTGGTCCTGGAAGCGACCAGGCGGCACCGCATCGAGGAGGGATGATGCTCGCCTTCTGGCTGCTTGTCGCCGGCGGCGCGGCGCTCGCCGCGCTGGGATTCGCCTGGGGGCGCTCGGGACGCCTCTCGATGGGGCACGCGACCGTCTGGCTCCTCCTCGGCCTGCTGCTCGCCGGCGTGGGACTGCTCGCCGCTCTCACGGCGCGCGATCACGAGCCGCATCCGGCGGCATGGTTCGCGCTATCGCTCCTCGTGCTCGCCTTCGCCGCGACCGGTATCGCTCACGCGGCAGCGCTCACGCGGCTGGATCAACGAGTGCGCGGCCTGGCCCAGGAAGTGGCCCTGTTGAACGAGGCGCGCGGCCGGGCTGGCGGCGGCCGGGAGGCGGATGCGGATCGATGAGACAACTGGCGCGAAAGCTGGACGAGATCCTCGGCGAAGGCGGCCTGCTTTCCAAAGTCGTTCCCGCGTATGACTGGCGTCCGCAGCAGCTGGAGATGGGGCAGGCCACGCTCGCCGCATTGGCGGGCGATCGCATCCTGATGGCGGAAGCGCCGACCGGGGTGGGAAAGACGATGGCCTATCTCGTCCCCGCCGCGCTGCTCGCCCGCCACCTGCACGAGCCGGTGATCGTGAGCTCCTTCACGCGCGCCTTGCAGGACCAGATCCTCCACCAGGAAGCGCCGCGCCTGCAGCGGCTCGTGCATCCCGACCTCGCCGTCGTCTGCCTGAAGGGGCGCGCCAACTACCTCTGCCGGCGCCGCTGGGACCTGTTCGTCGCCGAAGAAGGCGCGGGCCCGGACGGGCGCTGGCTGATCGACAAGCTCGAGGGTTGGGTGAAGAGGACCGAGACGGGCGATTTCGCGGAAGCGCCCGATCTCGGCGCGCGCGCGGGCTGGGCGATGGCCCAGGTGGGAGGGCACGCGCGGTTCTGCCGCAGCCGCCTGTGCCGCCCGGAGAACGGCTGCTTTCACAAGCGCGCCCGGCGGGAAGCGCGGCAGGCCGACATCGTCGTCGTCAACCACTCGCTGCTGCTGGCGGATGCGTTCGGCGGCGGGATTCTCCCCGAGCACCGCGCGCTGGTCGTCGACGAGGCGCACCTTCTGCCTGATGCCGCGCTCGATCCGCTCACGATTCGCGTGAGCGAGCGCGGGTTGCTCGAGCGCGTGCGCAGGATAGGCGGCGCGGGCGACCCGGGCGTGAGCGATCGTGTGCGGCGGCTGGCGCGCGAATTGCCCGGCAAAGTGGCCGCGCGAAACCTGACGAAGAAGATCCGCTCGCTGGAGGAAGGGACGCGCGCGGCGCTCGAGATCTCGCGCGGCTTCTTCTCGGCGTTGCGCGCCCAGCCGGGATTTCCGAGGGAAGGGGAGCGGCTGCGCTATGGGCGGCCCGAAGCGCCCGTGGACGCGCTGCTTCCCGCGCAGACCGACGCCTGCCTGGAAGCGCTGCGCGCGCTGCGCGACGAGGCGCGCGCGCTCATGAAAGCGCTCGCGGCCGAGCAGCCGCCCTCGCTTCCGGCCGACCGCGAGGATCTCATGGAGGCGTCCGACGGGTGGATCGAGGAGCTCGAGGAGGCCGTCCAGGCGCTGGAGGAACTGCTTTCGCCCGCCTCCCACGATCGGGTCTACTTCGTCGAGACGGCGCGCGGGGAAGGGCCTTCCTTCGCGGGCATGCCCATCGAGACGGGGCCCGCGCTGCGCGAGCACATCCTCCTCCCGCACAGGGCGGTCGCCTTCACTTCGGCGACGCTCTCGGCCGGCGACGATTTCGGCTACTTCGCTTCCCAGGTCGGCCTTCAATCGGGCGAAGGCGAGCGCCTGCGTCTCGCGTCTCCCTTCGCCCTCGATCGGCAGCTTCTCGCGCTGGCCGCGCGCCACGGCGCCGATCCGCGCGGCCCGGCCTACATCGGCTTCCTCGCGCGCACGATCGGACAGCTCATCCGGGAAGTGCCGCACAAGGCGCTCGTGCTCTTCACTGCCTACGACGCGCTCGAACGGGTCGCGGAATCGCTGGCCGGCTCGGAATTGCCTCCAGCGGTCGAGCTCCTCACGCAGAGCAGGAGCGGGGCCCGGGCGCAGCTCATCGAGCGCTTTCGGGCCTCGAAGCGCGCGGCATTGCTGGGAACGGCGAGCTTCTGGTACGGCGTCGATTTCCCCGGCGAGGAGCTCGAGTTGCTCGTGCTCACGCGCCTGCCCTTTCCCGTGCCGACCGATCCGCGCGTGCAGGCGCTCTCCGAGGCGCTCGAGGAGAGCGGGCGGTCGAGCTTCCAGGAATATGCGCTGCCCGAAGCGCTGCTGCGCTTCCGCCAGGGAATCGGACGGCTCATCCGGCGCTCGAGCGACCGCGGGGTGTGCGTGATCCTGGATCCGCGCATCGTCACCGCGCGCTATGGCGAGGCCTTTCGACGGGCATTGCCGGGAGAGCCCGTCATCGTGGACAATCCGCGGGAGTTGCTCGCGCGGGCGAAGGAATGGCTGCGCCCGCCGAGTGCGGGCGAGAAGAGCAAGGGCGCGCAAGATTCTTGAAGAGCGCCCGGCGAGAGGGCGGGCGCATTCGAGCGTCGCGTCTTTGAGGAGGTTCGGATGACGAGACAAACGGGTGCCGGCGGCGAACCGGCCGCGCGGCCCTTCGACCGGGGAACGCCGCGGCGCGTGCGCGCTCCGCGCGGGAGCGAGCGCTCGTGCAAGGGCTGGGCGCAGGAAGCGGCGCTGCGCATGTTGATGAACAATCTCGACCCTGAAGTGGCCGAGAAGCCCGACGAGCTCATCGTCTACGGAGGCACGGGGCGCGCCGCGCGCTCGTGGCCCGCCTTCGACGCGCTCGTGGCCGAGCTGCGCGCGCTCGAGAACGACGAGACGCTGCTGGTGCAAAGCGGCAAGCCGGTGGGCGTCTGGCGCACGCACGAGTGGGCGCCGCGGGTGCTGATCGCGAATTCGCACCTCGTGCCGCACTGGGCGACGCCCGAGCATTTCCACGATCTCGAGCAACGCGGGCTGATCATGTACGGGCAGATGACGGCGGGAAGCTGGATCTACATCGGCACGCAAGGGATCCTGCAGGGCACCTACGAGACGCTCGCCGAGGCGGCGCGGCAGCACTACGGGGGCGACCTCGCGGGACGCTGGGTGTTGACGGCGGGGCTCGGCGGCATGGGCGGCGCCCAGCCGCTTGCGGTGACCATGAACGGCGGCGCCGCGCTGGTGGTCGAGGTCGATCCCGCGCGCATCCGCCGGCGCATCGAGACGCGCTATCTCGATCGCGCGAGCGAGAGCCTGGAAGAGGCGCTCCGTTGGGTGCGCGAGGCGACCCGCGAAAAGCGCGCCCTCTCGGTGGGGCTCCTCGGCAATGCCGCCGAGATCGTGCCGGAGCTCTTGCGGCGCGGCGAGCGGCCCGATCTCCTCACCGACCAGACCTCGGCGCACGACGCGCTCGAAGGCTATGTCCCCGGGGGCATGAGCTACGAACAGGCGCTCGCGTTGCGCGCGCGCGATCCGCAGGAGTACATCCGGCGCTCGTACGAGGCGATGGCGCGCCATTGCGAGGCGATGGTCGGTTTCCATCGGCTCGGTGTGCCGACCTTCGATTACGGCAACAACCTTCGCGGGCAGGCGGAGAAAGCGGGGTACAAGGACGCCTTCGCCTATCGCGGCTTCGTGCCGCTCTACATCCGGCCGCTCTTCTGCCGCGGGAAGGGGCCCTTCCGCTGGGTGGCGCTTTCGGGCGATCCGGCCGACATCGCCCGCACCGATCGCGCGCTCCTCGAGACGTTCCCGAACGATCCGGTGCTCGCGCGCTGGATTCCGCTCGCCGCCGAGCGCGTCGCCTACCAGGGGCTTCCTTCGCGCATCTGCTGGCTCGGCTACGGCGAACGCGCGCGCTTCGGCAAAGCGCTGAACGATCTCGTGGCGCGAGGCGAGGTGCGCGCGCCGATCGTGATCGGACGCGATCATCTCGACGCCGGCAGCGTCGCCTCTCCCAACCGCGAGACCGAGGGCATGCGCGACGGCAGCGACGCGATCGCCGACTGGCCGCTCCTGAACGCCCTTGTCAACACCTCGGCGGGCGCATCGTGGGTCTCGATCCATCACGGCGGGGGCGTGGGCATCGGCTACTCCATTCACGCCGGCATGGTGATAGTCGCCGACGGCACGCCCGAGAGCGAGGCCAAGCTCGAGCGCGTGCTCACGACCGATCCCGGGATGGGCGTGCTGCGCCACGCCGACGCGGGCTACCAGGAAGCCGTGGACATGGCGCGCGAGTCGGGCATCCGGATCCCGATGGGACCAGGCGGCGGGGCATGAAGAACGCGGCATCGCTGATCGTTCGAAGCGCGCGCCAGCTGCTCACCATTCCGGGCGATGCGGGCGGCAGGGCGAAGACCGGGCCGGGCATGGCCGACCTCGGAGTGATCGAGGATGGCGCGGTCGCGATCGTGGGGGATCGCATCGCCGCGGTGGGCGCGACGAGGGAGATCCGCGAAGCCTTCACGCTTGCCCCGGGGGGAGAGGAGATCGACGCCTCGGGTTGTGTCGTGCTGCCCGCTTTCGTCGATCCCCACACCCATGTGCTCTTCGCGGAAACGCGCGAGGGGGAGTACGAGCAGCGTCTGCAGGGGCGCTCGTACATGGAGATCGCCGCCGCGGGCGGAGGGATCCGCTCGAGCGTGCGAGCCTTCCACGCGGCGGACGACGAGACGATGCTCGCCGCCACCTCGGAGCGTCTCGATCGCCTCGCCTCCTTCGGCACGGGCACGGTCGAGGTGAAGACGGGCTACGCGCTCGATCGCGCCGGCGAGCTGCGCGCCTTGCGGCTCATCGAGGAGCTGTCGCGGCGCCACGCGGTGGATCTCGTCGCCACTTATCTCGGCGCGCACGAGATTCCGGACGCGCATCGCGGCGATCCCGAGGCGTATGTCGAGCGCCTCGTGGAAGAGATGATTCCGGAAGCGGCCGCCACCGGCATTCCGCGCTTCTGCGACGTCTTCTGCGAGCCGGGGGTCTTCACCGTCGACCAGTCGCGCCGCATTCTCCTCGCGGGCGCGCGCGCGGGGCTGCTGGCGAAGATCCACGCCGACGAGATCGAACCGTGCGGCGGCGCCGAGCTCGCGGCGGAAGTGGGCGCGGTCTCCGCCGATCACCTGGGGCGCATCTCGAAGGAAGGCATTGCCGCGATCGCCCGCGCGGGAGTGGTCGCCGTGCTGCTTCCCGGGACGATCTTCTCGCTCGGAAGCCACCGCTACGCGCCTGCGCGCGAGATGATCGCCTCGGGCGTCGCGGTGGCCCTCGCGACCGACTGCAATCCGGGCAGCTCGATGACCGACTCGATGCCCTGGGTGATCGCCCTCGCCTGCCGCGAGATGGGCCTCACGCCCGCGGAGGCGATCGTCGCGGCGACGCGCAATGCGGCCGCGGCGCTCGGCCTGGCGAACGAACGGGGGAGCTTGATGCCGGGTCTGTGCGCCGATCTCCAGGTGCTGTCGGCTCGCTCGTACGCGCAGCTGCCCTACCACATCGGCTCGAGCCTCGTCCGCGACCTCGTTCTCGCCGGCCGGCTGCGCATCTGCGACGCCCGGCCTGTCTCGCTCGCGCTGCCCTCCGCTTGAGTCCCCGCTTCAGGTCTCCCTCTTCCGGTCGATACATCCAGGGGAACCTGGATCGCGTCTTGGAACGACCGGCTCGGGCGGTTGACGAGGGGGATGAACCTTGGACCGGAAAAACAATTCCCGCAGGCAGATCTATCAGATGGTGAAAGAGGGCCAGACCCAGAAGGCCGCCGGCGTGCTGGCCGAGCTCCTCTCGTCGGGCGAAGGGGAACCGTTCGATTTCGTCTACCTCGGGGACTTGCTGCTTCGACTGGATCGCGTGAGCGAGGCCGTCGAGCGCTACGAGGCGGCGATCTCCGCGTACGCGCGGCTCGGGTTCAACCGCAATGCGATCGCGCTCTGCCGGAAGATCCTGCGCCTGGACGGGGGACGGGGCGACATCCTCCGCCGATTGGGCGACTTCCATGTGGCTGAAGAGTCGGTC
This sequence comes from uncultured bacterium, assembly GCA_964482205.1. Classification (GTDB taxonomy): domain Bacteria; phylum Eisenbacteria; class RBG-16-71-46; order CAIMUX01; family WJJG01; genus JAZDGX01. The sequence goes on along the minus strand of CAYZWI010000006.1, from coordinate 219,010 downwards.
GGGGATGCGCTGCACGCGTACCACGCCTATCTGGAGAAGACCAACGAAGAGGAACGGGACACGCCCGAATTCCGGGAAACGCTTCAGCGCATGGAGGAACTCGCTCCGCAACGCGCGGACTTCGCGATTCGCATGAGCGAATTCTGCCGGAAGATCAATCGCCCCGACACTGCTCTGGCGGTGCTCGCGAAGGCGGTGCGCCAGGCGGAGGAGACAGGGCGCGACGAAGCGGCCGCCGAGCTTCGCGAACGGCTCGCCGCCGTCGGGCCCGGCATGCTCGGCCGCCCCGATGAAGCCCCGCCGGCGCGGGAGGCATGGGGCGATCGCCATCCGAGGGTCGCGCAAGACGCTTGGGACGAGAGCTGGCAAGACCAGCGAAGCGGCGAAGCCCACCCGGATCCGCGTTGGCCCGCCGGGCAAGACATCGCCGCGGCCGCCGAGGAGCAGGCGATCGCAGCGCGAGAACCGGCGGTTGATCGGGAAGATTTCCGGACCCATTATCGGCGGGCGACGGTTTTCATGGAGCAAGGCAGGCTGGACGAGGCGCTGGCCGAGTTCGACGCGGCCGCCCGCGACTTCGACCTCACCGCCGAGGAGGCGGCGAGGCTCCAGGAGACGCGCGGGCGCTGCCTCTCGGCGCTCGGACGCCATCGCGAGGCGATGCGCGAATTCGTCCTCCTGCTGCAGAGCCCGACCCGGTCGGATGAGGAGCAGGCCGGCCGCCTGATGCTGCTGGCCAGGGAATGCCAGGCAGTGGGGGATCTGGATGAGGCGAGACGGCGCCTGCGCGAAGCGCTGGCAGCGCGCCCGGAGTTCCCCGAAGCCTCGGGCCTCCTCGCGGAGATCGACGAGCGCGCGGCCTGAGACGGCCCGGCCGCGCTTCCGTCGCCCCTCCTCTCCGAGGCTCTGCCCGAGCCTGGCAGCGCTCCTGAGCCTTCTTCTCTTCGCAAACGGCATGTCGCCGGCCGCTGCCCATAGCCAGGGGGCGCCGGCGCCCGACTCGCTCGCTGCCACGGTGGACTCCCTCGCTGCCGGCATCGACTCCCTCGCTGCCGCCGCCTCCGCCGGACGCGGGCTCCCGGGCGATTCCCTCGCTGCCGGCATCGACTCCCTCGCCACCGCCGCTTCACCCGCCGACTCGCTGGCTTCGCGGCGATCGCCGCCGGCCCAGTTCTGGTGGGACGAGACCCGGGTGCTCGCGATGTTGGGAGGCGGCGCATCCCCGCTCCTGGATCGAGGGCTCGAGATGCGCTCCTCGGCGATCACCTTCGCTGATCTTCTCGCCCGCGAAAGCGCCTTGTGGGTGGATCGCGCAGGCGTGCTCGGGGCCTGGGAAGTGCCCGCGCAGATTTCCTCGGGAGTGGAACGCCTTTCGCTATGGTCGGGAGGAATGCGGGTCGGCGGCGCGGGAACGCCGGAAGCGGTCCTCACCGCGGTCACGCCCTTGCAGACGGGCCGCGCCTATCTGCTCGCTCCCGATCCCATTCTCGATCCGTTGGGCGAGGCGGGAGACGGGCTTCTGTGGATGGAGGAGCCTTCTCGCGCCTGGTCAGAGACGCCGAGCGCCGCCCGATTGACCGAAGGCCCGACCGGAGCCGCAAGCCAGGATCTGGAGCTCGGACGGGTGGCGGGCGACTGGCGCGCGTTCGGAGCGTACGGGCACTTCCGTTCCGACGGACGCCCGCCGTGGCTGTCTCCGCGGTACTCGCTCAGCCGCTACCAGGACATCGAGCTTTCGATCGATCGGGCGACCTCCTGGTCGGGCTGGCGGCTCAAGGGATGGAATCGGAGCAGCCGAAGCGCACTGGTCGGAATGGGGAAGCTCGACTGGAGCGCGAAGCAGCTGACCCTCCAGGGCATCATCCATCCGCAAGGGGGATGGAGCGGACAAGTCGCGGTCGACTTCGTGAACGACGAGCTTCGCTGGCTCGCCTCCGATCGCACACACGCGCGCCGCTCCTCCACCGCGCGGGCGGTCGGGCGTCTCGAGATCCCCGCCGGCGGCTGGCACCTTCTCTTCAGCGCCGGCGCGCAGGCGGTGGGCGTGAAGCTGGACCGCGCTCCCTACCTGGTGGACGACGATGCCTTCGGAGCAGGCTTGGGCGCGGGGCTCCGCCGGGACGGAGAACGCGCCAGTTTTCTGGCCGATGCCGGAATCGCCGATTCCTGGCAGGGAGGGGCGCGCGGACGAGGGCACCTGCTCCTTCTCGTGCGGCCGGGTGGGGCATGGACCCTGGGAATCGAAGGCTGGACGGACGAGCTCGCGCCCTTCGTGCCCCGCGCGGACGGCGACTTCTCGGCGCTTCTCGATGAAGGGATTCTCCTGCCGGGCGGCCTGTCCGTCGGCGATGGGGAAGCGCGCCGCGCGACGCACGGGGAGGCGCGCGCGTCGTTTGCCTGGGGCAAGAGCCGTGTGGAGGTGGGGGCGTTCTTCCGCCGGCTGGAGAACGCGATCGGCCTCGATCCGGAGCAAGCGGCGTCTCTCGCGCCCGGACTGCGGGACACGCTCGCCTTGGCGAACGATTCCTCCGCCGATCTCGCGGGAGCGCGCGCCGGGCTCGAGATCCGTTTTCCCTTGGGGCTGCGAGCCTTCGGCTCCGGTCGCGTGATCGCCAGCCCGGCAGCGGACGAGTTGCCGCTCTTCACCGCCCGTTATCAAGGACGCGCCGGGCTTTCGCTGGGGCAGCGGCTCTTCCGGGGCGACCTCTATCTGGAAGGACGGCTGGTGGGGCTGTTCCGCGACGGCTGGACGACGCCTTACGGAGCGCTGCCGTCGTTCGAGCGTCTGGATGGAGAGATCGTGGGCACGGTGATGGGCCGGGCCCATTTCTTCCTCGCGACGCGGAATCTGCTGAACGACGACCAGGCCTCCGCGACCGTCGTCGATGGCCGGTGGATGACGCTGCCGTTTCGCAACACCGAGCTCGGGCTCGAGTGGCATTTCGTGAACTGATCGCGCCCGCGCCGCCGGCCGCCTTGCAGCCGGCGCTTTCGTGACGCCTTCGAACGCCTCATTGCCGCGCGCCGCCGGAGATCGCCGCTCGTGCTCTTCACATCCAGTGAGCGCAGGCTTCTCGCGCTTCTCGTCCTGTTTCTCGCCTCCGGATATCTGCTCACCTTCCTGCGAGGAGCGGGAGTGCGCACGCTTCCATCGCCGGGGGAAGGGCCTTCGCCGTCCGAGGGCGCGCTCGCGCCCGGGCCTTTCGACGAGGACGCGCTGCCGCCGGTCGAGTCCGCCTATTCCCCCGCCGGGGAAGAGGACCCGCCCGGCGGCGATGGGGATGAGAGCCCCGATGCGCCGCCCTCGCCGGCCCTCACGGGCCGCTCCTTGCCGTCAGGCCCCCAGAACGCGAATGCGGCGCAAGAGACGCCTCGGGCGGGTGCGCAGTTCGTGAACGGCTATCTCGACTTGAATCGCGCGGACAGCGTCTCGCTGGTCGCGCTGCCGGGCATCGGCCCCGCGCTCGCCGGCCGGATCCTCGCGGCGCGTCGCGAGGCGGGGGGCTTCCGGGAAGTCGGCGATCTTCGCCGTGTGCGGGGCATCGGGCCGCGAAGGCTGGAGGAGTTGGCCCGTCTCGTCACAGTGGGCGAACCGCCCGCCGGGCGGTCCGCCGGCGGCGCATCCGCGCGAAGGTGACGCGGGCGCGCGGGCGGGGCATCGGCGCGAAAGTGACGGGCGCATCGAGCGGGCATCGGCCGCCGGTCACGGGGAGAGGAACGGGTCGCGGGGCACGCGCGAGCAAGCTCCCGGCGCGTGCAGACTGCATGCTTTGCGGCGCGTTTTGCCGATTTGCAACGCCCGTTTCGGCCGGCTTCCCCACGCGGCTCTTCCCAGCCTCCGCATCCTCAAGCCCCATTGGCACTTGCCATCTTGTCTCTCCTTCTCCTCGGAGGCCTCCCTGGCACAGGTCGTGCGAATCCCCGCTGGCCGGCTGCCTTTGGGCAGGCGCCGGCAGGCATTCATCCGGGAAGCGATCCATCGCACGCAGGCGCCGGCGCGGATTCGTGAGCGACGACGAAAGGCAAGCAGCAACCGTGAACACGGAACTCGGTCCCAAGCTCATCGAGGCAGGCCTGATCGACGGCCCGGCCTTGAAGAAGGCTCAGGAGATCGGGCACGCCCAGGGAGGCGATCTTCTCGCGCACCTGCTCAAGATGGGAGCGGTGAGCGAGGAAGAGCTGCTGCGCTTCCTCAGCAACCACTACGGCGCCCCGAGCGTGAACCTCGATCAGATCGAGGTCGATCCCGAGGTGGTGCGGCTCATTCCCGCGGAAGTGGCCACCAAGTTCAGCGTCATTCCGATCAGCCGCATCGGCCGCCAGCTCATGGTCGCGATCGCGAACCCCGGCAACTTCACCGCGATCGACGACATCAAGTTCATCACGAACCTCGATGTCGAGCCCTTCGTCACCACCGAAGACCAGGTCCGTCGCGCGATCGACCGCTACTACGATTCGGTTCTCTCCATGGCCGAAGTGATGAAGTCCATGGAGGACGACCTCGAAGTCGTCGAGGCGGAAGATGGCGAGGAAGTCTCGGCCGACATGGAATCGGCCGCCGATCAGGCCCCGGTCGTCAAGTTCGTGAACTCGATGATCGCGCAGGCGGTCAAGGAGGGGGCGAGCGACATCCACGTCGAGCCCTACGAGAAGACCTTGCGCGTGCGCTTCCGCATCGACGGCGTGCTCTACGAGCGCATGACGCCGCCCTATCGCCTCAAGCAGGCGATCATCTCGCGCTTGAAGATCATGGCCGAGCTCGACATCGCCGAGCGGCGCGTCCCGCAGGACGGCCGGATCCGCATTCGGATCGCGAAGAAGGACATCGACCTGCGTGTCTCGTCGTTGCCCTGCATCTTCGGCGAGAAGGTGGTGCTGCGCATCCTCGACAAATCGAACCTGGCCCTGGATCTCGCCAAGGTGGGCTTCCAGCCGCAGGCGCTCGAGCGCTTTCTGGCCGCGATCGAGCTTCCCTACGGCATGGTGCTCGTGACCGGGCCGACGGGAAGCGGCAAGACGACCACGCTCTATTCCGCCCTCACCCGCATGAATGTGCCGAAGGTCAACATCATGACCGCGGAGGACCCGGTCGAGTACAACATCGACGGCATCAACCAGGTGCATGTCAACGAAGCGGTCAAGCTCACCTTCGCCTCGGCGCTGCGCTCCTTCCTGCGGCAGGACCCGAACATCGTCATGGTGGGCGAGATCCGCGATCTCGAGACCGCTTCGATCGCCATCAAGGCCGCGCTCACCGGCCATCTCGTGCTCTCCACCCTGCACACCAACGACGCGCCGAGCACGCTCAGCCGCTTGACCGACATGGGCGTCGAGCCCTTCCTGGTCGCCTCGTCCGTGAACCTCGTGCTCGCCCAGCGCCTCGTCCGCAAGCTGTGCACGAACTGCCGCGCGTCGGCGGAGCTCTCCGCTCCGCTGCTCAAACGGCTCGGTTGGCAGGACGCCGGGAAGGAGGTGCGCATCTACGATCCGGTGGGCTGCGATCTCTGCCACGGGACCGGCTACAAGGGACGCACCGGGATCTACGAAGTCATGCCCATCTCCCCGGCCATCCGCGACATGATCGTCCGCAATGCGCCCGCCACCGAGCTGAAGGCCCAGGCGTTGCGCGAAAACATGCTCAGCCTGCGCATGGACGCCCTCATCAAACTCAAGGCGGGGATCACTTCTGCCGAAGAAGTGCTGAAGGAGACCGCGGCCGACGACGCGGCCTAGCCGGGCAACTCCGTCTCGGGCCCGCCGGCCGCGCCTGCGCTGCGCGTCGCGTCCCCGCGCCCGATGGCGCCCGGGCGCCGCGCGTTCGCGCGCCGAGACGCAACCTGCATCGTCCTCGCGGCGGACGGCGGAGATCCTGATGGTTTCGTTCGAGCAATTGCTCTCCACGATGGTCGAGAAGGGCGCCTCCGACTTGCATCTCACGGCGGGCGTGCCTCCCCAATATCGCGTCGACGGCGAGCTGATTCCCGTGGAAGGCGAGCCGCTCGATGCGGAGACCTGCCAGAAGCTGATCTATTCGATCTTGCGCGAGGACCAGAAGAAGCGCTTCGAGAACTCCCACGAGCTCGATCTCTCCTTCGGCATTCGCGGCCTCGCGCGCTTCCGCGCGAATGTCTTCTCGCAGCGCGGCACGACCGCAGCCGCGATCCGCATGATCCCCCACGAGATCATGGGCTTCGAGCGCCTCGGGCTGCCGCGCGTGGTGGTGGGCTTCGCGAGCCAGCCCAACGGGCTCGTGCTCGTGACCGGCCCGACCGGCAGCGGCAAGTCGACCACCCTCGCCGCGCTCCTCGACAAGATCAACCGCGAGCGGGCCTGTCACATCGTGACCATCGAGGACCCGATCGAATATGTGCACACCAATCGCAAGGCGATCGTCAACCAGCGCGAGATCGGATCGGACACGCACAGCTTCCCCGAGGCGCTGAAGTACATCCTGCGCCAGGACCCCGATGTGATCCTGATCGGGGAAATGCGCGACCTCGAGACGGTCACGGCCGCGCTGACCGTGGCCGAGACCGGCCACCTCGTCTTCGCGACCCTGCACACCAATTCGACCTACGAATCGATCAACCGCATGGTCGATCTCTTCCCGGTCAATCAACAGAAGCAGGTGCTCGCGCAACTCGCCTTCGTGCTGCGCGGGGTGACCACCCAGCAGCTCGTGCCGCATCGCAAGGGCAGCGGGCGCGTGATGGTGGCCGAGGTGCTCGTCTGCACGCCCGCCGTCGGCGCGCTCATTCGCGAGGGCAAGGTCCATCAGATCTACACCCTGATGCAGGCCGGGCAGAAGCACGGCATGCAGACGATGAACCAGGCGCTCTTCCACGCCTACACCGGCGGGACGATCACGCTGCGCGAGGCCCTGGCTCGCAGCGTGAACCCGCAGGAGCTCGAACAGATGCTGCTCAAAGCCGACCCGACCTACCGGCCGAGATTCCTCTCCGAAGGAGTGAACGGCACGACGAGGAGGAGCGCATGAATCGCTTCGTCTGGAAGGGCCGCACGATGGGGGGGCAGATGCAGGCGGGCGAGCTCGCCGCCGAGAGCCTCGAGATGGCGGTCGCGCAGCTTCGCCGCCAGCGGATCATCACGACCCAGATCCGGCCCAAGCCGAAGAGCGTGAGCCTGGGCGTCAAGCGTCCGCGGCGCATCAAGGGGCACGACCTCGCGATCTTCACCCGCCAGTTCTCGACGATGATCAATTCGGGCCTGCCCCTCGTGCAGTGCCTGCAGATCCTGAGCAAGCAGACCGAGAACCCGACCCTGCGCGAAGTGATCCTCGATGTGACCAATCGCGTGGAAGCGGGCGCGACCCTCTCGGAAGCGCTCTCGCGACGCCCCGAGGCCTTCGACGCGCTGTATGTGAACATGGTCGACGCGGGCGAGGCGGGCGGGATCCTCGACAACATCCTGATGCGCCTCGCGACCTACATCGAGAAGGCGGTTGCGCTGCGCCGCAAGGTGGTGGGCGCGATGACCTATCCGGCGGTGGTCGCGGTCGTGGCGGTGAGCGCGGCGCTCTTCATGCTGCTCTTCATCATTCCGGTGTTCGCGAAAGTCTTCGCCGACTTCGGCGGGCAGTTGCCGCTGCCGACCCGCATCGTGGTGGGGTTGAGCGAGCTCTTGAAAACCACCTGGTGGGCGTTCGTGGCCCTCGGCGTGGGGCTCGCGATGGGCCTGCGCCGCTACTACCGCACCGAAGGGGGGCGGCGCGTGATCGACGGCTTCCTGCTGCGCGCGCCGATCATCGGCGATGTGCTGCGCAAGACCGCCATCGCGCGCTTCACGCGCACGCTCGGGACGATGATCGCGAGCGGCGTGCCGATTCTCGCGGGCCTCGAAGTGACCGCCAAGACCGCGGGCAACAAGATCATCGAGGAAGCGGTCATGGCCGCGCGCAACGGCATTCGCGAAGGCGAGACGATCGCCGCGCCGCTGGCGAAGTCGGACGCGTTTCCGCCGATGGTGGTGCAGATGATCGCGGTCGGCGAAGAGACCGGAGCGCTCGACACGATGCTCGATCGCATCGCGAATTTCTACGACGAGGAAGTGAACTCGGCGGTGGAAGCGCTCACCTCGGTGATCGAGCCGATCATGATCGTGGTGATGGGAGTGATGGTGGGCGGAATGGTGGTCGCCATGTACCTGCCGATGTTCAAGCTCGTCAATGTGGTGGCCGGGGGGCACTAGGCCTTGGCTTCCCGCTCGCCCACGGAGGCTCCTTTCCCGCCGGCAACCGGCCCGTCCCTCGGGCGCTTCCCGGCCTCGCGCGCCTTCGTGGCGCTGCTCGTCTCGACGCTCGTCGTCGTCCTGGGCGCGCCGGCCGCGCTCTCCACCCGCGCGCTCGTCGCCGGCGCCATTCTGGCGTGGACCGCGGTGGGAGGCGCGCTGCTCCATGCGGGCATGCTCCGCGGCCGGCCGCGCATCGCGAGCGCGTTCGTCCTGACCGGCGACATCGGCGCGGCCGCTGCCGCCGCGCGCCTGACGGGCGGAATCGGCGCGCCTTCGCTGCTCCTCGTCGCCGTGCCCGTGCTGGCCGCGGGCCTGCTTCTGCAATGCCGGGCGGGGATCGTGCTCGGTCTTCTCGCGGGGCTCGTCTCGGGCACGCTCGCCACGCAGGACGCCGGCTCTTCGGGCGGCATGCTGATCACCATCGCCTACCACGCGGGCGTCTTCACCGCGCTCGGCCTCGGCGTCGGGCTTCTCGGCCGCAGGATGGCGGCCAGCCTGCGCGAAGCGGACGAGAGCCGTCGCGAGCTTCGCGAAGTGCGCCTGGGAAACGACCGCGTGCTGGAAAGCCTCTCGTGCGGCGTGATCGCCCTCGACGCCCTCGGCCGCGTGCAGAGCGCGAATCCCGCGGCCCGCCGCCTGCTGGGGCTTTCGCGCGCCTGCGCGCCGTCGAGCGACGATGCGCGCGCCGCGGGCGGTTCTCTTCCCCTGTTGTGCGGGCGCAATCCGGCGTTGCTCGAGATGATCTCCTCGGTCGAACGCGGCCTGGCGGCGGAGGCGGAGCGCGAGCTCGAATTGACCGGCCCCGAGGGGCGCGTCTTTCCGGCCTGGGTGAAGACCGCTCCCGTGGTCGACGACGCGGGCGTGCGCCACGGCATCGTCGCGCTCTTCTGGGACCTCACCGAGCGCAAGCGGCTGGAAGAGGCGGCCCGCAGAGGCGAGCGTCTGGCCGCGATCGGCGAGCTCTCCGCGGGCCTCGCTCACGAAATCCGCAACAGCTTGAAACCGATCACCGGATGCATCGAGCTGCTCGCGCGGCGCGGATTGCTCACCGAAGCGGCGCGCCCGATGACCGAAGTGATCATGCGCGAAGCCGAGTCGCTCGAGGCGTTTCTCAGCCAGTTCCTCGCGCTCGCGCGGGACAAAACGCTGAAGTTGGAAGAAGTCGATCTCGAAGAGTTGATAGAGGACGAGACGAAGGCCATCACGCTGGGCGCGCCGGGCCCCGCGCCCGCCATCACGATCGAAGGAACGCGGGGCCTGACCGTGCGCGGAGATCCCGACTGGCTGCGGCTCGTCTTTCGCAATCTGATCCTGAATGCCGTGGAAGCGAACCCGGCCGGCCGCGTGCGCGTCGAGATCGCCGCTTCCCGCTGGCATGAGAGGCCCTCCGCGCGCGTGCGCGTGCGCGACGAAGGCCCGGGCTTCGGGGCGCTCGATTTCTTCGAAGCCTTGAAGCCCTTCCAAACGGGAAAGCCGGCCGGCACGGGACTCGGTCTGCCCATCGCCCTGCGGGGCGTTCAAGAGCACGAGGGGCGTCTGGCCCTCGAGAGCGGAAGGGAAGGCGGGGCGACGCTGGTCGTAGAACTTCCCACGGAGGGCCCCGGCGCTTCGCGCGCGCGGCAAGAAGCGGCCTAGCCCATCCGGGCCGGGAGCGCACGCGGCGCGGCGTTCGCGAGGGAGCCGGCCGTGGTTCACGGTTCTCTCACCGCGCGAGACAACGGAATGACGGAAAGCAGGCGTTTGATGGAAGCCAGCGACAACACGACGCGCCGGCGTGAGCGCATCCTCGTCATCGACGACGAAGCGAGCATGCGCCGCTTTCTCATCATGCTTCTCGAGGCCGAAGGCCACGAGGTAGTGGCCGAAGAGAACGGCGCCGACGGGGTGAGCCGCGTCGAGCGCGAGAACTTCGACCTCGTGATCGCGGACCTGAAGATGCCGGGCGTCGACGGGCTGAGCGTGCTCGACAGCATCCACGGCAAGCACCCCGACCTTCCCGTCGTCATCCTGACCGCGTTCGGCTCGGAGCGCGTGGCGGCCGAAGCGGCCCGGCGCGGGGCCTTTCAACTGGTCGAGAAGAACAGCCGCAACGAAGAGATCCTGCTCGTCGTCGGAAACGCGCTCGAGATGAGCCGCGTCCGCCATCAGAACCAGGCGCTCAAGTGGCAACTGCGCAAGGGCCATCAGCAGCGCCGGATCATCGGCACATCCGAGGAGATGCTGAAGGTCTTCCGGATGGTGGAGAAAGTCGCGACCACCGAAGCGACGATTCTCATCTACGGCGAGAGCGGGACCGGCAAGGAACTGATCGCGCGCGAGATCCACTACCAGAGCCGCCGGGCGAAGGGGCCCTTCCTCTCGGTCAATTGCGGCGCGCTCCACCGCGACCTGCTCGAGAGCACGCTCTTCGGGCACAAGCGCGGCTCCTTCACGGGAGCGGTGAAGGACCAGACGGGGCATTTCGCCGCCTGCGCGGGCGGCACCTTCTTCCTCGACGAAGTGGGGGAGATGGCCCCGGCCACCCAGGTGAAGCTGCTGCGCACGCTGCAGGAGCGCGAGATCATTCCGATCGGTTCGAGCGAACCGGTCGAGATCGATGTGCGCCTGGTCGCGGCGACCAACGCGGACCTGGAGAAGGCGGTCAGCGAAGGACGCTTCCGCACCGATCTCTTTTATCGCTTGAATGTGATTCCGCTGCGCCTGCCGTCACTTCGGCAGCGGACGGAAGATATTCCGCTTCTCGTCGATCACTTCCTCGAACGGCTGGCGCAGGGCGGCAAGCCGAAGAAGATCGTACGCGCCGCCATTGAGGCGCTGCTGCGCTACGATTGGCCCGGCAATGTGCGCGAGCTCGAGAATGTGATCGAGCGCGCCGTGATCCTGAGCGAAAGCGCTACGATCTCGGTCGACGACTTGCCCGAACGCGTCCTGCAGGGGCCGCAGCGCAAGAGCAGCTTCTCGATCGACGCGCCGACGATGAGCCTGGACGAGCTCGAGCGCGAATACATCCTGAAGGTTCTCAATTACACCCAGTGGCAGAAGAAGCGCGCCTCGGACATCCTCGGCATCAACGCCTCGACGCTCTATCGCAAGCTCCTCGCCTACGGCATCAGCGAGAAGCCGGGCATGGACGAAGAGGGCGACGAGGCGGCCGCCTAGAAGCTCCCGGGTCGTCCCGCCGGCGGGGCCGGGCGCAGTGAGGCCGAAGGCTGCGGGCGCGTCCGACCCGGTTCTTCCCATCCGTTTGCCGTTCGATTGCCTTGCCAACGCGTCCCACCGCCAGCCCGGAGCCTGCCGGCCTGCCCTTCGAGAATCGCGAGGCAAATTGCATGCGGCCGGCGCAAAGCGGCGATTTGACGCGCGGCGCATGCAAGGTGCAGTCCCCGCGCGGCGGCGGCCGCCTTCCTCGCGGCCGGCCGGCGGGTGCGGCGCAGGCCGCAATTTCTTGCGAGGCAACCGCTTTCCAAGATCGTGCGCCCGGCCGGCGTCTTGGCACCGCTCTTGCACCTTTCCGGCTGTCGGCGCAACCGAGGCCCAAGCAAGGTGCGAGGGCTGGATCTGAGAGAGGGGTAGCCAGGTCGCACGCGCAAGGCGCGCGGCGGGTCTTCCGGATCGGAGGTGTCTCATGTTCGGGAACAGCAAGGGCTTCAGCTTGATCGAGCTCATGATCGTGGTGGTCATCATCGGCATTCTCGCCGCGGTCGCCATCCCCAACTACATTTCGATGACCAACCGGGCGAAAGAGGGCAGCTGCAAGGCGAACGCCCACTCGGTCCAGCTCGTCGTCGAAGATTTCTCCGTGCGCAGCAATGGAACCTATCCCGTGCTCGCGGACATCGACGCCGCCCTCTTCCCCGGAGGCGTGTATCCGAACAATCCGTTCACCGGGACCCCGATTGCGATCGCCGCTCCCGGCTTCAGCCAGGGCAATGTCGGCTATGCGCTGGCCGCAGGCATCTACACGATCGAGACCTACGGCGAGACGGCCACATCCGGCCCCGACGGAGACGGCGTCGTGCTGGAATTGAGCAACGGCTAGTCCTCCCGTAGCCAGGGCGAACCCGAGGGCCCCGCGAGCGATCGCGGGGCCCCGCTCGTTTTTTCCGCCGCCCCCCGCTTCTCAAGCCCGCTTTCCGCCGGGCCGATCTTCTACGAGACGGCGTTCGTCGGCGCCGGGACCCATGCGGTCAAGGGGATCGAGGTGAGTGCATGCCGGATCCGCGTGACGCGCCCGGGCGGCCCGTTCTGGAATTCCGAGACCTGCGCAAGGTCTTTCGCTCGGGGTGGAATCGCAGGACGGTCGCCCTCGACGGCGTGAGCTTCGAAGTGCGAGAGGGAGAAACCTTCGCGCTCCTCGGAAAGAACGGGGCGGGCAAGAGCACGCTCTTCAAGATCGCGCTGGGCCTCCTGCGCCCGACTTCCGGTAGCGGGGCGGCGCACGGCGTTGCCTTCGGCGATCTGCGCGCCCGCGCGGCGATCGGCTTTCAACCCGAGCAACCCTATCTCTACCCGTTCCTCACCGTCGGCGAGACCCTGCGCCTGCTGGCGGACCTCGGCGGCGTGCCCGGTTCGCGCACACGCGCGGAGATCGAGCGGGTCGCGAAGGCGTGCGGGCTCGAGGAGAAGCTGGGCGCTCCCGTGCGCCGCCTCTCGCGCGGTTGGCTGCAGCGGGTCGCCCTGGCGGGCGCGCTCATCGGTGATCCGCCGCTTCTCTTGCTCGACGAGCCGATGAGCGGGCTCGATCCCGAAGCGCGGCTGGCGCTGAAACAGCTTCTGCGGCGCGCGCGCGCACGGGGCAAAGCCGTCGTCTTCAGCACCCACATCCTTCCCGATGTGGAGCAGCTCGCAGACCGGCTAGCGATCTTGCGCCAGGGACGGCTGCTCGCCTGCGGCTCCATGGACCAACTGCTCGGCGCGGAGAGCGGCGGCCATGTGATCGAACTTCGGCGCGCCCCCGGCGCCGCGCCGGACGCCTGCCGGTTGCCTGACGGCACGCCCGTCGCCGGCGGCGAGCGGATTCGCCAGGACGACGCGAGCGGGCGCGTGTGGCTTCGTCTGTCCGCGATGGAACCGGCGGCCATGCAACGGCTCCTCGCGCATTGGATCGCAAGCGGAGTCGAGATCGTGAGCCTCTCGCCGTGCAGGGAGACGCTCGAGGAATTCTACGCCCGGCTGACCGCCACGGATGCCGCGCGGGCGGGTTGCGCTTCCCGCGCGCCGCGGCGCGGCGAAGATGGCGAAGGCGCCTCGTTCGCGGCCTGATCACGGCCGCGCGAGAAGGGGAAGGCGATGAAGGAACCGACCGGACTGGCGTGGGCGCGTGAGCGGACGCGCTGTGCGCGGGCGGTGCTCTCGCTTGCGCGTCACACGCTGCTCGATGCCTTGCGTGAGCGCGTCTTCCGCGGACTGGCCTTCGCGCTGCTCGTCCTGCTCGCGCTCTCGCGGCTGATCGATCCGCTCGCGCTGGGCGAAGGGCGGCGGATCACGATCGACGCCGGGCTCACCCTGGCCACCCTCTTCGGCTTCCTGCTGCTGCTCACGCTCGGAACGCGGGTCGTGCAGAAGGAGATCGAACGCAAGACGATCCTCCTTCTGCTCGCGCGTCCGCTTCGCAGGGGCGAGCTCATTCTGGGCAAGTATTTCGGGACGGTGGCCGTCGTCGGAGCCGGAGTCGTCGGGATGGTCGGCGTGCTGGCCCTCGTTCTGCTCGTCTCCGGATACGCCTTCGACGGCTCGCTCGCGGTCGCCGGATACTACGCCTTTCTCGAGCTCGCCATCCTGGCGGCGCTCAGCATGCTGCTCACGGTGTTTACGAGCTCCGCCCTGGCCGCGTTCTTCCTGATCGGGCTCTTCGTCGCCGGACACGCGGCCCCCAGCATTCTCGAAATGGCCCGCCTCTCCTCGAACGGCGTCGCGGCGCGCGCGCTCGAGACGCTCTTCTACACGGTCCCGCGCCTCGATCTCTATCGCTACTCGCTCGAAGCGGTGCACGGCATCCATCCGCCGGCGGGGCAGGTGCTCTGGGCGACGGCCTACGCCGTGCTCTATTCGGCGGCGGCGCTCACCGCCGGAACGCTTGCCTTCCGGCGGCGGGAGTTTTCATGATCGGCTGGAAGCAGAACGCATCCCGCGTGGGTCTGGGCCGTTCGTTTGCGATGCCGGCTCTGGCGGCCGCGCTGCTGGTTGCGACGGCCGGCCTGGCCTGCCTGGCCGAGAGGCAATTCGCGCTGCGCAGGGATCGCGCGCACGACGGGGTGGAACTGGCGCTCTTTCCCTCCGGCCGCCTGCTGCCTCAACTCTCGCTCGGGCGCCGTCACTTCGTCGCCGATCTCGCCTGGCTCGCGGCCATCCAGTACTACGGGCGCCATCGTCTGAGCGACCGCCGCTACCCGCTCGCGGATCATCTCTTTCGCGTGATCACCGAATGCGATCCCGCCTTCGAGAACGCGTATCTCTTCGGCGCGCTCATTCTCGCGGAAGCGGGCGAGAACGATGCCGCGGTCGCGCTGCTGGAGCGCGGGGTGAAGGCCAACCCCGGTTCCTGGCTGCTCTGCTTCGAGCTCGGATTCCTGCACTTCGCCTATACGAAGGATTGGGACCACGCGCTTCCTCCTCTTCGGCGCGCGGCGGCCATGCCCGGCGCGCCCGAGTATGTCGCCCGCTTCGCCGCCGCGGCGGGCGAGCGGGCCGGGCGGTCCGAGATCGCGGCCGAACTGTGGGCCGCCGTCGCCCGCGAAAGCGAGAACGCAGAGGTGCGCAGGATTGCCCGGGAGCGCCTGGCCGCGCTCGGCTACCGGCTCCCGGATTGACCGCGGTTCCGGCCTCCGGTGGCCGCCTACAGCCCTTTCCCGGAGCTTAGGTTTCGCGAACCGCGGACGATAACCAGGGAAGGAGGCCCCGCGGCTCGAACGCGGTGGTCGCGGCCCACCCTCCTCGGGCAAGGAGGATTGCATGGTGTTTTCCCGAGAAAAGACCCGCGTCGGACTGGACATCGGAGCGAGCAGCATCAAGGTGGTCGAAGTGGAGCGCCGGGAGGACGCCGTGCGCGTCATGCGCTTCGGCGAGACTCCTCTGCCTCCCGACGTGATCGTCGACGGCGAGATCATGGACCGCCAGGCGGTCGTCGGCGCGATTCGCGAGCTCTTCTCCTCGTGCGGCATCTCGCGCCGGCGCGTGGTGGCCGGCATCCACGGCCGTGGCGTGATCGTGAGGAAGATCACCATGGACCGCATGACGCGCGACGAGGCGGCGGAAGCCATCCAGTGGGAAGCCGAGCAGCATGTTCCCTATGACTTGAACGATGTCTCGCTCGATTTCCAGTTGCTCGACGCCGATCCGGGCCCGCGCCAGATGCAGGCGCTCCTGGTGGCGGCCAAGCGCGATCTCGTGCTCCATCGCGCCGAAGTCCTGCGCGAGGCGGGGCTCACCGTTGAGGCGGTCGACGTCCACTGCTTCGCCCTGCACAACCTGCTCGAATGCTGCGCGATGAGCGCCCCGGGCGAGACGGTCGCGCTGATGAACATCGGCTCCGATGTGACCAACCTCGTCGTCGCCCGCGACGGCATGCCGCTCTACACCCAGGACCTGTCGATGGGCGGGATGTCGTTCGTGCAAGCGGTGCAGAAGGCCCATTGCCTGAGTCGCGAAGAGGCCGAGCGCGCGGTCCGCGAGGAGGCCTTCGGCGCCGATCGCCGCGAAGCGCTCGAGGGGCTCGCCGACGACCTCTCCACGAATCTCGACAAGGCGCTGAATCACCTGCGCACCTCGGGAGAGGCCGAAGGCATCGATCGCGTGCTGGTGTGCGGAGGAGGCGGTTTGATCGAGGGCCTGATCCCGCTGCTCGCCAGCCGCCAGTCTGCATCCGTCGCCCTTCTCGATCCGCTCGCCTCGCTGCCCGGCGCACGCCGGACGGGTGGGGCAGGCGCCGGGGAGCCGCGTTCCGCCGCTCTCGCGGTCGGCATCGGGCTTGCCCTCAGAAAGGAGTGACCCGCGTGATCAGCGTCAATCTGCTGCCGGTCGAAGAGCGGGTCGTCGAACACGACCTGGGCGCTCCTCCGCGAGCGAAGTTCCTGCTTCCGCTCGCCATCGGGCTCGTGCTCGTCGTTCCGGCGGTCGGCCTCTTCTGGCATCAGGAAACGCGCCTGCAGACGCTGCGGCGCGACATCCAGGTGGCCGAGCAGGAGCAACGCACGCTCGCGCCCCGCCTGCAGCAAATCGGGGAGTTGCGCGGCAAGCAGGCGGACCTCGAGCGGCGCCTCGATCTCATCCGCCAGTTGAACCAGGAGCGCTCCTTCCCGGTGCGCGCCATGGACGAGCTCTGCCTGCAGGTGCCGGCGAATCTGTGGCTCACCCGCATGCGCCAGGAAGGCAACGCGCGCCTCGAGCTCGAAGGGATCACTTTTTCGAACATGGTCGTGGCCGAGTTGATGCGCCGCCTGGAAGAAACGCCCGTCTATCAGGATGTCGACCTCACGATCACTGAGCGCAAGGACATCGGAGAGAACCACACGATCGGCTTCTCGGTCAGCGCGCAGATGGTGCGCGACTTGTAGCGCCGCGCGCCAAGCATTCTCGTCGAGCCGAAGAACGCGCATCGAGACGGTCCGCGCGCAAGCGCAAGGACGGACAGGAGAGGGGGAGAAGCTCCCATGGAACTGCAGAATCCACGCGCCGCGAAATTTGTCCTCCTTGGGCTCGTCGCGGCGGGTCTGCTCTTTGTCTACTTCGGAACGGCGCTCCTGCCCGTCACCCATTATGCCCGGGCCGCCGAGATCCGCGATCTCGAAGGCAAGAGCGAGAAGCTCGCTCTCGATGTCCAGCGGGCCCGGCGAATGGCTGCCGAGCTGCCCGAGATGGAGGCGCGCCATGAGCTTCTCATCGCGCAATGGGCGCGGGCGCGGCGCCTGCTGCCGGACGAGACCGAAATCACGGCGCTTCTTCACGAGATCGCCTACCGCGGCCAGCAAAGCGGCGTCGAGTTCACGCTGTTCAAGCCCGAAGCGATGGTCGGCCATTCCTTCTACGCGGAGAAGCCGGTCGAAATCCGGGTCGAAGGCAGCTACCACCGCATCGGCCGCTTTCTGAACCAGCTCTCGCAGATGGATCGCATCGTCCACATCCAGAATCTCGAGATCGAAGAGGCGCCTTCCAGCGACGACGAAGAAGGCGGGCCCACGGCGCGCGCGCATTTCTTCGTGAGCGCGTATGTCCTCGGTGAGGCGGCCGTCCAGGCCGTTACGCAGGAAGAGACCGCGAAGGAAGAGGGCGGCGTGGGAAGCGCCGTCAAGCGTTTGGTGAAAGGGCGGGAAGAATCGTCCGCGAACGCCGTCCGGGCGACCGCGGGCAAGCCGGGAGGAAGCCTGGAATGAAGCCTCGCCGGAAATCACGAATGAAAATGGGGGCGGTTTCGCTGGGTATTGCCGTGGGCGTCGTCGCGGCGCTGGCGGCCGTTCCCGCGCACGCGGGGAAGCAGACCGCGGGCGCTCCGCCCACCGGCGCGGGCGGGGCGGTGCGCGCGGAAGCGCGAGCCGTCGACGAAAGCCATGCGGCCGTCGCGGCGCTTCCTGGAGACGCCCCGGTCGTGGACGGAGCGACCTTGGAGCGATGGCTGCACCCGGAGCCCTACCTGTATCGAAGCGGCGGCAAACGCGATCCCTTCGCGCCGCTCATCGACGAAAAGGAAGGCCCCACCGACGAGCCGGGAGTCGAAGAGATCACGGTCGTCGGCGTCCTGTGGGGGCCCCTGGACCGCTTCGCTCTCGCGCAGACGCCGCAAGGAGAATGCTTGCTGCTCAGGGTAGGGGACCGCTTGCGGGACGGACGCATCACGGCCATCTCGCCCGAAGGCATTACCGTCGTCCAATACCATTTCGGCAGGTCGCGCCGGGTGGATATCCCGATCTTGTCCGCCGAGGAGGAAAGCCATGAGCGTTGAGCGCGCCGCACGGCTCCGGATCCAGGTCCTGTTCATCGCAATCGCGCTGGCCGCGGGCGGGAGTTGCGTGACCGCGTCAGCCGAATCGAGCGCAGCGACGCCCGCCACGGAAGACGGCGCCGTCGCCGGAGGATTCGCCCGGGTGGCCAATGTCACGCTGACGCCGCTCGGTTCGGACGGCGCCGTGCTTGAAGTGCTCGGCACGAGCGCCTTCACTCCCGACCTCTTCCAGATGGAAGGGCCGCATCGGGTCGTGCTCGATCTCGTCGGGGCGGACGGAGCGGTTCCCCTCTCCTGGAGCTCGGCAACCGGGCTCGTGCGGGAAGCGCGATGGGGGACGAGGGAGCGCGAGGGCCGGCCGGTCGTGCGGTATGTCATCGAGACGAGCGCGCGAGCGCATTGCCGCCTCGTTCATGACGGGGCGCGCGTGAGAGTCGAGATCACGGCCGCGGAGCAGCCTCAGGCGCAAGCGCAGCCTCAGGCTCCGGCGCAGCCTCAGACGCAAGCGCAGCCTCAGACACGAGCGCAGTCTCGGGCGCAGGCTCAGGCTCAGGCTCCCACACAGACGCCGTCACAAACTCAGGCGCCGGCGCAGCCGCAGACGCAGGCACAAGCGCAGCCTCAGGCGCAGGCGGCGCTGCACGCGCAGGCGCAAACCAACGCCCGCACGCAAAAGGCCGCGCGTCGCTTGTCGGAACGGCCGGCCGCCAAACGCATCAATTGGTCGTGGCTCACAGCCTCCCGACCCATGCCGCTGGCCGCAAAGGCGCACAAGAAGACCACGCCGGCCGGACGGCAGGGCACGCCGCCCTGGACGCAACCGGGGACGTCATCGTTCGCGCAATCGACCGCGCCCGCATCCATGCATCCGCGGCCGCTGTCCGCCGCCGGAAGTGCGCCGCCGCCCTCCGCGCAAACGGCTGCGCCGCCTCGGGCGCCGGTCGCGGAGCTTGCGACGGACCCGGCCGGTATGCGTGTGGCGGGGCTCGTCTCGGGGGCCGATGCCGCTGAACGGCTCCTCGCGCCCTCTCAGGCCTCGGACGCAAACAGCGCTCCCGCTTCCGCGACGACGGCCGGGGCCCTGGCGCAGGCTTCCACGCGGCTCACGGCGCGCGAGCCGCTTCCTCACCGCGGGGCCGAGCCGCTGCCCACCTTCAGCCTCGATGTGCAAGCGGCCGATATCCACGGGGTGCTGCGCTCGATTGCCGAATACGCGGACCTGAACATCGTCGCCGACAACAATGTGGCCGGCTCGGTCACCATGCGGGCGATCGATCTCAACTGGCGGGACATGCTGGATGCGGTCTGTCAGGCGAGCGGGCTCACCTACGACGAGAACGGCGCCATCATTCGCATCGCGACCGTGAAGACGGCTCGCGAGGAAGCGATCGCGCTGGAATCGGCCGCCCGCAAGCAGGAAGAGTACATGCCGCTCATGACGCAGGTTGTGCTCGTCAATTACGCCAATGCGAAAGAACTCCAGGAGACCCTGTCGAAGAGCACCAGTCCGCGCGGCCATGTGGAAGTCGATCCCCGCACCAACGCGGTCATCCTGACCGACATCGCGCCGCGCCTGGAAGAACTGGAGAAAATGGTCCGCAGTCTCGACAGCGAAACCATCCAGGTGGAGATCGCGGCCAAGATCATGGATGTCGACGAATTCGCGGCCCGGCAGCTCGGCATCCGCTGGACGGTTGACGATCTGCATTCGTCCAGCGCCAACGCGAGCGGATCGGCGAGCGTGAAGGCCGACGACATCATCGATCCGGTGGGCGACGTGCGCATCGGCGTGATCCGTTCCTTCGGCGAGATCGACGCGAAGCTCCAGGCTCTCGAGCAGAGCAACGAGGCGGAAATCGTCTCGGCGCCGAGGATCACGACGGTCAGCAACCGCATGGCGCGCATCCTGGTCGGCAAGGAAGTGCCTCTGATCACGCTCGACTACGCGGGCAACGCGATCACCGAACTGAAGAAGGTCGGGATCACGCTCGAGGTCACGCCGCATGTGAACACCGAAGGGTTGATCACGATGGACATCCATCCCGAGGTGAGCGACCTCTCGTCCCAATCGACGGCCCAGGGAGGAGTCGTGTTCACGACGACGGAAGCCGACACGCGCGTGCTCGTCGGCAACGGAGAGACCGCGGTGATTGGCGGCCTGATCCGGACGAGCGAGATCGAATACCAGCGGGGCGTTCCCGTTCTCAGCAAGATTCCGGTGCTCGGCCATCTCTTCAGGTCGAGCGACAAGCGGGCGGAGAAGAGAGAGATGCTGATCTTCATCACGCCGACGCTGGTGAACGGGGCCCCGTCTCTCTAGTCCCCGTCGCCTCGCATCGGTTCGCGCAAGCGCCCGGGCGGTTCGCTTCGGGCGCTGCCCGTTTTTTCCGCCCGCCCCGGCCGCAGGGCGGCGGCTCGCGCGACTTCACGCGTGCGCGGCCGGCAGGCGTTTTCTACAATGAAGGTCCGGGGCGGGGATTCGAGATCCTGTTTGCGCCGCTGAATTGCGCGCGACAGCTTTGGAAGAGAGGCGATGGCCGAAAGCCGGGCGGGACAACTCTGGATCGTCGACGGCCATAACGCGATCTACGCGTTGACGCCTCTGCGCGCCCTTCACGAAGCGGGGGACCAGGCGGGGGCGCGCGCCGGATTGGAAGCGCTCCTCCTGCCCTTCGCGGGCCGTCTGATCCATCCTCTGCATCTCGTGTACGACGGGGACCTGGATGCCCCGGGCGCGAGCGAGCGGGGCGGCTCCCCGATCCGCATTCAATTCTCCCGGCCGGCGGACGATCGGATCGTGGATCTCGCGCAGGCGGCCGCGAAACGAGGAAGGGGCGTGTCGGTGGTCACCAACGACGCGCGTCTCGCTGCGCGTCTGCCGCGCTCGGCGCACGTGCACGAGGTGGCGGATTTCCTCGCCCGGCGCATCGACGCGCCGCCGAGCCCGCCGTCGAGCGAGGAGAAGGCGAGAAGAGAGAAAACGCTTCCTCCCGAGGACGCCGAGGAAATCGCCGCCCAATTGCTCGCGCATCACCAGGAGCAACTCCACCGCCCCAAGAGCGGCGACCGTTCGCACGAGCAGCGGGCCCGCCGCCGCTGGCTCGCGCGCTTCGCGCCCGGCCGCGGCGCGGACGAACGGCCGAGCGACGCGGATGACCAGGGGGAGCCGCCGGTGCGCCGGGGTTCGTCGCGCGCGCGGTCGCGCGTTCCCTCCGGCGTCGCGAAGCCGTTCGCTCCGCCCGTTTCGAAGTCCGGCGCTTCGCGCATCGCGCGCGCGTCGGAGGAGAAGGAACGCGGGGGAGGAGCGGATGCGCCGTCTTCTCCGGAAGAGGCGCGCGAGGCCAAGCGTAGGCGTGGCCTTCGCAAGCAGGCGCGCAGAATCGAGGCCCTGCAGGCTCGTTCGCGAAAGCGACGGGCCGGGTCGCCCGCCAAGGGAGGCAAGCACGCCGGCGGACGCCGCAAGTAGGGCGCGGCGGCTGCTCATCCGGGGCGCCCTGCTTTCGCCGCCGCGCGAATCGGCCCGTCCAACCTTTCCGGACCCCGATTCCTCCTTGCAGGGTGGTTGACAGTGAAGCGCTTCCCCGGTAGGCTCACCGGCCTGGAATTCGGGAGAGGTGGCCGAGTGGTCGAAGGCGGCACATTGCTAATGTGTTGTGGGCTTAAACGGCTCACCGCGAGTTCGAATCTCGCCCTCTCCGCGGACGAATCGCGCCCATAGCTCAACTGGATAGAGCATCTGACTACGGATCAGAAGGTTGGGGGTTCGAATCCTCCTGGGCGCGCAGCTTCCGGACCGGCTCCCCTCGTCTGGGCTGCCCGTGACGGGCGGTCCTTCGCCGTTCCCCTCTCCAGGGAGGTCTTCGATGAAGCGGTTCATGCTCGTGTGCCTCGCCGGTCTTCTCGCCGCGCCGATCGGCTGCCGCCAGCAGACCGCCGGCGACCCCGTCACCCAGATCGCGCCCTCCACCGATGCGGGTCTCGACAGCCTCAAGACGGTCGCCTTCCTCGGCATTTCGTCGAATGCATCTCGCGAGGCGATCCAGACCTTCGAACGCCTGATCGAGCAACGGATGACGTCGGGCGGGCAGAAGTTCACCGTCATGGACCTGACCGAAGTGGACAGGCGGGCTCAGACGGAGAGCGAGTCCGGGCTGATCGACGAGGTGCGCGGCTTCTGGCAACGGTCGGCCAAGGTCGATCCCCTGCGCCTGCCGGCCTTGTGCCAGGCGCTCGGAGTGGACGGCATTCTCGTCGGCACGATCGACGAATGGACCGAAGCGGCGGCGGCGCGCGGCAGCGAGCAGTCGCCCTACACGCGCGTGACCGCGAGCCTCGAGATCTACTCGGGGGAAGACGGCAAGCGCATCTGGAGAAAACGCTCGTCGAAGACGGAAGAAGAGGAAGCGATGCCGATCATGTCGGACGACGACCACGAGCAGAACATCCGCCGGCGCGAACGCCAGCGTTCGCAGACCATTCGTTCGACGCAAAAGGACCAGAGCGCGCCCCCGATCGAGAATGTCGCCCAGGAAGTCGCCACGGCCCTGACCCAGGCCCTCATGCGATGACCGGCGGCGGCGCTTCGGGAGAAAAGATCTTCCCTTCCGGTATCGATTTCGGCGACGACGAGCGTTGGATGCGCCTCGCGATGGCGGAAGCCAAGGAGGCGGGCAGCCGCGGAGAAGTGCCGGTCGGGTGCGTGGTGGTCGAGGAAGGGCGCATCCTCGGGCGCGGCCGCAATCGCGTGGAGGAGCTGCAGGATCCCACCGCGCACGCGGAGATCCTCGCCATTTCAGCTGCGGCGGGCAGCCGGGGAACCTGGCGTCTCGCGGGCACGACCGCCTATGTGACCGTCGAGCCTTGCACGATGTGCATGGGCGCCTTCTACCTGGCCCGGGTGGCGCGCGTCGTCTACGGAGCGCCCGAGCCCAAGTTCGGCGCTTGCGGGTCGCGCCTTGACTTGACGGCCGTTTCCGGCTTGAATCATACTCTTCGCGTCGACGCTGGCGTGCTCGCGGACGAGGCGGGCGAGTTGCTGCGGGACTTCTTCCGCGCGTTGCGCGAAGGCTCGCGGGGCGGTCCCGGCGGGGCGGGGCCCGCGTCGATGTGAGGCCGCGTCGCGGGCGGGACCGCTCGGAAGGCGCGCCTCGTCGTTTTCGGAGAGATGTCCGAGTGGTCTAAGGAGCACGCCTGGAGAGCGTGTAGGCGCATTGCGCCTCCTGGGTTCGAATCCCAGTCTCTCCGCCGTCGATTGGTTCGGCGAAGCCGCGGCGCGATCGCCTCAGCGGCGCCGGGCACATGGGGATGTAGCTCAGCTGGGAGAGCACCTCGTTCGCAACGAGGGGGTCGGCAGTTCGAATCTGCTCATCTCCACCGTCCATGTGAGGGACGCGCGGTTGAGGAACCGTGCTAGATGGGGAGTCAGCGGTGCCCTGTAACCCGCAATCCGCTATAGCGGGGTCGAAGTCCCTTCCCAGATCCCGATTTCTTTCCTCATCCCTGGCCAGGGGCGCCGACGGTCAGGCTCTGCGCGACGGCGGCCCGTGAACCCCGTCAGGACCGGGAGGTAGCAGCGGTAAACGGTCTCCGCCGGGTGCCGCAGATTGCCCTGGCCTGAGCCACCAGTCGGGTCTTGGGGACGGAATAGGCGAGCGAAGAAGGGTGCACGGTTCCTTTTCTCTTGCTCTTCTCCTGCGGGTCCTGGGCGTTCGAGGGGGCGGGGATGGCGACGAGCTATCTGGTGCTGGCGCGCAAGTGGCGCCCGCAGCGTTTCGATGAAGTGGTGGGGCAGCGTCACGTGGCCCTCACGCTGACGAGCGCCCTCGAGAGCCACCGCTTGAGCCACGCCTATCTCTTCGCCGGGCCGCGGGGCGTCGGCAAGACCTCGATGGCGCGCATCCTGGCGAAGGCGTTGAACTGCGAGCGCGGGCCCGCCGCCGAGCCCTGCAACGAGTGCGACGCCTGCCGCTCGATCACCGAGGGCCACTGCCTCGATGTGCTCGAGATCGACGGCGCCTCCAATCGCGGCATCGACGATGTGCGTTCGCTGCGCGAGAGCGTGAAGTACGCTCCGGCGAGCGTGCGCGCCAAGGTCTACATCATCGACGAAGTGCACATGCTGACGACCGACGCCTTCAACGCCTTGTTGAAGACGCTCGAAGAGCCCCCCGCGCACGTCTACTTCCTGCTCGCCACCACCGAACCCTTGAAACTCCCGGCGACGATCCTGTCGCGGTGCCAACGCCACGACTTCGGACGCCTGACGGTGGTCGAGCTCGTCGAAAACCTGGCCCGCATCACTTCCGCCGAAGGCATCGCGATCGAGGAGGGGGCCTTGCGCCTGATCGCGCGCAAGGCGGAAGGCAGCGTGCGCGATACGCTCACGCTCCTCGATCAGGTCGCGGCGGGCGGTGCCGGCCCCTTCTCGGTCGCGCAGGTGCAGGAGATCCTCGGCCTCGCGGGAAACGCGCTCTACTTCGCCCTCTCGCAGGCGGTGGTCGCGGGTGATTCGCGCGCCGCGCTGCTCGAGCTGGACAAGGCCTACCGCGAAGGGTTGAACCTCCAGGAACTCGCCGACGAGCTCGTCCATCACTTCCGCAATCTCCTCTGGGTGGCGATGGATCGCGAGCTGGCGGGCACCCTCGACATGACGGGCGAGGAAGCGGCCGAGCTTTCGCGCCAGGCGGGGCAGGTGAAGGCGGGCGACGCGCTGCGATGGCTGCGCATCCTGCTCGACACCGGGCCGCGCATGCGCCGCTCTCCCCACGCCCGCGTGCATCTGGAAGTCGCCCTCGCGGAGATGGCCGCGCTGCCGCGCGCGGTCGAGCTCGCGCGCCTGCTCGAGCGCCTGCGCGTGGAAGGCTCGCCGGGCGAGGCGCCTGCCTCGAATCCGCGCGACGCCGGACGGGGGGCCGTCAAGGCCGGCGGCGAGCCGCTCGCGCCGCGCCCGGCGCCCGCCCAGGCGGCGGCCGGCCCGCCGGTCGATGGGCGCGCGCCGGATGCGCCCGCTTCCACAGCGTCTTCGGTCGCGCGCGCTTCGTCGGGCCTCCAGGGGCAGTGGGAAGAGACGATCGCGCGTCTGAAGGGAGGCGGCAAAGCCTTCCTGGCCTCCTGCCTTCACGACAGCGTGGCGGTGAGCATGGAGGAGGGCCGGCTGCTCGTTCGCCTCGACGATGTCAACGGCTTCAAGCGCGAACAGCTGGAGCAGCCGGCGAACCGGCGTCACATCCTTCGGTTCCTGGAGGAAGTGCTCGGCCAGCCCGCCGGGATCCGCTTCCTCGATGAGGGCGATAAGGCGGAAGCGAGCGCGGCGCAGCCTTCTCCAAAGGGAGTGCCGCCGAAGAAGAAGAGCGATTCCGGACGCGGGCCGGACGACCCGGGCCGGGGAAGATCGCCCGACCCTTCCGCGGGGCGATCCGCCGAGAAGGGCGAGAAGCGCGAGGCGCCCGATTCGAAAGCGGCCAAGGATGGCGCGGCCAAGACGGCGCGCGGGCGCGCGTCGGGCGGCGGGCACGCGAGAGTGCGCGAGATCGCGGACTTGATGGACGGTGACATCGTGGGGCCGGCCCGCTAGAGCGGGCCAGGCGTCCCGGCGGAGGAAACGCCCGTCCGCCGATGCATGCGTGCCGGCATCCGCCGGGGAGGAACGATGAGAGATTTCTCGAAAATGCTGAAGCAACTGCAGGAGACCCAGGCGCGCATGACGCAGATGCAGGAAGAGCTCGCCACGCGCCAGGTGGAAGCGACCGCCGGGGGAGGGATGGTGACGGTCGTCGCCAACGGCAGGCACGAGATCCTCTCCGTGAAGATCGATCCCCAGGTGGTCGACCGCGAAGACGTCGAGATGCTCGAGGACCTGGTCGTCGCGGCGATCAACGAAGTGCGCAAGAAGGTCGACGAACTGGTGGCAAACGAAATGGGCCGCTTGACGGGCGGCTTGAAGTTCCCCGGCTTCCCGGGTTGAGCGTTCCATGCAATACAGCTCGCGATATCTGGAAAGCCTCGTCCGCGATCTCGCCCGCCTGCCGGGCATCGGCAACAAGACGGCCCACCGGCTCGCCTTCCACCTGCTGCGCGTGTCCCGCGAAGAAGCGCTCGCGCTGGCGCAATCGATCACGGATGTGCGCACGAGCGTGGGCACCTGCCGGGAATGCGGCAACATCGCCGAGACGCAGCCCTGCTACCTGTGCGCCGACCCGAAACGCGACCGCTCGCTGCTGTGCGTGGTCGAGCAACCGGGAGATGTGGTCCTGATCGAGCGCACCGGACATTTTCGCGGCTTGTATCAGGTGCTGCGCGGCGAGCTCTCGCCGCCGGACGGGGTGGGCCCCGCCGAGCTTCGTTTCCCGGAATTGCGCGAGCGGGTGCGCGCCGGGGAATTCGGCGAGGTGATTCTCGCCACCAATCCGACGAGCGGCGGAGAAGCGACCGCCCACGCGATCGCCGAGCTGCTCGCGGGACTGCCCGTGCGCGTGACGCGCATCGCCCGGGGCGTGCCGGTCGGTTCCGAGCTCGAGTTCTCCGACCAGGTGACCTTGATTCGCGCGCTCGAAGGGCGCAAGGAAGCCTGACCGCGCTCCCGCCCGCGCGCGCCGCTTACATGCGCACCCCCGTCCCTCGCACGCGCGCTCTCACACGCGCACTCTCGCATGCGCGCTCCCGCCTCTCGCGGCGCACTTGCGCCCCACGCATGCGCGCCGCACGCGCTCGGAGTTCCGGTCGCGGGCATTTCTTCTTGACAGGTCCGAAGCTCCCGCCCATACATGGGCCAATCGTCCGGCACTTCTGATGAGCGAAGAGCGATCGGCGCCATGCGGTTCGCGCGGCGCCGCGGAGCGGGTCGAGGGCGGGCATGTCACCGTTGCGCTGGGAAGGATTCGGCGGAGGGCTGGAGCGCGTGGAAAGCGCTCTGGACGGGCTTCTCAAGCGTTCGCAGAGCCGCGCCGCGCTGCTCATGGATTCGGCGGGGCGCCTGCTCTCGTGGGTGGGCGACGCCCCGCGCTTCGATGTGACCACCTTCGTTTCCCTGCTCGCGGCCGACTTCTGCGCCACCCAGGAGCTCGCGCGCATTCTCGGCGAAGAGCAGTTCCACAGCGTCTCCCATCAGGGGGAATCCCTCTCCCTGTATCTCGCGCAGGTGACCGACGGCACGATCCTCTGCCTCGCCTACGATCGCGAGACCACTCTCGGGTTGGTGCGCTTCTGCGTGCGGCAGGCGACGCCCGCTCTCATGGCGGCGGTGAACGAGGGGCTCGTTCGACCCCGGCCGCAGGGAGAGGATTTCGGCGAGGCGTTCGGGGCGCAAGCGAGCGCCCAACTCGCGCGGCTTTTCGACGCGCCGCACTAGGTCGGCGATCCCATGGCCTTCATCCACTTCGCCAGGCGCGAGATCCACTGCAAGATCGTCTACTATGGCCCGGGCCTCGGCGGCAAGACGACCAATCTGCAAGTTCTCCACCGCCTGCTTCCCGAAGACAGCTGCGGAGAGCTCACTTCGCTCACCGCGGATGGAGAGCGGACGCTCTACTTCGACCTCTTGCCGCTCGATCTCGGAAGGATCGGCCCCTGGCAGACCCGCTTTCACTTGTACACCGTCCCCGGACAACCGCGGTACAACCTGAGCCGCAGAATCGTCCTCCAGGGCGCGGACGCGATCGTCTTCGTCGCCGACAGCTCGCCCGATCGCTTCTTCCAGAATCGCGCGAGCTTCGACAATCTGCGGGAGAATCTCGCGCTGACGGGCCGTCCGGTGGCGAGCATTCCTCTGGTCTTCCAGTACAACAAGCGCGATGTGCCCGGGGCGGTGCCGTGCGAACGGCTGGACGCGCTCATCAATGCCGCCCGACACCGGGCGATCCTTGGCGTCGCGCCGGCGGGCGTGGGAGTGCGCGAAGCGCTGCGAGCCGCGATCGAGCTCGCCCTTGCGCAACTGCATCCGCCCCGCTGCGCGACGGGGCGAAGCGCGTGAAGCCCATGAAGGCCGCGAAGCTCGCGAGGCCCGTCAGGCCCGCGCGTGAGGAGGCCCGATGAGTGCGCGCGTTCCGGGAAACGGCACCCGCCCGCCTCTGCCTGCCCTGCTCGCCGGCTCCGTGGCCGGCATCGGGCTCTTGCCCGGCCCCTGCGCGACCTACGCCTCCTTCGCGGTCGCCGCGGTCCTGTGGGCCATCGGCGGCCCGTGGACGGCGGCCAGGATGCTGCTCACCCTCGCGGCCATCGCCGCCGCCTCGGCCGCGACCGTGTGGAGTTCGAACCCGCTCGAGCGTTCGTACGGCTCCGATCCGCACGCCGTCGTGATGGACGAAGTCGCGGGCATGCTTCTCGGCGCCTTGCTGATTCCCTGGGACCCGCTCCATCTCGCGGCGGCCTTCGCCCTCTTTCGCGTCTTCGATGTTCTGAAGCCGCCTCCGGTGTACCAATTGCAGTCCCTGCGCGCGGGCTGGGGCATTCTGGCCGACGATCTCGCCGCCGGGGCGTACACGCTCGCCGTGATCGCCGCCGCGGCGGCGATCATTCCGGGATTCTGACGCGACGCTTGCGAGCCGCAACCCGGAGAGGCTGAGGCAACCACGAGCCGCCCACGCAACCGGGAGTCGCCGGGGCGCGCCACGAGCCGCCGGCGCCATCAGGAGGAACCGATGTCCGCCGAGGTCATCGTCATCGCCGGGGAAGTCCTCGCCGGGCACACGCGCGAGTCGCATCTGCCCGTCATCGTGCGCGTGCTGCGCGAGGAAGGCATGCGCGTGACGCGCGAGACGGTGGTGGCCGACGAGCTCGGCGCGATCCGCGAGGCGCTGCAGAGCGCGCTCGCGCGCTGCGAAGTCGTGATCGTGACGGGCGGGCTCGGAGGCACGCCCGACGATCGCACGCGGGGAGCCGTGGCCGGGCTCCTGTCGAGGAAGAATGTCCTTCACCCCGAAATCCTCGAGGCGCTGCGCGAGAAGATGCGCGCGCGAGGCATGAAGCTTCCCGCCATGGCCGAGGCGATGGCCTGGCTTCCCGAAGGCGCCGAGCCGCTCGAAAACCCCGTCGGCATGGCGCCCGGCTTTCATCTCGAGGTGAACGGCCGCCATCTCTTCGCCGTCCCGGGCGTGCGCGAAGAGGCGGCCGCGATCCTGGACGGCGCGATCCGCGCCGAGATCCGCCGCCTGAAGCTGGGAGCGCCATGGCCGAATGTCACCTTGAGGGCCGTCCACATCTCCGAGACGACCCTGGCCGGGTGGGTGGAGCCGCTTCTGGGCGAAGGCATGTCGGCAGCCTACCTGCCGCACCACTGGCGTGTGGACGTGCGCCTGGAAGCGCCGGTGGGCCGGGAGCAAGATCTGCGGGAAGTCGAGGAGCGCGTGCGCGCGCGACTGGGGCCCGCCTTCTACGGCGTGGGCGAATCCTCGCTCGAGGGCGAAGTGCTCAAGAAGCTCCGGGAACGGGGTCTCACGCTCGGCGTGGCGGAATCCTTGACCGGAGGCGCGATCGGCGCCGCGCTGACGCGCATCCCCGGAAGCTCGCAGTCTTTCCTCGGCGACGCGGTCGTCTACGCCAACGCCGCCAAGGAGGCGCTGCTCGGCGTCTCCTCACGCACGCTCGCCGCGCACGGGGCGGTGAGCGCGGAGACGGCGCTGGAGATGGCCGCCGGGGCGCGACGCGTCTTCGCCGCTTCCATCGGGATTTCGACGACCGGGATTGCCGGGCCCGACGGCGGCTCGCCGGAGAAACCGGTCGGGCTGGTCTATTGCGGAATCTCGACGGAATCGGCGAGCGCCAGCTATCGCTTTCAGTTGGGAGGCAGCCGGGCGATGATCCAGGACCGCTCCGTGACCTTGGCCCTGAATGTGCTGTGGCTCCACTTGCTGGAACGGCTCGACCGTCTCGACGCCGCGCTGGCGATGCGGGGCCCGGTGCGAGGAGGGGAGTGAGCGGCGTTGGATCGCCCGCGCGCTCCCCGGCCGGAAAGGAAGCCGATGGGCACCCGCTCGTTTCTCGCGCTCCTGCTACCCGCTTCCGCCGTAGAGTCGGCGGGGCGCCTGCTGGCGGGTTTGCGCGAGCGCCACGGCGATCGCGATGTGAAGTGGGTCGCGCCGGCGAATCTCCATCTCACGCTGCGCTTCTTCGGCGATCTCGACGCGCCCGGACTCGAGCGGGCGCGCGCGGTCGTGAAGGAGCGCGCGGACGCGTGGGAGGCCATCGAGACGCGCTGGCAAGCGCTCGGCGCGTTCCCTTCGACCCGGCGGGCCCAGATTATCTGGCTGGGCATCGACGACGAGCGGGGAGCGCTACGCGCGCTGGCCGCGGACGTGGAGCGGCAGTTGGTGCGGGTGGGCTTCGGCCGGGGCGACAAGCCCTTCTCCGCGCATGTGACGCTGGGGCGCGTGCGGCGCGGCGCGCGTTTCGCGTGGCCCGCGGGGAGCGAGGGTTTGACTTCGCCCGCAGCGGCTTTTAGCATTTCCCGGATGGCCTTGATGAAAAGCTTGTTGACGCCCGGCGGGCCGGTCTACACGCCGCTCGAGACGGCCGACGCGCGCCACCGCTCACCCGGAAGCGATCCGGAATGACGGAAAGGAGCATGCGTGATGACATCGGAAGCGGGACCTGAGCGCGCGCGAGCGCTCGACCTCGCGATCGCCCAGATCGAGAAGCAGTTCGGCAAGGGCGCCATCGTTCGTCTCGGCGGGGACACGCCCTCGCTGCAGAGCGACGCGATTTCCTCGGGGTCGATCGGCCTCGACCTCGCGCTCGGCGTCGGCGGGATCCCGCGCGGCCGGGTGATCGAGGTCTTCGGCCCCGAATCGTCGGGCAAGACCACCCTCGCCCTGAGCATGATCGCCCAGGCGCAGAAGAGGGGAGGCACGGCGGTCTTCATCGACGCCGAGCACGCACTGCAGCCTTCGTACGCGAAGCTGATCGGGGTCGACATCGAGAACCTGCACGTCTCGCAGCCCGACACCGGCGAGGAGGCGCTCGAGATCGCCGACCAGCTCGTGCGCAGCGGAGCGGTCGATGTGATCGTGATCGACTCGGTCGCGGCCCTCGTGCCGCGGGCGGAGATCGAAGGCGAGATGGGCGACGCGCATGTCGGCCTGCAGGCGCGGCTCATGTCGCAGGCGCTGCGCAAGCTGACCGGCTCGATCAGCAAGTCGCGCAGCACGGTGATCTTCATCAACCAGATCCGCATGCGCATCGGGGTGATGTTCGGCAATCCCGAGACCACGACGGGAGGCAACGCGCTCAAGTTCTACGCTTCGCTGAGGCTCGACATCCGCAAGGTGGCCTCGATCAAGGAGCGTGAGGAGGTGGTCGGAAACCGCACCCGCGTGCGCGTGGTCAAGAACAAGGTCGCGCCGCCCTTCCGCGCGGCCGAGTTCGACATCATGTTCGACGAAGGCATCTCGCGCACCGGCGAGTTGATCGATCTCGGAATCGACCACGAAATCCTGGTGCGCTCGGGCACCTGGATTTCCTACGGCGCCGAGCGGCTCGGGCAGGGGCGCGAGAACGCCCGGCGCACGCTGCGCGAGAATCGCGATCTGGCCGACAAGCTCGAAGGCGAGGTGCGGGCCAAGATCGGGTTGGCGCCGCTTGCGGGAGGCTCCGCGGCCGCATCCGCGCACGAGAGCGGCGACGGGCGCCCGGCCGAGGAGCCGGCCGAGGAGGTCGTGGGGGTGAGCGACGGCCCCGGCGGCCGCGGCGGCCGCAAGCGTGAGCGGGGCCGCGAGGGCCGCCGGTGAGGGACGGAGAGCCGGACTCGAACCGGGTCGCAAGGCCGCAAGAGGATGCGCAGGCGGGCCCCGCCCGCCTGCGTCGTGATCTGCTCCGGTATCTCAAGGTCCGGGAGCGGTCCAGGCGGGAAGCGTCCGATCACCTCGCGCGGCGAGGCTATCCCAGGGACGAGATCGCCCGCGCCCTCGCAGAGGCGATGGAATCGGGCTGGATCGACGACCGCCGCTTCGCCGAGATGTTCCTTCGCGACCGGCGCCGCTTGCATCCGATGAGCCAGGAGATGGTTGCGCGCCAGCTGCGCGCGCGCGGGGTCGGCGCGGAGATCGTGACGGAGACCTTGGCGGCTTGCGATCCGCCCTGGGACGACGACGAGATGGCCGTGGCCGCCATCGCGCGGCGCTGGTTGCGATGGGCGCCCGACGCGCGCGAGGAGCGCGCCCGGCGCTATCTGGTTTCGCGCGGGTTCGGAAGAGGGGCGATTCGCGCGGCTCTCGCGCGCATGCGGGAACAGCCCGGGCGGAATGCCGGGCGAGAGGGTTCGATCGATGCCGATGACCGCACATGAGGTGCGCACCGCGTTCCTCGACTTCTACAAGCAGAAGGGCCATCACCTCGTTCCGAGCGGTCCCCTCGTGCCGCTCGACGATCCCACCCTGCTCTTCACCTCGGCGGGGATGGTGCAGTTCAAGAAGTACTACTCGGGATCCGTGCCGCTGCCCTACCGCCGCGCGGTGACCATTCAAAAATGCCTGCGCATCAACGATGTCGAGAGCGTGGGCCGCACTCCGCGGCACAACACCTTCTTCGAGATGCTCGGCCACTTCTCCTTTGGCGATTACTTCAAGGAAGAGGCGATCGCCTGGAACTGGGAGCTCTTCACGCGCGTCTTCGGCATCGATCCCGATCGTCTCACCGCTTCCGTCTACGAGCAGGACGACGAAGCGCGCCGCATCTGGCGCGAGGTCGTCGGGCTCCCCGCCGACCGGATCGTCTCGCTGGGCGCGAAGGACAACTTCTGGGGGCCGGCGGGAGGAACGGGCGCGTGCGGCCCCTGCTCCGAGCTGTACTTCGATCTCGGCGTCGAACTGGATGCGCGTCCCGGGGTGCGCGCGGGCGACGACACCGACCGCTTCGTCGAAGTGGGCAACTTCGTCTTCCCCCAGTACGACCGCCAGGCCGACGGCAGCGATCTCCCGCTCAAGAACCGCGGCATCGACACGGGCATCGGCCTCGAACGGCTGACGATGGTCGTGCAGGGCAAGAGCTCCATCTTTCACACCGATCTCTTCTGGCCCGTCATCGAAGCGGCGCGCGCGCTCGCGAAGCGGCCGTACGAGGGCCACGAGGTCGCGCTGCATGTGATCGCCGATCATGCCCGCGCCCTCACCTTCGCGCTCGCCGAAGGCGTGCTGCCGGGCAACGAAGGCCGCGGCTATGTGACCCGGCGGCTCATTCGGCGGGCGGCGGTGCAAGGCCGCAACCTGGGCCTGCACGAACCCTTCGTCTTCCGCCTGGTCGATCCGGTGACCGACATCATGCTGCCCGCCTACCCCGAGCTCGCCGAAGCGCGCGAGCGCGTGAAGGGCGCGCTGCGCGCGGAGGAGGAGCGCTTCGGCGCGACCCTCGAAGGAGCGCTCACGAAACTGGAGGAAGTGCTCGCGGAAAAGCAGGAGGGCGAGGCCGTCTCGGGCGAGGAAGCGTTCCTGTTGTACGACACCTATGGGCTTCCGCTCGAATTGATCGTCGAGATGGCCGCGGGACGCGGCCGCCATGTCGACCAGGAGGCTTTCGCGCGCTGTCTGGAAGAGCAGAAGAAGCGCTCGCGCTCGGCTGCGAGCTTCACCGCGACCCGCGACGCGCTGGAATGGCGGACCGTGCGTGAAGGAGAGCATTCCGGTTTTCTCGGCTACGAACAGGATCGCACTCGCGCGCGGGTGATGCGCTTCGCCTTGATGGAAGGCGAGCCCGCGCAAGCGCTGGTCGTGCTCGACCGCACGCCTTTCTACGGCGCCGGCGGCGGGCAGGTGGGCGACATCGGAACGCTCGCCTCGAACGGCATGGTCCTGCGAGTGCGTGACGCGCTCAAAGAAGCGCACGAGATTCGTCATGTCGTCGAGCTCGTTCCCGGGGCGCTCGAGCGGCTGGGCGACCCCGAGGCGTTGTGGGAAGCGGAAATCGACGTGGAGCGCCGGGCGAGCATCCGGCGCCATCACACCGCCACCCATCTGCTCCAGGCCGCGCTGCGAAGCGTGCTCGGCAGCCATGTCGCCCAGGCTGGCTCGCTGGTCGCGCCCGATCGCTTCCGCTTCGACTTCTCGCACACCGCCGCGCTCACCGCGGAAGAGCGCGAGCGGGTGGAGCGTTTCGTGAATGAGCAGGTGGTCCGCGATCTCGCGGTCGAAATCCGCCACACGACCTACGACGAGGCGGTTCGCGACGGGGTGACCGCGCTCTTCGGGGAGAAGTACGACCTCGAGCGGGTTCGCAGAGTACGCGTTCCCGGGGTCTCGGAAGAGCTCTGCGGGGGCACGCATGTCGCGCGCACGGGCGAGATCGGCGCCTGCCTGATTCTGGAAGAAGCGGCGGTCGCGGCGGGCACGCGCCGCATCGAGGCGGTATGCGGGCTCGAGGCGCTCGTGCAAGCGCAGCGGATGCGGGCGGGCCTCGGCCAGTTGCGCCGGATCGTCGGCACGAGCGCGGAGGAGCTGCCGGCGAAGGTGGAAGCGCTGCTCGCCGAGATCGCGCACCTGAAGAAAGAGGTCAGCAAGGCGCGCAGAGGCGAAGGCACGGCGGGCCTGGACAAGCTGCTCGAAATGGCCGAGAAGGTGGGGGAGGCGCGCCTCGTGGTCGGGGAAGTCGACGCCGACTCGGTGCCCGCGCTGCGCGAGCTCGGCGATCGCGCCCGCAAGCGCCTGGCGAGCGGCGCGGTCCTGCTGCACGCGCGCGTGGAAGGAAAGCCGATGTTCCTCGCGGCGGTGACCGACGATCTGGCGGACGCGGGGAAGCTCTCGGCCGGCGATCTCATCCGCAAGGTGACGGCGGTGGCCGGGGGCAGCGGTGGAGGCAAGCCGCACATGGCCCTCGGCGGCGCGCGGGATGCGGGCCTCGTACCCGCCGCGCTCGATGAAGGGCGCCGGCTGCTGCGCGAGGCGCTGGGAAAGGCCTGAAACGCCGGCGCGCGGTCGCCGGCGCGTGCAAGGGGCGAGCGCGGCATCGCAAGCGCGAAATCGCAGGCGCGAATCGGAAGCGTGAATGGGAAGCCTGCAATCGCAGGCGTGGAATCGATGGAGGCGGGATGCGAATCCTCGTGACCGGAGCGGCGGGCCAACTCGGGACGGCGCTGCGCCCCGCGCTGGACGCGCGCCACGAGGTCTCCTGGACCGATCGCGAGGAATTCGATGTCCGCGATCTCGCCGCCGTGCGCGCCTGGGTGGCGGAGCTGCGCCCCGCGGCGATCGTGCACCTCGCCGCCGCGGCCGATGTCGA
Source organism: uncultured bacterium (assembly GCA_964482205.1). Lineage (GTDB taxonomy): Bacteria > Eisenbacteria > RBG-16-71-46 > CAIMUX01 > WJJG01 > JAZDGX01. Next base: position 183,630 of record CAYZWI010000006.1, on the reverse strand, counting down.
TGACTGCGAACGTCACCCCGAGGTCGCCTTCGAAGTGAACGCGCTCGGCGCCCGCTATGTGGCGCTCGCCGCGCGGGAAGCGGGCGCGAAGCTCCTCCTGCTCTCGAGCGACTATGTCTTCGACGGCAGCCTGGGACGGGCCTATCGGGAGTTCGACGATCCCCGCCCGCTGAATGTGTACGGCTGGTCGAAGCTTCACGGCGAGCGCGCGGCTCGCGAAGCGTGGAGCGAGACGATCGTCGTGCGCACGTCCGGCCTCTTCGGCGGCGGATCGCGCAACTTCCCCGAAGCGATCCTGCGCGCGACATCAGGAGGGCAGGAAGTGGGAGTGGTGACCGACCAACGCTGCCGGCCCACCTACGCCGGGCACCTCGCCGAAGCGCTCCGCATTCTGGTCGAGTCGCCCTTTCCCGGCACCTATCACGTCGCCTCGGCGGAAGCGACGAGCTGGCACGACTTCGCCCGCGCGATCCTGAAAGCGGCGGGCCGCGACCCGCGCCTGGTCCGTCCCATCGTGAGCGAGCAGCTGTCGCGGCCGGCGCGGCGGCCGCCCAACAGCGAGCTCGACACCCGCGCCTTCGAGCTCACCTTCGGCCACGCGCTGCCTTCCTGGCGCGAGGGCTTGCCCGAGTTTCTCGCCTCCCGGGGCGCGGGGAGGCAGGCGTGATCCGCGCGATCGTCCGCGAGATGCGGCCCTGGCAGTGGGCCAAGAACGCCTTCGTGCTCGCGGGCGTCGTCTTCGCGGGCCAGATGGCCGTCTCCGCGCAGCTTCGCCGCGCGCTTCTCGGCACCGCCGCATTCTGCCTCCTCTCTTCGGCCAGCTATGTCTTCAACGATCTCCAGGACATCGAGAAAGACCGCGTCCATCCCCGCAAGCGCAACCGCCCTCTCGCCGCCGGCACGCTGAAACCGGCGGCGGGATGGCTGCTGGTGATCCTGCTCGTGGGCGGGGGAGTGGCCGCGAGCGTCTCGCTCGGTAGGGTCTTCGCCCTGGTCGCGCTCGGCTATGTCGCGCTGAATCTCCTCTACAGCCTCTGGCTCAAGCGCTTCGTGCTGATCGATGTGATGGCGATCGCGATCGGCTTCGTGTTGCGCGCCGTGGCCGGAGTGGAAGCGCTCGATCCGCGCCCGCAACTCTCGCCCTGGCTCCTCGTCTGCACCTTCTTCCTCGCGCTCTTCATCGCCGTGGGGAAGCGGCGCCACGAGCGGACCACGCTCGCGACGGACGCCGAGCTGCATCGCTCGACGCTCTCGGAATACCCTCCCGCGCTGCTCGATCAACTCGTTCCCATCGTGACGAGCGCGACCGTGCTCGCGTATGCGATCTACACGATCTCTCCCGCGACCACCGAACGCGTGCCGCAAGGGGGCATGGTCATCACGCTGCCTTTCGTGGTCTACGGCGTCTTCCGGTATCTCTATCTCGTCTACCGGCGGGGAGACGGGGGCGCGCCCTCGGAGCTGCTCTTTCGCGATGGGCCGCTGCTCGCCAATGTCGCCCTGTGGGGCCTCTCGATCCTGGGTCTCCTGTACCTGCGTTGAGGGAACCCGGCATGCGCCGCTTCCGCGCGTTCGCCAAATTCAACCTCTACCTGGCGGTCCTCGGGCGGCGCGCCGACGGTTATCACGAAATCGACACCGCCCTGCAATCGATCGATCTCGCCGACGACCTCTTCTGCGAGCCGCGCGCCGACGGGCAGCTCGTCGTCGAGTGCGACGCGCCCGGAGTGCCCGCGGGCAACGGGAATCTCGTCTGGAAGGGGCTTGCCCTCCTGCGGGAGAAGCTCGCTGTCCGGCCGGGAATGACGGTTCGTCTGGAGAAACGGATCCCGGTCGAGGCCGGACTGGGCGGCGGCAGCTCGGATGCGGCCTGCGCCATGTGCGCGGCCGACCGGATCTGGGGCCTCGGCCTGTCGCCGGGGGAGGTCGAGACGCTCGCCGCCGAAGTGGGATCGGATGTCGCCTACTTCGTCCGCGGGGGAACGCGCCGATGCCGGGGGCGGGGCGAGAAGACCGAGGCGCTGCCCGCCCTGCCGCCCTCGGAATGGCTCATCGTCAAGCCGCGCTATGGCTTGCCGACGCGCCAAGTCTATGCCGGCGTCAAAACCGGATTGACGCCGAGTGAAGCGAATATTAACATGTTCCTTGGCTGTCTAGCGAAGCGAGATCTGGCCGGCGCCGCCGCGCGGATGTTCAACGATTTGGAAAGCGCAGCGATGGGCCTCCGTCCGGAAACCGGCGAGATCAAGGCCTGGATGCTCGGGTTTGGGGCGGCGGGAGTCACGCTGGCGGGAAGCGGTTCGGCCTGGGTAGGGTTGTGCGCCGGAGGCTTTCGGGCCGAAGACGCGGCCCGGGAGGCCGGCAGGCGGGGCTGGCAGGCGCTTCCGGCGAGATCCACCGAGCAGGGATGGACCGAAGTGCACGAGTGACCGTGGAGCAGCACGGCCCAAAGGGAAGTGGGCCCAGGCAGTCGGCGGCCAGCCGTAGGCGTGGACTCCGGGAAGGGTTGGCCCCGGCCAGACGCAAGGTGGTGAGTCCATGAAGATCACGGAGGTTCGGGTTTCGCTTCGGGATGACGACAAGTTGAAGGCCTTCGTCAGCGTCACGCTGGACAACTGCTTCGTCATCCGTGGGCTCAAGATCATCCAGGGCAATCGGGGAATGTTCGTCGCCATGCCGAGCCGCAAGCGGTCGGACGGGACCTTCCAGGACATCGCCCATCCGATCAACAACGAGACGCGCCGGTGGATGGAAGACGAAATCCTCGCCCGCTACCAGCAGGAGGTCGAAGGACACGTGCTGGTGGACTAGCGCGGAGGCCGGTGTTCCTGGATCAGGCCGCTGGTGGTGCTCCCGCGAGCGGCCTTTCCTTTCCGGGCGGAAAAGGGCTTCGGCCGCTCGGCGCGGCCCGCGCGGAGGCGGGCGGGCAGGTTTTCGGATTGGCAAGAGGGCCGGCGGGCGGGTAGAATCACCCATTTGGTTCCTGGGGCGTCGCCAAGCGGAAAGGCACAGGGTTTTGGTCCCTGCATTCGGAGGTTCGAATCCTCCCGCCCCAGCCGTGGAGGGCAAGACGGGCCATGGTCGATTCATTGCGGCTGTTTTCGGGAAACGCCAACCGGGCGCTCGCCGAGCGCATGGCCGCCTATGCGGGAGTTCCGCTGGGCAAGCTCCAGGTCAGCCGCTTCTCGGATGGCGAGATCAATGTGCAGATCCAGGAAGACATCCGCGGCTGCGATGTCTTCATCATCCAACCGACCTTTGCGCCGGCCGAGAACCTGATGGAGCTCCTCATCATGGTGGACGCCTCCCGGCGGGCGTCGGCCGACCGCGTCACGGCGGTCATCCCGTACTTCGGCTACGCCCGGCAGGATCGCAAGGACAAGCCGCGCGCGCCGATCTCGGCCAAGCTGGTCGCGAACCTGATCACGATCGCCGGGGCGGACCGCGTGCTCACGATGGATTTGCATTCGCCGCAGATCCAGGGCTTCTTCGACATTCCTTTCGACCACCTCTATGCCTCGCCGGTGCTCGCGCGGCATTTCCGCGAGCTCGCGATTCCGAATCTCGTCGTCGCGGCTCCCGATGTGGGCGCGGTGAAGATGGCGCGCGGCTACGCGAAGCGATTGAACGCCTCGCTCGTGGTGGTGAACAAACGGCGGGCGACGCCCGACGCTTCCGAAGTGACGGAGATCATCGGTGAAGTCGAAGGGCGCAATGTGCTGCTCATCGACGACCTCATCTCGACCGCCGGGACGATCAAGAACGCCTCGCTCGCCTTGAAAGAGCGGGGGGCGCTGGGCATCTATGCGGGCTGCACGCATCCCTGTTTTTCGGGGCCGGCGATCGAGAATTTGAAAGCGGCCCGGTTGGAGGAGCTGGTCGTCACCGACACTATTCCCGTGGCGTCGACCGAACTCGGAGACGGCCTGCGGGTGTTATCGGCCGGAGATCTTTTCGGCGAAGCGGTGGTGCGCATCCACGAGGAGCGTTCGCTGAGCGGGCTCTTCGATTGAAGAAGGGAACGGCCCGGGCGAACGGTTTCCGCATCCGGCGGCCCGGAACGAGGGAGAACGAAGGAGGCAACGCATGGCGCTGATTCCATTGACGGGGCGGGAGCGCCGGGAGACGGGCAAAGGAGCCGCGCATCGCCTGCGGCATGACGGGTTTCTGCCCGGGGTGGTCTACGGTCCCGGGGGAGAGAACAAGCCGATCGTGGTCGAGTCGCGGGGTTTCGAGAAGATCCTGCGCCGCGCCGCGCAAGGCACGGTGGTCATCGATCTCCAGATCGACGGGCGCGCGGGCGATGGGCTGAAGGTGCTCATCAAGGAGGTGCAGCGCCATCCCGCCACATCCGAGGCCTGGCACGTCGACTTCCTGCACATCTCGCTCGACAAGCCGGTGCGCTTGCGTGTGCCCGTGCGCGTCACGGGAGTGCCCGAAGGCGTCAAGAACGAGGGCGGTTTCCTGGATCATGTGATGCGCGAGATCGAGGTCGAGTGCCTTCCCTTGGAGGCGCCCGATTTCGTCGAAGTGGATTGTTCCCCTCTGCATGTGGGCGAGTCGATCCACGCCGAGGATGTGCATGTCGAGGGCCTGCGCGTCGTGACTCCCGCGAATCGGGTGGTCGTGGCCGTTCTCGGCCGCCAGGCGGTTGCCGAAGAGGTGACCACCGTGACGGCGGCGCCGACCGAGGAAGCGGCGGCGGCGGCTCCGGCGGCGGAAGGCGAGACGGAAGAGAAGGGCAAGGAAAAGGGCAAGGAGAAGGGCAAGGAGAAGGAAAAGGGCAAGGGCAAGTAGGCGCCTTCGGGCTCGATTCCTGCCTCTTTCGGGATGCGCGGTGATCGTCCTCGGACTGGGAAATCCGGGTGAGGAATACGCGAGAACCCGGCACAATGCCGGGTTTCTCGTCGTCGAAGCGGCGCGGGAGCGCTGGAAGGGCGGGCGCTGGAAGCGCGGCCCGCTGGCCACCGAGGCGGCCGTCAGGTACGCGGGCGAGGCCCACCGGCTGATCCGTCCCACGACCTACATGAACGCGAGCGGAGAAGTGGTCCGCGAACTGCTTCGCCGGGGCGCTTCGCCGCGCGATCTCTTCGTGGTCCTGGACGACATGGACCTTCCGCTCGGCCGGCTGCGCATGCGGGCGGAGGGCGGCTCGGGCGGGCACCGGGGCCTCCAGTCGCTGCTCGGCGCGCTGGCGCCTGCGTCGATCGGACGCTTGCGAGTGGGGGTGGGAAGGCCGGAAGCGGGAGGCGCGGTCGATCATGTGCTCTCCGAGTTCTCTCCCGGCGAATGGGAGCGGATGGAGGCGATGATCGGGGTTGCGGTCGACGCCTTGGAGCTTGTCCTGCGCCGCGGCTTGCAGGCGGCGATGGATCGCTTCAACGGACGGCCGGCTCCCTGGGACGAGCCTGAGCAACGGGATGGAGGGGGGCGCTGAGGCCCTCCCTGGCCGTGGAAGGGGCGCATGCGCGGCCGGTCGGGCCGCCGAAGGCGCTCGAACGGGCGGAAAGGGCGCCCGGTCTCGGCTCGGCCTTGACAAAACGGCGCAATCTGAGGCTAAATAGATGTCTTTGCATGGAAAGGGCCCGTCGCCGGACGAGGCGTTGTTGGCGAGTAGCGAGGGGGATCCACGCGTGAAGGAGTACGAAACCGTATTCATCCTGCACCCGGAAGTGGACGAGGCCGGGATCGAGCGGGAGATCGAAGCCGTCCGCAAGACGATCGTGGACGGACAGGGCGAAGTGACCGGGGTGTACAAGTGGGGCCGCCGGAAGCTCGCGTATCCCATCCTCAAGGTCAACGAGGGGTTCTATACGCTGATCCGTTTCCGCTCCGAGGCGGAAGTGCTGAAGGAGCTGGATCGTCGCTACAAATTGAACGAGTCGGTGCTGCGGCATCTCACGGTGCACAGCTCCGGCGAGCCCAATCCGCCCGAGTACCGGCCGCGCGAACGCCGTGGGGAGCGCAGAGGCGGGCGGCACGGTGGAAGAGGCCGGGGAGAAGGACGCTTCTCCGACAAGCCGGTCGTCGAGGAAGATGATTTCGAAGAGGAGGAAGGCGACGGCGACGACCGGGCGATCTGAAACGATGGTCCGCCGTGGATGAAGGGGCGGACGAGTTCTTCGGGAAGCGCCCGGGCGGGCGATCCCGAGAGGAGTGCAGCGAAGCATGGTGAAGAAGAGCGCGACCAAGGTCCTGCGCCGCAAGGTGTGCAAGCTCTGTCTCGACCGCGTCGAGCATGTCGATTACAAAGACGAGAAGCGTCTCATGCGCGCGATCACCGACCGGGGCAAGATCGTGCCGCGCCGGATCTCCGGCAACTGCGCGCGCCATCAGGCGCAGATCACCCAGGCGGTGAAGCGGGCCCGCATGCTGGCCCTGATCCCCTTCGTGAACGAGAGCTACAAGTAAACCACATCGTCTTCAGGAAGCGGACGAACCGTCCGCTCAGCGCATCGTGTTGGGAGGCGTGATGGAAGTCATTCTGCTCGAACCGGTCGAGGGCCTCGGCCACCGCGGCGCCCGCGTGCAGGTCGCCCCTGGGTATGCGCGCAATTTTCTTCTGCCCAAGAAGCTCGCCCTGCCCGCGACCAGCGCCGGCGCCCGCATGTTCTCCGAGGCGGAGCGCCTGCGCCAGCAGCGCGACGAGCAGGAGCGCAAGAGCGCCCAGGCGATCGCCCATTCCCTGGGACAGGCGAGCGTCACGATTCCCGCTCAAGTGGGCGAGGAAGAGAAGCTGTTCGGCAGCGTGACCGCCGCCGACATCGCGGCTGCGCTGCAGGCGCAGGGATTCTCGGTCGACCGGCGGCAAGTGCAGCTGGAGGAACCCTTGCGCGTGCTGGGGGTCTACAAGGTCGATATCCGGCTGCACGCGGAATTGACCGTTCCGGTCAAGGTCTGGGTCACCAAGCAGCAATAGGCGCGCCGGCCCTTCGGGTCTCCGCGCCGGCGGTGCAGGAGGGCTCTCGTGTCAGCTTCCTTCGCGCGGTTCGGCACGCGGCTTCCGACGATTCGACGAGCGGGCGGTGCGCTCACGATGGCAGGGCTGGGAGTCGTGGCCCTCGCGTTGGCGATGGGGTTGTTCGCCTGCTCGAATGAGCGCCGGGCGGAGCCCGACTTCTCCGCGCCCGACATCCCCGGAGCGGATCTCGTCGTGGCCGAAGTGAACGGCAAGCCGGTCACCGCCGGCGAGCTCTACCACAAGATCCGCCTGCAATATCCTCAGATGCCGCAATCGGGCCCCGGTCTCGGACTGCAAGCGCGCGAGATGGTCCTCGCCTCGGTCGACGACCGCTGCCTCTCCGCCTACGCGCGCGAACATGGCATCGAGCAGGACGACGAATACCGGCGGATGATGTTTCTCTCCTCCCATTTCATCATGAACCGGCTGATCGAGCAGAAGATCCGCGCGCAGGCCACTCCCAGCGAAGCGCAGATGCGCGTCTGGTACGAGGAGCATCTCGATCAATTCACGCGTCCCGGGCAGCTCTACTATCATCACATGCTGTTCGACTCGCAGTCGCAGGCGCAAGCGGCTCGCCAGCGGCTGCTCGCCGGGGCGGACTTCGAGGAGATGGCGAAGCGGGAGTCGCGCGACGCCGAAAGCATGCCCAATGGTGGGCGCATGAACGTCTTCCGCTACGATAGCGCGGAAACGCTTCCGCGCCGCTTTCCCCAGGTCCTGCAGGCGCTCGAAAGCATGCAGGAGGGCGAGATCAGCCAACCGGTGCGCACGACTCTCGGCTGGCATCTGCTGCGCTTGGATGCGCGGCGCGGCGAGACGGTCAAGAGCTTCGAAGAAATGCGCCCCGGCATCTACGACAAGTTCGCGGCGCCGATCGAGAGCGAGCGTTTTCAGACTGTGCTGGATTCGCTGAAGGCCGCCTATCGGGTCAAGATCCACGACGATCGGCTGGAGGAGTTCTTCTATCTGCAGATGAACGCCGATCAGCTTCTGCAGGCCGCGCGCGGGGAGCAGGATCCCGGGAAGCGCGTGCGCCTCTATCAGGAGCTGCTCGACCGCTATCCGCAGAGCCCCCGGGTGCCGGAAGCGAAGTTCCTGATCGGATACGAATACAGCCAGAGCATGCACGATGCCGCGCGCGCCCGAGAGCAGCTCGAGCGCTTCTTGCGCGAGCATCCCGATCACCCGTTGGCGGCGGCGGCGCAGGCGCTGCTGCGCGGCGAGCAGGTTCCGGCCCCCGGAAGCGCGCCGCCCGCGCAGAGCGTTCCCCCGGCGGCCGCGCCGGCAGGCAGGTAGAGCAAGGCCGGACCCGAAGGGCGGGGTCGCCCGTTTCCACGCGGAAAGGAAGCGCGCGTGTTGGTGGAAGTCGTCGTTTGGGCGCTCGCGGAAGATCAGAAGAACCATGTCCCGGTGGTCATCCTGAAGGACCTCGCCGGGGAACGGAAGCTGCCGATCTGGATCGGCCCGCAGGAAGCGAGCGTCATCGCCATGGAGCTCGCCGAACGCAAATTCCCGCGGCCGCTGACGCACGACTTGTTGAACAGCATGCTGCGCGGGCTGGGCGCAAAAGTGCAGAGGGTCGAGATCTGCGATCTCGTCGAGAACACCTTCTACGCGAAGATCTTCATCGATTCGGGCAACGGCATTCTCTGCATCGACGCCCGCCCGAGCGACTCGATTGCGCTCGCCTTGAAGGCGAAGGCGCGCATCTACGTCGATCCCAAGCTCTTTTCCGGCGAATTCGACGCGCTCCTCTCCGAGACCAGCAAGGCCGCCGACGGCGACGACGAACAGCGGGCCGAGGAGTTGAAGGACTTCATCGAGAAGCTCGATCCCCGGGATTTCGGCAAGTTCCGTTTCTGATCCACGGCGCTTTGCGCACGCGGGGACGAATGCGCGGGCCCGCCCGATGGATGCGCTGGAATCGATGGGCGCGGGCCTCCGGCCTCGCTGCGCGCTCTCTTCCCTCTCCACCTTCGCGTCGCGATCGCCCGCCCGCCGGAGGGCGGCCGGCGCGCGTTTTTCGCGACGCGCGAAACGCGCGCGCTTGGGCGGCTCGCTTGACAGACCGGTTCCGAAAGGCATAATGCGGGCTCGTTTCGACGATCACTTCGGGAGAGCGCATGGCGCGTAAAGACCAGTTGAGCAGGATCCGCAACATCGGCGTGATCGCGCACATCGACGCCGGCAAGACGACCACGACCGAGCGGATCCTCTTTTATTCGGGCGCTTCGCATCGCATCGGAGAAGTCGATGCCGGCTCGACCGTGACCGATTGGATGGACCAGGAGCGCGAGCGCGGCATCACGATCACTTCGGCCGCCATCACCGTCGAATGGCGCGGCCATCAGCTCAATCTCATCGACACCCCCGGGCATGTGGATTTCACCGCCGAGGTCGAGCGCTCGCTGCGCGTGCTCGACGGCGTGGTGGTCGTGCTGTGCGGGCGCGGAGGGGTCGAACCGCAATCGGAGATGGTCTGGCACCAGGCGGAGCGCTATCGCGTGGCGCGGATGATCTTCGTCAACAAGATGGACCGCATCGGCGCCGACTTCGAACGCGTGCTCGATCAAGTGCGCGAGCGGCTGGGAAGCGATCCGCTGCCGGTCACGATCCCCATCGGGGCGGAGAGCCGCTTCGAAGGGGTGATCGATCTGCTCGGGATGCGCGCGCTCCGCTGGAGCGTCGAGGATCAGGGGCGCACGATCGAGAGCGGGCCGATTCCGCCGGAGATGGAGGAGACGGCCGCGCGCGCGCGGCGCCGCTTGCTCGAGACGGTCGCCGCGGAGAGCGAGGAATTGCTCGAGCAGTTTCTCGCCGCCGACGATCTCGATCCGGCCGCGCTGCGGCGGGGGTTGCGCTCCGGCACGATCGCCCAGCGCTTCGTGCCCGTCTTCGCCGGGGCGGCCTTTCGCAACATCGGCGTTCAGCCGTTGCTCGACGGGGTGATCGATTACCTGCCCGCGCCCGACGAGGTGCCGCCGGTGACGGGACGCAATCCCTCCACGCTGGCGATGGAAGAGCGGCCCGCCGATCCGCGCGCGCCGCTGGCCGCCCTGGTCTTCAAGACCTACACCACCGCGGGCGAGGCGGGCCGCGGCCGGGTGAGCTACCTGCGGCTCTATTCGGGAACGCTGCGCGAGGGCGACTCCCTCTTGAATCCGCGCCTCGGCGAGCGCGAGCGGATCGCGCGCGTGTATCGCGCGCAAGCGGACAAGAAGAGCCGCCTCGACGAAGTGAGCGCGGGCGACATTTGCATCGCCGTGGGGCTGAAGTCCGCGCGCACGGGAGACACGCTGTGCGATCCGGCGCATCCGATCTCGCTCGAGACGATGCGCTTCCCCGAGCCGGTGGTGATGGCCTCGCTGGAAGCCAAGACGGCGGGAGAAGAGGAGAAGATCGACCTCGCCCTCGGGCATCTCTCGGCCGACGATCCGACCTTCCAGGTGCGCATGGACGAGAACACCGGCCAGCGGATTCTGCGCGGGATGGGCGAGCTGCATTTGGAGGTGCTGGGCGAGCGTCTGGCGCGCGAATTCGGATTGCGCGTGCGCCTCGGCCGCCCGCAGGTGACCTATCGCGAGACCATCGCCCGGAGGGTTTCCGCCGAATCGAAGTACGAACGCGCGACGGGCGGGCGCGAGCACTACGGGCATGTGATTCTGGAAGTGTCGCCGCTCGAGCGTATGGCGGGCATCGTGGTCGAGGAGGCGCTGCCTCCGGGAACGATTCCCGAGATCTACCTGCCGGCGATCCGGGAAGTGATTCTCGCCGGAAGCGAAGCGGGCATCCGCTACGGCTATCCCGCGACCGACATCCGCGTGCGCCTGACGGGCGGCTCGACCCACGAGGTGAACGGCAGCGAGTTCGCGTTTCGCAACGCCGCGCTCACCGCCTTTCGCGACGCCTGCCGTCACGCGCAGCCGATTCTGCTCGAGCCGATCATGCGGCTCGAGATCGTCGTGCCGCGCGAGTTCGTCGGCGTGGTGCACCAGCAGCTCGCGGCCCGGCAGGGCAAGGTGCTGGGCAACGAAGTCGTGGGGGAGATGCAGGCGCTGCGCGCCCGCGCGCCGCTGGCGCGCATGTTCGGCTACGCGACCGAGCTGCGCAGCGTGACCCAGGGGCGCGCTTCGTACACGATGATCTTCGACCGCTTCGACGAGGTGCCCGGAGGCCAGCCCGCCTGAGGGCTTTCGCCGGGCGCGCGTGAACGGCTGCGCGAGTGGAATCCCGGTGACCGGGAGGGAACGATGGCGAAACAGGATGACCCGCGCGCCCGCATTCCCGCGGTCGGCGCGATTCTGGCGGAGCCTTCCGTCGCCGGGTTGCTCGAGCATCTCGCGCACGGCACGGTGGTCGGACTGATTCGCGAAGAGATCGCCGCGCTGCGCGCGGAAGCCGGCGGCGAAGCGCGGCTCATGTCCCAGCACCCGTTTTCCGCGGCGGCCGTCGCCGCGCGCGTCGCGCTGCGGGCCGAATCGCTGCTCGCTCCCTCGCTTCGTCCCGTGATCAATGCGACCGGGATCCTGATCCACACGAATCTCGGCCGCGCGCCCTTGGCTCCGAGCGCCCAGGAAGCCGTCGCGCGCCTCGCCGGCGGGTACGCGAATCTCGAGGTCGATCTCGAGACGGGCAGGCGCATCTCGCGTCTCGACGCGGTGCGCGAGCGCCTGCGGCAGGTGACCGGGGCGGAGGATGCGCTCGCGGTCAACAACAACGCCGCCGCCGTCTTTCTCGTCTTGAGAGCGCTGTGCGAAGGCCGCGAGACGATCGTCTCGCGCGGCGAGCTGGTCGAGATCGGCGGCAGCTTCCGCCTGCCCGACATCATGGAGGCGAGCGGAGCGAAGCTGCGCGAAGTGGGGACCACGAACCGGACGAGGATCGAGGACTACCGCGCCGCGATCGGTCCCAACACGGGCCTCATCCTGAAGGTGCATCCTTCGAACTTCGTCATCGAAGGCTTCACCGAGTCGGTCAACGCCGGGGAACTGGCCGCCCTCGCGCACGAGCGCGGGCTTCCCTTCGTCGAGGATGCGGGCAGCGGGGCGCTCAGGCAGCACCCCTCCGCATACCTGCGCGACGAGCCGCGCATCCAGGATCTTCTCGAGGCGGGAACGGATCTCGTCACGGCGAGCGGCGACAAGCTCCTCGGCGGTCCGCAGGCGGGGATCGTTCTCGGGCGGCGGGAATGGATCGCGCGCTTGCGCGGGGATCCGCTGGCGCGCATTCTGCGCCTGGACAAGTTGCATCTGGCCGCTCTCGAGGCGACGCTGCTCGAGTACCTGCGGGCGGGCGAGGGGCTCGCGCGCGTGCCGTTCCATCGCATGATGGCCCGCTCGCTGGAGGAATTGCGCGAGGCGGGGAACGCGGTGCGTGAAGGGCTGATCCGCGCCGGCGTGCCTGCCGGCTGCGTTGAGATCGTGCCCAGCGAAGCGGCCGCCGGGGGCGGTTCGCTGCCCGGGCAGCGTTGGCCGTCGATGGCCGTTGCCGTGCGGATGGCGGATGCGCCGGTGGACGATCTCGCCCGGCGTCTGCGGACCGGGCACCCGCCCGTGATGGGACGCGTGGAGCGCGATCGCCTGCTTCTCGACTTGCGCGCGCTGAACGAAGACGAGCTGGACATCCTGCCCGAACGGGTGGCCGCCGAATGGGCCGCCTGCCGGGCGGCCGCGATGGGAAACGAGCGATGAGCGACGACAGCGCGGCGGCACGCTACTACGAAAGCGCCGAGGAAGCGGCGCGGGCGCTCGACCTGCCTCTCTTCGGAGTGCTCGCTCCGCAGACCCGCTTCTTTCCATACGGCGAAGCGACGATCGCGTCGCTGGCGCCCGCTCCCGTCTTCTCGGCTCGCATCTACCGCTTTCTCGCCGCTCCCGCGCCCGTCATCTGGGTCCTCGGACTGGGGCAGGCCGGAGAGGAGCTGCCGGTCGCGCTCGGAATCGCCGAGCGGGCGGCCGCGGGAGGCGCCGCGCCCATCCTCATCGTGCGCCCGGGCGAGCGCCGCGCGGCGGAGCCGGCGGGATCGCCCGTGCATGCCGGCATTCTGGGGCCCGAACTGCGAGCCCTGCTTCCCGAGCGGCCGGTCGCCGAAGCGACCGGGATCCAGGGAGTCTTCCTCGGCTGTGCGCCCGGACGCGCGGCCGGCGATCCGTTGGAAGCGGGCGGCATCATCATCGCCGGCGAGACGCCCGGCGAGCCGCCCCCTCTGCCTCCCGCGCGAGTGACTTCGCTCGTGCTCGTCGTTCCCTTCCGCGATTGCCCCGCCTCGTCGCTGGCCGCGAGAGTCGCGGAATTGCGGGTCGAAGGCTATGCGATCGCCGGGATCGTGGCCTATGGGCGCCAGGAAGGCGCGTTCGAGGAGGCTTCCAGCGCTTTCGCAGGCGCCCAAGGGAGCCGCGCGGCATCTCCAGGCGGCGAGGAAGCGGCGCCCGGGGCAACGCGTCGCGCGACGGGGGAAGGCGCCTGGCCTTCGTCGGTGGCGAAGGCGGTGGAGGCGCGCGCGCAGGCGCCTGGCCTTCCGGTGGAGCGAGTGGAGGTGGAGGGCAGCTGGTCGGCGCGATTCGGGCCCGGCTCGGATGGCGCGAGACCGGCGCCGCCCAACGAGCGGCGTGGCGGCCTGCCGCTCTACTGGTGGTTGGTCATCGCGGTCGCGGCACTCACGCTGACGGGAATCCTCTTCCCTCGCCTCGCATACAAATCGGAAGCGCCGGCGCGAACGAGTTTCGACGCCCGCCCCGAGCCTCAGGCGCGCACGAATGCCCAGCCGCGAGAAGAGACGCCCGCGCCGGCCCATTCCGCTGCGCGACAAGAGTCCGCCGCGCAATCCGACGTGCGACGAGAATCCGATCCGCGGCAAGAATCAGGTGCGCAGGGAACTGCGCCGCGAGACTTGGATGCGCGCCACGAATTCGACGCCCAGCGAGCTGCGCAGCGAGACATCGATGCGCAACGGGATTCTCCCGGGCGGCCCGATTCCGACGCCGAGCGAGAATCTCTCGCGAGGATGGATCCGGCTGCCGACGGCAGTGCGCTGCCGGGCGCGAGCGACCTGCAAAGCGCCGCCACGGCGGCCCCGGATTCGACCGGCGGCGCGCCGCGCGATCCGATGACGAGCCTGACCGGTCGCGTCGCCTCCCCCGAGCGCGAAGGCGCGATCGCCCGCGGGACGATCGCGGACAGGGAGAGGCGGGTGGACGCCCGCTCGCAGGCGGCCGGGGACACGCTCTCCGGGGGAGCGCGCACCATCGTCTCGAGCCGGGCGGGGCCCTTCGGGCTCTTGTGCGGCTCGTTTCCCAACGATCCGCTGGCCGCCGTGGAAGTGAAGCGGCTCGCCGGCCGCGGGATTGAAGCGCGGATCGTGCGAGTAGGAATCCCCGGCCGGGGTCTCTTCAGCCGGGTCGTGATCGGGCGCTACGCTTCGGTCGACGAAGCGATCGCAGCCGGCACGGCGATCGTGGAGAACGAGGACGCGGATGCGACCCAAGTGGTGGCGGCCGACGGCTACGGTCCGCTGGTCAGCCGCCCGATCGTGAGCGGCGCGCCCTAGCGGGAATCGTTCGCGCTGCGCGCTGCGTGTAGCGTGAGCGGCGTGGCGCACGAGGAATGTCCACCAAGGAGACGGTTGTGCTTCTCGACAAGCTCGAGCTCTTCGGCTTCAAGTCCTTCGCGCAGCGGACGATGCTGCGCTTCGCTCCCGGCATCACCGCGATCGTCGGCCCGAACGGCTGCGGCAAGAGCAACATCTCCGATGCGATTCGCTGGGCTCTCGGCGAACAGAATGTCCGCAATCTGCGCGGCACGCAGCTCGAGGATGTGATCTTCAAGGGCACCCGCGAAGTGAAGCCGATGGGCGCCGCGGAAGTGAGCCTGCATCTCGACAACCGCGATCAACGCCTGGCGACCGAATATGGCGATGTGCTCATCCAGCGGCGCGCGTTTCGTTCGGGCGAGAGCGAGTTTCGGATCAACAAGACCGCCTGTCGTCTGAAGGACATTCGCGATCTGTTCCTCGACACCGGCCTCGGCTCCGCCGAATACGCGGTCATCGAGCGCGAGATGATCGATGAAGTCCTCGCCGACCGCGACTCGGCGCGGCGTTTCCTGCTCGACGAAGCCGCGGGCATCACGCGCTACAAGATGCGTCGCAAGGAGACGGTGCGGAAGCTGGAGGCGGTGGACGCCGACCTCGTGCGCGTCGACGACGCCCTCGAGATCGAGGAGCGCGAGGTGCGCTCGCTCGCCTATCAGATGGGGAAGGCGAAGCGCCATCGGCGGCTGACCGAGCGCATCCGCGATCTGGATGTTTCGCTGGCGCGCCTGCGCTGGCGCGAGCTCACCGAAGCCGCCTCGGGAGGCACCGGCCGCTTGACCGAGGAGACCGAACGGCGCGAGCGGTTGCGCGCGGAAGGGCACGCCTTGGAAGCGCGCCAGGAGCAGGCGCGGATCGACCTGCTGGCCCTCGACCAACAGGCGCAGGCCGCGCGCGCGCGGCTGACCGAGTGCGAGGACCGCCTAGGGAAGGCGCGTTCGGACGCGCTGGTGCTGGAAGAGCGGCTGCGCTCGCTGGAAGAGCGCATCGAGGATCGCGCGGGCCGGATTGCGACCCTGGGCGAGGCGAAGACGGTCGCGGAAGCGCGCTTGAGCGAAGTCGCGGCCGGATTGAACGGGTTGCGCGAGCGGCTCGCCGAATCGCGGGCGCGCGCGGGCGAGGCGGGAGACGCCGTCGCGCGCGTGGACGGTGAACTGCGCAAGGCCAAGGACGAGCTCACGGGACGCCAGCAGCTTCAGCTCGAGCATGTGCGCGAGCGGGCCGCGTCCGAGCATCGCCTGCAGAGCCTCTCGGCGAAGGCGGAGGATCTCGGACGCCTGGCGGGCGAGGTGGGCGCGCAGAGCGAGCACTACACGAAATCGATTGGCGAGCTCGCCGCCGAAATCGAGCGCCTGATCGGGCGCCGCGAAGAGCGCGAGCGCGAAGAGGAAGCGGGCGGGAACGAGCGGCGCGCCATCGAGGCGGCGGCGGGCGAGATCGAAGCGCGCCTGCAAGAGTTGGACGGCGGCCTGTCCGCGCGCGAGAGCGACGTCGCGGGACTCGAAAGCCGGGTGCGTCTGCTCGAAGAGCAGGCGCGCAGCCATCACGGCTACCAGGAAGCGGTCGCCCGGCTGCTCGCCGAAGGCGGCTCCTTGCCCGGCCTGATCGGCGTCATGGCCGAGCAGGTGACCATCGACGCCTCCTGGCGCGAGCGCCTCGCGCCCGCGCTGCGAACCTTCACGGAATGGATGATCACATCCACGGAAGAGGATGCCTGGCAAGCGATTGGCTGGTTGAAGGAGCACGGGCTCGGCCAGGTCACCTTCTTCCCGATCGACCTTCCCGCCCCCGTGCCAGGCGCGGTTGCGCTTCCCGAAGGGGCGCTGACCGCGCGGCGCCCGGAGCACCAGGCGCTGGTCGAATACTTGCGCAGCGCGATCGTGCCCGTCGCCGATCGCAGCGCGGTGCCGCCGCTCGGGTCGCGCGAACCGGGACGGCTGTGGGTGACGGAAGCGGGCGAGGTTCTCTCGGCCGCCGGTTGGGTGAGTGCGGGAGGGCCCGTCTCGGAGGCGCGGCTCTGGGCGCGGGCGGACGAGATCGAGGAGTCGCGCGTGCGTATCGCGGCGCTTGCTGCGGAGGCGGCGGCGATGCGCGACGAGCGGGCCCGCGGGGTGGCCGAGCGCCAGTCGCTGGCGGCGCGGGCGCGGACGCTCGCGGAGGATGCGGAGGCGAGGCGGGCGGAGCTCTCGCATTTGGGCCGCGCGCTCGCCGAGCGTCAAGCTGAAGAGCGCATGATGCGCGCGGAAATCGAGCGGTTGGGTGCGGAAGTGGCCGCCTTCACGCGCCATCGCGAGGAGGCGTTGCGCGAACTCGAGGGTTCGCGCGAGTCCCAGCAGCGGACCGTGGCCGCCGAGAGCTCGGCCGACGAAGACCTCCGCGCGGCCGCGGCCGTCGTCGAGCGTTTCACGGCGGAGAAGGAC
This sequence comes from uncultured bacterium, assembly GCA_964482205.1. Taxonomy (GTDB): domain Bacteria; phylum Eisenbacteria; class RBG-16-71-46; order CAIMUX01; family WJJG01; genus JAZDGX01. The sequence goes on along the minus strand of CAYZWI010000006.1, from coordinate 166,658 downwards.
GCGCTCACGAGGGTCCTCACCGAGAAGCGCATGGAGGAGATCTGGGCGGAGACGCGCCTGCGCGAGGCGGAATCCCAGCGTGCGGACCTCGAGCGCCAGATCACCGAATCGATCGAAGGCATGGCCGCCATGGAGGCGGAGCGCGAATCGGGACGCGCGCAGATCGAGGAGGGAAAGACACGCCTGACCGAGTTGAAGCGCGAGGAGGGCGAGAGTCTCGAGCAGCGCGAGGGCCGCGTGCAGGAAGTCGATCGAGTCGGCCGCGAACGGACCCGGCTCGAAGACGGTCTCGCTTCCATCGAACAGGAGCTCCGGCAGACGCGCCGATCGCTTTCGGAGCTCGAAGACCTGCTGCGCGAGGATCAGGTGGGGCTGACGCGCATCGAGGCGGAGAAGGAACGCCTGCGCGATCGCATCCTGGAGCAGTACCGCTGCGACCTGCGCGAGCTCGAGGAAGGAGCGCGCGGGGGAGAGGAGCGCGTCGAAGGCACGCAGGCGGCATCCGATGGTGAGCACTCAGAGGACGCACCTGGCGGAGAGAATGCGGACGGCGAGCATGCGGAGGCCGAGGATGCGGACGGCGAGGAAGGGAAGGGATCGGGGCGCCGGGATGGGCCGCGCCCTCTGCCCTCCCCGGAGGAAGCGCTCGCCGATCGCACGCCCGAGCAGGCCCTCGAGAAGCTCGCGGAGCTGCGCCTCGAACGCGACCGGCTCGGCCCCGTCAATCTGCTCGCCATCGAAGAGCACGAGAAGAAGCGCGAGCATGTGCGCTTCATTCGCGCGCAGCGCGAGGACCTGGTCAAATCGCGCGAATCGCTCATGGCCGCGATCGAGAGAATCAATGTCGAAGCGCGGCGGCTCTTCTCGGAAACCTTCGCCAAAGTGCAGGAGAACTTCGATACGACTTTCGGGACGCTCTTTCCGGGAGGAGAGGCGCGCGTCCAGCTGAGCGGCGAGGATCCGCTCGAGGCCGACATCGAGATCGTCGCCCGCCCGCGCGGCAAGCGTTTGGAGAACATCCGCCTGCTCTCGAGCGGCGAGCGCACCCTGACGGCGACCGCGCTGCTCTTCGCCGTCTATCTCGTCAAGCCTTCGCCCTTCTGCGTGCTCGACGAGCTCGACGCGCCGCTCGACGACGCCAACATCGAGCGCTTCGTCGCGCTGCTGCGAAAATTCAGCGCGCAGACGCAGTTCATCGTGATCACCCACAACAAGCTCACGATGTCGATCGCCGACGCGCTGTACGGCGTCACGATGCAGGAACCGGGGATCTCGAAGATCGTGAGCGTGCGTTTGGAGGAGGGGCGGCTGGTCTCGACCGACGCGGAAGCGAACCGGCTGTTCGCGCAGATGACCGACGCCTGAGCGGCCGCGCGGCGGAAGCAACCCTCCGCGCAGTGAGGCCGGTGAGCGGCTGCGGGCGCCCTCATGCACGGGCGCGGCCTGCGCGCAAGCGTCTCTCAGAACTCGAGCGTCTCTCCCGGCGCGAGCACGACCGCCTGCGCGCCCTTCACTCGCCGGACGAACTCGTGCGGATCGACATCCACGACGGGGAAGGTGCCGTAGTGCATCGGCACGACGCGCTTCGGTTGCAGGAGCTCGACCGCTTTCAACGCATCGTCGATGCCCATCGTGAAGTTGTCGCCGATCGGCAGGAAGGCGACCTCGAGCGCGTTCATCTCGCCGATCAGCTTCATGTCGTAGAAGAGTCCCGTGTCGCCCGAATGGTAGATGGTGCGTCCCCCGAGGGTGACGAGGAATCCCACCGCCGGGCCCGTGTAGCGCGACGCGTCGTTGCCGCAGCCGCCGCCGTGGTGGGCGATCGTCAGCTTGACGCGGCCGAAGGGAAAGGCGTGCGCGCCGCCGATGTGCATGCCGTGGGTCTTCGCCCCCTGGCTCGCGCAATAGCAGGCCATCTCGTGCGTCGCGATCACGGTGGCGCCGGTGCGGCGGGCGATCGCGAGCGCGTCGCCGAGGTGATCGCCGTGCCCATGCGTGATGAGAATGTACTGGACCTGCAATCGTTCGGGCTTCATGGAAGCGACGGGATTCCCGCTGAGGAAGGGATCGATCACGAGCCGGGTCGCTTCGTGGTCGAGGACGACGCAGGAATGGCCGAGGAATGTGGCGTGCGGCACGGGCGCCTCCTGGGTGTGCGTCGCTGGCAGGCACCCCCCGGGAGGCCGGCGACGGCCACGGCCACGGCAGCAATTCGCTTGCGGAGAGCGCCGAGCGAAGACTGAGCCAATCGCGGTCAGGAGACGCGAAGGCGCATCGTTTGTCAATGGGCGGGGCGCCTGCTCCTTCCGCTGGTTTACCGCCGCCTACCGGTGCCTTCCGCCGCCTTCCTCTGGTGCCTGCTGCCATTGCCTTCCGCCGGTGCCCTCCGCAGGCGCGTTCTGGCGCGTTGCGCGTGCCTTGCCCGGCGCCTGCGCTTCCCCTAGACTCGCGTGGATTTCGACGGCGAGCCTTTGCGAAAGGCGCGAGCGAGGGCGTGAATTTGGCAGGCTGGCTCACACGGCTCCGCTACGGCAGAGGCCAGGCGGAGATGTCCTTCTTCGAGCATCTGGACGAGCTTCGCGGCGTGGTCGTCTCCTGCCTGTTCGTGCTCCTGGTCCTCGCCTGCGGGGCTTGGTTCTTCTCTGAACGGCTGCTCGACCTGCTCGTCGGCCGCACGGTCGGCCAGGCCACCTTCATCCGGCCGCTCGAAGCGTTCATGACGCGAGTGAAGTTGTCGCTGCTTCTCGGCTTGATCGCCGGACTTCCGTTCATCGCCTTCCGGGTCTGGGGCTTCGTGGTTCCCGGGCTGCTCCAACGCGAGAAGCGGATCGCCATGCCGCTGGTCGTGCTCTCCACGGTGCTCTTCCTGATCGGCATCGCCTTCGCCTCGCTCGCGCTCACGCCGACGATGCTCAAGCTCTTGCTCGGCTTTGGATCGGAGCGCGTCGTCGCGAACATCGCGGTGGGATATCTCTTCGATTTCGTGCTCAAGATGGCGCTCGCTTGCGGACTGCTCTTTCAACTTCCGCTGGTGATCGCGATCCTGAGTCTCGTGGGCATCGTCACTCCGAAGTTCCTGCTCGCGAAATGGCGGCATGCGATCGTCATCATTCTCATCGTGGCGGCGGTCGTCACCCCGGGAGACGGCCCCTCGCAACTCGTGCTGGCGATTCCGATCGTGATCCTCTATTTCCTGAGCATCTGGGTATCCGCGGCGATCCATCGCGGCAAGCAGACGGGCGACAGGGCGGCGGGCGCCGCGTGAAGGCGCGGCGAGGAGGGCAGATGAGCGCGGCGCGAAAGGCGGGCGGGGCAAGGCGGGACGCAAGAGAAGAGGCGAAAGACGCGCATGCCGGAGTCGGCCGGGCGCTTCCCCGCCGCGGCCGTTCCGCGCCGGCGCGCAAGCGAACGCCGCCGGGGCGCCCCGAGCCGGAGGTGGTGCTCGCCATCGACATCGGCAACACCCAGACGGTGCTCGGCATCTTTCAGGGCGAGGACCTGGCTCTCTTCCGCCGGGTGAGCTCGGGCATCGCGCGCACCGGCGACGAGCTCTCCGTGCTCGTGTCCGCCCTGTGCCGCGGCTACCACGAGCAGATCCAGCGCAGCGGACGAATCATCCTGGGCTCGGTCGTCCCCGCGTTCACGCAGGAATACGAGGCGATGTGCGTGCGCCTCTACGGGCAGAGGCCCCTCGTCCTCTCGAGCCGGGTGAAGACGGGCGTGCGCATCGAGCTGCCCGATCCGAGCTCGCTCGGGGCCGATCGCATCGCCAACGCCGCGGCGGTCGCGGATGGGCCGCTGCCGGCGATCGTGGTCGATCTCGGCACGGCGACGACCTTCGATGTCATCCGCCCGGGCCGCCGGTACATCGGCGGAGCGATCGCTCCCGGCATCCGCACTTCCGCCGACGAGCTCTTCCATCGCGCCGCGCGTCTCCCCAAGGTCGAGATCCGCAAGCCGCCGCAGCCGATCGGGCGCACGACGGAAGAGAGCATTCAAGTGGGCGTCTACTACGGCGCGATCGGCACGATCGATGGAATCGTGCGCCGGCTCGAAAAAGAACTGAAGCGCCCGGCCCGGGTGGTCGCGACGGGAGGGCTCGCTCGTCTGATCAGCGGCGGATCGGAAACGATTCAGGCGGTGGACGAGGCGCTCACGCTTCGCGGGCTGAAGAAAATCCTGAGCTTGAATCGGTGACGAACGATCGCGGTTCGCGTCCGGTCATTTCGCCATCGAGCGCCGCGCGATAGAGGCCCTCCACCCTGCGCGCGATCGCTTCCCAATCGTACGTGCGCACGAACCGCCTGCCCGCCCGGCCGAGCGCGCAGCGCAGGGCGGGATCCTCGCTCAGGCGTGCGAGCGAGTGGGCGAGATCGTCCGCCGACCCAGCGCGAAAGAAGAGCGCCGCGCCGGACCCGGCCAGCGTCTGGCGATAGCCGGGCAGATCGGAGGCGACGATCGGAAGCCCCGAAGCCATGGCTTCCAGGAGAGAGACCCCGAAGCTCTCGCCGTCGGTGGAAGTGGCCGCGAAGAGGTCGGCCGAGGCGTAGCAGCGGGGAAGCGATTTGCGGTCGACCGGACCATCAAAGGTCGCGCGGACGCCCAGGCGCGCGGCCAGCCGTTCGAGCCCGGCGCGCTCAGGGCCTTCACCGACGATCCGGACGAGCGGACCCCCGCGTCCGGAAGCCGCTGTCTGCCTTCTCATTCGGTCGCACGCTTCGAGAAGAATGCGAAGTCCTTTGCGCTTCTCCAGCCGCCCGACGAAGAGAATCGTGGGGGAGCGGCCATGCCCGCGGGCAAGGCCGGCGCTTCCCTTCGCGCTGGAAGCGCCGCCGCCCACTTCTTCCCCTGCCGCCGCCTCGGCGCGGTCGGGATGCGCGAAACGAGCCACATCGACGCCGTTCGGAATGATCTCGTAGCGGCCGGGGAAGTGGACCGAGGCGAAGCGCGCCGCTTCCTCCGAGACGGCGATGCGCGCCCGCAGGCGCGCGAAGTCCGAGGCGAGCGCGGGCGCGAAAAGGCGGTAGCCCCAATGATCGCGGCTACCGCCGGTGTGAAAGGTGCCGATCTTGATTCCCGGGGCCGAGCGCAGGATGGCGAGCGGCAGGAAGGGCTCGAGGGGAGACTGCACGTGCACGATGTGGGGAGCCGGGCGCTTCCGGAGAAGGCCCCGCCGGCTCCACGCATCGCATCCGAGCGTGACGCACGCGCGCGAGCCGTGCGACGGCACGCGAATCGTGCGCCCGAGGCGAACCACTTCGACGCCGGGCGGATCGGGATCGCAGCCGGGCGGATCGGGATGCATGTTGGGGGGCTCGAAATGGCGGGGCGAGCACGGGTCCGGGTGGCGCGCCGGCCGCTTGCGAACCGGTCCTCCGGTGACGATCGTCGCGTGATGGCCCCGCCGCGCAAGAGCGGCGGCCAGATTCCAGACATGCTCGGTGATGCCCCCGTGATGGGGGAGGTAGGACTGGCTGACGATCCAGATTTCGATGCTCTTTCCCAACAATGGCGGCTCGCGATGGACGCCCGTCCGACGAGCCGAACGCGAGCCACGGATGCGCCCGCTTCCCGGAATCTTCGGCGAGCAGGTGATGATCGACGCAGGCAAGAGAACCCGATCGCGGAGCGAGCGGCAATGGGAAACTGCGGGCGGGCGGCGGGCGGGTCGTGGCGGGCAGCGCCGGACGACCCCACGGTGCTTTCCGGAATTCAAGCGGGCGCAAAGGGAAGGAGAAGGCCGGACAAGCTTCTGGTTGCGTGCCATCGGGCGCTTCACTACCTTACCGGGGGACTGGAGCGAGGGTGCGCATGGATGTGATCCGCCTGAAGGAAATCACTGTCTTTCCAAAGCTTGGGGTCGGCGATCTCGAGAAGGAGTGGGTCCAGAAAGTGACTCTGGACGTCGAACTCCATCTCGATCTCCTCGAAGCGGGGCGGCGGGACGACCTCCATCGGACGGTCGACTACCAGCGCGTCTACGAGACGGTGCGCGAGATCAGCGAGACGGGCGCGCATCATCTCATCGAAGCGCTCGCGCTGCGCATCGGAGAAACGCTGCGCGAACGGTTCGGGGTCGCTCGCGTGGTCGTCCGGGTTCGAAAGCTGAGCCTCCCCTTCGACGCGAATCTCAATTGCGTCGAAGTAGAGTTGAGCGTGCCTCGGGAATGAGCCCGAAGGCGAGAGGCGCACGCGATGGCGGGGGATGCGAAGCCGGTAGGGAGCGAACGCCGATGCGTGGCGCTCGCGCTGGGGAGCAATCAAGGCGACCGCGAGGCCTTGCTGGCGCGCGCCCGGGAGGCCGTCGCCGCGCTGTACGGGCCGCTCGAGCGCGTGTCGAGCATCTACGAGACCGAACCGGTGGGGCCTCCGGGGCAGGGCCCGTACTTGAACCAGGTCGTGCTGCTGTCCGCGCAGGCGCGCGCCGAGGAAATGATCGCCCCCTTGCAGGCCATCGAGGCGAAGCTGGGGCGCCAGCGCGCGGCGGGCGAAGAACGCTGGGGCCCGCGCCCGATCGACATCGACATTCTGCTGGAAGAGGGGACCGTGCGCCGGACTCCCGATCTCGTCCTGCCGCATCCTCGGCTGCACGAGCGGGCCTTTGTGCTCGCGCCTCTCGCCGAGGTGCTGCCCGAGTGGCGCCACCCGCTGCTCGGAAAGACGGTGCTGGAACTGCTCGCCGCCACCGGGCGGCAAGGCACGGCGCTGTGGACCGGACGGAAGCGCAGCGCCGATGGAGCGAAGTGCCGTGAGCCACGGTGAATCGCACGAAATCCCGGCGGACGCCCGGGGGCAGGCGCGCGCGCCCTCCCCGGAGGTTCACTTCATCGCCGTCGAGGGAGTCATCGGCGTGGGCAAGACCACCCTCACGCAGCGGTTCGCCGGATTGCTGGGCGGTTTCGCCCTGCTCGAGCAGGTCGAGGAAAATCCCTTCCTGAGCGACTTCTATCGCGACCGCCGGAGCTTCGCGTTCCAGACCCAGATCTTCTTCCTGCTCAGCCGTTATCGCCAGCAGCACGGACTGTGGCAGCGCGATCTCTTTCGCGAGACGATCGTGTCCGACTACATGTTCGAGAAGGACCGGATCTTCGCACACATCAATCTCGATGATTACGAGCTCGAGATGTACAACCAGATCTTCGAGCTCATGGAGCAGAAGCTTCCGCACCCCGACCGGGTCGTCTACCTGCAAGCCGACTGCGACCTCTTGCTCGAACGCATCGGGCGGCGCGGCCGCGCCTTCGAGCGCGACATGGATCCCGCCTATCTCGAAGCGCTCTGCGAAGCCTACTCCTACTTCTTCGCGCACTATCGGGGTGCGCCCGTCCTGATGGTGAACGCGGCCAAGAACGATTTCATCGCGTCGCCCGGACTCGTTCCGAAGATGCTGAAAGCGGCGATGCAATTGACGGAGGGAACGGCCTTCTTTCATTCCGAGCCTCCGTCGGAGGGACGATGACCCGCGAAACGCGCATCACTGTGCCGGAACTGAAGAGCTGGAAGGCGCGCGGCCGGAAGATCCCGGTGCTCACCTGCTACGACTTCAGCATGGCGCGGATTCTCGACCGCTGCGGCGTGCCGGTGCTGCTCGTCGGCGACAGCCTCGGCCAGGTCGTGCTCGGATACGACTCGACGCTGCAGGTCACCCTCGAGGACATGATCCACCATACCCGCGCGGTGGCGCGCGCGCGCCCGGCGGGACTGGTGATCGCCGACATGCCCTTCCTCTCGTTCCAGGTGAGTCCCGAACGGGCGCTGGATGCGGCCGGGCGCTTGATCCGCGAGGGACAGGCCGACGGGGTGAAGATCGAAGGGGGAGAGCGTTCGCTGGAGGCGGCGCGCCGCCTGAACGAAGCGGGCATTCCGGTGATGGGGCATCTGGGGCTCACGCCGCAATCCGTGCTGACCCTTGGCGGCTACCGGGTGCGCGGGCGCGATCCGGAAGAGCGGGCGGCGCTGCTGCGCGACGCCGTCGCGCTGGAGAAAGCGGGCTGCTTCTCGATCGTGCTCGAGTCCATTCCCGCGCCGCTCGCCGCCGAGATCACCGCCGCGGTCTCGATTCCCACGATCGGGATCGGCGCGGGACCGGCCTGCGACGGACAAGTGCTGGTGCTCTACGACATGCTCGGGATCTTCACCGAATTCCGCGCGCGCTTCGTGCGCCGGTTTCTCGAAGGCGCCGAACAGATCGAAGCGGCGGTGCGCGAATACATGGGCGCCGTCGAACGGGGCGAGTTCCCGGCCCGCGAACATAGCTATGGGAACGGCGACGATCGCGGGCCGGCGCGGGAGAATCGTCAGCATCCGGCCCAAGAGCGAGGAGAAGGACGATGAGGGACGCGCGCTCTTCGCAGGGAGGCTTCTCGGCATCGCGGGGCTCCGCCGGCGGATCTTCGCGGGCAGGCCACGCGCAGACGCCTTCGCAGCCGGGAACCGCCTCTCCGGCGCGGCCCGGCGCTGCCGCGCGGGCAAGCAAGAAGAAGGCCGAGCCGCCGGGAATGAAGCGCCTGCAGTCGGCGGGCTCGATGCGGCGCTTCGCGCAACAGAAGCGCGCGGCGGGCAAGCGGATCGGCTTCGTTCCGACGATGGGCGCGCTGCACGAGGGGCACCTCTCGCTGATTCGCAAGGCGCGCGGGCAGAACGATGTCGTCGTGCTGAGCATCTTCGTCAATCCGCTGCAGTTCGGCGAGGGCGAGGACTACGGCCGCTATCCGCGCGATCTCGCGCGCGACATGGATCTCGCCCGCGAGGGAGGCGTCGACGCGGTCTTCATTCCGGAAGTGGCCGATCTCTATCCCGAAGGGTTCACCACGCGGGTCAGCGTGGGCGCGCTCGGGACGCGCTTGTGCGGCGCTTCGCGCCCGGGGCATTTCGACGGGGTCTGCACCGTCGTGATGAAGCTGCTCGGCATCGTGCAGCCGCATCGTCTCTATCTCGGCGAAAAGGATGCCCAGCAGCTGATCGTGCTGCAGCGCATGGTCACGGATCTGAATGTCGATGTGCGCATCGTGCCCTGCACGACGGTGCGCGAAAAAGACGGGCTCGCGCTCTCCTCGCGCAACCGCTACCTTGGCCCGGAAGAGCGCGCCCAGGCGCCGCGCCTCTACCAGGCGCTGCGCTACGCCCAGCGGGAAATCCTTCTGCGCCACGAGCGCGACACGGAGCGGGTCAAGGAGGGCATGCGGGCGTTGCTTGCGCAAGGCGAGCGGATCGCGATCGAGTACATCGAGATCGTCGATCCCGAGACGCTCCTGCCGCTCGCCACGCTGAGCGGGCGCGCGCTGATCGCGCTTGCGGTGCGGCTGGGAGAGACGCGCCTCATCGACAACATTCTCGTCAATGTTCCCGGCGGACGGATGGCCGAGACCCAGAGGCTGCCCGGGAGGAAGCGGTGAAGAGCCTCGCAGTGGTCGTTTTGGCGGCGGGAAAGGGCACGCGCATGCCGGCGGATGTGCCCAAGGTGCTGCGCACCGTCGCCGGCGTTCCGCTGCTCCTGCATGTGCTCCAGTCCGTGCGGGCGCTTTCGCCCGAGCGCATCGTGATGGTAGTCGGCCATCGCGGGGATGAGGTGGCTGCCGCGGTCGCGGGTTCCGCGGGCGCCGGGCGCGCGAGCGCGCCCGGCCGGGCGGGCTCAGGCGCGGCGGAATCGGGAAGCGAGATCACGATCGTGCGCCAGGAGACCCAGCGCGGCACCGGGGACGCGGTGCTGTGCGCGGAGGGGGCCTTGCGCGATTTTGCGGGCACGGTGCTCGTGGTCTACGGCGATGTGCCGCTGCTGCGCTGGGAGACGCTCGCGGAACTGTGCGAATTGCACGCGCTCGAGCGCAATGCGGCGAGCGTCCTCTCCGCCACGCTGGAGGAGCCGCGCGGATACGGCCGCATCGTGCGCAACTCCGAGGGGCGGTGCATCGGGATCGTCGAGCAGCGCGACCTGACCTTCGAACAGGAGACGATCGGCGAGATCAATTCCGGCATCATCGCCTTCGAATCCCAAGTGCTCTTCCCGGCCTTGCATCGCATCCAGCCCGACAACGCGGTGGGCGAGTACTATCTCACCGATGTCATCGGCATCCTGTGCGCCGCGGGCGAACGCGTGGGGACCTATCACCTGCGCGATGCGAATGAGATTCTCGGCGTGAACACGCTGGAACAGCTGGGACAAGTGGAGCGCCTTCACGCCTGCCGGGCGCGCCGCCGGGAGTCGGAATGCGAGTTGTGCCGCGCGGCGGCAAGCGCGAACGGCGGGCAAGCCTCGGATCAAGGGGTCAACGGCGGACTCTCGCCCGAGCACCTCCTCCTCGGGTCGGGGGAACGCATTTGCCTCATGGTGGCGAGCCATCCCTTTAACAACGGGCACCTGCTCGTCTTTCCGCGGCGGCACATCACTTCGTTTCCCAGCCTGACGCATGCGGAGCTGACCGAAATCGCCGGCTGGGTGAGAACGGCCGAACGGCTGCTCCGGAAGGCGTACCGGATGGACGCCCTCAACATGGGCGCGAACTCCGGTTCGGGCGGGCATCTCGCCTTTCACTTGATTCCCCGGTGGGGCGGAGACTTGAATTTCCTGCCCCTTCTCGCAGGCTTGAAACTCGTGCCCGAGAGTCCTAGGGGCACCTGGGAGCGCCTCTCACGGGCGATGGGGTGAGTCATGGGCCGTCACGGCACGCGATCTCGTCATCCGCGCAAGCGCCGCTCGGGAAGCTGGACGGGCGCGCTCCTGCGAAGGCTGTTCGAATTCACCCTGATCGTGATTGTTCTCGCCTTCCTCGCGTCGCTTCTGGGCTTGCTCGAGGTCCGGCCGCGCCATTCCAAGCAGGAGGCGAAGGCGGAGACATCCTGGGATCCTCGCAAGACGGAAATGCTTCCCGCGGTCGTCTCCGAGCTTGCGGGCGGCTCGCGGGAAGCGCGCCCCGGTGCGCTCGACGAAGCGGATGTCACATCGTGGGAAGGCCGGATCGAGGAGACGGATGGTGGGCGGGCCATCCGCGTGCACGTCGCCAATGGCTGCAAGGCCGACAAGCTGGCCGGCCGGGCCAGAGAGGCGTTCCGGCAGGCGGGCTTCGATGTGCGGGGCATCTCGAACGCCGATGAGCCCGACTATCGGGAGACGGTCGTCGTCGATCGCACCGGCAACCAGCGCGTCGGGCAGGCGGTCCTCTCCTTCGTGCAGAAGCGCTGGGGGGTCGGAAGGCTGGTCCTGCAGGAACGCCCTTCGGACGCCGTGGAAGTGGTGGTCGTCCTCGGCTCCGACATCGCGGAACGAATCTCCGCGGAACCGGAGGCCGCCGGCGGGCGTCCGTAGAACCGACTCGCCGCGCGGGTCGCGGGCGAAGGCGCGCCGCTTCGGACGGCCGGGCGGCAAAAGGAGAGCGAGATGCATTCCACTGCGTGGTTGTTCAACCAACTCGGAGCCACCGAGGTCATCATCATCGTCGGGGCCATCGTCCTCCTCTTCGGCGCAAAGAAGATCCCGGAGCTGGCGAGAGGGCTCGGGCGGGGAATCAGCGAATTCAAGGATGGGATGCGCGAGGGAGACCGTCCCAAACCGCCTGCCGTGCCTGCCGATTCGGTGGGCCGGGCGAACGAGGAGCAGAAGCCGAAGCCTTAGCCCCGGCTGCTTCCCAGGCTCCGGCGGTTCCGCTTTCCGTCCTTCACGACCGGCCGTAGGTGCGCGCCATCTCCCGCAGCCCGCGCCAATGCTCAGCCGTCAAGCTCCCGGGCGCGAGACGCCATTCCCAGTTGCCTTCCCCCCCTGAAGGGTGGTTCATGCGGGCTTCCTCCCCGAGACCAAGCAGGTCCTGCATCGGGATCACGCAATCGTCCGCCACGGAGCGCATCGCGGCGCGAGTCAGCTCCCAGTGCACGTTGCCCGCGTGCACGTCGACCCCCAGGTACCGGGACAGCCGCTCGCGATCCTCGGGACGCGCCTCGCGCTCGAACCAGCCGAGGGTCGTGTTGTTATCGTGCGTCCCGGTGTAGACGACCGCTTGCCGTTCGTAGGTGTGCGGCAGGTAGGGATGCATCGGGCTCTCCTCGTTGAATGCGAAGAGCAGCACTTTCATGCCGGGAATGTCGTAGCGCCGCACGATCTCGCGCACATCGGCGGTGATCAGGCCGAGGTCCTCGGCAATGATCGGCAGCGCGGGGAAGCGGCGCAGCAGCGTGTCGAAGAAGGCGTCCACCGGGACTTCCACCCAGCGGCCGTTGACGGCCGTCTGTTCCCAGGCGGGAATCTCCCAATAGGCGACCAGCCCACGGAAATGATCGATGCGGATGCGATCGAAGAGCTCGAAGGCGCGCTCGACTCGCCGCATCCACCAATCGAATCCGCCCGCGCGCAGCGCATTCCAATCGTAGAGCGGATTTCCCCAGCGCTGGCCGGTCGGACTGAAGTAGTCCGGCGGAACACCGGAAACAACCCGCGGCCGCCGGTCCTCTCCGAGCAGGAAGAGCTCCGGCCGGCTCCAGACTTCCGCGCTGTCATGGTTCACATAGATGGGGAGGTCGCCGATGATCTGCACTCCGCGCTCGCGGCATCGGGCGCGCAACGCTCCCCATTGGCGGGAGAAGAGGAATTGAAGGAACGCCTGGTAGGAGATTTCCCCGCTCAGTTCCTTCGTGAGAGCCTTCATCGCCTCCGGGCGCCGGTCGCGCGCCTCCTCCGGCCAGTCCGTCCAGGCCCTGCCGCCGAAGTGCTGCTTGAAGGACATGAAGGCGGCGAAGGAATCCAGCCAGCCGCGTTCCCGCTCGCGGAAGCGTTCAAACTCGCCGGCCAGGGGAGAGGAGCCGAGGCGTTCGTACGCCAGGCGAAAGAGCGGGCGCTTGTAATCCTCCACGGCCGCGTAATCGACGCGCCCGGCCGGCAGATGGGTGGCCGGGGGAAGATCGCCGCGATCGAGCAACCCCTCTTCGACCAGGACTTCGGGGCTCAAGAGCAGCGGACTGCCGGCGAAGGTGGAGACGCTGCTGTAGGGCGAGTTGCCGTGCGCGGGATCGGTCGGGTAGAGCGGCAGCACCTGCCACAGGCTCTGGCCTGCCCGCGCCAGTTCATCCACGAAGCGATGGGCCTCGGGACCTAGGTCCCCGATGCCGAAGGGCGACGGAAGCGAAGTGAGGTGAAGCAGGATTCCGCTGGCTCTTCTGGGCATGGCTTGATTCCTCGTGGCCCCATGACGACCGATGGACTTCCGCAGGCGACCGCCGCTCATCGCTCCGTGCGCGCGCTTCGATCCGATCCACGCCGCGTGTCTTCGGCCGCCACGCAGGCGGGGTGCGGCGAAGGAGCATAGGGGGGCGGTGCGGCATCACGCAAGCAGCAGCGCGTCAGACCGTGGCCGACTCCAGCACGGCGCGCACGGCCGCGATCACATCGCCCGCATCCTGATCGGTCAAGGCCGTCGAGAAGGGCAAGGAGAGGGTTCGTTCGCCGATGCGGGAGGCGACCGGGAAATCCTGAGGCTGAAAGCCGAAACGATCCCGATAGTAGGGATGCTCGTGCAGCGCGCGGTAGTGCACGCCCGTTCCGATGCCCTCGTGATGCAGCGCCTGCATGATCTGATCGCGCGTGGCGCGCAGTCGCTCGAGCTCGAGGAGCACGACGAAGAGATGGCGCGCGTGGCGGTCTCCCGCAAGCGGCTCGGGCGGAACGACCAGCGGCAGATCGGCGAAGGCTTCCCGATAGCGCTCCCAGAGCGCTTCCCGCCGTACGAGATTCTCCTCCACGCGCGCGAGTTGATGGATCCCGATCGCCGCCTGGAGATCCATCATGTTGTACTTGAATCCGGGGAAGACGACTTCGTAGTGGCGGAATCCCTCGTCGGAATACCGCTTCCACGCATCGCGGCTGAGGCCGTGCAGGCCGGCGACCTTGATCCAATCGGCGAGCGCGGGATCGTTGGTCGTGACCATGCCCCCTTCACCGGTGATCACATTCTTCGTGACATAGAAGCTGAAGGCGGTGCAGTCGCCGATCGTGCCGATTTTGCGCCCCTGGTGTACGGTCTCGAGCGCGTGCGCGGCGTCTTCGACCAGCTTCACACCATGGTGTTTCGCGAGCGCCTCGAGGCGGGTCATGTCGGCGGCGCGGCCGGCGAAGTGGATGGGCACGATCGCGCGCGTGCGCGGCGTGATCTTGCGCGCCACATCCTCGGGATCGATGCACAGCGTGGCGGGATCGCAATCGGCGAACACGGGCACGGCGCCGACATGCAGGATCGCGTTCGCGGTGGAGGCGAAGGTCATCGGGCAGGTGATCACTTCATCGCCCGGCTTCACTCCCACCGCGATCATCGAAAGATGCAGCCCGGCCGTGCAGGAGTTCAGCGCCATCGCGAAGCGCGCGCCGATCCGGCGGCGGAACTCCTCTTCGAAGCGGGCGACGCGCGGCCCGGTTCCGAGCCATCCCGAGCGCATCGTCTCCTCGACTTCGCGGATCTCGGGCTCGCGGATGTCGGGGCGGCCGTAGACGAGATAGTCGTGACGCACGGGAACCCGTCCCGCCGGCGGCCAGTGCCACGCTCCCTCGGGGGTCATCTTCTCCTCAAGCCCGCTTTCCACGCGGCTTCCCACGCGCCGCATCGGCCGTGGCGCGCGAAGATCACATCGACGAGATCACGGTGCGGTGGTCCTCGATCTTCGCTTCGGCGCGCAGGTGGTCCATCCACTGCTCGGCGGCTGCCGTCTGGCGCTGCTCGAGCAGGCGGCGGCGCGTCTCTTCCTTCTGCGCCTGAAAGATGCTCTCGTCGAAGGTCGGCGAAGCGAGGATCTCCAGCACGAAGGCCGCCTGGTTGCCGACGATCACTTCGGGAAGGAGGCCCGTCTGCTCGGCGGTGAAGACGGCCGCGTTCAGCTTCGCATCGAAGCCCAGCCCGCGAACGGGACCATTGGGGATCACGCCGTCGACGCGGTTGTAGACCGCGCCGCTGTCGGCTTGGGCCGCCTGCTCGAGCGTCAGCCCCGAACGGGCCCGATCGAGGACGCGCTGGGCGATCGCGGTCGCCCCCGCGCGACGATGCTCGCGCAGGTAGGCGTTGCGGACATTGCGCCGGATCTCCTCGAGGGGAGGCGTCTCGGCCGGGCGCTGCTCGGCGAGGTGGAACACGAACCAGGCGTCGGAGGTCTCGACCGGGCGGCTCGTCTGCCCCACCTGGGCCTTGGCGGCGAATTCCTTGGCCGCCGCGACCCGCCCCACTCCGGGGATCATGCCTTCGGGATCGAAGGGGCCGGTGGACTCGAGCGGCAATTCGGCGGTCTGCGCCGCCTCGCGGAACGTCGTCGCGCCCGTGCTGTCGACGAGGTCCAGGAGCCGCTCCTGGAGAGCGGCATTCGTGTCGTACGATGTCCGGAGGGGAACGAAGATCTCGGCGATCTTCACCTGCTCCGTGTCGCCCTCCATCCTGCGGTCTTCGACCCGGATCAAGTGCAGCCCGTCCGGCGCGGCGATCACTCCGCTCGTGCCGCCCACGGGGAGTGAGAAAGCGGCTTCCGCGAGCGCGGGGGGAGAGAGCTCCTCTTTCGTGAAGTAGCGGCCGGTTTCGCCTCCCCAGCGGTCGCGCGAAGCTTCGGAATACGCCTGCACGATCGGAAGGAAGGGCTCGCCCTGTTCGATCTCGTGCACCGCCTCCGCCATCTGATCGCGCGCATCGATCGTGTCTTCGGGGCTCGGGCGCTTCTCGAGCTTCACATAGTCGAGCACCACGCGGGGGGCCATACGGAATTCGTCGGGATGGTCGCGCATGTAGCTCTCGAGCGCGGAATCGTCGAGCGGCTCCTCTTGCCGGATCCTGTAGTAGGGCACCTGGACATAGCCGATGTTCGCCTTGCGATTCTGGTTGAGCCACGCATCCCGGACTTCCTCGTTCGACACCTTGACCGCGCTGAAGGCGAGCAGCCGGAGCTTCTGGACGAGCAACAGCTCCCGGTATTCCTGCTCGAGCGGCAAGGTGTTGGTGCTCGGGTCGGCCACCCAGGACTGGTAGCGCTGGATGTCGAACTGGCCTTGCGCGTTCCGGAAGGCCTCGGCGGTCCGGAAGCGGGGGAGCGGCACGCGCAGCAGCGCATTCGCGATTTCCTGATCGGTGACGATCAAGCCGTACTTCTCCGCCGCCTGTCGCATGAGCGCGCGGTCGACGAGCTGGTCCCAGGTCCCCGCCGACAGCTCCACGCTGGCGGCCTCGTCCAGGGGCTGGCCCGTCTGGCTTTCGTAGGACGCGCGCGCCTGCTCGTAGGCCTGGCTGAACTCGCGGTCGTAGATGGGATCGCCGTTCACGCGCCCGAGCACTCCGGGCTCGTCGTTCTTGCCCGGACCCTGGGTGGCGAAGTCGGCTCCCCAGGCAAGGAAGATCAGGGCGACGAAGGCGATCACAGTCACCCAGAGAATCGCCTTGGTGTTTTCCCGCATCGTTTCGAAAAGACCCATGGATGCTTCACTCCTCTCCTATGGGTTCGATCGGCTGCCGTTCGGATGAAAGACGGGCCATGGTACGCCGATTCCGTTCGAATCGCAAGGCGGCCGTGAAGGGAAGAAGCGGGGCTCCGCGCGGTTCGCTCCCCGCCGCGCGCAGCTTGATCCCCGCTCGAAGGCTCCGTAGACTCTGCCGATTGAGGACTCCGGGCGCCCGCGGCAGGTTCCCGCCGGTCGATGCGAGGGCAAGCGGCCCTGCCGGAGGCCTTCCCGGTGCCCGGATGCTCCGGCTTCCCTTGGGGGTCTCGTGAAATCGGCGCTCGTGGTGCTGATGCTCGCCCTCCTGGCCCTCTCGGCCTTCTTTTCGGCCGGGGAATCAGCCATCTTCTCCTTGACCCGCCTCCAACTCCATCAAATGGCCGAACGCCGGGACCGCCCTTCGCGCCGGATCCGGCGCATGCTGGCCGACCCGGAACAGACGCTGAGCGCGATCGTGGTGGGAAACAACCTCGTCAACATCGCCCTCTCGTCCATCGCGACCTCATTCTGCCTGATGATCTTTCCGGACGATCGCGCCTTCGCGCTGCGAGTCGCTTTTCTGGGAGCCCTGGCCACGATTCTGCTCTTCGGCGACATTACCCCGAAGACGATCGCGGTCAACTACGCGCTGGCCGTGGCGCGGGCCTTTTCGGGGGGGCTGCTGGCGGCGATTCGCCTGCTCCACCCGGCGGCGGTCGCGTTCCATCGCCTGGCCGGACTGCTCCTCGCGCTGCTCGGCCAGCGGCGCGAAGCGCAGGAGGGCACGCGCCTCATCTCGCACGCCGAACTGCGGGCGGTGCTCGAGGAAGTGGACGCGGAGGCGAGCGTGATCACCCGCAGCGAAAGCCGCCTCGTCCAGAACATCCTCGACTTCCCCGCGCGCACCGCCGGAGAAGTGATGACTCCCCGGGTGGACATCGTCGAGATCGATGTGGCCACTTCCCGCGAGGCGGCCGGGCGGCTGATGCGCGCGGCGCGCCATTCCCGCTACCCGGTGTGGGAAGCGGAGCCGGACAATGTGATCGGCTTCGTGCAGGCGAAGGAGTTCCTGCTCGCCCCCGAGGGGGAGTTGCGCGATTTCCTGCGGCCGGTCCCGTTCTTTCCCGAATCGGCGCCGGTCGATCGCATCTTCCACGACCTGCAGCGGACGCGCACCGCGCTGGCGATCGTCGTCGACGAATACGGCGAGACCGAAGGCCTGATCACGCGCGAGGACCTGATCGAAGAAATCGTCGGGGACATCTACGATGAGTTCGACCTCGAGGAGCCTCCCATCCGAAAGCGGGGCGAAGGGCTCTACATCCTGCCCGGCCGTCTCGCCGTGCAGGATGTGAACGAATCCCTCGGCCTCGCCTTGCCCGATGAAGCGGCCGTCACGCTGAACGGATTCCTCTGCGATGTGCACGGCCGCATTCCCCGTCAAGGAACCACGGTCGTCTGGCAGGACCTGCGCTTCCACGTTCTGGAAGTGGCCCGCCATCAAATCCGGAAGGTCCTCCTCGAGATGCCCGCCGGAAAAGAGGAGGAGCCGTGAATCCGAGCGTGAGGGAAGCGCTGGTCCTGGCCCTCGTCGTGCTCGCTTGCCTGCTCGGCGGCGCGTATGCGTCCGCGGCCGAGATGGCGACGATCTCCTCGGGCCGGATCGCGCTGCGCCATCGGGCCAAGACGGGCAGCTCGGGCGCCTGGCGCGCCCTGCGCCTGCTCGAGCGGCGCGACCAGCTGCTGATCCTCTTCCTCGTGGGGCAGTGCGTCTTCTCGGTTCTCGCCTCCACGGCCGCGACGAGCTTGATCGAACGCGCGGTGAACCGTGCGTGGCTCGCGTCCCTGATTGCGACGGCGGGAATGACCACCCTCATCGTCGTCGCCGCCGACATCGCCCCCAAGGTGGTCGGGAAACGCCAGGGAGCGGGCTTTCTCATCCGCGACTCGCGCCTCCTGGAATTCGCCTATCACCTCTTTCTGCCGATCACCGGCATCGTGTCCTTCTATGTGCGGGGAGTGCTGCATCTGTTCGCCGGCGGCCGCCGCCGCGATCCCTTCGTCAGCCGGGAGGATCTGCGCGTGCTGGTGCGCGAGTCGGAGAGCCGCGACGAGACCGGCCGGCGAGAGAAGCACATGCTCGAATCGATCCTCGACTTTCGCGAGACGGTCGCGCGGGAGATCATGATTCCGATGAACCGCGTCGTGCTTCTCGAAAGCGGGTCGAGCACCGAGGCCTGGCGGGCGCTCGTGCGCCGCGAAGGCTACACGCGCGTGCCCGTGTACGAGCAGCAGCGCGACCGGATCGTCGGGCTCTTGAACATCTTCGATCTCCTGCACGATCCCGACCCGCAGCCCACGGTCGATGCCTACCTGCGGCCCGCGCTGATCGTGCCCGATTCGAAACGCATCGATCACCTGCTGGTCGAGATGCAGAAGGCGCGCAATCCCATGGTGGTCGTGGTGGACGAATTCGGCGCCTGCCAGGGAATCGTCACTGTGGAAGACATCGTCGAGGAGATCGTGGGGGAGATGGAGGACGAGCACGAGCCTCCCCGCCGGAAGATCCGCCGCCTCGCGCCCCGCGTCTTCGTGGTCGAAGGGCTCACCGACATCGACGACCTGAACCAGGAGCTCAAGCTGCGCCTGCCCAAGCGCCGCTACGACACCGTGGGCGGGATGATCCTCGAGAAGGCGGGACGGATTCCCCGCGTGGGAGAGCGGTTCACCATGCAGGGGATCGTCTTCGAAGTGCTCGAATCGTACCCGTACGGAGTCCGCACCCTGAAGGTCACCCTGCCGCCGCCCGGGGCGTGAGGGGCCCGCCCCTCAACGCCCGGGCGCGCCATCGCGCGGCGAGGCGAGCGCCCGCTCAGTGCAAGAGGCCGCGCACGCGATAGGCGAGGGCCCGGTCCTCTTCCGAAAACAACAGGAGCAGCTCCGATTCGGAGCGGTCCATCCAGATGCCGCCGCAGGCGCTGCAATGCTCGATCCGGATGCGGTCGTACTCGTGCTCCGAGAGATGCTCTCCGCACTTGGGACAGACCATCCAGAAGGGCTCGTCCGCGAATTCCATCTCGCGGTCGGAGCGCTCCCGGTCGATCTCGCGCCGGCGGGAGTCCATCGAGCTCGAGGAGCCGAGGAAGTCCTCCTGCTCGTCGTACTCTTCGAAGCCGAGCGGCTCCTCTTCCGCGTCCGGTTCGAGCGGGTGGGATTCGAACAGCGCCTCCGTGTCGGCATCGGGTTCTTCGGGCGGGGCTTCAGGGAAGGGCGCGCTTCTCGGCGACGCTTCGAGGGCCGGGTGCCCGTGGAAGGGCTCATCGGGGAGGGAAGGCGAACCGGCGCGGCGCGCGCCTGCGAGCTCGCGCTCCAACTCGAGGATGCGGGATTCCAGTTCCCGGACGCGAGCCGCTGAGTTGTCACCCCGCAACGGTTTGGGGGCGCCCGCTCCGCCAGCCCCTGGGCTCCGCGACGCCCGTTTGCCGACTCCCACGCCTCGCGAGGCCCCTCCGCCAACGCCTGCGCTCCGCGAGGTCCGCCCGGTTGTGCCCGCGCTGCGCGGCGACCGTCCCGCCGCCTTGCGGTCGCGCGCGCGCCGATCCTGACGGCCCTTCGCTTGGCCCGATGGAGGCGGGCCCGGTTTCTTGCCGGCGGAACGGGAAGGAACTTTCTTCTTCGAGGAACGCTTGGGCGCTCGCATGGCGGTCGCACCTCCCTCTAGCACGGATGATTCATGAAATCTCTGCTGCGACATCGTATCTGCCCGTATCTGCTGCGTTACGCTGGCGCCGCCTCCTCGACGTACTGCGGAACACGCCGGCGGCGCGGCGCGCGCCTCGTATCCGCGGGCATCTCCGCCGTCTCGCGACGAGCTTCATGAATGATCCGGGCTCCAGCGGGCCACGAGGCTCTTTCTTCCTTGCGCCCCGCGCAAGCCGACCGGAAACGGCGGCATTCTAGGAGCGGCTTCCGGGGGAGTCAACGCCGAGTGGCCGCAGGGGCTTCAGCGGCCGCACCGGCAGCGGTTGCCGCCGCGTCAAGAGCCGCCGGCGCCAAATGACACGCGGCGGTTTCGTTTTTTTCCGCGCGCGGTTATGGTAGAGGGTTCTCGATCCAGGCGGTTCGGAGGCGGCCGTGACGGCAAACGGGTTCGTTCATCTGCATACCCACACCCAGTTCAGCCTGCTGGACGGGGCGATCAAGGTCAAGGAGCTGGCCGCGCGCACGGCCGCGCTTGGAATGCCGGCCGTCGCGATCACCGACCATGGCAATCTCTTCGGCGCGATCGAATTTCACAGGGCGATGACGGAGGCGAATCTCCGCCCCGTGCTCGGGATGGAGGCCTATGTCGCCGCCGGCTCGCGCCACGACCGCGCTTCCTCCGGAAGCAACGGCTTCCATCACCTCGTGCTCCTGGCTCGCAATCAGGCGGGCTGGCGCAATCTCGTCCATCTCGCGTCGATCGGATATCTGGAAGGGTTCTACTACAAGCCGCGCATCGATCGCGAGGCGCTCGCCCGCCATAGCGAAGGCCTGATCGGGCTCTCGGCCTGCTTGCGCGGGGAAGTGAATGTGCTCGCCCGCGCGGGGAAGATCGCGGAAGCGGAGCGCGCCGCCCGCTCCTACGCCGAGCTCTTCGACGGGCAGTTCTATCTCGAGCTCCAGGACCACGGCATCGAGCAGGAGGCGCTGGCCAATCAGCGCTTGCTCGACCTCTCGCGCGCGACGGGGATTGGCCTGGTCGCATCCAACGACTGCCACTATCTGGAGCGCGAGCACGCGGCGGCCCACGACATCCTGCTCTGCATTCAAACCAACCATCCGCGCAACGATCCGCGGCGCATGCGCCTGGAAGGGGATCGCTTCCACCTGCGCTCCCCCGAGGAGATGGAGGCGCTCTTCGCGCACTGCCCGGAAGCGCTCGCCAACACGGTGAAGATCGCCGAGCAATGCGATGTCCCGCTCGAGTTCGGCTCGCTGCGGCTGCCGCGCTTCCCCCTGCCCGAAGGCTTCGCCGATCCCGACGCCTATCTCGAGCACCTCGCCTGGGAAGGGGCGCGCCGGCGGTACGGAGATTGCGGCGAAGCGGTGAGCGCCCGCCTGCGCTACGAGCTCGATGTCATTCGGCGCATGGGCTACGCGGGCTACTTCCTCATCGTGCGCGACTTCATCGAATTCGCGCGCTCGCGCGGCGTGCCCGTCGGCCCGGGGCGCGGATCGGCGGCGGGCAGCATCGTCTCCTACGCGGTCAGGATCACGAACATCGATCCGCTGGCGTACGATCTGCTCTTCGAGCGCTTTCTGAATCCCGAGCGGGTCAGCATGCCCGACATCGATGTCGACTTCTCCGATCGCGGCCGCGCCGAGGTCATTCGCTATGTCATCGACCGCTACGGCGCCGAGAATGTGTGCCAGATCATCACCTTCGGCACGATGGCGGCGCGGGCGGTAGTGCGCGATGTGGGCCGCGTGCTGGGAATGAGCTACCCGGAAGTCGACCGCATCGCGAAGCTCGTGCCGGGCGAGTTGAAGATGACCCTGGAGAAGGCGCTCGCGCAGGTGCCGGAGCTGCGCGAGCTGGCCGACGGGGATGCGCGCGTGGGCGAGCTGCTCGCGGTCGCGCGCGTGCTCGAGGGCCTCACGCGCCACGCCTCCACGCACGCCGCCGGGGTCGTGATCACGCCCACTCCGCTGGCCGAGCACGCGCCGCTCTTTCGCGGGCGCGAAGGCGAAGTCACCACGCAGTGGGACATGGTCGCCTGCGAGAAGATCGGTCTCTTGAAGATGGACCTGCTCGGCTTGCGCACGCTCACCGTGGTGCAGGATGCGCTCGCCCTGCTCGCGCGCCGCGGCGTCACGGTGGACATCGACGCCATTCCCTTCGACGATCGCGCGGTCTTCGCGTTGATGTCGCGCGGCGAGACGGTCGGCGTCTTCCAGTTCGAGAGCGGCGGGATGATGGAGTACCTGCGAAAGCTCCAGCCCGAGCGCATGGAAGATCTGATCGCGATGAACGCGCTCTACCGCCCCGGCCCGCTGGGCGCGGGGATGGTCGACAGCTACATCGCGCGCAAGCAGGGACGCGAGAAGATCGTCTACGAGCACCCTTGCCTGGAGCCGATCCTCGCCAGCACCTACGGGACGATCGTCTACCAGGAACAGGTGATGCAGATCGCCTCCTGCATGGCCGGCTACCGCCTGGGCGAAGCGGACGAGCTGCGCCGCGCGATGGCCAAGAAGAAGCGTGAGGCGATGAAGAAGCATCGCGACCTCTTTCTCGCCGGCGGCGCGGAACGCAAGATCCCGCGCGCCACGGCGGAGAAGGTCTTCGACTTGATGGCGCACTTCGCCGAGTACGGATTCAATCGGTCGCACAGCGCGGGCTACGCGGTGCTTGCCTATCAGACGGCGTGGTTGAAGGCCCATCATCCGGTCGAGTTCATGGCCGCGTCGCTGACTTCGGAAACGAGCGACACCGAGCGCATCCTCGTGCTTCTCGGAGAATGCCGCCGGATGGGCATCGAGGTCCTTCCTCCCGATGTGAATGCGAGCGAAGCGGATTTCACCGTCTGGCAGGGGCGCATCCGCTTCGGCCTGGCCGGCGTGAAGGGGCTCGGACTGGGAGCCGCCGAAGCGATCGTGCGCGCGCGCGAGTGCGCCGGTCGGTTTCGCAGCCTGCACCATTTCTGCGCGCAGGTGGAGAGCGCGGCGGTCAACAAGAAGGCGATCGAGGCCTTGATCCACGCAGGCGCGCTGGACGCATGCGGCGCGACGCGCGAACAGATGATCGCTGCCCTGCCGGCCGCCATCGAGAGGGCGGCGGCGCAAAGGCGCGACCGCGAATCGGGGCAGTCGTCGCTCTTCGGAGGCTGCGAAGGCGCGGAAGAGGAGGGCGCCGATCCGCCCTTGCCCCCCGCGGAGCCCTGGGACCCGGCCGAGGCGCTGCGCAGGGAGAAAGCGGCCTTGGGCTTCTACCTGACGCGCCATCCCCTCGACCCGTTCCGCACGCTGATCGCGTGCCTCGGGGTCCCCTCGCTCGCGAATGCGCAGGAGCTGCCCGACCGCACGCCCTTGAAAGCGGCGGGCATCGTCACCCAGCTGCGCGCGGGAAGCACGCAGAAGGGCGAGCCGATGAGCACCTTCACCCTCGAGGATTTTGAAGGGCGGGCCGAGGTGTTCGTCTTCGGCGCCGTCCTCGAGCGCTGCCGTGAGCTTCTCGGCGGGGAGGCGCCCGTCTGGGTTTCGGGGCGCGTGGCGGCGCGGGAAGGGCGCGCGCCGCGGATCTTCGCGGATTCCGTGCGCGCGCTGGCGGCGCTCTTCGAGGAGGATTCCTTCAGCCTGCACCTCGGCTTGAGCGGCGAAGAGAGCAACGAGCGCCTGCTCGCCCTGCGTGAGTTGCTCGCGAGCTTTCCGGAGGGCGGCGTGCCCGTCTTCATGTATGTCGACCGGGGCGCCGCTCAGGGCGGCATCGTGCAGTGCCGCCGGCAGGTGAGGCTTTGCGGAGAGACCTTGCGCGCGGTGGCTTCGTTCCTGGGCGACGCGCATGTGCGCTTGCGCAGCGGCAACGGCGAGGGGCTCGACTGGCGGCAGGTTTTCAGGCCGGTGAGCGGCCCCAGGGAGCGGATGGCGTGAAGCCGATGGATCTGCATCTACATTCGTCGGCCTCCGACGGGCTCTTTCCTCCCCAGGAAGTCGTGCGACGGGCCTACGGCGCTGGTCTCGCCGGCCTGGCGCTCACCGATCACGACACGCTGAGCGGATTGGAGGAGGCGTCGCGCGAGGCGCGCCGGCTTGGGATCCGCTTCGTTCCCGGATGCGAGATCAGCATCGTCCATCGCGACATGGACATTCACCTGCTCGCGTACTTCGTCGATTGCCGCAATGAGGGCCTGATCACCCTGCTCAAGAACATGGAAGGCGTGCGCAGGGAACGCGTGCGCGAGATGGTGCGGCGCCTTCAGCGCCATGGAGTGGCGCTGACGGAAGAGGAAGTATGGATTCAAGCGGGCTCTTCCTCTTCGGTCGGGCGAATGCACGTCGCCCGGGCGCTCGCGTCGGCGGGGCACGTGGAGCGCCTCGAGCACGCCTTCTCCTCCTTGATCGGCGTCGACAATGCAGGATATGTGCCCAAGCAGACTCCTCCGGCGGAGGAGATCGTGGCCGCCGTCTGGTCCGCGGGAGCCGTTCCGGTGCTGAGCCATCCGGGCGCCTACGGCGTGCCCGATCCCGAGCGGCTCGTCGACGGATGGGACCTCGGCGGGATCGAGGCCTTCCATCCGAGCCATTCGGCCCGGGACGAGGAACGCTTTCTTCAGTGGGCCCGCAGGCGGGGATGGATTGCCACCGGCGGGTCGGATTGGCACGGCGAGAATCGCTCGCAGTCCTATCTCGGATGTCGATCGGTCGATGCCGCGGTGGTCGATGCGCTGCAGGAGAAGAGGCGGGCCGGGTGAGCGCGCACTCTCTCGCGATTCGTCGGTCGGGATCAGGCCGCGCGCTGCCGCGAGAAGAGGGCC
The DNA here is from genome assembly GCA_964482205.1 of uncultured bacterium. GTDB lineage: Bacteria > Eisenbacteria > RBG-16-71-46 > CAIMUX01 > WJJG01 > JAZDGX01. Next base: position 141,722 of record CAYZWI010000006.1, on the reverse strand, counting down.
CGGGCGCGAGCCGTCCAGCGGGCAAGATCGAAGACGCGGTGAGAGACGACGGGCGGCAGGGAGGCCGTTGCGCGAGGGGCCGGTCCGCTTGCGGCGGGCCCCACGCAAGGCGCGGGCGGCAGCACCGGCGTGGAAACGGCCTGTTCCGAGTCGATGAAGTCGTAGAGGTTGCGAATCGTTCCCTGGAATTCGGCCCGTTCGCGTCCCAGTTCGTGAAGGGTGCGGCGTTCGATCAAGGTCAGCGGAGACCCTCGATGGATCTGGTTATAAAGAGAGACGAGCCGCCGCAGGGTCGAGCGGTCGAGAACGAGGCGTTCCTCCGGCGGCGCGCTCACGATCCACGATTCGCTCTGCTCGTCGAATCTCGCCGCAAACCGGTCGCCCGTTCGATCGCGTTCCATCCTGGCTTCCTTTCCGTCCTGGCCGCACTCTGGCTGGCAGGCTGCCTGCTTGCGCAGTCCGCGGGGGCAGCCATGGAAGATCCTGCGGCCGCCGAGTCCGACAAGGCTGGCGAGGCTTCCGCTTCTCAGGCCGTCTCCGTCCCGCCCCAGATGCCCATAGGCCCGTTGGGCCTGTGCATCTCGGCGCCCGGCGGGAGTCCGCTGCACGCAGATCTTTATCGGCCTTCCGGGCCTTCTTCTGGAGGCGTGGTCCTCGTGGCCGGGCAGGCTTCGAACGAGCAATCGGAATGCTGGAGCGCGCTTGCCGGAGAGTTGGCGTCCCTGGGATTCGAAGTGCTCATGCCGTACTTTTCCGGGGCATCGCCAGGATCCCTTTCGGAAACGGGCCCGGCCGGAGCGGACGAGCTTCCCGCCTGGAATCGGGCCGCGCTCCAGGAAGGTCTGGAAGAGTGGCTGGACCGGTCGCCGCGGCCTTGGGCGGTCGTGTGCGAAGGCGAGGCCGGTCTCGCGTTGCCCGGCATCCTGCGCAAGCCGAACCGGGTGAGATTGGCCGTTTGGATTTCACCGCCCGGCGAGTTCGAAGCCGGCGACTGCCTGCCGGATGGCGGACAGTCACTCCTGGTGATCTGCTCGGCGGCGCAATCCTCCGGCGTGCGAGCCGCTCAAGATCTCTTCCGCTGTTGGGGCAGCGGGGCGGATCTCTTCGTGTACGAGCATTCCCCGGCCGGCGATTGCGGGCTCGCCGGCCTGAAACCCGCTCGCCAGGCGCTGGTGGGCTGGATCGCGGAGCACGGCGAAACGGGCCCGGAGGCGTGGCCCTCGATGGCCGAGAGCGAAGGTTGCCGGACGGAACCGTCCCGCATTCATCTGCGCTAGCGGGGGATGAGAATCGCGCGAGAGGAAGAGACCCGACCGAAAGGACCGGCGGAGCGTGGAGAAAAGATGGCTTGTGGCGAGAGGCTGCCTAGCCTGGTGCGCGGGCATGCTCGCGGCATTCTGGCTGTCCGGAAACGCGGGCGCTCAGGCCCCGGCCGACAGTAGCTGGCCGGTGCTCGTGGGCCGTGCGGATGCGGCCATCGGCATCGACGACAAAGAAAACGCTCGTCTGCTGCTCGACCGGCTGGACCAAGCGCGTCCCTCCGACCCGCTGCCCGTCTATCTGCGCGCCCGGCTGCTCGAGCGGGAAGGCGCATTCCAGGCGGCTCTCGGGCAATATGGCGCGCTTCTCGCCCGCCGGTCCGAGGCGCTGCCGCCCGATTGGCTCGGCTTGGTCGCAGGGCGCTGGGTGCGCGCCAGTTGGGAGCGCGACGAGGCGCAGCTGCGCGCGATGGAGGGCGGCCCCGCCGGGCGGCCGGACCGGTGCGTGGTTTTTTCTCTGGAACCGCTCGTTCTGGCCGGCGAAGACGATGCGCGCAACGAGATGGATGCCCTGGGCGTGGCGGCGGCCGCCTGGGTGATCGCGGATCTCGCTCCCCGGGTCCAAGGCGAGATTGCGAGTCTGCACGCCGGCTACCGGCTGCTCCGGCGGTCCGCTCCGCCCAGCAAGGCGCGCGTGGCCGACACCCTTCCCGAGGACACCAGCATCCCGCCCGTCACCACGCTTCCCGGCGTCGCCCGCAGGCTCGAGGGAATGGAGCCGAAAGGGGCGCCCCCTTGGGCCCCGGAAGGCGTGCGCCCGTCCCGGTACCTGGTCATGCCATCCAGCGGGATGCCTTCGGCCGACGCGGTTGCGCGCTCCCTGGCCCATTTCCAGAGCGAGCACGAGATCGCTCCCACCGGCGTGCTCGACGCGGAAACGCGCGTCGCGCTCGAGCGGGCGTATCGCGACTCGCGCGCCACGAGCCTGCCGCGCGGGCTGGTGGAGCCGGGCACCGATCCCCTGCGCGCCGCGGCTGGGCGCTACGGAGCGGCGTGGCTGCTCACCGGAACCATAGAGCCGCTCACCTCCGGGGATGTGCGCTGGAACGCCGCCTGGGTGTCGACGGCGGATGGAACGGTCGTCTCGCCGCCGATTGCAGGCGTCCTTCCGCGGGCGCATTTCCCGGAAGCCTGGCAACTCATGATCGACCGGATCACGGAAGCCTCGCCCTTCACTCCCGGGCCACGGGTGTTGGGCGAGCGGGAAGCGCCTCCGGGGCGGGAGGCGGCGGTCGCCTACGGGCAGGGGATGCTCCTCCTGGAGGCTGGCCAGACGGCCGAAGCGGTGCGCCTCTTCCGGCACTCGGCCAACCAGGGGGGAGGGGCGCTGGCCCGCTGGGCCGCGGCTTCCTGGGGCATTTCGCCTGAAACGATGTATGGCCTCGAGCGGAGGCTGATCGGGGAAGCCATCCACGGCCCCCGCCGGGTGCCGGTCGCGGACCTTCGCCTGGAAAGCCTGCGCCTCGCCCAGGGGCTGCCCGGCCTCGCGGTAGGGGGGAGGAGCCTTGCCGGCGACTGGCTCGCGGGCCAGCCGCTCTCTTCGATTCCCTTCTCCGGATGGCTTTCGGTCGGTGGAAGGGTGGGGCCATGAGACCATTCGTCCTCAAAATGGGTGGGTCCGCGGCGGCCTGCCTGATCGCGGGGATGCTTCTTGCCCAGGCCGCTCAGGCGGGCCCGCTTCCCAAGGACCTGCGGCTGGTCTACGAGCGCGCGGGATGGAAGACGGGTGCCGAGGGAGAAGGCGAGATCCAGCAATCCGTGATTGGCTTGTCGGCGTTGTACGAGTGGAGCCGAAGGGTCGAAACGGAAGTGGAGATCGATCAAGTACGGGCCGCGCGCTCGGGCGCGCGGCTGGGATCTTTCGTGCGCGGCGGCTTGCTGGTGCGCGTGACTCCTCTCGCCGGCTGGATTGTGCAGGCGGGAATCGGGACTCCTTCGGGAGACGGCGAGCTTTCCAAACCGCTCCGCTCCCTCGCCACGCTGCTCGGAGATCCGCTCTTTTCCTTTCCCGTTGCCGACCCGGTGCGCGGCTGGCGTTTTCACGCGGGCGCGCTTCACGCGACCGCCCTCTCACGGAGCACGAGAGTCCTCACCGGGATCGCGGGCGATTGGAATCCCTCGTTCGAACCGGGCATGGGAGGATCGCTCGATCCGGCCGACCGGCTGCTCGCGAGCCTCTCGCTCTTGTCCGGCGGGGAACGCCTGCAGGGGGAGGCCCGCCTGACCTGCGGCTTGGAAGGAAGCGAGCGTTTGGAGGGCGAGAGTCTGCGCGAAGGCGGCGCCGTGCTCGGCGCGGCCGGAAGATTCGCCGTCCGAGGTTTGGGCGCCGACGCCTCGGCGAGCGTCGAGGGAGTCGGGTGCCCGCAGGTGTCGGTGCTGGATCTCGACACGCTGGGGGCGCTGCGCGAGGCGGGCCCGGGGCTTCTCGCCCGAGTCGGATTCCAGATCGATCGGGCGAGCGCTTTTCCCCTCGGCGGATCGGTGAGCGCCCGGCCGGGCATCGGGCTCGTGTGGACGAGGGTCATGCCCGACGGGCTGCCGATGGGAGACGGATGGACCGCTCAGCTGAGTCCGCGCTTCGAACTGCTGACGGAGGCAGGCGATTTCGAAATCGGTGGCGCCTTCGCGCGCGGATCTTGGCGGCCGTACGACGCGGGCGCCTATCGCCCCTCCGAGACGCTGAGAGGCTGGACATTCCGCCTCTCCTGGAGCGGGGCGAGAATCTTGACGGCGAACGGAGAAGGAAGATGAGATCGCGGAGCGCGAGGCGATGCGGCTTGGCGTTTTTCGTAGCCGCGCTTCTCGGAGCGGCCCTGTCGCAATGCTCCGAAGAACCGACCCGGGACCTTCCCGGCAGCCTGCACCTCGACCTTTCCACGTCCCAGTTGCCGCCCGATGCGCCCGCCGCGTTCGACTCGGTGGAAATCGAAGTCCTCTTGAGCGGTAGGATCAAGGAACGGCAGGTGGTCGTTCCCGACACGGCCGGCGCCTTTCAAGCGCTCTTTTCTCTGCCGAGCGACGAAACCTACACGCTTCGAATCCACGCCTTCGGCGTGAGCGCCTCTCCCTGGCCGAATGAGAGCTGCGACCAGGGCGTGTTGGCGGTGGGGACCTGCCCGGGAGTCGCCGTGCCAGCGGGGCGCCTGGCGCACGCGCGCGTCGAACTGGAGTCCGCCTACGCCGAGATCCTCGGCGTGGATGGGTCGCCCGGAATGCCGGAGATCCGCTCGTGGTGGCGGAAGGTGCCCGGCGCCACCGGCTACGCGCTGGCTTGGTACGCCTTCCCCAACGGCCCCGTGACGGAGGGCATCGCGGTCGCCGACACGCATGTGGTGCAGCCCTGGCAAGCCCCGGCCGGAACCGACAGCGTCTGCTTCCGCGTCCGGCCGCGCTTCGGTTCGCGCCGCGGCGTCGCCGGGCCCGAGATTTGGCGCGACCTCTCGATCTGGCTCGACCTTCCGAAGATCGTTTCCCTCGATCCCGCGCCCGGCGCGGCGGTGGAAGCGGACGAGACGCGGCTCGAGATCGCGTTCGACCGCCCCATCGAGGAAAGCACGCTGGACGCCGGGCTCGAGTGGTCGCTCTCCGGCGACGGGGACCGCGTTCCAGCAACCCGCGAGGCGTTCGACGGAGGGCGCCGCTTCCGCTGGACTCCCGCGGAGCCGCTTTCGATGGGCGCTCTCTACCGGGTGCGCGTCGGAACGGGAATCCATGATCTTCTCGGGCGTCCGTTCGACGGAAACGCGGCCCTTCCGGGATTGCAGGACAGCCTCGTCTACTGGTCGACCTTGCCCTACGCCCCTCTGCAGGTCGTCAGCATGAGTCCCGCTTCCCAATCGACCGGCATCGGGCGCGAACAGACGATCACGCTTTCCTTCAATCGTCCGGTCGATCCCGCTTCCGTGGATTCGACTTCGCTCATCGTCACCGATTCCTGGGGCGGCAGGCTCGCGGGAGACATCGCCTGGCAGTATGAGGGAGCCGCTCTCCAGTGGAGTCCTTCGGCTCCCTACTGGTTCGCGACCGTCTGCACGCTGCGCGCCACTTCCCGCATCACGGATGCGCGCGGCAGGCGGCTCGATCAAGTCGCTTCCACCTATCCCGCCCGTGAGGACTACCTGGGCTGGTTCACGACTCTCGATCAGCCGCCCGGTCCGCGGGTCGCTTCCGTTTCGCCCCTCGACGGATCCGCGGGGGTCTTGCAGAGCGCGGTCGTGCGGGTGGAATTCGAATCGCCGGTCGTGGCGGCTTCCGTGGGGCCGACCACATTTCGCGTGCTCCGCGACGGGACGATCGGCATTCCCGGGACCATCACCCCCGAACCGGGCGCCCGGGTCTTCTCCTTCGCACCCACTTCGCCGCTCTCCCTGGGACAGATGTACGAGGTCTCGATTCGCGGAGAGGTGGGCTCGGGGACTCCGGGCATCGTGGATGCCGAAGGGGACCGCCTCGATCAGGATCTCTCTTCGCCGGGCTACCAGCCCTTCCGCTCGACCTTCCGGGTGGAACTCCCACTTACGGTGGACGCGCTCAGCTTCACTCCGGCCGGCCCCGACACCTTCGTGAGCAGGAGGGCGAGCGCGAATCTGCTCTTCCATCGTGAGGTGGACCCCGCCTCGCTGAACGCATCCACTGTCCAGATTCGCGGGCCGCAAGGGGCGATCGGACTCTCGGTGAGTCTCGACCAGGATCAGCGCCAGGCGCGAGTCACGCCCGCGTCTCAGTTGGAACCGCTCACGCGCTATCACCTGGTAGTCGATTCGCTGGTGTCGGCGACGGACGGGAGCCTTCTCGATGCCGATCCGGCGGTGCCGGGGCGCCAGGCGTATGTGCGCTCGTTCACGAGCGAGCCCGACAGCATTCACCCGCGCGTGGGCCAGGTGACCCCCGCGCATCAAACGCAAGGCGTCTCGGTGAGCGACTCGATCGTCGTCGCCTTCTCCAGCGCGGTGGATCCCTCGACGGTCGACGGCGGGACATTCGAGCTCCTTCGCGACGGCCTGGAACCGGTCGAGGGAAGCGTGCGAGCGACGAGCCTCTCGGCCGTCTTCCTGCCCTCCATTCCTCTGGATGCGAACGCCGCATACCGCGTTCGGGTGACCACGGGCGTGATGGATCCGTTTCATCTCCACGCTCTCGATCAGGACCCCGTCGCTTCCGGCCTGCAGCCCTTCGAGAGCGTCTTCGACACGGGGGAGGAGACGATCGCTCCTCGCGTGATGCAGTGCGAGCCTTCCTCCGGCGCCACCGGAGTGCCGCGCACGACGGCCGTCGTCCTTATGTTCTCCGAGCCGGTGGTGCCTTCCAGCGTGGAAGAGGCGTTTTCGCTTGCGGGCCCGGGCGGGCCCGTGAGCGGAACCGGCTCTCTCGATGCAAGCGAGCAGGTGTGGACCTTCGTTCCCGGCGAGCCGCTTGCATGGAATGCGGCCTACACGATCTCGCTCGGGACGAGCGTGGTCGACGCCGCGGGCAATCCGCTCGACCAAAATCCGGCGGCCCCCGGCTTGCAGGCGTTCTCGAGCGGCTTCATCACCGAAGCCGACGAAGAGCCGCCGCGCGCGCTCTCGAGCGAGCCTTCGGCCGACGAGACGGAAGTTCCGGTGGACGCGATCGTGCGCGTGCACTTGAGCGAGCCGATCGCACGCGCCTCGCTTTCCGCGGCCGCGCTGCGCGTGCGAAGCGTCGCCGCCGGCAAGTCCGGCCAGTCGAGGAAAGCCGCCGCCGACGGGGATGTGCCCGGCCGCCTCGTCCTCGAAGCCGAAGGGCTGACGCTCTCCTGGCAAGCAGTCCGCCTTCCCGACTCGCTCGCGATTCCGCTTGCCGATGGGACGCGCTACCAGGTGACGCTCGATACGCTCGTCACGGATCTGCAGGGCAATCGCCTGGATCAGGACCAGGCCCTTCCGGGCCGGCAGCCCTTCGTCTTCTCGTTCGAAACGGCGGCCGAACGAATCGCTCCTCGCGTGACGGCGTTGCTGCCCGGTCTTGCGGATGTGCCCGTGGAAGCGGACTTGCGCGTCGTCTTCAGCGAAGCGATGGATCAGGCGAGCGTGCAGCTGCCCGGGGCCGTGCGCTTCACGCTTCTCGATGGGCCGGATGTTCCCTTCTCATTGGATTGGAATGCGACCGGCGACACGCTCGTCGTCGATCCCGCATCCGATCTGGAATTCGATCGCGCCTACCGCATCGAAGTGCACCCTCTGGCCACCGATCAGGCGGGCAATTCCCTCGATCAGGATGCCGGGACGCCGGGCGCGCAGGCCTACGCTGCCCAGATTCACACGGAGATCGACGAGACGCCGCCCACGGTCGTGTCGGTCGATCCGCCCCATCAGGCGGTGCATGTTCCCTTGGAGGCCGTCATCCAGATCGTCATGAGCGAACCGGTCGACCGTTCGACGGTCGATCGCAATTCGGTCTTTCTCGAAGCGGGGGGAAGGGTCCCGCTCGCCGGAGAGGGAGAGCCGTTGGTGGACGAAACGGCCACTCGCATCACCCTCATTCCCGCGCGGCCGCTCGCCGAAGCAAGCGGCTATGCGGTGCAAGTCACCGGCGCGGTGAAGGACGCCGCGGGCAACGGCGTGCGGCCCGCGTTCACGGCCACATTCCTCACCGGGCGCGCTCCGGTCATCGTTTGGCCGGCAGGGGGCGTCTGTCCCGCCGGAGAGGAAACCCATGTGGTGTTTGGCGCCGCTTCCTCGTACGACCCGGACGGCGACGACGCGATCGCCTGGGCCGTGTGGGATTGGGGCGATGGGGCGCGCGACTCGCTCTCGGCCCCGGCGGGGCTGGTCGCGGGGCACACCTACGCCTGCCGCGACACCGCCGGGTGCGACGGGATCGACAACGACGGCGATGGTCCCGCCGACGAAACCGGGCCGAACGGGTGCGACGAGTCGTATCGCGTGAGCCTGCGGCTGTGGGACACGCACGGATACTCTTCCGCCGACACGCTGGGAGTCTCGTTCTGCGCGTTTCTGGCGAGAAGCTTCTCGCCGCAGCCGGGTGATTCCATGGCGCCGGGCGACACGGTTGGGATTCGCTTCTCCCGTCCCGTGAACCCCGCGACGCTCACGGGAGCGCTCGCGTTTCAACGGATGGCCGACACGACGGATGTCGCCTGCCATGCCCACTGGCGGGAGGGATGGAGAACGCTTCTGCTCGTCCCCGACGCTCCGCTCGCCGGCGGCGAGTACCGCGTCACGATTACGAGCGATCTGCTCGACGACACGGACACGCCGCTGGATCAGGAGTTGTGCGCGCCTGGCAGGCAGCCGCTGGTGATCGATCTGGCCGTACGACCGAGTATGCGCGCGAGCCGGAAAATGGGAGCGAGCCGCGCCCGATGAGGCTCGAGGCATAGCCCGATGAGGCTCACGGCATCCCGCGCCCGATGAGGCTTGAGGCATAGCCCGTCGAAGCCCACGGCATTTCGCGCGCGATGCCCCTCAGGGCATGGTTCTCAGCTCTCCAAATCCACGGTCACGAGCTCGGGCCGGTCCCAGTCGCGCTTTCCCAGGCCGTGCTCCTCGGTGAGCGCGATTTGCGGAAGCTCGTCGGGCGCGATTCCCATCAGGCTCGCGCCGAACGCCTCGGCCGCGACGGGATCCACGCTCGCGAAGAGCGCGCGCGGATGGGCGACATCGTCGGTGTTCCCGCCGAGCGGCCCGTTGCGCTGCAGCATGCGGGTCGCATCGACGACGGTGAGCGCCGGGCGGAAGAAGGCGGCGAGCTCGGCGCTCGCCCGGCCGATCTCTTGATGGAGCGAATTGCGCCGGCCGTCGATGGCCCCCAGCCAGTTCTTCATCCCGAGCGTGACCCTGCACAGCGAATGATGCTTGACCACGGGGACATTGATGAGCACGTCGGCTTCCACGACTTCGCGATGCACGGGCCAGGCGGCCAGAAGGTCGCCGCCGATCTTCATCTCCGTTCCGCGGCCGTCGTGCAGGTGGATGACTTGCGCGCCGGCGGCCTTGGCGCGAGCTTCGATGCCGCTGCGTTGATACGAACGCCGCGCGTCGCTGCAGGTGTGGTCCATGACCTTCACCTCGCGCGCCCCCGCCGCGATGGCGAGCTCGACCAAGGCGCCGACGACCTCGGGATGCGTGTTCGCGCCCTGCTCGGGAGTGCGGTCCCACCCGATGTTGGGCTTGATCACCACCCGCGCGTTCGCGGAAACGAAGCGATGCATTCCCCCGAGCGCCTCGATGGCCGCGCGCGTGAGGGCGGCCGCCTCTCCGTTGCGGACGAGGGCCATGGGCGGGGGAGAGGCGCTCTGGGCGCCGGAGCCGTCGCGCAGGAAGGCGAGGGCCAGCGCGCTCGCTCCCAGAGCGCCGAGCGCTTGCCGGCGAGTGAGACGGGCGTCGAGACGAATCCTGGGCGACGAGGAGCGGATGCCGTCAGGGCATCGTCCGGGCGTGCAGCAATCCATCGGGACCTACCTCCTGAAATCGCGCCACATCATCGCTGATGCCGAAGAGCACGGGAAGGACGGCCGCGGCCTTTTCGGCCGAGGCGAGATCCTTTTCCCAGGGATCGAGCACGAGATAGCGCCCTTCCTCGATCAGGGGCACTCCCACCAGCACGCGGTCGAATTGCTGCGGGCTCGCGAAGTCCGCGCGAAACGCCTCGGCCGAACTGGCGCCGAAGAATACCGAGCAGGGGACGTGCGCCGCGGCCGCCAGGCCGGCAGCCAGCAGCGCGCGGTCGAGGCGATCGCCCGCCCGGTCCTGCAGCGCGGCGGGAGCGAGCCGCGGAAAGCCCTCGCTCTCGGCCGGCGAAAGGGGCAGGCGAGTCGAGCGCCGTTCCAGCAGCGCGAGGATCTCCGCCATGCGCTCTCGCGTGGTGCGCGCGCGAGCCACGATGGAATCGCCCGCCGCGCCCCATCCTCGCTCGTATTCCCCGATCCCGAAGGTGAAGTGCGGCGCGACGCAGCGGCGCACCAGCTCCCAGTTCTCTTCGGCGCTGAAGAGCAGGCGCGGGGCGCCGAGCCCGAGAGGATCCTCGGGGCCGCGCGGCAGGTTCCCGGTCAAGAGCTCGAGCTCCGGCTCGGATTGGCCGTAGTGCCGCACGACGCGCGACCCGTCGCCGATCACGATCGCGCGCCCTTCCACGACCGGAGGGGAGGAGATGATCACATGCCGCTCGATCGTGGGCGCGAGCGGATCGCTCAGGGCGAACACTTCCCAGTGCGCCGCCGGACGCGAGGAAGTCCAGCGATTGTGGATCGCGTAGGCGATCTCGACCAGATCTCCGCGCTTGAGCTGCGGCAGTTCCGTGGTCGTCTCGATCCAGGTCAGGCGGGTCGCGTCCGGCCAGCCGGCGACCGGCCCGCTGCTCCAGGATTCGGGCGCCGCCTCGAGCGTGTCCGTTCCGCGGTAGATTCTGCAGCGCGCGATTTCGATGCGCTCGAGAAGCAGATCGAGGCGGATGCGGGGATTCCGGATGGCCTGGCACTCCCTGGCTTTCGCGTCGTCGACATACCAGATGCGATGCTCTTCGGTGATGCGCGCGCCGTTGCCCATGATGCGGCAGCGCGTCTCATGCGCGAGCAGGACGAGCGGCGCATCGAGCTTCTCGGCCCGCTCGCGGTTGAGCAGAATGGACCGCACGGAAGCGTCGTCGTAGAAGGCGTGCGCCGCCGGAGCGAGGACGACCGCCAGGGGAGCGAGGAGGAACGCGAGCGCGGCGCGGGAAGAGCAGCGCGCCGCAAGCCCGGCGAGGCAACGACAGCGCGCCGCAAGCGCGAAGGGGAAGACCGCCGGAACGAGGCGCTCTCGCTTCGACGAAACGCTCTTCATGTTCACTCCCATCCGATCGGCCTCACCCAGTCGCCCGCGCATTCCACGCCTGCGCGCCGGCGAGCCCCTCGCCACGCTGTTTCCTTGCGCAACCCCATTCTACGGAGCGGGTTCCGGAAAGCGCAACGATGAGGTTCCGCAGGGGCGAATCGGCTCTTTTTTTGTTTGACAGTCTCGCGCCCCGTTCCATTAAATCCCCGGTGCCCGCGCGGCGGATCCCGCGGCGGCCAGGAACCGGCGATCCGCGACGATGTCGCGTTCGCGCATCCTGAACGGTTGGTTCACCGGGAGGAAGCAATGCTGGGAAGTCTGGACGATTGGTGCGGCCTTCGCGACGATGACGATGATGATCTCGAGGATTACGAAGAGGAAGACGAGGAGGAAGACGAAGAGGACGACGATGTCGACTTCGACGAAGACCTAGATGAAGACTACGACGACGATCTCGACGAGGAATACGAGGACGAAGAGGATCTCGACGAGGATGAGTTGGACGAGGACGAGGAGTTCGAGGATCTCGACGAGGAAGAGGACGTCGACATCGACTACGAGGACGACGAGAGCTGATCTCCTGAAGGCGAAGGCGCCTGGCCGGGCGGCGATGCCCGAAAGGACCCGGCCAGGCGGCGGCGGACGATTTCGAAGAGCATCACTCCCACGCTGGTCGCGACATTGAGCGAGTTCTTCCGTCCCAGCATGGGAATCCCGACCACCCGGTCGCATCGCTCCAGCACCGGAAGGGCGATTCCCGCGACCTCATGCCCGAAAACGAACGCCACGCGTTCGGGATACTCCTCCAGATCGTAGGGCGCGCTTCGTTCCGTGCGCTCGACGCCCACGCAGAAGACTCCCTCGGCCTGCAATTGCGCGATCACTTCCAGGGTGGAGATGTGGTGGCTCCAGGGCACGGTCGCTTCCGCGCCGAGGGCGGTCTTGACCACCCGCGGATTGCCGGGCGTCGCGGAGATGCCGCACAGGTAGAGCGGCCGCGCTCCGGCCGCGTCGCAGGTGCGGAAGATCGATCCCACATTGAAGGCGCTGCGGATGTTGTCGAGCACGACCCGCGGAGGCGCCCCGGGCAGAGACAGGCGCTGCCCGCCTGCGGCCTGCGCGCTCACGCGCGCACGTGGACGAGCGCCTGCTTCAGGCTCTCGACCGCATAGCGGATCTGCTCCTCGGTCATCTCCGGATAGATCGGCATCGAGATGCAGTGCTCGGCGATCTTCTCCGTCGCGGGAAGCGTCCCCCGCTTGATGCCGAGATAGGCGTAGGCCGGCTGCAGGTGCAGCGGAATAGGGTAGTGGAGCTGCACCATGACGCCTCGCTCGCGCAACTCCGCGGCCACGCGATCGCGCTCGGGCACCTGGATCACGAAGAGATGGAAGACGGGCACCGCGTAGGGCGCGACATACGGCACGGTCACTTCCGGCACCTCGGCGAGAAGCTCCTTGTAGCGGGCCGCGATCTCGCGGCGGCGGGCGTTCCATTGCTCGAGATAGCAAAGCTTCACGCTCAGCACCGCCGCCTGCATGGCGTCCAGGCGATAGTTGAATCCCTCGACATGATGCTCGTACTTCTCGGCGCGGCCGTGATTGGCGAGCTGGGCCATGCGCTCGGCCGCGGCGGGGTCGGCCGCCGTCACCGCGCCGGCGTCCCCGTACGCGCCCAGGTTCTTCCCGGGATAGAAGCTGAAGGTGCCGAGCGGAGCCAGGCTCCCCACGCGGCGCCCGTGATAGGTGGCGCCGTGCGATTGGGCCGCATCCTCGATCACGACGAGGTTCTTGCGCCGGGCGAGATCCAGGATGGGATCCATGTCCACGGGATGGCCATAGAGATGAACGGGAATGACGACCCGGGTGCGTTCGCTCACGGCCGCGCGCAACGCCTCGGGATCCATGCAATAGGTCCGCGGATCGATGTCGACCATGCGGACGGTCGCGCCGCACAGGCGCACGACTTCGGCGGTGGCGATGAAGGTCTGCGACACGGTGATGACTTCCTCGCCGGGACGGATGCCCGTCTCGATGAGCGCGAGGTGCAGGGCGGCGGTTCCCGAAGCCGCGCCGATCGCCGCGTTGGCTCCGCAATAGCGCGCGAACGCCGCTTCGAATTCCGCGACGGGTTTTCCGCCGATGAAATTCGCCGACTCCAGGATCCCGCGAATGGCGGCATCGATTTCCGGCTGGATGGTGCGGTACTGGGCGACGAGATCGATCAGGGGAATGGTCATCCTTCCTCCGGGATGTGGGGCAGGCCGAGGCGGCAGCGGCGCGGTTCGAACCGCAAGGCCACTTCGCGGCCCGTCTCCATGGACTCGTAGATCGCGTGGATCACTTCCAGGCTCTTCCGGCCCTCGATGCCGTCGATGAGCGCGCGCCGGTCGGATCCGATCGTGCGCAGGACATCCTCGTAGAACTGCCCGTGGTTGTAGGCGAACTCCTTGGGATTGGCTCCCCATTCCGCTTCCACGCTCGCGTCCTCGGGCCGCGCGTCGGCGAAGGCCCAGGTGCGCAGGCGGTCCGCGGCGAAGCCCCCGATCTCGATCGTGCCGCGGGTGCCGAAGAGCGAGATCGAGCCTTCGAGGTCGCGCGGCTGCGTGCAAGTGGTCGCCTGCACCACGGCCGTCGCGCCGTGGCGGAACTTGAGCATCACCGTGGCCGTGTCCTCGGTTTCGATGCGGTGCAGGACGCGCGTTCCCGTCGCGAAGACGCTGACCGCCTCGCCCATGAACCACAGCAACAGGTCGATGTGATGGCTCGCCTGGTTCGTGCACACGCCGCCGTCCTGGGCCCAGGTGCCGCGCCAGCGCGCCTCTTGGTAATAGGCGTCATCCCGGTGCCAGAGGACCCGCGCTCCGCCCATGAAGATGCGCCCCAGGCGCCCTTCGTCGACCGCGCGGCGGGCGGCGAGCACGGGGCGGTTGTACCGGTTCTGTTTGACGACGAAGAGCTTCACGCCGGCCGAATCGCACACGGCGATCATCTCGTCGGCCTCGTCCAGCGTGAGGGCGAGGGGCTTCTCGACGACGACATGCTTCCCGGCGCGAGCGGCCGCGATCGCCACCGGCGCATGGCTGCCGCTCGGAGTGGCGACGGTCACCGCGTCCACTCCCGGCATCGCGAAGGCCTCTTCCAGCGTGCGCACGGCCCGGGCTCCCGGAATCCCCGAGGCGACCGCCTCGGCGCGGGCAGGGTCGAGGTCGTGGACGGCGAGCAGGCGCGCGCCGGGCAGGCGCTCGAGCGCGTGAACATGCTTGCGGCTGATCTTGCCGCAGCCGATCAAGGCGAACCCGAGAGCGTTCCCGGATTGCGGCTCTTGACGGCGCGGCGGTTCGTTTGGAGACATGCTGCCTTCCTGACGATTCGGCCACGCGCCGCATTCCCGCCGGCCGCTCACCGAATCCCTGATTCTCTCTCCGTCCCGCCGGAAAATGGCCGGGAGTATAGACGGCGGGCCGAAGCGAGGACAAGCGGATCGTTCGCGAGGCTCGCGATCACGGGCCGCAGCCTCCTTCCAGAATCCGGACGAGCCTGCGGGTGAGCTCGCGGCGCGAATAGCGGGCGATCTCTTCCTCGTTCCGAACGAGCCCGAAGAGCGGCGCGGCCGCGGGCGAATCGCTCGGCCCGCCTCCGGTATGTCCGCCCTGGGCGCGCTCGCGCTCCTCTTCCGCCGCGGCGATGTCGCGCAGCCGGGCGGCGATTCCGGCACGGTCGTGCGGAGAAAGCGTCCACCCCGCGCCGGCGCTCGCGATCAGGGCCGCCGCGTCGCCGTCGGGAGGCGCGAGCGCGAGGACCGGCACTCCGGAGGCGAGGTACTCGTACACCTTGCCGGTCACGAGGCTCTTCGATTGCGCGTCGGTACCCGTGGAGAGCAGCAGCAGGCGGCTACGGCGCAGCAGCGCGACGCTCTCCGCGTGGCTGAGGTATCCGGGCAGCTCGCTCCAGCGATCGAAGGGAGGTTGCGAGAGGATCGCGCGCGCCTCGTCGTCGATCCGTCCCGCGAAGCAGAGGCGCAGCCGCGCGGAGAGCGAGGGATGCTCCCCGGCCCACTCCCGCACCGCATCGAAGAACTCGAAGGGGATCCTCCCGCGAAAGAGCGAGCCGCTGTGCGTGATGCGGAATTCCTGCGGAAACCGGTAGGGCACGCCCGCGAAGTCCGCCTCGTCGTACCCGTTCGGCACCACGACGATGCTTGCCGCCCGCGCGGGATATCGCTCGCGAAATTGCGCGGCCATGCCTTCGCCGACGACCACATTGCAGCTCGCCTCGCGAATGCAGGCCGCCTCGAGACGGCGGTCGAACGAACGCGACAACGCGGGGCGCTGCGGATAAAAGGTCGCCTGCGTCCAGGGATCGCGATAGTCGGCCACCCAGCGAAGCCCGCTGGCGCGATGAAGGGCGCGGCCGATCACCTGGCAGGTAAAGGGCGGGCCGGAGGAGACGATCGCATCGAATCGTTCAGAGGCGAGCAGGCGCTTGCCCGCCCGCACCGCGAACGGCGCCCAGAGCATGCGTCCGTCGGGAACGAAGAAGGCGGCGCGCAGCGCCCGCAGCGTCCTGCGCGGCAGGCTGCGCTCGCCCGCCGACTGGCTGCTGGTTTCCGTGTCGCGGACATCCCTCTGGCCGCTCAGGCGGCGATAGACGCCGTAGAGTTCGGGCGCGCGCGTGCGGATCACGCGCAGGCCCTCAGGGATTTCCGCCGCCAGGGTCTCGTCGCGCACCGGAAAGGCGGCATCCGCAGGGACGGTGAGGACGGTGGCTTCCCAGTCGAATTCGGGAAGGTAGCGAAGGAACTTCAATCCCCGCTGTACGCCCGCGCCGCCCGAGGGCGGGAAGTAGTACAGGATGAAGAGAACGCGGCGCATCCGTCCCTCCACCGCGAGCGCCGCGACAGGCAGCGTCGCCTGCTTGACATGCCCGCTTGCGGCTGATGAACTGCGCGGGCCGGCGGTTGCTTCTTTCGGGCAAGGAGGCGCAGTGTAGCCCCGCCTGCAACGGCAGGCAATCGGGCTTGGGGCCGCCCGGGCAGGGCCGGTGTCCGGCGGCGCCCGGAGGGCCTCAGCGGGCCGCGCGAAGGCGAGGAGGGCAGATGATTCGTCTGGAAGGCCGCCGGGCGCACGCGCTCGCCATCGCGATCCTCGCGCTCGTTCCTCTCGTCTTTTTCGCGGAGATGATTTTCGAAGGCAAGGAACCGGCCGCGCCCGACACGCAGGCGTCGCGTCCTCTGAGCGTTTGGGGAGAGCGGACCGAGGAGGCGATCGGCGAGGTCCCGCTCTGGTGCCCGGGGATCTTCTCGGGCATGCCTTCCTTCGGAAGCTTCATCTACACGCCGTCGAGCCCCTTCGATCTCACGCGCTTGCTGCGCCAGCCTTTTCGCGCCAGCCGCGGCATGCGCTACTATGTGACCTTGCTCCTCGGCGCGGGCGCGCTCTACGCGCTGCTCTCGATTCGCCGCCTGGCTCCTCCCGCCGCGCTCATCGGAACGCTCGCGTTCGTGATGACGCCGTACGCCTTCGGTCTCGTCGCGGCGGGCCACGCGACCAAGCTCCAGGCGCTCTACCTCGCCCCGCTCGTCTTTCTCGCGATCGAATGGCTCCTCGCGCGCAGGAGTCTTCTCATGACGGGCCTCCTTGCGGCGGCGATCGCATTTCAGCTGTGGAACAACCACCCGCAGATCAGCTACTACACCCTGCTTCTCGGCGGACTGTATTTCCTCCTCGTGCTCGCCTTCGATCGCCCGCAAGGCTGGACGGGGCGCAGGCTCGGCGTCGGCGTCGCGCTCGCCGTGCTGGCGATTGCGCTGGGCGTGGGACTCGTCATGGATCCGTACGCCGCCGTGATGGAGTACACCCCCTACTCCGTGCGCGGGGCGACCGGCGGCTTGGAAGGCGAAGCGGAAACCGGCGCCGGCTGGGACTACGCGACAGCCTGGTCCTTCCCGCCCGAGGAATCGATCAGCTTCCTCTTTCCCTCCTGGTTCGGATTGGAAGGGGAGCTCTATTGGGGACGGCTTCCGTTCACGCAGTCGACGCACTACTTCGGCATCACGATCCTGATTCTCGCGATCGCGGGGGTCGTGCTGGGAACGGGGAGGCGGCGCTGGATCCTGCTCGCGATCTCGCTCTTCGTCCTGATCGTGGGCTTCGGCCGGCACCTTCCGCTCCTGTACTGGCCGATGTACGAGCTCCTGCCTTATTTCAGCCGCTTCCGCGTGCCTTCGATGATCTACGCGCTCCTTCCGCTCTTCGCGGGGATGCTGGCGGCTGTGGGGGCGCAAGCGCTGCTGCGCGCGCCCGCGGCGCGGGTGACGGGCGCGCGCGCGCGGCCCGACCCCATTCCCGGCCCGCGGGAGGCCAAGGGCGCGGGCAAGGGCAAGACGGCGCGCGCGTCGAGGGAAGCCGGACCGGCCGCGGGCGGGAGAGTGTGGCGCTGGCTGCTCCTCGCGCTGCCGATCGCGCTTCTCTGGTTCGTGCTGCGCAGCCCGATCCAGCAGGCTTTCGCCGGAGCGGGCGCCTTCGTGAAAGCCGGAGAAGCGGGGCGGCTCGCGGGGAGCGATCTCGCCGCGCTGGCCGCCGCGCGCGCCGGGCTTCTGTGGGGGACGGTCGCCCTCGGGCTGCTCTTCGTCGGGCTGATGGCCGCGCTCTTCGAAGGCCGCCGGCGCGGCCTGCTCTCGGGGCCCATGGCGGCCGCCGCGCTCGTGCTGCTCGTCACCGCGGACCTCTGGATCGTCGATCGCAAGTTCTACCATCCCGTCGAGCGCGCCGCCGCGGAATCGACGCTCCGCGAAGACGAGCTCGTTCGTTTCCTGAAAGGCGCCGAGCCGCCGTTTCGCATCGCGCCCGTGACTCCGCGCGAGTTCTCGTCAAATCGGTTCGCGGCCTTCGGGCTCGAGAGCGTCGGCGGATATCAGCCGGCCAAGCTGCGGATCTACGACGATCTGATCTCCTCACGGCTGCTCTTTCACATGCCGGTCCTCTCGATGCTGAATGTGCAGTATCTCCTTTCGGATCAAAGCCTCGTCGAGGCGGGGCTGCCGCTCGTGACCACGGTCACCGGAGCGGACGGCAGGCCCGCCTATGTCCACCGCAATCCGATGATGCTGCCGCGGGCCTGGTTCGTCTCCCGCGTTCGCTCCGCGCCCGACTCGCGCGCGCTCTTCGCCGCCATGGGGGACCCGTCGTTCGATCCGGAAGAGGTGGCCTGGGTGTATGCGTCCGAGGCGGGGCTTCTGCCCGATTCGCTCTCGCGCGGCGAAGTGCTCCTGATGGACACCGATGGCCGTCTGCTGCCCTTCGAGCACGATGTGCGCGAGATCCGTCTGCCCGTGCGCGTGGCCGGGCCGCAGGCGGGCATGCTCGTGCTGAGCGAGATCCACTATCGTCCGGGCTGGAAAGCGGAGATCGACGGCAAGGAAGTTCCGATCCTGCGCGTGAACCATGTGCTGCGGGGCCTGCTCGTGCCGCCCGGAGAGCACGATGTGCGCCTGCGCGCGGTGAGCCGCGCGCGCTCCGCGGGCATCGCAGCCAGCCGCGTCTCGGCTGCGCTCGTCATCCTCATGATCGCGGCCGGCGCGGTCCTTCACCGGAGAGAGCGGCGTAGAGCGCGAGAAGCCCCTTCGCCGTGAAGTCCCAGCGGTAGCGTTCGAGAACCGCCCGCCGGCCCGCCGTCCCGTAACGCGCCCGCGTTTCCCGGTCGCGCAGCGCGAGCAGGCGCTCCGCCAGCGCGCGCGCATCGCCCGAGGGAAAGACGACCCCCGCTCCCGTCTCGCGCACGATCCGCTCCAGCGGCGCGCAGTCGCTGACCACGACCGGGCGCTCGAGCAGCATCGCGTGAAAGAGCTTGTGCGGGATGGTCGCGTCGGTGTGCGCGTTCTTGCGGTGGGGGATGAGGCAGACGGCGCTTCCTTCCATGTAGCTGGGGAAGCGCGAGAAGGGCTGCCAGCCTTCGAAGAGGACGCGGTCGGCGATGCCCAGCTCGCGCGCCCGCTCGACGAGCGCGGCCTCGATGCGTCCCCGGCCGACGAGGGCGAGACGGGCCTCGGGCATCTCGTCGCGCAGCAGGGCGAGCGCCTCGAGAGCGGTGTCGAGGCCCCGATGGCGATCGAAGACTCCCGTGTAGCTCACCGTGAAGTGCGCCGCCAGCCGGTCGATCAGCTCGCGATCGCGCGGGAATCCCATGAACTCGTCCACATTCACCGTGTTTTCGACGACCGTGATGCGTTCGCGGGCGATGCCGTTCGCGACCAGCCGGTCGCGGGCTTCGTCGACCACCACGATCACCCGCTCGGCCATTGGAACCACCCGCCGCTCGTACGCTTCCCACATCGCGGGGCGCACGAGCCAGCGCGCGGGCCAGCGGCGCGACCATTCGTACACGCGCACCGCGGCGGGGTAGTTCTCGTGGAGATCGGCGACCAGCGGAATGCCCGCGCGATGGGCGGCGCGCAACCCTTCGCCGACGAGCGGGAGATCGTGGATGTGCAGCGCCTCGATGCGCTCCCCGGCGACGAAGCGCGCCAGACGCGGCCGCATCCACAGGCGGTAGGCGGGCACCGAGAGGATGAGCGCGCGAGCTTTCTTCCAGAAGGCGCGCGCAATCTTCTGGCGGACGATTTCGATGCCTTCGCGCTTCTCGCGTTCCGGCTCCTCGCCCAGCTTCAGGCAGAAGAGGGCGACCTCGTGGCCGGCCGCGATCAGGCTGCGCGCCTCGTTGGCTACGCGCGGATCGGGAGGGAAGCGTTCATCGAGCACCATCCCGATGCGCATGTCCGTCCTCCTCGAAGAAGCGCGCCAGCTCGGCGGCGATGCGCTCGGCCGCGCGCCCGTCCCAGCCTTCGATGGCGGGGGGCGAGGCGAGCGGCGGCGCGGCGAGCGCTTCGTCGGCCGCGGCCAGCACCGCGCGGGGCTCGACGCCCACCAGGCGATTCGTTCCCGCCGCGATCGTGACCGGCCGCTCGGTGTTGGGACGCAGGGTCAGGCAGGAGACGCCGAGCACGGCGGTCTCTTCCTGAATGCCGCCGGAATCGGTGAGCACGAGACGCGCGCCGCGCATGAGGTCGAGGAACTCGAGATAGCGCAGCGGGGGCGTGAGGACGAGGCCGCCCATGGCGTGCAAGCGATCGCGCAGCCCGAGCTCCTCGGCGCGCTTCTCGGTGCGCGGATGGATGGGGAAGACGAGCGGCAGGCGCCGCGCCACCCCTGCCAGGATCTCGAGCGTGCGGGCGAGCTCGGCCGCGCCGTCGACATTGGAAGGCCGGTGGATGGTCGCAAGCGCATAGGGCCGGCCTTCGATGCCAAGCCTGGCCAGCGGAGCGCGTCCCGCGGCGAGCGGCAGCGAGGCGAGCAGCGTGTCGATCATCACATTGCCGACGAAACGGATCTTCCCGGCGGCGACTCCCTCGCGCTTCAGGTTCTCGTCCGCGTCGCGCGAAGTGGTGAAGAGCAGGTCCGCGAGCTGGTCGGTGAGCAGCCGGTTCAGCTCTTCGGGCATCGTGCGGTCGAAGCTGCGCAAGCCCGCTTCCACGTGCGCGACGGGCACGCCGAGCTTGGCGGCGACGAGCGCGCAGGCCAAGGTCGAGTTCACGTCGCCGACGACCAGCACGAGACGCGGGAAATCCGCCAGCAGCGCGGGTTCGAACGCTTCCATGATGCGCGCCGTCTGGCGGGCGTGCGTGCCGGGGCCGACGCCGAGAAAGAGATCGGGCTCGGGAATGGAGAGGTCCTCGAAGAAGTGCCGGCTCATCTGCGCGTCGTAGTGCTGTCCGGTGTGGATCAAGCGCGCGCGAAAGCCGCCGCGCGCCGCGAGCGCGCGCAGGATGGGCGCGATCTTGACGAAGTTGGGCCGCGCGCCCACAATGCAGTCGATCCGGATGGGCATAGTCGAGGGATTCCTCTCGAGCGCCACTTCGGCGCGGGCCGCGCGAAGCGGCGAACCGCTCCGGCACGAGCCCTGCCGAGCCGGGCGTTTCCATCAATGCGCCGCGACGGAACCCGAGGACGCTACCCGCAACAGGGAAGGAACACAAGCGTCCGCCCCGCGGGATTTGCCGGCGCAACCGGCCGGAGACGAGCGCAGGCCCGGTGGGCCCGCGCAAACCAAAAGGGAGGGTCGATGCGCATCGCCTTCTGGGGAGCGGTCCGCTCCGTGACGGGTTCCCGTCACTTGCTCGACATCCAGGGACGCCGCCTGCTCCTCGATTGCGGGCTCTTCCAGGGCCATCGCGAGGAAGCCGAGGCGCGCAACCGCAACCTGCCTTTCCAGGCGAGCGGGATCGACGCGGTGCTCCTCTCGCACGCCCACATCGATCACAGCGGCAATCTTCCCACGCTGGTCAAGAACGGCTTCGACGGGCCGATCCACACTACGCCCGCGACCGCCGATCTCCTCGATCCCATGCTGCGCGACAGCGCCCACATCCAGGAGCGGGATGTCGAATTCGTGAACCGGCGCCAGGCGCGGCAAGGCAAGCGCCCGCGGCAGCCGATTTACACCTCGGCCGATGTCGAGCGCACTCTTCCTCTGTTGGAGCCGCAGCCGTACGGCCGGCCGTTCGACGCGGTGCCCGGGGCGACGGTCCGCTTCCTCGACGCGGGCCACATCCTCGGCTCGGCCCTGACGGTCCTCGACCTGCGCGAGGGCGGGCGCGACCTGCGCTTGTGCTTCACGGGAGACCTCGGGCGCGAGAACCTTCCGATCATTCGCGATCCGGAGAGCGTCGCGGGAGTCGATACGCTCGTGATCGAGAGCACCTACGGCAACCGGGACCACGAGGAGACGGACTCGATCGAAGGCCGTCTCGTGAGTCTTCTCGCGCGCGTCCGCGAGCGCGGCGGCAAGGTGATCGTGCCCGCCTTCGCGGTCGGGCGCACCCAGGAGATGGTCTATGTGCTCGCCCGTCTCTTTGAGAGCGGGCGCATTCCTCCCATGCCCGTCTTCATCGACAGCCCGCTCGCGGTCGATGTCACTGCGGTCTTCCGCGCGCATCCCGAGTGCTACGACGCCGAGACGCTCGCGCTGCTGAACGAGATCCGCAAGGATCCCTTCGGCTTCCAGCGCATGCACTATGTCCGCCTGCTCGAAGAGTCGAAGGCGCTGAATACCCGCGAAGGCCCGATGATCGTGATCTCCGCCTCGGGGATGTGCGAAGGGGGTCGCGTGCTCCATCACTTGAGGAACAGCATCGAAGACCCGCGCAACCTGGTCTTGATCATCGGGTTCCAGGCCGAGAACACGCTCGGCCGCCGGCTGGCGGAAAAGAGCGAGGAGGTGCGCATCTTCGGCGAGACCTTCCGCCTGCGCGCCGAAGTGGAGGTCATCGACGCCTTCAGCGCGCACGCCGATCGTGAGGAGCTGCTCGCCTGGGCCACCAGCCTCACTCCTCGTCCCCGGCGCGTCTTCGTCGTCCACGGTGAGGAGGAGCAGTCGATCTCGTTCGCGGCGGCGCTCTCCGAGCGTGGATTTGCCAACGCGATCGTGCCGGAGATGGGCAAGGAGTATGTGTTGTAGAGGAAGGAGCAGGCGCCGGAGCGGGTAGCTACTCTTCGCCGGCCGCCTCGGCTTCGGCCAGTTGGCGCGCGAGGCGGTGATAGGTCTTCGCCAACGCTTCCGGCAATGTGGCCGCGCTTTCCCAGCGTTTCCACAGTTCCCCTTCGGGCCACGCGACGATGTGGAAGTGGAGGTGGTCCGGCACTCCCGCGCCCGCCGCTCTCCCGAGATTCGCGCCGGTGTGGATCGAACGGCAGCCGAGCGCGCGCCGGATGAGCTTCTCCCCAGTCTGGCAGAGCTCGAACAACTCGACGAGCTCTTCCGGCTCCAGGTCTCCCACGGATGCGGTGTGCCTTACCGGCACGGCGAGCAGATGGCCGGGTGTGTAGGGGTAGATGTTCAGCACGAGAAAGGAACGCGGCTTCCGGCGGAGGACATAGATCTCCTCGTCGGGCGCGCCGCTCGCGAGAAGATCGCAGAAGATGCACCCGTCGCCTCTGCCGGTGTGCTCGATGTAATCCATCCGCCAGGGAGTGGTCAGGATCTTCATGCGACCCCCATGCGTTCTCGCTCGACGCTTGCGATCGTCGCGCGCCCATGCGCGGGCGCATTGGAATCCAGGCTAGGGGATCGCAGCTTCCGGGGCAAGGCCGGCTCGTCCTCACTCGCCGCGACACGCTTCCTCTTTCCTCGACACGGAACTTGTGCCACCCTGCGCTGATCGGTGCGCGCATCGCGAATGCCGCGCGCGCATCGGACGGCATGCCAATCATGCGGCGAATGGAATCCATGAGTCCCATCGACCCGACATCGGCGCGCGGCGCGGGCGCGAGAGAAGCATTGGCCCGCCCGCTTTTCGCGGGCGCGGCTCGCCTCCCTGAGATCGTGCGCGTGATCGCGACGGCGTGCGCCCTGATCGCATGCGCGGCGGCTCCCGCGCATCCGGCGCGAATGCCCGAGCTTCCGCTGCCCGCGCGCGAGATCCATCCGCCGCTTCCGATTCCCGGCGAGCCTTGGATCTGGACCGCCTGGCCGCTCGTCGCGCCTCCCTCCCTCGCGCGCAACCCGGCCGAGGATGGAGCGCTCGTTCCAGGAGAGGATCGCGCGCTCACCGCGCTGGGCGCAGCGTGGGTGGAAGAAGGAGCCCCCGCCGCGGGAGAAGGTCTGCTCGTCGATCTCTCCGAACATGCGCTCCTCGCTCGCGACCGCGCTTCGGCATCGCTCGTGCTCGGCGCGGCGCTGCTCGAGCGCGGCGAAGGGGCGAGCGCGGCCGAAGCGTTCGCGGCGGCCGCCGAGCAGAAAGCGGGAGAGGGGGACGCGTGGAAGATCGGTTTCTGGGAGGCGGCGGCCTTGCTGCGCGCGGGCGATGAGGAGCGAGCGGCTGCGGTCCTGGCGGCGACCGCTTCCTCTCCCGAGCTTCTCCGGGCGCGCGCGGGCAGGAATGGGGCGCGGGCCCGCGAGGCGCGTCTTGCCGCTTTGGAGTGGGTCGCGGCGATCGAGGCCCGGAACGGGCGGCCGCAGGAGGCACGCCGCTTCCTGCGGCAAGGGTTGATCGAGGCGGTGGGGCCCGGTGAGGCCGACAGCCTGGTGCTGCGAATCGCGGAGAGCCATTTCGCCGAAGGCGCCTGGGACAGCGTCGTTGCTCTCTTCCAGGAGCGGCCCGCCCAGGGAGGCGAGACGCCGCTGCGGAACTTCCTCCATGGAAAGGCCTGCTTCGAGCTCGACGATCTTGCCTGCGCCGAGGAGAAGCTGGGCCTTGCGAGCCAGCCGGCCGCCAACCTGGATGCGCCCCTGCGGCGGGAAGCGATCGCGACGCGGGCCTGGATGGCCCTCGCGGCGGGTGAGACCGAGCGCGCGGTCGAGCTCTACGACTCGATCGAGAAAGAGCCCGGCGTCGATGCCCCCTTCGCGCGCTATGGCTCCGCGCTCGCGCACCTTCAGGCAGGAGAGTTGGAGCAGGCCGAGCAACGGCTTTCTTCGAAGGCCTCCCTGCCCGAGACCGATCCGCTGCACGATCGGTGGATCTACGCGCTCGCCCTGGTTCACTTCCGCATGCAGCGCTACCCGCAAACGCTCGAGGATCTCGATGGCTTCAAGGCTCGCGCGGACTCTCTCGGGCGAGCGGCGTGGACGCTTCGCGGCGATGCGAACTACCGCCTGGGAAACGCCAAGGCCGCGCTCGAGTCGTACGGCCGCGCGGCGAGCTTGCAGGCCGATCCGCCCGAGCCGTTGCTCCGCCGCCAGGCGATCGCATCGCTCGCGACCGGGCGTTGGGGCGCGGCTGCCCGCATCCTTGGCGATCTCACCTTGAAGTTCCCCGGCACCGCGCGGGCGAGCGAGTATCACTTCTGGCGAGGGGAGGCCTTCCTTCGATTGGGAAGGCTCGAGGAGGCGCGCCGTCAATACGGACGCGCGGAGCAACTCGGGGCGGATGCCCTGCGCTGCGCCTATCGCATCGGCCTCTGCTTTCAAGAGGACGGGCGCTATGCGGAAGCGCTCGCGGCCCTCGAACGCGCCGCGATCTTGTGCGGGCGCTGCGATCTCGCCGCCGACATCGGTTTCGCGCGAGCGGACTGTCTCGCCAGGCTGGGCAGAAAGGAAGAAGCGGCGCGGGTGCGCTCCGCCGCTCAGCGTGCGATTCGGAGCGTGGGGCAAGGGACCGGCGAGGAAAGCACCCTCGATGAGGCCTGGGCGCTGCTGAAACTGGAAGACTACTCCGCCGCTCGCTCGGAATTCGCGCGGATTCGCGAGCAATCGGTCCTTCCCCGCGTGCGGGCGCGCGCGCTCCTGGGCGAAGCACTCGCCTTGCAGCAGAGCGGAGACGAAGCGGGCGCTCTCGAGCGCTTCTCCACGGTCGCCAAGGATCCGGCAGCCACCGACACCCTGCGGGTGCGCGCCTCCTGGGAGGCGGGCGAAACAGCCTTCCGCCTGGGCAGGCGCGCGGAGGCGGCGGAATGGTATCGCCGGGTGATCGACGATCCCGAAAGCGGCGATCGCGTTCGCGCGGCGGCGCAAGCGGCGCTCTTCGCCTGCGGCATCGAGAGCGGCGACTGGGAGCTCTCCAAAGGCGCGCTGGAAGCGCTCGGCCGCGCGGATCCCGCCCGACTGCAGCGCGGGCGGCTGCACTGCCTGCTGGGAGAGGAGCTCCTCGCGGCGAAGCGCTTTGAGGATGCCGCCCGCGTCTACGAGCAGGCCCTGAAGCTCGCCGGCGGCGATGCGCAGAGCGCCACGGAAGCGCGCTTCGGCCTCGCGCGCGCGATCGAGGGGCAGGGGCGGACGCTGGAAGCGGCCGGGCAGTTCGCGGAGATCGGGTTGCAGGGAAGCGGCGAGCGCGCGGCGGATGCATTGGCGCGGGCGGGCGCCTCGTACCTCGCGCTCGGCGATCCTCGTCGCGCGCTCTCCGTGCTGGAGCGTCGCGCGGGCCTGGCGCTCGCTCCTTCCCAGGCGGCCGAGAACCACGCGCTCCTCGCGCGCGCCTACGACGCGCTGGGCGAAAAGAGGGCGGCGCGAAACGAATGGGAGCAAGTGGCCCAGCCGGGAGCGGAAGTCGCGGATTCCCTGCGGGCGGCGGGCAGCCTGCATCTCGGCCGTGCGGCGTTCGACCGGCAGGAATGGCGCTCCGCGTGGAGAGCCTTCGCTGCGGCCGACAGCCTCGGTCTCTCCCCGCTTTCCAAGCGGCCCGCCTATTGGGCGGGAGAGTCGGCCATGCGGATGGGATCGCCCGGCATCGCCGCCGCCTGGCTCGAGCGCTCTCTCGCCAAGGGCGAGGGCACGGCGCTCGAACAGGCCGCCGCGCGAATGAGGCTCGGCGACTGCTACGAGGCGCTCTCGCGCTCGGGCGATGCCCGCGCGCAATACGAGCGCGTGGCCGCTCTACGCGACTCCGAAGCGAAGCCCGTGGTCGCCGAGGCGCTCCAGAGAATCGCGCGTCTCGCCTCGGCGGCGAGCGATTCCGGAGGCTTGCGATGAGCGCGTTCTGCCAGGCGCGATCCCGGCCCTTCGTTCCGCCGCTGCGGGCGTTGCTGCTGGCCGCGGGCGCGTTTCTCTGCGCGCTCTTCGCCGGCGCGCAGACGCCGGCGGAGCCCCCGGCGCAAGTGCCTTCGGACACGCTCTCGAATGCTCCCGACTCCATGTCCGCCGTACAGGCGCCGCTGCGCGCGTTTCCGTTGCCCGACATCCTCGACGCCGAGCAGCCGGGCGCGATGCCCGCTCCCATGGACGCGGGGATGCGCGAAGCGGTTCTCGCCCGGCCGGGCCCGAGCGCCTATGACGCCCGCGCGCTTTCTTTCGAAGCCACCTTGCCTCCCGTTTCCTTCGGCGCGCGCGATGCCGGCCTGGTGCGCGCGCGCTTGAGCGACGGCGCTTCGCGCGAGTTCTCCGCCGCGTGGGCCACCTCCCGCAAGGGCACGCTCTGGGGCGGCTTCACCGATTGGCGCCATCGTTTCGATGGCCGCTCGCATTTCGGTTTGGACATCGGATTCGCCCGCGCCGACCGGGCGGCCGATCCGCGCTCGGCGGTCCGGCTCCAGGGGGAATTGCGCGACTCCGATCGCGACAGCACCATCTTCATTTCTCCTCCCTTCTCGAGCGAGACGCGCCGCTTCCGCTTGGGCGCACGCTGGCAGCGCGCGCTTTCCTTCGGCGATTCGCGCGGAGGGCTCGAGGCGCGCGCACGCGTGGACGGAAGCGAGTACCGCAACCGCAGCGCCGGCTTTCGGGCGCTGGATGTCTCCTTCTCGCCCAACACGCCGCCGTACGACCTGCGCCTGCTTCCCGCGCCGCATCCCGGAGTGCTCGAAGCGGGCTCGAGACCCGAGATCGCAGCCGATGCGGGCGTCGTCCACCGGTTCGATTCGATCGGCGGGCAAACGCTGGCGCGCTTGCGCGGTCACGCGGGCTGGAGCGTGCCGCGCGGGCAAGCTCGCATGTTCGTCGGCCTGGCGGGGGGACGGGAAGGCGGACGCGGTGTGATCGGCCCGTGGCTGGCGTGGCGTTCGCGCGCCTTCGTCCGCGGGCTCGTGCTCGCCTTCGAGGTCGCGCCTTCCATCCGCTACGCCGACGAATGGTGGGGCGCGGACGAGCCCCTGGGAGATCCCGGGCTCCTGGGACCGTCCCCGTTGCTCCCGCTTCCGCATCGCGAGGAACCGCTGGTGCCGCGGCTTCCGGCCCAGCGCGCGTGGCCGCGTCTCGCGGGACAGGCGCACTGGGAGATGGAGCGCGGATGGGCGCGGGCCTCGCTCGAGCTCGCCCGCGTGCGCGGGCCCTTCCATTGGATGGTCGACGGCGCGCCGGGGAGTGCGGTCGTCGCGACGGCGAGCGGCGAGACGCGCACGCTCGCGCGCTTCGCGATTGAGGGGCAGCGCTCGCTGGGCGCAGGCTTCTTCACGCGTCTCGATTACCGCTGGCAATCCGACGAGGAGCGCGGTACCGCGCAGCGTCTGCTCGTCGTGCCCCGGCATCTCTTGCGCGCCGCGCTCGGTTGGAGGGCGGGCCCCTGGCAGGCGGCGATCGATTTCGAGCGCCGGGCGGGAGCGTACGCCTCGTCCTCGGGCGCGCGCTTGCCCGCCTACAGCGCGCTCGGCGCGCGCGCGGGCCGCGACTTCGGCGCGCACTCGTTCGCTCTCGTCGCCGAGAACCTGCTCGCGCAGGATCTCGAATGGTGGCCCGGCGAGCGCATCCGGCATCGCTGGTTCGGGCTCGAGTGGACGCTCCGGATGGCGTCCGTTCCTTGACAAGCGGCGCATCATGGAGCAAAAAGGAGAATCGTGCCGCGCAAGGCGCGGAGGCTCGCGTAGCGTACGGCGAGGATGGTCGCGTCGCGCCAGGCGCGGATGATCGTGTCGCGGAGGGCGCAGGCGATCGCGCGGCGGCGGTCAATCGGCCTGCGCAGGTGGGTGCCATGCAGATTACGAGACGGCGGCGACTGTTCGAGTCTCCCGAATCGATCGCGCTCGTGGATCTCGTGTTTCTGACGCTGCTGTTCTTCCTGTTGTCCTCTTCCTATTTTCTCGAGCGCACCGCGCAGATCGAGACGGAGCGAGGACTCTCGGAGCCGCCCGGGAAAGACATCGTCGTGGCGGTGGGGACGGATGGAATCGTCCGGTTGGACGGCGGGGTCGTAAGCGAAGAGGAGTTGCCCGGAATGCTGGCCGCGCGCCTCGCCCAGAGCCGCGAGAAGTCGGTTACCATCCGGGGAGAAGCGACGGTGGAACTGGGACGAATCGTGCGCTTGATGGATCTCGCCCGCGAACAAGGCGCGCAGCGCGTGTCGCTCGGCCCCGAGCAAGATTGACGAGTGCGCGTGTGCGCGCCCGGCGCAGCGCCGGCGGATGAGGCTGCCCGCATCGCAGGACGCATGCACGGCGGGCGCTCGAGCGAAGACCGTCCGACGGACGGGGAGGACCGATGCCGAAGACCGAAGGAACCAGGCTCCTCGATCCGGACCTTGCCCGCTTGTGCCTGACCGATCTCGATTTCGGCCTGATCGTCGTCGGTCCCGAGGGCGAGGTCCGCTTCCTCAACCGGCGCGCCGAGGACCTTCTCGAGACGCGCGGAGATGAAGTGGCCGGCTCGCCGGCCGCGGATCTCTTCGGCATCGCGGGAAGCGGTCCGCACGGGCTCGAAGCGTCGGTGTGGAAGGAATGCTCCTTGCCGCCCACGCTCATTCTCGCGCAGCGGGGTGAGAAGGAGCTGACCCTCGAATGCCGCATGGTACCGCTGGGCCGCCGCCCGCGCCCCGAAGGCGGGCTCCTCATGTTCGAGGACGCCTCCGAGTCGGCGGACGAGGAGCAATTCCAGCGCAACATCGACCGCTTCAGCTCGATCGGGAACCTCTCGGCAGTGATCGCTCACGAGATCCGCAACCCGCTGACCGGCATTCGCACAACGATCCAGTTCGTGGAGACGAAGCTCCCGAAGAATTCGCCGCTCAAGCAGGATCTCGAGGATTCGATCAAGGAGCTCGATCGCATCGAGCAGTTCACCACCGATCTCCTTCAGTTCGCGCGCCCCAAAATCTCGCAGCTCGAGGAGACGAACATCAACGCCATCGTCGAGAAGGTCCTGAGCCATGTAGGGAAAGGCGCCGAGGACGCGGGCGTGCAGATCAAGAGCGAGTACGGGGAGGAGCTGCCGGCGATCCCGCTCGATCAGGACGCGGTTCAGCAGGCGCTCCTGAACATCGTGCTGAATGCGCTCGACGCGATGCCCGAGGGAGGCTTGCTGCGCGTGACCACCTCGACCCGGCGCTATCGCAGCCGCCGCGCGGTCGAGGTCGCCGTGGCCGACACCGGCACGGGCATTCCCGAAGAGATGATGGAGAAGATCTACGACCCCTTCTTCACCACGCGCGCGAACGGCACGGGACTCGGGCTCTCGATCGCGCTGCAGATCGTGAAGGAGCACGGCGGCCGCGTCCATGTCCGCAACCGCCTGCAGGGCGGGGCCATCTTCCGGCTTTCCTTCCGCGTGCCGGAAGAGACCGAAGGAACAATCTGAGATGCGCACCCGGATCCTGGTGGTCGACGACGAGCCGCTCGTGAGGCGCAGCATGGAGCGCGCGCTCGCCGACCAGGGCTTCGATGTGCTGACGGCGCCCACCATCAAGGAAGCCGAAGAACACTTCGAGGCCCATCGGCCCCCCGTCGTCGTCCTCGACATCAAGCTGCCCGACGGATCGGGGCTCGATCTCCTGCCTCGCTTGCGCGAGACCGATCCCGCCGTGAAGGTCGTCGTGGTCACCGCCTTTGGGGAGACGGCCGAAGCGGTGAAGGCGATGAAGCTCGGGGCGGCCGACTTCCTGAAGAAGCCGTACGATCTCGCCGAATTGATCCACGCCGTGCGCAGCGCCGCCGAAAGCCATACGCGCGACCGCCAGCTGAAGGGCTATCGACGCCGCGACCAGTCGCGCTACGCCCACGCGCGCATGATCGGCCGCTGCCCGGCGATGCTCGCGGTGCGCGAGCTCGTCGGCAAGGTAGCGCTCTCCGACACCGCGACCGTGCTGGTGACGGGCGAGAGCGGCACCGGCAAGGAGCTTGTCGCGCGCGCGGTCCACTTCGAATCCTCGCGCCGCGGCGCGCCGCTCATGGAAGTGAACTGCTCGACTTTTCAGGACGCGCTGCTCGAGAACGAGCTCTTCGGTCACGAGAAGGGCGCCTTCACCGGAGCCAGCCACCTGAAGCGCGGGCTCGTGGAGCTGTGCGACGGAGGGACGCTCTTTCTGGACGAGGTCTCCGAGATGTCCGCGCGGGTGCAGGCCAAGCTGCTGCGCTTCATCGATCACCGCACCTTCAAGCGGGTGGGAGGGTCGGTCGACCAGGAGGTCGACATCCGCCTGGTCGCGGCCACGAATGCGCGCCTCGATCGACGGATCGCCGAGGATCGCTTCCGTCACGATCTCTACTTTCGTTTGAAGGTCGTCTCCATCGAGCTTCCTCCATTGCGCGAACGCGGCGACGATGTCGTGCTCCTGGCGGCCACCTTCCTCGAGGATTTCAGCCGCGAGATGCGCAAGCGCTTCGAACGCATTCATCCCGACGCCGAGCGCCTGTTGCGCGCCTACTCCTGGCCGGGCAACGTGCGCGAGCTGCGCAATCTGATCGAGCGCGTCGTGCTGCTCGAGGAAGGTCCCGAGCTGGAAGCGCGCCACCTGCCGGAAGAGATCCGGCGGTGCGGCGCGCCGGGACAGAGCGGCTCGCGGCCCTTCTTGGTGCGCGAGGACGCCGCTTTTCCGGGAGCAAGCGAAGCTCGCGAGGCGAGCAGAGGCTCTCTCGCCTCCGAAGAGGCTTCTGCGCTCCTGGCGCTGCTCGCCGCGGGCCGCCCGCGCGAGAGCGGCCAGCCGCTCTCTTTGCGGGAAGTCGAGGACGCGTACATCGCGCTCGTGCTGGAGCAGTGCGGCGGGAATCGCAGCGAAGCGGCACGGCGGCTGCGCCTCTCACGCCAGGGACTCCTCGACCGGCTGCGCCGCATGGTCGATGCTTCCTCGCCCGAGGACGGCAGCCTGCCCGCGATTCCTTCGGATCCCGATCTCTCCGTCAAACCGTAGACATCGCGTGCGCATTCTTCCGTCGCGCTTGCACGAACATCGCGCGCGTGCGCCGTTGTCTTGCGCAGGCTGCCCGCAAACTTGGCACATGTCAGTTTTCTTGGCATGAAGCGCTAACCTGTTCGCTCGGTTTCCGTTATCCGGCCTTCCTCTCTCGCCGCCGCAAGGCCTGTCCAATTCCTTTGCGAAGCCCCGGTATCCGGCCGAGGATCACGCGCGCCGGTCACTGCGCCGAATCGCCTTCCTGGCAACGAGTTGCCGTTTTTCGCAAGCTCCTTCTCGAAAAGGGCACGGATCCTGTTGGTCTTCACCCAAAGCCCGGAGGTGTGCCTGGTGAAGCAGAAGGTCCTCATAGTCGACGACGAAGCACTTCTCGTGAGGACGCTCTCGCAGGCGTTTCGCGATTCCGGGTACCGCGTGACCGCCTGCGCATCCGCGGAGGAAGCCGAAGCGGTGCTGAAGCGCGATCGAAACTTCGATCTCGTGCTGCTCGACTACCGGCTTCCGGGAAAGACGGGGCTCGATCTTCTCGCAAGCGCAGGTCCGCTGCCTGGAACGCGGGTCGTGCTCATGACGGCGTACGGAACGGCCGAAATCGAAGAGAAGAGCCGGGCGCTGGGTGTCAATCTGTACTTGAAGAAACCGTTCGACCTCGGCTCGCTCCTGAGCCAGGCGTCCAGTTTGTTGGAGAAGGGGGCGGGGAGTTGATTCCCGCCTAGGTTGGTCGCGTAGGCCCTGAACATGGGGGTATGGCAAAATGGCAATGGCGAGAAAGAAGAAGAGGACCACCAAGAAGAAGGCCGCGAAGAAGCGCGTGGCCAAGAAGCGCGTAGCCAAGAGGCGCGTGGCCAAGAAGCGCGTGGCCAAGAAGCGCGTAGCCAAGAGGCGCGTGGCCAAGAAGCGCGTGGCCAAGAAGCGCGTAGCCAAGAGGCGCGTGGCCAAGAGGCGCGTAGCCAAGAAGCGCGTGGCCAAGAAGCGCGTAGCCAAGAAGCGCGTAGCCAAGAAGCGCGTAGCCAAGAAGGTGAAGAAGCGCATCGTCAGGAAGCGCGTCGCCAAGAAGGTCGCGCTTCCCGCCGAGCTACCGATGTTGTAGGTCGCCGGTGGAGCGCTGCGCGAATGCGGTGCATTCGCGCGCGCGCTTCCGCTGCGGGGAGGCTGATCGTTCGCGATCAGCCGGCGGATACCCTCCGGGGGAGTCGCTACGCTGCCCACTCTCCCGGGGGGATCTGGCTTTCCGGGACAAAAAAGGAGTTCCCCGCCGAGAAACGCATCCGAACCTGCGCACCCCAATGATTCGGTGAACCCGCCATTTAGAAGATTGGGTCGCTGGTTCTGATGTTCCCGTTAGTGGCAGGGAACTCCGCTCCGCTCACACGGAAAAATCCTAGCCCGCTTTTCGATGGGCTGTCAAGCCGTCCATGTAGGGAAATCCGCGCGATCCGCAGATTTTTTCTTCCTCGTTGAAACTCGAGCGGAGAATTCGTCTCCTCGGCCAACGATTCCTGCGGCCAATTCGGTCTTCTGGCATATGAATTGCCCAGCCAGCCCGGCCGGAGCGATGCGGCCGGGCGACGCGCTGGCGGCGCTCGGGGCCGGGCGGCCGCGAGAGCGGTCGCTTTCGCAAGTTGCAGGCGTTCCCTACAATGGCGCCCGGGCGAGAGCAGGGTAAGCGGAGAGCACGAGTAGCCTGAGGGCTTCGAAGACGCTCTCTCACAACACCCGAGAAGGAGCGAACAAGGTGCGGATCTTGGTGACGGGTGGGGCGGGATACATCGGCAGCGTGACCGTCGAAATGTTGCTCGCCTCGGGACACGGCGTCGTCGTGCTCGACAACCTGACGCGCGGCCATCGCGAGGCGGTCGCGCGCGAGGCGCGCTTCGTCCAGGGCGATGTGCGCGAAACGGAGTCGGTTGCGGGGCTGCTCGGAGAGGAGCGCATCGACTGCGTCATGCACTTCTGCGCGTCGAGCCTGGTCGGGGAGTCGATGGCGCATCCCGAACGCTACTTCACGAACAATGTCACCGGCATGGTGTCGCTGCTCGATGCGATGACCGCCGCGAATGTTCCGCGGATCATCTTCTCCTCGTCGGCCGCGGTGTACGGCGAGCCCGAACAAGTGCCGATCGAGGAAGAGGCTTCCGTCCGCCCGACCAATCCCTACGGGGAGACCAAGGCGATCGCCGAGCGCCTGCTTTCGTGGATGCGGCAGGTGCACGGCTTGCGCTACGCCACGCTGCGCTACTTCAACGCGGCCGGCGCCTCGCAGGAGCGCGGCGAAGATCACACGCCCGAGACGCACTTGATTCCCCTCGCGCTCGCCGCCGCGGCGGGAGAGTCGCCGCCGCTGCCGGTCTTCGGCCGCGACTATCCGACCCCCGACGGCACGTGCGTGCGCGACTACATCCATGTCCGCGATCTCGCCGCCGCGCACATCCGGGCGCTCGAGCGTCTGGACTCGCTCGAGGAGACGACCTTCAATCTGGGAAACGGCGCCGGCTACTCGGTGCTCGAGGTGATCCGCTCGGTGGAGCGGGTGACCGGACGCCCGGTTCCGGTGGAGGACGCGCCCCGCCGGGCGGGCGATCCCGCGCGGCTGGTCGCCTCTTCCGCGCGCGCCCGCGCGGCGCTCGGCTGGGATCCGCAGCTCGGCGAGCTCGATCGAATCGTGAGCGACGCCTGGCAATGGAAGCTGCGCTTTCCGCGCGGATACGCGAGCTGACCGGCGCGCCATCGGCAAGGACGAGGCATCGACGATCACGCCGAGCATCGGGGATCATGGGCGGCATCGACGATCACGCCCATGCGTCGGCGATCACACGGAAGCATCGACGATCACGAGGATGAGGCAGTGGAGGATCTCTTCGGCTCCGATCCATCGCGCGCTCCGCTGGCCGAGCGCATGCGGCCCCGTTCGCTCGAAGAGGTCGTCGGGCAGGACCATCTCACCGGCCCGCAAGGCATTTTGCGACGCGCGGCGCAGGCGGGCAGCATTCCCTCGATGATCCTCTGGGGCCCCCCGGGCTCCGGAAAGACGACCCTCGCGCGCTTGCTCCAACGGCTTCCCGGCTACCACGGCGAATCCTTCAGCGCGGTCCTCGCGGGGGTGAAGGATGTGCGCCGCGTCGCGGAAGCGGCGGCCGAACGCATGCGCCTGCACGGCCTGCGCACGCTGCTCTTCCTCGACGAAGTCCATCGCTTCAACAAGGCCCAACAGGACGCGCTCCTTCCGCATGTCGAAGCGGGAACGATCGTGCTCGTGGGGGCGACGACCGAGAACCCGTCCTTCGAAGTGATCGGCGCTCTGCTCTCGCGCTGTCATGTCTTCGTCCTGCAGCGCCTCGCGCCCGAACACCTGCGGGTGCTCGCCGAGCGCGCGCTCGCCGACCGCGAACGCGGCTTGGGGGAGAGCGGGCTGGTCCTCGAAGAGGAAGCGCTCACGCGGCTCCTCGCCCTGGCCGACGGAGATGCGCGCCAGTTGCTGAACGCGCTCGAAGCGCTCTCCTCGCTCGCCCCCGTGGACGGCGAAGGCCATCGGAAAGTGACGCTGGCAGAGCTGGGCCGCTTGAAGGGGCGCATCTTCCTCTCGTCCGATCGCGAAGGCGAGGCGCACTACAATCTCATTTCGGCGCTTCACAAGAGCGTGCGAGGCAGCGATCCCGACGCTTCGCTCTATTGGCTCGCGCGGCTGCTCGAAGGGGGAGAGGACCCGCTGTATGTCGCCCGGCGGCTGGTGCGCATGGCCACCGAGGATATCGGTCTCGCGGATCCCGTCGCCCTCATGATCGCGGTGGCGGTGAAGGATGCGGTGCACTTCATCGGCCTTCCCGAAGGCGCGCTCGCGCTGGCCGAAGCGACCGTCTACCTCGCGCTCGCCCCGAAGAGCAACACGATCGACGGCGCCTACGCGCGCGCGCGGGAAGCGGCCGGCGAGCTGGGCGCGCTTCCCGTCCCGCTGCACTTGCGCAACGCTCCGACCGGGCTGATGCGCGATCTGGGTTATGGACGCGAATACCGCTACCCGCACGACTACCCCGGCCGGTGGGTGAAGGAGGACTACTTTCCCGAAGGGCTCGCCGCCAGGCGCTTCTACACTCCCTCGGACGAAGGGCGCGAAGCGAAGCTCTGGAGCCAGCACATCGAGCGCATCCGGCGCGCGCGCGAGGCGCAGTCGGGGGCCAGGCGTGCACAGGGAAGCGAGGTGCAGCAGGGAGACGAGCCAGGCGGCAAGAAGGAGACGCCTTGAAGACGCATGCGACGCGCAGCAATCGCGCGCGAAAGCCGCGCTGCGTCCCCGACGGGATTCGAACCCGTGTTGCCGCCGTGAAAGGGCGGTGTCCTAGGCCGGGCTAGACGACGGGGACTCGCCCATTCGGGCGGATGCGGGAGTGTGGAGGATTCGGGACGGTGGGTCAAGCCGCATCGCGGCCGTGCATCGGGACCTTCGTACCGGCCTCGGTGCCGTCGGGATAGCACGCCCGCCGCCGGCGTCCCGCACTTTGCGAAGCCTGGCGCGCGCCCCTCACAGCCGTTTCGCCCGGGGATGACACCGCTCTTCGCCTGCGCTAGACTCCCCGTTCGCTCGTTTCACCATCGGAATCGCGGAAGGGAACAGGAGGCCGGAGCATGGATTATCAGGAGTTGGAAAAGACCAAGGTCACCGAGTTGCGCGAGATGGCGCACGGCCAGGGCGTCGCCGACGCGGGCAAGTATTCCAAGGAGGACCTCGTTGACCTCCTTGCCGACAAGCTCGGGATCGAGAAGCCGCATCTGGTCATCCAGGGCATCGACAGGCGCAAGGTGAAGAAGCGCCTGCGCGCCCTCGCGAAAGTTCGCGATACTGCGTTGGCCGGGAAGGATCGCGCGGGGCTGAAGGCGGTGCGGCGCAGAATGCACCGTTTGCGCCACAAGATGCGCAAGGCGGCCCTGGTACGCTGAGCCGTCGGCCGCGCGGGAGACTGGGGGCACGGGATCGCGCCCGCGAGGGAAGTTGCGGGCGCGCGCATAGCAGGAGCGTCGCATGATCGCGTGGGTAGCGGGAGACGCGCAAGGGACGGCGGCCGCGCATCGCGAGCTCATGTGGAACATGGGCACCGCCAGCCACTACCTGATGTACGGGCTCATGCTCGTCTCTTTCGCGCTCTTTGCCTGGGGAGCGCGGAGACGGATCCGCGAATGGAAGGCGGGCGCGCCTGACGGAGAACGCTTCGGCCAGTGGGGCAGGCGGATCGCGATCGCGTTCCGGGAAACCTTCCTTCAGCGCCAGACGCGCCGCCGCTTCCTGCCGGGGCTCTTCCATTCGCTCGTCTTCTACAGCTTCATCGTGCTCTTCATCACGACCCTGATCGTGATGGCCGACATGGATTTCGGCATCCACATCTTTCACGGCCCCTTCTATCTCGGTGTCAGCCTGGCGGCCGATCTGGCCGGCGGGCTGCTCCTCGCCGGCCTCGTGATCGCGGCCGTGCGCCGCTACTTCGCGCGGCCCGACTTCCTGCCCGCATCCAAGCCCGCCGACGGCGTGATCCTGCTCATTCTCGCCGGCCTCGCGCTCACCGGCCTCCTCGCTGAAGGCGCGCGGATGCGCTTCCATCCCGACGGAGATCCGTGGCGCGCGTACACGCCGTTGGGCAGCGCGGCGGCCTGGCTCTGGAGCGGGATCGACGATCCGGCGGCCGGGCGCGCGGCGCACTTCGCCACCTGGTGGGTGCACGCCCTCGGCACCTTCGCGATGATCGCGCTCGTTCCGCACACGAAGTTCTTTCACATGCTCGGCATCCCCGCCAATCAGCTCTTCTCGAAGCTCGAGCCGGCGGGCTCGCTGCGCCGCGTCGACATCGAAGCGATCATGACCGCTGACGATGCGCCCGAGGATTTCTCGATCGGGATCGCCGACGCCCGCGCGCTCTCGTGGAAGCAGCGCCTCGACCTGGACGCCTGCGTCGATTGCGGCCGCTGCGATTCGGTGTGCCCCGCGCGCCTGGCGGGAGCGAGCCTGAGCCCGCGCCGGCTGATCGCCGACTTGCGCGACATGCACGCGAGCGCGCCGAGCGGGAAGAAAGCGGAAGGCGGGAACGGCAAGGAGACGCGCGCGCCTCTTCCGATCATCGGAGCTGCGAGCACGGTCTTCGAGAACGGCGATTTCATCTGGCTCTGCCGCACCTGCCACGCCTGCCAGAGCCTCTGTCCCGCGGCGATTGAGCATGTCGATCTCTTCGTCGAGATGCGCCGGTCGGAAGTGATGATGGAAGGCCGCCTGCCGAAGGAAGCGGCCCAGGCGCTGAAGACGATGGAGGCGCAGGGCAATCCCTTCGGCGCGCAGGCGGACCGCATGGATTTCGTCGAGCGGCTTGGGTTGGAAATCATTCCTCCCGGCGGCGAGACGGAGATACTCCTGTGGATCGGCTGCGCGGTCACCTTCGATCCCGAGAAGCAGAAGATCGCGGAAGACCTGGTCGCGATCCTCAAGCACGCGGGGGCCAAGGTCGGCCACCTCGGGCGCGACGAGACCTGCTGCGGCGATCCGGCCCGCGTGCTGGGCGACGAGAACCTCTTCCAGACGGCGGCCAAGCAGACGGTCGCGGCCTTGCAGGCGCGCCGCTTCGCCACGCTGCTCGTCCTCTGCCCGCACGGCGTGAATGTGTTCCGCAACGAATACCCGCAGTTCGGCGGGCGCTTCCCGGTGCGCCATCACAGCGAGCTGCTGGCGGAATGGATCGCGACGGGTCGCTTGAAGCTCGACCATCCGGTGCACGAGAGAATCGTCTTCCACGATCCCTGCTATCTCGGACGCTATCAGGGCATCGTGCGCGAGCCGCGCCGCGCGCTGGCGGCGATTCCCGGAGCGCGCCTGGCCGAGATGAGCGCGCACGGGCGGGAGAGCGATTGCTGCGGCGCTGGCGGCGGGCACTACTGGATGGATCTCGAGGAAGGGACCTCGCGGGTGAACAACCGGCGCTGCGACCAGGCGGCCGCCGCGGGCGCGCAGACCATCGCGGTGGCGTGCCCCTTCTGCGATCAGATGCTGATCGATGGCCTGAAGGCGCGCGATCTGGACGAGAAGATCCGTGTGGCCGACATCGCCACCCTCGTGCGCCAGGGGCTCGGAATCTAGCGCGGCCCGATTGAGGCTGCGCCCGCATCGCGGGCGCGGTGCGCTCGCGAGCGTGTGAGGCTCATCGCCGCCAAGGATCGAAGCGAGAGTGAGGTGGGTGATGTTTGAGGGCTCGTTCGTCGCGCTCGTGACCCCGTTCACCGCCGAAGGCGATCTCAACGAAGCGGCGCTTCGGCGCCTGGTGCGCATGCAGATGGAAGCAGGCACCGACGGGATCGTCCCCTGCGGCACGACGGGCGAGAGCGCCGCGCTGCGCGGATGGGCCGAGCGCGAGCG
Source organism: uncultured bacterium (assembly GCA_964482205.1). Taxonomy (GTDB): domain Bacteria; phylum Eisenbacteria; class RBG-16-71-46; order CAIMUX01; family WJJG01; genus JAZDGX01. Next base: position 102,684 of record CAYZWI010000006.1, on the reverse strand, counting down.
GATCATCCGGATCGTGGTGGAAGAGGTGCACGGCCGCGCGAAGATCGTGCCGGGAGTGGGAACCAACTCGACCGCCGAGACGATCGAGCATGTCCGCAGGTTGGAGAAGCTCGGCGTCGATGGCGCGCTCGTCATCACGCCGTACTACAACAAGCCCACCCAGGCGGGCCTCGCCGCCCACTTTCGCGCGGTCGCGAAGGCGAGCCCCGTTCCGCTGATCCTCTACAATGTCCCTGGCCGCACGGGCGTGAATCTCCTTCCCGACACCATTGCCGCGCTCGCGGATGAGCCGCGCATCACGGCGGTCAAGGAGGCGAGCGGAAGCCTCGAGCAGGCTTCCTGGATCGCGCGCAGCTGCGGCGAACGAATCACGATCCTGAGCGGCGAGGACGCGATCACCTACCCGCTGCTGTGCGTGGGCGCGGCCGGCGTGATTTCGGTCACGGCGAATGTCGTGCCCGCGGATGTGCGCGCGTTGTGCGACGCGGTGAAGAGGGGCGACCACGCGCGCGCGAGCGAGCTGCACCTGCGCTTGTTGCCGCTTTCCCGCGCGCTCTTCCTCGAGACCAACCCCATGCCGGCCAAGAAAGCCCTCGACCTGCTCGGATACGAGGCGGGCCCGCCGCGCCTTCCGCTCGTGGGCATGCAGGCGTCGCTCGCGGCGCAGTTGCGATCGGTGCTCATCGAGTACGGCCTCTCGCCCGCGCGAGAGGTGTGAGCGCGGGGCAGCGTGGGCGCGGTGCAGGGAGGAAGGCGAGTGCGCGCGCGAGAGAGCGCGTGAAAGCGCGCGCGAAGGAGGAGGCGATGGGAGGAGCGATTCGCGTGGCGATCGCGGGAGCCGCGGGGCGCATGGGCCGCGAGCTGGCGCGCGCGGTGCGCGAAGCCGAAGGCCTCGCGCTGGCCGCGGCGATCGAGCGCGACGAGCACCCGTCGCTCGGCGAAGCCATCGAGGGCGTTCCCCTCACCTCTGACCTTCCTGATGCTCTCGAGCGCTGCGATGTGCTGGTCGATTTCACCGCTCCGCCGGCCACGGTCCGTCTCGCCGATGCGGCGATGAAGGCCAGGGTGGCGTTCCTCTCGGGAACGACCGGCCTTCGAGAAGAGGATCGCGCGGCGCTCGCGCGCGCGGCCAAAGAGATCGCGGTCCTGCATGCCGCGAATCTCTCCATCGGGGTGGCGCTTCTGCGCAAGCTCGCGTCCGAGGCGGCGGCCGCGCTGCCCGCCTTCGACATCGAGATCGTCGAGATGCATCATCGCCACAAGGCGGACGCGCCCAGCGGAACGGCGCTCGAGATCGCGCGCGCGATCGAAGCCGCGCGGCCGGGACTCGAGCGCGTGATGGGCCGCTCGGGAAGAACGGGCGAGCGGCGCAGGAATGAAATCGGCATCCACGCGCTTCGCGGCGGGGAGGTCGTCGGAGAGCATGAAGTCATCTTCGCGGGGGAAGGGGAGCGCGTGATCCTCACGCACCGCGCCGATTCGCGTGCGGTCCTCGCGGCCGGAGCGGTGCGCGCGATCCGCTTCCTCGCCGGGCGATCGCCCGGTCTCTACGGCACGAGCGATCTGCTGCAGGGCTGAACGCGGGTCGAAGCCGGCTGCATCCGGCTTCGACTGGCCGCGACTTCCCGAAATCGAGAAGGCATCACCATCGGGCGCGAAAGCGCCGCCGCCCTACGAAACCGTGCGATCGATCTCGCGCACGATGTCCTTGCCCACGCCCATGCGCTCGAGAAAGGCCCGCCGTTCTTTGGTCATCTTCACGACCCAGGCGCGATACTGCTCCATGCGTCCCGTCTTCTCGTAGAAGCGGATCGGATTCAGGATCTCGGCCGGCACCTTGGCGAGCAGCGCCGCGTTCTGGGGCGCGTCGAGGTCCACGATCTCGTAGCCGAAATCGGGATCGACGCGCCACGCGATGCGTTCGGCGAGCAGCGCCTCGAGCATCGCCGAGGAATGCGCGATCTTCACTTTCAGCGCGCGGCTCTCGTTCACATCGCGCTGATCGCCGCCGATGAAGCCGGTGTTCATGAGCCACAGCTGCAGATGCGGCAGGCGCGCGGCGAGCTCGGCGAAGCGTTGGGCCTGCAGGTGCGGCGCGCGCGGGAAGAAGGGCTGGGTGAACGGCGAGCGCGTCTTGCCGCGCTCCTTGCCCGCGGCCGACGTCTTGGAGGTCTCGCCGAGCATGAAGTAGGCGGCCGCCTGCGACGCCGAGGTGAAGCGCACGACCCCGGGCACGGCCGCGTCCGGGCCCTCGTCGCGATTCAGGATGCCGAGCGAATCGAGTTGCGGAATGGCGTCGAGCGCGGCCGCGTTCTCGATCGCGGACATCGGAATGATCGAACGGCCGTTCTGCGTCCAGAGGACGAAGTCCCAGCCGTCGGCGGGAATCCCGCGCTCGTCCACGACCTCTTCCAGACGCTTGCGCCCTTCGATGTAGGCGGCGACATGGTCGGCGGGCGCGCCGTTGTCGATCAGGGTGGTCTGCCAGCGGGCGACTTCTTCCGGCGAGAGCGCCTCCTTGCGGAAATCGTATTCGCCCTTCTCATCCAGGTAGACATTCTCCACCCAGGCGCCCGGGTGCACCGTGCCGTGGTAGATCACCGGCTCGTGCTTTTCGTCGAGGCCGAAGGTCTTCGCGAAGCAGCCGTTCTCGGTCGGGCTGCACGATCCGTCCGCCCAGATGACGATCATGTCGTCCTGGATCGGCTCGGTGCGATCGCCCTGATGGCTGAAGGTGGTGGTCGTCTTCCCGGTCCCGCTCAGTCCCATGATCGCGGTCGTGATGCGCCGATCGCCGATCGTGACCGCCTTCGCGCCCGCGTGCATCACGAGCCCGCCGAGCTGGTAGCTGTACTCGCAGAGCATGCGCAGCATGCCCTTCTTGCTCTCCCCGAAGTAATCCGAGCCGAGCACGTGGGTCGTCCAGTTCTGCAGATCGACCACGATCGCGACTTGCGCAGGCGATTCGGGAGCGAGACAGCCGGGGGTCATGATCAAGCGAAAATGCGGGCGGAAGGGCTCGCGTTGCTGCTCGGGCATCTCGACCGAGCTGCGCGGGAAGGAGAGAATCTGCTGCATCGCGGCGACGTTCGCGCCTTCGGGAGTGTAGAGCCACTGCACCGGGGGGGCTTGCGGCCCGAGCCCCTGGTAGCCGTCGATCACCACGAGCGCGCCGGTGCTCTCGATGTAGCGGCGTTGAAGCTCGATCAAGCGTTCGGCCTTCTCCGGCGCGATCACCTGGCTGGAATAGAATCCCTGTTCGGTGAGGGGAGCGATCACATAGGTGCTCGGGGCCATGCGCGCCTTCAAGCGGGTGATACGATCGAGGTTGCCGTAGCGCGAGCGGAAGATGTGCGGCACCTGGCGGGCGCAGAAATCGCGCAACTCCTCCTGGCTCGGGTTGCGCAGGACCTTCACATCGTAAGGAATGCGGGCGTCGTGACGAAACGCCCCTGCCGCGTGCTCCATGTTCCGCTTCCTCCCGCCGGCGTCGATCTTCCAGGGCCGGCATTGCACATTGGCCGTCCGCTCGCCGCTCGCAGGCCCGATTCCCGCCGTTTGCGAGGCGCGCCCGGCGCAAGCAAGCGAAAGAGTATACCTGCCCGATGAGGGTCATGTCGACCGAAACCGCCCCGCTCACACCGGGCCCAACGCACCAAGATCGGCGGACCTTCCGGGGCCTCCGTTGTGGCACGCGCGTCCGTCGGGAGCGGCCGGGCATTCGCAGCGCTTCCGGACGGATGCCCCGTTGGTCGCGACCGTCGCAACCGATGGAGAGGGGCGCCGCCGGAACATGTGGATCGCCGTCGCCACCCCCGGCAGCCGGATCCGGAAGGGGGCGCAGGAACGGGCAGAAATGGTCGGAGCCGCGAAGCCTGGAGGAGGCTTTCGGCGGTTCTTTGGATCCGCCCCGTGCGGTATAATCATACAGCTTCCCGGGAAAGAGGAATTCGGAACGTCCACCTTCCCCGATCGGGATGTACGGCACGAGGCCTGGACCGTGAGGCTTCAGATGATCGGCAAGGCTCCCCGCTCAAGCCACACCCTGTGCTTTCAGGAGGTCTAGCCATGATGCGCCCCGTTTTTCTGTCGCGGGATTCACATTGCGCGAACCACCTCGGCCGCACACTCGCGGCCGGTTTGACGTGCGTCGTGGTGGGACTCGTTGGCAGCCCAGTTGTCGAAGCGGTGACCCCCACCCCCGACTGGTCGGTCACCGGCAGCGAAAACCTGGGCACCGCGGTCTGCACCGCGGGCGATGTCAACGGCGACGGCTACAGCGACATCCTCGTCGGCAATCACTTGTACATGTCCGGCCTTCAACGGTTCGGCCGCGTTGATCTCTTCCTCGGTTCGGCCGCCGGCCCAGCGACCACACCCGATTGGTCCTACGAAGTCTCGGGCTCGACGTACTTCGGCTACTCGGTCTCGACCGCGGGGGATGTCAATGGCGACGGTTACGATGATGTGATCATCGGCGCGCCCCACTACTCGGGAAGCTTCACGCAGGGAGGCCGGGCCTACGTATTCCATGGGTCCGCGCACGGATTGCCCTCGAATCCGAACTGGACCTTCACGGGCGACCAGGACACGGCCTGGTGCGGCATGTGCGTCGCGACCGCGGGCGATGTCAACGGCGACGGCTACGATGACGTCCTTGTCACCTCGCCTCAGGAAGCCGGCACCTACGAGCTCGAGGGACGCGTCGATCTCTTCTACGGCTCCGCGAGCGGTCTCGCGATTCATCCGAACTGGAGTCGCAATTCCTTGACCATCGGCTACTTCCTGGTTAGCGCCGCGGGTGCCGGTGATATCAACGGTGACGGCTATGATGACATCGTGGCTGGGATGCCCGGCGCGGAGAACTACATCGGCTACACCGGCAAGGTGAGGTGCTGGTACGGCTCCGCGACCGGCCCAAGCCCGTTCTATACCGACATCAGCGGCCCGGCGGTGCTCAGCCGCTTCGGCACGTCGGTCTCGGTCGTCGGCGATGTCAACGGCGACGGCTATGCCGATGTGCTGGTCGGAGCGCCCGGCTACTTGAACGATGTCGGCCAAGTGCTCCTCTACTTGGGACAAGCGGGCGGCATCTCGACCACGCCGAACTGGACTCGCAATGGCATCGAGGCCGGCTCCCGGCGCGGCGAGTCGGTGTTCGCGGCGGGAGACTACAACGGCGACGGGAATGCCGATGTCATCGTCGGCACACCGGGCTACGACGCCGTCACGGCCGACGAAGGCACGGTCGAGCTGCATGCCGGGACGCTCATCGGCATCGATGCCCTCCAGGTCCCGCTGCGCTGGTACGAGGGAGAAGAGCGCGACTCGCGCATCGGTTGTTCGGTCGCGACCGCGGGCGATGTCAATGGCGACGGGTTCGGCGACATCCTCATCGGATCCGAAGGGATGGCATGCCTCTACTACGGCGGCATTCACTATCCAGGCCAAGTCGACGTCACGCTCGGAGGCACGGTGGCTGAGGAGCGCTACGGCTGGTCGGTCGCTTTTGCCGGCGATGTGAACGCCGACGGCTACAGCGATCTGCTCGCCGGGGGGCACACTTACTCACACGGCGAGACCTACGAAGGGATCGCGCAACTCTGGCTCGGAGCCGGGACGCAATTGATCGGGGCCACGGCGGACTGGCAATTCGAACCCGACCAGGCCAATGCGAATGCGGGTTGGGAAGTGGCTGGCGCCGGAGATGTCAACGGCGACGGGTACGATGACGCGCTCATCGGTGCGATCAACTACAGCTCGACTCTCCCGCCCGTCGACTATGTGGGCCGGGCCTACCTTTTCTACGGCGATCCGGCGGATGGCCTGAACAGCGTGCCTTGGACATACACAGGATCCTATACGGATGAAGGTCTGGGCGTTTCACTCGCTTCCGCCGGCGATGTGAACGCGGACGGTTATGCGGACTTCCTTGTCGGCGCGCCCGGCTACCGCGCGCTGGGAAGCCCGGTCGGGCGTGCCATGCTCTTCCTGGGATCGCCCACGGGTCCCGCGAGCACGCCTGATTGGCAGGTCATCGGCACTGCCGCGGGGATGTCCTTCGGAGGCGCCGTCTCGTCCGCCGGCGATCTTAACGGAGACGGCTACAGCGATGTCGTGATCGGCGCGCCCTACTACGCCAACGGCGATGCCTTCGAGGGGGCGATCTACGTTTGGTACGGTGGGGAGGACGCGCTCGGTCCGGGCGGCACGGCAGCCACGGCCGACTGGATGGTCGAGAGCAATGCGCCCAACGCCGAGCTCGGCGGCGCCCTTGCCTATGCCGGCGATCTCCAAGGGGATGGGTACGGCGATTTCGTCGCCGGGCTGCCCGGATACGCGAGCAACCGCGGGCGCATCAGCGTCTACCGCGGATCGCCCACCGGACCCACATTCGTCTGCTCCAAGGATGGCCCGAGCGGGCAAGCCTCGCGGTTCGGCGCCGCGCTCAGTGGCGGCGGAGACATCGGCAGCGACGGCCTCAGCGACTACATCGTCGGCGCCGAATACTACGAGGACGACTACTACAATGAAGGCCTGGCCCGCCTGTACGAGGGTAGCACCGTTGCGTCCTGCGGAGTCCAGTCCGCCTGGATCGCCACGGGGGGGCAAACGGGCGCGCAATTGGGGCGCTCCGTGGCGGTCGGCGGAGATCTCAACGGTGACGGCTTCGGCGAGATGGCCGTCGGCGTGCCCCAGATCGGCGCGTTCGCTCCCAATATCGGTGCCGTGTTCGTCTACCGCGGCAACAAGGGAGGCTTCCAGCCCGGGGCCGGAATGGACCGCGCGCCGCGACAGCTCTGCTCCGACGGCACGACGCCGGTCGCGCTGCTGGGCAAGACCGACAGTGACGATGGGTTCATCATCCGCGTCCACGGACGCACGCCGGTCGGGCGTGGCAGTGTCTGCCTGCAAACAGAAGTGGAGCGGTACGGTGTCGCCTTCAGCGGCACAGGGCTGCAGCCGGTCGCGGCTCCGCGGCTGAGCGACACGGGAGCTCCGGCGGCCGGCACGGGCAGCATGGTGCTCCTCGACGAGCCGGCGCCGGTGGATGCGATCGGGCCTTATCACTGGCGCGTGCGAATCGCGTCGCGGCATCCCTTCTTCCCGCGCACACCTTGGCTCTATCTGCCCGGCAATGGCGGCAGCGAGATCGACCTGCGCGTGGGAATTGCGGGTTCATCCGTCGATGGAAACGACGGCCGTGAGAGCGGGCGCGATGCCTGGAATCGCATCCTGCTCGCGTCCCCCTACCCGAACCCGGCCCACCTGGGGATCCGGATCGACTACGCCCTCGCGCAAGCAGGCACGGTCACGCTCGACATCGTGGATCCTGCTGGCAGGCGGGTCGCGCGGCTCGCCGAAGGCAGGATGACGGCGGGCGCGTACACGGTCCACTGGAATGGCAGCGACACGAACGGCAACAGCGCTCCGGCCGGCGTGTACTTCGCCAGACTCGCTTGCGATGGCGCGACGCGCAGCGAACGGATCCTTGTCGTGAAGTGAATGCCTTGTGGGCCGAAGATTCGAGAGGCTGGCATGTTCCGGCCTCCCGTTTCCAGAACGAGATCCCTCTGGAACGCGAGAAGATGAATGGCCGCCAGGCATCCCACCCGCTTCGCCGGAAGCGGATAGTCATGGGGCCTCATCGAAGCAGCACGACCGAGCGCGTCTCGCTCGCGTTTCCCAGACGGGCCTGCAGGAAATAGGTGCCGGCCGCGACCGGCCGTCCCTGCTCGTCCCGGCCGTCCCAATGAAGCGTCGTCCGTCCCGCGGGCTGCGTGCCCAGATCGAGACGGCGCACGCACCGCCCGTCGGCCGAAAGCACGCGCACGGCCACCGCGGCCGGCTGTGGAAGGTCGAGGAGCAAAGTCGCTTCTGCGCGCGAGGGATTCGCGGCCAGGCGCATCCCCGCTTCGCGCGATTCCTCGGAAGGATGGCTCTCGACCACGGGAACGGGCGTCGCCGTCAGGATCTCGATGTCGTCGATCAGCGCTTCGACCAGGGAATCGTCCAGCGAATCGGCCACCACGAAACGCAGTCGCACGGTGGAAGTGAGCGGCAGGGATTCGTGCAGGGGAATCTCGATCCTGCGCCACTGCTCGGCCCCCTCGGTCGTCCGAAAGACCGGCACCCAGGTGGTTCCGTCATCCGGGCTGGCGAGCGCGAGGAAGGGATCTTCGCCGGGCGCGCTTCCGAGGTGATTGCTGAACCAGAGCTGGAAGCGGAGCACCGCGTCGTCCAACCCGAGTAAGTCATAGGAAGGCGATTCCAGCGCCACCGCGCCTCCGTCGACATCGTTCGCTTGCCCGCCCATGCCGGCGGCGAGGCCCGTCGCGTAGCAACGCTCGCCCCCGAGCGTGTGGTCCCCGAAGGGTTGGACGACCCTCGCGTGCTGATTGAACGATGATTGCGGGCATCCCCATTCCCAGGCGCCGGTCGCGCCCGCATCGAGTGCGATCACGCTCCAGCCCGAAGGCGCCTCGAGACTGTCGCGAACCGCATAGCGGCGCACGACGACTTCGTACGGCGAGTACGCGCCTTCCGCGGGAAGAGTGGCGACTGCGCCCCGCCGGTCGCGCGCCTCCACCCAGTAGCGCAAGCGCGTGCCGCATTCGAACGCTCCGAGGTCGAGAAGAAACGAGCTTTGATAATCGTTGCCCGCGATCCGGGCGGGATACTGCGGGCGAGGGCCGTAGCCATCGTCCACCCAGAAGACGACGGCGTCCCCGTCGAGGGGCGCTTGCGCGCAGGCGACGCTCGCCCGCAGCGTGAGCGGGTGCAGCGCGGTCGTGTCGGCGAGCGGTTGGTGGGAAATCAGGACCGGCCGCCCGGCTTCGATGCAGACCCGATGCGCGTGCGCTCCCAGACGGCACGAACCGTAGCGCACCCAAGCGTAGCCTTGCTCGCCCCAGCGCGGCCCCCAGCTGTTCTTGATGAGCCACGCCTCCTGGCGATCATCCCAGCCGGCGAGCAGCACGGCGTGATTGATCGGATCGTCGCCGGTGTGCTCGTACACGCCCGCGCGGTAGTGGCGCAGGTCGGGGTAGGCGTGCATCGTCACGGCGAGCGGGCCCGAGAGCAGCATGCGTTTCAGCGTTGACGCATCCGACGAGACCGCGGACCAGTCGATCACCTTGGCGAGAGCGTTCGAGACGACGCGCGTGCAGGGCAGATCGTCGCGCGCCTGATAGGCCAGCGTCTCTTCGCCCGGCGCGCCCGCTTTCCACAGGGAATAGGCGGCGGTCATCCAGCCGCCGTCGCAGCCGTAGCCTTCCTCGTTGCAGTCGATGGCGTGCTGCTCGGCGAGGTCGATGTCGCGCCCGTCGTAGACCCGCGCCATCCCCTCGATCGCGGCGGCCGCGGCGAAGGCCCAGCAACTGCCGCATTCGCCCTGCGCGCGAACGGGGGAGAGGCCTTCCTGTTCGCGCCAATCCCACTTCGCGGGCAGCCCGTCACCGTCCGCGGCGCTCGCGCCATGAGCAAGAGGCGCGGGCAAACCCGCCCCCGAATCGCCGGAGAGGGGCTCGGATTCCTCGAACGGCGGCCGGGCCCCGAGAAGGCGCGCGAATTGCTCGGGCGTGAGGTTCGATACTTCGGTGAAACCCGCCTGCCACGCGTAGCCCTTCTGCTCAATCTCCCATCGCAAGCTCTCGATTTCCTCCCGCGCGGCGGAAGTCGCTTCCAGAGGGATGGCGGTGTCGAAGGGCCGGATGCCGATCGGGAGCCGGCGGTCGCGCAGAGGGATCGCGATCAGAAAGAGAAGGAGGAGGGCAAGGAGCAGCGGTCCCCACACACTTGCCCCGGGCGAGGGCGCCCGGTTTTCCCGCGGTCCTTTCCCCACGCGCTTCTCCTTCATTGGGCGCGCGGGAGGCGTCCCATCGCGCGCTTTCTATGGAGAATCGTGTATGGGAAGGAAGATCTGAAGGGCCCCAGGCGTTTCGACGGCCGGGCGCCGTCCAGGCGTCATGAAGTCATCAGACATGCAGGCGCGGCGAGGGGCGGGGCGAGGGAAGATGGACGGGCTCAGCCATTCGCGCTTCCGTCCACCGCCGCGGGCGCGCGGCCGCTCAGCCCCGCATCCGGCCGCGGCGCCCGGCCGCTCAGCCTCGCGTGCGATGACGGGCGTGATAGTCCTGATGGTATTCCTCGGCGGGGTAGAAGCGCATCGCCCGCTCGAGGCGAGTGCGGACGGGACGCTTCCCGGAGGAGTCCGACGACCGGCGGGCCAGTGCCGCCTGCGCCTCCCGGGCCTGTTCGTCGTCGGCGGGGAAGATCGCCGAACGATACTGCCCGGCTTCATCCGTCCCGTGCCCGGCAGAGGTCGCATCGTGCATGGCGAAGAAGGCGTCGAGCAGCCGCGCATACGAAATGCGCGCGGGGTCGAAACGCACCTCGACCGTCTCCGCGTGACCGGTCCCACCCGCGCACACTTCCCGGTAGCTCGGATTCTCCGCGTGCCCGCCCATGTACCCGGAGACCACATCCATCACGCCCGGAATGCGCGCGAACGAATCTTCGACTCCCCAGAAGCAGCCGGCGGCGAAGTAAGCCGTCTGGACCGCGACGGGCCGCGACTCGGGAGGAAGGGGAGCCCCTTTCGGGTAGAAGACGAGAGCGGCGGAATTGAGGCAATAGCGGCGCCCGGTGGGCGGCGGCCCATCGTCGAAGACGTGGCCGAGGTGCGCGCCGGCTCGCGCTTCGAGGATCTCCGTGCGCACCATTCCGTGACTGCTGTCCACCCGCTCGACGACATGGGCCGGATCGATCGGCTCGAAGAAGCTCGCCCAACCGCTCTGCGAGTGGAACTTGGCGCTCGAGCGAAAGAGAGGGAGCCCGGTCACGACGGAAGCGTAGATCCCCGGCTCCGAGGCGTCCGTGTACAGCCCGCAGAAGGGCGCCTCCGTGGCGGCATGGAAGGCGATCCGGTCCTGCTCGGGAGTCAGTCGGGCGCGCGCCTTCTCCACCTGCTCCCGGGACAAGGGCGTGATGTCGTAGCCGGAAGCGGAGTAGACCGGTCCGGAAAACGCCCGGGGCGCGCCGGACCCGCCGGCTTCGGTATCGGCGCATGTCATGGGTTCCTCCTCCGCCAGAGATGCGCAGGCGGCCGCGCTCGTGACGGGTGTCCGGGGCGCACCCGCGCTGGAGGGCCCGGCTCCGCGATCGGCGATGAGCGCGAAGAGGACGATCGCGCATGCGAACGGGAGCGCCGCCAGGAGGGCGTTTCGCCCTCTTCTTGGCAGGAAGCCGCGACCTTCCTTCTCCTGCACGGCGTCCGATTTCATGGTTCCTCCGGCGCTGGATCGCGCCAGGCCGCGCGCCAGCAGACCTTGGACCCTGGAGCCGAAGCCCGGTTCCCCTCACGAGGGGGCCAAGCGATCCGAGCGCTTGAGCCGGGCTCAAGCCTTATGCGTCGTGCGCCTCAGCGGGCAATGGAGTTCACGGACGGTGGAGATCCATTCCCGGGGGACGTGCGCCCGGTCTTGAGAACGGCCGGGCGGATCTCTATACTGCCTCCGCCTTCAAGTCGATGCAGCGCCCCCCGCTCGACGGGCCAGACGGACGGGGGGGCCATCGCGGCCGGCCGGAGCCGGACGGCTGCGGTATCCCGCATCGTGCCCGCTGGGCCGGCGACCCGGCGGGCGCAAGCCTTGCGGGTGACTATCGAGGCAACGCAGGCGACGTAGAGCCCGGGCATTGGACGGCTTCATTTTCCGATTCTCAAGGAGGAGTGGGATGATCGATTTCGAGCTTTCCGAAGAACAGCGGATGATCCAGGAGCTGGCTCGCGACTTCGCGACCAATGAGATCGCGCCCAAGGCGGCTCATCACGACGAGACGGGGGAGTTTCCGCGGGCCATCTGCGAGAAGGCCTTCGAAGTCGGGCTCTTGAATCCCGGGCTTCCCGAAGCGTACGGCGGTGCGGGGATGGACTGCGTCGCCGAATGCCTGATCGCCGAAGAGCTCGCCGCGGCGTGCAGCGGAATCAGCACCGCCATGATGGTCAACACGCTCGCGACCGCCCCGATTCTCACGGGAGGGAGCGAGGAGCAGAAGAAGAAGTGGCTCACGCCCATGACGGAGAAGCTCACCTTCGCCGCCTATGCGGTTACCGAGCCGAGCGCGGGCAGCGACGTGCAGGGCATCAAGACCGTGGCCGTCAAGAAGGACGGCCGCTACGTCATCAATGGCAGCAAGATGTGGATCAGCGGGGCGGGCGTGGCCGACTGGTTCTTCGTGCTCGCCTATACCAACAAGGAAGCGGGCATCCGGGGCATGAGCGCCTTCATCGTGCCCGCGAACACGCCCGGCGTGACGATCGGCAAGAAAGAGAACAACATGGGGCAGCGCGCCTCCGACACGCGCGCGATCACCTTCGAAGACGTCGCCGTTCCCGAAGAGAACCTCGTCGGCGCCGAGGGCAAGGGCTGGCTGCTCGCGATGGCCGCCTTCGATCACACCCGGCCGCCGGTGGCCTCGGGCGCCGTCGGGGTGGGACGCGCAGCCATGGAGCACGCGATCCGCTACGCGAAGGAGCGCCACGCCTTCGGAGTGGCAATCCAGCGCCACCAGGCGATCGCTTTCATGATCGCCGACATGGCCAAGGATCTCGATGCCGCGCGTCTTCTGGTTTGGAGAGCCGCCCATATGTACGACCAGGGGAAGAAGAATTCCTACGAAGCGGCCTGCGCGAAGTGCTTCGCGGCCGACACCGCCATGCGGGTCTGCGTCGATGCGGTGCAGGTGTTCGGCGGCTACGGGTTCAACAAGGAGTATCCCGTCGAGAAGCTGATGCGCGACGCGAAGATCTTCCAGATCTACGAAGGCACCAGCCAGATCCAGCGGCTGATCATCTCGAAGGGCGCGATCTCTGCGGTGAAATAGGCCCGGTGCGCGCGGGGCGAGGTGGGCGCCGATCGCCTCGCCCCGGAACGGAAATGGGCATGCGCTGCGGCCGGTGGAAGAGTTCCCGGCCTGCACGCATGCCCATCAGTTCGTAACGCCCGTCATGCTGGAAGGCGCGCTCACTGCACCGCCGCGGACGATGCGCGCAGCTTGCGGACTTCCTGCGCGAAACGACGCCGCTTGCGATCGTAGAAGCTCGCGCGCTCTTCGCCTTCCTTGCGGCGATAGCCTTCGACCAGCCGCTCGCACTTGCGCAGGATTTCCTCGGCGACGAGCAGGCGTTGATCGGCATTCAGATGGCCGCTCTGGAACGACTTCTCCAACGCGTAGACGCGATAGCGTTCGGCCTTCCAGCCGCGTGAGGGATTCTCGGCGCGCATCATTCGCTTCAGCACCTCCGTTTCCCCGTCGACAAACGAGACCTGATTTCGTGCGGTGAGCCGGAGGAGGATGTCGTAGTCCTCGCACGAAGGCAGGTTCTCGTCGAAGCCGCCGCATTCGGTGAAGCAGGAGCGATGCGCCAACATGCTGGAGATCGCGAAGGGCGCGGCGGTGATGGCCTGCTCGAAGATCCCTCCCGACGATTCCGGCGTCGTCTTGGAGCGGCGCGCGCGGCCCTTCTCCTTGGTGCTGCGCTCGCCCACGTGGCACATCTTGACCGTCGGATGCGCGCGGCAATGCCCGACGAGCGTCTCCAGGTGAACCGGGTCCCAGATGTACTCCGGCTCCAGAAAGGCGAGGTATTCGCCGCGCGCCTGTTTGAGCCCGCGGTTGCGAGCGGCGCTCAAGCCGCGGTTCAGGAGAAAGTGGTATTGGACGCGGATGTCTTCGTGGGTGAAGACATGGCTAAAGGGCTGGAGGGCGCCCGCACTCATCATCCCGCTGAGGATCCGGATGGCCCTCGGTTCCGCGCCGAGCCGGCTGAAGAGCGCAAGCGGAGTGCCGTCGCACGATCCGTCGTCGGCGATGACGAGCTCGAAATCCCGAAAGGTTTGGGCGAGAACCGATTCGACTGCTTCGATCGCGAGTTCACGCCGGTTGCAGAGAGACACCAAGACGGATACAGTCACCATTCCTTCCCTCCCTCCCTGAAGGGTTGGGTCACGAGCGCCGAGAGGAATTTCGTGTGGAAAACTCCGAGAACCCGGTCGCCCTTCTCGAGTGAAGCACGAAGCGCTTGGGTCCCCTGGCTGCAATGCGTACGAGAAATCCCGGCAACTGTTGGAACCAATCGCGGGCATCGTAGTCCAAGCGCGCGCGGAATGTCAAGAAAAACCCGCTCTGGATGCGGGTTTTAGTTTCTTGACATCGATCCCTCGGCAAAACGGCCCGAGAGCATGCGAACGGTACGCATCTTGCAAGTCGGACGACGGGCGAATCGACCGCGCGAATCCCGTGCGCGGGTCTTCCTCGCGAGCGAGATCTGCAAAGCGAGCGAGATCCGCAAAGGGCCGGCCGTGCGCGCACCTGCGCCGAGGTATCGCGAGTGCGCTCCATCACGAGGCGGCAAGACGAATCTCGATCGCGAGCCGCGGGGCGCGAATGCCTCGATGGCCGGGCCCGACGCTCGGCCGATGGCGCGCGACAAAATGAGAAGCGCGCGGGGCAAACCGCGCGCTTCCTAGTCGACGATCTCCGCTTGCCTAACGATGCCGGGACGAAGAAGGCCCGCTGCTCGAGCTCGATCCCCGGCTCGACCCGGAAGCGCTCTTCGAGGAACTGCTCGAAGACGAAGAGGAGGAGCGGGAAGAGGACGAGCGCGATGAGGACCGGCTTCCCGAGGAACTCGAACGGTCCGAGGAGCGCGAACGAGAGGAGGATCGCATCGAGGAGCTCGAGCGGTCCGAGGAGCTCGAGCGGGAGCGGTCGCTCGACCGGTATTCGGGAGTGGAGCGGCCGCGGTCGTCCGTGGAGCGCCCCGGGTTCACGCTGCGGCTGCTTCTCTGGCGCGTCTGCGCCTCCCGCTGGGGAGCGGACTGGCTCCGCGAGCGGCTCTGGCCCATCTCCGAGCGCGGTTCCCCTCGCGCGCTGCGGGAGCGGCTTCGATCCAGGGTGCTTCCCCGGGTCTCGCTGTCGGAGGAGCGGTCGCGATAGCTCGGCCGCACCGCGCGCTCGCTCGCGCGCCCGCGCGCGTCGTCGCCGGCCCGCATGCGCACGGCGTCGCTTGCCCGAATCCGCGTGGTTTCCCGGTCGGTGAGCCGGGCGCGCTCCACGGCCGCGCTGGAGATGCGAGTGCGCGGGGCGGAGAGCCCGGCGTGCGACAGCGTGCCGCGCTCCCGGTCGGCGCGTTCGCGAAGCGCCTGGCGGTCGATGTCATGCCAGCTGCGTCCGTCTCGCGCGCGCGTGTGCGAAGGCCCGAAGTGATGGTCCCAGCCGTGATGATGGTCCCAGTAGTAGTAGCTCGGTCCCCACGGGTCCCACCAGTCCCAGGTCCAGTGGCCGGCGAAGTAGAAGCCGCTGCACGACCACCAGAAGGGGGAGTAGTAGATGTATGAATAGGGCGTGGGATACCAGTAGTAGGCGAAGGGATCGTAGTAGTGATAGCTGAAGACGGTCGTGTAGCCGTACGGATCGAGAAAGTCGTCGTACGCGTCGTAGTCATCCGCTCCGTAGACATCGGCCCACTCGGGATCCACATCGTAGGAGTAGCCGGGATCGCCCGCCTCGTTCTCGGTTTCGAGCAGTTGTTCGATCAGCCAATCGCTCGCGCCCGCCTCTTTCAGGTCGATGATGTCGTCCACCGAGAGGACGAAGATCGTTCCTTCCTGATGAACCACATCCATGATGGTCGTCTCGCTCACGCCGGCGAGCTTGAGACGAATGATATCGTTCAAATCCAACGCGCCGGCCGCTCCGCTGAAGACGAAGATCAGGAGGGTCAGGAGAGCCAGCGCCGCCGCTCGTCGAATGGTTGCCATGTCTCACCCCACCTTTCCCCCGTGAAAGGGACTCACTCTCGACCGCTTGTCGCTCCATTGCGCGGGGCTCGCCGCAGGGGGCGCAGCCCGGAACTGGATACGCGGCCGGACGAACACCACATACTATACTATTCTCGGCCCGGGAATGCAGTTCCGTGATCGTGGGCTCCCAACTCCCTTCCGGCCTCAGAGAAATGGGCGCCGCTTCACCGTCCTGGCGGCGACAGCTTGCGCCAGCGATCGGTGTTGATCTCGTAGAGCCAGATGTCGCCCGAGCGAGTCACCAGGAAGCCAAAGCTTTGCATCTGGACGATCTCCTGGCTGTCGACGGGAAGCGGAAGGACGTGCGTCTCGCGCCCCTCTTCCTGAAAGGCCTCGTCGATCGTCAGCCAGGCGTCGGTATCGGGGCGGTAGACCCACAGCATGCCGTCGCGCGTGAGCACGCTTCCCACGCCGAAGGCGAGTTGCACTTGCCTGCCTTGGGGCCCGCTTCCTCCGCCCTGCTCCGCCGCCAGAGCCACTGCCGGGCCGGAAAACGCGCCGCCGTTGCCCGGCTCGCCGAACCAGAAGCCGGCGATGAGAGCCACGACCGCCAGGAGAGCGACCGCGCCACCCGCCGCCATCCACAGAACTCTCGCACGCCTCATCATCCCTCCTCGCGCCCTGAATGCGGCGCCCGGTTTCCACGTTCATGTTCCCGACTCTTCTTATCCGGCCTCGGTCAGCGGATCAAGAGAAGGGATCGCGAAGCCGTCCTCTTTCCCTGCTGAAGAACGGCGTAATAACACCCCGATTCCACGCGCGTGCCGTCGTCGCGCAGTCCATTCCACACCCATTCGATGGTCTTTGCTCCCGAGGCGTCTCCCCAAGCGAGGCGGCGCAGCAGGCGGCCGGTGACATCCACCACATCCAGCCGCCATGGCCCGCTTCCGGGCAGGCGGAAGGAGAGGCGGCTCATCTCGGAGAAGGGATTCGGGACGGGAGCGGCCAGGAAGAGCCCGTCCGCGGGGCCTCCCGGCACGCGTCGAACACGAATGGAAACCTGGCCGAGCGGATGCTCCGGGTCGCTCGAGCGAACGAGAATCTGCGCGCTTCCGAAGTCCGGAGGATCGGCAGGGTAGGTGACGACCAGCGGAAAAGGCGATCCGGGCCGAGCGATTCCCGTGGCGTCGGAGAGACGCAGCCAGGGCGCCGCAGCGTCCGGGCAACGATCGCCCAGGTCGCCCGCCGCGCCGCCCGGCGCGAATCCTTGCTCCCCGCGTGGAGAGCCGCCTTCGGTGAGGGCCCCGCTTGCCTCCGGTGCGACCACGATCTCGCAATCGAGCGAATCCCCTTCGGTGAAGTCACCGACGCCCGCGTCGTCGAGCCACGCGAGCGGGCAGGCGACCTCGAGCGAGTCGAGTCCCGGGTGGACCGAGAGAGTGTTGAGCGCGGCGAGGTACTTGCCCGCGCCATCGAGCAGGTAGCCGAGGGCGAGCCCCTGGGTCGCCTCGTTGATCGCTTTTCCGAGGACGATCATCCGATCGGCGCCCACGGCCGCTCCCGGACTTCCCGTCGCCCGCGAGCGGTCGGTGTCCAGAAGAAAGCAGATCGTGAAGGCGGTTCGCGGATCGGGCAGCGGACGATGGAAGCCGAGGCGGAACACGAGACGATGGGAGACGATCCGGTATTCGCACGAACGGATGTCGGGGTCGGGGGCGTCCTCTCCGTCTTCAGCCACCTCGAGGAATCCCCATCCGGAATGCCCGGTGAGGGAGATCGCGATCGACTGGTCGCCCCAGCTCTCGCTCGCTTCGGCAGCCGCGAACTCCAGCGCGAGCGATCCCGTTCCCTCGTTCACGAAGAGCAGCGTGTCTTCCGCCGTGCCCGAATCGGGAAGAACGCGGTCGACCGGCAGAGGAAGGGACAAGCGCGGCAGCGCGGCGATTCCCAGCGTTCCGGGGGCGCGCGGGCTCTCGCCCGCGGGATATTCCGCGGCGACGCTGTAGTAGTACTCGAGCCCTTCCACGCAAGTCTCGTCGATCCATTCCGTTTGTGAAACCGGCTCTCTCGTCAGCGAGATTTCGGCCGCGCCGGGCGCCTGCGCGCGATACAAGCGGTATCCCAGCGGCGCTTCCTCACCATGAGGCGCGAGCCATTGGAGCGTCACCGCGTGGGCCGTCGCATTCGTGACCCGCACCTGTTGCGGAGGAGCGAGCGCCGGCGCGGCGGCGATGCGGAGGTCGTCGATCGCTTCGTCGAAGGCCGTCGCCAGCGGGGTCGCGAAGCGGATTTCGACGACCGTGCCTGCGAACGCGTCGAGGGAAACGGCCCGCCGCTGCCATGAAGCGCCGCCGTCGGCGGCCATCTCCGCTTCCAATGGAACGGCATCGTGCCGATCGAGAAGACGCCAGCCGCTCTGCCCGGCTTCCCGCGCGTACACCTGCGTGGGACATTCCGGGCCGCCCGCGCGCGCCCAATCGAGACGAGCGCGTTCCCATCCGCGCAAGTCGAGCGGGGAGGTGAGCAGGGTCGCGCTGTCGCCTTCGACGCCCGCCTCGGCCGCGCGCGCCACCAGGGCGTGGTTGCCGGAAGGAGCGGGGAAGAAGGGATCGTCTCCGCCGATCGCGCGCGCTTCCCACCCGGCGAGCGAGAGTTCGAGCGGCGCTTCCTCGAAGTCCCACGCCCGGCCGTCCACGACCCTCGCTTCGAAGAAAGCACCTTCAGCCGGGAGAAACGCGGGATTGTTGGCGGGGGCGGCATCGACAGCACGCAGGCGGTAGCGCACGCGATCGCCGGGCAGGAAGGGCCCGAGCGAGAGGCGCGTCTGGCGCCAGATCGAGCCCTCCGCTTTCGGCATCAGCGTCCAGGTGGCCTCGCGCACGACCGAGCCCCCGCGCACGAGCGCGGCGTCGGCGAGCACGGAGGGCAAGCTCTTCCGATTGTCGCTCGCGCGCGCCAGCAGCCAGATGCCTTCCTGGCCGGCCGTCACGAGATCGATGGAAGCGTGTTGAAGGAGAGGTGCAAGCGTGTCGGGACCGGCGCGGAGCGAGAGGCATTCCGAAGGGGCGGCCGCGGGCAAGGAAGCCTCGTGGCCGAGTGCGTCGCGAGCGGTGAAGAAGTACTCGATGCGCTCCCCGGGCTGAACCGCGGGAAGAACGCCGGAAAAGCGCGCCGCGCGATCGCGATTCGTCCTCGTGAGGGATTGGCGCACGAAGGAACCGCCCTCGATGCGCGCGTGCACCCAGGCCGCTTCCGCCGGGCACAGGCCCGACACCTCGAGATGCACCGAATCGGGACGGGCGGGATCAAGGCGATCGGGCAGGGGATCGAACGCGAGCAGCGGAGAGAAATCGCCGATGCCGTGGCGCTCGAAGGCGTTCGCGATAGCATCGAAGTGAGGCGTGCCGTTTTGCAGGTCGCCGTCGTCGTCGTCCTGGAGGAGCAGGTTCCACAGACAGGCTTCGAACGAGCGGGGACGGCCGAGGCGCATGGCTTGAAAGAGCGTCTCCGCGAGACGGACGGCCGCCGCGTGGGCGCCCTCCCGGGGGGACGCTGTCGTCGATGCGAAAGCCGCCGCGCGGGGATCGCGGGCGATGGCCGCTTCCAGGTTCGATCGCAATCTCCATAGCGCGCCCGAAAGCGGCAGGCTCGCGCAATAGGAGTCGTGCTCGCATTCCGGACAGAGCGGCAGCGCGACCCCGTGCTCGAGCGCGCGGACCCACTCTCCCGGCCCGGTCCAGTTCAACGCGACGAAGGGAGTGTCGGCCTGCGAGGCGGCTTCGAAATCCGAGAAGGCCTCGCTCAAGTTGCGCGCGGGAAGCTCGCCGCCGTAAGCGAAGAGCGTGGCGAGATGCGCGTATTCGTGAAAGACGATCCCCGCCATGCGGGCGGGATCGAGGCAGGACGCGCCCGGGGGAGAGAAGTGCAGCTCGGGCGCTTCCGGATCGGCGATCGCGTAGGCTTCGCAGACTCCGCCCTGCTCGTCGGCGACCACGACGGGCAGCGGGACATCGAGCCCGGCGAAGGGATCGGGATCGTCGCGAGCGATGGCCCCCGCGTGCTCCCGCAGGCGGTCGTGCGCCCGGGAAACGGCGAGATAGCATTCGCGCTCCGCGGGGCTGGCCGCGAGATCGCTCCACACCAGCCCATCCGGCGAAGGCACCACCAGCGAAGCGGGCGCGGAATCGAGGCCGCCCACATGCATGGATGCGAAGCGGCCGGCCAGGGTCGCGCGAAATGAGAGCGAGTCGTGCGCCGGAGCGTCGCCGAAGTCGAAGCGCCCGGCCGAATCGGTGTGGCCGGAGGCAAACAGGACGCCGTCGGCGAAGGCGGTCAAGGAGAGGTGGGGAAAGGCGGCTTCCGTTTGCGGAGCGAGCGGGTCGGGAACGCGGACGATTCCGGTGACCGTGCCGGCCACTCGCGCATCGGAAAGCGCGAGGTCGACTCGAGAGGGACTGATCTCCAGGACCTCTCCGCTGATTGCATCGACGACGAAGCGCCAGAGACCGGCGGGGCGTTCCACCCGGCAGGCGAGCGTCCACACCAGACACGCGCGGCCGCCCGCTTCGCGCGCGGGGAGCACGGCCAGGCTTCCCGCTCGCCACTGCAAAGAGGCGGGCCCATCCGGCTCGCGACCGCCCGCGAATTCGGGCAGGGTGGAGACGAGCGCGTCGAGGGCCCGTTCCCGCGCCTGGGATTCCTCGACGAGAGGCCGCGTCCGTTCGAGTTCGATGCCGCCCGCGAGCGTGGATTCGAAGAAGCGCGGGGTCCCGTCCGCGTCGCAGGCGAGATTCAAGCGCGCATCCAACACCGGCAGGCCGCGATGCGTCTGGGCGTACTCGAAGAAGAGCAGGCGGCCGGCCCGGCGCGCGTTCCCCGCCGCCAGATTCTCGGCGGAAACGCCGAAAGAGGCCGCGTGCGCGGCGACGAAGCGATCGGCCAGAGCAGCGGGGAAGGCAGGCCTCCCCAGGGGCGCCGGAGTTCCGGGCGGGGGGGAAGCAGTCAGACCAAAGCAGACCGCGCCTTCACTGCGCGCGAACAGCAGTCCGGATCGCAACGCCCCGGTGGAATCGCACCGCAGCGTCCACTCCGGCCAGGGCTCGCCTTCGGGCTGCGGGTCGGGGCGCTCGAACGCCCCGGTCGGCCGGGGGAGGAGCGAAGCCGGGCCGAATGGCAGCGCAACCGTCGAGGCGAGCGCAGCCAACGCCAGCGCACGCCATGCGAAGTGCACCATTCGCCCGGTATGTTCCGCTGCGCTTCGTCGCGCCATGCCGCTCCTCTCGTCGGGCCGTGGCCGGGATCGCAATGCGTCAAGTGTACGGTCGGCGAGCGTGCGCGGCAATCCGGCTTGCCGTGCGCGAGTCGTTGCTGCGGCCGCTTTACACCCGCTTCTACTCCGACTAGGATCGCCGGATCCCAAAAGGAGCGAGGCGGCGCTGGCAGGTCCTTCGCCGCCGGCACGAGCCGTTCCTGGCATGGAAGGGGGTACGGGAGTGAGTGTCTTCGACCGCATGATTGTGGGGGTCATGCCCATCGTTCCGAAGCCGATCGTCGGCTTCTTCTCGCAACGCTACATCGCGGGTCCCGAAGTCGCGGACGGGATCGCGGAATCCCGCCGCCTGAACGCCGCGGGGTGCATGGTGACGATGGACATCCTCGGGGAGGATGTGCGCAAGGCCGAAGACGCGATCCGCGCGCGCGACGCCTACCTCGCCCTGCTTCCCGCACTTCGCGAGGCGGGCATCCAGGGCAACATCTCGATCAAGCCCACGATGCTCGGCCTCAGTATCTCGACCGATTTCGCCTACGAGAACTTCCGCCCGGTCGTGGCTCGCGCGAGCGAGCTCGGCACCTTCGTGCGCATCGACATGGAGGATGCCGGCACCACCGATCGCACCTTCGACCTCTACCGGATGCTGCGAAAGGATTTCGACGCGGTGGGCGTGGTCATGCAGGCGATGCTGCGCCGGACGATCGAGGACGCGGCCGAGCTCGCCCGCATGCGCGCGAACATCCGGCTGTGCAAGGGCATCTATCGCGAGCCCTACGCGATCGCCTGGCAGGACCCGGAGATCGTTCGCCGCAGCTACATGTACGCGCTCGAGATCCTGTTGCGCGGCGGAAGCTATGTGGGCATCGCCACCCACGACGAGCGGCTGGTCGCGGAAGCGATGCATCTCGTGCATCGCCTGGAATTGCCGCCCGAGCGGTACGAATTCCAGATGCTCCTCGGAGTGACCGAGCGGCTGCGGGGCGTGATCGTCCAGCGCGGCCATCGTTTGCGCGTGTATGTGCCCTATGGCAAGGAGTGGTACGCGTACTCCCGGCGTCGCCTGCGGGAAAACCCCAAAATGGCGGGGACGATCGCGCGCGACATCCTTGGGCTTTCCCCAGACCGCCGGAGACGGTAGGATCCGTCTCGATGAGACGGACTGTGCTGTTTGCCGCGTGGGGGATCCTATTCGTTGCTTGGGCCGGCGGGCCGCTCCTCGCCCAGGATCCTCCGTCTTCCCCGGACGATACCTCGCCCGATCGCATCGCCTCGTCCGGCTCCGCGGCCGGCGGCACGAACGCATCCGCCCCGCTCGACGCGCGCGTCGGCTGGATCGAGATCGACGACGCCATCCAGCCGGCGATCGCGGGCTTTCTCTCGCGCGCGCTGCGGTGGGCCGAGCGCGAAGGGCTCGAAGCGCTCGTGGTCGCGATGGACACTCCCGGCGGCCTCGACACCTCCATGCGCTCGATGATCAAGGGCATCCTCGCTTCCCCGGTGCCGGTGATCGTGTATGTCTACCCGCCCGGCTCGCGGGCCGCCTCGGCGGGGGTCTTCCTGATGATGGCCGCGCATGTGGCCGCGATGGCGCCCGGCACGAACATGGGCGCCGCGCATCCCGTCTCGCTGGGCGGCGGCGTCACCGGGGGCGAGGCCCAGGTCGATTCCACGATGACCTCGAAAGTCACGAACGACGCCGTCGCCTACGCGCGCTCGCTCGCGACCCAGCGGGGCCGAAACGCCGACTGGGCGGAGCGCGCCGTGCGCGAGAGCGTCTCGGTGCCCGCCGACGAGGCGCTCGAGCTGGGGGTGATCGACCTCGTCGCCGCCACGCCGGACGATCTCCTGCGCCTGGTGGACGGGCGCGAGGTCGAGCTTCCCGCGGGCCGCCGGCCGCTGCACACCGCGCAGGCGCGCGTGATCGAGCTCAAACCCAACCTGCGCGACCAGGTGCTCGCGTTGATCGCGAACCCGAATGTCGCCTATCTGCTCCTGCTCCTCGGCGTGCTCGGCATCTTCTTCGAACTGTCGCATCCGGGAACGCTCTTTCCCGGCATCGTCGGGGGACTGGCGATCTTTCTCGCCTTCTTCGGGCTGCAGATGCTGCCCGTGCGCGCGGCGGGCATCGCCCTCATCGTGCTCGCGGTGATCCTCTTCATTCTGGAGATCAAAGTGACCAGCTACGGAGCTCTGTCGATCGGCGGCGTCGCGGCCCTGCTCTTCGGCTCGCTCATGCTCTTCGAGCCGGGGCTGGGCGTCGCGGTTTCGTTGCGGGTGCTGATTCCGAGCGTGATCGTCGTGGGCGGACTCTTCCTCTTCGCGATCGCGCTGGCGGTGCGGGCGCAGAAGCGCAGGCAAGTGACCGGGGCCGAAGGACTCGTCGGCGAGATCGGCGAAGCGCGCACGGATCTTCTTCCGCGCGGGCGCGTCTTCGTGCACGGCGAGATCTGGAGCGCGGCCTGCCGCGCCGGCGCGCACGCGGGTGACCGGGTGCGAGTGCTACGGGTGAACGGAATGGAGCTCGAGGTGGAACCGGCCGGAGGGGCGGACCCAACCGGCCCATGAGGAGGTGGCCACGATGACCGGGTTGGCGTTGGGAATCCTGATCCTCTTCTTTCTCATTCTTCTCTCGAACGCGATTCGCGTGCTGCGCGAGTACGAGCGCGCCGTCATCTTCCGGCTGGGGCGCATGGTCGGCGTCCGAGGCCCGGGGCTGATCCTGCTCATCCCGGTGCTCGACCGCATGGTGAAGATCAGCCTGCGCACGGTCGTCATGGATGTGCCGCCGCAGGATGTGATCACGCGCGACAACGTTTCGGTGAAGGTGAACGCGGTCGTCTATTTCCGGGTGATGGATCCCGGGCGCGCCGTGCTGGATGTGGAGAACTACCTCTATGCGACATCGCAGCTCTCGCAAACGACGCTGCGCAGCGTCGTGGGGCAGGCCGAGCTCGACGACCTCCTCGCGGAGCGCGACAAGATCAATCAGGAGCTGCAGACGATCATCGACAAGCACACCGATCCCTGGGGCATCAAGGTGGCGTCGGTGGAAGTGAAGGATGTGGACCTGCCGATCGAGATGAAGCGCGCGATGGCCAAACAGGCCGAAGCCGAGCGCGAGCGCCGCGCGAAGGTGATCGCCGCCCAGGGCGAGGCCCAGGCGGCCGAGAAGCTGGCCGAAGCGGCGGTGGTGATCGAAGGCCATCCGGTCGCGGTGCAGTTGCGCTTCTTGCAGACGCTGAACGAAGTGGCCGCCGAGAACAATTCGACGACCATCTTCCCGGTGCCGATCGATCTGCTGACGCCGTTCCTGAAGCGCGCGACCGCGGGCGCGGAGAGCGCGCCGAAGGATCGCTAGCAGGGTTCTTCAGCGCCCTGCGCCCGCCTCTCGCACGGCCTCCGCGGCTAGCCCGCGAGGAAATCGCGCAGGTTGGTGTTGCCGATCTCGGCGCCGGGGCAAGCCTGCAGGCAACGCAACGCGACGCGCGCGATCAGGCGCTTCACGCCGGGCGTCTTCTGCGGATTCGAGAAGGGATGGCAGCGGATCAGCACGGCGCCTTCCTCTTCGCGGACGAGGAGGAAGAAGTTCTGGCGCAGGTACCCCTCGACCACGACCGCTTCGAAGAGCAGGCGGCCGGCGGCGGAATCGAGATACGCGCCCTGCAGCTTGAGGATCTCCGGAGGCGCCGATTCCAGAAACCCGGCCAGCGCGTCGCGGAGGTCCGCGAGGCGGCAGGCGCCTCTGATCTGCACATGGGGCATACCCGGCCCTTTCGTTGGAGGACGGCGCGAATGCCAAGCGCCGTCGCGGCGCTCGTTCCTTGCAGGACGTCGCGACGCTAGGAGGCCGCAACGGGAATGTCAACGGAACGCGCGCCTGGGGCGGGAACGAGCAGGAACGGGGAGCGCGAGCCGGAATGGCGCCGCTGGGTGCCCGTTCCCGGCGGCGCGGCCTTTCCCCTCGCCCGCCGGTTTCCGCCGCACCCGGGCCTCTGGGACCTGACGCGCCACCGCGAGGTCGTCCCGCACTGGACGGGACTTCTGCGTGGAAATGCCCGCTATCTGCTCGAGCTCCTCGGCGAGGAAGGCTGGGACGAGGAGCGCAAGCGCGCGACCCGCGCGCTCGGCATCTTCGAAGCGCTGCTGGATGATGTCGAGGCGGGCGAGGCGCCGTCGATCCGCACAGTGCACGAGCTCACCCTGATCCGCGAGCGCCTGCTGCAGGAGCACGGCCTGTCCGACCCCTACCGCGGCGTGAAGGCGCGCGAGGCGAGCCGCCTGCTGCCCGAAGCGCGCGCCGCGCAGCTTGCCGCCTGGCGCGCGGCGGGGCGGGCGACTCCCGGCGCGCTGGCGGGAGTCCTGGGAGGGATGCTCGCGGGCAATCTCTTCGACCTCGGCTCGCACGACACCCGCGAGGCCTTCCGGCAAGGCGCGCTCGAGATCGCGGGGGCGAAGCGGCGCTTCACGCGCTTCGCCCGCGCCGCCGTCGCGCGCATGCCCGCCGCGCACGTAGAGCTTCTCGTGGGCCCGCCGATCCCGCTGGATGCGCCTGCCGCCGGCCGCGTGCTGCTCTTCGCCGACAACGCCGGGGCGGATTTCCTGCTCGGCGTCCTGCCCGCCGCGATCTTCTGGGCCCGCCGCTGGGATGTCCGCCTGGTCGTCAATTCGCTGCCCGCGTCGAACGACATCTGCTTCGCCGAGGCGCGCGCCCACTTGCGCCTGCTCCACGATTTGCCGGGCAGCCCGCTGCGCGATCTCCTGGATCGACGGCTCAGGCTGGTTCCGAGCGGGACGGGGTCGCCGGGCATCGATCTGCGCCATGTGGGAGCGGAATTGATCGAGGCGGCGCGCGGCGCCGATTGGCTCGTGATCGAGGGGCAGGGGCGCGCGGCCGAGACGAACTGGGCGACGCGATTTCGCTGCCCCGTCCTGCGCGTCGCCGTCATCAAGGATCCGCTCGTCGCGCTGGCGGTGGGGATCGCGAAAGGCAGCGCGCTGCTCGCGTGGGATCCGGAATCGTGACTCCGCTTTCCAGCCGCTTCGAGATGTGAGGAGAGGGCTAGGCGTCCGCCACGCGGGCGAGCTTCTCCGGCTCGAGGATCGTGATCCGCCTTCCCGAGACGGAGATCAATCCGTCGCTCTTCAGGCGCGCGAGCGCACGGCTCAAGGTTTCGGAGACGGTCCCGATTTGCGCGGCGAGCTCGCGCTTGGTCTGGCTGAGAACGAAGCTGCGCGAGCCGCGCTCGCGGGAGATCTCGAGCAGCACCTGCGCGAGGCGCGCGGGCACTTCCTTCAGCGAGAGGCGCTCGATCAGGCGAGTGAATTCCTGGAGCTTGCGACTGAGCCCGGCGAGCATGGCGAAGGCGATTTCGGGGCGGCGGGAGAGAAGCCGGCGGAGCGCCTCGCGTCGCACGATCAGCAATTCCGCATCCGCGGCCGCTTCGGCGTGCGCCGGATAGCGGCCGCCGCTCCACATCGCGGCCTCGCCGACCGTCGCGCCCGGGCCGTAGAGGTGAAGGATCTGCTCGTCGCCGCGCGACGAGAGCTGATAGACCTTCACCCGCCCGCGCAGAATCACGAAGAAGCGATCGGCTTCGTCCTCGGGCCCGACGATCGACTCGCCCGCCGAGAGGCGCTCGATGCGGCAGTCTCTCGCGATCTCACGCACTTCGGCGGGGGCGAGCATGGCGAAGAGAGGCATGCTCGAGAGGGCAAGCTCGATCTCATTTCGCTCGCGGGCGGCCATGCGCGCATCTTCCCCCGACGGCGAACGCGAGTCCAGCGCTGGCACGGCGGGCGCGCATGCGGGCACGGATGCCGGACGCGGGCCGGCGCAGGTGCCGGCCCGCGGATGCGCGACGAGCGCCGCTCTACCCGGCCGTTGGCCCGAGAATCGCCTGCAAATCCTCTTCCGGAGTCGTGATCGCGCGAATCGCAAAGGCCTGCTGCAGCGTCTCCCACAAGGCCGGCGAGACGAAGGCGGGCAGGCTCGGCCCGATCCGGATGTTCCGAATGCCGAGGTGAAGCAGGGTGAGGAGGATCGCCACCGCCTTCTGCTCGTACCAGCTCAGCACCAGCGAGAGCGGGAGGTCGTTCACCGAGCAGCCGAACGCTTCCGACAACGCGACCGCGATCTTGACCGCCGAGTAGGCGTCGTTGCACTGCCCGACATCGAGCAGTCGGGGAATGCCGCCGATGTCTCCGAAGGGAAGCTTGTTGAAGCGGTACTTCCCGCAGGCCAGGGTGAGGACGACGCAATCGCCGGGCACGGCCTGGGCGAATTGCGTGTAGTAGTCGCGGCCCGGCTTCGCGCCGTCGCAGCCGCCGACCAGGAAGAAGTGGCGGATCGCGCCCTTCTTCACCGCGTCGACCACCGCGCCGGCGACGCCCAGCACCGCGTGATGCCCGAAGCCGATCGTGATCTTCTGCTCGGGCGCATCCTCGCGGAACCCTTCCGCGGCCAGCGCGGCCTTGATGACCGGCGAGAAGTCACGCCGCGACACATGCTCGACTCCCGGCCAGGCGACCAGCCCGCTCGTGAAGATGCGCCCCTGGTAGGTCTCCTTCGGCCGCTGGATGCAGTTGGTGGTCATCAGGATCGCACCGGGGAACTCGTCGAATTCCGCGCGCTGGTTTTGCCACGCGCTTCCGTAGTTGCCCGCCAGATGGGGATGCTTCTTCAGACCGGGATACGCCAGCGCGGGAAGCATCTCGCCGTGCGTGTAGACGCGGATTCCCGTGCCCGCCGTCTGCTCGAGCAGAGCGGAGAGGTCGTGGAGATCGTGCCCCGAGACGAGGATGCACTTGCCCGCGAGAGGGGTCACGCGCACTTCCGTGGGCTCGGGATGCCCGTAGGCGCCGGTGTTCGCGCGATCGAGCATCTCCATCACGCGCAGGTTGAGCGCGCCCGTCTCCAGGGCCGCCGCGGTCAGCTTCCCGCCGTCGCGCGGATCCTGGGCGAGGAAGTCGAGCAGGCGATGGAAATCGGCGAAGATAGTCTCGTCGGTGACGCCGAGCTCATGGGCGTGCACCGCGTAGGAGGCCGTTCCCTTCAGCCCGTAGGTGATGAGCTCCTGCAGCCCGGCCGCGTCCTTGCCCGCGCTCTCGAGGCGGGGAGGGATGCCGATGGTCTGCGCAAAGGCGAGCAACTCGCCATCGCCCTGGGGGATCTTTTTCACGGCGGGCCCGGAGAGCGGCTCGACGGCGCGGCCCGACTTGCGCGCCGCTTCCTCGTAGAGCGTGCGCGCGCGATCGCGCAGGGCCACCGCCTTCCGGATGAGCGAGCGAACGCGCTCGGGATCGAAGTTCACATTCGTCACCGTGGTGAAGAGCGCCTCGATGACGAAGACATCGATCTCGCGATCGGCGGCCCCCAACTGGCGGGCGCGATGCGCGTACTGCGCGATCCCCTTCGTCGCGAAGACGAGCGCATCCTGCAGCGCGGCCACTTCGGGGCTCTTTCCGCACACGCCCTGAAGCGTGCATCCGCTTCCGCGGCTCGTCTGCTCGCATTGGAAACAGAACATGCTCATGCCGTAACCTCCTTGCCTCCGCCGTTCGTTCACCGGGCCGGGCCCGGCCTTCCCATCTCGCTTCAATGTTCGCGCAGAACTTCTCCGCGAACAGATACTTCCACTTCCCGCACAGGAGCCTCGCGGCCCGCTCGCGCGAGCGCTTCGCGCACGATCTGGACGAGCCCCGAGCAGCAGGGCACTTCCATGCGCGCAATGGTGAGCGAGCGCGGCGCGTGGCGGCGGAACACTTCGGCCAGCTTCTCCACATAGGCCTGCCGGTCGTCGAGCTTGGGGCAGGCGACCGCCAGGGTGCGGCCCGCCAGCAGCCGCGCGTGGAAATCCGCCATGGCGAAGGGCACGCAGTCGGCCGCGAGGAGCAAGTCGGCATCCTGCCAGACGGGCGCCTGGGCCGGCAGCAATGCGAGTTGCACCGGCCAGTGGCGCAGCGCCGAAACCGGCGCCGCGCTTGCATGCTCGCTTGCGGGCGAAGCGTGGCCCGTCAACGGCTCGCGCATGGCAGCGTGGTCCGCGCACGAAGCGTCCGGCGCGCCCAACTCGCGAAAGGCGGCGCCCGGGCACCCGCACCCCGGCTGCGCTGCTTGCCCGCCCGTCGGCGCCCGCCGGCCGGACCCGCGCTCCGCCGTCCGGCTCTTCTCGACCGCAGAATACCCGGTGGAGGCGGCCGGTTCCACGCGGATCGCGCCGCGCGGGCAGGCCTTCAGACAGTGGCCGAGCCCATCGCACAAGCCCTCGATGATGCGCGCCTTTCCGTTCACGATGCGAATCGCGCCTTCGGCGCACGAGGGAAGGCAGACTCCGCAACCGTCGCAGAGAGCCTCGTCGATCGTGACCGTCACGCGCTCTGCTCCTGAATGCATGCTTCGCTCCTTTGCACGGAGGGCTGCAATCCCTCCGAAACGCTCGTGTCGTCTGACGCCCGCGCAACGCCCGACCCTGCGAGACCTCGACGGCGGCGCCCGCGCCGCATCGAACTCTTCTCCACCCGGGCGCCCCGTCGCGGATCCCAACATCGGGCATCCGGCCGACGGGCGCTTTGACGCAGGTCAAAGAAGGTGATTTTTCTTGAAGCGCGCGTTTCAGACGCGGCCGCGCCACACCGCGCTCTTGTGCGTCTGCTTCTGTGATGCGCGAGAGCCTCAACGCTCGAGCAGCAGCATGCTCTCCAGGTGAGGCGTCTGCGGAAAGAGGTCGAAGACCTTCAAGCGTCGAGGAAGGTATCCCGCCTCCTGGGTGAGCAGGCCGGCGTCGCGGGCGAGGGTCGCGGGATTGCAGGAGACGTACAGGATGCGCGGCGCGCCAACGGCGCGCAGGCGTTCGAGCGCGCGGGGATGAAGGCCGCTGCGCGGGGGATCGAGGAGCACCGCGTCCCAGCGTTCCTCCAGCCAGCCGGGCGCGCCCCGCCCTTCCACTTCGGCGCACACGAACTCCGCGTCGATGCCGTTCGCCGCGGCGTTTTCGCGCGCCTGGGCGACCGCCGGGGCGAAGGATTCGACGCCCACCACGCGCGCGCACCGGCGCGCGAGCGGCAGGCTGAAAGTGCCCGCGCCGCAGTAGAGGTCGAGGATTCGATCGCCGCGCGAAGGGGAGAGCCATGCGATCGCCGTCTCGACGAGCGCTTCGGCCCCGGGCGCCTGGATCTGGAAGAAAGACGAGGCGCCGATTTGGAAGCGGACGCCGGCCACGCTCTCGTGCCAGCAGGGATCGCCCAGCATGGGCCGCTCGTAATCGCCTTGCGCGACGGTCGCCCGGCGGGTGTTGATGGCGGCGACCGCGCCGGTGACGGCGGGGACCTCGGCCGCCGCTTCGCGCGCGATCGCATCGAGGACGGGATCGTCGCAGCGCGCGACGAGCATGATCAACAGCTCCGATTCGTCGGCCGGGCGGCGCACCACCAGATGGCGCAGGAACCCCGCATCCCGGCGGGAATCGTACGCTTCGAGAGATCTGCGCACCGCCGCCCGCCGAACGGCTTTGACGACCGCATTCGAGAGGGCCGATTGCAGGCGGCAGTCGTCCACATCGAAGACGGCGCTGAACAATCCCCGGGGATGCAGCCCGAGTGCGGGCCCGCCGGTGGGCGCGCCTTGGGCGAGCAACCGCTCCTTCTCGATCCACGGCCGGCGCGAGAAGGTGAACTCCATCTTGTTTCGATAGAACCAGGGCCGCGGGGCAGACCAGGGCTCTTCCACGATTTCAGGCTCCACCCGTCCGATGCGCCGGAGCAGTTCGCGCGCCTGGACATTCTTCCAACGCGTCTGGGCGAGGGACGAGAGACCTTGCAGCGCGCAACCTCCGCAGATGGATGCGTGCGGGCAGGCAAGCGGTTCGCGATCGGGCGAAGCTTCTAGAACCGCGAGCAGATCGCCTTCGAAGAGTCCCTTCCTCTTTCGGCGGATGTGGACGGTCACGCGCTCCCCGGGAAAGGCTCCGGGGACCATCAGCACCCAGCCGCCCACGCGCGCGACGCCCGCCCCGCCATAGGCGAGATCGTGGATCAAGGCCTCCACCGTCCGTCCGACGGCGGGCGAATCCGCCTGCGGATGTTCGATCCCCACGAGACTCTCCTCGGCAGCCGAAGGTTCAGAGATGCACTGCGAGAACCCCGGATCGCGAAAATCCATCCCGGGCGCCGAAAAACATCCCGCCGGAGGGACCCCGGACGCCGGGGTGGGCCCCCAGCCTGCATGCAAGGCGATGGTAGAGCAGACGAGAGAGGCGGTCTATAATCCCACGCAACCTTCGCCGGACGACCAGTCGAGCGCGGGTGGAACGGGCGGTCCAGATGCGGATTCGCACAAGGAGGAAGATGATGATGTTCGGGCGTCGGATTTTCCGGTGCGTGCTGTTCACCGCGGCGGCGGTTGTCTTGGCGGCCGGCTGCGGAAGCGAGAAGAGCAAGAGCGACGTTCACGACACGGGCCAGGAGCTGCTCGGGTCGCCGCAAGCGGTGCTGGCCAAGGTGGGGGACAAGACCGTCCGCCTGACCGAGGTCGACCTCGTGACGATGTATTGGCAGCAGTCGGGGAGCCCCGAGGCGCGCGAAGCCAAGAGCCGCAAGGATCTCCAGCTGAAAGCGCTCGATTATCTCATCGACCGGCTGGTGCTGGCGAAAGAGGCCGGTCGGCGCGGCATCGTCGCGGATACCATGCGCCTGAACGGCATGCTCAAGCAATGGAACGCGCAGTTCAAGGACGCGAACGATCGCGACGCCAAGCTGGCCCAGCGCAACATGACCTACGATGTCCTGCGCGAGAGCTTTCGCCAGGACCTGGTGGTCGGCGATCTCATTCGCCAGACGGTCAGCGACACGCTGAAGCTTCCCGAGGAACGCGTCGAGCAGTTCTACCGCGACCATCCCGACTACTTCGACAAGGAAGAAGTGCACGCGCGCCACGTGCTCGTGCAGATGGATCCGGGGGCGCCGGCCGAGAGCCTCGCGGCCGCCCGGCAGCTGGCCGAACGCGTACGCGACGAGGCGCGCCGGGGAGTGGATTTCGCCGATCTCGCCACGCGGTTTTCCGATTGCCCGTCGAAGGCGCAGGGGGGAGACCTCGGCTTCTTCCAGCGGGCGCGCATGATGCCGGAATTCAGCGAGGCGGCCTTTGCGATGCAGCCGGGGCAGATCAGCGATGTCGTGCAGACCGAGTACGGATTCCATGTGATCAAAGTCGAGGAGCGCCGCGGCGAGGGCCTGCAGCCGATCGACGATGTGCGGCCGGCCATCCGGCGCATGCTCGAAGGCGAAGCGGTCCAGAAGGCGGTGGACGACTGGGCGGACAAGCTGCGCGCGCAGGCCAAGGTGAAGATGATGCTGCCCGCCTAGGCCGGCCCAGGCCGGGCGGGAAAGGCCCGGGAGGAGCGGAGTGAAGCGCGAGCGTCCCAATCCCGAGCGCATGTTCGAGACCCTGCTCGGCCAGATCCGCGAGATCAAGGCCGAGGTGGATATCCCGACGCTCGAACGGGCGTACGCGCTCGCTCTCCGCGCGCACGAGGGGCAGACGCGGCGCAGCGGCGGCCCCTTCGTGGCCCATCCGCTCGAAACGGCCCTGGTCCTGATCGACCTCCTGCGACGCCACACCGACACGGTCATTCTGGCGGCGGCCTTGCTGCACGACACGGTCGAGGACAGCCGGGTCATCACCCTCGACGATCTCCGGCGCGATTTCGGCCCCGAGGTCGCGTTGCTCGTGGACGGAGTGACGAAGATCAGCGGGCTGCCCTTCCGCTCCGCCGAGGGCGCGCAGTCGGAAAACTATCGCAAGATGCTGCTCTCGATGGCGCGCGACATCCGCGTCATCCTGATCAAGCTCGCCGACCGGCTGCACAACATGCGCACCCTCGACGCCCTCGACGAGGATCGGCGCAAGCGCATCGCGCAGGAGACGCTCGAGATCTACGCGCCGATCGCCCACCGGCTCGGAATCGCCCGCTTCAAGTGGGAGCTCGAGGACCTGGCTTTCAAGCATCTCGATGCGGCGCACTACCGCATGCTGGTGGACAAGGTCGCCGAAAAGCTCACGGAGCGGCTGAAGGCCATCGAGGAGATCATGCTCCCGATCCGCGAGCAGCTCGTGGGGATGGGGATCACGGCCGAGGTGTCCGGCCGCCCGAAGCATCTGCGCAGCATCTGGCTGAAGATGCAGCGGCTCGACGCGCCCTTCGAAGAGATCTACGACCTGCTCGGGCTGCGCATCCTCACCGAATCGCGCGACGACTGCTATCGCGCCCTGGGCGTGGTCCACGACATGTTCACTCCCGTCGTCGACCGCTTCAAGGACTACATCGCGACGCCGAAGAGCAACATGTACCAGTCGCTGCACACGACGGTGCTGGTGCCCGAACGGCGGCGCATGGTCGAGATCCAGATTCGCACCCGCGAGATGCACATCGTCTCGGAGATCGGCATCGCCGCGCACTACGCCTACAAGGAGGGCCACGGCATCCAGGCGGATCGCGAGCTGCAGGAGAAGCTGGGCGATCTGGTGGTGCAGGGCGTGAGCGAGTGGGGCGACGAGACGGGCGACCCCCAGGAGTTCATGGATCTTCTGAAGACTTCGCTGTACCAGGACGAGGTCTTCGTCTTCACGCCCAAAGGAGGATTGAAGCGCCTGCCGCGCGGGGCCACGCCGATCGACTTCGCCTACGCGATCCATACCGATGTGGGCCACCACTGCGTGGGCGCCAAGGTGAACGGGCGGATCGTTCCCCTGCGTTACGAGCTGAAGAGCGGCGAGGTGGTCGAGATCGTCTCGGCCCCGCAGGGCCAGCCGAGCGAGGACTGGCTGAAGATCGCGGTCACCAGCCGCGCGAAGGGAAAGATCCGCCGCTGGCTGACCGAGCAGCGTCTGGATGTCTCGGTGCGTCTCGGCCGCGAAATCCTGCAGCGCGAGTTGAAGAAGCGCCGCCGCAAGCTGCCGAACGACAAAGAGCTCAACGACATTTCGCAGAGCTTCGGGCTCGCCGATGTCCCGCTGCTCTTCGCGAAGATCGGCCAGGGCGACTTGTCCCTGGGCAGCGTGCTCGCGAGGCTTCTGCCGGAGGAGAAGCAGGAGGAGCCGAAAGGCGCGACCGCGCTCGAGCGCTTGAAGCGCCTCGCCTCGCGCCCCGTCACGGGGCTGCGCATCGGCGACATCGACGGGCTCCTCATCCGGATTGCGCAGTGCTGCCAGCCGATTCCGGGCGACAAGGTGATCGGGCTCATCACGAAAGGGCGGGGCATCTCGGTGCATCGTCTCGATTGTCCGAACACCTTCGACGACCGCGTGCCCGCCGAACGGCGGATCGATGTGGAATGGGATGTCGAGCGCGACCAGCATTTCCTCGTGCGCCTGCTGGTGGTGAGCGACGATCGTGCTGATCTGCTCGTGGATGTGGCCTCCGCGATCTCGCGCACGCAGACGAACATGAGCCACGGCGCGATGACCTCCGACGGGCAGGGCGAAGCGCGCGGCCAGTTCGTGCTGCAGGTGCGCAATCTGAGCCATCTCGGGCGCGTGGTCGACGCGATCCGGAGAGTGCGCGGCGTGCGGATCGTCGAGCGGGTGAGCCAGGCCGGCGTGACCGCGGACGAAGCGGACTGAGCGCGGGCGAGCGGGCGGCGGGAGAGGCGATGATCGCAGTCGTGCAGCGAGTGAGCCGGGCGGAAGTGCGCATCGCGGGCCGCGAGCCGGCCTCGATCGAGCGCGGCCTCCTCATCCTGCTCGGCGTCGCGCGCGGCGACGACGAGGCGGACGCCCGCTGGCTGGCGAGAAAGTGCCTGAGCCTGCGCATCTTCTCCGACGAGCGCGGGCACATGGAACGCGGTCTCGACGAGATCGGCGGCGGGATCCTCGCGATCTCGCAATTCACGCTGCTCGGTGATTGCGTGAAGGGGCGCCGTCCGAGCTGGAGCGAGGCGGCCGAGCCTGCGCTCGCCGAGCGCCTGTACGATCTCTTCGTCGCCGAATTGCGGCGATCCCCGCATCCCGTCCGCACCGGCGTCTTTCAAGCGAAGATGGAAGTGGAATCGGTGAACGACGGGCCGGTCACGCTGATCATCGACAGCCGCGACTGGAAGGCGAAGCCGGCGGACGCGCAGGGGGCGGCGGCCGGCTCGCAGGCGAAGCCCGCAGACGCGCAGACGGCGGAGGCGAGCGCGCGCTTGTTGATGGGCAGGGCCGAGCCGCTCGTCCTCGCCTCGATCTCGCCGCGCCGGGCGCAGCTTCTCTCGATGCTCGGCGTGCCCTTCCGCGTGATCGAGCCCGCCGGCGCGGAAGACGGGCGCCGCCGTCCGGAAGAGATGCCCGAGGAGTACGCGGTTCGTCAGGCGCGCGCGAAGGCCTTGACGGTCGCGCGCGCGGTGCGCGAGGGAATCGTTCTCGGGGCCGACACGATCGTGTACCTGGACGGCGAAGTTCTCGAGAAGCCGCGCGACGCGCGCGAAGCCGCCGTCTTTCTGGAGCGATTGTCGGGACGCGAGCACGAAGTGGTGAGCGGGATCTGCCTCGCGCGCGCGGGAGGCGAACCGTCGCGTTGCGCGCACGAGCGGAGCGCGGTGCGCTTCGCGCGCCTCGATCGCGGCACGATCGAGCGCTATGTCGCGACGGGCGAGCCGTTGGACAAGGCGGGGGCGTACGGCATCCAGGGCATCGGCGGCATGCTGATCGAATCCATTCGCGGCTGCTACTTCAATGTGATGGGCCTTCCGCTCGCGCGCCTGCGGAGGCTCTTCCGCGAATTGCCCGGGAATGCGTCCGCGCCCGGGAACGCAGGCGCTCCGCCGGCATCTGCATCGAAGGAAGCGCGGGACTCCCGTCCGGAGGAGGACGGCGAAGAGGAGCGGGAGGGATGATTCCCACGATCACCTGGGAAGGAGGCGAAGAGGGCTTCATCCGGCTCCTCGATCAGACCCAATTGCCCGACCGCGAGATCTTCCTCGAGATTCGCGAAACGGCGGCGCTCGTCGAAGCGATCGTCGCGCTGCGCATCCGCGGCGCGCCGGCGATCGGCGTCGCGGGCGCGTATGGAGTCGCGCTGGCCGCCTGGAATGCGGCGCATGGCGAGCGGGCGCAGGGCCCGGCCGCATCGCTTCGCGCGCTTGCCGCGGTGGAGGAGGAGGCGGGCCGCCTGCGCAATGCGCGGCCCACGGCGGTGAATCTCGCCTGGGGCGTCGACCGCGCGCTGCAGCGCTATCGCCACTCGATTCAGGCTGGATCCGCACCCCGCGAGGCGGCGGCCGCGGCGCTCGCCGAAGCGCGCGCGATCCACGAGGAAGATCTGGCCATGTCGCGGGCGATGGGAGCGGCGGGCGCCGCGCTCTTGTCGCCCGGCGCGCAGGTGCTCACGCACTGCAACACGGGCGGCCTCGCCACCGGAGGGCTCGGCACCGCCCTCGCGGTCATCTTCGCGGCGGCGCGCGCGGGCCTCGAGCCGCGCGTCTTCGTCGATGAGACGCGGCCGTTGCTGCAGGGAGCGCGCCTGACGGCGTGGGAACTGATGCGGGAGGGGATTCCCGCCACCCTGCTCGTCGATGGGGCGGCCGCGTCTCTGCTCGCTTCCGGCGTGGTGGATGCGGTGCTGGTCGGGGCCGACCGAGTGGCCGCCAACGGCGACACGGCGAACAAGGTCGGCACCTATGCGGTGGCGGTCGCCGCCGCCCGGCACGGCGTGCCCTTCTATGTCGTCGCGCCCTCGTCGAGCTTCGATCTCGCTTGCCCGGCCGGGAGAGCCATCACCGTCGAGCAACGGGACCCTGGAGAAGTGCGCGCCTTTCGAGGGCAACTCTGTGCACCGGCCGGGGTATCGGTCTGGAACCCGGCCTTCGATGTGACTCCGGCCGAATTGATCCGCGGCTGGGTGACCGAGCGAGGGCTGCTCGTCCCGCCCTTCACCGCCTTGCAGGCCGGCGGCCCCGGGCGCTGAATCGCTTGCGCTTGGGCCGCTTCCGGCATCTTGACACCGTTACGGCCGATTGGTAGGATCCATCGTTTGTGAATCCGGGCGAGAAATTGGAGCAAGGAGTGCGCAGATGACGACCTATGCGACGAAAGCGAGCGAAATCCGCCGGCGCTGGTACCTCGTGGACGCGGACGACCAGGTCCTCGGCCGCCTCGCCAGCGAAGTCGCGGCTCTGCTCATGGGAAAGTGGAAGACCCGCACCTGCGACCATCTGGATGTCGGCGATCATGTCGTCGTGGTGAATGCGGCGAAGGTGCGCCTGACCGGCCGCAAGCTGCAGACCAAGACCTTCTTCCGCCACAGCGGGTGGATCGGCGGAGTGCGGATCGACACGCTGAAGGGCCGGATGCAGGACGACCCGGCCGAGGTGCTGCGCGACGCGGTCAAGGGCATGCTTCCGCACAATCGAATGGGACGGCAGATGATCCGCAAGCTGAAGGTCTATTCCGATGCGGCTCATCCGCACGAGGCGCAGCAGCCCATTCCTTTGCGGTTGGGGCTCCATGGATGCGGCTATCCCGCGCAGGACGAAGGCCCCATCAAGTAAGTGACGGGAACCGGCCGCGCACGCGCGGGCGCGTTCGCGAGCGTTCGCGGGCGCCGGGCCGGGAACGAGCGGTTTCGACCGTCGCCCGCGGGGGCGTCTTCATCGAGTGGTCCGGGGACGACGACGATCGGTCTCCGGAGTTTTGAGGAGGATGGCATGGCGAAGAGCACGATCAGCGCGACCGGCCGCCGGAAGACTTCCGTCGCGCGCGTCCGCCTGGTTCCCGGAACGGGCCAGGTTCTCATCAACACGCGGCCCTTCACCGAATACTTTCCCCGCGAGACGGCGCGGCGGGTCGCGCTGCGGCCCTTCCAGGTGACGGAGACCGGCGGCCGCTTCGATGTCTTCGCGTCGGTGGAAGGCGGAGGGCTGACGGGACAAGCGGGCGCGTTCTCGCTGGGTCTCGCGCGGGCGCTGGTCGAGAGCGATCCGGCCCTGAAGGGCGCGCTCGCCAAGGAAGGGCTGCTCACGCGCGATGCGCGCATGACCGAGCGCAAGAAGTACGGCCAGCCGGGCGCGCGCAAGCGCTTCCAGTTCTCCAAGCGGTAGGTTCCCAAGGGCCGTCCCGCGAGAGGCGGGAGCCCACAAATCCACACATCCCCACTGGGAGTTCTCCCGCGAGGGAGTCGGGGATGGAGGACCAAACTTCCAACCCAGGAGGTCGGAATGGAAACGACGGTCAAGGATTTGCTCGATGCGGGCGTGCACTTCGGTCACCAGACGCATCGCTGGAATCCGAAGATGAAGCCCTACATCTTCATGGAGCGCAACGGGATCTACATCATCGATCTCGACAAGTCGATGCGCGCCATGGAGGCCGCGCGCGACGCCGTGCAGAAGACGGTCGCGGCGGGCGAGCTGGTGCTCTTCGTCGGCACGAAGAAGCAGGCGAAGGAAGTCATCATCGAGGAATCGAAACGCTGCAAGATGTTTCATGTCACCGAGCGCTGGCTCGGTGGCATGCTCACGAACTTCCAGACCATCCGCCTGAGCATCCGCTATCTGCGCAATCTCGAGCGCATGTCCGAAGACGGCACCATGGAGAAGCTCTCCAAGAAGGAAGCGGCCCGCTTGATGAAGAGCCGCGGCCGCCTGGAGAAGATCTTCGACGGCATCAAGGACATGCACCGGCTGCCCGGAATGGTGTTCATCCTGGACACGAAGCGCGAGCACCTCGCGGTGCGCGAGTGCCAGCGGCTCGGGATTCCCTCGATCGGCATCGTCGACACGAATGCCGATCCCGAGGAAGTGACCTATCCGATTCCCGGAAATGACGACGCGGTCCGCGCGATCCGGCTCTACACGCGCATGGTCAGCGACGGCGTGATCGCCGGCCAGGCGAGCGCTCCGCCGCCCGAGGCGCGGCCGCAGGCGAGCGCGGGCGGGGCGGCGGCCACCGGCGGCGCCTGGTCGTCCGACTTCCGGGAGTACGAAGGCCGTCGCTAGCGGGGTGTGCGCGCCCCGCGCGTTTGCGGCTTGCCGTCACACCTTCGGACGGCGCCTGTCAGAGGACGCCATCAGGGAAGACATGCGCGCGCGGCCCTGGGCCGCCCGCTTCGATGAACACGAGGAGGAAGCATGGAAATCGATGCCAACACCGTCCGCGCGCTGCGCGATCGGACCGGGGCCGGAATGATGGACTGCAAGAAGGCGCTCGCCACCAGCAACGGAGATGTCGAGAAGGCGGTCGAGCATCTGCGCAAGATGGGCATCGCCTCGGCCGACAAGCGCTCGCATCGCGAAGCGATGCAGGGGCGGGTCGAGTGCTACCTGCACCCCGGGAACCAGATCGGCGTGCTGCTCGAAGTGAACAGCGAAACCGATTTCGTCGCCAAGACGGAGGACTTCAAGAGCTTCTGCCACGAAGTGGCCATGCACATCGCCGCCACCCGGCCGCTGGCGGTGTCTCCCGACGATCTCGATCCCGCCCTCGTCGCGAAGGAGCGCGAGATCTACCTCGAGCAGGTGCGCCAGTCGGGCAAGCCGGAGAACATCTGGGAGCGCATCATCGAAGGGCGGATGAAGAAGTTCCACGAGGAAGTCTGCCTGCTCGATCAGCCGTGGGTGAAGGACAACGAGCGGACGATCGAGACGCTGCGCAAGGAGCTTTCCGGCAAGGTGGGCGAGAACATCATCGTCCGCCGTTTCGCCGTGTTCCAAGTGGGCCAGCGTTAACGAAAGCGGGCCGGTCCCGGCAGGGAGAGCCGAACCCATGACGGAGCGCGATCCGCGCGCAGGCGCACGGCGCGTGATGCTCAAGCTGAGCGGCGAGATGCTCGGCGGCGCGAGCGGCACGGGTCTCGACGAGCAAGGAATCGCGCGGGCCGCCGATCACATCGCGGGTGCCAAGGCGGCGGGATATGAAGTCGCCGTCGTGCTCGGCGGCGGCAACATCGCCCGCGGCGCCGGGGCGCAGAGCGCCGATGATCGGGTGCGGGCCGACGGCATCGGCATGCTGGCGACGCTCGTGAATGCGCTCGCCGTTCGCGCGGCCGTCGAACGCCGGGGGCTGGAGGCGCGCGTCGCGTGCGCCTTCGCCGTTCCTGCCTTGGCGGACATCCACCGTCCCGAGGAGGGGCGCGTCCATCTGGAAGCCGGCCGCGTGCTCTTCCTCGCCGGCGGCACCGGCAATCCCTACTTCAGCACCGACACGGCCGCGGTCCTGCGCGCGCTCGAGCTCGGCTGCTCGCTGCTCATCAAAGGCACCAAGGTGGACGGAGTCTTCGAGCGCGACCCGCGCGTCGATCCGGCCGCCCGCCGCTTCGATTGCCTGCCTTTCTCGGAAGTCCTGCGCCTGCGTTTGGGCGTGATGGACTTGACCGCGATCACCCTTTGTATGGAAAACCGCCTTCCCGTTGTGGTATTGAATGCATCGGTTCCCGGCAGCGTCCGGCAGTTCCTCGAGGGCGCCTCGATCGGCACGCGCATCGTGGCCGAGGACCGGTGATCATGGAGGAAGCGATGGTGGAGAAGATCCGGGCGGACGCCAAGACCCGCATGGAAAAGGCGCTGGAAAAGCTGCGCGGCGAGCTTTCGGCCGTGCGCACCGGCAAGGCGACGGCTGCGATCCTCGATTCCGTGCGCGTGGAATACTACGGATCGAGCATGCCGCTCTCGCAGGTCGCGTCGGTCTCGGCGCCGCAGCCGCGAACGCTCGTCATCCAACCTTGGGACCGGGCGGCGGCCGAACCGATCGTGAAGGCGATCCAGGCGGCCAATCTCGGTTTCAATCCCTCCATGGAGGGCGAGCTCATCCGCGTTCCCATTCCGCCCTTGACGGAGGAGCGGCGTCACGAGTTCGTGAAGCGCTGCCGCCAGATGGCCGAGGAGGCGCGCATTGCCGTGCGCAACGTCCGGCGCGACGCCAACGACGAGCTCGCCAAGGCGCAGAAAGCGAAGACGATCTCCGAGGACGATCTCCATCGAGGACAGAAGGAGACGCAGAAGCTCACCGACGAGCAGATCGTCAAGATCGATCAGCTGTTGTCGGCCAAGGAGAAGGAAATCCTCGAGGGCTAGCATCGTGAGCAGCCTGGGGGCGAGAATCGCGACCGGGGTGGTGCTCCTCCCGGTCCTTTTCTTTTTGATCCATCTCGGAGGGTGGCCGTACACCGCGGCCGTCCTGTTCGTGATCGCGGTCGGATCGTGGGAGTGGGCGAGGATCATGCGCCTGCGCCCCGGCGAGATGCTCTGGACGGGGGCCGGGGCGATCGGCTTGGCGCTCCTGGTCTCGAACCCGGCGCTCGCTTCCCGCACGCCCGCGCTGCTCGCCTGCTACCTCGTCGTCACCCTCGGCTTCGCGCTCTTTCACACCGACGGCAACGCCTGGCGCCACGCCGCCCACATCGTCCTCGGCGTCCTCTATCTGGGCCTGTTGCCCGCCTTCCTCCTGAACATGCGGGCGCTCCCGGACGGCCGCTCCGCCGTCTTTCTCGCCCACATCGTCGTCTTCGGCTGCGACACCGGCGCCTTTTTCTTCGGCCGCGCATTCGGGCGGCATCGCATGTGGACGCGCATCAGCCCGCGCAAGACCTGGGAGGGCGCGTGGGCGGGGCTGCTGACGGCCCTCGCTCTGGCGGTCGCGGGAAACGGGCTCTTCGGAGGTTTCTTGAGCCTGCCCGAAGCGCTGGGCTTCGGGCTCATCATTGGAACGCTCGGGCAGGTGGGCGATCTCGTCGAATCGCTGCTCAAGCGGGAAGCGGGCGTCAAGGATTCGTCCTCGCTCATGCCCGGGCACGGCGGATTCCTCGACCGCTTCGACAATCTCCACTTCGTCGCCCCGCTGCTGTACATCTATCTCGTCGCCTGCCTGTGAAGCGTGAAACGGGACGGATCGCGGGAACCGGAGGAGTCGTGTCCGAGCAAACACCGCGCCGGGTTCCGGCCGAAGACGAAGAGGAGCGCGGCAACCCTCCGCCGCGGCGCGTCGTCGTGCTCGGATCGACCGGCACGATCGGCCGCCTCACGCTCGAGATCGCCAGACGCCATCCGGAGCGCCTCCAGGTGGCAGCTCTCTCGGCCGGCCGCAATGCGGAGCTCCTTGCCCGCCAGGCGGCCGAGCACGGCTGTGCGCTCGTGGCGATCGCCGATCCTTCTTGCGCGCCGGCGCTCGAGGCGGCGGGCATGCGCGCAGCGGCCGTCGAATCGCCTGCCGCTCTCGCGCGCGACGCATCCGCCGGCGACGGGCGATGCGGCGGGGGGCAGGAGCCCGCCGCGCAAGCGGGAGGCGCGGAGAAACGGCGCTCGCCGGCAGCCTTCTTGCGCGGTCCCGAGGGCGTGCGCGCGCTGGCCGGCCTGCCCGATGTCGATATCGTCGTCAACGGGATCGTCGGCGCGGCGGGCCTCGAGCCGACCATTGCGGCGCTCGAGCGAGGACGGCGAGTCGGGCTCGCGAACAAGGAGTCGCTCGTCCTCGGCGGGCATTTGATCGAGGAGCTTCTCGCGCGCGCGGGCGGCGAGATCATTCCCATCGACAGCGAGCACAGCGCGCTCTGGCAATGCCTGCGCGGCAGGGACGCGCGGGAGATCCGCCGGCTCGTGCTGACCGCTTCGGGCGGCCCGCTGCGCACCCTCGACGCGCGGGCGATCGAGCGCATCACTCCGGAGCAGGCGCTGCGCCATCCGCATTGGAACATGGGACCGCGGATCACGGTGGATTCGGCCACGCTGTTCAACAAGGGCCTCGAAGTCATCGAGGCGCGCTGGCTCTTCGGCGTGCCCTTCGCGCGCATCGACGCCCTCGTCCATCCGCAGGCGATCGTGCATGGGATGGTTGAATTCGTGGACGGCTCCTATCTCGCGCATCTCTCGCGCCCCGACATGCGCCTTCCCATCCAACTCGCCCTCTCGCTTCCCGCGCGCTGGGAGCCGCCGGTCGCCCCCTGGGACCCGGTCCAGGCCGCGCCGCTGACCTTCGAGTTTCCCGACGAGACGCGCTTCCCCTGCTACGCGATCGCGCGCGCGGCCGGAGAATCGGGCGGCACCGCCCCGGCGGTCGCGAACGCGGCCGACGAGGAACTGGTGGCGGCCTTTCTCGCCGGACGCATCTCGCTTCCCGCGATCGCGCGCGGGCTCGAGCGGGTGCTGCGCGGCCACTCGCGCACGCCCGCGCCGTCCTTCCACGAAATCGTCGCGGCTGATTCCTGGGCGCGCACCCAGGCGAAGGCATTCATCGATGACGCGCCCCGTCCCTGACATGCGCGCGCGGCGGCTGCGCGCGGGGCGCCGGGCGAAGGCGCGGGCCCTCGGGTTCCTGCTCGTCGTTCTGCTTTCCTCCCTGGCGCCGCGCCAGGCGCGCGCCGCGGACTCGAAGGCCGGATACGAAGAGAATGTCCCGCGCATCGAGAGCATCGATTTCCCCGGAGCGAAGCGCATTTCCGCGGGGCGCCTGCGCGATGTGATGTGGCTCCAACAGAAGAGCTGGGCCCGGCCTTTTCAAGCGAACCGCTACTACGGTCCCGATCATCTCGAACGCGACCTCGAGCGGGTGCTGGCGTTGTATCGCGAGGAAGGCTATGTCTTCGCGCGCGTCGACGAGGTCGTGGTCCGCTATCTCGCGACCGATCGCGTGGCGCTTGAGATCCGGGTCTCGGAAGGGCCGCTGGTGCGCCTCAGGAATCTCTCCGTGGAGGGGGCCTCCGGTCCGCTGGGCGAACGCCTGGAGAAGGAGCTGACGATGGAGGCCGGAGACCCGTTGTCGGAGCTCCGGCTTCAGACCGACGAGACGCGCCTCGTGCGGCTCTGCCAGGAGGAGGGCCACGCCCTGGCCACCGTCAACCGCGAGGTGCGCTATCGCGGCGATTCCGCCGATGTGCGCCTCTGGGTCGACGAAGGCCCTCGCGTGCGCATCGACCACATCCGCGTGACGGGCGCGGAGAATGTCGACAGCACCGTCATCGTTCGCGAAACGGGAGTGCGCCCGGGGACGCTTCTCCGGCGCTCGCGCATGCTCACGGCCCAGGAGCGGCTCTTCGACCTCGGCCTGTTCCGCTCCGTGCGCCTGCTGCCGCAGTATCCGGACAGCGCGACGCTGGCCGCCGCTCCGCGGGAAGTGGGTGCGACGTTGCTGCTCGCGGTCAGCGAGCGGCCGGCCGGATGGATCACCGTCGGCGGCGGAGTCTCTTCGAGCGAGCAGGTGAAGCTGACGGCGGAATGGGGCTACCGGAACCTCTTCGGCCGCGCGCACGCCCTCCTCCTGCGCGGCGAGCTCGCCTATTCGACGGAAGGCAAGCCGAGCGGCGTGAAGGGCATCAAGGAGCGGAAGATCGAGGCGAGCTACACGCGTCCCAGCCTCTTCGGCCAGCGCCTGCGCGGACAAGTGAACCCCTACTATCGCTTCCTCCGCGAGCCGACCTTCGACGAAGACATCTACGGCGTGCTGCTCGGGGCGAGCCGTCCGCTGGGCCGCTACGAACGTGTGGCCGCCTCCTTCGAGAACAAGTGGGTGTCGACGGGCGATTCCACCGCGGGGAAATCGGACTATCAGACGCGGTTTCTCTCGCTCGCCTGGATCGGAGACCGCCGCGATTTTCCCGTCGACCCCAAGCGCGGCGATATGCTGCAGGCGCGGACGGAGTACGCGGGCGGCTTTCTGGGCGGCTCCGCGTCGTTCACCCGCTGGACGGCAGGCGCGGCCTACTATGTGCCGCTGGGCCGCAGGCTTCTCTGGGCGCTGCGGACGCAGGTGGGCTACATCCGTCCGATCGGCCGGGGCGTGGGTGTGGCGGGGGAGGAACGCGACCTGCTACGAGTGCCCTTCAATGATCGCTTCCGGGCAGGCGGGGGGACGACCGTTCGGGGATACGACGAGAAATCGCTCGGCCCGCAGACCGCGGACGGCCAGCCGCTCGGCGGCC
Source organism: uncultured bacterium (assembly GCA_964482205.1). Taxonomy (GTDB): domain Bacteria; phylum Eisenbacteria; class RBG-16-71-46; order CAIMUX01; family WJJG01; genus JAZDGX01. The sequence continues at coordinate 57,733 of CAYZWI010000006.1, read as the reverse complement.
TGGCGCTGATGCTCCTCAATGCGGAGGCGCGGCTGCCGCTCTTCTGGCAACTGGGCGCGGCGGTGTTCGTGGACGCGGGCAATGTGTGGGAGGATTATCGCAGCATCGGTTGGAACGCGTTCGCCGAGGGCTGGTCGGGAGACTACTCCGAACGAAATGTCGCCTATTCGGCGGGGATCGGCTTGCGCTGGCAGACGCCGGTCGGCCCGGTGCGTCTCGACTATGGCTTCAAGGTGAACCGCCACCGGCGCCCGGGCACGGACTCCGGCGCCTGGCACTTCAGCCTGGGACAGGCATTCTAGATGGCAGACGCGGCCTCCAGGACGGATTCCACGGCGGCGGCCTCAACCGCACCGGCGCCTGCGCCTGCGCCTGCGCCTGCTTCCCCGACAGCGCCCGCTGGCGGGGGGCCCCAGGGCACGCGGCGGCGCGGCCGGAGGTGGATCGCCTGGGTCGCGGTCGCCCTCGTCTTCGTCGCCATCCTCGCCAGTCCCTTCGAGCTCGTCCGGGTCGATTGGCTGCGCGAGCGGTTGCTGACCGGAGGGCTGAGCAGGCTGGGACTCGAGAATCGCCTGCGAATCACGATCGGGTCCGTCCGGCGCTTCACGCCTCTCTCGCTCGACCTCTCGGGCATCGCGCTCGAAGCCAGGCAGGCAGCCGGGGAGTGGCAGACGGTTTCCCAGGCCGGGCGATTGCACATTCGCTGGTCATCGGCCGATCTCCTCGCGGGACGCTTGGGCGTCGATTCGGTCGGCGTGGAATCGTTGACCGTCGCCTTGCCGCGCCTTTCCCTGCTCGCCGTGGGGCGCCGTCCCAGGGCCGGCGAACCGGCCATCGCCCGCAAGAGCCCCCCGATCGCGGTGCACGACCTTCGCGTGACGGGCCTGCGCCTTTCCGATTCGCGAGGCAGCGTGCTCGAAGGCGATGTCGATTTCCGCGGCCTCACTCTTTCCGTCGAGGGGTTGAAGGGCTCGCTGTCGGGCGAGCTCGCTTGCCCGCGCGTCGATCTGGCCGCTTCCGTGTCGGGAGCGGTACGCGCGCGCGGCGGGCGGCTGGAGGTGGAGGATCTCTCGCTGAAGGGGGAAGGCTACGAACTGCGCGCGGCCGGATGGGGGGAAAAGAAAGACGGCGAGAGCAGGTTGGAGGCCAATTTCGATCTCGCGCGCCTGCGAAATCCGCTTCTCGCGCGCCTCCTCTCGCAGGTCTTTCCCGTCGAAGGGTTCGACGCCCCGGCGGCCGGCGCGCCCTTGCCGACGGCGCTGGGGCCCGCCGGTGAAGAGGATTCGCTCGCCGGCAAGGGTTCCTTTTCGCTGAGAGGGCGCCATGGACGCGCGGAGATCGCGCTCACGGGGCGCCTGCGCGGAGAGGCCTTGCGGGCGCTCACGGCGAAAGCCGAAGCGCGTCCCGATTCCTCCCTCGCGCTCGACTTCGACCTGGATGCCGACGCCGCCGGCATGCGCGGCGCGCTGCGCTGGAATCGCTCCCAGCGCCTCCTCGGCTGCGATCTCGATTGGCGCGCGCTGCGGCTCGACAGCTCCTGGCTTCCCTGGGCGGCGACCCTTCCCGACCTGGGAGGACCTTCGGGCGGACGCGCGGCGGGAACCATTCACCTTCCCGCCGGAGGGCCGGTTTCGGCGGAGGGCAGCCTGACCGTCGAAGGGCTGGCGCCCTTTTCCATCCGGACGCGCAGCATTCTGGCGCGGGGGCGCTGGGAAGAAGCGCGCCGGGTGGAAATCGATTCCCTGGAAGCCGTGCTGGCGCAAGGAGGCGTCATCCGCGCGAGCGGCGGCGTCGATGTTCCCCAGGGCGAGCATCTGTCGGCGAGGATCGGCATCGACGACGCGGCCCTCTCCTCGCTTCCGCGGCAGTGGAGCGTCGGTCTGACGGGGCGGGTCTTCGCGCAAGGGAAGGTCGGGGGCAGCATCGACGACCCGGTGATCGAAGGCGGCCTCTCGATCGTCGAGCCTCGCTGGCGCGCATGGAATGCGAAGGAAGCGAGCGCGCAGAGCTTCGTCTTTCGCCCGCGCGACCTGCGGGGAGAAGCGCTCCTGCAAGTGTCCGGCCTCGCGCCGGCAGAAGGCGCCGACGGCGGCGATGTGATCGTGGAAATCGAGCGTTGGGAAGACGAGATCTCCGCCAATGTGGCGATCGCGCATCCGCGCGGACAGGCCGAGCTCGAGGGGATTCTCGATCCCGCCGGCTCGCTCACGCTCGCCTCGGCGCGTCTGTCCGCGCCGGAGGCGGGCATCTGGACGCTGGGCCAGCCCTTTCACCTGCGCTGGGACGAACGGGGCGGGCAGTCCGATTCGCTGGTGCTCGGCTCCGGCCAAAGCCGTCTCTCTGCCGCGCTGACATGGTCGGGCGAGGAGGACCTCGCCGGCCGCCTCGCCCTGCGGCGCTTCGACCTCGCGCGGCTCGGACTTGCCGGGACGCGCGGCGATTCCTTGAGAGGGCAGGTCGATCTGACCGTCGATGCGGCCGGCAGATGGCCGGCGCCGAAGATCGAGGCCTCGGCGCTGGTCACGGGCATGGAATGGGCATCCATGCAGACGAGCGACGCCAGCCTGCGCGCGCAGTGGGGCGACCGGGAGCTCACGATCGGGCCGGTTTCGTGGGCGAATCCCGATCACGAGGTCCTCGTTCGCGGCATTCATATGACGCCCGGCGCAAGCGCCCTGGAATTCCTGCGCGCGCCGCGCCCCGACTCGAGCGGCCTCCTCTCCGCGCTGTGCAGTGTTCCGTGGTCCGGCGAGATCGAGATCGCACGCTGTGATCTCGCCGCGTACGCGGAGTTGTTCGGCATCGAGACGGTGACGAAGGCCGCGGCCGCGGGTCCGGCTCCTCCAGGAGATCTCTATGTGGGAGGGGCGAGCATTCCGCTACGCATCCTGGCGCCCTGGGACACGCTTGCGGCGGGGGAACAAGGCGACCTCGCAGGAGCGCTCACCGCGCGGATCTCGCTGGAAGGGACTCCCGCGGATCCCGCCCTCCGCTTCATCGGGGAAGTGCCCGACCTGCGCTTCGCGGGCTCGCCTCTCGGCGCGCTCGCCTTTCAAGGCGCGTATCGCGATTCGATGCTGCGATTGGAGGAATGCGCGTTCACGCGGGGCGAGCACTCGACCCGCGCTTCCGGAACGTACCCGTTCTTCCTCTCGCTCGACCCGCCGCGGGCGCGGCCGGGGGAAGGCGATGCGAGCATCCAGGCGCGCCTCGACGACCTGGATCTCTCCCTGCTCTCGGGACTGACGCGGCTCGTCCCCGACGCGAGCGGGCGCTTGAGCGGGGATGTCGCCCTGGCCGGCCCGGCGGCGCACCCGCATTTCGAAGGGGAATTGCAGCTCGAGGGGGGCGCCTTTCGCATTCCCGATCGCAGCGAGCGCATCACCGACCTCCACGGCTCGCTCGTTCTCGGGGCCGAAGGCTTGCGCATCCGTTCGCTGGAGGGACGCTGCGGGCCTCAAGGCACGATTGGAGCGGGCGGCCTCTTTCGCAGCGCCGATGATTTCCGCGTGGTCGGCGTGCTGCGCAGCGCGCACGCCTACGAGGAGCGCCACTACGACTTCCTCGCCAACGCCGATCTGACGGCCTTCACCGCGGTCGATTCCCTGACGGGCCGCATTCGCCCGCACCTCAAAGGGACCGTGGAAGTGCTCGGCGGGACCTTCACCCAGGATCTCGCCCAACGCCCGCCGGTTCCAGAGTTGGGTGCCGAGGTTCCCTGGCTGATCGATCTCGATGTCGATGTGCCGGGCAACATTCACCTGAGCCAGGTGAATACCAAGGCGGATCTGAGCGAAGGGCGCCTGCGGATCGTCTATCGCTGGCCCTATTGGAACATGAGCGGAACGCTGAATGTGATCGGAGGCACCTACCGGCTGCTCAACAATGTCTTCACGGTCCGCGAAGGCACGGTCGAGTTTCGCGACACCGGCGCGGGCCCCGATGTGACGATGAACATCGCCGCCGAGACGAGTGTCGCTCTAGCGCAGGACGACGATCGCGGGACGAGCGAGACGATCGCCGTCGAGGTGCAGCTGCAGGGCAAGCCCGAGGAGCTCACCGTCAGCCTGTCGTCGGTTCCTCCGCTCACCGAGGAGGAGATCGTCGAGCTCTTGAGCATCGGCCGCTTCAGCCGGACGGGGCGTTTCGAGGCCGCGTCGGAGACGCAGTGGATCGTCTTGAACACGATGGTCGATCGGATCGAATCGAGCCTCCTCGAGCAGTCGGCGCTCTTCTCGCGGGTCGGGATCGCGGCGGGCCAGACGGGCGAGGAGCCATTGCGCTTGACCCTGCGGCCCGTGATCACGCCCCAGTTCCTGATGCACTACTCGCAGGAGCTCGCCCTCGATCCCGAGCGCGAGGTCTCGATGAACTACCGTCTTGGTCGCGGGTTGTACTTGCGCGCCGGCCTCGCGCGCGACCGGGCGACGAGCGGCGCGTTCAACGAAGAGTACAGCCTTGATCTGCGCTATCGCATCGAGTACGAATAGGCCTCGCTGATCACCGAATCGTTCGCGGGCCGCGGACTCTGCTCGCGGCCCGCTTCGCGCCCCGGAGACACGCGTGGATTCCCTTCCGGCCGGTATGCGATCCGAAGCGAGGGAAATGGTGGAGGAGCGGCTGCTCGCCGATCTGAACCCCGCCCAGCGGGAGGCGGCCTCCGCGCCCGCCGGGCCGCTGCTCATCCTCGCCGGCGCGGGGAGCGGCAAGACGCGCGTGCTCACCCGCCGCATCGCCTGGCTCATCAAGGCCAGAGGGGTCTCGCCCGAGCGCATCCTGGCGGTCACCTTCACCAACAAGGCCGCCGGCGAGATGCGCGAGCGGATCGACTCGCTCCTCGGGGAATCGGTGCGCGGCATGTGGATCGGCACCTTCCACGCCGTCTGCCTGCGCTGGTTGCGGCGCCACGCGCGCCTCGCGGGCTTCGGGCCGGCCCTCGCGATCGTCGACGCCGAAGACCAGCTGACCCTGCTGCGCCGCATCCTCAAGGGCGAAGGCTTCGATTCCACGCCGCGGCGCGCGCGCGAGCTACAGGCGATCATCAGCCGGGCGAAGAATCGCGCCCAGTCCCCCGACGACCTCGGGCAGGACGCGCGCTCGCCCGCCCAGCTGCTCGCGGTGCGGCTCTACCGGGAATACCAGGCCGCGTTGAAGCGTCAGAACGGCGTCGACTTCGACGATCTGCTGCTCGAGACGCACCGGCTCTTTCGCGATCACTCCGAGGTGGCCGATTTCTACGCGCGGCAGTTCGAGCACATCCTCGTCGACGAGTATCAGGACACCAACCATGTGCAATTCCTGCTCGTCGAACGTCTGGCGCGCGCCCATCGGAACATCCTCGTCGTGGGCGACGACGATCAGTCGATCTACGGCTGGCGCGGGGCCGAAGTGCGGAACATCCTCGAGTTCCGCGAGCATTTTCCGAACGCCTCGGTCTTCTACCTGGAACAGAACTACCGCTCGACGCGGCCGATCCTGGAGTTCGCCAACGCCGTCATCGCGCGCAACGCCGGGCGCTACGAGAAGTCGCTCTGGACCGAGCGGCCCGGCGGCGAGCCGCCCGAGTTCTTCATGGCCCCGGACGAGGACGAGGAGGCCGAGGAGATCGCGCGCCGCGCGGTGCGCGAGAAGGAACAGGAAGGGCGTCGCTATCGCGAGATCGCGATCTTCTATCGCACCCACGCCCAATCGCGCCCGATCGAGGACGCCTTCCTGCGGCGCGGAATTCCCTACATCATCGTGGGCGGCATCTACTTCTACGCCCGGCGCGAGGTCAAGGATCTCCTGAGCTATCTGCGCGTGCTCGTCAATTCGCGCGACGAGACGAGCCTGCGGCGCGCCCTCTCGGTCCCCAAGCGAGGAGTGGGCGAGCGGACGATGGAGTTGCTGATGGCGCAGATCGGCGCGAGCGAGGAGGATCCGCTCATCGTTCTGAAGGGCGGCGGGCCCGAGGAGATCTCCGGCCGGGCGCGCAGCGCCATCGTCGCCTTCGCCGACTGGATGCTGGAATTGCGCGAGCGCCTGAGCGAGCCGCCCGAGCGCATTCTCGCCGAAATCGCGAACCACACCGCCTATCGCGACTACCTCCAGCGCGAAGGGGGCGAGTGGGAAGAGCGCGTCGCGAATGTGGAAGAGCTGATCGAGAGCGCGCGGCTCTTCAGCAGCCGCGAGGAAGGCGGAGTGGCGGAGTATCTCGATCAGGTGAGCCTGCTGACGAGCATCGATGCGATGGACCCGGGCACCGACGCGGTCACGCTCATGACCGCGCACAACGCGAAAGGCCTCGAGTTTCCCGTCGTCTTCGTCACGGGAGTGGAGGAGGGCCTCTTCCCGCACGCCTCGGCGGCCGAGAGCCAGGCGGAGATGGAAGAAGAGCGGCGGCTCTTCTATGTCGCCTGCACGCGGGCGATGGACCGGCTCACGCTTTCGGGGAGCGAGCTTCGCCGCCGCTACAGCACCGGAGCGGGCGGGCCCTCGCGCTTCGTGACCGAGGTGAATCCGGCGCTTCTGTGCGTCACCGGCTTCGCCTCCGGCCCCGGCATGACGGGAGAGGACTGGGGCGGCAGCGCTTCGCGCGGCCTGCGCGGGACCGGCAGCTCGGGAAGCCTGCGCGGCGCGCGCGGAAGCGGAAGCGGGAGCGTGCGCGAACCCGAGGGGGAAGAGCATCCCTGGGTCGGACGACGCGTGTACCACGCGCGATTCGGACACGGCCTGGTCGTCTCGGTTGATGGGCGCGGCGAGGAGGCGCGCGTCACCGTGCGCTTTCACGGAGGAGAGACGCGAAAGCTGTTGCGCAACTATCTCGAGTGGGAGCCCTGAGAGGAAGGCTGCGGGAGGCCGCATGAATGTGCTCGTCGTCGGGTCGGGAGGCCGCGAACACGCGCTCGCCTGGGCGCTCGCGCGCTCGTCTCCCGCGCCGCGCATCTTCGCCCTGCCGGGCAATCCGGGAATGGCGCGCCTCGGAAGCCTGCTCGCCGGCGATCCTCTGGATGCCGCGGACATCCTGGATGCGGTTCGCGAGCGCGCGATCGATCTCGTCGTGATCGGTCCCGAGATGCCGCTCGTCGCGGGGCTCGCCGACCGGCTGGCGTCGGCGGGAGTGCGCGTCTTCGGTCCCCGCGCGGCGGCCGCGCGCATCGAAGGAAGCAAGATCTTCGCGAAGGAGCTGATGCGGCGCGCAGGCGTGCCCACCGCCTCCTTTCACATCGCGGAAGAGGCGCTCGCCGCGAAGAAGCTGGCCGAGACGCTTCCGCTTCCGCTCGTCGTCAAAGCCGACGGCCTCGCGGCGGGAAAAGGGGCGATCGTCGTATGCGAGCGAGAGGAAGCGCGCCGGGCGATCGAGGCGCTCATGGTCGAGCGCTGTTTCGGAGCGGCGGGCGATCGGGTGATCTTCGAGGAGTTTCTCGAAGGCGAGGAGATGAGCGTCTTCGCGATCGCCTCGGGCGAGCAGTACCGGCTGCTCCCGACTTCGCAGGATCACAAGCGCGCGTACGACGGAGACCGCGGGCCGAACACGGGGGGAATGGGCGCCTATGCTCCGGTGCTGGCATGGGACGCGCAGCTCGAGCGGCGGGTGCGCGGGGAAGTGATCGAGCCCGTGCTGCGGACGATGTCGTCGGAAGGCTGCGCCTACAGCGGGCTGCTCTATTGCGGCCTGATGGTGAAAGAGGGCGCTCCCCGCGTGGTCGAGTTCAACTGCCGCTTCGGCGATCCCGAGACGCAAGCGGTCGTGCCGATTCTATCGGGCGATCTTCTGGACGCCTTGTGGGCGGCGAGCGATCCGGAGGGGCGGGCCTCGCTGCCCGAAATCGCGCCCGACGGCCGCTCGGCCGTGTGCGTGGTGCTGGCCTCGGCGGGCTATCCGGGGGCGAGCCGCGCGGGGCTTCCCATTCGGGGCATCGGGGATGCGGAGGAGCGCTGCGGCGCGCTCGTCTTTCACGCGGGCACGCGCCAAGCCGAAGGACGCATCGTCACCGCGGGAGGGCGCGTGCTCGGCGTGGTCGGGGTGGGCGCGGATGCGGCCGAAGCGCGCGCACGCGCGTACGCGGGGGTGGACGCGATCGCCTTCGAAGGGGCCTTCTGCCGGCGGGACATCGCGCTCGCGGCGGCGGAGTGGGCGGTGCGCCGGCGATCCTGAGGCGGCAGGGATGGCAGGCCGAGACCGGGATCGCGCGTCGCGAGGGCGGCTCTCTGTGGCGCGGCTCTCTGTCATGAAGATTTCGTCGCAAGGAGGAAAGGGGCATGGCGAAACGACGGGAGAAGCAGGGCTCGGGAAGGAAGGTCGCGAAGACGCCGGCGCGCGAAGCTCGCCCGGTCGCCGATGGACGCGCCGCATTGCCCTCCGCGGGGAAGGCGAGCGGGACATCGAAGGCGCACGGCGTTGCGCAGGCGAAGCCCCTGGTCGGGATCGTGTACGGAAGCTCGTCGGACGAGCCCGTCATGCGCGAGTGCGCGGACCTTCTCGCCGGCTTCGGCATTCCCTTCGAAATGACGATGCTCTCGGCCCACCGCATGCCCGACGCGACGGCTGCCTACGCGCGCGGAGCGCGCAGGCGCGGGCTCCGGGTTCTGATCGGGGGCGCGGGCATGGCGGCGCATCTTCCCGGCACGATCGCCGCCTGCACCACGCTTCCCGTGATCGGCGTGCCCTTGTGCGGCTCGGCGCTCGAGGGCGAGGACGCGCTCCTCTCCATGGTGCAGATGCCCGCGGGCGTGCCGGTCGCGACGCTCGCCATCGGAAAGGCGGGCGCCAAGAACGCCGCGATTCTCGCCGCGCAGATCCTCTCGCTTGGGGATGCGGCCCTGGCTCGCAAGCTCGATGAGCTGAAGACGCGGCTGGAACGAGGGCTCAAGGTGTGAGCCGCGCGGGTAGCGCCGTCTTCCCTCAACCGACGGGCCTTCGCAGCACGAACTGCGAATGGTCCTGACGCAAGCGGTCGAGGAGATCGGACCGCTTTCCCCCCAGTCTCTTCGACGGCCGCGCGGGCACGCGGTCGAGCAGATAGGTGGTGAGAAGCGGCACGGCCATGCTGAGGTCGGTCGAGAGGGCAAGATCGCGCACACTCTCGGCCGCCTGCGGGGAAGAGGGTTCTTCCGCGGGCGCGGAAGAGGAGCGCTGGGCGGGAATCTCCGGGCAATGCCGCGCGGGCAGTTCGTGCACCCGGCCGGCCATGCGAATCGTGATCGCGTAGCCGGGCGCCCGCTCGGGGTCCACCAGCGCGCGCAAGTGGCGCGGGACGCCGAGTGCGAAGGCGGACGCCGCGCCTCGACCAAGGCACCACATCGCGCAGGGAATGCCCTTCGATTGGGCGGAATTGAGAATCGCCGCCGCCTCGTTCAAGTCCGCGTCTCCATCCAATGCGAGTCGATTGCCCATGAGACCGAGGCGCGCGAAGAGCGAGCCGAGCGGGCTGTCGCCGGGAGAGGAATTGAAGATCGGGACCCCCGCTTCGTGGGCGGTCGTCAGCAGGCCGGGATACTCGACCCCGAGCGTCTTCTCTCTCGCGCGCAGATGGGTTCCGAAGCGGTCGTGCAGAGCGGCCGAGCTCATCGTCTGCTGAAAGTCGACGCCCGAGAAGATCTCCGCCAGAGTCTGTTCCGCGGGCGGCAGGTCCGCGCGCTTCAGGGAAACGCCTCCACCGCAGTCTTCGAACGACGCGGAATCGACCATGCCGGTGCGATAGAAGGGCACCCCGAGGGCGTGGAGCGCATCGTGGAAGAGATTCGGCCCGGTGATCACCGCCCAGTCGATGAAGCCCGCCTGAAGGAGCGGCGCGAAGGCCCCGATGCCCAATCCCGCGGACAGGAGCTCCGCGTCCAGACTCACGCCGACGAGCGCTTCGGGATGGCGGTACACTTCCCGGGCCAGGAGGTCGGCCACCGAAGCGAGCCGCCCCGCGGCCGAGCCGAGGAAGGCGCGGTCGATGAACTGCGACACCGACATGCCGATTTCGAGCGGACGCGGGCGAAGGGCTCCTTCGCCGGACGAGCGGGTTTCGGTCATGATCTCACCTGCCCGGGATGGCGACTCATCGGCGGACGGTCTCCGCCAAAGCCACGGGGCGGATCGTAGGCAACCGCCGGACGGGGCGCAAGCCGCTGGGAAACGCGCTGTGGCAGCGCGCCCAACCTCGCCGGACTTGCCTTCCCGTGAACGGCGTGCAGAGAATCAGCCGCGGGGGAGCCGGTCCCAGCTGTTCGGACACCGTCGATAGGGCGGGACCAGCCGAACGATTCGCCTTCGAAGGAGGATGCCATCGCTCGCATTCTTGCCCTGGACGGTACGCCCGGACGCCATGCGGAGGCGCTCGAGGCCGCGCGCGAAGCCTTGCTCGCGGGCGATCTCGCCCTGCTGCCCGCCGAAGGTGTCTACGGCCTGCACGCCGACGGCTCCCGGCCCCAGGCCCTCGAGCGCCTGCGGGCGTTGAAGGGATCGCCCGAGGGGCGGAGCTTCATCGTTCTCGCCGGATCGCTGGATCAGGCTCGTGAGTATTGCGCGCGGTTTCCCGGAGAGCGCATGCAGCCGGCGGGATCGGCGTGGCCCGGGCCGCTCACCCTGATCCTGCCCGCCTCGGACTCGCTGCCCGCGGAGCTTCGCCCCGGAGGCGATGTCGCCCTCCGCTGCCCCGGCGTGCGCCTGCTCCGTGACCTTGCGCTCTCGATTCCCGGCCCGCTGGTTTCGACCAGCGCGAATCGCGCGGGAGAGGCGCCGCCGCGAAGCCTTGCCGAGGCGCATCCGGCGCTCCTGGAGGCCGTCGCGATCGCCGTCGATGGGGGCCCGCTTTCGGGAAAGCCTTCCACTCTCGCCCGGGCCGAAGAGGACGGATCGCTCACCATCCTCAGGCCGGGTCTCTGGTCGCCTTGAGAGCGCGCGGGGCGCATCAATCGGAATGGAGGAACGCGCCTTTGTCTGTCGCTCCGGCCTGGCCGGTCACGGGGTCCTCGCCGGTTCCGATGCACCGGCTTTCGGGCCGGAGGTGGAAATCGCCCAGCCGCTTGGGCGGCTCCGGATTCTGGACGAAGAGTGGGTCTTCGATCTTGTTCGAGATGTGCAATTCCTCTCCGTCCGGGGAAATGGGCAGGGGCGAGCAGGAAGTGCAGCCGGTGTGCTCGCCGTAGTTGCCCATCATGTTCCCGAACGAATCGTTGTGCCGCACATACAGCGTTTCCTGCTCGTCGTTTCGAACCAGGCCCCATCCGTTGCGGAAGAAGATGTTGTTCACGACCTTCGTCGCGTCGCCGGCGGTGTGCAGATGGTTCATATATAGCGCATTCGGATGATTCGCGTAGAAGGTGTTGTTCACCAGCCAGCCGCAGGTCCCTTCCCGGTACTCGAGCGCGCCTCCGTAGATCGAGGCGGACGAGAGATAGCCGTTCACGATGAGCGCGTGGTCGATGTCCAGGCGGGTGTGGCCCGTGAGGCGGGGCTCGACCACGATGCTCTCGCCGGCGAGATCGATCTTCGCTCCGCGCGCCCGGATGCAGGTGTCTTCGCGCACGACGGCGCCTCCCACATACACCGTCTGTGAATCGAGCTCGGCGTAATGCGTGAAGGCGTGTCCTTGGAATTCTCCCGGGCCCGCCGCCGACAGGATCTCGTGAAGCGGAATGCCGGGGGGAAGCGGGGCGCCGGGGTAGAGCAGGAACTCGTCGAGGAAACCCCATCCCCGCACGCTCACGCCGCTTCCTGCGGCGATCCACGGCGCGGAGAAAGATCCCACCCGGAGGCCGGATGCCATGCTGATGTAGAGCTCCATGTCCTCCCAGTCGCGGGTCATCGCACCGGGCACGGTATAGCTCGTGTTGGAAGCGGACAGGGCGATCCAATCGCGCGACTCTTCCGTCTCGATCATGAGGTAGACGCTGTCCGGAGCTCCGCCGAAATAGCGCCACTGGAATTCGATCGGCTGGCCGGGAATGAATTCATCCTCATTCTCGGGCGATTCGATTTGGATGCGGGGGACCGCGGACCGCACGAAGGTGCAGGAGTCGAGCGCCGCTCCCAGCGAGACCGAGACGCTGCACGGCCCGGCGCCGTAGAGAAGATTGCCGGTGCGGAAGAAGGCGGTGTCCGCGTCCCCGCCGAGAACGAGGAGAAGCGGCGCGCGGTCGACGGTCACCACGGCCGAATCGGCCGGGATGGCGCGCGGGTTCAGCCGCACGACCCGGGCTTCCCAGCCGAGGAGCAAAGGCGGCCGGCCGAAGCGGACATCCACCCGGTGAGTGACCGGGCTCTCTTCCGAAGGTTCCGAGGGATCGTCGGAACAGCCGGTCATCGAGGCGGCCGCAAAACCGGCGGCGAAAAGAATGGCGAACAGCGAGCGTCGGGACGCGGGCTTCATAGGAACCTCCCTGGGCTGATTATGGTGATATCGAAAACCAGGGTCAAGGCAGGCAGCCTCATGACCCGCTTTCGAGGTCGCCGTGGAGCATGCATTTCCCACTTGGGTTGACGGGGCCCCGGGAGGCTTCCTAGAATTCGGCATTCGTGTGCGTGAGTGGTTGGCGAGAGGGAGGCGCGGGCCGATCGTGTTCCGGGTGCTTTTCGTCTGCACGGGCAACACCTGTCGCAGTCCCATGGCCGCGGGCGTCTTGCGCGAACGCGCCCGGCGGGAGGAGCCGGCGACGGTGGAAATCGCCGTCCAGTCCGCGGGCACCCTGGCCGTCGAGGGACGGCCGGCCGCATGCGAAGCGGTGCAGGCGTGCGCCGGCGAGGGGATCGACATCCGCGACCATCGTTCGCAGCCGCTTTCCCGCGAATTGCTGGCGCATAGCGATCTCATTCTCGTCATGGAGGAGGCGCATCGTAGGGAAGTCCTGCTCCTCGACCCCCAAGCGGCCTCCCGCGTCCACCTCATCGGAGACTACGCGTTCCTGGGCGAGCCCGAAGGAAGAGGGGCGCGCGATGTGCCCGATCCGATCGGCGGATCGCCCGAGGACTACCGGCGGACGCTGCGCCAGTTGAACGGATTCATCGAACGAATCTGGCAGAGGATCGTGGGGCGGATGCCCCGGCCATGAGGCGGACAAGCGGGGCGTAAAGCGAGGAGGCGGCGTGGAAGAGGGCGGCCGGATGCGGGTGGAAATGGGCACTGGGATGCGCGTGGAAATCGGCAGCGACCATCGGGGCTATCCGTTGAAGGCGCGTCTTTCCGCCTGGCTGCGGGAACGCGGCTGGGAAGTGAACGATCACGGTTGTGAAAGCGCCGAGTCGTGCGATTATCCCGAGTTCGCCTTTCGCGTCGCGCGCGCGGTCGCGGCTTCGCCGGGTTCGCTGGGCGTCCTGATGTGCGGAAGCGGCATCGGCATGTCGATCGCCGCCAACAAGGTTCGCGGCGTGCGGGCGGCCCTTTGCCTGACGCCCCGGATGGCCACGCTCTCACGGCAGCACAATGACGCGAATGTGCTCGCGCTGGGCGCGGACCTTCTGCCGGAGGCGGAGAACCTCGCCATTCTTTCCGCGTGGCTGGAGGCGAAGTTCGAAGGCGGGCGCCACGAGCGGCGCGTGGGCATGCTGGCCGGCGGGCCGTCCGCTGGTGGCGCAAAGCCGCCGGCTCCCGATGGCGGCCGAGCGCCCGCTGCCGGTGCGCGCCCTTCCGGGGAGGAGGCTTCGATGGACCCCGATTGCGTGTTCTGTCGCATCGTCGCGGGCGGAATTCCCGCCGACAAGGTGTTCGAAGACGAAGCCGTGCTCGCCTTCCGCGACATCCACCCCTCGGCGCCCGCGCATGTGCTGCTCATTCCGAAGGCGCACATCGCAAGCTTGAACGAGCTCGCCCCCCAGCATGACGCCCTCCTCGGCCGGTTGATGCGCGCCGCGAAAGAAGTGGCCGCTCGCGAGGGCATCGCCGGGAAAGGCTATCGCCTGGTGGGTAACTGCGGCCGGGAAGCGGGCCAGGAAGTGATGCACATCCACTTCCACTTGCTCGGCGGCCGTCCGCTCGGGTGGCCTCCGGGCTAGCCCCGGGTGCGAGGCGCGCCTGATCGCGGCGATAGCGAATTCTCCAAGCGGTAGTATCTGAGTGCGGCCGTGCCGAGGCAGAGCCGGCGCGGAAGGGATGCGAGCCAAAGCGGTCTTCCTCGGGGAGCGCGCCCCGCGCGGCGAACGCTTCCCGATGGACCCATCGCCGGATCGCGGTTTCTCAAACGGTGGAGGACGGATGGCAGAGATGACCGATTTCGCTTCGCAGGTTTCACGAGCCCGCGAAGAAGTGCAAATGGCGTCCCACCCATTGCAGGCGGTGCGAGAGGAACTGGGCCGCGTGCTCGTGGGCCGGGAAGAGTTGATCGACCGGTTGCTGGTGGGAATTCTGGCCGACGGGCACATTCTCCTCGAAGGCGTGCCCGGCCTCGCCAAGACGATGGCGGTGCGCTCCCTTGCGGCCGCGATCCGCGCGCGCTTCGCGCGCATCCAGTTCACGCCCGACCTGCTCCCCGCCGACCTCACCGGCACGATGATCTACGATCCCCGCAGCGGCAGCTTCAGCGCGCGCAAGGGCCCGCTCTTCGCCCATCTCGTGCTGGCCGACGAGATCAATCGCGCGCCCGCCAAGGTGCAGAGCGCGCTGCTCGAGGCGATGCAGGAGCGCCAGATCACGATCGGGGACACGACCCACGCGCTCGAAGAGCCCTTCCTCGTGCTCGCGACCCAGAACCCGATCGAGCAGGAGGGCACCTATCCGCTGCCCGAAGCGCAAGTCGACCGCTTTCTCATGAAGGTGCGAGTCGACTATCCCGAGCGTCTCGAGGAGCATCGCGGAATGGAGATGCGCATCCTCGAGCGGATGACCGCCGAGACGCTTCCGCAAGTGCGCCCGGTGCTCGATTGCCCCTCGATCCTGCGCGCGCGCGAGATCGTGCGGCGCATTCCGATGGCGCAGTCGGTGAAGGACTACATCGTCGACCTCACGATCGCGACGCGCGATCCCGAGCGCGTCCATTCCGGGCTGAGCGGCTTGAAGGAGTTGATCGCTTACGGGGCCTCGCCCCGCGCGACGCTCGGGCTCGCGATGGCGGGGCGGGCGATGGCCTTTCTCGCGGGACGCGGCTCGGTCTACGGCGAGGATGTCAAGGAGATCGCGCTCGATGTGCTGCGCCATCGGGTGATCGTGACCTATGAGGCCGAAGCGCGCGAGGTGACTTCGGAAGAGATCGTGCGGCGAATTCTCGATCAACTGCGCGTCCCCTGATGCGGCCTGCGCGCGGGGCTGATTCGAAGTTCGAACCCGCAAGCGCACGGTGGCGATTTCACGAGGCGACGAGGCATGGCGTTCGTTTGGCGCAGACAGCGGGCCGCGCGCACGCGGCCGGGCAGGGAGGCGGCCCCCGGAGCGGGAGGATCGCGCGCGGCGGCGTGGTCCGCGCCCGAGCGCCCGCTGGGAAGCTGGCGCGCGCCGCGTGGAGAAGGCGCGGACTCTTCGGGGGTGCTGCCCGAGGAGATCCTGCGCAAGGTCCGCCGCCTCGAGATCCGCACGCGCGCGGCGGTCACGGAAGTGTTCGCCGGGCAGTACCACTCGGTCTTCAAGGGGCGCGGGATGGAATTCGCGGAGGTGCGCGAGTACACGCCCGGCGACGACATCCGCACGATCGACTGGAATGTGACCGCGCGCTACGGCACGCCCTTCGTGAAGAAATATGTCGAGGAGCGCGAGCTCACGATCTTCCTCGCGGTCGACCTCAGCGGCTCGCAGAGCTTCGGAAGCCACGGCCGAAGCAAGCTCGAAGCGGCCGCGGAAGTGGGCGCGCTGATCGCCTTCTCGGCGATCAACAATCACGACAAGGTCGGGCTGCTCACCTTCACCGATCGGCCCGAGACCTTCATCCCGCCGCACAAGGGCCGCGCGCACGGCCTGCGCCTGATCCGGGAGATCCTCTACGGCCGCCCGGCGGGAAATGGGACCGACATGGCGGGCGCGTGCGAGCGGATTGCGCGCGTGCTGCGGCGCCGGAGCGTCGTCTTCCTTCTGAGCGATTTCCTGGTGGAGGCCGGGCCGCTGGACGGCCCGCTCGGGACGCTCGCCCGCAAGCACGACTTGATCGGCGTCGAGATCCGCGACCCCTTCGAGCAAGCGGCCGCCGCGCAGGCGGGGACGCCCGCGCCGCAGACCGGCTTGCGCACGGGATGGCCCGACCTGGGCTTGCTCGAGTGGGAAGATCCTGAGACGGGCAAACGGTTCCTCTTCGACACCAGCGACCCGGCGGCCCTTGGCCGTCTCGCCCGCGCGGAGAAGGCGCGGGAGGCGGCGATCGCGAGCCTCTTCGCCCGCCACCGCGTGGATCGCGTCACGCTGCGCGCGGGGGAGGACGCGGTCGATCCCCTGCTGGCCTTCTTCCGGCTGCGAGCCAAGAGGCTGGCGCGCGAATGAACGCGAAGCAGACGATCACGCTCCGCTTGCCCGGCGCTCGCTCGCTCGCTCGCCGAGCCTTTGGCGCGATTCCGCAACGCATCGCACGAGCGCGGATCTCGATCGTCGCGCCGCTCCTGCTCCTGTTCGTGCTTCTGCACGCGGGATGCGGAGGGAATCGCAGCGAGACGGGCGTGCGCTGGAGCGCGCAATCCCCTCCCGATTCCGTCCGCGTCGGAGACATCTTCACGCTGCGATGGTCGGGAAGCTGGCCCGCGAGCGCCGAACCCGCTCATCTGGCCTGGCCGCTTCCCGGCGATTCGCTGATCGTCCTTTCGCGCGATTCGACCGCGGTGCGCGCGCCCGGAGAGCGGCGCGCGCGGGACTATGCCATCCGCGCCCTCGTGGCGCGTCCCGGAGCGGTTCGCATTCCTGAGGCCGCCCTCGTTTCCCGAACCGGCGACACCCTTGCGGTCGCGAAGGCCTTCCGCCTGCCGGTGGGCGGACGCCTCGCCGCCACCGACACGGCGCTGCGCCCGCTCGCTCCGCTCGTCTCCCTGCGCGGGTTCCCCTGGTGGGCCGCATTTCTCGCGGGCGCGCTCGCGCTGGCGGCGGTCCTCGCGTGGTTGCTCCTTCGCAGGCGGCGCGTGGCGGGCGTGACGGTCCCCTTGCCGGAGATTCCTCCCGCAATCGAATTCCAGCGGGGAATCGAACGCCTCGAATCGCTGGCGCTCGCGGAGAAGGGCGAGATGCGCGCCTTCGCGCAGGAGCTCTCCTGGATCCTGCGGCGCTACCTCGGCCGCCGCTGGCTGCGTCCCGCGTTGGAGGCGACTCGTCCGGAAATCGTCCGCTGGCTGCCCAAGACGAAGCTGCCGGTGCGCGAGCAGAACGACCTGGCCGACTGGCTCGCGCGCACCGACCGGGTGAAGTTCGCCGGCGAGACGCCGCTCCTCGGAGAGGCGCGGGACCTCGCCGGGCGCGCGGCCTCGCTCGTCAAGACGACCGAGGAAATCTTCGTCCGCGAGGAGGAGCGCGCCCGCGAAGCCGAAGAGCAGGCGCGCGAGAAAGCGGGGCAAGGGGGCGGCGCGAAGACGGCGGGCCGGGCGCGGGCCCCCGAGAAGGAGACGCACGCAGCCGAAGCCAAGGGAGGGGAACGATGAGCTTCGCCCGTCCCTGGCTGCTGCTCCTCGGTCTGCTCGTGCCCTTGGCGGGGGCGCTCTGGTGGCGGCTTCGCCCGCGCATGGAAGGCGGGCTGCGCTTCTCTCCGCCGCCCGGGCTCGCGCTGCGCGCCGGAACTCGCGCCCTGCTGGCGCGCGCATTGCCGCTCCTGCGCGCCCTGGCCCTCCTGCTGCTCGTCTTCGTGCTCGCCGGCCCGCGCCTGGGGAGCACCAAAGTCACCACGCATTCGGAAGGCATCGACATCGTGCTCGCGCTCGACATCTCGGGCAGCATGCGGGCGCTCGACTTTCCTCCCGGCGACCGGCTGGCCGCCGCGAAGCAAGTCGCCCGCCGGTTCATCGAAGGGCGTGCGGGCGATCGCATCGGGCTGGTCGTCTTCGCCTCGGAAAGCTACACGCAGTGTCCGCTGACGATGGATTACCGCGTGCTCCTCAGCCTGCTCGACGAAGTGCGGATCGGCGACATCCAGGACGGCACGGCGATCGGGATGGCGATCGGCAACGCGCTGAATCGTCTGAAGGAGATTCCCGGCAAGAGCCGCGTGATCGTGCTCCTGACCGATGGGATGAACAACACCGGCGCGCTGGAGCCGCTCACCGCCGCGGGGCTCGCGCGTTCGCTGGGCGTGAAGATCTACACGGTGGGGGCGGGCACGCGCGGAATGGCGCCCTATCCCTTCGACGATCCCATCTTCGGGCGGCGCATCCGCCAGGTGCAGGTCGACCTGGATGAACGGGCTTTGCAGGCGATCGCCGATTCCACCGGCGGGCTCTATTTCCGCGCGACCGACCTGCCCACCCTGGAGCAGATCTACGCGCGCATCGACGAGCTGGAGAAGACGGAAGTCGAGCAGGAGGAATTCGTCGAGTATCGCGACATCGGCGCGCCGCTGCTCTGGCCCGCGCTCGCGCTCGTTCTGCTGGAACTGGCGCTCGGCTTCACCTGGTTGAGGAGATTGCCGTGAGCAGGCGCGCGTGCAAGCAGGGTGCGGAAGAGGCCACACGGCTTTCGCCGCGCGAGCGGAGGAGCTGAGCGATGCGTTTCGCCTACGCCGAAATCCTCTGGCTGCTCGCGCTCGTGCCGTTGTTGGGACTGGCGGCATGGCTGCGGCTGCGCGCCGGGCGCCGCGCGCTCGCCGAAGCGTTGAAGGGCCCGATGGCCGGGCGGTTGACCGCGCATCTCTCCGGGCGCGCGCGCGAATGGCGGCTGCTCGTGCTGCTCGTCGCGCTCGTCTGCCTCATTCTCGGAGCGGCGCGCCCGCAGCGGGGAACCCAGTATGTCACCGCGAAGCGCATGGGCGGCGATGTGGTCTTCGCGCTGGATGTCTCCGAGAGCATGCTCGCCGAAGATATCAAGCCCAACCGTCTGCAGCGCGCGCGCCACGAGATCTCGGCGGTGCTCGACCGCTTGAAGGGCGACCGCGTCGGCCTGATCGCCTTCTCGGGAGAAGCGTTCATCCAGTGCCCGCTCACGCTGGACTATTCCGCCGCGCGCATGTTTCTCGACTACATGACGCCCGATCTCATTCCCCAGCCGGGCACGAATCTGGGAGAGGCCTTGCGCGTGGCGACGCGCGCGTTCGGAGGCGAGGGGGAGGACCAGGGCCAGCGAGCGCTCGTCCTCATCACCGATGGCGAGGATCACGCGGGGGACTATCTCGCGGCCGCGCGCGAGGCGCGCGAGGCGCGCATCCGGGTCTTCACGGTCGGGCTCGGCAGCGAAGCGGGCGAGCCGATCGCGCGCCGCGACGCGAGCGGGCGGATCCAGGGATACAAGGAAGACCGCGAAGGGCGCGTGGTGATGACGCGTCTGGAAGAAGAGCCGTTGAAGCGCGTGGCGGAAGAGACGGGGGGCGCCTATGTGCGCGCCGGAGGAACGCTCGGGCTGCAACGCATCGTCGATGCGATCGAAGGCATGGAGAAGCGCGAATTGGAGAGCGGCGTGCGGGTGTTGTACGAGGAGCGCTACCGGTATTTCGTCTGGCCGGCGCTGATTCTCCTGCTCTTCGAGCTCTGGATTCCGCTGCGGCGCGGAGCCATTCGCCGCCGTTGGCTGTTCGCGGGCCGGATCGCCGCGAGCGCGCTCTTGATCGCGTTCGCGTCGGCATCGCATTTGCCCCCGGTTCAAGCGCAGCGGCCCGTGCCGGTGCAAGCGCAGCGGCGGCCGGCGCCGGCGCAGGTCCAGCGGCCGGCAGCACAGGGGCAGCCGCAGCCGCAGTGGCTGGGACCGGGTCCCGCGGCGAACCGGAACCCGTCGACCGCTTCCACGCCTGGCGCTCCGAACCAGCCATCCGCGACGCCGGGCTCGAATGCCACCGGCCAGTATTCGGACGAGCGTTGGCGCGAGCTCTTCGAAGAGAACGAGGTCTTCCGAGGGAAGCATCCCGAGGATGCGCGTCCCTGCTTCAATCTCGGGAATCTGCATCACGACCGCGCGGAGTGGGACGAGGCGATCCGCGCCTTCGACCAGGCGAAGGCGCGCGCGCAAGAGGATCTCGTTGGGCGCGTGCAGTACAACCTGGGCAACACCCTCTTCGCGAAAGGCGATCTGCAAGCTGCGCGCGAAGCCTTCG
The DNA here is from genome assembly GCA_964482205.1 of uncultured bacterium. GTDB lineage: Bacteria > Eisenbacteria > RBG-16-71-46 > CAIMUX01 > WJJG01 > JAZDGX01. The sequence continues at coordinate 37,639 of CAYZWI010000006.1, read as the reverse complement.
TCGAAGCGCTGCGCGCCGATCCGGAAGACGAGGATGCGAAGCGCAATCTCGAGTTGACTCAGCGCATGCTCGATCAGGCGCAAGCGGATTCCTCACAATCCGGCGGCCAGGGGCAGCAGAATCAGCAACAGGACCAGCAAGACGGGCAACAGCAGAAACAGGATCAGCAGCAGCAACAACAAGATCAACAGCAGCAGCAGCAGGATCAACAGCAGAGCGAGCAGCAGAATCAAGAGCCGCAAGACGAACAGCAGCAGCAACAACAACAACAGCAACAGCAACAGCAACAGCAACAGGAGCAAGATCAGCAGCAGGAGCAGCAGGGGCAGGAAGCGCAGATGGGCGGCGAGCAGCGCGACGAGAACGAGGCCAAGGATGCGGCCCAGGCAATGCAGATCCTGAGAGGGCTCGAGGCGCGGGAGCGCGACCTGCTCAAAGAGCGCTTCCGGGCGCGTTCGCGCAATGTGCGCGTGGAGAAGGATTGGTAGGAGCGGGGCGATGATGCGGTTTTTCTCGATGAGCTCGCGAACTTCTCGGGTGTCGTGCTTTCCCCGCGGGCGCACGGCACTTGTTGCGCGCCATCGAAGCGCGCGCGTCTCGCGCCGTCCTCACGCGTGGGGTCGCCGGCTTGCCTCCCTCGCTTGCGCCTGCCTTCTGCTCGCGTGGACCCTCGCTGCCATTCCTGCCGGAGCGGCCTCCACTGTGGAAGCTCAGCTCGACCGCGGCCGCATCGCCTTGAACGGGCAAGCCCTGCTGACGATCACCCTCGACGGCATTTCGGGCGGCAACCTGCGTCCCGAGATCCCGCCCGTCGAAGGCCTCGAGTTCCACCAGTCGGGGCGGAGCAGCAACATCAACTGGGTGAACGGCCGTCTCTCCAGCTCGACTTCGTTCAACTACATCGTCGTCGGCCGGCGCGAAGGCACCTTCCACATCGGTCCGATCGCGGTCACCGATGGGGGCACGCGCTATCAGAGCGAAATGCTCACGCTCGAAGTCTCCGCCGGCGCGGCCGGCGGCGGTGCGCCGGGAAGCGGCCCTCCGGCCGGCGCCCTTCCGGGGGGAGGGCCGGCCCCGCGCGGGTCCGCCCAACCGGGATCGGCGCCCGCGGCTTCGGATGGCCTCTTCGCGCGCGTCGACATCGAGCCGCGTGAAGCCTTCGTCGAGCAGCAGGTCACGATGCGCTTCCGGTTGTATCAGCGCGAAGATGTCCAGGTGATCGACATCGGCGAATTCGCCGCGCCTTCGGCGGAAGGATTCTGGAAAGAGGATCTCGGCGCGCAACGCGATTACTGGGTGGAGATGGATGGAGCGCGCTACCTGGTGCGCGAAATGGCCTGGGCGCTCTTTCCCACCCGGGCGGGCGATCTGGAGATCGGGCCGGCGAGCGTCACTTGCGTGGTGCCCGAGCGTTCGCGGAGGTCGCGCAGCCCCTTCGGAGATTTCTTCGACCGGGGCTTCTTCGACCGGCGGACCGTTCCCTTGACGACGGCGGCGAAGCGTGTGCGGGTGCTGCCTCTTCCCGACGAGGGCCGCCCCTCCGGATTCACGGGAAGCGTCGGAGACTACTCCCTCGATGTCCGCGTCGATCCTCCGGAAGCGCGCCAGGGCGAACCGTTCACGCTGCAAGCGACAGTGCGCGGTGCGGGTCATATCCAGACCATCGGCGCGCCGCAGTGGCCGGACTGGAAAGGCCTGCGCGTCTACGATTCGGGCGAGGCGGTCACCTCACGAGCGAGCGAGGACAGGATCGAGGGGGAGAAGACCTTCACCCAGGTGCTCGTGCCCTCGCGCACGGGAAAGGTGAGGCTCGATTCCGTGCGCTTTTCATTTTTCGATCCCGTGGGGCGCCGCTACCGGACGATCGAGAGCGGACCGATCGAAATCTCGGTTGGTGCGGGCACGGCGGCCGCCATGGGAGCGGCGTCCGACCTCACTCTAGGCGAAGACATTCTCTACATAGAAAGCGACTTGGATCGGCATCTTCATCCCGTTTCTCAAGGTTCGTCGATCTCTCCCGTGCACCTGGTTCCGCTGCTCCTGCTCGGCGGGGCGGCCTATCTGCGGCGGCGCAGGCTCGCCGCCGTGAGCAATCCCGTCCTGGCGCGCAGAAGCCGCGCCTATCGCGAGGCGCGTGCGCAGTTGTCCGCGTTGCGGGCCGGGCCGGCTGCCCAGGCCGATTCCCGAGCGGCGGCCGCCCAGGCGGCGCACGCGCTCGAGCAATATCTGAGCGCGTGGCTGAACCTGCCCGTGCGCGGCACGCGTCGCTCGGAGTTGCGCGAAGCGCTCACGGAAGCAGGCGTCGGTTCCTTCGCCGATCGCGTCACGGGAATGCTCGACTGGTCGGAGGAGGTTCGTTTCGGAGCGGGATCATCTCCCGGCGAAGCGCTGCAGCGCGTGACCGAGATGGAGGGGATGCTGGAAGAGCTCGAGAGCGCCTTTCGGCTGGTGCGGGGAAGGAACGCACGCAAGCGCCAGGCCGTGGGGTCGACCGCCTTGCCGCTTCTCCTGGCCGCCGCCCTGGGGGCGGCCCTATGCGGCGCGCCCGCCCGGGGAGCCCTGCCCGAGGGCGTGTCCGCATCCTTGCGCCAGGCGGAACGCGCCTATGCGGAAAGCGACTACGACGAAGCGCTCGAGCAATATCGCCATGTTCTCGAACAAGGATGGGCGTCCGCCGGGCTCTACTACAATCTCGGCTGCAGCGCCTTCAAGGCGGGCGAGGCGGGCTGGGCGGTCGCCTATTTTGAAGAGGCGCGCCGTCTCGATCCCCGCGATCCCCAGATCCGCCACAACCTGAAGATCGCGTCGGCCCGTTCGCGCGATCGCCTGCCCGCGGCGGAGCGCTCCTGGCTCCTCGATCTCTTCGCGTCTCTCCTGGACGGGTATCGTCCGGGGGATGCAGTCGGCGCGTTGCTTGCTCTCGTGTGGGCGGGGAGCCTGCTCATGGCCGGGCGCTGGCTTCTCGAAGGCCGCCTGGCGCGGCTGTGCGGCCGGGCGCTTCCCGTGCTCGCCGGCCTCACCGCGCTGGCCGTCGCAGGCATTGCGCTCAAAGCCTATCAGGTGCGCTCCGGGCCTTCAGGAGTGATCGTCTCGAACGAGGTCGGCGTGCACGCGGGCCCGCGCGGCGAGGAAACGGTGCAGTTCGCGCTGCACGCGGGAACGCTTCTCAAAGTCGGGCGGGATGCGGGCGATTGGCGAGAGGTGTGGCTGTCCGACGAGATGCGCGGTTGGGTTCCCGCTGAATCGGTGACGAGGCTTCGGCCGCCGCGCTGGGCGCCGTAGTCCGGGCGATGCGGGGACGGGGGGGATGCGCCCGGGGCCGGCGGATGGGTTCCCGGACGGCGTCATCGATGATCATCGATTCTCGGGATTGTACTCGGCGCGGATGCCCGGTAAGGTAGGGTCTTCGCGACGCGAATCCGGGCACGACGACGCGGAGGCGGGATGACGGCCGAACATCTGCTCTCCTACTTCCATGAGACGCGCTTCCTTCCTGAACTGCGCTCTCGCACCAAAGACGGGGTCCTGGTCGAGATGGCGCGCGCCTTGAGCGAAGACGGCTCCACTGCCGATCCGAGCCTGCTGGAGATGATCCGCCGGCGGGAGAGCCTGGGGAGCACGGGGCTCGGCAAAGGCGTCGCCGTCCCGCACGGCCGCAGCACGACGGCCATGAACACCCGCGTGGTTTTCGCGCTCTCGTCCAAGGGCATCGACTTCGGAGCGCTCGACGGCGAGTCCTGCCGGATCTTCTTTCTGATCGTCGCTCCATACGAAGACCGCAAGCACGAATACCTTCCGCTGCTCGGAAAGATCGTCGAGATCGTCAGCGAAGACGCCGTGCGCGAGAAGCTGCTCGCGGTCCGTTCGTTCTCGGAATTCGCCGAGGTTGTGCGGGAGGGATTCAAGTGAGCGATCGCGTGCAACGGCTGGCCCAGCTCCAGGATCTCGAGCTCATGATCCGGGAGGTGGAGGATCCGGCGAGCAAGAAGAAGGAAGAAGCGCTCGGTTTCTCCGTGGACGGTCTCCAGCAGTTGCAGACCGCCCGCGGCCGTCTCGTCAAGCAGATCCCCACCTCCGACTTCCGGCTGTATCAACGGGTGCGTCGCAAGTACGAGCGCGCGGTCGTTCCGGTGATCAACCGCATTTGCCTGGGCTGTTTCCAGGCCTTGCCCACTTCCTCGAAGCCGACCGTCTCGGAGACCAGCGCGCTTCCCACATGCGAGAATTGCGGCCGCATTCTCTACTGGCTGTAGGCCGCTCGAGGGAAGGTGCGCGCCATGACGCTCGACTTCACCCTGCGCGATGTGGCCTTGCGCCCGTCCGATTCCGATCATCCGGGGCCATGGGACCTGACCTTCCGCCAGGGGCGTCTCGCCTTCCACCGGCCTGCCCCCGAAGACCGGCGGCCGCGGCTCTTCGCGGTGCCCGGCTTCTGGGACGCGCACGTGCACTTGCTGCATCTGGGGCTCAGCCGCCAACGGCTGGACCTCGGCTCGGTCGCATCGCGCGATGAGCTTCTCTCGACGCTCGAGGCCTACGCGCGCGCGCATCCCGAAAAGGCCGTGCTGTGGGCTGAAGGATGGGACGAGACCGCCTGGCAGGATGCGAGCGTGCCGCAACAGGCGGAGCTGGACCTCGCCGTTCCCGATCGCCCGGCGATTCTCTGCCGGGTCTGCGGGCACCTGGCGCTCCTTAATTCCCGCGCGGCGGCGCAGGCGGCCTTGCGCTGGCCGGATCTGGATCCGCGCGGTGTCCTGACCGAAGAGCGCGCGATGGGGCTCGCGACCATCTGGCCGCCGACGCCCGCCGAGCGGGAACAGGCCCTCCTCGACGCGCAGGACGCGGCCATGCGCATGGGCATCGTGCGCGTCTCGGAGATGGGCAGCGAAGGCGCGGCCGACGCGTACCTCGGTCTCTTGAAGCGCGGCACCTTGCGCGGAGAAGTGCTGCTCCATTTCCGCCCGGCGCAAATCGAACTCGCCCTTCGGCTGCGCGAGGAAGGCTGGCTCGAGCGCAACAGCCTGCGCCTGGGCGGAATCAAGGTCTTCGCCGACGGCTCGATCGGAGCGCGCACCGCGGCGCTGGCGCAGCCCTTCGCCGACGGCGCCCCTGCCGGGCGCCTGCTCTACGGCGATGCGGAGCTGGCCGAGCTGCTGGGCCGCTGTCGCGCGCATCTCCTGCCGGTCGCCGTTCACGCGATCGGCGATGCCGCCATCGAGCAGGTGATCCGCGTGTCCGAGCGGATCGCCGCCCAGCGCGGGCGCCAGGCGGGGGAGTGGATCTCGCTCGAGCACGCGGAGCTCATCGACGAAGCCCAGCTCGAACGCGCCGCGCGGGTCGGCATGCGGCTCTCGATGCAGCCGAATTTCGCCGCGCGCTGGGGGCAGGCCGGCGGCTTGTACGACCGCGCGCTGGGCGAGAAGCGGCGTGCGCGCGCGAACCCCTTGCGCCAGGTCTTCGATTGCGGGGTCGCGCTCGTCTTCGGCTCCGACGGCATGCCGATGGATCCCGCGTTCGGCTTGCGCGGCGCGATCGCGCATCCCGAGCAGGCTTCCCGTCTGAGCGCGGACGAGGCGGTGGGCGTCTATTGCGGGCTGCGCGCGCGAGGCATTCGCGAGTGGGCCCCCCATTCGCCGTGGAATCTCGGTTGCGAGAACCTGGTCCTCTTCGAAAGCGACCCCGCGAATCCCGATCCGCGAACGGGATTCCGGGCCGAGGCGCGCGCGATCCTGCAAAGACGCGAATGGGTGCTCGCGCCTTCCGACGACTGGCGGCGCCAGGGAGTGGTGCATGACGAATGATCCGCCCGCCGGTCTGGACCCGGACGAGGAGCTGCGCCTCGAGCGGCGCAAGGGGCAGTTGCTCGACCGGGTCGCCCTCGAGCTGGCCCGCACCCTCGAGCTGGATGCGATCCTGCCATTGATGATCGATCTCCTGCGCGAGCTGATCGACTTCCAGGCGGTGGGCATCTACCTCCATCCGCCCGGCACCGACGAGGTCAACTGGTTCTACGGCGAGGGGTACCCGGAAGGGGCCGAGGAGAGCGTGCGCCTGAAGCTCGGAGAAGGCGCGGTCGGATGGGCGGCCCAGAACCGCCAGCCGGTGATCCTGCCCGACGTGGGTTCCGATCCGCGCTACAAGAAAGCGCGCGCCGCCACGCGCTCCGAGATGGCCATTCCCCTGATCGTCCAGGACGAGCTGGTCGGAATCTTCAATCTCGAGAACGATCGCGCCGACGCCTTCTCCGCCCGCGACCTCGAGCTGCTGCAGGCCTTCGGGCTGCATGCGGCGATCGCGATCCAGCGCGCCTGGCTGCACGAGCAGAGCGTGGAGAAGCGCCGGCTCGAGGACGAGATCGGGATCGCGCGCCGCATCCAGATGCGCCTGCTGCCGGCCGACGCGCCGCGCTTCCCCGGGTTCGATCTCGCCGCCTTCAATCATCCCTCGCGCGAAGTGAGCGGCGATGTGTACGACTTCGTGCCCATCACGCCCGACCAGCTCGGCCTGATGGTCGGAGATGTCGCCGGAAAAGGCGTGGCGGCGGGCATCCTGATGGCCACCTTTCGGGCCAGCCTGCGCGCGGAGATTCGCAACAACTACTCGATCAGCGTGATCCTCGCCAAAGTGAATCGCCTGATCTTCGAGAGCGTCGAGAACTCGGTCTTCGTGACCGCGGTCTACGGCGTTCTCGACCGCGAACGAGGGCGCCTCACCTACGCGAACGCCGGCCACAATCCGCCGCTGCTCCTGCGCGCGGGCGGCCAGGTGGAATGGCTGACGGCGGGCGGACCGCTGCTCGGCCCGCTCGCGGAAGCGCGGTATGTGGAGGAATTCATCGATCTCGACCCGGGAGATCTGCTGATCTTCTACACCGACGGCATCACCGAGGCGATGGACAAGGATGGCGAGATGTTCGGCGTGGAGCGCCTGGTCGAGCTCGCGCGGTCGGTGTCGCCGGCCGATTCGGCTCGGCGCATCTGCCACCGTCTCCTGGAGGCGGTGCGGGCCCACACCGGGCAGGTGCACGCGGAGGACGATCTGACCGCGATCGTGCTGCGGGCCCTCGAGGGGCCCGCCGAGGGCGCGGCCCTGCCGGGCGCGCTGGGCATGGAATGAAGCGCGGGGCCCACGGGGGAGGCGCGCCGCGCCGAACCGCGCAGTCGCGCAGCACTTCCGCCCGGCGGCGGAGAAAGGCGTTGAAGGAGCATTTTGCGGATGCGAGGATAGGCGCGCACACGATGGGTCGGCGCGTATAGGAGGGTATCGTGGACGATCGGCAGCGCCTGGATTCCGCTTCCGCGACGATCATCGGCAGCGGAGCCAGCTTCAACGGCGTGCTGAGGGTGAACGGTTCGTTGCGCGTGGACGGGGATGTCGAGGGCCAGGTGGCCGTGACCGAAGGGCTCGTCGTCGGGCCGAGCGGGGTCGTGAAGGCCGATGTGAGCGCGGACTCGGCGGTCGTGACCGGGCGGATCTACGGCCAGGTGCGCGTGCGCGGCAAGGTGCAGTTGCTGAAGGGCGCGCGGCTCGAAGGCGATGTCCATTCGAGCAGCTTCCTGATCGAGGATGGCGCCGTCTTCCAGGGCAATTGCATCATGGGAGATGCGGCCCGCGCGGCCGCGGGCGCCCGGGCGAACGAAGGCCACGACAAGCTGCGCATCGCCAAGAGTTAGCCAACGATCGCATAGCTCGCGTTCGGGCGGGTTCCTCGCGTGCGGCCCGGGAGCGATTCCTCGCTTCCGGGCGCGTGCTTTCCGCGCGGCTCGCGAAAGGGGAAAGGGCCTTCCATTGTCGAACGGCTATGAGCGCTCCCAAATTGGAGGGCTGATCCCCGAGGCGATCAAGTACCTCCTGATCTGGAATGTGATCATTTATCTCGTCCAGAACATCATCAGCTTGCCCAGCGTGAATCATGGGCAAGACCTCGCAGGGCGCTTCATCTATCTCTTCGGCATGGTCCCCGCCGCCTTCTGGCACGGCCGCATCTGGCAGGCCGTGACCTACATGTTCCTGCACGGCGGCATCTTTCACATCCTCATCAACATGTTCATCCTCTGGATGTTCGGCTCCGATATCGAACGCGTGCTCGGCACCCGCCGGTTCCTCTCCTTTTATTTCTTCTCCGGCATTGGAGCCGGACTGTTGAATGCGGTCGTGACTCCCCATGCCGACATTCCGACCGTGGGCGCATCCGGCGCGATCTACGGGGTGTTGATGGGCTACGCGCTCTTCTTTCCCCACCGGCGGGTGATGCTGTATTTCTTGATCCCCATTCCCGTACGCATCTTCGTCATCTTCCTCGCCGCGATCGCACTCTTGAGCTCCATTCAGCCCGGCCGGGACAACATCTCCCATGTGACCCACCTGGGCGGCTTCGTCTTCGGCTGGCTCTTCCTGCGCGGCTTCGGGCCCGGCGACATCTGGAGGCGTTTGCGGGGAGGCGGACGGGGGCGCGGCGGCATGCGCCTGATCGACTTCACCCGCGAGCGCGACGGCGACCGCTGGAGCTGATCGACACGCCGCCTCGGCCGGCGACGGAGCCGGTGCGGGCGAAGGGGATGCGGCCTCGTTCCTTCTTCCGGCGCCTGCAATGAGGAGAGCCCGGGCGGATGCCCCGGGCTCTCGTTCCCTCGGCTCGTTCCCTCCTCACCGCGCGCTGTCCCGGCGTGATGCCGGATGCGCAAACGACGAGGCGGACACGCCGTCTCGCTAGTCGAGGCGGATCATCGAACGCGACTCGCTGCGGCCGTCCACATCCAGGCGATAGAAGTAGGCGCCGGAGGAGCAGGGGGCGCCGTCGTCATTCGCGCCGTCCCAGGAGAGATTGTGCTCGCCCGCCTTCATCGCCTTTCCGCTCACCAGATGGCGCACCACCGCGCCGGTCACATCGAAGATCGTCACCTGAACGGAGGCCGCATCCTCTTCGAGGTGGAAGCGGAACTGGGTATTCGCCCGGAAGGGATTGGGACGATTCGGTGACAGGCGCAGGCCATACGCCTGCCCCGGATCGTTCACCGAACCGCCGTAATGCAGCATCTCGATGTGATCGCGGTCGAACGGGATCACCCGATAGATGTTGTATTCGAAGCGCACGATCCCGGTGAGGCGAATGCTGTCTCCCTGGGTCGGGATGAAGCGCAGGGTCTCGCCGTATTCGTTCATGTCGTGAAGGAAGTCGGTGCGGCAGGTGTCGGGTGGCGTTCCCGTCCCCGGCTGCAGCCACCATTCCCCGTAGAGCGCCGCCTCGCCCGGCACACTGTCCAGATAGCACGGCTGGCGGATCTTGACCAGCGCATGTTCCCAAGGTTCGGGCGCGTTGTCGTCGGGCGGATTGAGATCGTTGGGGAACGCATCGTAGAGCAGATCGTGCGCGTTCACCTCGGTGACGATGACGTCGTGCTGGGCGGGCCCGAGGTTCCGGTAGCCCTGCACGCCCGAATGATAGCTGAGCTCGGTTTCGTGATCGTAGTACTCGGTGATCCGGCCCGCGACGATCACGCTGTCGCCGACCGCGATATCGCCGACCGCGCTCACGCGGCTGTAGAGGTGCTTGAAGGGGCCGGCGTCGCCCTCCTGCAGGAAGTAGTAGCGGCCGTCCATCCCGGTGACGCGTCCGGTGGTGGTGACGACCACATCGCGATAGGGAGAGGCGTCGGAGAGCAGGTCGGGAACATACTGCAGGGTGTAGATCGGTGTGATCCCCTGCGTGAAGGTGAAGTCGGCCTGATCCATCTCGACCCCGCCCTCCGAGAAGACCGCTTCCACATAGATGATGTCGATGATGCCCGGGGTCTGCGGGGCGGTCGTCAGATGCACGAGGCGATGGTTGCTGTCGTCGCGCTCCGCGTTCGTGACGCTCAGGCCGGAGTCGATGTAGTAGTTGTAGATCGATTCGGAGCTCTCTTCCTCCACGTCCACGGCGAAGAGCACGTCCACATGGGTGTTGTCGACCGCCCAGGCGGCGCGCAGCTCGGGCGCGCAGCCCATGCCCAGATCCTCGGGGCAATTGCGCGGGTCGATCTTGAACGCTGAGTAGTTGTAGTCGAGGATGCCCTGCACGAAGGTCAGAAGCTGATTCTCGTCGGGCTGGGCGTAGTCGAAGTCCCCTTCGGGATCGGCCGACTTGTGATCCACCAGGATGGAATCGCCGGTGGCGTGGGCAAGATTCGTGCGCGCATACCACTCGTCGTAGCTGTCCATCTCGCCGGCGTACAAGCTCGTGTCGTCGTCATCCACGCGGATGAGGACCGACTCGTACGCTTCCGCCAGCGGGGCGGTGGGCAGATTGACGGCGGAGATGTCGACGGTCACCGGCGTCGGAACGGGAGCGGTGCCGGTGACGGTGAAGCTGCAGGTCGTCGGCGTGCAGGGGGAGTGCGCGATGTCGACCTCGGTGAAATCGAAGTATTCGTCGACGAAGCCGGTCACATCGACGAGGTCCCCGCGGCGAACCTTGCCGAGATGCAGATTCCCCGAGTACACCCAGATGCCGGAGTACTGATAGCCGTAACTGGGATGGTGATTGGCCTCGGGAACCTGGATGAAAAAGCCCCAGAACCCGGTGCCGGTGACGACGCAATCGCGCAGCGTCACCATCGTGTCTACCGGATGCATGCCCGTCTGGACATTGTAGATGGTCGTCTCCTCGGCGGACGCCGAGCCCATGCCCAGGGCCAGGAAAACGCCGAGGACGAGAACGATGCGAGCGAGCTTCATGGTATCCCCTCCGTGGTGCGAGACGCCAAGAATCACGAGAACCATGGCCAAGGCTGCCGTTGATAGCGGAAACCACGATAAGTATACCGTTTCCGGCGGTGCCGGTCAACGCGGGCGAGGAAGGGGGCGGGGGCGGCTGCGCGCGCGGCCGCCCGAAGTCAGCGGGCGAACATCTCGCGCAGGAGGCCCTCCACGCGGTCGCCCGGCTGATCGGCCTCGTTGCACCGGCTGAGAAGGGTCGTGAAGAGGGCGAACGATCCCTCCCCGCGGCGCGCCAGTGCGCCCAAGTAGACGGGCTCCTCGGCGTGAATGGGGATCAGGGTCGTGTCCAGCGTTCCCGGGTTCGCCCAGAGCAGCGGCTCGAGCGCTTCCCCCGGGGCGAAGCAATCGGTCTTCGAGAGGCGCGCACTCACTCGCAGCGTATCGCCTCCGAAGAGGGGGCCGCATCCGAGGGGCGATCCGCTGTTCAGGGTGAGATCGGTGACATAATCCATCTCGACGCGATACGCGTAGATTCGCTCGGCTCCGAAGACCTGCTGGCAGAAGCCGTCGCTCAATGCGCCCGCGGTTCCCACCGCGTTCAATGCGCTGACCAGCAAGTGCCCCCCCGCATCCATGTAGGGAGCGATCGCATCTTGCGCCCGTTCCAGCCCGACGCGCAGCGCCTCGTCCTGCGTTGCGCTTCCGGAATAGTTCTGGATCCCGTACCACACGACGCCGCGAAAGAGGCTGAAGAGCGGGAGCGCTTCCTGCGGACTGCGGAAGGGGCCCTCCGTCTCGACATCGTAGATGTGATAGTTGCCCGGCGCGACCGCATCCATGCGCGCGCGCCAGAAGAGGTCGTCGATGCGGCCGGGTCCGATTGTCGGCCAGGCGTTGTCGATGAGCAGGTATTCCCCTTGGGGAGCGACCACCGTCCAGGTCCAGGAGATCGTGTCGGAGGGAGTGCGCGCGCGGTCGAAGATCTGCAGGTAGGCCGTGCGCGCGCCGTAGCGTCCCTGGAAGTGCTCTGAGAAGAAGGCCCCCACCGTGTCGCCGATTACCGTGACGCGCGAGAGCGCCGCGGGCTCTCCGGGCAGCGTGTCGAGCCACATGACCGCCTCGGCAACGGTGGCGCGGCCGTCGTAGTCCTCCGGCTTCCAGGCGAAGGAGACTGCCGGGAGGCTGGGATGGGCGAGCGTCGGATGGCGGGTGACATCCGACCAGGAGACGATCGGAGGAGCGTTCTCGAGACGAAAGCGCTGGAATGCCCCGATGGGATCGGCCTGGCGGTCGTCGTCGATGGCGCGGATGTGGAAAGTGCGCTCGGCGTAGCTTCCCACGACGGGAACATCGAAGGTGTCGCGCGTGGCAGTGGTGAAGGTCCAGCCCGGGTCTTCCCACCAGAGGCTGTCGCCGGGCATCGGGGCCCAGGGGCCGTCCCAGCGGTAGGCATATCCGATCACGAAGCCGTCGGCGTCCGTTGCGCCCCAGTTGAGGATCAAGTGATAGTTGACCACATTCAGGCTCTCGCCTTGCACGGCGAGATAGGTGAGGGGCGGCTGCCGGCCTTCGATCGGCCCTTCCTCTCCGGCGCACGCGCCGAGCGCCACGGCGAGCGCGAAGGCGAAGAGCGCCCTGCGCACGGCCAGGCGGCCCGCCGTCCGCTGCCCGCCGCGCGGCGCGCCCTCGCGCGAGCCGCGAGCGCCGCGAACGTTGCACGCGGCGTGAACGCCCGGCTGCATCGCGTTCCCTCTGCTCTCTTGCGTGTCGTCCACTTTCGCGCCTTCCACGCGGGCTCGGCCCGCGCTCACTTCATGATCACGAATGTTCCGCGCTCGACATCGCCGGTGTCCTGATCCTCGACGCTGAACAGGTACAACCCGGTCGCGATCGCCTGGTCCTTGCGGGTCGTCAAGTCCCACGCGGCCATGTTGCCCGAGAGGACCGGCACATCGGACGCCGGGTTCCACACATCGTCCGGATCGTAGATGCCGCGCACATTCTGCCCGCCGTAGGTCGCCGCATCGAAGGGAATCGTCTGAATCAGATCGCCGGCCAGATTGAAGATCCGGATCGTGCACCGTCGCGGAATGCCCGCGAACCAGATGTACCGGTCACGCAGGAGCGTCTCGTCCCAGGCGGCGTCGCCATGGTAGGGATTGGGGAAGACGATCACCTTCCCGCCGGGCGTCTCGTCCTCGCGCACCCCGGGAATCGCGAAGATCCGGTTCTGCGAGATTCCCGATTCGAGAGGATCGATGTCCTGCGTGCCCGTGTCGTAGCTCGTGACCGCCACCCAGTACTTGAACCCGTCGCGCATCGAGTCGATGTCGAAGCGGTAGGGATAGACGAGCGTGTCGCCCTCGTCGATCACGACCAGCGGTTCCGGCGCCTGGATGGAGTCGAGACCGGTGTCGAAGAAGAGCGTGTCGACTAGATCGAAATCGCCGAGCTGCGCAAATCCTTCCGTCTTTCCCAGCTCGCTCATGTAGATGCGAAAGCCCTGGAAGTCCGTCGTCCGGCTCTTGGGGTCGATGAAGGAGAGGGGATCGTCGTTCCACCACAGCCGCAGCCGCCCGTGCGAAGGCTCGACGCGCAGCGCGGGCGAGGGCGGCGGCACCGGAATGTTGAAGTTCAAGTCGAAGGCGGTCTGCGCCCAGCCCGCGTTGAACATGATGTCCTGATGCGCGTTGCGAGGGGGATCGGCGTCCGGGGAGGGCTTGCCGCCGACGAGCGCGAAGGAAACGACCAGCGTGTCGCCCGGCTCGAGGATCCAGTGCTCCTCGCCGAGGGAATCGGTGAAGGCGGCGGTGCCGAGCGGACCGACCGAAATCAGGGTCGCCGGGTCGTTGTTCGGCGCCTCGACCGCGCCGGTGGGATCGAGCGCGCCGTTGGAGAGCGCCTCGTAGCGCTCGGGGTCGGTGTCGGGAGTGTCGGGATACTGGCCGCTCGGGTCCCAGTTCCACCAGTTGAACGACACGCGCTTGTTGGCGATCGAGTCGGGGCGCACGCCGAGCAGCGAATAGCCCGCCCAGGAGGGCACGTTCGCGATCTCGGGCTGATAGTGATGCTCCATCAGCAGGCGCAGCGAATCGTCGTAGGCGATGTCCTTCCTCTGGAACCAGCTGCCCGGCCCGCAGGTGCCGCTCGGCGGCCAGCAATCGTAGGCGTCCTTCCATCCGCTCGCCATTTCCGCGTAGAAGCCGACGAAGAGATCGAAGATCGGGTTCTGCGGATGGATGTTCCGGATCGAGAAGTTGACCAGCAGGATCGCGTCGAAGGGTTCGAAGCTGAATTGCAGGATCTCCTGCGTGACTTCCACCGGCAGGGGAGGGAAGAGCGTGTCGGAGAGGGCCGCGTCCGCCGCGTACACGCAGATCAGGTCCTGCTCGGATTTCGCGCGCACGGGATCGAAGTACCGGCTGTTGGGAAGAATCGAGCGTTCGAGGATCGTTCCGAGCGGAGCGAATTCGCTCTCGGTCTGCGTGTTCGTGGAGCCGTAGTAGCCGTCGACCGTCGAGGTCGTCACGCGCGGGGTCGCATGGGCGAGGTCGGCGTCGTTGCTGTAGATGCCGCCCACCCAGAGGCCGGCCCGCACGAGGTGGTCTTCCTCGGTGCCCAGGGGATACTCGAGCGAAGGCTCGCGCGAAGCGAGGTTGTTGCCGAAAAATCCGTTGTTGTAGAAGGTCAGGCCCATGTCGTTGGCGGTCGTCGTGCGATAGGTGATGGGCACATCGCCGTCTCCGGCCACGGCGGCCTGAAGGAGCCAGGCGCTCAGGCAGGCAGCCGCAAGGGCGCGCGCGAGCGCGATGCGCGCGGCCGGCCTGCGCTCGCCTCGATTCGCTCTCCTGCTCCGACACCCGCGCATCCGGACCTCTCCCTCCTTCGTCACAACGGCTTCAATTCGAGAAGCACGACCCTGTTCTGCTCGGGATCGCTCACGAAAACGAGCGAATCCTCCCCGCACACGAAACGCGGACCGCGCACGGGCGTTTCGAGCGAAATCTTCTCGGGGGAATAGACCGTGTCCTGGAATCCGCCCGTCGTCTGAAACTTGAGCACGCGGTTCTGTCCGGTGTCGGCGACATACAAGAACTCTCCGCGGCTTTCGCAGAAGACATCCATGGGCTCGACGAGCAGGCCCTCCTGGCGGCCGATCGGCTCGGGGAAAGCGGCGATGTCGGTGGTGTCGGGCCGCAGGCGCTGCACCCAGTTCTTGCCCGTATCGGCGACGACGAGCACCGTGCCGTTGTGAGAGAGGCCGTGGGGATCGATGACATAGCCGCTGCCGGTACCGTAGTCCGACACTACCCGCAGGCGGTTTCCCCAGCGGTCGTACGATTGGATGGTGTCTCGCGCGGCGTCCGCGAGGTAGATCGTGAGGTCGCCGTCGGTGGCGAGCCCGGAGAATTCCACCCAGGCGCTGTCCGTGAAGCTGTAGAGCGGCGGGCCCCCGAGATAGTTGTAGATCTTGCAGCGCATGTCGGCGGAATCGGCGACCACGAGGAACAGCGTGTCGCGTTTGCAGGCCGCCACCTGCGCCGGCGCGGTGAGGCCCTGATATTCCGAGACCCAGGCGGGTTTGCTCGGCGACGAGCGCGTCGTGAAGTAGGTGCCCACGCGCGCGCCCTCTTCGATCACGAAGATGTAGAGGCCCGACATGGCCAGATCCCCGGGGGCGGGAAGCGACCAGACGTTCTTCAGGTTGAAGGTGCCCGGCTCGGGAATGGGCGCGTGATAGACCGGCTGCGGAGGCAGCTCGATCTGCTCCCCGCATCCGGCGAGCAGCGGCCCGAGGAAGAGCGCGCAGGCGGCCGCCAGGCGCGCGAGGGCGCGCAGCCACGCGTGCCGCCGCGCCTGGGGTGCGCCTGCCGTCCGAGCGCTATTGTCGCGCGTCCGTTTCACCAGATGTACCTCAGCGTCCAGCGGTGAACGCCGCCGAAATAGCCTCCGTCCGAGTAGGCGTAGTCGAGATGGAAGAGGCTCTCGCCCATGCGCACGCGCGCCCCGAGGCCCGCGTGCAGCTTCAGGGCGTCGGCGGAGAAGTCGTAGCCGGCGCGCACCGCGAGCATCTCCTGAAAGCTCACCTCGCCGCCGGCGCGCAGGACTTCCTGATTGTCGGCCGGATGTCCGACCTCCACCGACGCGAGCGTCTTCCACGGCCCGCGCGTATAGGGATCCACGCTCGCGCCGAAGCGGAAGAAGGTCGGGGGGCTGAAGCTCGTGTAGCGAATCTCCGCTCCCGAGCGGTGGCTGGTGAAGCTGCCCCCCGGGCGCAGATCGGGGCCGAAGCCGGTCAGGGCGATTCCGATCCGCGCCTCGCGAAAGCCGACGAAGTAGATGGCGCCGGCGTCGAGCAGCCAGGAGGTGGTGGAGGGGCCGCCCACCTCGGTGCCGAGCGCTTCATGGAACACTTTCACGGAAAGGCCGAAGCTCAAGCGATCGGTGAAGGAACGGGAGGCGCCCGCCGTGATCGTCCAATTCGAGCAGGTGAAATCGCGGCCCGTGCCGAGCGGATGGAACTCGTCGGTCTCGTCCATCGAGACGCTCATCGCGGCGAGGCCGAAGGCGATGTTGCCGCGCAGCGGCCCCCACGGAAGGCTCACGACCGCCGCGCCCATCGGGATGCCGGCGGGGTAGTCGATGCCGCTCACGAGCACCGCCTTGCGCCGCTCGAGCCCCAGTCCCGCGGGATTCCAGAAGAGCGCGGCAGGGCCGGTGATGTAGGAGCAGGTGGCCGAGGCCATCGCCGCACCCCGTGCGTCGAAGGGAATCTTCAGGAATTCGCCCGAGGAAGTGCCCACCCGCTGGCCGCCGAGGTCGGTCTGCGCCCAGGCGGCTTCGGGCGCGAAGAGCGCGAACGCGAGCCACACCGTTGCGGCGAGCGTCGTGCAGCGCCACCCCGCGGGCGCGCGGGTGCGATCACCATTCATAGGTCAACCCCACCCGGAAGGTGCGCCCTTCGCCGTAGTACGACGGGTTCTGGTATTCCAGATAGCTCGAGGTGTACTCGCTGCGCACGCCCTGGGCCACCTGCAGAGCATAGTTGTCGATGAGCGGCTGGCTGGGGTCGCTCCCATAGCGGCGCTGATAGTCGCTGATGAAGGCCGCCAGGCGCTCTTCGCGGGTCGCATCCAGATAGGCGGCGTAGGTGTCGGGATTCTCGCGAGGAAGCGTGAGCCCGCCTTCGCCGTAGACATAGGCTTCGCCGGTCACCGGATCGAACTCGTACGGCGCGCGGTAGTCGAAGATGTTGTAGACATTCAGCGAGAAGCTCATGTGACGCCCGCTCAGGCGGAAGCCCTTGGTGAGCGAGACATCGCAGGTCGCCTCGGCGGGGCCGTTGCGCGAGTAGGGGTCGCCGATCCGGCGGTCGCTCGCGTCGAGCGGGGTGTAGGGACGCCCCGATCGCAGCGAGAAATACAGCCGCGCGCTCAGGTCCTGAGGCCAATGGAAGCCCAGCCAGCGCGGAGGCTCTTCCTTCTCGGTCACGAGGAAGTTCACCTGCGCCGTCAGCTTGTGCGGGCGATTCCACCACAGGAACTCTTCCTCCAAGGTCGGTTCGCGCGAATCGCCGCCCGATTGCTGGATCACCTTGGTCTTGTTCGGGTCGGAGCTCTTTCC
The DNA here is from genome assembly GCA_964482205.1 of uncultured bacterium. Classification (GTDB taxonomy): domain Bacteria; phylum Eisenbacteria; class RBG-16-71-46; order CAIMUX01; family WJJG01; genus JAZDGX01. The sequence continues at coordinate 20,317 of CAYZWI010000006.1, read as the reverse complement.
CTTCGCCAGCGAATAGGTGTACGAGAGCGAACCGGAGAGGAAGTTCTTGCGGTTGCGCACCAGACTCAGCTCGATGCCGCGCGACCGCGCGTAGTCCATGTTCCAGTACATGAAGAAATTGCTGCGCGAAGTCGTGCGCTCCTTCATCACGAGACGGATGCTGGTCGGATAGTCGTACATGTCCTTCCAGAAGAGCGTCGCCTTCGCCGCCGTCTCGTCGCTGAACTGGTATTCCCCGCCGATTTCGTACGAAACCGAGATCTGGGGATTGAGGGTCGGATTGCCGATGCGCGGATATTCCTCGCCCGACTGCGAGCTCGTCTTCGCATAGACGTAGTAGTAGGGCGGCCGCTGGCTGTAGTGGCCGTAATTGAAGTAGAGATGCGCTTCCTCGCTGACGGGAAAGGAGATCCCCACCCGCGGGCTCAGGTGGCTCTTGTAGCGATGGCCGAAAAGCTCGTGGGTCTCGTCGTAGAACTTGTCGCGCAGAGCGGGGGTGAGGTGCGGCCGCGAGAGGTTCTTGAGCGCGCGCTCCACCTGCGGGCCGGGGAACCAATAGTCGTAGATCAGGCCCAGGTTGACCATCATGCCTTCGTATTCGAAGCGATCCTGGGCGTAGAGATTTCCCGCGTTCGGCGTCACATGGAAGAGGTCGAACTCGTCGCCGAGGGGCAGGCCGGCCGCCTCGTCGACCGTGCGCGCGTTCAGCGACATGTACTGGACATCGTGATACTCCCCGGTCCAGCCCCACTCGAGATTGTGCGTCGGGGTGCGCTTCTCCCACTCGCTGGCGAGGCCCCAGACGACCACATAGCGATCCTGCCAGTCGGGCGCGTCGCCGATGTCGACGAAGTAGGGCGTGTCGACGAAGCTCGAATCGCCGCCCATCTCGGAATCGAGGCGCGTGTCGTAGTCGGTCCAGCGCTTGCCGAAGACATCCTGGCGCTTGCCCGAATAGTGACGCCACAGACGCAGCACCGTGCGCGTGCTCTGGCCGAGGGAGCGGTTCCAGGTGCCGCTCAGGATGTTGACGTCGCGCGTGATCGTGTAGTGATGGTCGAGGTGCCCGGCCCACGTCCACGGATAGTTGATCTGGTTGCGGTCGATCTCGCCGATGTCGGGATTGCCCCAGTCGGCGAGGATCGAGAGCGATTTCGTCCAAGAGAGCGAGACCTTGTTGTCGGGGCTCGGCTTCCAGGCGGTCTTGAAGACCGCGCGCCAGTTGTTCTCGGCGAGAGGCGTGAAGAAGTCCCCGTACGAGAATTCGGAACCGAGGAATTGGTCGCGCACGGAAGAGCGCAGCCGCCGCTCGCCGTCCGACATGTCGCGCACGCTCGGCAGGTAGCCGTCCGACAACTCGGCCGAGAGGCTCCCGAAGAAGGTGACGTCGGGCTGGTCGTCGCCCAACAGCGAAAGCAGGGGAGCGAAGGCGAGATTCGGGCCGCTCAACTCGAAATTCGCGAAGTGGCGGTCCTCGACGTCGAGGAGCATGTCGGTCTCGTACCCGATCGCCCCGTGCCAGCGGTTCGAGCCCTCGCGCAGGCGGGTCTCCACGACGCCCGACATCGCTTGGTTGTAGCGCGCGTCGAAGCCCCCGGTCATCACATTCACTTCGCTCGCCGAGCGCGCGGTCACCTCGTTGCCCATCGACTCGCCCGAGAGGAGGTCGCGCACCTTGATGCCGTCGACGACGAAGAGGTTCTCCTCCGCGCGGCCCCCGCGGAAGTGGAGTTGGCCGCGGTCGCGCACGACGCCCGGCTGCTGCTCGGCGATGTTGTCGAGCGTGGGGGTCTGCATGACCATGGCGGCGAGCTCGTTGGAAGTCAGGCTGTGCGCGGTCGAAGTCTTGCGGACATCGATGAGGGGGCGGTCGGCGCGGATCTCGAAGGGATCGAGCGTCGCGGCGACCGTTTCCTCGAGGGGGAAGTAGAGCGTCGCGCTCTGTCCCGTCTCCACGATCACTTCGCGCGAGAGGTCGAGATACCCGAGGAAGCTCACCCGCACCGTGTATTTGCCCGGCTGCACATCGAGCGTGAAGCGGCCGTCGGGGCGGCTGATCGCGCCGAGACTGATTTCGACGAGCAGCACATTCGCTCCGGCCAGTCCGCGCCCCGCCTCGCGCTCGGTGACGCGCCCGGAGATCCGGCCCATTCCCGGAGGAATGGGGAGGTCGTCGTCGGCGAACGCCGGCAAGACCGGCAAGAGCGGAATGCCGAGGAGAAGCACGACGAGGAGAAGAATGCTTCGACGCGCCCGGATGGCGCGGCCGTCGTCCGGAACGGGCGTCCGGCTGCCTCCGCCGGCTCGCATGCGCCGCGGATGCGGCGCGCCGTTGGGCCCTCGGATCATTGCGCGGCCTCTCCATGATGGTTCGAAAGGAAGATGCGGGGAGAAGCTACCAACCGGCGGGGAAGCCGGTCAAGCGGCGGAAGGCGGAGGAGGCGGGCGGCGCTGGGAAGCGCGCGCTCAAGCCCCGCGCTCGAAATGGCTGAAGGCGTCCGGGAGCAGAGATTCGAGCTCCAGGATTCGCGGCTCTTCGTCTCCCCGTTGAAAGAGCATGGGCGCCTGGGGAGCCAGCTCGCGCCAGACCTGCAGGCACTGTCCGCAGGGATGGGCGCCCGCGCCCGCCGGGATCCAGAGCACGAGCAGCTGGACGGGGGAATCGCCCGCCGCCCGGGCCGCGCAGAGGGCGGCGTGCTCGGCGCAGATCGAGAGGCCGGCCGCGATCTCGAGGCGCACGGCGGTTCCGGGGATGCGCGCTCCCTCAGCGGTGACGGCCAGCGCCCCCGTCGCTTCCCGCGGCGGAGAGCAGGCCCTTCGCGCCGCGCGGCGGGCCTCGGCGAGCAGATCGTCGCGTTCTTCCTCACGCATCGTCGTCATCGTTCGTCTCTCCTCCCCAGGCGCTCGTCCGCGCGAACCGGCCCTTCTCCCGGCGGGCGGCCGCTCGGACGCTGGAAGCCAACCGCCTCGTCCCTGTGATCGTGATCGTCGGGCTCGGGAGCCCACGCCTCGATCAGGCCGCGCACGTCCTCGATCGTGACGGGCGACATCAGCCCGGCGCGCAATCGGGCGGCTCCCGGCAGTCCGCGCAGGTAGCCGCGGTAGAGCTTGCGCATCTCGATCACGGCGCGCCGCTCGCCCTTCTCCGCGGCCGCGTCGCTCAAGTGCGCGAGCAGGACCTGGAATCGCTCCTCCGCTCCCGGCGGATCGGGCAGCACGCCGGTGCTGAGATAGCGGCGCGTGCGGGAGAAGATCCAGGGATTGCCCATGGCCGCCCTTCCGATCATGACCGCGTCGCAACCCGTCTCGCGAAACATGCGCGCCGCGTCTTCCGGTTCCCGCACATCGCCATTGCCGATGACCGCAACCGGAACGCTCGCCTTCACGCGCGCGATCCAGCGCCAATCCGCCTGGCCGCCGAAGGCTTGGCTGCGCGTGCGCGCGTGGAGCGCAATGGCCGCGACGCCCGCGCGGGCGAGGCGCTCGCTCACGTCGATGACATTGATGGTCTCCGCGTCCCATCCGAGGCGGATCTTGGCGGTCACCGGCACGCGCAGGGCCGCGACGGCGGCCGCCGCGATGGCTTCGATCTTCTCGGGCTCGCGCAGCAGTCCCGCGCCCGCGCCCTTCCCGGCCACCTTGCGGGCCGGGCATCCGAAATTCAAATCCACGCAATCGGCTCCCGCGGCTTCCGCCATGCGCGCCGCTTCGATCAGCGGTTCGATGCGGCTGCCGCAGACCTGGATCGCGATCGGGTGCTCCTCGGCGGTCAGGCGCAGCTTCTCCCGGCATCCCGAGGAGCCGTGGGTGAGGCCGTCGGCGGACACGAACTCCGAGTACACGAGATCCGCGCCGAAGCGGCGGGCGAGGCGCCGGAAGGGGCCGTCGGTGATGTCCTCGAGCGGAGCGAGAACGAGCGGAAATGCTCCCTCGAGGCCGCGAACGGACATGCGCGGATCTCCTGAAATGCAATCGGACTCTGTGTGACTCGCCGGGCGCGAGTTCCTGGAAGCCTTCGCCGATGGACCGGTCATTGTTCCGGGATGAGCGCTCATGTGCGCAAGGATTTTGTCGGGCCTGATTTCGGAAAAACCTTCGCGACCTGGAGCAGGCCCTCGTGGAGCAGAGCGAGTCCCTTGGGGCTTGCCCGAAGTTGGCTGCGTCCGCCGAACGATCGTGGGCCGAGGGCTTCGAAGCCCGTAAGTGGCCCTTTTCTCTGAAGCTGCAAGCTCCTTGGGAAACCCTGTTTCGGGGCTGTACTTCGCGAGAGGCGCATCGGCATAATGCCGCCCCCGGAGAGAATCTCCCGGGTGGGAACGGGGGGAGCTTCCCGGGGGTTGAGTAGGGTGCGGTGAGCATGTACGCTATTCAATAGTGAGCCGGAGGGGCCGCCTCATCCGGCCCGCTTTTTCTCCCGGCGGCGGAGGGCAATCGATGACCGATCGCGTGGGACAGGTTCGAGGCCGCGAAGGTCGCAGCGACCGCGAGACCGGCCGGAGAGATTCCGGGCGGGAGATTCGGGCGCTGACCTCGTTGCTCACCGACGATGACGAGCGCATCGTCGGGATGGTCTGGGACAATCTCGTGCGGCTGGGTCCGCGGGCTCTTCCGTATCTCGCGGAGGCGCGCGAAGCGGCCGATCCTCGACTGAGGATCCGCGCCCGCTATGTCACGCAGCGCATCCAGACCGATCAGCTCGAACGCCAATTCCGTCAGCTTGCGGTCCGTCGCTCAGGCAGCTTCGACCTTGAGGCGGCCCTGTGCCTCGTCGCCAAGATCGAGTATCCCGACCTCGACTGCGACAAGATCGCGGCCGAGCTCGAAGATCTCGCCGACGGCCTCCGGCCGCAACTGCTGCCCGAGTACTCGCCTCAGGAGAAGGTGGCCCGGCTGTGCCGCTATCTGTTCGAGGAGGTGGGCTTCGAGGGAGACCGCGAGAATTTCTACGATCCCGACAACTGCTATCTGAACCAGGTGATCGCGCGCCGGCGGGGGATTCCGCTCTCGCTCGCGGCGGTCACGATTCTCGTCGGGCGCCGCCTCGGCCTCCCGCTGTACGGCGTGGGCCTGCCGAAGAACTTCCTCGTCAAGCATCAGGACGGCGTGACCGAGATCTTCTTCGATCCCTACAACGGCGGGCGGTTGCTGACGCGCGAGCAATGCACCCAGATCCTGACGAGCGAGGGCTATTATGTGCGCCCTTCCTTCGTCTCCGATTACCTCTCGATCGCTTCGCCGCGCGACATGGTGATTCGCCTTCTGCGCCACCTGATCCTGACCTATTCGCGCTCGCGCGACCGGCGGCGAGTGCGGCGGCTGATCCGCTACGTCGACATTCTTCGCATGCAGCGCCCCGCCGGCAGCCGCTGATTTTGGATCGATCAAAGGGGATGCCTGTCGAGCAGGCATCCCCTTTTGCTTCCCGGCGCTTGCCGCGGGCCGCAGCGTCTCCGCAGAAAGCCGCTCCACCGAGACCTTCGCGTAGGGTAGACTGCGCCCGAACTCGCAACGCCATCGAGGAGGCAATCGCATGAAGACGATCATCGAGCCGTTCAAGATCAAGAGCGTCGAGCCCATCCGCATGACGACCCGTGCCGAACGGGAGCGCATTCTCGCGCAAGCCGGATACAATCTCTTCTCCGTGCGGGCCGAGGATGTGCTGATCGACCTGCTCACCGACAGCGGCACATCCAGCATGAGCTCCGAGCAGTGGGCCGCGATGATGCGCGGCGACGAGTCGTACGCGGGCGCGCGCTCGTTCTTCCGCTTCGAGGAGGAAGTGCGCCGCATCACCGGCTTCAAGCATGTGATTCCGACCCACCAGGGCCGGGCGGCCGAGAAGATCCTCTTCAATGTCCTCCACCGCCCGGACACCGTGTATCTGGGCAACACCCACTTCGACACCACCCGCGCGAACATCGAGTACCTGAAAGACACGGCGATCGATCTGCCCATCGCCGAGGGGACCATTCCCGCCGCGCTGCATCCGTTCAAGGGCAATGCCGATCTCGACAAGCTCGCTGCCGAATTGAAGCGCCGGAAGGGGCAGGTGGGCGCGGTGGTCATCACGGTGACGAACAACTCGGGCGGCGGACAGCCGGTGAGCATGGCGAACATCCGCGACGCCTTTCGCCTGGCCCACGAGCATGGCGCCCTGGCCGTGCTCGATTCCTGCCGCTTCGCCGAGAACGCCTACTTCATCAAGCTGCGCGAGCCGGGCTACGCCGACAAGAGCGTCCTCGAGATCGCGCGCGAGATGTTCAGCTACGCGGATGCGACGACGATGAGCGCCAAGAAGGACGGGCTCGCCAACATCGGCGGCTTCCTCGCCTGCCACGACGATCAGATCGCCGCGCAGGCGCGGAATCTTCTCATCCTGACCGAGGGCTTTCCCACCTACGGCGGTCTCGCCGGGCGGGACCTGGAAGCGATCGCGCAGGGACTGCGGGAAGTGATCGAGGAGGACTACCTGCGCTACCGGCTGCGCTCGGTCGCCTATTTCTGCGAGAAGCTGCAGACCTTCCAGGTGCCCATGATCCTCCCGCCCGGCGGGCACGCGGTGTTCCTCGATGCCGGCGCCTTCCTGCCGCACATTCCGAAGAGCGAGTTCCCCGGGCAGGCGCTCGCCAACGAGTTGTTCCTGGAAGGAGGAATCCGCGGAGTCGAGATCGGCAGCGTCATGTTCGGCCGCGAGGATCCCGCGACGGGTAAGAGCGAGCATCCGCCCATGGAGCTCGTGCGCCTCGCGATACCGCGCCGGGTCTACACCCAGAGTCATGTCGACTTCGCGGCCGAGGTGATCGTGCAGGTTTACGAGAAGCGGGCATCGATTCGCGGACTGAAGATCACCTATCAGGCTCCCTTCCTGCGTCACTTCACGGCCCGGTTCGCGCCCTGCCAGGCGGAGTGATGGGGGAGAGGAGCGAGGACGAAGCGGCAAAGGCCCGGCCGGGCCTCGGCGCGGAACGTCCGGAGAGCAATTCCGCCGAGCCGCTCGCCGCGCGCATCCTCGCGGCCGCCCGCGAATGCGGCTTCGACGCCTGCGCCATCGCTTCGGCGCGCTCCCGGCCCGATCCCGAACCGCTCCTCGCCTGGATCTCGCGCGGGGACCACGCGGGGATGGCCTACATGGCCCGCGATCCCCTCGCCCGCTGCGATCCGGAGCGCGTCTTGAAGGGCGTTCGCAGCGTGGTGTGCGTTGCGCGCGCGTATGGTTCGCGAATGCCTGCGCCCGAGGCGCCCGATTCCGGTGGCCGGTGGCGGCAAAGGAGTGAAGAGGCAGCGGAAGAAGGCGTGCCGGGCGGGTCGTACGCACGGGATGGACATGGTCCGGCCGGCGCCGTCCGCATCGCGCGCTTTGCGCAGGGGCCCGACTACCACATCGTGGTGCGCGCGGGGCTGCGGGCGTTGCTCGGGCGCATTCGCGAGTGGCTCCCCGGCGTGCGCGCGAGAATCGCGGTCGATTCCTCCCTGGTGCTCGAGCGCCACTGGGCCGCGGCCGCGGGCCTGGGATGGATCGGACGGAACGGCTGCCTCGTGGTTCCGGGAATCGGTTCCTGGCTCGTGCTCGGGGAACTCTTTCTCGACGCCGAGCTGCCGGCGGGAAGTCCTTTGCCTTCGGGTTGCGGAGACTGCCGGCGCTGCCACGAGGCGTGCCCACACGGGGCCTTGTCCGAACCTTCCCGGCTCGATGCGCGCCGGTGCATTGCCTATTGGACCGTCGAGCATCGCGGCCCGTTTCCCGACAGCCGGCCGCGGATCGATCCCTGGCTCTTTGGATGCGATCTCTGCCAGGAAGCCTGCCCCTGGAATGCGCCCGGGCGCGCATCGGGAGCGATCGCCGCAAACCGGGGAGGCGCCGCCGCACCGCCGGCCGCGCGGGGAGACGCGCATTCGGATGGCGGGAGCGGATTTCCGGGCGCATTTCCGCCGGACCTCGACTCCTGGCTGGCCATGGATCGCGCCGGCTGTGAAGCGCGCGTGGCAGGAACCGCCCTTTCGCGGGCGGGTTTCGATGGGCTCGTTCGCAATGCGAGAGCCATTCGCAGTGACCGGGCCCGCGGCCCGGGTTGACGCCGGAGCCTGGCATCGATACTTTGCAGGCTCTCAGGGGGCGATTCGCCCCAGCTCTTACAAGGAGGCAGCATGTTGGATCGTGAAGAAGTGGTGAAGGTCCTGGAAGAGAGGGTCAAACCCGCGCTCACCGCGCACGGCGGCGGGGTGGACCTCGTGGATGTAAAGGACAACAAGGTGTATGTGCGCTTGACCGGGGCCTGCCACAGTTGCCCGATGGCCTTGATGACCTTGAAAGCGGGCGTGGAGCGGGCGCTGCGCCAGGCGTTTCCGGATTTGGAAGAAGTGGTCAGCGTGTAGCGGCCAGGTCGCTGCGGGCCGGCTGGGGCCTCGCCGGCCGGTCGATGCGGCGCCCGATCACTCAAACACCGCGGACGGCTTCATGAGCGGTTCGGCGAAGGGGCAAAGGCCGGAGTCCGCGGGCCACGCGGACGCTGGCCTGCTGCGGCCTCGCGTCCTGGGCGATGCCTGGGCGGGATGGGACGCGAGCCAGGGAGCGGGGGAGAGCATCCGGCGCGCGGGGCCGTTTCTCTTCGTCCTCTTCCATGCCCTCGTCGTGCTCACCCTCGTCCTTGCGTGGTCCCTGCTCGTCTGGCTCGCGCTTCCGCGCGGAGCGCAGTTCGGCATCGGCGCCGTGGGCGCGCGCATCGCATGGGCGGCCGGCGCGGCGCTGCTCCTCTTGCCCGCGCTCCTTCTCTGCCTGCGCGTCTGCGGCCTGTCGCTGCCCGCCGTCATCGCGCGCCCGCTGCGGGCCTGGGTCTTTCTGCTCTGGCCACCATGCGCGAGCGCCGCGCGCACCTTCGGCGTTTCGAGCGATCGCATCGCGCACGCCTTCCTGCTCGTGGCCAACCGCCTGGCCGGGTCGCGCCGGAAGACGGACGGCGAAGGCGTTCTCGTTCTCGCCCCGCGTTGCCTGCGGCCCGATTTGATGAGCGAGCTGCGCGCCTTGGCAGGCCGGTCGGGCGCGCGCATCGCGATCGTCACCGGCGGCGAGGAAGCGCGCGCCGCGATCTTCCGCGCCCCGCCCGCGGGAGTGCTCGCCATCGCCTGCGAACGGGACCTGGTTGCCGGAGTGCGCGAGCTCGCCGGTCGTTTCCTCGTCCTCTCGCTCGCCAATCGAAGGCCCGAGGGCCCCTGCCGCAATTCGGAGATCGATCTCGAGGAAGCGGGACGCATGATCGCGCAACTGTCGAGTCCCCGCTGACGAGTCCCGCTGACCATTCCGCCGGGCGCTGCGCGTTACGGGCGCTTGCGAAGCGATCGTTGCGTCGCCGCGCGCCGCTTCGCGCTGGCGGCCAAGGGCGCGCGCTTGGAAGGCGCCGGTTTCTCGACGAGGCCGTTCAACGCGGGTCCGGTCGGGCAATCGGACAGGAGCGCGCATCCGGGACAGCGCGGTTTTCGCGCGACGCAGATTCTCCGTCCGTGCTCGATCAAGCGAAGCGACAGCGAGGTCCATTCCGCGCGGGGAATGAGGGCCATCAGGTCCCGCTCGATCTTCACCGGGTCGGTCTCGCGCGACCATCCCAGGCGTTGCGAAAGCCGCGCCACATGCGTGTCGACCGTGATTCCCGGAATGCCGAACGCGTTTCCGAGGATCACATTGGCCGTCTTGCGGCCGATGCCCGGAAGAGCGACGAGCTCATCGAGCGTCCCGGGCACCTGCCCCGCATGCCGTTCGACCATCGCGGCCCCGGCCGCCCGCAAGCTGCGCGTCTTGTTGCGGAAAAAGCCGGTGGGGTAGATCAGCCGCTCGATTTCCTCCGCGCTGCCGCGGGCGAGCGCGGTAGCGTCCGGAAAGCGGGCGAAGAAAGCGGGAGTCACCTGGTTGACGCGCTCATCCGTGCATTGGGCCGAGAGAACCGTGGCGACGAAGAGTTCATAGGGATTTCGAAAATTGAGCGCGGTCTTCGCGTCGGGATAGAGCCGCGCGAGGGTCCGGATGACGGCGCGCACCCGGGAGGAGTCCGGCTTCACTGCGGCTGCGGGCGTCTTCCGCGTGCCTGCGGGCAGCTTCCGCGCTCGTGCGGCCCCGCGCCTTCCTTCATCGCTTACGCTTTTCATGCAGCTGCGCCTCCATGCTTTCCCGTGAGAGCGTGTTGAAGACCTGCTCGGGAACGAGCCAGCCCTTGCGGGCCGTCTCGATTCCGTAGGCGAGCGCGTCGAACGCCTCCAGACGATGCGCATCGGGATTGACGCACAGGCGCGCGCCGAGGGAAGTCGCCGCGCGGATGAGCCGCCAGTCGAGGTCGAGGCGATCCGGAGAGGTGTTGAATTCGAGCAGCGTGCCCTCCTCCGCGGCTGCCTGGAAGACGCGCAGCCAGTCGAGCGACGAGGCGCCCCGCTCGCGCAGCAAGCGCCCCGAGGGGTGGCCCAGGATCGTGGTCGCCGGATGGCGGATCGCCCTGACGACGCGATCGGTGAGCGGCTCCATCTCCACGTCGAGACCGGTGTGGATGGAGGCGATCACGAAGTCGAGAGAGGCGAGCAGCGCGTCGTCGAAATCGAGCCGCCCGTCGAGGAGCACATCGCACTCGACACCGCGCAGGATGCGCACGCCGGGGAACTCGCGCTGCACCCGGGCGATCTCCTCCGCCTGGGCGGCCAGCCGCTCCGGCGTGAGGCCGTTCGCATAGCCCGCCGCCTGCGAATGGTCGGCGATGCCGAGGTACTCCCAGCCGCGCGCCCGCGCCGCTTCCGTCAGCTCCCGAATGCTCGCCCGCCCGTCGCTCCAGTCGGTGTGGACATGGAAGACGCCGCGCAGATCCGCGCATCCGACCAGTCGGGGCACGCCCAGCTTCGCCGCGCGCGCGATCTCGCCTCGCCCTTCGCGAAGCTCGGGAGGGATCCAGGGCAGGCCGGCCAGCGCGTAGGCCTCTTCCTCGCTGTGGGGAAGGGGAAGAGGAAGAGCATCCTGCGGCGAGCCGGTGCGCTCGGCGATGAGGGCCAGGAGCCCGTCCAAGTGCGCGCGCGTGCCCGTCTCGAGGACGGTGCGCGCCGCGTGGCGCCCGGATTCGACGACGAGGATCTCGGTGGGCGCGCGATTTCCATCTTCGATGCGCACCCGATCGGCCGGGTCCCCCTCGAGGCGCGCGGCAGGCAGGGCCGCCAGGCGGCCAAGCGCCCGATTCGGATCGTCAGCCGAGGCGACCCACAGAGCCCGTTCGATGAGCTCGCACCCTCTGCGCGCCTCTCCCGCAAGCTCGATATCGTTCAACGCGGCCCAAGCCTTCCACTGCCGGATTTCCTGCGACGGGCGCTGAGCGGTGTGACGCGGCCAGAACCCGGGCGCGAGGGCGCGCGCCTCCAGGCGATCCGAAAGCGTCGCGCAAGGTTCATCGCCCAGGAGCAAGCGCAGCGACGCCTCCTTGCGAAGCAGGGCCTTTCGAAACTGCGGCGCCGAAACGATGCCCGCTTCTCGCCGCAGGCGGCGCAGGAGAGTCGCGTTCCCGGGGCCCAGGAAGTCGCCGAGCGCGCGCATTGTGACGGGGACGGAGAGGCGCTTGGCCTCGAGCTCGGGAACGGCCCCCCAGGCGGCGAATTCGCGCAGCCAGCGAGACGGCGTCGCAGGATGATCGTCGCCGGTCCCGGCCCGCAAGGCGCGCGCGCACGCGCGCAGAGAGGCCGCTTGCGCGTCGTCATCCGCAAGCTCGACCGGTCCGGCCATCTCGTCGAAGTACGCGGCCGCTTCGTGACGGAAGAGCGATGAATGCGCGGGGCGCGGCCCCATCCAACGATCGACTGCCATGGTCCTCCCGCCGGTTCCTGCGTCCGCCGCCCGTTCTCGAAGGGGCGATACGCGCTCGCTGCAAGGTACGATCGCGCAACACTACCACAATGCCGCACGCACGGAGCCGGGCGGTCGGCGCGCGGGGCTGGGCGGGTCAGTGAGCCGGTCCGAGCGCGCGCCCGCGAGCCTTTCTTGACACCGCAGGCCCTTCGGACATAGCTTCATCGGCCGTCTCGGAACCGGCCGGCGCAGGGCGGGTTGCGGTTCCCGGAAGCGCGGGGACCGGGGGCGATGAGCCGGCCGGGCGCGCGACTTGCGCGCGGGCAAGCGACCGAGCGGGAACCGAGGAGGGTGAGTGACGGCCAAGCGCATCCTGCCGGGCATCGAAGGGCCGCAGGACTTGAAGAGCCTCCAGGCAGGAGAGCTCGAGGAGCTGTGCGGCGAGTTGCGCCGGCTCATCATCGAGACCGTGACCCGCACGGGCGGCCATCTCGCGCCCAGCCTCGGCGTCGTCGAGCTCACCGTCGCCCTGCATCGCGTCTTCGATTCCCCGCGCGACCGGATCATCTGGGATGTCGGCCATCAGGCCTATGCCCACAAGATCCTGACCGGCCGCCGCGATTCTTTCGCGCGGCTCCGCCAGCGGGGCGGGCCCGGCGGCTTCTGCCGTCCCGAAGAGAGCGCGCACGACCCCTTCGTCACCGGACACGCGAGCACTTCCATTTCCGCAGCCCTCGGCCTGGCCGTCGCGCGCGACCTGCGCAAAGGCGACGAGAAGATCGTCGCCGTGGTCGGAGACGGCGCCCTCTCGGGGGGTCTGGCTTTCGAAGGCATGGACAACGCCGGAGGATGCGGCCGCGACCTGATCGTCGTGCTGAACGACAACACCATGTCGATCTCTCCGACGGTGGGCGCCCTCGCGCGGCACTTGACCGACATCATCACCCATCCTCTGTTCGAGCGCGCGAAGAGGAGAGCCTGGGACCTGACGGAGAAGCTTCCGCGCGGCAGCAAGACCGTGCAGGAAGTGGCGCGCAGGATCGAAGAGAGCCTGAAGGGCCTGATTACCCCGGGGCCCTTCTTCGAAAGTCTCGGATTCCGCTATCTCGGGCCGGTCGACGGCCATCGCGTGCGCGATCTCGTGCCGCTGTTCGAGAAGGTCCGTCAGATGCGCGGGCCGATCCTCGTCCACGTGCGCACGCAAAAGGGCAGGGGCCTCGCGGACGCGGAGGAGAATCCGCGCAAGTACCACGGGATCGCCCCGCGCGCGAGCGCCAAGGCCAACGGCAAGCTCGAGCCTTTGCGCGCGGAGCTCACCTACACGCAGGTGATGGGCGTCACCCTGGCGGACCTCGCCAAGGAGCGCCCCGAGGTGGTGGCGATCACCGCAGCCATGGCCGACGGAACGGGGCTCGCGCGCTTCGCGACGCTCTACCCCGAGCGTTTCTTCGACGTCGGCATCGCGGAGGCGCACGCGGTCACCTTCGGCGCCGGTATGGCGGTCGGCGGGCTGCGCCCGGTGGTCGCGGTCTATTCGACCTTCCTGCAGCGCGCCTTCGATTCGATCGTGCACGATGTCGCCCTGCAGCGCGCGCCGGTGGTGTTCGCCCTCGACCGCGCGGGTCTCGTGGGGGAGGACGGAGCGACGCATCACGGCAGCTTCGATCTCGCCTACCTGAACTGCATTCCCGGCCTGGTCGTCTCTGCGCCTGCGAGCGGCGCGGAATTGCGCGACCTGCTCGCCACCGCGCTCGCCCACACGGGCGGACCTTTCGCCATCCGCTATCCGCGCTCCTCGGTGCCGGACGCCGGCGCACTCGATCACGCGCCCGTTCCCTTGGAAGTGGGGCGATGGGAAATGCTGCGCGAAGGACGCGATGGGTGCCTGCTCGCGGTCGGCTCGATGGTGCAGGCGGCCCTGGCGGCGGGCGACCTTCTCGCGGCCGACGGCCTCTCCTTCGGGGTGGTGAACGCGCGTTTCGTCAAGCCGCTCGATCTCGAGATGCTCGAGCGTATCGGCCGCGAGGCGGGTCTGCTCGTCACCCTGGAAGAGGGGACCCTGCAGGGCGGATTCGGCGCACAGGTCGCCGTGCTCTATTCCACTCCCGAGCGCCCGGGGCGCGAGCTTCTGCACATCGGCCTGCCCGACCGTTTCGTCGAGCACGGTTCGCGCGAAGAGCAGCTGGAGGGGGTAGGATTGACGCCGGCCGGGATCGCGGAGAGGATCCGGATCGCATTGCGGGAACTGGGCAGGAACGCTCCGCCGCTGCGCATCGCCAAGGGAGTGGATGTGCGCGTGGCGGAGGCGCGCTGGAGCGCGCAGTAAGCGGGCAACGCCGGCGCGGGCAAGCGGAGGCGCTGCAGCGGAGGCAGCATGCAGGATGTGGAACAGGTGATCGTTCTCGGGACCGGGCCGGGCGGGCTGACGGCCGCGATCTACCTCGCCCGGGCGCAACTGAACCCTCTGGTGCTGGACGGCGCCGCTCCCGGCGGGCAGTTGATGATCACCAGCGAGGTCGAGAACTTCCCCGGGTTTCCCGAAGGCATCACGGGCCCCGAGCTCATGGACCGCGTGCGCAAGCAAGCCGAGCGCTTCGGCACGCGCTTCCTGTACGGGCGCGTCACCGGCACGGATCTGCGCAGCCGCCCCCTCCGCCTCGATCTGGAAGGCGGCGAGCAGCTTCGCTGCCAGGCGCTCATCATCTCCACCGGAGCGACCGCGCGCTGGCTGGGTCTCGAATCGGAGACCGCGTTGCGGGGCGCGGGCGTGAGCGCCTGCGCGACCTGCGACGGCTTCTTCTTTCAAGGAAAGCATGTCGTCGTGGTAGGCGGAGGCGACACGGCCATGGAAGACGCGCTCTATCTCACGCACTTCGCCAGCAGGGTCACGATCGTGCACCGCCGGGCGGAGCTGCGCGCCTCGCGCTACATGGCCCGCCATGCGATGGAGCACGAAAAGATCGAGTTCATCTGGGACTCGGTGATCGACGAGATTCGGGATGTGGAACGCAAGTCGGTGACGGGGGTGATGCTGAGGAATGTGAAGACCGGGGAGAAGCGCCTGTTCCCTTGCGATGGCGTCTTCGTGGCGATCGGCCACCAGCCGAACACGCGCTGCTTCGCGGGCCAGCTGGAGACGGACGCGAACGGCTATCTGGTCACTCGCGGACGGACGACGAAGACGAACCTCCCGGGCGTCTTTGCCGCCGGCGATGTGGCCGACATGCGCTATCGCCAGGCGATCACCGCGGCCGGTTCCGGTTGCATGGCGGCCATCGACACCGAGCGCTTCCTGGGAGGAGAACCCTGGGAGGCGGAAGCCTAGGCATCATGGACGTCCGCGGACGAAGCCGAGGAGTGCATTCTTGAGCGCACGGCGGATCATCACCTACGGCCATTCCGTGCTGAAGCGGCGCGCGGAGGAAGTCGTCCAACTGGATGCGGACATCGCCGCGCTGATCGACGACATGTTCGCCACGATGTACGGAGCCCGCGGTGTGGGGCTGGCCGCCAACCAGGTCGGCCGCCTCATTCGCGTCGCCGTCGTCCACCCGCGCGGGGAAGGCGATCAAGGCCAGCCTCTCGTGCTCGTCAATCCGGAGATCCTCGAGTACGCGGGCAGCGAGGTGTTCGAGGAGGGCTGCCTGAGCGTTCCCGGCATCTTTGCGGATCTTCGACGGCCCGAGCGGATTCTCGTCCGCTTCCTGGACAAGGATGGACACGAGGAGACTCGCGAGTTCTCCGGCATGCCCGCGCGCGTGATCCAGCATGAGATCGATCATTTGGAGGGCAGGCTCTTCGTCGACCACCTCTCGGCCATGCGCAAAGCTCTCCTCATGAAAAAGCTGAAAGCGATCGCAGAGGATTCCTCCGAGGACGATTCGGCTTCTTCCTGATCTCGCTGCCGTTCGAGCATTCCTGAAGGTCGTTGCCAGTGCGCGTTTCGTTTCCGTGCGCCGCAAAGCTCATGGAGGTGATGAAGGTGACCGCAGAGGAGGCCCGGTTTCGCGAGAGCCCTTGGGAATCCCTCGATCCCGCCGCCTTGCGCGCCTTTCTGGAGGCGGCGGCCAAGCTGTGGCTGGCCCACGACGGTCTCTGGTTCCAATCCGTCGAGCGCCGCCACGGAATCGAGGAAGCGATCGCCTGCGACCGCGAGTGTTGGGAGCGCTTTGCTCCGCTCGAAGCGCGTCGTATCATGGATCTTGTCGATATCGCGCCCGACGGGGGGCTGCCCGCCCTGGAGCGCGCGCTCGGCTACCGGCTGTACAGCCATCTGAATGTGCAGCGATGCGAATGGCCCGAACCGGGCCGGCTGATTTTTCGCATGGTCACCTGCCGGGTGCAGGAAGCGCGCCGCCGCAAAGGGCTCGCGGATTTTCCCTGCCGGGAAGTGGGACTCGTCGAGTACGCGAGCTTTGCGCGAACCATCGATGCGCGAATCCGTACGCGCTGCCTCTCCTGTCCTCCGGATCCTGCGTCGGGAGAGCATGCGTGCGCGTGGGAATTCACGCTGGACCGCGACGCGGAGACGCATGCTGGCTGAAAGCGCCGACAGAGTCCGCATCGGCTGCGATGTGGGGTCGACCGCGATCAAAGTCGTCGCCGTCGATGCCGCCGGCCGGATTGCGTGGAAAGCGTACCGGCGGCACGGCACCCGCCAGGGGGCCGCGCTGGTCGGTCTCTTGCGCGAACTCGATCTCGCGATGCCCGGCGCGCTCGCTCGCGGGAGGCTCTTCTTCACCGGCAACGGCGGCCGCCTGCTCGCCGAAGCCGCTCAGGCGCCTTTCTTCCAAGAAGTGAATGCGGTCGCCGAAGCGACCGAGCGCCTGCATCCCGGCACTGCGAGCGTCGTCGATCTCGGCGGCCAGGATGCGAAGATCCTCCTCTGGCAGACCGACCCGCGCACCGGGCGCCGGCGAAAGATCTTCAGCATGAACGACAAGTGCGCCGGAGGCACCGGCTCGGTCATCGACCGGATCGCCGCCAAGCTGGGCTTCTCGAGCGAGGAGCTCCAGCGGCTGCCCGCGGGACGCCCATCCCAGCATCGAGTCGCGGCCCGCTGCGGGGTGTTCGCCGAAACCGATGTCAACAGCCTGCAAAAGCAGGGCGTCCCGGCGGAAGAGCTGATCCGGGCGCTCTTCGAAGCGATCGTGCAACAGAACCTGAGCGTGCTCGCCCGCGGAGCGACGCTTCGTCCGCCGGTCTTGCTGCTCGGAGGGCCGAACGCCTTCCTGCCCGGCCTGGTGGACGCCTGGCGCAGAGGCCTCGGCTCGATCTGGGCCGAACGCGGCATCTCCGAGCGGGCCGGTGAAGAGACGGTGCGGGTCCCTGCCGACGCCTGCTACTTCGCCGCGCTCGGTGCGATCTTCTCGTGGGTTCCGGACGCCCGCTCCCAGGGGCACGCCAAGGAAAGCCACTTCGCGCGCGATTCGCGTGCGACGGGGGAGTCGCGCACGGCCCCGCTCGCGGCCGATCAGGCGTTGCGGATGCTCGAAGCGCACCTCGAGCGGCGTTCGCAGGAAGCGGGCTTGCCGCCGCTGCTCGCCTCGGAAGAGGCCGAGCAGGAACTGCGGGCCGTCGCCCGCCAGGCATCCCCACTCGGCTTTCCGCGATCGGGCGGCGGCTGCGATGCGGTGCTCGGACTGGATGCGGGTTCCACATCGACCAAAGCGGTGCTCCTCTCGCCGTCGGGAGAGTTGCTCGCCTCGTCCTACCGGCTCTCGTGCGGCGATCCCTTCCGCGACGCGCAAGCCGTTCTCGGTGACTTGCGCGATCAGGCGACCCGACAGGACGCGACGGTGAAGGTCCGTTCGCTCGGCGTCACGGGATACGCGAAGGACCTTCTGGGCGCCTTGCTCGGGGCCGATCTCGTTCTCGTCGAGACGGTCGCTCACGCCCGCAGCGCGCTGGCCTTCTGTCCGCAAGCCGAGGTGATCGTCGATGTGGGCGGCCAGGACATCAAGGTCCTCACCTTGCGCAACGGGCGGGTGCGCGACTTCCGCCTGAACAGCCAATGTTCGGCGGGCAACGGCTATTTCCTGCAGAGCACCGCCGCGCGTTTCGGCATTCCGCTGACCGAATTCGCGGCGCACGCCTTCCGGGCGCGGCGCGCGCCCGAGTTCCATTTCGGCTGCGCGGTCTTTCTCGAAGCCGACATCGTCAACTTCCAGCAATTGGGCTGGCAGCCCGAGGAGATCCTCGCCGGTCTCGCGCGCGTGCTTCCGAAGAATGTCTGGCTCTATGTGGTCGGAGAGCCGAACCTCGCGCGGCTCGGGCGAATCTTCATTCTGCAGGGCGGCACGCAACGGAATCTCGCCGCGGTCAAGGCCGAGCTCGACTTCATTCGCGGCCGGGTGAGGGACGCCGATGTGCGCGTGCATCCGCACACGGGAGAGGCGGGCGCGATCGGCGTGGCGCTCGAGATCCTGCGGCGCGGGATCCATCGGCTGCCGACGCGATTCCCCGGATGGAACGCGATTTCCGGAATGGACGTGCGTGAATGCTCCGAGCTGGCCGGGCCGTGCCCCGGCTGCGCCAACAAGTGCGAGCGGACTCTGGTGGAGGCCCGCCTGCCGGGGGGAGAGCGGCGGCGCTTCGTGGCTGCGCCTTGCGAAGCGGGACGGGCGCTGGCGGAAGCTTCGCTGCGCAAGCGCGAAGGGATGGCCGAAGGCGAGGAATCGGGCGGCCCGGCTTCCGGCGGCGCTGCTTTGGTCGGCGAAGCGGGGCAGCCGGATCGTCCCGCGCGCCATGCGCGCGCTTCACGGCCCGCGCCCGACTTCGCGGCCGAAGGGGCCAGGATCGTCTTCGCGGCCGATCTTGCCGATGCCGTCTTGCCCTCGCGCACGCCCGCCGCGGATGCGCCCTCGCGCGCGGCCGGCCCATCGCCGCTGGCCGGGCCGTTGCCCTTCGCGGATCCCTTGCCGGCGGTGAGGCGATCCCGTCGCGCGCGCCCGGCCCGCGCCCAGCGGGAGGCCGTGCGCATCGGTCTGCCGCGCACGCTGAATCTGTATCAGGTCGCGCCGTATTTCATCGGCTACTTCCGCGCCCTCGGCCTCGCGCCCGAACAAATCGTCGTCTCGGGCCCCACCACGGAGCGCCTCTTTCGCGCCGGGGCGCGCAGGGGCGCCATCGACACCTGCTTTCCATCGAAGGTCGCGCTCGCCCAAGTGCACGATCTCGTCGAACCGCCGCGCGCCGACTGGATCTTCTTTCCGATTCTCATCAATCTTCCGGCGCAGATCCATCCGGTGGTCGACGCTTGGGTGTGCCCCACTTCGCAAGCGACTCCCGAAGTCGTGAAGGCGGCCTTCCAGCGCGAAGGCGACCTCTTCGCGCAGCGCGGCATGACCTATCTCGATCCCGTCTTCAACATGGGAGAGCCGCTGCTCTTCGAGCGGCAGATGCTCGCCTACTGGGGCCCGCGCCTCGGCGTGACGGGCGAGGAGAACCGGGCGGCGATGACGGTGGGCGGCCAGGTCCTCTCCGAGGCCTATGCGCGCTTGCGCGCCTCGGCCGCCAAGGAAATCCGGCTCCTCGAGAGAGAGCGCCGCGCGGGGATCGTCGCCCTCGGGCGGCCGTATCACGACGACCCGGGCCTCAATCATGGCATCCTGCGCGATCTGAACCGGCGCGGATATCCCATCTTCACGATCGCGTCGCTGCCCCGGGATCCGGACTTCCTCGAGCGCCTCTTCGGCGAAGAAATCGCGCGCGGCTGGATCGAGGGGCCCTTCGACATCTCGGATGTCTGGAAGAATTCGTTCAGCGCGAATTCGAATCAGAAGCTCTGGGCCGCCAAAGTCGTCGCCCGTCATCCGAACCTGGTGGGGCTCGACTTGAGCAGCTTCCGCTGCGGTCACGACGCGCCGATTCTCGCCACCATCGAATCGATTCTCGAGGCGGCGGGGACGCCCTATTTCACCTTTCACGACATCGACGAGAACCGTCCCAGCGGAGCGATCCGCCTGCGCGTCGAGACGATCGACTACTCCCTGCGCGAGTACGAGCGCCTGCGCCTGGCGGGCGATGCGCCGGAAGCCGTGCCGCAGGAAGCCATGCGGGGCGCGAGCGAGGACGAGGTCCTCGTCTGACGCGCCCGCTGGGGAGTGCGCGCGCGCGAGGCGGGATGCGCGCGAGGGCGCAGGCTTGCAACGGCGGGAAAGCCCGGTATCGTAGGAGCGCAGTCGTATCGGCGAGTGGACTCTCCGATGCGCGAGCCTTGGCGTCAGGCAGCCAGGGGAAACGCAGGATCAGCGGGGGGGACAATGAGGAAGTTCTTTGAATCAGGCCTTGCCTTCATGCTAGTTGCCCTGATCTGCATCGCGAGTGGCCTGCTGTCTGGGAAACCGGGCTTGGGAGCTGCGGGAGGGTTTTGGCTAATAGTAGCGATAGTCGTGAGAGCGAGGAGCACCAAGAAGCAGCAACCCACACCTGAGTCCCAGAGGAAGGACGACGCTACCTAACAACGTATCTGGACTCCTCCCGCAAGAGGCAGAGTGATCCCTGATGGCGGGTCTG
>CAYZWI010000005.1:99579-248928 GCA_964482205.1 uncultured bacterium | reverse complement strand
CGAACTGTCTTAAGCGCGCGCCGTCCCCGCGGAAGCCTTCCGGTCCCGGCGACCACACCACGCGCACGCAGCCACATGCTCCGAGCCTCAGGAGCACGATCCACTGCGCACAAGGCGCACGAGGCCCGCGAACGCTTGAGGCGCCGTCTGGACGACCCCCCGCCATCTGCCTATACCTCAGTTGTCATCATCGCCGCGGTTGTCGTTCGTGAACTGGGCTTTCCCGCCGATTGCCTCGCGGGAGGACGGGTCACATTCGCGAGAGGAGGATGGCGATGACTCGCGATCGCGTGGGCGTGTTGCTGCATCGGGCCGTCTATCGGGTGATCCGGCGCGCTCCGCCGCTTCCCTCCGTCACCGAGTTTCTCGAGCTGCCTTTGCGCGGCGTTCTGCCCGGCTCCTCTCCCAGCGCGTGGCCGTCGTTCTGGAAGGAAGCCTTGGTCCAGTCGGTCGCGGAGACCTTTCGCGAGGAGGGCTATCGCATCGATGAGCTTTCCGAGCGCGTCTTCCTGCGGTGGAATCGGAAGATGCGCTCGATTCGCGATTGGATCGCCGAGCGCGTGATGATGCTCGAGAAAGATTCGTCCGCATCCTCTCCGTCCGCGCCCAAGGAATCGGCTGCATCTTCGCCCGACGCGTCGCGCGCATCCGCCTCTTCTTCGCATCCCGGCCCGCGGGCGTCCGCGCTGGTGTTGCTCTTCCTGATGGCTTCCTTCTGCGCACCGGCGCTCGCGCGCGCGCCGGTGAGCATCGAAGGCACGCAGGCCTTTCTTGCGAGGACGCCTCTCGATTGGCCCGAGTCCTCCGCCTACGACAGGCACATCGTGGTCCTCTTTCGCTCGGACAAGAACCGCGCGGTCGAGTTGCCGGTGAACGAGGTGGTCGATCCGGCCCATTACTCCCTGCAAAGCGCCAACGATTCCTCGCTCGCAAGGATCGAGCGCGTCGTCTGGCGCGGCGCGGGAAAGAAGCAGGACCAGACGACCGGCGCCGTCTTGTTCGGGCGCTTCGATGCGAGCGTCGTCTGGCTGCTCTCTCTCGACTTCCCGGACATCGCGGCCGCGCGCGTGCGGGTGGCCCCCGCCGAGGACGATCTCGCCGGCCCCGCGAACGGCTTCGTTCGCTTCGTGCGTCTCGTCGACCGGCATCTCACCGGAACGCTCGATGTCCGCACGCTCGAAGGCGAAGAGCACCGGGTGGGCATCGATCTGGAGAGCCAAGTGGATCTGCCTCTCTTTCGCCGCCGGCTCGGGGCGGAGGCGATTCATTGCAGGTTCGTGACCGAAGGCATGTTCGCCGTCGACCGCAGCTCCGATCAGGCGCACAACGCGCTGGATGCGCAAATCTCGATCAGCTATCTGCGCCGCTTCACGATGCCCGGCCCCGAATGGCTGGGAGGCGGGCGCGTGCACGCGCTCGGATTGCAGATCGCGCCCCTCGGCATCGAAGCCGACCAGGACTTTCGCGCGATCGAAATGCCGCGCGGCTTTCTTCCGCCCACCCTGCGCGTCAGCTACACCTTCTTGAAGCAGACGCGCCGCCATGATGCGGACCTGCCCGACCGGCACCGCCTCGACGCCGAGCTGACCGCGCTCGTGCCGCTCCTCCGGCCTCTCGATCTCGAGACGCGCTATCGCCTCTTTCACGATCTGGATACGGGCGACGGCAAATCGATCGTCGAGCTCTCGTGGAAGTGGTATGTCACCGACGACACGCGCACCGCGGTGCTGCTCAAGCTCGTGCACGGCGCGCTGCCGCCGGCGTTTCGGGACGCGGAGATGGTCGGCGTGGGATTCGCGTTGGGATTGTGAGCCCGGAACCGTTTCCTCACGATCGTCGCGCAGGGAAAGAGAAGCCCGCGCGCTCCACCGGCTCGGCGCTCATAGCCGCCGGTTGGAGCGCAAGCGCGCCAGATACTGCCGGGCGGCCTGATTGCCGGGCTCGAGGCGGAGGACCTCTTCGAACTCCGCGATCGCCTGGTCGATCTTTCCCTGCGTGGCCAGCATGCCCGCGAGATTGAAGTGGGCGGCGCTGTTGTTGGGGTCCGCTTCAATGGCCATGCGGAACCAGCGCGCGGCTTCCTCGACATTCTGCTGCCCGTTTGCCAGCACGCCGATGTAGACATATGGAAGCGGGTTCTTGGGATCGAGACGAATCGCCTCTTGATAGGCCGCGCGCGCTTTCTCGCTCTCCTTCGTTTCCGCGTAGGCCTGCCCCAGCCAAAGATACCCGGGAGCGAGATCGGGCTTCATCTGCACCGCGCGCTGCAGCAAGGGCAGAGCCTCGGCCGCCTTTCCCGCCCGCATGAGCGCAACCGCTTGATTGACGAAGGCAGAGGGCTCGTCGGGATTCAATTCGAGCGAACGCGCGAAGGCCGTGCGGCTCGCTTCCACTTCTCCCACGCCGTCCAGCGCGCGACCGTATTCGAACCACCCTTCGAAGAGATTCGGATTGCGGCGGACGACTTCTTCGAGCTGGATCTTCGCTTCCGCGGGCTTGTCGAGTTGCAGCAGCAGAGATCCGAGTTTCAGCCGAAGGTCGATGCGATCGGGCCGGTGCTGAAGCACGAGGGCGTAGTGGCTTTCGGCCTCTTGCAGCTTGCCTTGCTGCGTGAGCAATCCGGCCAGCCAGACATGGGCATCGACAAAGCCCGGGTTCTTCCCCAGCGCGGTGCGGAATTCCGCGGCCGCTTCGTCCACGCGATCGGCCCTCCAAAGCGCGAGCGCGCGATCGGTGTGCCACCAGGCGGGATCGGTGCGGTATCCCGCGAACGAGATGCTCCCGAGGATCGTGAACACCACCGCCAGGCCGAGGGCGATCCCCAAAGGCCGCCAGGATTTTCGTCGCCACCACGCGATCAGCCGCTCCAACCCGAATGCGCCGAAGACGAAGATGAAGGGAATGTACGGGGCGCGAAATCGAGACGCGGCGATGAAAGGCAGCACGGCGACGAATCCCGCGAGCACGAAGAGGCCGATCAGGAGCGGCATCGCGGTGCCGGGCGGTGCGCTCGACCCGGCGACCTGGCGCTCGCCCACGGCCGGGCGCGGTTCATCGCCCACTCCCCCCAGCATCGCGAAGATGCGGCCGCGCTTTTGACCCGGCCCGCGCTGCGACGCCTTGCGTTGCGCGATCATCAAGATCAGCCCGAGCAGCGAGAGCCCGAATACCGGCGCGAAGCCGGGGTTCCAGCGCAGCGCGGCGCTGTGAGCCTTCTCGTCGGCGATGGCGCTGTTGTTGGCCACCTCATCGGGTCCCCAGAAGAGCGCGGCGCGCTTCAGCGTGAGAGCGAGAAAGCGCCCGAAGTGCCCGGAGATGTAGTCGAACGCCCGGTCGTTGAAGATCCTCGACGCGGCCGTGTAGGTGAGCGGACGCCCCTCCTGTTGCGACATCGCCTGGATGATCTGATCGTACGAGAAGCAGCTCCACCCGGCCGTCCCGGCGATTTCGCTGAGACCCGGAATGCGCGTGGTCACGCCGTCGCTCGTCTCGTTGTTGCCGATGTAGAAGTTGATCGCCGCGTTGGCCGAGATCGGAACGAATTCCTTCGCGACCACCGCGTTGCGAAGGGTCGCCGGGGCGATCGCGAGCGCCGTCGCCAAGGCGAAGATCGCGCCCGGCCGCCACGCGGCCCATTTCCCCGACCCGGCCGGCGCCTGTTTGCGCGCCCAGGCCATCCACCACCATGCGACCGGGACGAAGAGCAGCGTCTCAGCGCGCAAGAGCGCCAACGCGCCGGTGATCAGCCCGGCCGCGAAGACCTTCTTCGCATCGGGCTTCTGCAGCCAGGAATGCAGCACGAGAAAGAGAAGCAGGGCGAGGGTGATGAAGATCGCGGGCGCGTGCAGTTCGGCCTCGTAGTAGGGAAATACCCAATAGAGCGAACAGAAGGCCGCGAGCAGGAAGCCCGCGGTGCGTCCCAGGATCGCGCGCCCGAGCAGGAACGCGAGGACCACATTCACGAGGCCGAGCACCATTTGAAAAACGCGCGCGCTGTGCGGATCGGCGCCGAACACTTTGTAGATGCCCGCGAGGAAATAGGCATAGCCGGGAGGGCGCAGGAAGGGCACCTGGGGAATGCGTGGATCGGGCTCGCCTTCCGCGACCGCCCAGTTTCCGCTCACGATCCCGCGCGCCCAGTAATCGTGAAACGCGGCGTCCGAAATGGGCGCGTGGAAGACGGGCTCGCGCTGGAACTCCGACAAGTACGATACGCGCAACAGCACTCCGGCCAGGACGATGACGGCGAGGAGGATCCCTTCGCGGAGGCTCACGCGCCTCGCATGGAAATGGGAGCGTTCTTTCGCGGCCGCGCCCGCCGAGCTCGCCGCGCGCGCCGCAGGCGCATGTCCGGAAGATGGGCTTGATGGCATAGGACCGTTTGTTTCCTTGCGTGAACCGCGCATCCGAGCGAGCGCGGAATGGGACCGGATGCATTCCGGTTTCTCGACGAGGCCTGCGATCGGGTACTCCACACCCACCGTCTTTCGCATGCGAGGGTTCCGCGGATCGCCCCGCGAAATCCGCAGGCGCAAGGGCGCGTGCGGAGCGCTCTCCCTTCGTCGCTCTTCGTTGGCAGGCTCGACAGGCCCTCGTCGCTCGACAGAAAGAGCGAGACTAGCATCGGAGCTGCCGTCAAGCCAAGCCTCGGCCCGCACGGATTGCCGGCTCGTCGGCGGACCGGTCCGCGGCCCCCGCGCGCCCCGGCCGATCGGCCCTATTCCAGGGCAACTTGCAGGTCTATAGTGATGTTTTTCCGAAGCGGCCTCCAAGGGAAGCATCGGTGCGCAGCCGGCGCCACAGAAGGGCGTCGCGCGCGAGCATGGAGAGCATGCGCGGCTCATGAGGCCCAGAGGGCGGAGCGGAAAGCCATCGGCGAGGTCAGCGATGAAGGCATTTTGCGGCGAGCACGGGGCGAGGCGAAGGGCGCTCAACGGGGCGGTGGGCGGCCGGCGAAGGAAGATCCTCTTTCTCGCGCTCGGCCTGCTCTTGCCCGCTGCGTTGCTCACCTGTCAATCGAACGAGAACCGGCCGCCCAATTTGCTTCTCATCTCCATCGACACGCTTCGGCCCGACCGCCTGAGCGGCAACGGCTATGCGCGGCCGACCTCGCCCACGCTCGATCGCCTCGCGGCGAACAGCCTCGTCTTCTCCCGCGCCTACAGCCAGTCAGGCTGGACGCTGCCTTCGATGGCGACCATCATGACCGGTCTCCATCCGAAAGATCACCAGGCGGTCGACTTCAACTATCGGTTGAAGTCGGGTATCCCCACGCTTGCGACTCTGCTGGCGGCCCAGGGCTACGACACGCGGGCCTATGTCAGCCATACTCTCCTCACCGCGGTCTACGGGTTCGATCAGGGATTCGCGCATTTCGACGCTTCCGTGCTCGACCGCGGCGATCCGCACGCGATCGAGACTTCCCAGGAACTGACCGGGCTCGCCATTGAGGACCTGAAGAGCGTCAAGCAGCCCTTCTGCGTCTGGGTGCATTACTTCGATCCTCACTTCGCCTATCTGCCCCATGCGTCGTGGGCCGAATTCGGCGACACCGACAGCGACCGCTACGACCAAGAGATCGCGCACACCGACGCGCAGATTGCGCGACTGCTCGATGTCCTGCGCGGCAAGAAGCTCCTCGATCGCACCTTCGTGATCGTGACCGCCGACCACGGCGAGGAATTCGGCGAGCACGGCGCGCAATACCACGAGACCTGTTACGAGGAAGTGGTGCGCGTGCCGTTGATGGTGAGCGGGCCCGGCATCGCGCCGGGCAAGGACGATTCGATCGTGCAGCAGATCGATCTCCTGCCGACGATGCTCGCCTTGCTCGGGGTCGCGCCTCCCGCCGGCCTTCCCGGCGCAAACATGCTGGCGCCGCATTCCTCCGGCCCGTCGCTCTCCGACCGCCCGCTCTTCATCGAGCGCAACCGTCCGCCCGGCTTCCGTCAACGCGCCCTGCTTTTCTCGGGGATGAAGCTCATTCGCGTGGAGGAGCGCGACCTGAGCCTCGTCCCTCCCGAGAGCCGCACGGAATATTCGGAAGCTCCGAATGTCCACGCGGGCGTGTTCCTCTACGATCTGTCGAATGATCCGCGGGAAACGCGCGACCTCGCCCCCGCGAATGGGGAGCGCGTGGAGCGAATGCTCGCCAGCATGGCGAGTCATTTCAGCGGCGTGCCGGCGCTTCCTCCCGAACAGGTCACGATCGACGAACGCATGCGCGAGCGGTTGCGCGCGCTGGGATACATTCGATGACGCTTCACGATTTCGCAGCTCGCACGCGCCTCGCAGCTCGCACGCGCCTCGCCGCTCGCAAGCGCCTCGCCGCTCGCAAGCGCTTCATCGCTCGCTTCACGCGCTTCCCCGTCTGCATCTTCCTCTTCGCCGTCTCACTTTGCGCCGCGGCGCCATCCGCGCAGGCGGCGGCCAAGCCTGCGGCCACCGGCGAGCCCGTGACCGGCGCGGCCGCGGTCGCGGCCGCCATGCCCGAGCCGCGTTTCGATCATCGCCGCGCGTTGGCGATGATCTCCGAGATCGCGGGCGATGACTACGAAGGGCGCAAGAGCGGCAGCCCGGGCGGCGCGCGCATGGAGGAATTTGCCGCGCGCGAATTCGAACGCGCCGGTCTCCTTCCCGCAGGGGAAGCGGGCAGCTTCTTCCAGCGCGTGCCCATGCTGGCGACGGAGGTCCGCGCCGCGAGCATGGAACTGCTCGACAGCCCCTATGGAAATGTGCCGCTGCTCTACGGCAACGACTTCGATCCGGTCACCAACAGCGGCTCGGGGAAGGTGACCGCGGAAGTCATCGTGGTCGGGCACGGGTTGAGCGACGCGGCCCGCGAGTGGGACGACTACGGCGACATCGATGTGCGCGGCAAAGTGGTGCTCATCTTCCGCGGCGCGCCCGCCAACGGCTTCGACTGGGATCTCGAGACTACGCGCGACTCCACCCTGCATGCGGCGGTCGCGCGCGGGGCCGCCGCGGTGTTGTATGTGCAGGAGAGCCGCCCGGTGCACGGCGGCGCGGTGCACGCCGGTTCGTATTTCCCCACGACTCCCGTGGCGTATGTCGGGCATCGCGTGGCCGACCTGCTCTTCATGGAAACGGGCCGCGAACGCGCCAAGTACGAGGCGGCGATCGCGAGCAAACCCGATCCCTTCGCGACCGGAAAACGCATCCGCATCGCTTTCGAAGTGGAGCGCGGGCCCGAGGGCCTGGCGCGCAATGCGGTCGCCATGATCCCGGGTGGCGATCGGCGGCTGCGCGACGAGATCGTGCTCATCGGCGGGCACATGGATCACGTCGGCATGGACGCGCTCGGACGCGTCTTCAACGGCGCCGATGACAATGCTTCGGGCGCCTCGGTCGTGCTGGAGCTGGCGCGCGCCTTCGCGCGCGGCGACCGGCCGCGGCGCACGCTCGTCTTCGCCACATTCGCGGGAGAGGAGCAAGGCCTGCTGGGCGCCGAAGCGTTCGCGGCGCATCCGCCCATCGACCTCGATCGCGCGGTGATGATGGTGAACTTCGACATGGCCGGGCACGGATCGGGCAAGACCGGACTCGGCGGCGGAGAGCAATATCCCTGGATTCTGCGCGCCTTTCGAGAGGCTCTCGATCCGGGCGTGCTCGACAGCTTGAATCTGACGCGCGCCTGGGGCGGAGACGGAAGCGATCACGCGCCGTTTCGCAACGCGGGCGTGCCGACGAGCAATCTGTGGAGCGACGGCGAGCACAAGTTCTATCACTGTCTCGACGACGAATTCGCCTGGATCGACACCCTGGCGGTCCAGGGCGTAGGGCGCGCCGCGGAGCGCTGGATCCGCTTTCTCGCCGATTGGCCGCAACCGCTGGCCTGCGGGCATCGCGCTGGGCGGGCGCTGCTGAATACCGCCTATCAAGTGGACTTCACGGGCGCGAACGCGCGCGGAGGGCAGGGCGGCGAAGGAGACGCGGACCTCCCTTCCGCTCCCGATGCGATCGCCGCTTCGACGCAGTGGTTCGATGGCGGGGAGTTTGCATCGCCCACGTACCTGGCCGGAATCGCGCGGCAGGATGAAGGCGACGCTCGCCTGATCGATGGCCTCCCCCGCGTGCGCGGGGCGGCGCGGGAGTGGAGGCACGGCCGGTTGATCGGGCTTCGCGATCCGCAAGAGATTCCGCCCGCGTATCGTCCGCTGCTTCGCGCTTTGCACGTCAGCCTGCTCGATGGGACATCGGCGACGAGCAGGGACATCGTTTCCGATTCGCTGGCCTCCTTTGCTCGAGAAGGCGCGCTCTTTCTCGTCCGCCCCGACACGGCCTGGGTCTCGGGATTGCCGGCCGAAGGAAAGGCGCTCGTGAGGATCTTTCCCGCGCGCGGCGAGCGAATCCCCGATCCGCAAGCCTATCCGCGCAAGCGCTTCTTCTTTCTCGTCTCTCTGGACGGCCCGATGCCGCCCGCGGAGCTCGCTTCCCTGCTCGGCCGCCTCGGTTGGGACCGCGTGCACCTCGACCTCACGCCGTGGATGCTCGCTTCCGGCGAGGAGCCGGTGTGGGCGTTTCTGGAAGAGCTGCTGGCCACGGGCAACATCGAAGGGCGTCACTTGCGCGCGATGCTCGGCGGGAATCTGGACCGGATGTAGCGACGAAGAGGAGCGCTGCCGTTCGCGTTTCGACAAGCGCGAAGGGGCCGTCTTTCGAGACCAGCCTTCCGAGGGCAGCGATTGGCAAGCAGTCTTCGAGGAGTCTTTCGCATGGCGACCGATTACGCGCTCATGGTCCGGAATCTGACGGACTTCTACAGCGTGCGGGACAAGACCGTGATCACGATCGGCGGGGGCGGCGGGCAACTGATCGGTTATGCCCGCGAGGCGAGCGCGGTGATCGCGGTCGATCGCGACTTGCCGGCGATCGAGCAGCTGCAGAAGGCCGTGCAACGCGAGCACCTCACCGATCGCTTCGCCTATGTATGCACCGACTTTCTCGCCTGGACGCTGCCCTTGCGCGCGGATGTCGTGCTCTTCGAATTCTGCCTCCACGAGATGACCGATCCGCACCGCGCCCTCATGCAGGCAACGAGGCTCGCGCCCGACATCCTCGTCTTCGATCACGGGCGGGATTCGCCCTGGTCCTGGCATGTCGCGGAGGAGGAGAAGGTGGCGGCCGCCTGGGATGCGGTCGAGCGCTTTCCGATCGCGCGCCGCCGGGCGTTTTCCACCGAACAGCGCTTCGAGCGTTTCGACGAGCTCCTCGCAAAGATGGGCCCGCACGACGCGGCCGCGGCCGCGCGTCTGGAGCGATATCGCGGGGTCGAGCCGATCGTGATCCCCATGACCTACGAAATCGCCTTGCTGCAATCTCGCTGAGGGCGGGCGCGCCGGCCGCGCGAATGGCAAGCAGGCGTGAAGGCGCCAGCCGAGATGGGTCGATCAGGCCGGAAAGAGACGATCAAAGGAAGGCCGATGAGAAGAAACGAGCGCGCGATTGACGACCGCGGAGAGATCGACGCGATCATTCGCGCGTGCCGGGTGTGCCGCTTGGGAATGACGGATGGCGAGCAACCCTATGTCGTGCCCCTCAGCTTCGGCTACGACGGCCGCGCGCTCTATTTCCACTGCGCGCCCGAAGGGCGCAAGCTCGAGCTCCTGCGCGCAAACCCGCGCGTGTGCGTGGAGTTCGACCTCCTGGATGCGATCGTGGAATCGGAGCGCGGTTGCGGGTGGGGCATGCGCTATCGCAGCGTGATCGGTTTCGGCCGGGCGGCGTTCGTCGAGGAGGCGGACAAGGAAACCGCGCTCGCCATCATCCTGGCGCAGTATTCGGAGCGCGCCTTCTCGTTCGCGCCCGAGATGGTCCGGCGCACCGTCCTCGTGCGCGTGGACGTCGACGAGCTCACCGGCAAGCGCTCGCCCAAGCGGGAGTGATGGTGCGGCCGCGGCGATGGCACGAGCGGCGGTCACGCCGGCGATGGAGCAGGCGATGAAGGTCCACCTGGTCGACGGCACCTACGAGCTCTTCCGCAGCTACTTCGGCGCGCCGTCCCGCAAGGCGCGCGATAGGCGCGAAGTCGGCGCGACCTTGGGCCTCCTGCGCAGCATGCACGCGCTCGTCACAGCACCGGGCGTCACCCACATCGCCGTCGCCTTCGACCATGTGATCGAATCCTTTCGCAACGAGCTCTTCGACGGTTACAAGACCAGCGCGGGCGTGCCCGC
The DNA here is from genome assembly GCA_964482205.1 of uncultured bacterium. GTDB lineage: Bacteria > Eisenbacteria > RBG-16-71-46 > CAIMUX01 > WJJG01 > JAZDGX01. The sequence goes on along the minus strand of CAYZWI010000005.1, from coordinate 238,732 downwards.
CGATCTCCTCGCGCAGTTTCCGCTGGCCGAAGAGGCGGTCCACGCGCTCGGCGTCGTCGTCTGGCCGATGGTGGAGTTCGAAGCCGACGACGCGATCGGCGCGGCGGCCGCCCGGCTGGCGCGGCATCCGCAGGTGGAGCAGATCGTCGTCTGCTCTCCCGACAAGGATTTCGCGCAGCTCGTGGACGGCCGGCGCATCGTCTGTCTCGATCGCCGCAAGAATCTCGTGCTCGATGAAGCAGGCGTGATCGAGAAATTCGGCGTGCGGCCTGCGTCCATCCCCGATTGGCTCGGCCTGGTCGGCGATGCGTCGGACGGATACCCGGGCATTCCGGGCTGGGGCGCGAAGTCGGCGAGCGCCGTGCTCTCCCGCTTCCCCCATCTCGAAGCGATTCCCGACGACCTGCGCTCGTGGGGCCTGCCGTCCGCGCGCGCGACGCGGCTCGCCGAGAGCCTCGCCGCCCACCGCAAGGAGGCCGAGCTCTTCCGCTATCTCGCCACCTTGCGCCTGGATGCTCCGGTGGCTGAGGAGCTGGAAGATCTGGAATGGCGCGGAGCGCGATCGGAGTTGCGGGATCTATGCGAGCGATGGAACGATTCCGGCTTTCTCGCGCGCATTTCGCGTTGGCGGAATGAGCGCTGAAGCGGCCGGCCTGCATTTCGCGATGGCGGGCGGCGCTGAGGCGGCCGCCCGGTCTCCGCAAATGGAAGGTCGATCGCGATGGCCGCCAACAAGCCGGGCGCGCGAGAAACGCACGCTCGGCGATGACACCGGCAGGAGGATGTCATGATTCGAGAGGAAGCGTGTCCGAAGTGCGGATCCAACGAGAGAATCTCGAATGCGCGCATCGTCGATTTCACCGAACCACACACGCGCAAGCGGTCGCTCTCGGTCGAGATCTACGACCATCCCGAGCGGCTGCTCTTCAAGGGCACCCACCGGGGCGAGCTGGTCGCGGTCGTGTGCGGCCATTGCGGCTTCACGGAAATGTACATCGAGAACCCGGGCGAGCTCTTGTCAGCCTATCGCGAGCGTCCCAAGTCCTAGCCCGGATGATTCATAAAGCTCGTCGCGAGACAAGCGTTCTGACTCTTCTGTCCGCAACGCCTTGCGGCAAGAAAGCGCGCGCATGGATCTCTGGGATTTGCTCGGATCGGAAGGGGACATCATCGAAGTCGTCCCTCACCGCCCGGAATGGGCGGAGCTCTTTGCTCAGGAGCGGGATGCCATCCTGGCCGCCTGCGCGGGCGTCGTCCTTCGCGTCGAGCACATCGGAAGCACCGCGGTGCCCGGCTTGTCCGCTAAGCCGGTCCTCGATCTCATGCCGGGAGTGAAGGCGTCGTCCGACGGCGCAAAGGCCGTCGAGCCGATGCGCACGATCGGGTACGAATGCCTCGGCGAATACGGCATCCCCGGGCGCCTCTACTTTCAAAAGTTCCGCGAGGGCCGCCGCGTCGCGCACGCGCATCTCTTCGAGATCGATTCCCTTCCTTGGCGCAGGCATCTGCTCTTTCGCGACCTGCTTCGCAACGATGCGGGCGCCGCGCAGGCGTACGAACGGCTGAAGCGCACATTGGCCGAGCGCTTTCGCAACGACCGCCATGCCTACACCGACGGGAAGGCAGGTTTCATCGAATGGCTCCTGGCGCGCGCGCGGTGATTGCCGTACCCTCTCTGCATTCGTTCGAAAGTCGATCGATCTGCTGGATTTGTCTGTGAGGAGACTCATGCGCACGCTTCGTCCTTTCCTTGCCATCGCCGCGAGCTTGGCCCTCGTCTTGGCCCTCGTCCTGGCCCTCAGCGCGCTTTGCGGCGCGCCGGCGGCGGCTCCTCCCGATCCGCAAGCGGGCCTCCAGGCGCAGGAGACGATCCTGCGGCAAGCGCGCATCTTCGATGTGCACACCGGATCGATGAGCGCGCCGTGCGACCTGCTCATCGACCATGAAACGATTGCCGAGATTCTGCCCGCCAATTCGAAACGAACGGCGCAGCGGCAGATCGACTGTTCCGGCTGCTACATCGTTCCCGGGCTCTTCGATTGCCACACCCACCTGGCGCATGCCTCCAAAGCGGGAGCGGACAGCTTGAAGCGCGCGCTGGGCGATTTCGCGCACGCGGGCGTCCTCTATGTCCGGGATGTCGGCGGGCCCATCGGGACGATGCAGGAGATGGCGGCCAGGACCGCTTCGGGCGAGTGGACCGGCCCGGAGATCTTCTATTCCGGCCCGATGCTCGAAGGCAGTCCGCTCACCTGGGCATCGTTCAACGAAGAGATGCCCGGCTTCACGGTTCCCATCGACACACCCAGCCGGGTTGACAGCCTGCTCCCCGCGCTGGCCGCGCGCGGAGCGCGTATGGTGAAGACCTTCAACCACATCGACCCCGCGCTCTATCGTCATCTCGTCGAGGTCGCCCGCAGGAATTCACTCGACATCGTCCACGATCCGGGTACGCCGATCTTTCATTGGGTGCCCATGGACATGGCTCTCGATCTCGGCGTGACGAGCATCGAGCATGCGAAAGCGCCCTGGCCGGTGGTGCTGAAAGACGACTTGCGAAGCAGGCAGGATGCCTTGGCGAATGCCCAGGCTTCGCCGTTGGAGCAGATGGGTGTGATGCTGGCGGTCGTGGAGGCGGGCTGGGACGGGATCGACACGCTGCGCTTGAACGCGCTCGCGGCCAAGATGGTCGCGAAGAACGCCTATCTCTGCCCCACGCTGCATGTCTTCGCGACGATGGCGAAGATGCCGGCCGGATCCGATGCGGATTCCGCGCAATCGATTCCACCCGCACGGCTCGAGATGATGCGCAAGGTGCTGACCGCGATGGAGTCGGTCAGCAAGGGCTTCGTGCAAGCTTTCGCGCGCGCGAAGGTGCGCATGCTCGTCGGCCAGGATGGCATCGATCCCTGCGGCACGCGGGCGGAGATGGAAGAGCTCGAAGCCTGCGGCGTGCCGCCGGCGGAAATCCTGCGCGGGGCGACCATCTATCCGGCCCGGTGGCTTCAGGTGGACGATCGCGTGGGATCGATCGAGCCCGGCAAAGAAGCGAGCTTCATCGTCGTGAAAGCGAACCCGCTCGAGCATGTCGGCAATGTCGACTCGATCGTCTTCGTGATGCAGAAGGGCGCGCTGCTTCCCTGAGAGACGCATGCCGGAGGCCGCCAGGCGGGCGCGGCCTCCGGCGCGATGGTCTGACACCGCAACCGCCTACTCCCCCACGCCCTTGCGCAGCGCTTTATCCGGATACGCGGGCGCGAGCGGCACGCGCACCGGCTCGGCCGCGATGCGCTCGAGCAGATGCGTGATCGCCGCTTCGAGCTGCGCGTCGCGTCCCTCGAACGTCTCGTGCGGAAGGTTGTCGACCACGATATCGGGATCCACTCCGTGGCCTTCGATCAGCCAGATGCCGTCGGGCCCGTAGACGCCCAACTCGGCGGCCGTCGCGATGCCTCGATCCACGAGCACATTCGAGCTGGTGAGCCAGATCTCGCCTCCCCAGGTGCGCGTGCCGATGACTTTCCCGAGACCCAGGCGCCGAATTCCTTCGGCGAAGATTTCACCGTCCGAGGCCGTGCGCTCGTTGCACAGCACCGCGATGTGCCCGCTGAAGGCGTACTGCATGTTCGGAGAAGGGATCCCGAGTCGCGGCTGCCACCAGAACCACGCCTTGCGCAGCAGCTTCGCGAGGATCCAGGCATCGACATTGCCGCCGTTGTTGTGGCGCACATCGATCACGAGGCCTTCCTTGTTGAACACGGGATAGAACTCCTCGGTCCAGCGATCGATGTCCTCGCCTCCCATCGCGCGCAAGTGGATGTAGCCGATCTTGCCTTCGCTCCGTCGTTCCGTTTCCAGACGGCGCGTGTATTCCCACTCGTGATAGCGCAGGTTCGCCCCTTCGGCCGCCGTGAGCGGTGTCACGATCACGCGGCGGGTGTCGCGGGCATCGTTCGTCGCTCGCTGCCCGCCGACGGCCGAACGCACTTCGAGCAGCACCTGGCGGCCCGCCTGCCGACGGAGCAGCGCGTGAATGTCCGGCTCCGCGAGGGCCGAGACTCCGTTCACTGCGACGATCACATCGCCCTCGCGCACATCCACGCCCGGCTGCGCGAACGGAGGCGCGAGATCGGGACGATCGGGGTCGAAGGCGAAGATGTGCTCCACGCGGTATCCGCCCGCCGCTTCGTCGCGCGCCAGCCGCGCCCCAAGATCCGCGGTCTCGACCGCATCCTTGCCGCTTCGAAAGTCGCCGCCGTACACATAGATGTGCAGCGCGCAGAGCTCGGAGACCATCTGCGCGAGGATGTCCGAGAGTTCCCCACGCTCGCTCACCCGGTCGACCAGCGGGAGATACTTCTCGCGGATCGCGGGCCAGTCGAGGCCGTGCATGCCGGTGTCGTAGAAGTAGTCGCGCTCGAGGCGCCACGCTTCCAGGAACATCTGCCGCCATTCCTCGCGCGGATCGATCGAGAAGCCCCAGGCGGAAAGATCCACGCGGGTCTTCTCGCCCAGCTCGGGCTTCTGGTCGCCGCCCGCATCCACGATGTGAAGCGCATCGCCCATGCGCAGCAGGATCTTCTTTCCATCCGCCGAGGGTTCCGCGTCCTCGAGACTGTCGGCAAGGACGAGCGTCTCGACCTCGCGATCGCGAATCGGCGCGCTGAGCAGGCTGAACTTCGTGAGCCTGCGATCGGGAAGCGAGAGCCAGTACAAGCGCTCGCCGGCGCAGAAGAGACTCCAATAGTTCCCGGCCGGCAGGGGAACTTCGCGAATGCGCGCAGAGAGCCCGCTCTCCTCGATCACGACCTGAGGAACATCTTTCGAAGTGGCGGCCCCATCCTTCGAGCTCTTCTTCCCGGAACCTGCCTGGCCGGCATTGCCTGCCTCGCTGTTTCTCGATTCGAGCCCTTCGCCATGAAGCTCATCCGCAGGTTGGAACGGCGAACGCAGGCCGGGCGTGAGGGCGAGCTCGTAGATCTTGGTAGTGCGATCGTAGAAGGGATCGGGTTGCCGCGGGCCCCACGGGTCGCGAACCAGCGAGTGCAGATTGCGGTCGGAGAGAAAATAGAGCCGCTTGCCGTCCGCGCTCCACGCGGGCGAGTAGCTGTCATAGCGATCGGTGGTCGCCTGCAGAATCCGCTTGCTGGCCACCTCGTAGAGGCAGATGTGCCGCACGAGATTCTCGCCCTGGCAGACATACGCGAGCCAGCGGCTGTCGGGCGACCAGGCGAGATCGGAGAATCCCTCGACCTTGTTCTCGTCGATGCGCGTCGTCGAGCCATCCTTCAAGTTCGTCAACCACAGGGCGAGATTCTTGTCGTGGTGCGCGAGCAGCTTGCCGTCGGGAGAGGGCGCCCCCTCCCAACGCAGGACCTCCGCATCTCTCGTGATCTGCTCGCGCGCGCCGACGCCGTCGACCGGCAGGCGCCAGAATTCCACCTCGCCCGATTCATCCGAGAGCGCGAGCACTTGCCCGTCAGGCAGAAAGCGCGCGTCGCGGTAGCGCACCTGCGCGCTGCGCGTGGCTTCCACCAGACGCCCCACGCCGAGGGGGGCGACGAAAACCTGCCCGCGCGCGGTCAACGCCACGCGCTTGCCGTCGGGCGAAAGATGCGCGGAGGTGAGCCACTTCCACGGGTCGGCGATCCACTTCTCGCGCATCTGCCCGAAGTCGCTCGCGAGCGTGATCGGGATCTCGTGATCCTCTCCGCTCGCGAGATCGTGCAGCCGCAGCGCGGCGCCCAGTTGATACACGACGTTGCCACGCGAGAGAGCCGCGTCGCGAATGTCCCAATCGATGTGGCGTGTATGCTGGCGCTTGTCGGATCCATCGGGAAGCATCGACCAGAGATTCACGGCTCCGTCGCGATCGGAGAGGAAGTAGATCCGCCCTTGCCAGAACATCGGGCAGCGATCGGTGCCCGGATGATCGCCCGTCAGACAGCGCGCCTCCGTGTTGCTCGCAGGCTCGAAGCGCCAGATGTCCTGCGCGGTCCCGCCCTGATAGCGCTTCGTGTGGCTGCCCTGGAATGCGAAGCGCACGAAATAGAGGACGGCTCCGTCATCCGACCACGCCGTCTCGGCCACCTGGCTCAGCGGCAACCGCTCGCTCACGCGCGTTTCGCGGTCGACGACGACCGCTTGATAATCGGGAAGCCCCGCCTGACGGCGAGTCACATACACGAGACGCCCGTCGGGAGTGAATCCCGCCGTGGCGCAGCGAGCGGCGTCGAAGGTCCAGCGCGTGGGAAGGCCGCCACTCGCGGGCATCGTGTAGATCTCGGTCGGCCCTTCGCACTGGGCGGTGAACGCGATCGTCGATCCATCGCTCGAGAAGAAGGGTTTGCCCTCGAGGCCCGGATCGCTCGTCAGGCGCGTGGCCGCTCCGCCATCGATGGAGACCTTCCAGAGATCGCCTTCCGCGACGAAGACGATCGTCTCGTCGTGGATCGCGGGTTGCCGGTAGTAGCCGACGAGAGCGCTCGGCGATGCGTGCGGCGCGGCGCCCTGGGGCACCAGGCAAGCGCACATGAGGAGAAGAAGAAGAGCGCGAACCTTGATCGAGTGCGGGACCATGAGGTGGGCGGCATGCATGTCGTTTCCTCCAAACACGCAGGAGCTGCGAGCGCTCGAACGAAACCGCTCGCGCGACGAAGCGAAGCCTTCGAATCGCCGCCCGCCCTCGCCGGGAAGATCCGACTCCCGCGGGCTGCGTCCGACTGCCGCCGGCTGCATCCGACTGCGTTCGACGGCGGCCGATCACGTGCGACTCGCAGTTACCACAAGAATTGTTGACTCTACGCTTTGTCGCCGTCGCCCGGCAAGCGCTTGCCCGACGCCGGCACCGCATGGGCGGGCCTTCCTCGCGGCTTGACAAGAATCTTATTCCGGCAATAAGATTTCCTTCGGTCTATCGAGGCGCTGACCGTGAGACGGGGGCCGCGCATGAGGCCACCCACCGCGCGCATCGACCGATTGCTCCGCCTTGACCGGACAACCGGGATCCTGCCCGCAAGGCCCCAGAAACGGAGACGGCTCTTTTCGTTTCCGCCCGGCTTCCCAACCGTCGGCGGCACAGTTCCTGGGCGGCCGGCATCCGGCCGACGACCGTTCAACGCTTCCTTCGATTCTTCGCGTGGCCGCCCGACCCCTGCGACTCCGGTGGCGCGCCACGCCCTGCCGCACTCGGACATGGAGGATCCCGCCATGAAAGCGAACCCGTCCCTTCCCTGCACTCCCATTCCCGCGATTGTGCGCGTCAAGAACCACCTTGCGCGGCGGCGAAATCAGCGGCCCCTTTCGAGTTCTCGACTTCGCCTCCTTCCTCTGCTTGCGTCGCTGCTCCTGCCGTTCCTGGCATGGCCTTTCTCGCCGCCCGCGTTCGCGGCCAGCGCCGACCTCGCGATTACCCGCCTCACCGCGCAGAAGCTCGTGGACGACGGAGAGATCTCGATCACGGCGACGGTGACCAACCAAGGCCCGGAAGCATGCGGACCGTGCAGTTTGAAAATCGGCGCGAATTGTCCCGACAACACTACCAGTTGCCGGGTGTTTGCCATTGCGGCGATGATCGCCAACGGTCAGGCGACTCGAACGGCGACCTTTCCGCTGTGGTGCGACGAGGCTGCGACCTATTGCACCTGGGCCGACGCGCGCTTTCCGAACAACAGCGTCGATTCCGATCCCGACAACAGCGACAACTACGCTTCCACCAATGTCGTCGACGTCATCTTCGACCCGGACCGTTCCCGCGGATTCTCGCTGCCGATCCACAATGTGTACGCGCAATCCGAGATCTTCCAAATTCAGCTGGATGATCCGTTGCCTGCGGGATGGATCGCCACCGTCGATCCGCCGACGCTTTCGGTTCCCCCGAATAGCGTGGCGCCGGTGACGCTGTCCGTCGTTCCGCCTCCAGCGATCGGCGAGTATCCCGCCATCCGGCTCACCTCGCACTGCCTGAGCGGAGATCTTCCCGACGCCGGTTTCACCTATCAAACGACGCCCGGCGCAGTGATGTGGGCGGACGCCTTCGACGACTGCGACATCAGCGACTGGGTCGTGCAGGTGAGCCCCGGGGGTGCGATCGGCGCGCAGTCGGGAATCTTCTACAGTCCGCCTTGCGCGTTGCGTTGCGTATCGCAGAGCACGGGATCTGCCTTCGCAACCTCTCCCATCTACCCCTTCGACCAGTATTGCGACTACAAGATCTCCTTCCACTTCCGGCTTCAAGACACGAACAATCAGGGCTTCACCGTCCTTCACAATGGGCAGGTGAGTCTGATCATCGATGGGGCGATGACGCTGGCGGCGGTGACGGAAGGCGGCCCGCGGCCTCTGGTCACGATGAGCCCGGGCCGCTGGTATTCGATCGAGTGCGCCGCCTACGCGCATTCGACCGACTACACCGTGTTCGTGGACGGCTTGCCCATGGGCACGGTGGACTACCTCTCCCATGAAGCGACGGCGCGAGTGCTGCTCGGAGACACCGAGCCGGGCTCCATGCAAAGGGGTGCGGCCTGTTGGGACGACTTCGTCGTGACCGGGATCCCGCTTTCGCCGGATGTCGATGTCGAGATCTGCGACTGGCCGCGGCCGGCCCACTGGTGGCTGGGCGACCACATCTACTGCGATCGCGAAGTCGTCGAGCCGGGAGAGACGGCCACCCTCTATGCCACGATCCGCAATCTCGGCAGCGCGCCGGCAGCGGATGTGGCCGTGCAGATGTACGCGTCCGACCCGAGTCTCGCGCAACACGCGTACGATCACACGCTGCACTCCATCGGTGTGGAACAGATCGCTCAAGTTCCGCCCGGCGACTCCGTCATGGTCGGGCCGTTTTTCTTCACCGCGCCCCCCGAAGGCAACAGCTTCGGCGAGAATTACTGGAGCTACTTCGTCACCGTCGATGCGCCCGACGACCCGTACACCAGCGGTTGGCCGGAGGAAGACAACAATGTCATCGTGAAAGCAGCCTGGGAGAAGGAGGCGACTCCCAGCGAGACCGAACGGCTCTCCTTCTGGGTGACGAACCCCGACGCAAACGAGCGCAAAGTGGTCGTGGATCTGGACGCGAGCGGAATTCCCTCGGGGTGGTCGGTCCAGGTCATGCCTCCTCCGGGACAGGAGATCCTCCTCGCTCCCTACGCGCGCGTGCCGGGATTCCTGGAATTGACGGCCGAGGAAGAGGGCGAGGATTTCGCCTTCGTGCAAGTGTCGGAGCGGATCCTGGAGCCGGGAGGGACGCTCGTTCGCCTCGCCGGAGGATTGGGAGGGACCTACGCGCTGACCCGCAGCTTGTTCGTCCGCTATGACGGCGTTCCCACGCAGTTGGACGAAGACGACCTGGCCGATCTGGTCGGTGTCGATCAAATCGCCTATCGCTGCCGGTACATTCCGTACATCTGCGTGCGGGGCGTCTCCTATCAGCTCGTCGACGACATCCTCGATCTTGACGGAGTGCTGGACACCAGTCCCATGTATCCCGTCTACCACTGTCTCGATGTCAGCGCGCGGGCCCTCAAGGCACGCTCCTCGGCAACCTATCCGGGCACGACCGCGGAAGATCTCGGCTACGACGGCACCGGCATCAACATCGCGATCATCGACACCGGCGTGGACGACCAGCATGCTTCGCTGAACGGAAAGTACGTCGCCGGCTTCAACACGATCACGGATCGGGAGGAGAATCCCGATGACGATCTGCCGATGATCTTTCACGGCACACACTGCGCGGGCATCGCCATGGGCACCGGCGGCGCCGAACAGACCTATCGCGGCGTCGCCCCGGGCGCGGAGCTCATCGATGTGAAGGTCCTGAGCGCGCTCGGCCGCGGTACGCAGGACAATGTCGTCCAAGGCATCGAGTGGTGCATCGAGCATCACGAGGAGCATTCGATTCGCGTGCTGAGCATGAGCCTGGGCTCCAAGGTCGATTCCGACGGCAGCGATCCGGAATGCGTGGCGGTGGACGCGGCGGTCGATTCCGGTCTCGTCGTGGTCGTGGCCGCCGGCAACGAAGGGCCGGACAACGAGGGCATCGGCCCTCCGGGAGCAGCCGCCAATGTGATCACGGTCGCTTCGATGTGCGACTCGAGCACGGTGGTGCGGGACGACGATATCATCTCGAGCTTCTCGAATCGCGGGCCGCGCAAGGACGACTTCGACGGCGACGACGCGGACGAGAAGAAGCCGGAAATCGCGGCGCCGGGAGGAGACGGGGGCGATCACCAGATCATGTCTGCGCGCGGCATCGAAGGCTCGCAGATCGGGGTCGGGTACCACGACATGTCGGGCACCTCCATGGCTTGCCCTCACATCGCGGGTGTCGTGGCCCTGATGCTGGACGCCGACCCGGCCCTCACCCCCGCGGAGGTGAAGGAGATCCTGCTCGATACCGCCACGGATTGGGGGCCGGCGGGATGGGACACGGCCTTCGGATACGGATATGTGAATGCGTACGAAGCCGTTTGGCGGTCGATCCCGCGCGCCGATCCGGAGATTTGCTCCTGGCCGCGGCCCGAGGATTTCTGGACCGGGGCGCACATCGCCATTTCTCCCATCGCCGAGATGAACACGGACTACGAAGCCACGATCATGGTGTCGAACACGGGCGATTTCGGGGCCGAGCCTGGGAGCGTCACACTTCTCTACGGCGAGCCGACATCGTGCTTGCACGCTCCGGACACGGAATTCCTGAGCGTTGGAACACTGCCCTTCCCCGCTCTCGCTCCCGGAGATTCCGCGGCCATCGGGCCCTTTGTGTTTCATTCGCCTGCGAACGGCAACAGCTTCGGCCAGGCGTACTGGAGCTTCCTCGCGATGGTGAACAGCCCCCAGGATCCCCTGCGGTCCGGCTGGCCGGAAGAGGACAACAATGTCGCCTGCCGGAACAACTGGCTCGTTCACAACCAGGCGGGCGAGGCGCGCGAGATTCACTTCTGGTTGCGCAACCCGCTTTCCGAACCGGCGCACGCGAAACTGGTCGTCGATCGTGACCGCGTGCCGTACGGATGGATCGTGACCACTTCGCCGCCGGAAGGAGGGATGGTGACGCTCGCGCCGCTCTCCGCGATTCCGGCCACCCTCGTGATCACGCCGTCGAACGAGGAGCCGGGCGTGATCGAAGTGGCCGAACAGCTTTTCACCGTGAGCAATCGTCTTCTGCGAGTCACTGGAGGCCTGACCGTCACGATGGACGCGCAAGGGTCCCTCGCGCCGGACGAAGATCTCGCGCCGCTGCCCGCCCGCCTCTGCCTTGCGCAGAATCGCCCGAACCCGTTCGGCGCGGCCACCGTCCTTCACTTCGGCCTTCCATCTGCGGGCAAGGTCGCGCTGCAAGTCTACGATGTGCAAGGTGCGAGAGTGCGTCGCCTGCTCGAGGGCGTTCTGCCGGCGGGATATCACGATCTCCTGTGGGACGGGCGCGATCAGACAGGCGCTCCCGTGGGATCCGGCGTGTACTTCTGCGTGCTGAAGGCGGGAGATGCGAGGGAAGTCAGGAGGATGATGGTTCTGCGATAGATCGCGATTCTGTTGTTCTCGTTTCGCATACGTTCCTCCGCCCACCCACCGGGCGGATGGCGGGGAATTTCCGATCCCGCAACATGGCAACCGCCCGGTCCGAGGCCGGGCGGCGGGATGGTGGCAGGCGGGCGAAGAATCTGGGACACTCCTCTTGCGATGGGAGAGCGGGGAATCGCTCGTCCCGCGCTTGTTCCAGGAGGTCGTTGAACGGCCAGCTGTCATTCGGAGGTGCTCGATGCCACGCTTTGCCAGGATGGTTCTCGTCTTCCTTCTCCTCGCATTCATGATCGCGCTCGGATCGACCAGCGGCGCGCAAACGCAGACGCAGCCTTTCCAGCTCGCGTTGTGGTACCCGGTCCAGATCCAACCCGCCGGGGCGGCCATCCAGGGCGTGCGTCTGAACTTGATCTACGGATTCAATCACAGCGTGTCCGGCCTCGATCTGGGCCTTGTCAACCGCACATCGGGGGACAATGTCGGCGTGCAGTGGGGCTTCGTGGGTTGGGGCGACAGGAGCTTCACGGGCTGGAAGGACAACTTCATCAATCTCACCAGCCGCATGAACGGGCTCGCGACCGGGCTCTACAACAATTGCGGCGACGCGCGCTATGTGATGCTCGGAGGCTTCAACTACACCGAATCGATGAACGGGCTTCAGCTCGCGCTCGTCAATTACACCCAACGCATGAACGGCATCCAGATCGGCGTGCTGAACATCATCAGCGAGAAGAAGAAGCTCCCCGTTCTGCCGATCGTGAATTGGCAATTCGACTAGCGGTTTCCGGCGCGCGGCGCTCGCGCCGGAGAATTCGCTTTCCGCAGGAGGATTCCATCATGCCGCTTCGCAAGTCATCGGCCGTCTGGAAGGGAACGCTTCGCCAAGGCGCCGGGACGATGGACATCGGCCAAGGAGCGTGGCAGGGCGCCTTCAGTTTCGGTTCGCGCTTCGGGCAGGAGCCGGGCACGAATCCGGAGGAGTTGATCGGCGCCGCGCACGCGGGGTGTTTTTCGATGGCCCTCGCCGGCCTCATCGATCAAGCGGGCTTCGATCCGGTGGAAATTCGCACCACGGCCGAGGTGACGATTCTGAAAGGAGACGCGGGGTTCCGGATCACCAACATCGAGCTCGTGACTGAAGCCGATGTTCCCGGCATCGATGACGACACCTTTCAGCGCCTCGCGGAAATGGCGAAGGCCAACTGCCCCGTGTCGGTCGCGATCGACAAGAAGGTGGCCGTCGGCTTGACGGCGAAATTGACGAAAGAGCCGGCGAGCGAGGCGGACCAATCGCAGCGTCCGCGCCACACGGCCTGACCGGCTTCGCTCCGCCTCCTGGCGCCTCCTGCCACTCCGCCTCCGTCTTCCTCTCGCGGCCGGGCGCTGGCCCGGCCCGCGCCATCCGTGCTAGCATCTTCAACGATTGCCATTCGCGGCAAACTCGATGGACGGCTGCCGGCTTTCCGCAGCGGCGGTGGCTTCTCGCTTGCCCATGCAGGCGACCGCCTCCGGCGCAATGCCGCGGGGACCATTCCGGCCAAGGATGGGAGATGCCGATGCATTCGATTTTCGCAACGCCTTGCCGCGCGTCTCATCGCGCCCCCCTGCGGCTTCGCGCGCGCGCGCGACTGCGTGCGTGCACATCGCTGCGCGTGTGGCCCTGGCTGTGCGCATGCGTCCTTCTCTGCGCCTGCCTGTCGCTGTCGACCTGCTCCACCAAGAAGACGCCTCCGAACATCATTCTGCTGACGCTCGACACGACCCGCGCGGATCATCTCGGATGCTATGGGCATGCTTCCGCGGCGACGCCGCACCTCGATCGCCTGGCGCGCGAAGGCGTGCGCTTCGCGGATGCGCGCACTCCGATTCCGATCACGCTGCCCTCCCACACTTCCCTTCTCACCAGCACCTATCCGATGACGAACGGCGTGCATCAACACACCGATCCCTTCACCCGTTCCGACATCCCCACGCTCGCGGAGATCCTGAAGCAGCATGGCTATCAGACCGCCGCGTTCGTCTCTGCCAAGGTCCTCGAAGCTTCTTTCGGATTGAACCGCGGATTCGATGTCTACGATGATGAGACGATCGATCACCCCGACGGCTCCGCCGCGCACGAGCAGCGCGCCGAGGCCGCCGTCGCGAAGGCGCGCCGCTGGATGGAATCCAAGCCCGCCAGCCCCTACTTCGTCTGGCTGCACTTCTTCGATCCCCATCTCGCGTACAATCCTCCCGAGCCCTATTACAGCCGCTTCCAGAAAGCGCCGTACGACGGCGAGATCGCCTATATGGACGCCCAGATCGGCGCTTTCCTGGAAGAAGTCGTCCCGAAGAAGGAGTTGCAGAACGCGATCGTGATCGCCGTCAGCGATCACGGAGAATCGCTCGGCGAACACGGGCTCATCGGGCACACGGAATTCGTCTACCGTGAAGTGTTGTGGGTTCCCTTTCTGATCGCGTGGCCCGGAAAGATCGACGCCGGCCGCACCGTGAACGAGCTCGCGCGCACGATCGATCTCATGCCGACCCTGCTCGATCTCCTCGGCGTGGACATTCCGGGTACGGTGGAAGGCCGCAGCCTGCGGCCGCTGATCGAAGGCAAGAACGAGAGCCAGGCGCGGACGAGCTATTTCGAGAGCCGTTATCTGGAGAATCTCTTCGGGTGGGCGCCTTTGCTGGGCATGGAGCGCGCTCCCCACAAGCTCATTCGCGGAAGCCGCAGCGAGCTGTACGACGGGTCGTCCGATCCGCACGAGACCCGCAACTTGTACCAAGAGGGCGACGCGATCTCCGGCGAAATGGACGGCCTGCTCGACGCCTTTCTATCGGAGCACGAAAACGCGGCCGCCTCCGCGGGCGAGGAGCAGATCGACGACCGCACGCGCGAAGCGCTCGCCTCGCTGGGCTATGTCTCGAGCAAATCGGTGGCGCGCCCCGCCGGATCGACTCTGCAGGATCCGCTCGAGCACCTTCAGGCCGTCGCGCTGTATCAGAAGATTCAGCTCGGCCCGCAGGAGCGGTCGTCTCGCGGGGAATTGAATATCGCCCGCCGCCTCGCCGAACTCGAGCCCGATCTGCCGGCGGTGCTCAAACTCTACGGCGATTACTTGTACAAATTCGAGCAACTCGATGAAGCGGAAGCCGTGTATCAGAAGGCGTCGGCGGTGGCTCCCGAAGATCCGGCGCCGGTGATTCAACTCGCCGCGCTCGCCCGAGTGAGGAAGAACGACGCCCGCGAGCGCGAGCTCCTCGAGCGCGCCTGTCGCATCGCCCCCACCGACGCGCGCGCGCTGTACGAGATGGCCGATTGGGCCGCACGGCAGAAGCAGGCCGAAACCGCGATCGCGTACTACGAGAAGGCCCTCGTTCAGGACCCGCGTTACCTGGAAGCGATGAGCGGCGCGGCCGCGCAGTACATCGCCCTCGGTCGCACGGCGGAGGCGGAGCGCGTCCTGCGCGGCTCCTTCGCGCTGCATCAAAAGAACAACGCCGAGCTCGCCAGGCGCCACTACCTTCTCGGCCGGGCGCTGCACAAATCGAGCGATCGCAAGAACGAGGCGCTGGACCATCTCGAGCAGGCCGCGCGCCTGGCCCCCACGATGCCCGGCCCGTACTATTACCTCGCCGTGCTCTACGACGAGATGGGCCGCGGCCAACAGGCCGTCATGCGCGCAAGCACCTATCTCAAGCTCAGCCCGCCGAACGATCCCGGGGTGGCGAGAATGAAGGCGATCACCGGACAGTTGTAGGCGGGAGTCGCGGGTCCCCGGCGCCGACCGCTCGGGACAAACGGTGGGATTCACGAATTACTCAATGCATTGAGTAATTTTGCTCGATGCGTTGAGTAAACCATCCGCGAGGGTCAAGCGCCGCCGCCCCGCGCCGGGGTAGCGTGCAGAGTTCTCACGCTTCGCCCTTCGCCTTCCTCTCCCCCAGCACCAGCTCGCGTCCCACCAGATACAGGAACACGCTGAGCGCCAGGAAGGGAATCAGCGAGAGCAGGTCCGCCGCGCCGCCTCCATAGAAGGGATTGTGCGCGCGCGACCAGCGCGTGAGCGAGTCGTCGAGGTTCGCGAGCACGCCCGCCATGAAGGCGATCACGATGCCGGCGATCGCGCCGCCCGCGATGTAGCCCGAGGCCATCAGCACGCCCGCGCTCTTGTCGCTCTCCGCCGAGAGCTGTTCCTCGGTGAGCGCGGCGTGAGCGAGCTGCCGGCGGCGATGACGGTCGACCAGCCAGCGGATCGCGCCCCCCACGAAGATCGGCGTCGACGACGACAAAGGCAGATACACGCCCACCGCGAAGGCGAGCGAGGGAACGGAGGCCATCTCGAGCACGATCGCGATCATCACTCCGAACAGCACCAGCGCCCATGGCAACTTGCGATCCAGGATGCCGCGAATGATGTAGGACATGAGCGTCGCTTTGGGCGCGTCGAACTTGCGCACTCCGCTGCCGTCGGGCCGCTCCGAATAGGCGCCGTTGATGCCCGGGTCGACGAGATACATCGCCTGCCCGGCGTCGTTCACCAGGTACTTGCCTTCGGGGCCGCCTTCCGCCCCGCGTTTCTGCCAGACGAGATAGGAGTTCCGGTCGCCGCGCGCCTGCGGGCCCTGCAGCGATTCGCGCTTGTGCAGCGCGCTTACGTCGGTGGTGAGGCCGGGCGCCACCTGCGCCGCCGGCACATACACGGTCGCGGTGTCGTTCAGCTTGAGCAGGATCGGACCGAGGACGAGCGCGGAGGCGAAGGCGCCGATCAGGATGGACACTTGCTGGAGGCGGGGCGTTGCGCCCACGAGAAATCCCGTCTTCAGGTCCTGCGACGTCGCGCCCGCGTTCGAGGCTGCGATGCAGACGATCGCGCCCACCGAGAGCGCGGTCACATAGTGGTTGCCTCCCGTCCAGCCGGCGAGCAGGAAGACGAGGCAGGTCAACAGCAGCGTCGCGACGGTCATGCCCGAGATCGGATTCGACGAGGAGCCGATCTCCCCCACCAGGCGCGACGAGACGGTCACGAAGAGGAAGCCGAAGAGCACGATCATCAGCGCGCCCAGAATATTCATGTGCAACGGGCGCGCGAGCACGATCGCGATCACGATTGCGGCGATGCCCACGAAGACGAACTTCATCGGGAGGTCGTGCTCGGTGCGGTGCACATCGCGCGCGGCCCGCGCTCCCGCGCCGACATCGCGCAGCCCTTCCTTGATGCCGCTCACGATGACGGGCAGCGAGCGCCCCAGGCTGATGATTCCTCCCGCCGCAACCGCGCCCGCGCCGATGTAGAGCACATAGGCGCCGCGGATGCCGTCGGGATCCATGTCGCTGATGGGGACCGTGCCGGGCGACAACGCCCCGGGAATCGCATCCCCGAAGAACTTGATGAGCGGAATCAGCACGAGGTAGGCGAGCACGCCGCCGCCGCACATCACCGAGGCGATCTTCGGCCCGATGATGTAGCCGACGCCGAGCAATTCGGGCGAGATCTCGGCCGAGAGCGAGCCCGCCTTGAAGGGCGCGCCGAAGACCTTTTCCGGCACATCCTTCCACGCCTTGAACGCGACCATGATCGTCTTGTACAAGAGGCCGACGCCGAAGCCGGTGAAGATTGTGCGCGCGCTGGTGCCCGTCCGCAATCCCGCCGCGGCGGCCGCGCGCGCTTCCTCCTGCGCCGCCGCCGACGCCATCGCCTTCGATGCCTCGGAGGCGCCCGCTTTCAGGACTTCCGCGCACGCGGTGCCTTCGGGATACTTCAGCACGCCGTGCTGCTGCACGATGAGCGCGCGGCGCAGCGGAATCATCATCAGGATGCCGAGAAGCGCGCCGAGGATCGAGACCAGCGCCACGCGCGCGATGTCGAGATCGAAGCCCAGGATCATGATCGCGGGCATCGTGACCCCGATGCCGAAGGCGATCGACTCGCCCGCCGACCCCGCCGTCTGCACGATGTTGTTCTCGAGAATGGTCGCGTCGCGCACGCCGGTCTTCGAAATGAGGCGAAAGAGCGTGATCGAGATCACCGCGACGGGAATCGAGGCGCTCACCGTGAGGCCGACCTTGAGGACCAGATAGAGCGAGGAGGCGCCGAAGATCATGCCGAGAAAGGTGCCCAGGATGATGGCGCGCAGGGTGAGCTCGGGCATGCGCGTGGCCGCGGCAATGTAGGGCTCGTAGCGCGCGGCGGCGCTCTCGGCTGCGGGAGCGTTCGCGTCGCGCGTCACTGCGCCTCTCCGCTCGCGCGATAGATCTCGAGCAGGCGCTCGATGTGATCGTCGAGATCGCGGGAGGCGGGCGCGCCCTTGCTGTACTGGCATTCCGCGCAGGCGGGAATGGAAGCGCGCCGCCCGGTAAGGTGCGCGAGGCGGATCGCGCGCAGCCGCTCGCCCGCCCACACTTCCGCGAGCGTCTGGGTGCGCAGA
The DNA here is from genome assembly GCA_964482205.1 of uncultured bacterium. GTDB lineage: Bacteria > Eisenbacteria > RBG-16-71-46 > CAIMUX01 > WJJG01 > JAZDGX01. The sequence continues at coordinate 220,789 of CAYZWI010000005.1, read as the reverse complement.
TCGCCGACGATCGTCCCGTAGCTCCAATCCACGCAGCAGATCGAGACCTGCCCGTCCCAATTGATCGCCAGCCGCGAGAAGGGCTCGGGGCAGACCTTGCGTTCGCGCAGCGGCGAGACGCTGTCCATCCCGGTCGTCACCTGCACGCCGAGGGTGAAGTCTTTCACATCGGAGAGCGACCAGCCCATCAGGGTGTCGATCCCGAGCAAGTCGGCGATCGCCGAGAAGTCGCGTTCGAAGCGCTCCTTGTGCTCCGCGGTCAGCCCGCTGTCGTTGGTCTTCACGATCAGGCGCAGCGGGCTCCCGCGCCGCCGCTTTTCGTGGTAGAGGAAGGCGACATTCTCGCGCACGCGATCGTACGGAATCTTCGAGCGCGTCAACTCCTGGAAGGTCTTCTCTTCCACATGCACGACCGAGATCCGGATCTGGTCGATCCCGGAATCGATCAGCCGCCCCGCCATCTCGCGCGTGAGCAGCGAGCCGTTCGAAGTGGTCGAGACGACTTGCGCGACCTGGGCCTGCTTCGCGTACGCAGCCATCTCGGGGAAGCGCGGATTCAGGAGCGGCTCGCCGTCCTTGTAGAGATGCAAGGTCGCGAGCTTGCGCCCGGTGCGCCTCACCATTCCCTGCAAGTCATCGACGACGCGGGTGTAGAGATCGAAGTCCATCACTCCGTTGGGCCGGCCGACCGATGCGAGCAATTCCTTGTCCGCGGTCGGGCAGAAGACGCAGCGGAAGTTGCAGAGGTTCACCGGATCGAGGTGGATCGTCTCGGGAATCGGCAGGGGAAGCATCTCGTGCAGCGGTCGCACATGCGTGCGCCGGTAGGCGTTCACCCGGCCTCTGAGCGAGCGCGGCAGGCGATGATAGACGCGCCGCAGCACGCCGCGGACTCCCGAACGAAGCGTTCCGCCGCTCGATGGCGACATCACTGATGCCCTCCTTGGCGTCGAAGCATAGCATGCCCGGAATCCGAGTGGTAGGATGCGCGCGTTTCCATGATGCGAGAGGAAGGTCCCCCAAAGACGGAGCCGGCGAAGGACCGCAGCGGCAGCGGGTGCGCACCGCGACGGCGGCGCACTCGAGGAAAGGGGCGCAATGGCCAGCATGGATGCGACCGGCGGCGAGAAGGAGCTCGCCGTCAAGATGAGCGATTCGGTCGGCCTCGACGAATGGGACGAGATGGCGCGGGCTTGCGCCTGGGCCACCTTCTTCCACACGCCTCTGTGGCTCGCCGTTTTCGAGCGCGCCCTTCCGCATCACCGCATCGTGACCAAACGCTTTCGCTTCGCCGACGGCGTCACCGCGATCTTTCCGCTCATCGCGCGCTCGCGCGCTTTCGGTTTGCAGCGCGCCTACGCGAGCACGGCCGCGTGGTGCTACGGCGGGCCGATCTCGGCCGATCCGCTTTCGCCGGCCCATCTCACCGCCGTCGCGCAAGCCGTGCTGCGCGCCTGCCCGAATCTCTTCTGGCGCTTGAATCCGCTCGCGCCGCATCAGGACGCGCTCGCCCCCTTCGTGACGACCAGCGATTCGACGGAGATTCTCGATCTCGCGCCGCTCGCGGGCGACGAGGCCTTGCGCATGCATTACCGCCACAGCGTGCGCAAACAGGTCAACAAGGCGGGGCGCGCCGGAATCTGCGTCCGCCCGGCGACCGAGTGGCCGCAGTGGGAAGCCTACTACGCGCTCTACGAAGCGCGTCTCGCGCAATGGGGCGATCAGGCCACGAGCCGCTATCCGCTCGCGCTCTTTCACGAGCTGTTCGCGGCCGGAAGCCCGCAGGTGAAGCTGTGGCTCGCGTATCTCGAGGACGCGCTCATCGGCGGCAACTTGAACTTCTATCACGGCCGCCATTGCGTCGAGTGGCACGCCGCGTTCAACGCCGACTACTTCTCGTCGGGCGTGCGCGACTTTCTCGTGGATTGGATCATCCGGGATGCGCGCGATCGCGGCGTGGTGCTCTACGACTTCAATCCCAGCGGCGAGCACGAGGGATCGCGGCGCTTCAAGCAGACCTTCGGCACGAGCTCCTATCCTTCGGATGTGATCGTGCGCCGTTCGGCCGTGAGCCGTCTCGCGCTCGCGTACCGGAATCGCCGGAAGCGCGCGGAGGCGCCGCCGGCGTAAGAGGCGGGCGGGCTTCCTGGCGGCGTCATGCGGCTTTGGCTGCTCGCAAACGGACCCCCGTCTTGAACCGGCAACTGTCAGGTGTTCAACGAATATCCTCGCACATTCCCCTTGTCCTCCCGTGCATCCGCGATGCAGGAGCATGGTGTGCGCCTGACGCGATCAGGATCATGACCATCGAGCGGTCGACTCGTGGCAGCAGCGCTGTCATGAAATCGGTCGCATCGACTTCGTGCCGGCACGGTGAACTGCATGGCCGCGCGGGCGCTCGTATGGTATCCTTAAGTTGGTTCTTTGCAGCCCCTGCAATCCATTTCGCTTGCCAAGGGAGGGGTTGAGAACGATGAGACGCTACTGGGGCCCGCAATCGATGTGTCTGTTCTTCGTGGTCCTGTCCCTTGCCGTGTTCGCGGCTGCATCGACGCCTGCAATTGCCGAGGAGCTTTCCCTGCGCTACAGCTTCCCCGCGCCCGAATGGCAGCCGGCGCTCTTCATGCCCGGCTACGAGATTGCATCGCTGCCGAATGCGCGCACGATCGGACAAGCGGGAGAGCCGTACCTGCCTGTCGCCGCGGCCCGCATCATGCTTCCGCCGGGAGAATCGATCGTCGACATCCGCGTGACGGCCGATGCGCCGGCGCAGACATCGCGCCACTTGCCGGTGCCCGCCCAGCAGGAGCATCCGCTCTCCTATTCGGGGCCGATCGCCCCGACGGAGCCCAACCAGGCGCTCTACGCATCCGCCGCGCTCTTCCCCGCGCAACTTGGCCGGCTTGCTCGCGTGGAAACCTATCGCGGCCATCGCATCGCCTACATCGAGCTCTTCCCCTTGCGCGCACGCCTGGCTTCCGGCGAAACCGAATTCGTCTCCGATCTGCGCGTCGAGATCAAGACCATGCCCGACCGGGAAACGCTCGCCCGCTCGGCCGTGACCTTCCGCGCGGACGGTTCCACGCGAGAATGGCTCGCACGCCATTGCGACAATCCGGAGATGGCCGAGGCCTACGCGAACGCGGCCGAACGCGGCGACTTCGCGCGTGAAGCGGGCACGAACGCGGGCACGGACGCGAATGCGTTCGGGCGCGCGCAGGGCGGCCGCACCCTCTGCGATCCCGCCGATACCTATCTGCATGTCATCATCACCAACGCCACGCTCGCCCCGGTCTATCAGGAGCTGGCCGACGACCGCACCGCCAAAGGCCTGCCTTCGACGATCGTGCTCGCGGCCGACATCTTCGCCTCGTATTCGGGGCGCGATAATCAGGAACGCGTGCGCAGCTTCCTTCTCGACGCGTATCAGAACTGGGAAACCGAGTATGTCCTCTTCGGCGGCGACGTGGATGTCATTCCCGACCGCGACTGCTATTGCTATGTCGTCGACGAAGGCACGCCGATGGAGACCAACGCCCTCTGCTGCGAGCTCTACTACGGCGGGCTCGACGGAACCTGGAATGACGACGGCGACGACCGCTGGGGCGAAGTGGAAGAGGCCGACCTCGTGCCCGACATCGCGATCGGACGGGTCTGTTCCGATACGCCCACGGAAGCACAGAACTTCGTGAACAAGCTCCTGCGCTACGAGCGCAATCCGGTCGTGAACGAGATCGAAACGGCCAGCTTCTACGGCGAGTACTTGTGGGAAGGCACCTACGGCGACTGGTACATGGAAGAGATCCGTCTGGGCGCGAGCACCTGGGGCTATACGACCGCGGGGATTCCGCTCGAGTGGAACACGAGCACCTACTACGAGGAAACCGGCACCTGGAGCGGGACGAATTACATCAACGAAATGTCGACCGGCTGCCACATGGCTCATCACCTCGGCCACGCCAACGAGACCTTCAATTGCAAGGTCTACAGCTCCGACATCCCCTCCTTCACCGCTGACGGCGTGACCCACACCTACAATGTCGGCTACTCGCAAGGCTGCTACTCGGGCGCCTTCGATGACACCGATTGCATTCTCGAAGACTTCCTGCTCTCCGCGCGCGGATATGTCTCGTGGATCGGGAACACGCGCTATGGCTACGGCGTGCACTACACCACCAACGGCTCGTCGCAGTACTACCATCGCCAGTTCGTCGATGCGCTCTTCGCGGAAGGGCTGAACGAGCTCGCCTCAGCCAACGACGACTCGCGCACCGACAATGTCCCCTACATCGCCTACGAATCGAATCGCTGGGTGCACTATGAAGTGACGACCTTCGGCGATCCCGCCATGCCGGTCTGGACGGCGACTCCGCGCGCGCCGGTGTGCGAGCACGCGGGGGTCTTCGTGCTGGGCATGACGAGCTACGATGTGACGGTCACGACCGGGGGCCTGCCGGTGCCGGGCGCGCGGGTGTGCCTGTGGGATGAGCAAGGCAGTTGCTATAGCTTCGCCGTGACCGATGCGAACGGCGAAGCCACCCTCGCGATCGCGGCCGGGTATCCGGGCACGATGCACATGGTCGTCTCCGACGCCAATCTTCTCGTCACCGAGACGACCTTCCCGATCATTCCCAGCGGTCCCTATGTCACCGTCGCCGGTCACGCGATCGACGACGCGCCCGGCGGAAACGCCGACGGCGATTGCGACGCGGGCGAGACGATCGCGCTCAGCGTGACGCTCGAGAATGTGTGGAGCCAGCCGATCACGGGCGTGCACGCGACGCTTTCCTGCGCCGATCCCGAGGTCGAGATCACCGACGCCGTCGCGAGCTACGGCACGATCGCCGGCGGAGCGAGCTCGAGCGGGCTCGGGGGCGACCACTACAGCTTCCGCATCAACGGCAACTGCCCCGACGGACATGCGCTCGCCTTCGCGCTCGACATCCGCGACGATGGCGCAGGGGCGTGGAACGGCGCCTTCTCGTATCCGGTCGACGCGCCCACGCTCGCGATCGCCTCGCTCGATGTCGACGACTCCGCCGATGGCGACGGCGACGGCTGCCTCGAGCCGGGCGAAAGCGCGCTCGTCACCATCCGCCTCGCCAACGGCGGCCATCGCGATGCCTCCACGGTCGCGACCACGCTCGTCACCGGCGGCTGGGGGCTCGAGGTCACGCAACCGCATGCGGGCGTCGCCCTGCTTCCCATCGACGGCGAGGCCGCGCTCGTTCCCGCGTTCGAAGTCGCGGTGGATGCGAACGCTCCCTGCCCCGGCATGGTCGCGTGTCCGCTGCAGATTTCGGCGGACTGGGATTTGGCGATCGAATTGACCGCCTCCATCGGCATCGGCGGATTGGCCGACGACATGGAAGCGGGACAGGGCGCCTGGACGCACGAGATCGTCACACAAGGATTTCAGGATCAGTGGCATCTTTCGACGACGCGCAATCACACCGCGGGCGGGGGAACGAGCTGGAAGTTCGGCGACACGGCCGCCGGCGATTACGCGAACCTCGCGGACGGGGCGCTCGTGACGGAAGCGGTCGAGATCGCGGAGCACACGCGTCTCACCTTCTGGCACTGGATGGAGGCCGAAGTGAGCGCGGCGTATCCGGGGCGCTGTTACGACGGCGGGCGCGTGGAGATGTCGATCGACGGCGGAGCGTGGGCGCCGATCACGCCCGATGGCGGGTATCCCTACTTGATTCGCGCGGGCGGCACGCCCGGACCCTTCCCCGCCGACACGCCCGTCTTCTCGGGCGCGCACGATTGGCGCGCGGAGACTTTCACCATCGAAGGATCGAGCGGGCTCGCGCGCTTCCGCTTCCGCTTCGGCAGCGACGGCGCCGACACGCGCGAAGGCTGGTATGTGGACGATGTGCGCGTGCAATCGTGGTCGGAGGCGAGCGCGTCCGGCGAGCCGGCGCATCCGCTCGCGCTGCGGCCCGTGCTGTACGCGAATCGCCCGAATCCCTTCACGCCCTCGACGAGCATCGCCTTCGAGCTTCCGCGCAGGGGGCACGTGCGCCTCACGGTGATGGACCTCGAAGGCCGCGTGGTGCGCACGCTGGTGGATGGCACGCTCCCGGCGGGACCTCACGCGGTTGTCTGGAACGGCGTGGACGCGGCCGGACAAATACTGCCGGCGGGAATCTACTTCTATTGCCTGGATAGCGGAGAGGGCCGTTTGGCAGGGAGGATGACGCTTGTAAGGTAGCCGGCGCTCCGAGAGACGCCGAACCGCACGGGGCGCAAGACAATTTTCCGGCAACGGCATAGATCGCGTAGCGCTTCCTGCTCCTCGCTCGGAGGGTGCACCTCGGTCAACAAGCCTGCCCGCAGCAGCGTCGCCAGCTTGCGCGCATCCTTGCGGTCCGTCTTCACCCGAGTGCCCGGCTGCACGGGAATGAGACGCGGCGCGACCTTACGAATCGCGAGCCGGTCGTTCCATACTGTCTAACAGCCCACGCGCGCGCTACTCGGGGCCGCAATGGCGCGAACACCGCGGAGGCCGCGCGCTTACTCGATGCGCACGAGCCTCAGTCCGCCGTCGGCCTGCCCGCGCGGCCGCAGGCAATAGACGCCGGCCGCGACCGGGCGCCCGAACCGATCGCACCCATCCCAGGCCGTCTCGATTCCCCAGCCAAGCGTCCACGTCCGCAGACACCGGCCTTGCGGATCGAGCAGATCGACCACCTGGCAACGCGCATCCCCCGCGGATGCGACCGCATGCGACGACCGAGCCCGATCCGGCGCACGAAGCAACAGGCGCGTCCCATCGCCGAACGGGTTGGGCCAGGCAATCAACACATCCGGGCGGACATCAAAGGTCGCATCGCAAACGGCCGTCGATGTGCCCTGGTCCTCATACGCCCGGAAGACATTCATGTGGTTGACGAAGCACCATTCGCCCACATGGTCCTTGTCGAGATCGCAATCGCCCCAGCAAAGTGCGGTCCCCTCCACGGTCTGGTCGAGCGACCAGAATTCGCGATAGACATCGAACGCCGCGTCCCACTCATAGAAGCGCGCCATGGGATAGAGGCTGACGACGAATTCATCCATGCCGTCGCGGTCCGGGTCGGAAGCGAAGGAGGAGTGCAGCCCTGCGTATCCGGTCATCTCCTGAAACACTTGGGCGATCGTGAAGGTGTTGTCTCCCGCCGGCTTCATCAAGTAGTAGCGATACCCGGCCTCGAACGAGGAATAGCCGAGGATCGCGTGCGGAGTGCCGTCCGGAGTCGGCCGCACGGCGGTCGCCCACGCGCCTCTTTCGGCAAGACCGATCGCCCCGCGATCGACGAGCACATTCGCCAGAAGTTCGTAGAGGTGATAGCCGCTCGAGCTGCCGGTCAGGAACTCCATGCGCCCGTCGTGATCGAAGTCCGCCGCCGCCGCCGGACCGCCCGTGCCGGAAGGGGCCGTGATGTCGCTGAGGACGGTGAAGCTCTGCGCCGCCGGATCGTAGTCGATGAGCATGGCGCGGGCATCGCCGGACAGGGAGCTGGGCGTCAGGAACATCTCGATCTCGGGATCTCCATCCACATCGATCGCGACCGGATGGAAGTAGACCTTCATTCCCGGAAGGACGATCCGCGTCCTCAGCCGCCAATCCGGCGCGGAGAGAATGTCGAGGTAGCCGTTCCCGCCCATCCCGCTGTCACCGCGTTGAAGCACGAGCTCGACGTACCCGTCGCGGTCCAGATCCTCGGCCAGCCATGTCTGGCCGTACGCGACCGGTAGCAGGCCTTCGGTATGATCGAGGTTCGCATCAACGACATGACGGACGATGGTGTTGCGAGCATAGTCGCCGACGAAGAAGCAAGAATGCGTCAGAGTGTCGCCGGGATCGGCGGCGAAGATATCGCTCGTCACTGAAAACTCGATCAGGGGCAGGAAGGGACTGCAGCCGAGAGATCCCGGAGCCATCCGCCCCGCGTCCCGTTCCACGACCTGGGACGGCCACCCCTGTGCGGCCCAAAGGGGAACGGCCGGCCGGTCGGCAAAGGAGGCCGCGGGATCCCCGGCAGAGAATCCAGGACGCCCGGCCCATGCCGAAGATGACATCAAGAGAAGAACGGCCGCCAAGAGAATGGACCTGCGGGGCGATGCAGCGGAGGAAGGAGGCGAGGTGCGCTCGGTACACATGGCTCTCTCCTGGTTGCGAAGTGCCTGCGTCAGAGAACCCCGGGAGATTGTAGTCTTTCCGAGGTCGATCTCTCAAGTTCTCGTGCGCTCCCGCGCGTGCACTCCCGCGTGCGCCGCCTCCACGCCATGACCCATTCGAACTGCGCCGCGGCCAGGGCCGGTCTGATCCCTTCTGCGTGAGCCCCATGTTGAAATGACAGTCGCGGTATCTCGCAGACGGGATGCAGTCGGTGCTATACTCGGATCGTGCAGGGTCGAACGTTCGCCAGTGCGGGAGATCGTGTCATGTCTCGTGCAACCCTGATCGCCTTGTTTCTTGCCTTCCTCGGATCGCCGGGCTTCGCTGCGACCTATCTCGTCTCTCCCGACGGCAGCGGGGACTTCCCCACCATCCAGGCGGCCGTGGATGCCGCCCAGGACGGGGACATCCTGCAACTCGCCGACGGAACCTTCTTGGGCGACGGCAACCGGGGAATCGATCTGCGCGGGAAGAGCCTCACGATCGCCTCCGTCGGCGGCAATCCGGACGCATGCGTCATCGACTGCGAGCACGACACGTGGGGCATCCGGACGAACATGGCCGCGGGAGCCCAGGTCACGATCTCGGGGATCACCGTCGTCGATGGCAACGGACACGGAGAGTGGTTCCGGCAAGGAGGCGCAGTCACGGCATGGGGCGGATTGAGCACCATCGAGGACTGCGTCTTTCACGACAACCATGCCGATTTCGGCGGAGCGCTTTCCGCGGTGAGCACCAACCTCGTCCTGCGCGAATGCGAGTTTCACGACAACGGGACGCCGTTCGGCTCGGGGGATTATGGCGGTGGAGCCATCTTCTGTTGGCTCGCATTGGCGACCGTGACCGACTGCCATTTCGGGCCGTTCGATGTTTCCGAGCGCGGCGGGCACATCTTCCTGGACCACAGCCACGTCTCGCTGCTCTCATCCACGTTGTCCTCCGGCATTGCCCCGGAAGCCGGCAGCGGAGTCTATGCCGATCGCTCTTCTCTTGTGCTGCAGGGATGCACGTGCTGGTTCAGCGGCATCGCCCTTTCGAACGGCAGCAGCGCAGAATTGACGAACAGCATCATCACGGCCACCTTCGACGAGGACCCGGCCATCGAATGCTTGGATGCCGCGAGCGGCGCGAATCTCGCCTGCTGCGACATCTTCGGCAACGGGGGCGGCGACTGGGTGGGCTGCATCGCCTCCCTACTCGGCGTGAACGGGAATCTCTGCGCCGATGCCCGCTTCTGCGATCCCTCTTCGGGGTCCGAGTTCTACTTGCGCGACGATTCCCCTTGCGCGCCGGAGAACAACCCCGAATGCGGCTTGATCGGAGACTGGCCGGTTGCCTGCGGCGCAACGCCTACCGAGGAGATGTCCTGGGGGAAGATGAAGAGCCGGTTTCGCTGACGCCGACTGTTTTCAAAGCGATTCGTGAGAAGGTTTCGTTTCGACTCGAATGCGCAATCCGTTTGGTGAAGCGGAACATCGTTTGCGCATCCGGCTCTCAACGCAGAAATGCCCGCCGAAGCGGGCATTTCCTTCGTCGCGCCTTTGTCGGCCGGAGATTCTATCCCTTCGATTCCTTCTTGGCCTTCTTCTCGGCCCTCTTCTCCTTGATGGTCTTCGCGGGCTTCTTCTTCGTTTCCTTCTTCGCTTCCTTCTTCGCACCTGGCGCCATGGATTCCTCCTTGCCGTTCGAGTCATCCGCTGGGACACGAGGCTCGCCGGTCATCGAGCCGGTCGCACTGCCTTCACTCCTTGCGCGCGCCCGGACGGCATCGAACACCGCGACTCCCCTGTCCCGCACCCTCACGATGTGGAATAATAGGCGGGAATTCTCCGCCGGGGAAGTCCCAAGATGCCTGCCGAATGCTCTGCCAGGCGGGCGGGGGCCCTGCCCCGGTTGAGCGGCTTCGGGAACGGGCTGGAGAGCGAACATGCGAACGGCAAGCGTCGTGGTGCTTCTCACCTTGTGGTTCTCCCTCGCGGCTTCTTCCGCGATCGCGCAGCAGAGCACGACGGGCCCCGTTCCTCCTCCGGGAACGGATCGCGGATGGCGCGCGGAAAACCGGACGCAGGTCGTTCTCGGTGAAGTCCCGGCGTATCTCTGGCATCACGGTTGCGGGCCCACGGCCCTTGGGATGGTGATCGGCTACTGGGACGATCACGGCTTCCCGGATCTCGTGCCCGGGTCCTCCTCTTCGCAGACGCCCGCCGTCGATGCGATGATCGCCGACGACAGCGGGCATCCGAGTTGCGCGCTCCCCGACGGCGACCATTACCAGGACTACGCCTGCCCGCTCGATGACTCCGGCGGGGCCCTGCTGCCGGATCGATCGCAAACCGGCGGCGCGCACGAAAGCGATTGCGTGGCGGATTTCATGCGCACCTCCTGGAGCTCGCGCGGAAACTACTACGGCTGGAGCTGGGACACCGATGTCGCGCCCGCCTTTCGCGCCTATGTCCGGAAGGTCTCGGACTACCTGCCGACGGCGACGACCGCGCACTACGACGCTTTTTCCTGGATGAGCTACATGGCGCAGATCGACGCGGGCCGGCCGGTCGTGCTGCTGGTCGACACGGACGCGGACGGGAATACCGATCACTTCGTCACGGCCGCGGGATACGAGAGCACGACGCAATACTACGCCGTTCACGACACCTGGGACGGAAAGCTGCATTGGTACAAGTGGCGCAGGATCCAGGCGGGCCGTGCTTGGGGAGTGTATTCGGCGACCGTTTGCCAGCTCGGATACTCGACCGGGGCCTGCTGCATCGGGACTGCCTGCACGATGCTGAGCGAAGCGAATTGCGCGGCAGCGGGCGGTCTGTGGCAAGGCGGCCTGGTGGACTGCACTGCCAACCCCTGCCTGCCGAGCTCTGCTCCCGAAGCCGGCCGGCCGGTGGAAGCGGAATCGCCGCGCGATACGCACGCGAGTGCGCTGTCGCTTCGTTGTCATCCCAATCCGGCGGTCGCCGGAACGCGCATCGTCGCCGTGTTCGAAACGGCAGGCGACGGCGCGGGTTCGTCAAGCGCCCTTCCCACTGCCGTCCTCCATGTGTTCGATGTCTCCGGCCGGCGCCTCTGCGCGCTGACCCCGGAAAATTCGGAGATCTTCTCTCAGGTATTTTCCTGGAGTGGCCGCGATGAACACGGCTCCCTCCTGCCTTCGGGGATGTACTTGCTTTCCGTGCGAGCCGGGGGATTGAGGGCCACGCACTGGATTTCGATGATTCGTTAGCCCGGATTATTCATAAAGCTCGTCGCGAGACAGCGGAGATGCCCGCAGATACAAGGCGCGCGCCGCGCCGCCGGCGGAAAGCGCCCCCGTCGATGCGCGCGGCAACACATTTGTATCAGCGTTCGAGGCCGGTTCGGCTCAAGAGCCGGGCACGCTGCCGGACGGCAAGGCGATCAGGCGCAGCACGAGCTGCGGAAACACTCCCAACACGAACATCGCCGCGCAAAGAACGACGAGCGCGACCGCCGCGGGAAGAGAGATCCGGGCGGGCGGCGGCGACGCATGCCGGGACACGGCTTCAAGAGCCTGGCGTCCTTCCTCGTCCGCGCCCGTTTCGCGCGTCGGCGACTCCTCCGCCTTCAAGTACAGCGCGACGACGACCCGCAAGTAGTAGTAGATCCCGATCCCGCTGTTCACCGCGAGGAAGATGACGAGCGCCCATGCGGCCGCTCCGATGCCCGCGCCGATCACGAGAAACTTGGCGATGAACCCCGCCGTCAAGGGAATGCCCGCGAGGGAAAGCATCGCGAGCGTGAAGGCGGCGGAGAGCCACGGACGCCGGCGCGCGAGTCCGCGATAGTCGTCGATCTCCTCGGCGTCCCCTGCGCGCGCGTGCCCCTCCGACATCGCCCCCACGACCCCGAAGGCGGCGAGAATCGTCGCGCCGTAGGCGATCATGTAGAAGACCGCCGCTTCCATGCCGGCCGCCTGTCCCGCGAGGAAGGCGACCAACAGATATCCGAGATGCGCGATCGACGAATAGGCGAGCAGCCGCTTGACATTCGTCTGATGGAGCGCGAGCAGGTTGCCCACCAGCATCGACGCGGCCGCGATCAGTCCGAGGATTTGCCAGAGAAGATCGTCCGGGGAAAGCTCGAGCGCGGCCCCGAAGCGCAGGAGCAGCGCGACCACCGCGCCCTTCGAGACCGCGGCGATGAATCCGCTCACCGGCGCGGGCGCGCCTTGATACACATCCGGCGTCCACATGTGGAAGGGAACCACGCCGAGCTTGAATCCGAAGCCGACCAGCATGAGGCCGAAGCCCGCGATCGCGATCACATCCGGTTCCCCGAAGCCGGGACCTTGCTGCAAGGGCGCGATCAGGAACAGGCGGTCGAAGGCGAGCGTGCCCAGGCGCGCGTACACCAGCGCCATGCCGAAGAGCAGGAAGGCCGAAGAGCCGCCCGCGAGCACGAGATATTTAAATCCCGCTTCCACGCAGCACAGCCGGCGGCGCAGATAGGCGACGAGGCCGTACAAGGAGACGCTCAACAACTCCAGACTCAGGAAGAGCGAGACGAAATGCGCGCTGGCCGCCAGCAGGGCCGCCCCGAGGGCCGCGAGCACGACGAGCAGGGGGAATTCCTCGCATTGCTCGCCGGTCGCCTGCAGATAGCGTCTCGCGAAGAGCAGGACCGCGATCGTCGCGAGCGCGATGAAGACCAGGAAGAAGTGCGCGAAGCGATCGAAGTGGAACAAGTATCCCAGGCGCGCGTCGTCGGGGGCCGCGGCGGTGAGAAGGGCGCTCGCCGCGACTCCCGCCAACGCCACGAGGAAGGCGGCCGTCGCGTTGCGTCGCACGGCGATGGCGAGCATGAGAAGCAGCGCCGTTCCCGCGAGCGCGAGCCATGGAAGGAGAGGCTGCCAGCTCATGCGCTCGCTCTCCTGAGATTGCCTGTCGTCATCCGCAATTCCGTCCTCTTCTCATCCCCATCGATTCGTCTCTTGCCGCGCGCAACCGGGCGCGCCATCCGTCACGGATCACATCGCGGAGGCCATGCGTCCGATCGCATGCAACGCGGGCGCGACCACATCGATGAGGGGCTGGGGAACGAGCCCCATCCAGACGATCGCGATCGTCAGCACCGCGAGGATCACCATCTCGCGCGGACGGAGATCGACCAGACGCGTCTCGCCCGAGCGCGACGCGCCCGCGGAAACAGCCGCGGCGTCCGTTTGCCGCAACGCCCCCAGAAACACGCGCTGCATGAGCGCGAGCGAGTAGATGGTCGCGGCCACCATCCCGACGGCGGCGATGGTCGCGAGGCCCGGATGCGCGCGGAAGGCGCCGAGCAGGATCAGAATCTCGGCCACGAAGTTGCCCAGGCCGGGCAATCCGAGGGAGGCCATCACGAAGACCATCGTGAGACCGCCCATGCGCGGCATCGCGTTCCAGAAGCCGCCCATGCGATCGAGATCGCGCGTGGCGACGCGCTCGTAGAGCATGCCCGCAATCGCGAAGAGCGCTCCGGTGCTGATTCCATGCGCGAGCATTTGCAGCACGGTGCCCTGCAGCGCGAGCTGATTTCCCGCGAAGGCCCCGAGCATCACGAATCCCATGTGGCTCACGCTCGTGTAGGCGACGAGGCGCTTCAAATCGCGTTGGGCAAAGGAGAGCGCCGCGCCGTAGAGAATGCCGATCACGCCGAGCAGCATGCCGGTGGTCGCGAATTCCGCCGCGGCGCGCGGAAAGAAGGGCAGCACGAAACGCAGAATTCCATACGCGCCGGTCTTCAAGAGCAGCGCGGCCAGGACCACGCTGCCCGCCGTGGGCGCTTCGCTGTGCGCATCGGGCAGCCAGGTGTGCAAGGGCACGACCGGAAGCTTCACCAGGAACGCGGCCAGGAAGCCGAGCATGAGCCAGCGGTCGGCGCCGGGAATGAGCGTGCCGCCGACGAGCGCCGCGTAGTCGAAGGTGAAGTTGCCCGACGCGCGCCCGTGGGCGATGTAGAGCCCCAGGATCGCGACCAGCATCAGCAGTCCGCTTGCGAGGGTGAAGAGGAAGAATTTGACCGCCGCATAGATCCGCCGCTCATGTCCCCACGCGCCGATCAGGAAGTACATCGGCACGAGCATGACTTCCCAGAAGAAGTAGAAGAGAAAGAGATCGAGCGCGAGGAAGACGCCGTTCAATCCGGCGAGCACGAAGAGCAGCGCGGTGTGGAAGAGGCCCGGACGGCGGGTGATCTCGCGCCAGGAGACGAGCACCGCGACGACGCCGATCAGCGCCGACAAGCCGATGAGCACGAGGCTCAAGCCGTCGATGCCCAGGTGATAGCGAATGCCGAAGCGCGGAATCCAGGCGTGGTCCTCTTCGAGCATCCAGGCCCCGCCGCGCGCCACCACCGCCGTCAGCGCATCGGCCCAACCGCCGCCCGATCCGCCTGCGGACCCGGGCCCCGATGAGAATCCGCTCTCTTCCAGCCGCGCCGCCTCGCGCGCGATCATGCCCGCCGGCGCGTTCGCGTGTCCGATGGCGATCGCCGCCACGAGCACGCATTCCAGCAGGGTGGCCGCGAGCGCGATCCAACGCACGGCCCGCCCGCGACTGCCGAGCAGCCAGGTGGCCGTGCCCGCAACCAGCGGGATCGCAATCAGCGCCGTCAGAATCATGTCGTTCCCGCGCCCTCTCTGCCACGGGCGTTCCCGCCCGCGGAACATCCTTCCATCGGCCGGACGGCCGTTCTCACGCCAGAATCAGAATCGCGAGAATGCCGATCGCGCCCGCCGCGATCGCCATCGCATACACGCGCACGCGTCCGTTCTGGCCGCGCGAGAGTCCCAAGTGAACGGCCGTCGCCAGCGCCGCGAGACCGGTGAAGGCGGCGTCGAAGACATCGTCGCGATTGATGTTCGCGAACCACACGAGGGGCCGCACGAACAGCCGGTCGTAGAGCGCATCGAATCCCCAACCCGAGAAGAGCAGCGCGTGCGCGCGCGCGCCTGTGGGCGCCGTCTGCATGCGCGCCACCCATGCCTTCCTACGCTGGAACAAAAGGATCGCGAGCGCGATGCCCCCCAGAGTCAGCAGCGAGGCGACCACTTGGACGGCCGCTTCCTCGGCGTGAGATCCCGCATGTTCGGTGGCATGCCCCGGCGCGGTTCCCGATCCCTCCGGTGCAGGTGGATGCGCGGCCGCGATGTGCGCGGTGTAAGGCGCGCTGACGAAGCGCGTGAACGCTCCGTTGCCGCCCAATGTCGCGGGGACCTCGAGCAATCCCGCGAAGAGCGCGAGCACGGCGAGCACGACCAGGGGAACGAGAAGCGCCGCCTTCGGCCCCTTGGCGCCCTTCTCCATCAACTGCGCGTCGTGCGGCGAGCGCGCCGCGCCCGTGAACACGCGCAAGACCAGGCGAAGGGCATACAACGCGGTGATCACCGCGCCCACGAGACCCGCGGCCCACAACCAGTGGTTGCCTCCCGGCGAGCTCCACGCTTCCCAGAGGATCAGGTCTTTGCTGTAGAAGCCCGAGGTCACGAGCGGAAAGGCCGCCAACGATGCGGCGCCGACGAGGAATGTGCGGAAGGTGATGGGGAGCCCCTTGCGCAGCCCGCCCATCCGATCGATCTCCTGCGCGTGGTGCAGCGCAAGAATCACCACTCCCGCGCCGAGGAAGAGGAGCGCCTTGAAACAAGCGTGGGTCATGAAGTGAAAGACGGCGGCCGGCCACGCTCCCACGCCGAGCGCGAGGAACATGTAGCCGATCTGGCTGATCGTCGAGTACGCCAGCACGCGCTTGATGTCGCTCTGCACGAGCGCGCTCGCGCCGGCGATGAGCAGCGTGATCGCGCCGATCCAGGCGGTCGTCGTGAGCGCGGCCGGGGAAAGCGCGAAGAGCGGATTCATGCGCGCGATCAGATACACGCCCGCGGTCACCATCGTCGCGGCGTGAATGAGCGCGCTCACCGGCGTGGGACCGGCCATCGCGTCGGGAAGCCAGGTCTGCAGCGGAATCTGCGCCGACTTGCCGACGGCTCCCCCGAGCAGCAAGAGTGCGATCGCGGTGGCGGTCGCGCTCCCCAGCGGCCAGGCGGCGGGCGCGCGCTCGAGCACGACGGGAATGCGCAGCGAGTCGAGATTCCAGAAGAGCAGGAAGAGGCCGATCGCCATCAGCGTGTCGCCCACGCGGGTGACGAGGAAGGCCTTGTTGGCCGCCCTTCCGTTGGCCGGGTCCTGGTACCAGAAGCCGATCAGCAGGTAGCTGCACAAGCCCACGCCTTCCCACCCGAGATAGAGGAGCAGGAGATCGTCGGCGAGCACGAGGATCAACATCGCGGCGACGAAGAGATTCATGCAGGCGAAGAAGCGGCGGTAGCTCGGGTCGCCGCGCATGTATTCGGTGGAGTAGACATGAATGAGAAATCCGACGATCGTGATCACGAGCACGAAGATGAGCGAGAGCGCATCGAGCGAGAAGGTGATGCCCGGCCGAACATCCCCGATGGACCACCAGGTCCACAAGCGGGTGCGCAATGCGGCGCCTGCCTGCAAGGTCGAGAAGGCCGCCAAGGCGAGGTGCGTCGCGGCGAGCGCGGAGAGCCCGACGCTTCCCGATCCCACCCACGCGACGGCGCGCGCGGAGAAGCGCTCGCCGAAGAGCGCGAGGATCAGGAACCCGGCCAGCGGAAGGACCGGGATCAGCGCCAGTTCGAAATTCATGCCGTTCGCTCCACGCTTGCCACTTACCTCACGCGCGCGACTCGATGCACGTCGTTCCTTGCTTCATGCTTGCGGCTCGCACCGCGGCCGCTTGCTTCACGCGCGGCGCTCGCTCACCCGCGCAACAGGCGCGCCTTGTCCGCATCCATCGTGCGCAGGCGCTGGTGCAAGACCAGCAGCAACGCAAGACCGACCGCGACCTCGGCCGCGGCGACCACCAGGATGAACACGAACATCACTTGTCCATCGGCCTGGCCCCACCGGGCGCCCGCGACCACGAACGCCAGGCCCGCGGCATTCAACATGATCTCGATCGACATCAGGAGAAAGAGCACATTGCGCCGGATGAGCAGGCCGGCCAATCCGAGCGCAAAGAGAATCGCCGCGACGGCGAGGCCATGCTCCAGAGGCACGCTGGTCATCGGTCCTCCTCGGCCGTGCGGCCGCTACGCTCGGCGACCATCGAGAACCTGCTCGTATCGGCCGCTTGAACCTCGCCGCCCGCCACCGCGTCATTGGCTCCCGTTGCCGTTCCCCTCCCGTCGCCCGCGCGGCCCGAAACGAGGCCCGATCCCAAGTGGTAGGCCGCCACCAATCCCGCGAGCAGCAGGAAGGAGGCGACCTCCACCGCGATCATGTAGGGCCCGAAGAGAGCCATGGCGAGTTCCTGCGGTTCGCCGGAAGCGCGCTGCAGCGCGTCGCCCGGCCCGCGGGCAAGCAAGGTGAGCAGTTCGATGCCCAGCAGGAGCGCAAGCACCGCGGGGCCGATCCAGATGCGCGGAACGAGCCAGGCGGCTTCCTGTTCGGCGCTGCGCGCTCCCAGGTTCAAGGTCATCACGAAGAAGATGAAGAGCACCATGATCGCGCCCGCATAGATGATCACCTCCAATGCGGCGATGAACGGCGCGCCCAGCAAGAAGAAGAGCACTGCGATCGCGAGCAGGGAGACGACGAGATACAAGACCGCTTCGGCCGCTTTCTTGCGCGTGACGACAGCGGCCGTCGCGAGAATCGCGATCGCCGCCGCAATGTAGAAGATCGCATTCGCCACCCGCCACTCCTTTAGGGCATCAGCCGCTGCGGATCGGCCGGCAACTCGTCCTCCTCGCCCGCTCCCTTGGGTTTGCCGGCCAGCGCGACTCCCGCAACGCGATAGAAATCGTAGCCCGGGTACTTGCCCGGACCCGCGATCAAGAGATCCTCTTTCTCATAGACGAGCGTCTCGCGATGCAGCTCGCTCATCTCGCAATCGGGCGTGAGCTGGATCGCGTAGGTCGGACATGCCTCCTCGCAGAAGCCGCAGAAGATGCAGCGCGAGAAGTTGATCCGGAAGAAGAGCGGATAGCGCCGCCCGTCGAAGCCTTCGGCCGCCTGCAGCGAGATGCAGTCGACGGGACAGGCGGCCGCGCACAGATAGCAGGCGACGCACCGCTCGTTGCCGTCCGGATCGCGCGTCAGCACGATCCGCCCTCTCCACCGAGGCGGCAGGTGCGGCCGCTCATCGGGATATTGCACCGTCGCCCGCTTGCGAAACGCATGCCGGAAGATCTCTCCCATCGTCCGGAGGCCGTTCCAAACGACTTGCATCGCGTCTCCGTGTTCCCGGCGCGCGACCCGCCCGTGCGCTACCGGGTTGCCAGCACCACCGCTCCCGTCACGAGGAAGTTCGCGAGCGTGAGCGGCAGCATCACCTTCCAGCCAAACGCCATCAACTGGTCGTAGCGCGGCCGCGGAAGCGACGCGCGCGCCAGAATGAAGCAGGCGATCATGAAGAAGGTCTTCAAGAGAAACCAGACCACCGGCGGCAGGAACGGCCCGTGCCATCCGCCGAAGAAGAGCGTCACGATCATGGCTGAGATCAAGGTCACACCGAGATACTCCCCGACGAAGAACATCCCGAATTTCATGCCGGAGTATTCGGTATGGAAGCCGCCGGTCAACTCGCTTTCGGCCTCGGGCAGATCGAAGGGCAGCCGCCGCGTTTCGGCCAGGCCGGCGCACAGGAAGACCACCAGCCACACGAACTGCGTCACGCAGAACCACAAGCCGCGCTGCGCTTCGACGATGTCGATCAAGCGGAACGAACCGGCCTGGATCACGACTCCCATCAGCGACAGGCCCATGAAGACTTCGTAGCTCAACATCTGCGCGGAGGCGCGCAGGCTGCCGAGGAGCGCGTACTTGTTGTCCGAAGACCAGCCGCCGAGCACCACCCCGTAGACGCTCAACGAAGACATCCCGAGAAAGAAGAGCAGTCCGATGTTCAAGTCGGCCACCCAGATCGTGGGCGCGAAGGGAACGATCGCGAGCGACAGGAGCACCGCGCCCATGACCATCGCAGGCGCGAGGATGAACAGGCGCTTCTCCGCGAACGGCGGCACCCAGTCTTCCTTGAAGAAGATCTTGATCATGTCGGCCATCACTTGCAGCAGGCCGAAAGGCCCTACGCGATTCGGGCCATAGCGATCCTGCCAGAGAGCGAGCAGACGCCGTTCGTACCAGATGAGACTCGCCGCGATCGTGACGACCCCGACGAGGATCCCGAGCGCGATCAGGATTTGGGCGAGGAGGCTCATGCGCCCTCCTCGCCGCCGGCGCCAGGCTCGCCCTCCGCGGCCTCACGCTCACCTTGCCCGCGCTCGGCCTGGGTGCGCTCGGCCTGCTCGCGCTCACGCTCGCGCTCCGCCTGCGCGCGCTCTTCTTCGGTCGCTCTACGAACTGTTACGGCCTGCGCGTACTCCCATCCCGGCTGCTCGCGATACCCGGCGGGCAAGCGCACGAAGCCTTCGATGGCGTGCGCGCGAATGCGCACGGCCAGCGTCCAGCGAAGCGCCGTCGCGCCCGCGGGCGTGCACACCTCCTCCACGACGAGCCAATCCCCGTCCTGCAAGCCGCGCGAACGCGCATCGTGCTCGCTCATGACCACCCGCGGCTCTGGCCTTCTCGCGCGAATGACGGGCGCCATCGCGCTCAACTCTTCCGAGCCAAAGACCTCGCGGTCGAGAAGCAGGCCGAATTCCTCAGGCAGGCGCGCAGGCGAGGGACCGTGCGCGCCGTCGAGCGCGCGATCGCCCGCGCCGTCGAACGACCCGACTCCCGTCGATGGTCCCCGCGCTGCGTCCGATGCGCTCGCGGCCTCGCGCAGCGCGATCCACGCAGCCTCTTTGCCTGCGAGGTGGCCATCGATTTCCGCGCGGAACTTGTTGATCGCCTGCACCGAATTCCATCCCGGCGCCCAGTAGCGCGGAATCCAACGCGCGGGAACCGCTCCGTGAAAGCCCTCCATCGAAAAGGAGAAGGGCTCGTCGGGATCGACGGGCGGCGGCGGCTCGTGCACATTCAAGTGAGCGGTCATGGCCGTGCGGCCGCTGAAGCGTTCCGTCTGGCGCGGAATCGGAGGCGCGGCCCAGCCTGCCTCTTCGGCCGCGATCTTTCGAATGGCCGACAGCCGCGACAGCGATTGCGCGAGCTCTTCGCGCAAGGCAGCGAGCGATGTGCGGCGCTCGCGGGCCCCGGCAGGTCCCGCATGCGCATCATCCGCGCGCGCAATCCCGGGGCCGTGCGCAGGCGAGCTCGCCCGCGCTTGCGCGCGATCGGCAAGAGCGGACAGCCAGTCCCACGCCGCGCGCGAGGCGCCGGTCGGAGGAAGCGCCGCGATGTGCGACTGCAAGCGCCCCTCGTAGTTCACGAAAGTCCCCGCCGATTCCGAGAAGGGCGCGGCCGGCAGGATCAGACTGGAGCGCGACGCGACGGATGTGGGAACGCAATCGAGCACCAGGATCGCGCGCGCGCGGGAACACAGCCGCTCCGCATCTTCCGGGCGCATCCTGCGCGTGAAATCATTTTCGAGGACGACGAGCGTGTCCGCTTCCCCACTCTCGAGCAGGCTCCGCGCGTGAGGGAGGCCACGCGCGTCCATCAGCGCGACGCCGAGCGTGTTCGCTTCCGCAACCGGTATCGCGATCTTCGCCGCCCGCCCGTTGGCCACGAGCGCGCGCACGACCGCCGCCGCGGCCGCGATCGCTTCGCGCTGCGCCCAACCGGCCGCGCACAGAACCACCGGCCGCTCGGCCTTGGCCAACGCCTCCGCCGCCGCGCGGGCGAATGAGCCGCTGTCCTCGCGCTTCCCTTCGCGCTCGCCTTCGCTTGCGCCCTCGATGGCGCGCGCGATCTCGAATCCCGCATGCGCCACCTGCGCGGGCGCGACACGCAGGCACGCGCGCGCGATGTCCTCGAGCGAAGTCTCGCCCGAGGCGGCGAGGAAGAGTGAGCTCGAGTGCTCCGCGGCGACAAGGCGCACGAACATGTCGTTCCAGGAATCGATCCCGAGCTTTGCCGCCGGCGCGGCCGCCTGATGCAGCGCCGCCTGGCGCGCGGAGAGCGCCAGACGCGGAGCGATGCCGAGAGGATCGTCGCCGAGAATGAGGAGCGCGTCCGACTCTTCGATGTCGCGCGGGGAAGCGATCCGCCCGCCGGGCGCTGCATCGCTCGCCTGGCCGACGCCTGCATCATCGGCCTCGCCGCGATGCGCACCGAGATCATCGAGCGCGGCCAGCGTCATCTGCGCCAAAGCCGCTTCCTGCGCGCTCATTCCATTGCAGAAGCGTTCCGGCCCCACGAGCCGGCGCAGGGCATGATTCGCTTCCAACGACGCGCGCGGCGAGCCGATCCCGGCCAGTCCCTTGCTTTGGGCGAGCAGTCGCGCGGCTTCCTCCAGCAGAGCGCCGCCATCGGTGCGCATCAACGCTTCGAAGGAAAGCAGCGGCGCGTGGCCGGCCGTTTGCGCCGGCGCGGCGAATCCCGCCCGGTCGTCGCGAATACGTTCGGACGGCGCATCTGCCTCAGACGGGCCCGCCAGGCGCAGAGGCGGATTGACGAACTCGTATCCGTAGCGGCCGCGATCGCACAGGAAGAAGCCGTTCAGGTCGGGATGATAGCGGTTGCGAATGCGCCGCAGCGTGCCGTAGCGCGCGCCGGGAATCGTGTTGCACCCGGTACCGCAGTGGACGCAGATCGAGGGCGCCGTCTGCAGGTCCCACTTGCGCGCGTAATGGCGCGCGAGGCTCTTATCGGTGAAGACGCCCGTCGGGCAGACTTCGGCGAGATTACCGCTGAAGGGGCTCGCCAGCGTTCCCGGCCAGGCGCGCCCGAAGTAGGTGGTGTTGCGCAACGAAAGTGCGCTCAGATCGTCTCCGCCCGCGTAGTCGCGATAGTAGCGCACGCAGCGGTAGCACTGGATGCAGCGATTCATCTCGTGCGTCAAGGCCGGGCCGAGGTTCTGGTTCTCGTAGGTGCGCTTGCGAAACCGATGGCGCCGGTACACATGCCCGGTCATCTGGGTCATGTCCTGCAAGTGGCACTCGCCGCCTTCGTCGCAGACGGGGCAATCGTGCGGATGGTTGGTCATCAACCACTCGATCACCGAGGCGCGGAACGCGACCGCCTCGGGATCGGCGATCGAGATGCGGGCGTTCTCGGTGACCGGGGTCATGCAGGCCATCACGATCCTGCCGCGCGTATCCTGCTCGTCACGAAACTGCTTCACCGCGCACTGGCGGCAGGCGCCCACCGACCCGAGCGCGGGATGCCAGCAGAAGTAGGGCAGATCGAACCCGAGCGCGAGCGCCGCCTGCAGCAGATTCTGCCCCGCGCGCGCATCGTAGGCCTTGCCTTCGATGAAGATGCGATGAAGCGTTGCGCTCATCGACTCGTCCGCCCTCGTTCGCGCGCCTTCCATTCGGCGCGTTCGCTTCCTGTCCCCCGCCCGCTCATGCCGGCGCCGCGCTCGCTTCGCGGGCGTGTTCCGCTCCGCCGTCCGCGCGATTCCCGTAGGGACACCGCTGCTCGCGAATGTGCGCGAGAAAATCCTCGCGAAAGAGCTTGAGCGCGCTCTGCAACGGCTCGACCGCGCCGGGAGCGAGCGCGCAGAAGGTGTATCCCGGCCCCAGCCAACGGCAGTCATGCTCGAGCAGCTCGAGATCGCCTTCCCGCCCGTCGCCGCTCTCGATCGCTTGCAGGATCTTCGCGGCCCAGGGAAGGCCGTCGCGGCAGGGCGTGCACCAGCCGCACGATTCCTGCGCGAAGAAGCGCGTGAGATTGAGCGTCGCGCCCACGGGACAGGTCTGGTCGTCGAGGACGATCATCGTGCCCGTGCCCATGCGGCTTCCCGCCGCGGGAACGGCCTCGAAGTCCATGACCACATCGAGCTGCTCCGCGCTCAGGAAATCGGTGGAGGCGCCCCCGGGAAGAAAGCCGCGCAAGCGAAGTCCCGGCTGCATTCCTCCGGCGTGCTGTTCCAGGATCTCGCGCGCCGTCACCCCCAGCGGAAGCTCCCACAATCCCGGCGCGCGCACCTTGCCGCTCACGCCGTAGAGCTTCGTCCCGCCATCCTTCACGCGGCTCAAGCCGAGGAACCATGGCGCGCCGTGCTGGATGATGCCCGGGACATTGCAGACCGTCTCGACATTCTGCACGACGGTCGGCTTGCCCCACAGCCCGACCAGCGGCGGATAGGGCGGCTTGGCGCGCGGATTGGCGCGCTTGCCCTCGAGCGCGCTGATGAGCGCGGTCTCCTCGCCGCAGATGTAGCGCCCCGCGCTGATGTGCAAGTGGATCTCGAGCGAATAGGCGCTGCCGTGGATGCGCTCGCCGAGATGTCCCGCCGCGCGCGCTTCCGCCAGCGCCGCTTGCACCACGCGCGCCGCGTGGCGGTATTCGCGGCGCAGGAAGATGTAGGCGATCTCCGCGCCGATCGCGTAGGCGCCCAGCGCGGTGCCCTCGATCAAGAGATGCGGATGGCATTCGAGCAGCAGGCGGTCCTTGAAGGTGCCGGGCTCCATCTCATCGGCGTTCACGAGGAAGTACTTCGGTCTTGGCGCATCGGGGCCGAGCGGCACGAAGGCCCACTTGCCGCCGGTGTAGAAACCCGCTCCTCCGCGCCCGCGCAGCTTCGAATCCTTCACCACTTGGGTGACATCTTCGGGGCGCATCTCGCGCAGCGCGCGCGTGAAGGCCTGATATCCCCCGGCGGCCGCGTACTCGGACAGCGAGAGCGGCTTCCGATCCGCGCGCATCTGTCCGGTCAACGGCCGTTCCATCATTCTCTCCGCTGCGCGGCTTTCAACGCGGCCGCGCGGTCTTTCAGCACCCGCCTATGGGTACCGCGCGAGGATCTCCCCCAACGCCTCTTCGCTCAGCGTTCCGTGCAAGTCGTCATCGATCATCATGACCGGCGCGCGATCGCACGCTCCCAGGCAGGGCACGGTGAGCAGCGTGAAGCGCCCATCGGCGGTCGTCTCACCCAGCGCGATTCCCAGACGCTTCTCCAAAGCCGAGCGCACGCTCTCGTATCCCGTGATCCAGCAGCTGATGCTGTCGCAAATCAGGATCACATGCCGGCCCACCGGCTTGCGAAAGATCAGGTTGTAGAAGGTGGCCACGCCTTCCAGCTCGTGCGCGCTCAGGCCCAGCTCATCCGCGACCGCCTGCAGCGCGTGGTCGTCGACATATCCGCGCCGGTCCTGCACCGCGCGCAAGGCGTCGATGCAGGCGGCCCGCGCGTCGTGCGACTCCGCCCGCACCCGCGCGATCACCTCGCGTTCCTGCGCGGTCAGTCCGCTATCTCTGCTCGCTTCGCTTCGCATCCGCTTCCTCGTTCCCGCCTCGCGTTGCGCCGCGCGTCGCGTCGCGCGTCATCGATCCACATCCGCGAGCACATAATCCGTGGCGCCCAGGATCGTCATCAGGTCGGGAATCATCAACCCGCGCGCGATCGCGGGCAGGATTTGAAGATGAGGAAAAGAGGGCGTGCGAATGCGGGTGCGATACGAGATCGTCCCGCCGTCGCTCACCAGATAGTAGCCGTTGTTGCCCTTGGTGGCTTCGATGCACCCGAACGCCTCCCCCGCGGGAATGACCGGGCCCCAGCTGACATCCAGGAAGTGATGGATGAGGGTTTCGATGTCGCGCATCGTGCGCGCTTTCGGCGGCGGCGTCGCGAGCGGGTGCGCGGACTTGTACGGGCCTGCGGGCATGTTCTCCAGGCATTGGCGCACGATCCGCAGGCTCTGGCGGATTTCCTCGACCCGCACGGCCGCGCGGTCGTAGCAGTCGCCATGTTGCGCGATCGGGATCTCGAAGTCGTATTGCTCATATCCCGCATACGGCATCTTCTTGCGAAAGTCCCAGGCGAGTCCCGTCGCCCGCAGCCCCGGCCCCGTGACGCCCCAGTCGATCGCTTGCTCCCGGTCGTAGGCCCCGATGCCGATCGTGCGTTCGCGGAAGATGCGGTTCTTCATCACCAGGCGGTCGTATTCATCCAGTCGCCGCGGGAGCTCGTCGAGGAATCCACGGACCAGGCGGTCCCATCCGCGCGGAAGGTCGGCGGCCACGCCGCCCATGCGAAACCAGCCCGGATGCATACGCGCGCCGCAGATCGCCTCCACGATGTCGAAGATCCGATCGCGATCGACGAACATGTAGAAGACCGGCGAGAGCGCGCCGACATCCTGCGCAAAGGTCCCGTACCAGACCAGATGGCTCTGAATGCGAAAGAGCTCGACCAGCATCACGCGAATGGTCTGCGCGCGCGGCGGGACATCGATGCCCGCGAGCCGCTCGAGGGCGGTGAGGTACGCGAGATTGTTCGTCACTCCGCCCAGGTAATCCACGCGGTCGGTGTAGGGAATGTAGGTGTGCCACGACTGGCGCTCGCCCATCTTCTCCGCGGCGCGATGGTGGAAGCCGATGTCCGGCACGGCCGAGACGATTTCCTCGCCATCGAGCTGCAGCGCGATCCGAAAGGGGCCGTGCGTGCCCGGATGCTGCGGGCCGATATTCAGGAAGAGATAATCGAAGCCCTCCGTTTCCAGCGCCATCCCGTAGTCTTCGGGACGGAATTGCAGCTGCTTCTGCTCGGCTGCGACGCGCTCGGGCGGCTCGAGATAGGGACCCATCTCCGTCGCGCGGGCGGGATGCTCCTTGCGCAGCGGATGCCCCGTCCACCAGGGAGGCAAGAGAATGCGGCGCAGATTGGGATGGCCTTCGAAGCGGATGCCGAACATGTCGTAGGCTTCGCGCTCATACCAGTCTGCGGAAGGCCACACCCCCGTCGCGCTGGGAACCGCAAGCGACTCTTCCACGAGCGGCGTCTTCAATCGCACGAAGGCGTTGCGATCGAACGAGTACAGTTGATAGACGACGGTGATATCGCTGGGCGGCTGGCCTTCGCGATGGGCGCGCCAACGCTCATCGATCGCGGTCAGGTCGTAGAGCATGCGATAGGGCTGATCGATCCCGTGCTTCAGGTAGCGCAGCGTCTCGAGAATCTTCTCGGCGGGCAACCAGAAGGTCGGAATGCCGTCGCGCACGCCCGCGTGCTGCTCGCGCAGAGTCGCCTGCTCGCGCACGCTTCCCTGTGACCGCGACCCGCTCGCCTGCGCCTCACTCGCCCGCGCAGCGTCCGCTCGCGCATGCGGATCTTGCCGCAGCGCATCATCGAGCTCGCGCAGCCAGGGATCGGCGGAAGGCATCGCGCTCACACCTCATCCGGCGAAGGAAGATCGGCCATGCCCCGGTACAATTCGCGCTTGCGCGCCAAGTAACCCTTCTGTTCCGCGCGCACGACATCCTGCGGGCCGACCACCCAGCTCAGCGGACGCCGTTCGTTGCCCACCGTTTCGCTGAGCAGCACCAATCCGGCCATGAAGGCGTTCGGGCTGGGCGGGCAGCCGGGAATGTAGACATCGACGGGCAGGAACTTGTCCACGCCTTGCACGACGCTGTACACATCGTACATCCCGCCCGATGACGCGCACGCGCCCATCGCGATCACCCAGCGAGGCTCCATCATCTGCTCGTAGAGCCTTCGAATGACCGGCGCCATCTTGATGAAGACGGTGCCCGCCACCACGAGCACGTCCGCTTGGCGCGGCGAAGCGCGGATGACCTCGGCTCCGAAGCGGGCGATGTCGTAACGGCTGGTCAAGCTCGCGGCCATTTCGACGAAGCAGCAAGAGAGGCCGAAGGAATAGGGCCACAGCGAATTCTTGCGGCCCCAGGCGACGAGGTCTTCGAGACGGGCGAGCAGGATGCTTCGGCCCGCGGCATCTTCGTCTCCGGTTCGCGCGCCTGCGCCTGCACTTGCGCGACCGAGCTCGACAGACCCGCGTGGGCCCGCGGAGCCCCGCCGCGCGACATCCCGGTCGCGATCACTCATCGCCGCCTCGCCCGCGCTCACCTTTTCGAACCTCCCGAAGCAGTTCGCGCCTTGCGATGTTTGAGCAGCGCGGTGGTTCCCCAATCGAGCGCGCCGGTCCGCCACAGGTAGGCGAGCGAAACGGCGAGCACACCGGCGAACACGGCGGCCGATACGAAGCCGCTCCAGCCGAGCCGTCGCGCGGCGACCGCCCAGGCCACCAGGAAGACGACTTCGAGATCGAAGATCACGAAGAAGACCGCGTAGAGAAAGTACTTGGCCGAAAGACGCACCTGCGCAGACCCGTAGGAAGCGATGCCTCCCTCGTACGGTTTGTCCGTGCCCGGTTCACGGTGACGCTGCCCGAGCAATTGCGGCAGCCCGATCATGAGCGCCAGCAACCCAACGACGCCCACGAGGTAGGCGAAGAAGGGCCAATAGGTAGCTGTCGCGATCAGGTGCAGCGCGCTTCTCCTTTGCTGGGTCCGATACCGAGCAGGTGTCGCGCTAAACACAAGGCGGATGCGAGATCCGCAGGAACGAACTCGGTTGGAGAATCCCGAACGGAGCAACAGAAGTCAAGCGGACCGGCGTCCCGTTGACATCACGGGTATCTGGATTTACGCCTCCCGAAGAGAGGAGCAACTCGCCCGAGCCCTGCTTCCAATAGAAAACGGGGACCGGCTCCTTCCATCCGTCGTTCTCGGAATCACTCTTACCGTTCGATCCCCCATTTTCCGGCCCGCTTCTCAGCCGATGGCCCGAAGGCGGACGGCCACCCCGCCTCTATCGTGCCGGCATGAAACGCGGAGGCCAACATGCGCCTCTGCCGGCCATTTGCTTACGCCTCTCCGCCTTCCGCTCCCTTCTCGCCGTGATGTGTGACTGCCTCCTTGCCCTCGCGGCTATGCCGCAGAAGTCCTCGCCGAGCAAACGGCCATCGGCATCGACGAACACCTCGGCCGCACCCTGCCCCTCGATTCGCGCGCATGTTGCACCGGGTCCACTTGCGCGGCGGAAACGAGAGCCACTTCCGCACCCTCTTTCAGGGCGAGTGCACGCACTGTCACAAGCCGGACATGCCGACCGGCCGCTGGGGATTGGGATCGGGCACGGAGACGAGCGGGCAGTGAGCCTGCGGGCGGCGCACGGCGTCGAGCTCTCGCGCTGAGCGAGCGGTCAAGTCCGGCGCAGCCGCCCGCCCAGCAATTCCGTCGCCGCCTCCATGACCGATTCCGCGGGGATTTGCTCGAGGCACTTGGGCGGATATCCGCTGCGGCAGGTGTTGGAAGAGCAGGGCGCGCACGCCAGCCCGGGCGCGCGCAACACGCGCAGGTTGCGCTTGTCGCAAGGGGCGGTGTTCGCCTCGTTGCCCGCGCCGAAGAACACGATAGTGGGAGTCCCGACCGCATTGGCCATGTGCGCGGGACCGGAGTCGACGGAGACGACGAGGTCGGCGGCAGCGAGCACCGAGGCGAGTTGCGCCAAGTTCGTCTTTCCCGCGAGGTCCGTCACCGCCTCAGGCATGGCAATCGCCGCGGCGACTTCGCCCGCGCGCGAACGGTCGCCCGGCCCGCCGATGACGACCAGGCTGCCCTGCATACGTTCGTGCAGCGCGCGCGCCACGGCCCTCCACTTCTCGCTCGAGGTCCGCCGCGAAGGCGCTTCGGAATTGGGATTCAGCACGATCACCGGTCGCTTCTCGGGCAAGAGCGCCGCACCCGCGTCCGAGTCCGCGCACAAGCGGATGGTGAGCGGACCGACATCGTGCCCGCAGTGCTGTGAGAGGAGATGAGCGTACTCCTCGGCGCGATGCAAACCACTCGGCTTGCGGCACGCATCGGTGAGCAGGAATGAGCGCCACTGCCCGCGGAATCCGACCCTGCGCCGGCTGCCCGTGAATACGCCCATGAACGCCGAGCTGAATGAATCCGGCAAGCAGAAGAAGACATCGAACGGACCGTGAGCGCCGATCTTCCGCCCGAACGCGCGCGCGCCGCGGAAACCGCCCTGCGCCGACTTGGTGAAAGCGTGCACGCGCGTGACCGCGGGCACATGCTCGAAGAGACCGGCGAGCGTGTCCTTGACGATCAGATGAATCTCGGCGCCCGGGAACTCCTCGGCCAGCTTGCCGAGGAAACCCAGGCTCATGACGGCATCCCCGAGCCAATTCGGCGCGCGAACCAATAATTTCATCGGGCCCGCCGTTGCCGCCTCGCTCCCGGCGACGCCTCTTCGTGGAGCATCCTCAGCTTCTTGTACTTCAGATAGGTTCCATAGGCGGCGGCGCGGGAAATCCGATAGCCGGTCCTTCCGTCCAGCACGCCCAGCTTGACGATGTAGTGATCGAGAAACTTCGCCACCGGATGCAACAGCACCTGCCATGCATGGGCCTTGCGCCCCTTCTCGAAATGGGCCCGCGCGGCGATATCCGAAAAGCGCTCCACCCGCTCGTAGTGATCCTCCACGGAATGATAGCTGTAGTGCAGGATGTTGCCCTTCAGACGGCCCGTGTTCCCGTTTCCCGCGAACATCTCGTACTTGTCGTGGGGATTGGTCCCTCGCCATTCGCCCCTGCGGGAATCCCACAGTCGCAGCTTCCGGTCCGGGTACCACCCGCAGTGCTTCACCCAGCGGCCGCAGTAGTTCGTGAGCCGATTCAGGTAATACCCGTCTTTGCGAAAGTCGTGCTTCACCTCGCGAATCGACTCTCTCAAGCGCTCATCCAGCGCTTCGTCCGCGTCCAGTGACAGCACGTGCGGATGGGAAGCGAAGGTCAAGGCGCGATTCTTCTGCTGGATGTACCCGTCGAACGCGTGCTGGAAGAAGCGCACTCCGTATCGTTCGCAGATGGCTTGCGTGCGATCCGTGCTGAAGGAATCCAGCACGACGATTTCGTCGGCAATGTCCCGCACCGATTGCAGGCACCTCTCGATGTTGCTCTCCTCATTGAAGGCGATGATGACGACCGAGAGGGGAATCATAGGATGCGCGCCCGCGCGCGGGGCTGAAGAGGGGATGGCGGGCTCGCTGGCGGCGGTGCGCTCGTTGGGGGCGAGGTCGCTGGCATTGATGGGCCCATTTGCGGCGATGCACGGCCTTGACCGCTCTTCACGGCCTTGCGGCTCTCTCCCGCCGGCGCTGCCTCGGTCGGCCTCGACAATGGCGCGCATCTCTCGACCCCTTTGACCGTTCCCGGCCTGAATGCCAAGCGTGTGTGGCCCAGTGCTCGGGGATTATGGGCCGAGGGGACGAGAGGCCGCAAGCCCGGGGGCGCGCTGCCGTCCGGGGTCCGAGCACCTGGCCCCCGGTCCGCTGAGTACCTGAATCCAGAACACAGGATTCCAGAACTCGGAATCACTGACTGCGGGCACACCGGAGACCCACATCGGTGATCGAGTAGAACGGGCCGACGTTATTCCTGTATCGGACGGCGCAGCGCCGGTAGTCGATGTCCCCGCGCATCCACGAGCCGCCGCGCAACACCCGATCTTCGCCCGCGGCCGGACCCACCGGATCGGTCACAGCTGTCGGCCCAAGATCACATTGATGCCAATCATTGCA
Organism: uncultured bacterium; assembly: GCA_964482205.1. Taxonomy (GTDB): domain Bacteria; phylum Eisenbacteria; class RBG-16-71-46; order CAIMUX01; family WJJG01; genus JAZDGX01. The sequence goes on along the minus strand of CAYZWI010000005.1, from coordinate 190,191 downwards.
CCACTCGAATACATTCCCGATCATGTCGTACAAGTCCAAGACGGCCGGCGCGGCAGGATAGCGGCCAACGGAACCGGTCGAATGCAGGCAGCCCCATAAGTTCGCCCGGCTGCAATCCGGATCCGGAGCCTCGTTCCCCCAGGGGTAGATTCGCTCGTCGTCATACTGTGCGGCATACTCCCATTCTGCGTCCGTCGGCAGACGATAGCCTGTTGCTCCATACGGGTCGCCATGGTTGCATTGCCAGGTGGAATGATCGTAGGCGCGCGCCAGGCCAGCCTGCATGCTCAGCCAATCGCAGTACGCCGCTGCCCCGAACCAGGAGACATAGACCATCGGATGGTCTTCCATCCCCGCCTCAACGGTGAATGCGCCTCCGGAGAAGGAGATTTGGCAGAAGGAGCCGGCGAGCGCGACGAGGAGTTCGGCGCTGCCATCCAGATTGTCGTCTACCGCCGATGTGGTCGCGGTGACATAACCCTGATCGTAGGCCCACTGGAGTGCGTCCCGGTATTCCTGGTTCGTGACTTCGTGCTTACCAAGGTAGAAGCTATGGGTCAGCGTCACCTGATGTTCATCTTCTCCGCATTGCGCCACGCCGTCACCCATGAGGTACGACCCGGCCGGAACGAGAGTCATGTCTTCCGGGACAGGACCCCCGCTCACCTCCAAGCTAACGCTGACATGCTGGATCGTTCCGCTTCCCGGCGTCACCGTCACCATCCCCCAATAATACCCCGCGTCCAATCCCGTTCGATTCACGGTGACGGTCACCTGGTCTTCTTCGATCGTCGTGCTTCCGCTTGATGGGTTTGCGCTCATCCAGGCATGATCCGTCGTCACCGACCAGGCGAGCGTACCCGTGCCCAGATTCCTGATCGTGAACGAAAGCTCGGTCTGCTCCAGGCCGAAGTCGAGCGTGTCCGGATCGACCACAAGCAAACCCCCGCTCGTCGTGTCGGTCGGCGCATTCGACAAACCGGACCAGTTGTGGCTCTCGTCTTTCGCTTTCAGGGCGAAGTGGTAGACGGTCCTGGGCGTCAGCCCTTCAACGAGGAACATTTCGGCTGCACCGGCCGCATGCGGCTCTGGCGGATCCGTGGCTGGTATCGCCTCGTTCCATGTGCCGGCGGTAATCGGGTCGGTCGCCCAGCGAATATCGTACGCGTCCGCCGTGCCCGTCATGCCGTCGTCGCCGGGAGCGTGCCATGTGAGGGTCGCGGATGTGTCCGTCACTGCGGCGATCGCCAGGTCCGTGACTGCCGCGGGCGGCGTCGTGTCCGGCACCGTCTCACCATCGTCGTCATCGCCGCAGGCCAAGGGAATCGGGACCAACAGGATCAATGCAAGAAGCCATGTCCAAGGAGGCGCATTTCGGCAGCCAGTACGCTTGTCCCGTGATTGCCTTCTGAATTTGCTCGTCCAATCTCGGCTATTGTCACCAGGCTTGGCGCACCCCTGCATGCGTTCCTCCTTTGATTGCATCCGAGATTTGGCACATCTGCCTCAAGTTCACTCATCGCGTTTGATGATTCGAGGTCGCGTTCCTCTCTCCGGAACCTGGTATCGACGCACGGGCAGCCTACGCCGGGACTTCTCTCCATCAAGGGGAAATTGCAGGTTTGCGGCTGGCTCACAGGCGAGAGGGGCAATCAAGTCGCCGCCGTCTCGTCGCCTACATCCTCCCCACCCTCTCCCCTATCGTCGTCACATATTCCCGGTGCATGGCGGCCGTGAGGCAGGAGTGCGCCGGATACACGAGCACGAGATCGCCCGCAGTCACATGCGCGCATGCATCGGGCGGCGCGAGAACGATCCCGTGTTCCTGCGTCAAGTTGACGACAGGCAGGCGCGCATCCGGAACGCCGAGCGTTTCGCCGCCGGCGAAGTTCGCGAGATACCCAAACACGATTCTTTCTTCGCCGCCCTCTCTCGCGCGCACCATCACTCTCTCGCTCGACAGATGCGCCGATCCCCCGTACAGCGCGATCGCGCCGCGTTGCGGATACACGCCGATCACGGGGCACGCGAGCGCCATGCCGAGATCGGCGGGCCCGCATACACCGAGTCGCCATTGCATCACATCGAAGAAGACGAAATTGCCCGGCCGGATTTCGTCCACGCCGGGGAAGGATTCCATCGTGCTGCAGGTGGGCGTATCGCCAATGGAGATGAGACCGCGCTCGAAGAGAGGCTCGCTTCGCTTCATCGCTGAAGCGTCCTGCCTGACCCGGGTGCCCAGCATCTCCCGCACCGCCCGCATTCGCGCGAGCGATTCCTCGTGCACCTGGCGAATGCCGGCGATGTCTTCCTGCCGATAGCTGTGCCCGCTGTGCGTCAGGATGCCTTCGAAGCGAAGCCTCCGGCAGCCCGAAATCGCGCGCGCGACGGCGAGGATCTCCCCGCTCCTGTCCCAACGCACTCCCACCCGGCCATAGCCCGCATCGATCTTGATCCACGCGCGTACGACGCCATCGTGCGGTGGGCCGCTGGCGCGACTGTCGCCGCGCGCCCCAGCAGCAGACAATGCGCTTTCGATGGCAGTCACCGCCTCGATGGAATCGAACAGCAACCCAAGATCGATCTTCTTTGCCAGCTCCGCGATCGCATCCGCCTCCCGCACATTGATGGGAACCGCGATCGTGATGTCCTTCCAGTTGTGTTCCGCAAAGTACGAGGCCATCGTCACAGAAGAGACGGTGATCGCTTCCACTCCGCAATCCCGGAACCATTCGCCGATCGCGGCCGATTGATGCGTCTTGAAGTGCGGCCGCAAGCGCACGCCCACGCGCGCGGCCTTCACTGCCATCCGCGCGATGTTCGCGCGCACGCGCTTCTCGTCCACCATCGGGGTAGGCTGCGTGATGGCCGCATTGGTGTAGCGGATATCGAAAGACATGGGTCGCTATATCTCCTCGGCGTCGAGCGCCTCTCGATACGCCTCGAGCGTCTCTTCGATCATGCGAGGCAAGGAGAATGCATCGCGCGCCCGCACGCCCGCCGCGCTTCCCAATTGCGCGCGCAGGCTCGCATCCGAGAGCAGACGCGCGAGCGCGCCGGCGAGCGCATGCACATCGGCCGGCGGGACGAGCAGGCCCGTCTCTCCATCGACGACCAGCTCCGGCAGCGAGGCCACATGGCTTGCGAGAACCGGTATCCCTCGTGCCATCGCTTCCAGCACCACGAGCCCGAATCCTTCCCACAAACTCGGCGCCATGAGAATGTCGAGCGCGTCGAGAACCTCATTCGCGTCCGCCCGCCAACCGAGGAAACGAATGCGCTCTCGCCACTCGCCGCATTCGGCCGCGATGCCTTCGAGCCGCCTCCGTTCCGGTCCGTCGCCTGCTATAGCAAGCACGGCGCCCGCCAAATCGGGCGGGCGGCCACCACTCGGCGATTCATGCGCCAAGTGACCTGCCGATTGACCCGCCCATCGAGCCGCCGCCTCGCAGAAGGCGCGCAGTCCGTACTCCACTCCCTTCTGCCTGGTCAAGCGGCACACCATGCCGACCACGATTGCATCTTGCGGAAGGCCTAATTGCGCGCGAACACGCGCCGGGTCCTTGCGCTCGACCCCGCCGATTCCATGATGGATGACGCGCAGTGGTACGAGCGCCCCTTCCGTTTCGCGACTGAAAGCGACCAGCGATTCCGAAACGGCAATGCCCATGTCCACGCGCGACCAGATCGCGCGGTTCAGCGCTCGCATCGACGCGCGATGGCGGAAGGCATCGGGATTGTGGCGAGTCGTCACCACCGCGGGCACGTTCGCCCAGCGCGCCGCCCAGGTTCCGTGCAGGTCCGCATGAATGAGATGCGTGTGCACGATGTCCGGCTGCGCGTGCCGGAAGCGTTTCCACAAACGGACGACGAGCGCCGGGTCGAAGTCGGCGTGGATGGGGCATCGCTCGGCGGGAACCTCGCGCGCGCGCAACGCTTCGAGAAACTCGCACGCCGGGTCCGCGCGTTCATCGAGCACGATCGCGCGGGCGTCGCAGCCGCGGGCGCGCAGACCCGGCAGCAAATCGAGCAGATGGCGCTCGGCTCCCGCCAAACCCGTGGCTTTGATGAGGTGAAGGACGCGCACTCCGCTCCTCTTCGCATTCGGGCGACCCGTCTCGACGCACAGCGCGCAGCCGAAACCGCGGCTGGAACGCTCGTGCCAGGTGGTAGCGCCGGATTCTACCGCCTTCTCCGGAGGACCGAACCCGGTAACTTCGCCGGCCCATCGGCCGTATCATGGCCCGAGCGCGCGAGCTGGCCGGACGGCTACGACGGCATCCTGGCCGGCTCCGCTGGTTTGGTGATCCGCCTTTCGAATCGGGCGGCAACCAAATTGACGATCGGCCGATGGGAGAACCAGGGCCATGGATCAACAACAGCCTGGACTGCCGCCCACGAATATCGATGGATCGCATGCGCTGCCGCAGAATCAAGCGCCGCCTGCGGACGAGAACATCCTCAGCCTTGCGCTTCATGACGGTTGGGATGCCTTGAAGCGCGAGCCGCTCATCCTGATCGGATTCCACCTGCTGAAGATTCCGCTCATCGGCATGGTTGCGCTCATGCTCGGCGGCAGCTTCGCTCTCGGGAAGGCGATCACGCCCGATTTCCTGCATCCGCTTCAGCGGCTCGTCCTCGGGTCGATCTTCGTCCTGCTCGATGGGATTTTCTCCGTCGGGATCCTCTATGCCGCGCTGCGCATTCTGCGCAGGCAGCCCGTGCCCTTCTCCACCTTCTTTGCCCCGTTTCAGCGCTTCGTCCCCATCGTCATCGGGCTCGTCCTCGTGCAAGCGATCGTCGCCTGCGGAATCTTCTTGCTGATCGTTCCCGGCATCGTGTTCGCGCTCGCCTTGTCGCAGTGGGCGCTGCTCGTGATGGACCGAAACCTGGATGCGGTGGAAGCGTTACGCGTGAGCTGGCGGATGATGCGCGGTTACAAGGCGGACTACTTTCTGCTGTGGCTCGTCCTGATCACGATCAACCTTCTCGGCGCGATCCCGCTCGGCCTGGGACTGTTCGTGACCGTTCCGCTCACCTTCGCCACGCAGGCCGCATATTACGAAAGGCTCTCGAGGATTCGCCTGCCTCTGTTTGTGCAGCCGGGCGCGTGATCGTGTGCACTGCGCCGCCTGAAGCTGCCGCTTCAGCGTGAGCGCATCGCTTGAATGCGCGTGCATCCGAGTCCGCGCGCATCACTCGCCCGTCCCCTCCCGCTTGACACTGATCGCGAGTCCATCGCCGATCGGAAGAATGGTGGTCGTGAGCCGGGGATCGGCGAAGACGCGCTCCAAATACTCGTGCACTGGGTCGGCCATCTCTTTTCGAATCCCCATTGGACGGAAGAGCGCGTCGTCGGCGGCGAGAATCCCGCGCGGACGCAGTCGCGCGATGCATGGCTCCAGCATCCGCGCATAGAGCGGTTTCGCCGAATCCTGCAGGATGAGATCGAACGGGCCCGGCAGCTCTTCGATGATCAGGCTTGCGTCGCCGTGGACCAAGTTCACGAAGTCTTCCAGTCCCGCGCGCGCCACATTCTCACGCGTGATGCGAAAGAACTCATCGTCCGACTCGATCGAAGTCAGACGCCCTCCACTTCGCCGCACGGCTTCGCCCAGGAAGAGCGTCGAGTATCCCAGGCAGGCGCCGAATTCCAGCACGTGCCGCGCGGGCAGCGCTTCCATCAGGAGACTCAAGAAGCAACCGACCTGCAAGCCGATCTCGGGCTGGGCCCGTTCCACCGTTCGGTATTGCGCATCCATGTCGGCCAGCGCGGGATTCGGAAACCGCAGAAAGCTCTCGATGTAGGCGTGGATCTTGTTCACGGACTCTCCTTCCACTTCCCGGGCCTCGCCCGGGCACCCTGTTTTCGCGTGCTATCCCGCGGCCGGGTAGGCTACTCTTCCCCGACCCGACGGTTCAACCGGGCACGAGGTGGGACGCTTGCAGTCCGATGGCCGATCCCCACATGCTCGGCTGAGGTGCTGCAAGCACGCAATCGCGGCGCGCGTCTCGATGCGCGCCTGAGAAATGATCCTTCGGCGAAGGATGTTGCATGACGAGCGCTTCCGAGAACGCGCGTAAACGCAACTCTCAGGGCGGGATCTTCGCCCAGCTCTACGCCCTGCTCACCGACACCCGCTTCGCCATCATTCTCCTCATCGTGCTCGCAGTCGTAAGCATCCTCGGCATTCTCATCATCGACCGGCTTCCCTTCCGCGGCGAAATGGCCCGGCAGGCGTATGCGGGGCGCGAAAATGATCCCTTCGTCTGGATGCTCATTCATCTCGTCCCCGCGAGCCCGTTTCGAAGCTTCTTCTTTCGCACTCTGCTCGCGCTTCTCTCCTTGAGCCTGCTCGCGTGCACGATCAAGCGCTGGCGCGTGCATTGGCGCCGCGCGTGGTCTCTGCCTGCCGCATCTCCCGAGCTTTTCGCCTCCCCCGCCGCGCTTCGATGGAAGACGCGCGCCGCCGATCCCGCGCCTCAGGCCAAGCGCCTCCTGGCCGCGCGCCTCTTTCGCGTGCGCGAAGGCGTCGACGATCCTGCCGGCTCCATCACCTTTGCCGCCGCGCGCTTCAGCTTTGCCGAGATGGGCTCGGTGCTCGCGCATGTCGGGCTCTTGCTGCTCGTGATCGGCGGGATCGTGATGGCTTCGACCGGCTCGTCGCAGTTGGTGTGGATGCAGCCGGGAGACGAAGCGCCCCTCGGAGCGAGCGGCGCCGTCTTGCGGCTCGAGGAATTCCGCATCGAGACCACGCCCACCGGGCGGATTGCGGACTATGTTTCGCGCGTGAGCCTGCATCGACGGGGAATGGGACCCGCAACGCGACCGGCCACGATGCACGCTCAGCATCCCGACGAACCGCCCGCATCCGAGAAGACGACCGGTGCCGGGATGACTCAACGCATTACCACCGACATCGAGGTCAATCATCCCCTTCGCCACGCGGGCGTGAGCGTCTATCAGACGGCCTATCGCAGGAACCCCACGCGCGTGCGCGGCCTCGAGCTGCTCTTCGATTGGAATGCGATCGAGGAGCTCGGCTTCATCGCTCGCCATGGAGGAACTTCGCAGGCCTCGGGACACCAGCAGCTCACCGCACAAATGGCGAATCCCATGACCGTGGTCGTTCCCTGGGATTCGATGCTGGCCCTGCCCGATTCACCCTTCAAGGTCGCGATCGACACCTTCCTCGCCGACTTCCGCATCGACGAAGGCGGAGCAGGCCTCGCATCGGATGAATTCAACAATCCCGCCGCCCGCATCCTTGCTTTCGTCGGCGACTCGCTCGCGGGGCGGGCGTGGTATTTCGCGATGCATCCGGACATGCCCGTCGGCACGGGGCTCGTGCTTCCTCTGCGCATCACCGACATCGATCCGGAGTGGATGACCGGCCTCGAGATCTCGACCCACCCGGGATCGGGCTTCATCTGGGCGGGCATCTCGATCATGACTCTCGGCACGCTGCTCGCCTTCCTCTTTCGCCGCGAACATGCCTGGCTGCGCATGAGCCCGGTTTCGGGCCCGACCGCCGGAGATGCTTCGAGCGGAGCTGACGGAGACGCTGGCAGCGCCTCACGCGAAGCTCCGGGCCCGCTTTGGGAAGTGGCCTTCGTGCATCGCGGCGCCTCTCGCCAGGCGCCCGAATTCGCGCGCGCCTCCTGGGAAACGCGCACCACATCCCTCGGCGTTCGCCTCGTCCGGCTGCTGGAACCGGAAGGCGGGCCGCCTGTTGGAGCACAACAAGCGGAGGATTCGTGACCCCGTTCCCCGATGCCGCTTGGTTCACCGCGGCCTTTGCCTTCTACATCCTGGCGCTCGCGCTCTTTCTCGTTCGCAGCGCCACGCGCCGCGCCATCTGGGGCTGGGCCGGCCTGTCCGCGACCAGCGCGGGCTTCCTCCTGCAAACGATCGCGCTCGTCATCCGCTGGAAGGTCTCGGGCCATTCGCCGCTCGCGTCGATGTACGAGTACGCGAGCGTGATGTCCTGGATGGCCGCCGGATCGCTCGCGATCCTCGTCGCGCGCACCCGTCGCTTCGAGATCGGCTCGTACGCAAGCCCGCTCATCATCGCGATGATGGCGATCGCGTCGCTGCTGCCGCGGCAGATCGAGCAGCAACTCGTTCCCGCGCTGCAGAGCCATTGGCTGCAGATCCATGTGAGCATGGCCGCGATCTCGGAAGGCGCCTTCGCGGTGGCCTGCGGCCTTGCGATCGCGTATCTCGTGAAGGAGCGCCGCGCGGGCACGCGCCCCGAGGAGCTCGAGCGTCTAGACAACCTCACGCACCGCATGATCTCGATCGGCTATCCCCTGTTTACACTGGGCGCGCTCTTCGCGGGCGCGATCTGGGCCTACAACGCCTGGGGCACCTTCTGGAGCTGGGACCCGAAGGAAGTGGGCTCGTGGATCATCTGGCTCTTCTACACCGGCTACCTCCACGCGCGCTACCGGCGCGGATGGAGAGGGCGCCGCGCGGCGGTGCTTTCGATCGTCGGCTTTGTCATGATCATCCTATCCTTCGTCGGAAACTTGTTCCTCGGAGGACAGCACTCCTACGGATGATGCGAACGGAGGCTTCCTTCCCGGCTATCCGGGGAGGCGAAGGAGTTTGACGGCGGAATCGCGATCGCGTTGGCGTGAACCGCGCGCACGCGGATCGCGTTGCCGGGCGGCAGGCCCGGCCAAGTCCCCCGCGCCGCCCGGCGGGCACAAGGAGACCACCGATGTCCACAGAGGCCACCATCGCTCCGCCGGCCGAGAAACCGTCCGCCTGGTCGATGATGAAGAGCTACTTCACCGACTTCAAAGTGCTGAAGGACTGCCCGCGCGAGTTCTGGATCGTTCAGCTCATCAACCTGCTGGACTGCTTCGCGTACTTCGCCTTCCTGAATATCGCGGTCGTCTTCCTCTCCCAGAACCTCGGCCTCTCGGATGTCCGGGCGGGTTATGTCTTCACCGTCTTCACGACCACCGTCACCCTCATGCTCTTCTTCTCGGGCTTCATCACCGACTCGCTCGGAATCAAGAAGGCCTTGTATGTGGCCGGCGCGCTGCTTCTGATCAGCCGCGGCGGGATCATGCTGTGCGGCTTCCTGCCGGGGATGCCCTATCGCACGCAGCTCATCTGGCCGCTCTTTCTGCTTCTCGCCCCCGGGGTCGCGATGATGCAGACCGTCTTCCAGGCCGCGGTCCGGCGCTACACCAGCGGGCGATCTCGCAGCGCCGGGTTCAGCATGTGGTACTTGATCATGAACATCGGAGCCGCCCTGGCCGGCTTTTCCATCGACTTCGTGCGGCTCACCCTCAAGACCGACAACACTTGGATCATCTCGATCGGCGTCGGCTCGGCCGTTCTCTGCACCCTTCTGACTCTGTTCTTCATCCGGCATGAATTGCAGGTGTACGGCAAAGGCGAGAGCCCCGCAGCCAAGGAAGAGAAGCCCGCCCGCAAGCCGCCTTGGCAGATCCTGCGCGAAGTCGTCACCCAGAGCGCATTCTGGCGCTTCATCGTGCTGGTGAGCTGCGTCATCGGAGTGCGCGCGGTCTTTCTCTACATGGCCTTGCTGATGCCCAAGTACTGGCTGCGGGTCATCGGGGAGAACGCGCCCATGGGGCTCTTCCAGGCGATCAATCCCATCCTGATCGTCGTCGGGTTGATCCTCTTCATTCCGATCTCGAACAAGTTCAACATCTACAAGATGCTCGTCATCGGCGGAATCATCTCCTCGATCTCGCTCTTCGCGTTGGTCGTTCCGTGGCGGATGGTGAGCTCAAACATCGCCGTCGCCATCACCGCCCTGACCTTCGTGCAGCTCGTGGTGCTGTCGATCGGAGAGATCATCTGGTCCCCGAAACTGCAGGAATACACGGCGGCCGTTGCGCCCGCCGGACAGGAAGGCTCCTACCTGGGCATGTCGCTCATGCCCTACTTCATCGCCAAGACCTTCATCAGCCTGCTGTCCGGCCACATGCTCACCCGCTTCTGCCCCGAGGGCATTCAAGCGGGCCTGATCGCCGGTACCGTGCCCTTCTGGCGCTCGCCCGCCGCGATGTGGCTCATCCTCGGGCTGTTCGCGCTCGCGGGGCTGATGGTGGCGCTGCTTTTCAAGGGCTGGCTCACGCGCGGCGTGAAGCTGGATCCCGTCAGGGAGGCGGCGGCATAGACGAATGGGAGGCCGTGAAGGCGCTCAATTCCGGAAGAGCGCCTTCACCCGCCCCCACGATTCACTCTCATTCCCTGACGGCGGGCAGGTGTAGCCGTCGATCGTGAAGAGGTACGGCCACGATTCTTCACAGGGGTAGAGGTTCGGGTCGTAGTAATCCTTTGCGACCGTGAATACATACCCAAAGGTAGGCTCGTACCAGACCGGATAGATCGGGAAGTCTGCACGCAGCCATTCGCGCGGGCCGCGGGAGCGAGCCCAGCCGATCGTGCAGACGCAGCTCTCGAAGCACCCATGGCTCTCCAGTTGAACGCTGCTCTCTCCGTACACTCCGATCGACACGGTCATTGGTTGCCATGGCCGCAAGATATAGCAATCGTTATCGCGGCGCAGTTGACCGGAGTCATTGTAGTAGGTGCCCGTTTCCCCGAAATAGACGATCGTCCCTTCGCTGCACGGGACCTCCATGAATACAAAGGGCACGGAGCCGCATCCCCCATTGTAGTGATCCACATACCCGTCGTAACAGTCGGGTTCGCCCTCCAGGATCGCGCCCGGGGGACAGATGGGGGGAGGCGGGCATGCTATCCACGCTACCCTCAGCTCATAGTCCCCCATGGCTCCGCCAAATCCATCGATCACATAGTAGTAGCGCTCACCGGCCGGCACGCTCAGCCAGCTGATTTGCGACGCACCGCTCCCGCACGCAACTCCGTCATCGTTCCACGCCATGACCGCATGCAGCTCGTCCACCACGAAAATCATCTGATCGTAGGTCGAGCCACAGCCGTCGACCGTGACGCATCCTTCCTGCTGGGGAGTGAGCATGTAGACCACATCGGGAGAGGTGCCGTATCCAAAATGGATGTCGTCCTCGTAGTCGAACAGGCTTCCCGCCGTCTGAAACGGCAGGGCGGTCATGTCGATCGCATCCGCATATGTCTCTCCCGGAATGCGCGCGTTGGCATCCGGTTCTCGCTCCACCGAACGGGGCTCAATGGATCGAAGAGGCTTCCCTGGGGCCGATGCGAAGGGTGGGTCGAAAGCATCGCCTGGTTCGGAGAGGGCAACGCTGGGAAGCAGGAAGACCATCAGGAGAAGTACGATTCGATGCATGCGACACCTCGCCGATTACTTCCCATCTCCGCGGAAGAACGCGCCTACCCGCTCCCGCGCTCCCACTGGATCGTCGGATGCGCGATCGCGTAGTCCTCGCTCAAGGTGGTCATGATCTCGATCAGCAGCGCATCGTCACCGGCAGGGTCGGGCTTGACGAGATGGGCCGAGAGCGCGACTTCGGTCGTGCTCGTCGCCCAGATGTGCAGCTCGTGCACGCCCACCACGCCCGGCAGGCTCTCCAGATAACGGCGCACCGCGACCGGATCGATGTGGCTCGGGACCGCATCCATCGCGAGGTCGAAGGATTCGCGCAGCAGGCTCCAGGTGCCGAAGCCGATCACGGCCACGATCACGAGGCTGACGAGCGGATCGATCCAGAGCGCACCCGTCCAAGTGATCAGCAAACCCGCAAGCACGACGCCCACCGAGACGGCCGCGTCCGCCGCCATGTGCAAGTACGCGCCGCGCACATTGAGATCGTGATGCCGCCCGCTCCAGAAGAAGCGCGCCGTCAAGCCGTTCACGAGCACGCCCGCGCCCGCAATGATCATCATCGTCGTGCCGCTCACCTCGGCGGGATGGCGGAAGCGCCCGATCGCCTGCATCGCGATCCCTCCGATCGCAATCAGGAGCAGAACCGCGTTGGCCAGCGCGGCAAGAATCGTCGAGCGGCGCAGTCCGTAGGTGCGGCGCAGAGAGGGCGCGCGGCGCGCGAGGCGGCTCGCGCCCCAGGCGATCAGCAGCCCGAGCACATCGCTCAGGTTATGGCCGGCGTCGGCGAGGAGCGCGAGCGATTGCGCCCACAAGCCGAAGACCACTTCGATGACGATAAAGCCGGTGTTGAGCGCGATTCCCCAGCGAAACGCGCGCTGATAGGGCGACTCGAGACCGTGCGAATGCCCGGCGTGCGACATGCTCGCGCTCCTCGGCGGATCGATTTCTGCCGGCCGGGCGCGCGGTCCTGCGGCCGCCTGACCCGCTCGGCTCGTGGAACCGCACCCAGGATAATCGAGCTCGCACGCCCTTGCATCCGTCGATTGCGGCGGCGTCGCGTCCACGCCGGCTCCCTTTCCTCGTTGCATCGAGAGGCCCGTGGACACTACCTTCTGACCGGTCTCCCGGCCGAGGAAATCCGCTCTGCCTTCGGGCAATTGGAGGAAGCCATGCGAAATCTCGACCGCTCGCGATTCTCGCGATCCGCGCTGCTGCCCCGCGCGCGCAAAATCCGCGCGCTTTCCCTCGCGCTTCCCCTTCTCGTCATGATCGCGCTCCTCCTCCCCGGCTCGTTCTCGTGCACGAGCGAGAAGATCGCCTCGTGGGAAGCGAAATCGCTGGACGAAGCGAAGAGCCTCGCGTCGCAACACAAGGCCGTCATCCTGGTCGACTTCTGGAAGCGACACTGAGGCCCCTGCGGATCCTTCGCCCGGGCGGTGAAGGAGGATGCCTCAGTCCAGTCCGCGCTTCAGGGCGTCGTCTTCTATCCGGTGCAGGGCGATACGGCGATCAACGCCTCAGCGGTCAAGGACTTTAGCGTCTGGGCCTATCCGACCTTCGTGGTTCTCGACAAGACCGGCCAGCCGATCCATCGCACGATGGGATTCAGCGACGGAGCGATTTGGGGCGCGTGGCTGGAAGGGATCAAGGCCGATCCGGTCGCGCTCACCGAGCGGCAGGCCCGCCACGCCGCGACCCCCAATTTCCGCGACGCCTTCGCGCTCGGGCAGGACGCGCTCAGCAACAAGCGTTGCGCCGAGGCGCGCCGTTACTTCGAGCAAGCGCTGGCGCTCGATCCGCAGGCGGCGATCGAACAGAATGTGCACATGCAGATCGTGCGCGCGGTGTATCAGGGCCTCGACACCGGCGAGACGACGCTCGAGCAGGCGGGAGACGCGACCGCGCAATTGCTGCAATCGCCCGACGCCAAGCCCGCGCACATTCTCGAAGCGTGCGAACGGCTGCTGGGAATCGTGGACAAGCTCGGGCCCGAGACGGTCGCTCCGTATCTCGAGATGGCCTATCCGCGGCTCGCCTCGCTGGACGACGAGCGATTGAAGGAACGCCATCAGGCGTTTCTCATCGACTATGCGCTGTATGTGGAGAACGACGCCGAGAAGGCCGTTGCGGCGAAGCGCGCTTCCCTGCCGCGCGGTTGGGAATCGGATGCCGACCAGTTGAACGAGATGGCTTGGTGGTGTTTCGAGCGCCGCGTGAATCTCGAGGAGGCCGAAGCGCTCGCCCGCCGCGGGGTCGAGCTCGCGCCCGACAACACCGCGCGGGCCAATCTGCTCGATACCCTGGCCGAGATCGTCTACCTGCGCGGAGACGCGGCCCAGGCGGCCGAGCTCATTCGCCAGGCCGTGCAGGCCAACCCGACGAGCCAGTACCTGCAGAATCAGTTGAAGAGATTCACCAGCCCGTCGGGCGAAGAGTCGTAGCCCGCGCATGAACCTTGTCGGTGTCGTTCTGCCGGTCTTCTTGATCATCGCGCTGGGCTACGCGCTGCGCTTGCGCGGATTCCTGGGCGAGGACTTGAACGAGGGCCTCTCGCGCCTCGTCTTCTATGTCGCCGCGCCCGCCCTGCTCTTTCACAGCACGAGCGGTCATGCCTACGATCTCCGCGGAAGCGTCCCGATGCTGGCGTGGATCGGCGGAATCACCGGCGCCGTCTCGCTCGCCGTGTACGCCCTCGCGCATCGCGCGCGGCCCGAGCGCCGCGGCGTGCTCGCGCAATCCTGCCATCGCAGCAACACCGTCTTCATCGGGCTGCCGATCGTGATGTATGCGTTTGGAGACGCGGCCTTGGGCGTCGCCTCGATCGTGATCGGCTTCATGGTGCTGGTGGAGAATTTCTTCGCGGTGCTCGTGCTCACCCTGCCGCAGCAAGATCATTCCGTGCGCGATCCCCGCCTGTGGAGCGCGACCGCGCTGCGCGTCGCGAAGAACCCGCTCATTCTCGCGTGCGTCGCGGGCGTGCTCTGGTCGCTCACGCGGGTGCGCCTGCCCGTGGCGCTCGACCGCGCGTTGGAATTCCTCGGCACGCCCGCAGCCCCGCTCGGGCTTCTCTGCGTGGGCGCGGGACTGCGTTTCAGTCACTTGCGAACCGAGTGGAGGCCGGTCGCCTGGGTCTCGGCCGTGCGCTTGATCCTTCATCCCGCGCTCATCTACTTCGCGCTCCGCCGCCTGGGGATGGAGGGCGTCGCGCTCGCCGCGCCCGTGCTCATCATGGCCTGCCCCACCGCGGTCGTGAGCTACATCATGGCGCGCGAGATGCAAGGCGATGCCGAGCTCGCGGCGGGGCTGATCGTGGGCACGACGGCGATCTCGATTCTGACCCTGTTCGCGTGGCTGGCCTTCTTGCGGGTGTAGCCGGCCGTTTCCAGCTCGCTGCGCTTGAGAATCGGACCGAAAAGCGCGACAATCCGGTTCTTGCTGTCTTCCTCATTCCAGGTTTCGGAGGACAAAGGCGTGAAGCCCATTTCCATTTTGAGATCAGACCGCCGGCCCAGCGGGCGGAAGCCATCGCGGCCCTGGACGGACGCTCTGACGACGGTTTTCGCGCTCGGCGCACTCATGACCACGAGCCTCGTCCTGATTTCAGGCTGCGGGGAACAGGATCTCTACGAGCCGCCCGTCAGTCCCTTCGTCGTCACCGGCCGGGTGGCCTGCCCCGCCGAACCGCTGGATGTCTCCGTTCTCGACAATCAGGCCTTCGTCTCCATGGATGAAGGCGGACTTCAGGTGGTCGATATTTCCGATCCCGAACATCCGCAGCTGACTTTGCGCTCCTGGTCGGATCAACGCATGAAGTCCGTCTCGACCGCCCAGACCTACGATGCCGACGGCGCTCCACGAAAACTCGCCTTCGTCTCCATTGGAGAAGAAGGCCTGGCCACCTTCGACATCTCGTCGCCCGATTCTCTCATCGCGAAACCGCAGGAGTGGAACGGGTATTACACGGAATCGGTTCGCTTCGTGCCGGCGCCGTTCATCACCGAACAGTTCATGCTCTTCATCGCCGACGGGCGCCGTGGTCTCGCGGTTTGTTTCCAGGATCTCGAGAATCCGGGCGGAGTGCGGTTCATCGATGGAGTGAATCATCGCTGCTACACGCAAGGACACGCCAAGGCGATCGTCTATGTGGATGGCTACGCCTATGTGGCCGATGACCAGATGGGCGTCTCGACGGTCGACGCATCCGGACTTGCCGCGGGCGGAGCGCTTCGGCTGCTCGGCAGCCTTGATACATCCGGCGAGGCGATCGACATCGCCACGGATGGCAGCTATCTCTTCGTGGCAGCCGGAGAAGCCGGCGTGCATGTGCTGCGCATCGGCGCGGATCGTCTTCCTCAATTCGTGACCACGCTCGCGCTCACGGGAGACTGTATCTCGGTCGCGGTTCGAGACGGCGCGCTCTTCGTCGCCGCAGAGGACGCGGGCTTGCACATCCTCGACATTCGCGCTCCTGAGCGCTCTTCCATCGTCGGCCAGGTTGTCACCTCCTATGCCGTCGCGGTCGACGTCAACGATCAGGGCATCGTCTGCGTGGCCGACCGCGACGACGGGCTGGTCGTCTTCCGCAATCCGGATCTCCCCTCGGACACTCACGCGCCCGCGGGCGTGACCGACTTGTGCACGCGCCTGCGGGGACTGACTTCGCTCGATCTCGCCTGGACCGCGCCCGGCGACGATGGCATGAGCGGCCGCTGCATCCTCTACGATGTGCGTCGCGCGGCTGCGCCGATCACCGATGAGAATTGGAGCGAGGCCGAGACCCTCGTGCGATGCCCGCTCCCCGCGAGCGCGGGCCGGGCCGAGAGCATGGTGATCGACGCTCTCGTCCCCGGTCAGAGCTACTTCTTCGCGTTGAAGGCGCGCGACGACGCCGGCAACTGGTCGGGCATCTCCAATGTCGCCGCGGCTCGCATGACCGCGCCGGCCCTCTCGTTCGCGACGGTCGCTCCGGACAGCGGCGACGCGGCCACGCTCTTTACGTATACGGTCACCTACGCTGATCCCGAAGGGGAATCGCCCGTGGTGCGCGCGGCCGTGATCGATCATGTCCGGCACGAGATGTCCGCGGCGGATACGAGTTCCGACTACCAGGCGGGCGTGCGCTTCGAATACCAGACCTTGCTGAGCCTCGGTTCGCACGAATACTTCTTCGAATTCGACGACGGCCATGGTCCGCTCGTCGCCACCGCAGCGGTGGCGGGCCCCAAGCTTCCGCCCGATCCCTTCCTGTTCGAGATGCGCCTCATCGAGACCGGCGCGGGAACGAATTTCCAGCAGGGCAGTCCGCTCGGCGAAACCGGCCGTGGAACGGATGAAGCGCAACACGAGGTCACGCTCACGCGCAGCTTCGAGATCTCGGAGATCGAAGTGAGCCAAGGGTTGTACGAAGCCATCACGAGCCGCAATCCCTCCTGGTTCCAAGGCGCTTCCTTGCCGGTCACCGATGTGAGTTGGTTCGAGGCAGTTCGTTTCTGCAATGACCTCTCGGATCTGCAAGGCTTGACCCGCGCGTATACGATCACATCCGAAACCTACAACGAGCAGGGAGAACTGATCGGAGCGATCGTCGATTGGGATCCTCTGGCCAACGGCTGCCGGCTGCCGACCGAAGCGGAATGGGAATACGCCTGCCGGGCGGGCACGACGACCGCGCTTGCGAGCGGCGATCTACGCTTCACGGGATGCTCCCCCGCCGCAGGTCAAGAAGATCTGCTGGATGCGATCGCCTGGTATTGCGGGAACTCCGACACAGGAGGCGGACCTCAACCGCACGACGGCGCCCGCAAGAGCGCCAACGCGGCCGGGCTGTTCGACATGCATGGCAATGTCTGGGAATGGTGCTGGGATCGCTACGGGGAATATGCTGGCGGCCCGCAAATCGACCCGCGCGGACCGGACGGCGGCATCGGAGACGCGCGTGTGCGCCGCGGCGGACACTGGGAAGGCGAAGCGCGCGAGTGCCGCAGCGCCGCGCGTGGCTGGTTCTACCCGAGCTCGGCCGACAACACGACGGGCTTCCGCATGGCAAGGAACGCGGAGTAGCAGGATTCGCGCGACATGGACGCAGCATGATGCGCTCGTGCGAGTCCGTCACATGCTCGACTATGCCCGAGAGCTGGCGAACCGCCCGATGGCATCCAGCGCATCCATCGCGCGCATGCGAATGGCCGCAGCGCCGTCAGCGAACGATCGCCAGCCGGATGCTGTTCGTCTCGCTGCCCGTGACCGCACGCAGCCAATAGACGCCGCTCGGCACCAGCCGCCCTGCGGCATCGCGCCCATCCCAGGCGAAGACCCGCGCGAGCGCGCTGCCTTGCGCGATGCCGGTCAACGAACGCACGCGCCGCCCCGCCGCGTCGAAGACGAGCACTTCTGCAGTCGCGCCCGGATTCGCCCGCAGGAGCAGGACCGCGCCCGCGGCTGACGGATTGGCGCTGGCAAGTCGCAGCGCGGGCCCCTGCCCGATCGGGCCCTCGTACACCGTCTCGCCGATCGTCCGCCCCTCGCCCACTGTTGCGACCGCTCGCAGGCGGTAGAGATAGCGCGCGCCGGGATCGGCCGTCGGGTCGCTGAAGCAACGGGTGGCGGCGGGAAGGCGGCCGGCGTGAACGCATTCCGGCTCCATCCAGGTTGCGCCCGCCTCGTCGCGCGACGCGCGCAGCAATTCGAATCCCGCGATCGGGATCTCCTCATCGCAATCCCAGCGAACCTGCACGGCCCCGGGGAACGAAGGGTCTTCGACGGCTTCCTCGCCTGCGCGATCGCGGTCGGGCGTATGCCCTCCGCCCGGCATCCATGAAGCGACGAAATCATGGACCGCGATCGGATCGTAGACCGGCGCGTCGGTCGTGAAGCGAATCGCGAGGCCCGCCGCGAGGGGCACCGCGCCGGGCGCGTATTGATTGCAGTAGACATACTGCAATCCGATCGTCTCGCTCTGGTCCTCGATGCCCACGGTCGAATACATGGTCTTCCAGTCGTCATCCATGATGTGCTTGTACTGGATCACGATCTCGCCGTCGCCCGTGCTGGTCGCATGCCAGGCCGGATCGTAGAGGATGATCTGGAAGGTTTGCCAGTTCGTCGCGCCCTCTTCGAAGTTGCGCAAGCGGTTCCATTCGACGATGAATCGATGTCCTTCCGTGTCGTGCCAGGTATAGATCCCGTCGGTTCCCTCGATCATCGGGTTCAGGTTGTCCCAGAAGGCCGCCACCTGGCAGCCGCCGCCCCAGCGATCGGGCATCGCCCAGTTGCGCGTGTCGAAGAAGTAGGTGGTGTCGAACGCGAGCCATCCATTGTCGCTCACCAGAACGCTGTCGTACGACGCTCCGTAGTACTGGAAGGAGAAGGGCAAGCGCACGATTTGCGGCACGCGGTCGTCGATGTCGATCGGCAGTCGCGTCCCGGGCCCATCGTAGCGCGACGAGATCTCCACCCAACGGTAGGCCGGCGCCTGCGCGCGGTAGTCGATGTCCGCGCTGTCGTAGGCGTAGTAGCCATAGGCGTCGGGCCCGATCGGGGCGCCGCCATCGACCCGGCCGACGACGAGCGCCGCGGCCGTCCGAACCACGGGCCCGTCGTCTCCTCGCAATGTGAGCCGCAGGGGAATGACCGTTCCCGCCGCCAGCCTGCCGTCCAGCCGCACGCGAAACGGATCGGCTGCGTTGTCGCCCGTCATTCCGGGAGCGATCGCGGAGAATGTGCCGCTGGAATCCAGCACCGCGATCCCGGCTTCGGGCGAAGGAGCGTGGAGCGTCGCGCGCAGAATGCCGCCGCTCGCCGCGCCATCATTTCGCACGGTGAGCACGAGATCGCATTCTTCGCCCGCGTCAAAGACGCCGTCGCCTCCATCCGTCATCGACTGAACGACGCACTCCGGCGCCACGACCGTCAGGCGGAATTCCGTCGAAGCCAACGCCTCGCCGTTCACTTCCGGATGGAGCAGGAAGCGCAGGCGCGCGCCGTTTTCGGTGTCCTCCGCCACGCGGATCTTGAGCGGATCCGCCGACAGCTCGGTCGCTCCCACCGCGATCGGCGCAAAGCCGGTCGCGCCACTGATGACTTCCACCCCGGGCGGCGCGGAGATGGTCGCGCTCACGCCGGAAAGCGGGACGCTGCCCGTGTTCCGCACATACACGAAGAGATCCGGGACGCAACCCGGAATGATGGTGTTCAATTGTTTGATGACATCTGCGCCGGTGCAGGTGAGCGCCCGCTCGGCGGGGACGATGTTCGCGCTCGCCCGCCACGGATAAAGATCCGTGCCGGTCACCGTGCATTCCACGGGACCGTTCGATGCGAGCGAGATCGCGATATGCGCCTCGCCGCTCGCGCCGGTCGTCACGTACCCGATCAAGGCGCCGTCCTGCGTGCAGGCGACATGCGCGCCGGCGACCTCGCGCCCTCCGTCCGCTTCCACGACTTGTAGCGAAAGGCAATTGGTGCCGGCGGGAATGGCCGCGGGCATGCCGGTCACTTCGAGCGCGCGCGGGCGCGTCGTCCAAATCTCGAGGCCCGGGTCGCCCAGGATGTTGTAGATCTTGTTGTAGAACTCGACCGCTTCCTCTTCGACGGCATCTTCCAGGTAGATCTCCGTCGGGAAGTAGGCGAGCAGCGAGGCCTTCGCCGAGGCGAGCATCGGGCCGAGCTGCCGCACGCCGTCGTAGCAGAAGCTCTCGAACAGACCCAAGTCGATGCGGTCGTTCCAGCGCGTGCGCGACCAATGCTCCGCCGTTCCCACGAACGCCACCGCGCCGGCGGGAGCGTCCACGGTCCCCGCTTTCAGCCAGCCCTCTCCGAAACAATCCTCGTTCGTCCGTCCAAAATCGCCCGTGTTGCAGACGATACTGAAGACGACGGGCAGCCTCCAACCATTGGCCAAGGCCGCGATGTCTTCCGTGGTGTAATCGGGCACATCCCAGCCCGGCGGATTCTCGCGCGCCCACCCGCGGTAGTTGACGATGCTCACTCCATCGTTGATCGCAGTGCCGATCGGGCAGCCGTAGGTCTGCGAGCAGCCGTCCGAGAAGGGCGGATAGTAGACCTCGGACACTCGCGAGTATCCCACCCGCTCGAGTTCCTGGCGGACCCACTGACAGGTCGGGACGGGAGTGGCGGAGCCGTGATTGGCGGCCACCATCAGCGCTCGATCGAACCAGGTTTCGGGATCCGCGGGAAGCGTGCCCGCCGTATCCGGGCGGCTCTCGTACCCCACCGTCTTCGCCACCTGCACGGCCACTTCCTGCGCGTTCTTCACCGCGAAGCGGCCGACGTGAAGGTCGGCCAGGAAGTCGTCTCCATCCACGCAGGCGTAGACCTGGTCGGACACATTTCCCAAGACATCCCCGCTCGGGATGTCTTCCACATCGGCTGCGAGCAGGAGATAGAGCGGCGGCGTGTCCCAGGTTTCGTACGCATGGCGCACGAACGCCTGAATGTCGCCCACCGTTCGCCCCGTCTGCGAAGTGAGCGCGAGCGTCACCTCATACCCGCACGCGCGTTTCCACTCCACGAGCGGAGCGAGCGCATCGGCGTACGAATCGGGCGCGATGATGAGGTAGCCGCCCCGATTGTCCGCGCTCGAGGCCTTGAGCGCACCCGCGCCGGCCTCGATCGCAGTCCCTTTTCCGTCGCGCGCATGCAGGCGCACCTTGATTCGCGCGCTTCCCTGGGCCTTCAGCGATTCCGCGACGCGGGGATCGATCCAAAGAGGAACGAGCGGAGTCTTGCGCATCCGCATGATCGGCCCCATCCCAATTGCCGTCAGCGGCACTTCCCGCTCACCGGACTCGTCGGTGGCGGAAAGCAGTTCCACCGCGCGCGCGCCCGCAGGCAACACGAGCAGCCGGCCGGGGGCTTCGCTGGGCGGGCGCAGGTCGAACTCCGCGGTCAACGCTCCATCGTGCGATGCCGTGAAGACCCACGAATCGCCGGCCTCGCGGGCCGCCGATCCGACGGGACAAGACAGGAGAACAGCGCAGAGAATGGCAGCGGCCGGCAAAGAACGCAGGATGCTGCGTCGCATGATCCCTCCCTGGCAATCGATTCGATTCTTTCGGCCGGCATTTCCCGCCTGCCGGGCGGCGCGGAAGATCGCGCGAGCTTCGAGCGCGAACGCTCCACGGAAAACCTCGATGTCCGGACCGCGCGACGACCGGCATCAAGGTCATTGCAGCCGGAGCATTCGCAGCCCCTGCGTCATCTCCCCGGCGCTCAAGCGATAGAAATAGACGCCGCTCTCCGCCCGCTCGCCCGTCCGCGTCCTGCCGTCCCAGGCGATTTCCTGCATCCCGGCGGGAAGAGGTCCTTCGTGGAGCAACGCGATGCGCCGTCCGGAAAGATCGATGACCTCCAGCGTGACGGGCATCGGCCGGGCGAGTTGGAGGGTGACCACGGCCCGATCGCGAGAGGGATTCGGGCGGCTGCCGAGCAGGCGAAGCTCGCTCGAAGAAACGGGCTCTTCAATGCCCGAATCGCACCCCGCCGACCATGCCCCGATGAGAAGTCCATCGCAGGCCGTCGCTCCCCCGGGATGATGGCCCGGAGCGCAAGGCGAAGCATCCTGCACATGGAAGTTGCCCGCCTGCGGATCGCACAGCAACGGATCGAGGTTGAAATTGCCCGTCCCCTCGCCGCACAAGGCATCGCCGCCGGCGTTGCCGAACACGCAGCAGCAGGAAATCTGCGGAGCGGGACTGCCGTAGCCCGTGCACCAGACGCCCTGGCCATCGGGACTGGAGGCCATGATCGAGTGCGTGATGTCGACATTCAGGGGAATGAAATCGGAATACTCGATGCCGACATTGCCGGCGAGGTATCCGTTGCCCTGGGTCCAGTTCCCATGGAAGGTGCAATGGGAGAGCTCGACCCCCGAATACTGGATGTAGATTCCGCCGCCATCGCTCCACGGACCGCTGGTCCAATTCCCCGCGATGGTGCATCCAAGAATTTGCGGCGTGGCCTGCGCGCCGACATAGATGCCGCCGCCGTGGCTTTCGACGCCGGTGCAGTAATTCCCGATGATCTCACAGCGCTCGACCACCGCGGAGGTCCCCTCGCCCATCAAGGCGATTCCGCCGCCATCGCCCGAACATTGGTTCTCGGCGATCTCGCAGTCGACGAAAATCGGGTCGGCCGAATCGACGGCCAGGATGCCGCCCCCCATCACCGCGACCGCCCCGGTGGTGTGATTGCGCAGAATCCGGCAGTGATCGAGCGTCGCGCTGCCGCGGAGCATCACGCCGGCCGCGAAGGGCGCTTCGTTGTCCACGATGTCGCAGTCGAACACGAAGGGATGGCAGCCCGCTTCCACCTCCAGGCCGCCTCCGTTCTTGGCCGCATTGAAATGCATGAGGCAGTAACGGATCGTCGGATGGGAGTCCTCGATGACCGCGATTCCCCCGTCGTCATTCTCCACGATTTCGCAGTTCTCGATGAGCGGCGAGGATTGCCGGCAGAGTATGGCGCCTCCGTAGATCTCGGCGTACCCGCCCGTGATCGTCAAACCGGAGATCTGGACATCCGGGCATTGGTAGAGGTGGATGCCGCGTCCCGACGAATCCGCATCGATGATCGTGCGCCCGACGCCCGCCCCGCGCAGAGTGATGCCCGGCTTCATGATGACGCAACACTTCGTCGTGTCCCCTGCGCCCGCCACATGGGTGGGATCGGAGAAGGTGCCGGCGGCCACTTGCACCACATCGCCTGACAACGAGGCGTTGACCGCCTGCTGGATCGTCGGAAAATCTTCGGGCACGCGGATGACGGCGCTCTGAACCGCAGCGGTGAAGAACCCGCTGCCGGCCAGAAGCAGGATGATGAAGGCGCGCATGGAGCTCCTCCTGAGGTGTTCCGGCGGATTTTGACAGTTCACCATTGGATTGTACCACATTCGCGGCCCGCGAGGCAGTTTCGTATTCGCGTTCCGCGGCCCGCGTCGGGTATACTCAATAGGACTTCGTCCTTCAGCGTTTCATGCTATGAGGGCTTGCGCATCGGGGGGAATCACCATGTCCGCAGTCCGTGCCTTCCAAGGAATCGCCCGCTTCGCCATCTTCGGTTGCCTGCTCGCCCTGCTCGTGACTCCGGAAGCCGCGCTCGGCGCCGACGGTACCCCGCTTTCCGCCGGCATCGAGCTCGGAGAAGCATGGACCGTGCCGCTGGTCTCTGGGTTGGGGGAACCCTCCGAGAAGCCGAACCTGCGCATTCTCGAACAGAGCGAGACCGGTCTGCTCCTCGAGTTCACCCTTCCCGTCTTGGGCGTGCAATCGCTGGAAGCGGGAAACGAGACCTTCCACTTCCTCGCCTTTGAAGACGGGGCGATGGAAGGCGAGGAAGGTCAGCCGATGCTGCCGATCTACTCGCGTCTCATCCACATTCCCGATCGCGCGGGCGTCTCTTTTGAAGTGATTGCAGTGGAGACCGAGCGGCTGAGCGGTTTGCGCCCCTTCCCGATGCAGCCGGAAGTCTCCGACGCTTTCGTGATCGACCGGGCCGCCTACACGGAAGAGGGCCTGACCGCCAAGCCGTTGGTGAACATCGGCGCGCCGGCGCTGGCGCGCGATCTGCGGGTCGTGCCGATCACCATCGCTCCCGTGCGCTACGACCCCGCCGCCGAGACGATCGAAGTCGTGAAGCGGGTCGAGGTCCGCATTCGTTTTTCCGGGATCGATCTCCGAAACGCCGCTTCCGGGAGCCATCGCCGGGTGCCGGGTAGCTTCGACCGGCTCTACCGCGACATGGTGGTGAACTACGAAGGCGGCCAGGACGACGGCCTCGGGCGCGAGACATCGGCGGGCAATTTCGTGATCATCTGCCCCGACCAGGCGGATGTGATCGCCGCCCTGCAACCGCTCATCGAATGGCGCATGCGGCGCGGATTTCACGTGCGCGTGGCGACCTTGTCGGAAACGGGAAGCAGCCGGGAAGAGATCCAGGGGTGGCTGGGCAACGCCTTCAACTACGGGGATGAACCGCCCGAGTATGTCTGCCTGGTAGGCGATGCCGACGGATCGATCGCGATCCCGGCCTGGGACTACAGCGGCGGAGCCACTGATCATCAATACAGCCTGTTGGCGGGCGCGGACATGCTGGCCGATGTCTTCGTGGGCCGCATCTCGGTCGACAGCGTCGACCGCCTGCGCCTGTATGTAGCCAAAATGGTCGGCTACGAAAGCGCGCCCTACATGACCGACACCAGTTGGTTCCGGCGCGCCTGCCTGGTGGGGGACCCGGGCGCATCCGGATACTCCTGCCTGCAGACCATGCAATGGATCAAGTCCCGGCTGCTGGCGCGCGGCTATGCGCAGGTCGACACCGTCTTCACGGAGCCGTGGGCCTCGCAAATGGTCTCCGCCTTGAACCGCGGCGATACGGTCTTCGCTTACCGGGGATACTATAACACGAGTGGCTTCAACAGCGGTCACATCGGCGCGCTGGTGAACGGCTGGAAAATGCCCTTCGCCCCCACCCTGACTTGCGGCACGGGGAACTTCGTCGGAGGCACTTCCATGTCGGAGGCGTGGATCCGCGCCGGCGTTCCGCCCGACCGGCCGACCGGCGGAATCGCCAGCATGGGAATGTCGACTTTGAGCACCGTGACGAAGTACAACAACGCGATCATGTTCGGCATCTGGCATGCGATGCTCGTGGAAGACCAGTTCCGCTTCGGCCAAGCGTCCGTGCGAGGCAAGTACGAGCTCTACGCCAACTACGGCACCGGCGGCAGCGGCTTGAACCACATGCACTGGGCAAATCTCATGGGAGATCCGGCGGGTGAGATCTGGACCGGGATCCCGCAGAGCATGGCTGTCTCCCACCCTGCCAGCCTTCCGCGCGGAACGAGTTCCGTCCTCGTCACCGTCACTGCCCAGGGCCTTCCATGCGCCGGGGCGAGCGTTTGCCTGTGGAAGGGAGACGAGACCCATGTGACCGGAATGACCGATGGGACGGGCGCCGTGGAGCTCGCCGTCGACACGCCCACGACCGGCACGATGAAGATCACGGTGACGAAGCACGATCATCTGGCTTATCTAGCCGACATCTCCGTCATCAATGCGGACTTCGTCGGGTACATCGCGCACTCCATCGACGACGATGCGAGCGGAACGAGCGCGGGCAACAGCGACGGGATCGTGAACCCGGCCGAGACCATCGAGCTTCCCATCCAGATCCAAAACTTCGGCAGCATTCCCATGACCAATGTCACCGGCACCGTGGACTGCGACGATCCCTATGTCGTGCTCCTCGATGCGGAGGAATCGTTCGGCAATCTGGCGGCCGGAGCGACCGCGTGGAGCGCAGATGATTTCGATCTTCGCGTGGAGGAAGGCGCACCCGCCGGACATGTCATTCAACTCGGGCTCGATCTGCAGTCGGGCGCATCGTCCTGGCGTTCGCTGCTCGAGCTGACCGTGGCATCGGCGGAATTGCAGTACCGCCTGGTGAATACCTACGATGTCGGCGGACAGTTCGACCCCGGCGAAACAGGCCAGTTGAGCGTCAAGTTGATGAACACGGGCACGGCGGCCGCGCAGGCGATGACGGGCATCCTCGTTTCGGAAAGCCCTTGGGTGACGGTCGTCGATTCGATCGGCGCTTTCGGAGATATTTCCGCCGGAGCGAGCGGCGACAACGCGACCGACCGCTTTGCGATCAGTGCGCAGGCAGATTGCTATCCCGGCCACCAGGCGCCCATGAAGATTGTCCTCTCCTTCTCGGGCGGGGCGCGCGACACGGTCGCCTGGTCGCTGCCCATTGGAACCGCCGCCTCCGGTGATCCCACCGGACCCGACACCCACGGCTACTATGCCTTCGACAATACCGACATCATGTATCCGCTCGCTCCCGCCTATGCCTGGGTGGAGATCGATCCGAACTACGGTGGTCCGGGAGTGTCGGTGGGCTTGACCGATTTCGGGACGGCCCAAGACGACTCGCGCACCGTCACGCTGCCGTTTTCGTTCCTCTTCTACGGGAGGCTCTTCACCCAGACGACCATCTGCTCGAACGGATGGATGTGCATGGGCTCGTCCTATCTGGCCAACTGGAACAACTGGACGATCCC
This sequence comes from uncultured bacterium, assembly GCA_964482205.1. Lineage (GTDB taxonomy): Bacteria > Eisenbacteria > RBG-16-71-46 > CAIMUX01 > WJJG01 > JAZDGX01. The sequence continues at coordinate 163,830 of CAYZWI010000005.1, read as the reverse complement.
CGGGGCGGGAGCGCCGCCTTTCCTGATCGCGCCCATGTGGGACGAGCTCCATCAGGATGGGACCAATCAGGTCTATCACTGGTACGACAGCGCCCAACATCGCTACATCGTGCAATGGAGCCGGGTGCAGAATCTGAGAGACGATGAGCAGAACTTCGAAGTCATTCTCTACGATCCGGCGTTCTACCCGACCGGAAGCGGCGACGGAGAGATCGTCTTCCAGTACCACACCTTCCACAACACCGATTCGTCCGAGAACTACTGCACAGTCGGCATCGAGAATGAGGATCAAACGACGGGGGTCCTCTACACCTACGCCAATCAATACACCGCCGGCTCGCCGACCATCACCAGCGGCCGGGCCATCAAATTCGCCACCTATTCGGTCGTGCCCTCGGGCGTTCTGATGGGGACGATTCGCAATGCCACGGGAGGCGGCACCCCGCTGGCGATGGCGGAAGTGCGACTCCTGGAAAGCGGGCGCTTGCTCACCAGTGGAGCGGACGGCCTCTACGGCGGAAGCACCGGCGTGGGCTCGTATACGGCGGTTGCTTCCCATCCGAGTTTCGCGGCGGACACCGTCTCGAATGTCATGATCGTCGAAGGCCAGACGACAACGCTCGACTTCTCCTTGATCGACATCGCGCCGCCGCTCTTCAGCGAGACGACCGCGCTCCCCAACACCGGCGACACGATCGGACCCTACCGGGTCACGGCGAGGGTGACGGAGCATTCCCCGCTCGCCGAGCTCATCCTGCGCTACGAAGTTGGTGCGGAATGGGTGGATGTTCCCATGACCGCTTTGGGCGATGATCTCTACGCGGGCGACATTCCCGGCCAGCCGTACGGCACGCGGGTTCGGTACTATCTCGTGGGCGAAGATGCCGGCGGCAACGCGGCCACCGACCCGGCCGGCGCGCCCACCGGCGCCTACCTGTTCTGGGTCTTGCAGCCGATGTTCCTGGACGACATGGAATCGGGCGCGGGCGGCTGGCAGCATTACGCGCTCGGAGAATCGTACGCGGATCAGTGGCACCTTTCGACGACGCGCAACCACACGCCGGACGGATCGGAATCATGGAAGTTCGGAGATACGGCGGACGGCGACTACGCCAATCTTTCCGGCGGAGCTCTCGAGTCGCAGGCAATCTGGCTGGCGGACGGAGCCTTGCTCACCTTCTGGCATTGGATCGATGCCGAGGTCAGCGGCTCGTACACCGGGTACTGCTATGACGGCGGCCTGGTCGAGATGTCGGTAGACGATGGTCCGTGGACGCAGATCACGCCGGTCGGCGGATATCCGTACCGCATCCGGACGGGCAGCACGCCGGGGCCCTTGCCCGCGGAAACGCCTGTCTTCTCAGGCACGCTCGATTGGACGCAAGTGCAGTTCGACTTGAGTGAAGTGACGGGGCTCGTGCGCTTGCGCTTCGTGTTCGGGACCGACGGCGCCGTGGTCCGCGAAGGCTGGCACCTGGATGATCTGATGCTCCTTCCCACCGGCCCGGGCGCTTCGGCGGCCGGAGAGCCGCAGCGGAAGCCCGTGCGTCTGGCTCTTCATCCGAGCGCGCCCAATCCCTTCCGCGCGGGCAGCAACTCGAGCGTTGCGACCTCGATCCGCTTCGATCTTCCGGAAGCGGGACGCGCGCAGGTGCAGATCATCGATCTCAGCGGCCGCCTCATCCGTTCGCTGCTCGATGCGGAACTTCCCGCGGGCACGCATGCAGTCACTTGGGATGGCCGCGACGGCCGCGCGCATCCCCTGGCGAGCGGACGCTACTTCTGCGTGCTCCGCGCCAACGGCAGCCACGAGACGCGGGAGTTGCTGTTGATGAGGTGAGAACAGGCAATAGGCACGACTTGCCCTCCAGGCAGGCCGCGTGATCTGCGGGTCGGACGGCGTCGCGCTCAGAAGGTGAAGCGCACTCCGACCTTGAAGTTGTCGAGCAAGAGCGGCGGCGCGGAATCGAAGGGAAAGTACATGTCTTTGCGACGAAGCTCGTAGGCCGCGTACGACCAGCCGTTCTGCAGCACGAAGTTCAAGATGGGAACGGCCGCGGGCCGGCGCTCGCGCACGCGGTCGATGAAGGCTGTCAGCAGCGCACGCCCGGCCTGTTCGAGAAGCGCGCTGCCCAGCCATTCGAAGCCTTGAAAGCTCCGGAAAGTGAGCGAGCGCTCATAGCCGGCCTGGATGCCCGCGAACGAGCCGATCTGCAAGAGCGCGCCCGCTTCCATGTTGGTGCCGAAACGGATTTCCTCGTCGAAGTACCCGAGATCGCGAAGGTCGGCGGCGACGGCGGGATCGTCGCCATCGCCGAAGCCGCTCGTGTCGATGTCGACGCGGGTGAATCCGAGGCCCATGGTCTGCGTGAGCACGAAACGCACCTTGCCGATCGGATAACCGTAGCCGGTGGCCCAGTTGAGATTCGCGCGCCATCCTTCGAGTTCCGTCTCGCCGAAAGCGGCGCCCTCGCGCAGCGGCGCGGAGACCCTGCCCACCTGCACCTCGCCCACTTCGCACTCGACGAGATTGTCCCGCGCGACCTCGAGCGTCATCGAGCCGATTCCGATCTCGACCGTGCCCAGGTCGGCGAAGGGAGGCTGCACTTCCTTCAGCGAGGGATCGACGAATCCGTAGCTCATGCGCAAGGTGGGCGCGCGGTCGAGGCGCGGGCCGCCGGCGGCATGAACCGGGAAGGCGAGCGCAAGCGTGAAGAGGAGCGCGGGCAACCAGCGCCCGGCCGGCGGGAGGCGCGGCGCGCGCATTCGAGCGCATCGCGTCCTCATCATGGGGGCGAGGCCTTGGCCGGCTCTTGGCAGACCTTCTCTCTTGAATGTGACAATCGATCGATTGCTCATCGCATCCATCCTCGCTTGAAGCGCCTGGCCTCGCGCACTCGCTTTCCTGATGCGATTGTCCCCGCGGGGTTGGCGCGGGTCAAGATGTAGCCTTCTCTCGTTCGCCATCGTAGAATCGCGCCTTCGATGCTAGGTTCCGCGCAAGTGCGAAGTCCTGCGGTTGTGGGCACGCTGCCCGCGACCGCACGCTCGTCGCATCATCGGAGGCGCTCCATGCCCTCTCTCGTGCAGGAAAAGGCCGCTCAAGCCATCACGATCCTGAGTGAACAGGAGATCGACCTCTGGCTCACCTTCGTGCGCGAGACGAGCGCGGTGCGCGATCCGGTGCTCGCTCTCATCTACGGGCCCGCCAATCTCACTTGGCAGAGCGCGCTGCTCTTCGCGCGCACCGGCGAACGCATCGCGATCGTCGGCCGCTTCGAAGTGGAAACGGCCACGCGCACCGGCGCCTATTCGCAAGTCGTCTCCTACGACGAATCCATCGGCCCGCCGCTTCGTCTGGCGCTGGAACGATTGCGGCCCGAACGCATCGCGATCAATTTCTCGCTCGACGATCCCGGCGCCGACGGCCTGACGCACGGCATGCATCAACGGCTGCTCGGGCACTTGGAGGGAACGCCCTACGGCTCGCTCCTGGTGAGCGCCGCTCCCTTCATCGGCGCGCTGCGCGGACGAAAGACGCCCACGGAAGTCGCGCGCATCCGGGCGGCGGTGGAGACGACCGAGGAGATCTTCGCGCGCACCTTCGCCAGGCTGCGTCCGGGAATGACCGAGCGCGAGGCGGGCGACTTCATGCACGCGCAACTGGCCGAGCGCGGCCTCGAAGCCGCGTGGGACTATGATGGCTGCCCGATCGTGAACTTCGGTCCCGATTCAGCGAGCGGGCATGTCTCTCCCACCGGCATCGCGCTTCAGCCGGGGCACATCGCGCACATCGACTTCGGTGTGCGCCAGAACGAGTATTGCTCCGACATCCAGCGGGTCGCGTATGTGCTCGCGAAAGGCGAACGCGCGCTGCCCGAGCCGGTACGGCACGGATTCGAGACCATCGTGCGCGCGATCGATGCCGCGGTCGCGATCATGCGGCCCGGATGCACCGGGCACGCCGTCGATACGGCGGCGCGCGAGACGGTGACGCGCGCGGGCTACGAGGAGTTCAAGCACGCGACGGGGCATCAGCTCGGGCGCGCGGCGCATGATGGCGGTGGCGTGCTCGGGCCTGCGTGGGAGCGCTACGGGCAATCGCCCCATCGCGCGCTCGAAGCGGGGCAGGTGTACACGGTGGAGCCGAGCCTCTTCGTGCCCGGGCATGGGATGATCGGGATCGAGGAAGATGTGCTCGTCACGGAGACCGGGTGCGAGTTCCTGAGCAAGCCGCAGCGGGAAATGATCCTGCTCTCGTGATGGCCAAGCGATAACCGCGCGCGCGACCATCGTGGTGAGCCTGGCCGGCGCTGGCGTATGTACGGAAGCGACCGGCGCGTCTCCGAAGAGCCGCCGGTCGCTTTGATCCGGTCGCTTTGGCGCCGAACGCTGATCGGAACGGGATGGACAGCCGCTCTCAGCTCTGCGGAGGCTGCTTGCCCATTTCCCGGCGATAGGCATCCTTGCCTTCCGCGACGGCTTCCTTCACGGCGTCCATCTGATGGCGAGCGCCTTCGGTGACATGGTGCGCGCGCAGGCCCACCTGCTCGCCGACTCTTTCGAGCGATTCGCGACTGCGACGATAGGCATCCGTCGTCGTCTCGCGGATCTTCCGCCGCGTCTCTCGCCCGCTCGCCGGCGCCAGCAAGAGCGCCAGAATTCCACCAGCCGCCATTCCCACCACGAACGCCAGAACCGTATCTCTGCTGCGAGCCACCTGCGATTCCCCCTTTCCCGTATGCGGGCGCTCGATGCGCCCCATCGTCGAGCTCTCGGACGGCGGGATTCAGTATTCCGCTTGCCGCCGTTGGAAGAGAGCTTTCAATCCCACTCTCGCCCCGGTGAGCAGCGCGCCCACGACGCGCAAGCTCCCGGTCATGTCACCCACTCTGCCGATCAAGTTGTTGGCGACATCGCCCACATTGGCCGACAGATCATCCACTCGCCCGATCATGCGATCCGCCTTGGTCGTGATCGCGTTCAAGGTCTGCAGCTCGGTGTTCATCGTGTCGATGAGCTGGTTCAAGCGAGGCATCGCGACATTCACTTCTTCCAAGGTCTGGTTCAGCCGCTCGAAGGTCGTATGCATGCGATTGCCGATCCGGATCACCTGGATCCCAATGAGGATCAAAACGATCGCAATCACGCCGAGAACGATCTGGCTCAACACGGGCATGCTCGCACTCCTCTCTGATAACGGGCAGCGCGCCCGCTCATCCAACCGTCCGCGCCCACAGCCTAGCACCAAGGAGGGGCCTTTCCATAGGGCGATTCCCCGCCGGACGACCGGATCTTCTCTCAGAGATGGAACGAACCGTCATCAGCTCGCGCTCGCGGGTGGGTGCCAAGATTCCTGCGCTCGAGTCCCCCACAACCAGAGCCGTGCATTCAGTATCTCATACTAATTTCGGAAACTCGAACGAGGATCTTCACTCCTGGAGCCGGCGAGCGCATCCCGCTCGGGTCCTGCCGCCCGGGGCGGCCGCTTCATTCCCACTCGATCGTGCCCGGCGGCTTGGTGGTGACATCCAGGCAGAGGCCGCTCACTCCCGGCAATGCGAGAATCGCCTCTCGCCACTCGCGGATCAGCGCGTCGGGAGGAATCGCGGGACGCGCGGTCATGGCGCGCGCGGAAAGCACCGGGCGCGTGATGATGAGCTCGCTCCCTTTGCCGCCCACGCGGATGGGGGCCGCGACCGTCGGGCATTGCCAGACGACATTCATCAGCCCATGCCGCGCGAGCCCTTCCATGACGATGCGATCCGCTTCGCGCAAAAGATCCAGACGCTCGCGCGTCACATGAGCCACGACCGGCTCGAGCGTCCCCTCCATGGGCGACAGCGCGTAGCAGCAACGATTGACGCCGTCCACGCGCCGGTAGATGAGCCCCGCGGCTTCCAGCACGCTGTCCCAGGAAATCGAGCCCTCGCCGCTCCCGCCTCGCGCATCGACGAGCATGACGGGCCATTCGTAAGCGCGCAGATCCGCCTTCACCCCCACCGAGCGCAGCGGCATGGCGAGCGCGCGCAAGCGGCAGGGGGCCGCGAAGCGCGCCGCCGCCTGCTCGATGCGTTCGAGCGTCGCGCGGTCCGCTGCATCGAGTCCGCGACTGCAGAGCAGGCGCACGCCCAGTCCCGGCCCCGGGAAGGGATGGCGATTGAGCAGGTCCGCATCGAGCCCCAGGGCCGCGCCCAGCTCGCGCACTTCGGTCTTGTACAACTGCTGCAAGGGTTCGAGCACCCGCCCCGCCGCGATCATCTCCTCCACGATGGGCACGCGATTGTGATGGGTCTTGATCACATCCGCGCGCTTCGTTCCGCCCGTCTCGATGGTGTCGGGATAGATCGTGCCCTGCGCGAGCAGCGCGCCCGACACGCCGATGCGTTCCATCTCCTCGGTGCAGACATCGATGAAGGTGTTGCCGATCGCGAGCCGCTTCGCCTCCGGCTCGACCAGGCCCGCGAGCGCGGACAGAAAGCGCTCGCTCGCATCGACGAAATGCAAGTTCCCGGTCAGACCCCAAGCGCGGAAGCGATCCATGATCGCCCGGCTCTCGTCCTTGCGCATGAGCCCGTTGTCGATGTGCAGCAAGTGGACGCGCTCATCGCCCAGCGCCGCCACCAGCAGGCGCGCGCACACGGTGGAATCGACGCCGCCGCTCGCGAGGAGAAAGACCTTCTGCCCGCCCACCCGTTCACGAATCGCGACGATCTGCTCCTGCACATAGTTCGGGATCGTCCAGGTGGGACGGCACCCGCAAATACCCGTCACGAAATTCGCGAGCATCTCTTCGCCGTGCTCGCTGTCGTCGACTTCAGGGTGGAACTGAAATCCGTAGCGCTTGAGCTCTTCCGATGCGATCGCGGCATTGCGATGGGAGTGCGCTTGCTCATGGTGCGCCGGTTCACTGCCGGCGGGGCGCGTCGAGCCCGGCCCGCCGCGCGTACCCGCGCCCGCCCGCACGACCGTGGCGCCTGATTCCACATCCGTCTCGCGCTCGAGCCCCGCTTCCGCCACGGCGCCTTCCTCGACCGCTTCGCCCACCGTTGCCCCGGGGAGATACGCCGAGCAGGCGATCTCGCGATAGCCGGGAGGGAGCTCGGTGACGGAATCGCCGTGGCTCATCCACACCACCGGCGCGCCCGCGATGCCGGCGAAGATCGGGCTCTCGGCCACGATCCGCAATCGCGCGGGGCCGTATTCGCGCCGGGTGTGCTCGATGCGTCCGCCATAGCGCTTGGCGATTTCCTGGTGGCCGTAGCAGAGGCCGAGAATGGGAATGTCGAGGTTGAAGATGTCGTGATTGTAGTCGGCGCCTTCGCCGTACGCGCTCAATGCGGGACTGCCCGAGAGGATCAGTCCTCGATACTGGCGAAAGACATCGAGCGGCGACATCGGATCGACGATGTCGGTGCGCACGCGCATGCGCCGCACTTTTGTGGCGATCAAGTGCGCATATTGCCCGCCGAAATCGAGCACCGCGATCCTGTCGTGCTTCACGCTCCCCCTCCGAAGCTGGTCCCTTCCCCAGATGCCTTCCCGCCGCGTTTGCGCGACCGTAAAAACAAGCCGCCCCCAGGCCGCGACGGCATGAGCAGCTTGCGCCCGCGTTCGTGCAAGGGCAACGCCAGACCCAGCGCGAGGCCGCCCACGAATCCGCCCAGGTGCGCTCGCCAATCGAAGCCGAAGATCGAGGGCAGGGTCGCGATGACGACCAGAGGAATGTAGATGCGCGCCGCCCGCCATCGGTTCCAGCGCGGCATGCGGCGGAAATGGCGCAGGTTGAAGCCGGCGAAGGCGCCGATCAGCGCATATACCGCGCCCGAGGCCCCCACGCTCATCGGCCCGACATTGCGCGCCAGGTACGAGACGATCGCTCCCGCGATGCCGCCCAGCAGGTAGATGAGCAGCACGCGGCCGCGGCCGTAGAGATACTCGACGAATCCCCCCGCGGGCAGCAGGGTGATCATGTTCGCGCCCAGGTGCTGCAACCCCGCGTGCATGAAGAGCGTGGCGACGAATCCCACCGGCACATGATCGCGCACGAAGAGGCGCCGAAACACCGTGGCCAGCGAGAAGACATTCTCTCGGTACGCTTCGCGCCAAAGAAGCATGAACGCGAGGGCGACGAGCAGATTGACGGCCAGCAGAAGCTCGGTGCCCGAAAGCCCCCGGCGCGGGAGCACGACTTCGGGCAGGTCTCGAAACGGGCGCGCGTCGCTCGCTTCAATGCCCTGCTCGCGGCGCTCCTCCTCGCCTCCGCGGCGATGGAAGTCGTAGAGCGGCAACGCGTCGGCCCGCCGCCAAAGGCCGCGCGTGAGCTCGAGCGAGAAGACAAGCGCATCGGGAGGCACGGCGCCCGAAGCGACCCGCGCCTCCCACTCGGCTTCCGGAAAGCGAAGCTCCTGTGTTGCGATTCGGACCCGGACCACGACCGCCTCCGCATCCGCCGTCTCCGTTCGCGCGGCTGCAATCTCGAAGGGCGCATGCTACCATGCGCGCGCGCACGCGCCACCGCGGAAACCACGAGGCTGAGTGATCGATGAGACGCAGCAGCCGGGGAGGAAGGTTGGAAGAAGTGTTCGTCCATCCACGCGGGATCAACGATTCGGAGACCGTCGGCGAGGGCACCCGCATCTGGGCCTTCGCGCATGTGATGAAGGGCGCCGTGATCGGCCGCCACTGCAACATCGGCGAGGGTGCCTATGTGGAAGGCAAGGCGGTCCTCGGCGATTACGTCACCGTCAAGAACGGCGTCTGCATCTGGGACCTCGTCACTTGCGAGGACTTCGTCTTCCTCGGGCCGAACGCGGTCCTCACGAACGATCCCTTTCCGCGCAGCCATCCCGACTACAAGGGCCGTCCCGAGAAGTGGCGTCCCACTCTGTTGCGCGAAGGCGCGTCCGTGGGCGCGAACGCGACGGTCGTGTGCGGCCACACGCTCGGGCCGTGGTGCTTTGTGGGCGCCGGCGCCGTCGTCACGCGCGACGTGCCCGCCCATGCGTTGGTGGCGGGTAACCCCGCCCGCCACATCGGATGGGTCTGCCGCTGCGCGCATCCCTTGGACGAGCGCCTTCATTGCCCCTCGTGCGGGCGGCGCTTCCAACAGGAAGGCGACGGCCTGCGCCCTCTCGACCCGTCCGTTTGAGTTTCGAAGTGCGCGCGGACGAGCGCACCGGTCGCGAAAGGCCATACGAGGAACTGCCCTGGATTCGAGATGCAAGACGCTCCATCTTTGCACGAACGCCTCGTGCGCCTGCTCGCCGAAGAGCTTTCACCAGGCGCGCGCATTCTCGATGCCCGCGCCTCGGGCACCGAGGAGATCGTGCTCACCCTCGCGATCGCGGGGCCGCGGCCCGAACTCGTGCCGCCGACGCAAACCGTGCAAACGGACGCGCAATCGGCCACTTCCTCGCAGCTTCGAACGGCGGGCGATCGCAAGCGTGACCTGCACCTCTTGCTGCTTGCACCCACGCCGCTCTTCTGGCTTTCCGAGATCGCGCGCGCGAGCGCGCCGCCTCCATCGGGGATCACCGATTGGATGCGCCGGCGGCTGATCGGCGCTTCCATCGCGCGGGTGTCGGCGGGCGATTCGGGAAGGATCGTGCGCTTCGATCTCGATTCCGCCGAAGCGGACAGCGGCGAAGCGGCAGCGCTCGTGTTGGATCCTTTGCCGAATGCGTGCCGTCTTCTCGTTCTGGATCGCGCGGGCACCGTCCAGCAGCGCTATCCGCCGACCATTCATGCCGGACCCACGGGGCGCGGTTCTCCGGGTGAGCGTTATCGGGAGCCAGCCGGCCGGCCGGTCGAGGTGTGGCTGCGCATTTCCCACGAATCCATCGCCGCGCCGCCCAATGGCACAACTTCACCAGAGAATGAAGAGCCGTGGCCGCCGCATTCTTCGTCCACTTCCACAAGCAACGGGTCGTCGGCCACGCTCTTCTGGTTCTATGCCATGTCTCGTGCGGTACGACCCGGAGTGGAAGCGCCGATCGTCTTCCTTTCTCCCATGCGTCTCGCGCCGTCGCGCGCATCCGCGCTGTCGCCCGCGCCGCTGCCCTCATGGGAAGCGGCCAGGCAAGCGGGCGAATGCTCCATCATGCTCGCGCGGCATGCGCTTTACCGGAGAAGGATCAGGCAGATCCTCACGCGAGAAGAGCGGCACCTGGGGAATCTGGAGCAACGGCTTGCGCACGAATCGAAGGAGGCGGCCAGCGCGGCTCTTCATCGACGGCAAGCGGAAGCGTTGCTTGCGAACTCAGGAAGGATCCCCAAGGGCGCGAAGCAAGTCGCGATCGACGATCCGGCCCATCCGGGCGCGCAAATCGAGATCGAGCTCGATCCGAAGTTGAGCTTCAGCCAGAACGCGGCGCGCCTCTTCAAGAAGGCGGCGCGATATGAGCGCGCACTGCCGCAAAGGGAGCGGCGCGCGGGGCAGGCGAGAAGTCTCCGCGCGCATTTGGCCGCGTGGCTTTCGTCCCCATCCCTCGCCGACCCATGGCATCCGCTCCGTTCCCTGCTCCAGCTGTCGCCCACGGTTCCTCATTCGCTTTCGGCAACCGCCGCAACGAGCGCGCGCGTCGTTCTCGATCTGGAAGAGCCCGTTCGCGAGGCGAAAGCCTTGGCTCGCGCACTCGAGCCGGGGCTCGAGAAGCGTTGGTCGAACCTCGTCCGGACCTGGAGCGAAGAGACGCTGCGCTTGTCGCTGCCGATCGATCAGGAGGGATACGAGTCCCGCCGGTTCGGCGGTCGCGCGGATGGGGGCGGCGCAAAGACATTGGAGAGCAGAGCGCGTGGCGCGTCGGGAAGGCAAGGCGCGCAAACGGTCTCATCCGCAAGCGCTCGTCCGAATCAGCAAGCGCGCGCGGAAAAGGATTCGGACGGCTCGGTGCGCCCGCGCCGCTTTGAACTGCCGGGTGGTTGGATCGTCCTCGTCGGCCGTTCGAATCGCGAGAACGATGCGCTCACCCATCATCTTGCGCGTCCCGACGATCTCTGGTTTCACGCGCGCGGCGTCTCGGGAAGCCATGTGGTGCTGCGCCGCGGCGGCCGAAAGGACAATCCTCCCAAGGACATCATCGCGCGCACCGCTTCCATCGCCGCCTACTTCAGCAAGGCGCGCACCTCGCGCATGGTCCCCGTCGTCTACACCGAGAAGCGCTTCGTGCGAAAGCCGCGCAAGGGCGCTCCCGGCCTGGCCCTGGTGCAGCGCGAGAAGGTGATCATGGCCGAACCACGCGAGCCGTGAGGTGAGTTCCGCTCCTTCGGTTTCTCTTTATCTGAACGCACATCCGAATGCTCTCACCGTCGCCACGGCCGAACCAACGCACCCGGGCAGATGCTCCTGTGCAACCAGCTTCGTATCTGCTATCATCATCCCGCTGTTCAGGTACATCCCGAGTACTATCAATCGTGCAAGGAGGTGTAGCCATGGCACTCTTCTCCTCTCTCCGCGCTTGGGACCTCCCCCGCATCCAACGCTCAGCCAGAGCCAATCTCGAACGAAGCACGGCGCGCTACGGCGGGCAATTGGATGCGCCAGGCCTTTCCATGCATGCCCTGCGCGCTTCCAAAACGCACATCGCGGCCTGGTTGCTGTTTGGCCTTCTCATGATTCCTGCGACAGCTCAGGGCGATGATCTGATTCTCGGGTGGGGAGACAATTATTACGGGCAGTGCACGACTCCCGAGCCGAACGAGGAATTCATCGCCGTCAGCGCCGGTGGATACCACAGCCTCGGCTTGCGACGGAGCGGAGTGATCCTGGCATGGGGGGACGACTGGCTCGGGCAGTGCAGCGTCCCAGCGCCCGACACGGGGTTCGTCGCCGTGTCGGCGGGCGAAATGTACAGCATGGGTCTCCTGAGAAACGGATCGATCGTGAGTTGGGGAGATAATTACTTCGGCCAACAGAATGTTCCAGCCCCCAACGCGGATTTCATCGCGATCTCGGCCGGTTGGGGCCACAGCCTGGGATTGAAGAGCGATCGAAAAATGGTGGCGTGGGGCGACAACCAGCATGGCCAGTGCGCGGTTCCTTCTCCCAATGCCGGCTTCATGGCGATAGCGGCCGGCCAATGGCACAGCCTCGCTCTGAGATCCGATAGCACGATCGTCGCATGGGGGGACAACGCCTACGGTCAATGCGATGTGCCGGCCCCCAATTCCGGCTTCGTGGCGATTGCGGCAGGCACGAGCCACAGCCTGGGCGTCAAGGCGGACGGAACGGTCGTGGCATGGGGAGAAAACTCGTATGGCCAGTGCGATGTCCCGGTCGAGAACGACTTCATGGCCGTCTCGGGCGGCATGGGACACTCCCTCGGGCTGAAGCGCGACGGATCGATTGTGGGATGGGGAGACAACTACTATGGCGAGTGCACTCCTCCCGATCCGAACGAATGCTTCGTGGCGATTGACGCGGGACGATGGCACAGCCTGGGTCTGCAGTCGGGAGTGGGCGCGTGGGTGGAAGAGCCCTCCTCGCTCGAACGCTTCTTGACGGTGAATCCCAATCCGTTCACGACGCAGACTTCCATCCGGCTCGAATTGCCGCCGGAAGCATCGCCCATTGTGAGCGTCCACGATCTCCAGGGACGGCTGGTTTGGACACTTCGCCCCGGCACCAGTCCAGCGACGACGCATGAGCTTCTATGGGATGGGCGCGACATGGCAGGCTTGCCGGTTTCGGCAGGTGTCTACTTGCTTCGAGTGTCGACGACGGAAAGAACCGCGACCAGGCGATTGCTCATCGTGCGATGACACGAATCGGGCGCCGTCAGGCGATGGAAAGCCGGAGACCGCGATAGAGCGCGCGACTTGCGCGAAGCGCAATAGTTGGAGCGGCCGGCAACGCCGGCTTGCGGCGCAACGATCGCGACCCGCACTCAAGAATGCGCACGCGCTTCCCGGATCCAGGTAGCCGCATCGGAAGGCTCACCAGCGAGGCGCAAGCGAGGCGTGACGGCAATCACGCATGCGCCACGCGCTCACATTGCACCCCATGCGCAACGGATCGCGATCCACTGCGCTCGAGGAATCAGGCCTGCGCCGATGAGGGAGCCGGGACCGGAAGGCTTCCCCGCGGGGCGTAAGCGAGGCGTGAACGCCCCGGCCTTCAGGAGCTACAGGTGTTCAGCACGCCGAGCGTACGAGGCGCGCGCCCCCTGCCCGAACTGTCTTGAGCGCGCGCCGTCCCCGCGGAAGCCTTCCGGTCCCGGCGACCATACTCCGCGCACGAGGCCCGCCCCCGTGCGCGGGTGCGCAGCCTCGAAGTTGTGCCGCCCGCTTGCGCCCGGTATGTTCGCCCGCAATCGAGGAGACGCAGTCATGCCATCCCGCTGGCGGGCATTCGGAATCGGTTTCGTTCTGGCCGCGTTGCTCGGCATCCTTGTCGGCACGCTCGAGGCGTGGCTGGCTGCGCCCGGCATGAATCTCGGCGACTTGCTTCATGCGATCGACCTGCACCTCGTCCTCCTTCTCGTTGTCGTTCTCCTCGTGCGCTTGATCGCCTGGAAAGCCGACGCACGCACATTCGTCTTCCTCGCTCTCGCGGCCGCCGGGGCGTTCGAAGGCGGGACGGCGCTCGCATACCGGATCGTCTCCGTCGACCTTTTCCCATCGTTCGCTCAGCCGGCCGGGAAACTGGCCGCCGCCGGCGTGGTTGCGCTGGGTCTGATCGTGGGACTGATCCCCGCCGTTCTTCTGCGCCGCATCTCGAAGGCGATCTCCTGGGATCGACTCGCCCGCAGCGCCTTCGCAACCACCGGTGTCGTGCTTGCTATAGCAACCGCTTTGCTGAACATCGGCTTCGTCTGGCGCGCCCGTTCTCACGAGCCGCGCGTGCAAATCCACCCCGGAGCCGACACGCTCGCGCGTCCGGATGTCATCGTCATCCTCGTCGACGCGTTGCGCCGCGATCATGTCTCCTTCTTCGGATACGATCGGCCCACGACTCCGAACATCGACGCCTTCATGCGCGAGAGCCGCGTCTTCACGAACGCCTGGACGCCGAGCGTCTCCACCGTTCCCAGCGTCGCGAGCCTCTTCACGGGCCTCTATCCCAGTTCTCATCGCGTCTACACGGCGCTCTCGCGCCTGCCGGACGACGCTCCTCTGCTCGCCGAGCATTTTCGCGGCTATGGCTATCGCACCGGCGCGTTCGTCGCCAACCAGACTCTCGCGGGCAGCAACGGCTACTCGCGCGGCTTCCAGACCTTCGTTCCCGCTCCGCCGCCTTGGTGGTGCCGCGAGCAACGCCTCGCGTTCGAGCGCATCGTCACGCGCTTGCGCCGTCCCGCGTATTCGCATGTGGGCTGGGAACTCAATCGCCGGATGCTCGCCTGGATGAAGAAGAACGAAGGCCGGCCGCGATTCGCGTACCTTCACTACCTCGAGCCGCACGCTCCCTACGATGCGCCGGCAAGCGATCGCGAGGCGGTGGCTCCGGGCGCTCCTCCGGGTCCGCGCAACCCTCCCATGTTCCAGGACTACCGCGAGCCGGGTGACGGGGACTGCCACGACTGGGGATGCCTCTCCCGCTTGCCTCAAGTGAGCGACTCCGACCGCGAAGGCATGATCGTCAACTACGATGCGGACATTCATGAAGCGGATCGCCGCGTGGGAGCGCTGCTGGATCAACTGCGTGCCTCCGGAGAGCTGGATCGCGCGCACATCATCTTCTGCAACGATCACGGAGAGCAATTCGGTGATCATTCGGGATGGAGCCATGCGGAAGGGATCCACGAGGAATTGATCGGGTGTCCGCTCGCGTGGCGCCCTCCGGGCGGCGTGGCGGGCGGACAGCCGATCGCTGCGCCCATTTCCATTCTCGATCTCTTGCGCACGCTTTGCCTGCGCGCAGGACTCGATGCGCCGCCGATGCATCAAGGGCGCGAGCTGCCGCGCGAATGGTTCGCCAATGGGATGGAAGATGATCTCGGCAGTACTACGGTCGCAGCAGGACAGCACCTGCGCGACACGACATCCGGCGATATGGACGCGAGCGGATCGACCGCGAGCGTGCGCACGGACGGAAGCAGCCCAGTTCTGGCCGAATCTCCTCCGCACCTCTTTACCCTGCGTCAGAGGGATTGGAAGATCATTCAGAGCGGTTCGCTGAGCGACCCCAACTGGGAACTGTTCGACCTTCGCTCCGACCCGGGAGAGAGAACCAATCTCGCCGCCATGCAGCCGGACACGCTCGCCGCGCTGCGCGGACTCCTGCAGGGCACGATCGCGCAGCTCAATCAATCGACCTTGGGCGACATCGAGACGATCGCGGATCCGGAAGTGATCGAAGGCATGCGGTCGCTGGGCTATATCAAGTAGAGGCAGTCAGGCTCATTCCCCACTCAGCTTCGGTCCCTTGACCCGCACATCGCCGCGCCGCAGCGTCACGCGCGCCAGATCGAGGTACTCGAGCAGCGGAACGGCCTGTTTGCGGGAGACGCCGATCAGGTCTTTCAAGTCGCCGACATTCATCTCCGCACGATCGGCGAAGAAGCGCCGCACTTTCTCGGCCAGCTCTTCCAGTCGGGCGCGCGTGAAATAGAACTCGGGCGGCACGCGCACGATCTCGCCTGAATCCACCAGCAAGGTGAGGAGCGCCTCGACCTCGCGCGCATCGGCCTTGCGGGCGCCCGAAGCGGGTCTGCTCTCGCTCGGGGACGCGCCTGCTCGCCCGCCCGTGGGCGCATGGCCGCGCGGCGCGGCTCCCGCGGCGCCCGGCTGCCCGCCCATCGCCGCCAGCACTTCCACTTGCCGCCGCCCGGCGAAGCCCGCCTCCTCGATTTCCGCCAGAATCGCGCGATGCAGCGCCTCGTGCGCGGGGCTCAGGTTCAACTTGTCGGTGCCCTCGCGCAGGCGGTCGTTGCGCACGAACAGGCGGCCGGCCTCCGCTTCCTGCTGCACCCACGCCTCGACCGCATCGGGATGAATCGCGCCTTCCTCGCGCTTCTTGAGCTCGCTCTTCATCAAGCCCCACGATAGCGGCGCCTGGCGCTGATATGCGCGCAGAATGTCGGCCAGCTTCGCTCCCGCTTCGGCAAGCGCGGTCGTGGAGACGAACGCTTTGCGCCCCACGGCGCGCGCCTGGCCTTGCTCGACGAGCGCCTGAATGGCCGACTCGGTTTCAGGCAGCGTGCAGCCGCTCTCGCGCGCCAGCGTTTCGCGCTCCGCGCCCGCCGCACCGTGTCGCTCGAGCACCGCGGCGATCCGTTCCAGCGGCGTGCCGCGCTCGGCTTGCACGAGCGCATCGATGTCTTCCCGGCGATGACGCCTGCGCCGGCCCACGCCCGCCGTCACCACGCTTCCGCCCGCGATCGTGAGCATCGGCGAGTAGCGGCGAATGACGAAGCGATCGCCCCGCTCGGCCAGCACGGGAGCTTCGAGACGGATTTGCGCGAGCCCTTCTTCAGCCGGGCGCAGCACTTCTTTCTCCAGCAGGAAGAGCCGGCCGAGCGTCTCCGCGGCGCCCAAGTGAAAGCGGATGCGCTGCCCGTTCTCGATCGGCTTCGCCGCGCTGCGCAGCGCACGCAGGCGCACATCCACCAGCGGCGAGACCTCGCCCTCGTCCCCCGCGAGCAGCCAGTTGCCGCGCTCGATCGCGCTTTTCTCGACCGCGTGCAGCAGCACCGCGGTCCGCTGGCCCGCGCGCGCCTCGGGCACGCGCGCATTGTGTACCTCGAGCGAGCGGATGCGGCTCGTGATCTCGCCGGGAACGATGCGCACCGAATCGCCTTCGTGCAGCGTGCCGGCCCACAAGGTTCCGGTCACCACGGTGCCGAAGCCTTCCATGGTGAAGACGCGGTCGATCGGCAGGCGGGGCAAGTGGCCGCGCTCGCGCACGCGCACTTGCGCGGCGACCTTCTCGATCGCGGCGAGCAAGGCCTCGCGCCCGGTCCCCTTCGTGGACGACACCGGCACGATCGGCGCGTTCTTGAGGCAGCTCTCCTGCAGGTATTCGCGCACCGTCTCCTCGACCAGCTCGAGGAAATCGGGCTCGACGAGATCGATCTTCGTCAACGCCACGACTCCGTGTTCGACGCCGAGGAGATCGATGATGTCCATGTGCTCGCGCGTCTGGGGCATCACGCCTTCGTCGGCCGCGATGACGAAGAGGATGAGATCGATTCCGCCCGCACCCGCGAGCATGTTGCGCACGAAGCGCTCGTGGCCGGGAACATCGACGATGCCCAGCATCTCTCCCGACGGCAAACGCAGCGAGGCAAAGCCGAGCTCGATCGTGATCCCGCGCTCCTGCTCTTCCTTCAACCGGTCGGTGTCGACGCCGGTGAGCAGCTTGATGAGCGCGGTCTTGCCGTGATCGATGTGGCCCGCCGTTCCTATGATGAGCGGGCGATGTCGAAGGGCCGGGTCCGTGGGGCCGGCGGTCGGCGGCATCACGGCCCTTTCCGTCGAGGCAGCATCATGCCGTCTCGTCCTTCACGCGGCGCACGCGCGCGCCCAGGCGCGCGAGCTTTTCCTCGATGCGCTCGTAGCCGCGGTCGATGTGATAGATGCGCGACACCCGCGTGCGGCCTTTCGCCGCGAGGCCGCCGAGGATGAGCGCGGAACTCGCGCGGATGTCGGTCGACATGACCTTCGCGCCTTGCAGGCCATCCACCCCGGTGACCGTGGCCACATTGCCCGAAAGGGTGATCTGCGCTCCCAAACGGCGCAGCTCGGGCACATGCGTGAAGCGATCGGGATAGATCGTCTCCGTGATCACGCCCGCGCCGCGCGCTAGACAGAGCAGCGCCATGAACTGCGCCTGCATGTCGGTCGGAAATCCCGGATACGCCTCGGTCACGATGTCGACCGCCTGCAAACCATCGTTGCCGGGCCGGATGCGAATGGTGTCGGCGTTCACGTCCAGCGCGCAGCCCATGCGCTCGAAGCGCGCGAGCACCATCGTGAGATGCTCGGGTCTCGCGCGGCGCAGGGTCACATCGCCGCAAGTGATCGCGCCCGCTGCCAGGAAGGTGCCCGCCTCGATGCGATCGGGGATGTTCTCGAAATCCCCCCCGGGGCGCAGCGTTTCGACGCCTTCCACCGTGACCGTCTTCGTCCCACCCCCGCTCACGCGCGCGCCGTGCGCATTGAGGAACTGCGCGAGCGCCTCGATCTCGGGCTCGGCCGCCGCGTTCTCGATCACGGTCGTCCCTTCGGCCAGCGCGGCCGCCAGCATCGCGTTGCCGGTCGCGCCCACGCTCGAGATGTCGAAGGCGATCCGCGCCCCGCGCAGCTTCTCGGCGCTGGCGACGATGTAGCCGTGCTCCAGCTCGAGCTGCGCGCCCAGCGCGCGCATCGCGTCCAGATGCAGGTTCACCGGCCGCGGGCCCCACGCGCAGCCGCCCGGGAGCGACACACGCGCGCGCCCGAAGCGCGCGAGCAAAGGCCCGAGCACATAGATGGAGGCGCGCATCTTCTTCACATGGTCATAGGGCGCTTCCTGCGAAGTCACATGCGTGGCGTCGAGAAAGAGCGAGTGGTTCTCGTAGCCGCCTTGCACGCCCAACTCGTGCAGGAGATCGAGGAAGGTGGTGACATCGCGCAGGCGCGGGACATTGTGAATGCGCAGCATTCCCGGAACGAGCAGGCTCGCCGCCATCATCGGAAGGACGGCGTTCTTCGCCCCTCCGATTTCGATCTCGCCGTTCAGCGGACGGCCGCCTTCAATCGCAATCGCATCCATGCCGGTGACACTCCCTCGCGCCGCATGCTTGCCATTCCCGTCTTTGCCAGATGGGACGGTAGCACAATTCCGAGAACCGTTGAAGCGGGGAGGTCGCGTGAAACCCGGTCGTCACGCAGGATTCACGAACACCACTCTCGGCCGTCCGGCGAGATCGGGATGAATCGTCGCGCGACCGAGCAGGCCGCGGCGCTCGAGCTCCGCGCGCACGGCCCCTTCCTGCCCGGCGCCCATCTCGAAACAGAGGAAGGCCCCGCGGCCCAGGAACGCGAGCGATTGATCGAGCAGCTCTCGAATCACGCTCAGCCCATCGTCTCCGCCATGCAGCGCCACGGCCGGTTCGTGTTCCCGAATCTCGACCGGCAACTCGGCCATCTCCGCGGTCGAGATGTAGGGAGGATTGCTGACGATGCCGATCACCGGTGCAGGCGGATCGGAAGCGGAGATGGGCGCGAGCACCCCGGCGCGCACGAGGTGCGGCGCGGGGAGCCCATTCGCTAGCGCGTTCTCGCGCGTGTAGCGCATGGCAACCAGAGAGGGATCGATGCCGAGCGCGCGAAAGCGGGGCGCGCGCACCTCCTCGCTCCCGTGCGAGCGCCGCTCTTCATCGAGCAGCGCGAGCAGAATCGCGCCCGAACCGACGCCGACATCGATCACCCAGGGACGCTCCTCGCGCGATGGCATTTCGCGCTCGCGTGCGCCGGACGTCGATGCCTGCCCGCCGTGCGAATCGGAAGCGCCACGGTCCCTTGCGGCTTGATCCAAGCGCAGCCGGGCCCGCAAGGCCTGCCACGCGATGCCCACCAGCACTTCGGTCTCCGACCGCGGAATGAGCACTCCCGGCCCGACGCGCAAGGTGAGATGACGGAAGGCGGCGGTGCCGAGCACATATTGCAGCGGTTCGCCCGAGAGACGGCGGCCGAGCAGGTGCGCGAAGGCCGCCTCTTCCTTTTCGTCGGGACGGTATTCGGGATGGGTGAAGAGAAACGCGCGCGGACGGGCGAGGGCGTGCGCGAGCAGGAGTTCCGCTTCGAAGCGGGGATTGCCCGCGCGGATTTCGATCAGCGAACGAGCCGCTTCCTCGATCGCGCGCTCGAGCGGTGCGAGCCGCTTCTTTCGTGATGGAGGAGAATCCATGAAGAGACAGTATCACATGGGCATCGAAGAGACAGTATGACACGGGCAGCAGCGGGACAGGCGTTACCGAGGAGAACGCGGGCCGGCCTCATGCAAGGCCGGCCCGCATCATGCGCATTCTTTCGCAGCGATTGCCGCAGGGCCTCCGCGTTTCGCCCTGGAAGCGGGCGACCCGCGAAGGACGAACGGGACTAGAAGCGCACGCCGCCCATCAGGTAGATGCCGCGATGCTTGGCTTCCGGTTTTGAATCCTCTTGCTTGTTGTCCTCGTCCTCATCATCCAGGATGTCCGTCAGGCCCATCGCATAGCGGCCTTCGACGAAGAAGGCGCTGTTGCCCGAAGGGAACTCGAGGCCGGCGCCGAAATTGATCCCGAAGTCCGTGCTCTTCGTGAAGTCCTTCAGATCCTCGTCGTCCTGGTCCTCTCCATTGATCTCGCTTTTCGCGGTCGCATCGACGAGAAAGCCGATCTCCGGGCCGGCCATGAAGTACGGACGCAGGCCTTGATTCTGGACGGCGAAGCGCAGCATGGGATTGATGACGACATAGCTGTACTTGTCGGTGACCTTGTACTCATCGCCGTCGGACTCGCCTTCCCACTTCGCGCCCTTCTGGATGTAGAGGAAATCGGTGTCGAGCGTCATGCCCGGAGAAATCTCGAATCCCAGCAATCCGCCGACTGCGAGACCCAGATACATGTCCGGGTTGGGATCGGTCTCGGGATCATACGACAGATTGGCAAGATTGACCCCGCCCTTGAACCCGAGCACGATCGGGTTGGTCTGGGCCATGACCGGCAAAGCGAACAGAAACGCAAGAACGGCAGCGGCTACGACTCTCTTCATTCCACACCTCCGTGTACGAATGCCCTTCACGGCCTCTTGGCACCGTGAACTCTCTGTGCTTGAGAGGCGGGTAGCCGGCCACCCCCTCCCACGCCCCTCGTTTCGTGCCCGAAATCGATCCTCACAAGCAGGATTGCGACTGCGTATCACGGGAACTGGACGGCAGCAACCGGAACCTTGGAAGATACTGACTCACTTAAGGTTACCGGGCTGCAAGAATGACGGCCGGGATGGGCCCCGCCCCCGCGCGGCAGCGCCGGCTCACTCTCCGTCCCCGGGTCGCGTGCCTTCGTGGCGCACTTCGCCCAGCAGCACGAAGCCTCCGATGATTGCGCCGAGCACGGTGGTGAGGAAGCGCCACAGGATCGTGTAGACGACGAGCAGCTCGGCCGGGATGACGCGCGCCATCAACCACACGGACGACAGCTCGGCCACGCCCGAAGCGCCCGGCGTGGGGGCGAAGTAGATCAGGAAGAGCTGCACGCAACTCAATCCAAGGAATGTTCCGTAGGGCACCTCCGCGCCGAGCGCGCACAATACCGCGTACCCGATCGTGAACTTGTTCGAGAAGAGGAGCAGCGTGAACGCAATCATGAGGAGCAGCGCTCCCTTGCCTGCTTTCCATGTGCGCGCAACCCCGCCGCTGAAGCGATCCACTCCCGCCGAGAAGCCGCCCAAGATCCTCTCCCGCGAGCGACGGAACCAGGGCAGATGGATCAACAACGCGTCGTAGATCCAGCGCAACACCGTCAAACTCGGGCGCGGGAAGATCATCACGAGCAGCGTGCCGGCCGCGATCGCGCCCACCACGATGAAGGCCGTGCGGATCAATCCCATCGTCGTCGGATCGAAGAGCTCGTGCGGAATGACGAGCAGCGCGACCACGCTGGACGCGATAAAGAAGACGAGCGTGCCGGCGAAGGTGACCAGCGAGGCGAGCAAGGCTTCGGAGAAATGCGCGCCCGCCCGCCAGAGGAGATAGATCTGGGCCGGGCCGCCGCCGGTTTGAAACGGCGTCGCCGCACCCAGGAAGATGTTCGCCCAGTTGGCCTTGATGCACGCCCACAACGACACGCGCGAGAGCACGCGGCCGTCGAACAGCACGCGATAGCGAAGTCCGCCCAGGTAGTAGTCGGCCGCGACCAGCGGCACGAGGAGCAGCGCGAAACGCCAATCGCAATTCCCGATCAGGGTCCCCAGATCGGGCGGCCGCTTCCAGAGGCTGCTGACCACGATGGCCGCAATCGAGATCGCGATGAACCCCTGGATGCCCCAGGCCAAGGCACGGCGAGAAGGCAGCCGCATCGCGGACGAAGGAGCTTCCTCGCTGTCGCCCGGCGCTTCGGCACGCGCCTTGACCTGTTCCATGCTGCGCGCTTCGGCGGGCGTGTCCGCGCGCGGATCAGAAGAGCGCTCGGCCATCGATGTTCTCGAGTTGCGGCTTGCCCAGCCAGCGAAGCACGCTGGGGAAAAGGTCGACCGTGCGCGCGGGACGCGGGTCCCAGCCGCGCCGGTTGGCGATCAGAGGCACGCTCATGTGCTCGCGATGCAGCGATCCGTGCGAGCTGTGATGCTCGGGCCACTCGAATGCCTTGCGCAAATCGCTTCCGTTGCGCGAAACCACGACCAGATCTCCGCTGCGCGGGCTGCCGAAGAACTGGAAGAGCTGAACGAGCGCATCCGGGTAGTCGGACTCATGCGTGGCCGCCAGGCTTTGCGCATCTTCGAAGGGGCCGAGGTCGCCGCCCATGTGAAAGGGATCGCCCGTCTCGGGCCGGTAGCAGAGTCCCCGCGCTTCGCGCACGACCAGCGCGTTCCCGCGCGGCGAAGCGATGCGAATGCGTTCCGGCCCCTCGCGCCACGCAGTGAAGTCCACTTCCTCGCGGGCCATCAACTCCGGCCAGACATCGCCGAGCGCGCGCGGCACGGCGTCTCCCTCGAGGCAAGCGCCGCCGTTGCCCAGGAAGTAGACCTTGCCCACCGCGTTTCCCGAGATCATCACGGCGGTCGCCGGCTTGCGCTTCCACACCACCGGATACGACAGCGTCCGCAATCCGCGCCCATCCAGGAAGCGCGCGAGATCGAGATGCGTGGTCGTGGGCGTCAATCCATGATCGGAGGTGATCACGAGCAGCGTCTCGTCCCAGCGGCCGCGCCGCTTGAGGTCGGCGACGAGCTTCCCCACCGCGCGATCGACCCCATGATAGGCGGCGATCGTTTCGGGGTCGCGCGGATGGCGCAGATGCGAAAAGGAATCGACCGCCGGAAAGACGGCGAAGAGAAAATCGGGATCGTCGTCGAGGCAGGCGAGCATCTTCGCTTCGGCCACGCGGTCGATCGGATGCCAGCGGTCGGTGAGATGCGCGCGGAGATACAACCACGGCTTCACGAAGCGCGTGAGGTCCCGCCCGCGAGACAATCCGCGCGTCAGCAGCGAGTAGATCGCGAAGGGACGCTCGGCCAGCTCGAAGATCGTCTTTCGCTCGCGCGGCAGATCGCGATTCATGTACAGCGCTTCGACGCCGTTGTAGCTGCGAAAACTCTGCCGGTCCCAGGCGCCGCCGCGCCCGTACACCTGCTTGTCGAGCCAGCGAATCCCGGGAATGTTCAAGGTGCCGGGATAGCAGCCGGTGAGAAAGGGAAGGTGCGCCGGACCGGTGGTGGAAGGCAGGCACGAGGTCGCGCGCCGCACGCTGCCCGGGCCCGCGATCTCTTCCTGGATGTGCGGCAGCTCGCCGGCCGCCAGCAGCTCTTCGAGGACATCGGGACGCGCGCCGTCGACGAGGAGAATGATCGCCAGCGGCCCGGCCTTGGACCGCCCTGCTGGTCGCCCGCCCGCGCCGGGCCGCTCGCCTTCAAGCCGATCCCGGAGCGAGTCCCCGCTGTTGCCAGCGGCAGCACGACGGTTCCGATGGTGGGCGCTTGCCTTCATGCGCTCGTCCTGAGCCCTTGGCCGAAGATCCCTCACTTACCAACGCGAGTTTCGCGCTCTCCCTTACGCAGGCGGTTGCGCTCGGCCCCGCACTCCTCGGAACCGCATTACTCGCGCTCGCGCGGCTTGCTCTCCGAAGCGGGCTCGGCCTGCAGGCGCCTCTCCGTGTCCGCGATGTGCAGCGCCTCGATGAACTCCTCGAGATTTCCTTCGAGGATCTGCGGAAGATTGTAGAGCGTAAGGCCGATGCGATGGTCGGTCACGCGGCTTTGCGGGAAATTGTAGGTGCGGATTTTCGCGCTGCGATCTCCCGTCGAAACCATCGTGCGCCGCGCCTCGGTCATTTCCTTTTCCTGCTCCTGCCGGCGTACGTCGAGGAGCTTCGCGTAGAGCACCTTCAAGGCCTTGGCCTTGTTCTTCAACTGCGAACGCTCGTCCTGGCATTGGACGACGATGCCGGTGGGCAGATGCGTGACGCGCACGGCCGAATCGGTCGTGTTTACGCTCTGTCCGCCCGGGCCCGAGGAGCGAAAGACATCGACCTTCAGATCGTCGGGATTGACCTCCACTTCGACCTCTTCCGCTTCCGGAAAGACCGCCACGCTGACGGCCGAGGTGTGGATGCGGCCCGAGGCTTCCGTGTCGGGCACGCGCTGCACGCGATGCACGCCGCCTTCGAAGCGCAGCGAGCCGTAGGCGCCTTCGCCCTCGATGAGGAAGATCACTTCCTTCATTCCGCCGAGATCGGTCTGGCTGGTCGAGAGGAGCTCGAGGCGGCGGTTGGTGCGTTCGGCGAAGCGCCCGTACATACGGAAGAGATCGGCCGCGAAGAGGGTCGCTTCCTCGCCGCCGGTGCCGGCGCGGATTTCCACGATCGCGCTCTTGTCGTCGTCGGGATCGCGCGGCACGAGCAGCTGCTTCAGTTCCGCCTCGCGCTCGGCTTCGCGCGCTTCCAGTTCCTGCAGCTCGGCCTTGGCCAGCGCCACCAACTCGGCGTCGCCCGAATGCGAGAGGATCTCGCGCGCTTCTTCACGCGCCTCCAGCGCCTGACGATAGGCGCTCATCGTCGCCAGGAGCTGTTCCAGCCGCGCGTGCTCGCGTCCGATCCTGCGCAGCGCGCGCGAATCCTTCAGGATTTTTGGATCGCTCATCTGCGTGGAGAGCTCGTCGCGGCGCGCGAGCACCTGCTCGTAGGTTCGCAACAATTCTTGCCCCATGGCTCGCGATTCCTTCTCCCAGCCACCCTGCCGGCGGGCTCGAGCGGCTTGCCATCGATGGTTCCAAGGGGTCCCGGCTTGCGCGGCAACAAATTCGCGCGCCCAAAGCAAACCGCCCGGCTCCTCACGAAACCGGGCGGTCGAACATGCGCGCGGATCTACTGGTCGGCGGCCGATCCCTTCTGTTCGCCGGCGGGCGCGGCCTCTTGCCCTTCCTTGCCCGCCGCCGCGCCTTCTTCCAGGCGGTACTTCTTGCGGAAGCGCTCGATGCGGCCGGCCGTGTCGATGAGCTTCTGCTTCCCGGTGAAGAAGGGATGGCAGTTCGAGCAGATCTCGATCTTCACTTCTCCGCCCATGGTGGAGCGGGTTTCGATCACATTCCCGCACACGCAGGTGATCTTCGTCAGCGTGTACCTCGGGTGAATGCCTTTTTTCATGTCCGTCCGTCCTTTGTTCTTCGGTTCACATTCGCCCCGCAACCGCCGGGCCGGCCAAAGCAAGCAACGAGTATACCGCCTAGCCGTTCATGGATTCCAGGAACTTTCGATTGGTTTTCGTCTGGCTCATCTTCTCGATCAGGAACTCCATGGCCTCGACGGGATTCATCTCGCTCAGGAACTTCCTCAGAATCCATACTTTACGGAGATCGCCCTCGCTGAGGAGCAGCTCCTCCCGGCGGGTGCCCGAGCGGTTGAGATCGATGGCCGGGAAGATGCGCTTGTCGGAGATCTTCCGGTCGAGCACGAGCTCCATGTTTCCCGTGCCCTTGAACTCTTCGAAGATGACCTCGTCCATGCGGCTGCCCGTCTCGATGAGCGCGGTCGCGCAGACGGTCAGCGAGCCGCCTTCCTCAATGTTGCGCGCCGTGCCGAAAAAGCGCTTCGGGCGATGGAGCGCGTTCGAGTCCACGCCGCCTGAGAGAATCTTGCCGCTGTGGGGAACGACCGTGTTGTACGCGCGCGCGAGCCGCGTGATGGAGTCGAGCAGCACGACCACATCGTGCTTGTGCTCCACCAGACGGCGGGCCTTCTCGATCACCATCTCGGCCACCTGCACATGCCGCTCGGCCGGCTCGTCGAAGGTGGAGCTGATGATCTCCGCGTTGACGGTGCGCTCCATGTCGGTGACTTCCTCGGGTCGCTCGTCGATGAGCAGCACGATGAGGATCACCTCGGGATGGTTCTCGATAACCGCATTCGCGATTTTCTGCAGGATGATCGTCTTGCCCGCTTTGGGAGGCGAGACGATCAAACCGCGCTGGCCCTTTCCGATCGGACAGAGCAGATCGATGATCCGCGCAGTCATGTCGCGCGACTTCGTCTCCAGGGTGAACTTGCTCAGCGGATAGAGAGGCGTGAGGTTGTCGAAGAGGGTTTTCTGCTTGGCGACTTCGGGGCTCTCGAAGTTCACCGCTTCCACGCGCAGCAGCGCGAAGTAGCGCTCGCCGTCCTTGGGAGGACGCACCTGGCCCGAGATCGTGTCGCCCGTGCGCAAGTCGAAGCGCTTGATCTGCGAGGGCGAGACATAGATGTCGTCGGGGCTCGGCAGATAGTTGTAATCGGGCGAGCGCAGGAAGCCGTAGGCCTCGGTCAGGATCTCGAGCACCCCCTCGGCGAAGATCAGCCCGTTCTGCTGGGTCTGGGCTTCGAGGATCTTGAACATCAATTCCTGCTTGCGCAGTCCCGAGGCCCCTTGAATGCCCATGTCCTGAGCGGTCTTGACCAGCTCGGCAATGGTCTTCTTCTTCATTCCCGTGAGGTCGAGGCCCTTCTCGGCGCCTTTCGGCCGAGGCCCTGCTTCCTCGGAATCTTCACGCACCGCCGCTCGGGTGGGCTCCGGAGTTTCCACGATGACTTCCTCGCGGGTCGCTTCCGCGCGCGTCACTTCCGGCGCCGGGGTCTTGCTTTGTCTCGGACTCATGATCGGGCTTCCTGTCTCGTTTCAGTCTTGGGTCGTATGGGCGGCCCCATCACCCGCGCAGGGAATCCGCGGGCGGGAGCCACGCCGGTCCGCGCCATGCGCGCGTGGCCACATCCGCAACCGTACCGCAACGCGCCGCTCTCGCGAGTGCGCGGCCGGTCAAACGCTTGGCGAAAGAGTCATATCCGTAGACCCTGTGATGCCGGCCATTCGAGTGACACACTCGGCCGGCCTTGCGCTTCGATGAATTACCGTTGAAAGCGCACAGGGCAGGAATCAAGGAGAGTCGTCGGCTTGACTTCCAGGTGCCGCACCGCACCCACGAACCAAATGCTACGGAGCCGCACGCCGGGTGTCAACGCCTTTCTCCCCGGCCCGTTCTCGGCGCCGGCCTCGCCCCGGCCGGCGCACAACATCCCGATAAGGGGGGCGCCCCAGGCTGATTCACGAAAAGGGGCGCTCCGCTCGCTCTCGTCAATGGGGGCCCGCTGCAGTCGATGATGGAGGCCGATCCATCCCATCCTATCGGCTCCCATGCATGCTTCTTCACTGTAAACGGAAGCGGCCCGCGGACGGTGTCGCATCAGCCCATGATCTTGCGAACCTGCTCCTCGCCGACCGGCTTGAATGCGATGCGTGCCTGCTCCTTCCCGGCGCGGAAGAGGAAGATTCTGCCCTCGGTCCAGTAGAACCAGGCCGAGTACGAAGATTCTCCGCCTTGGAAAGTGCGGACTTCGCGCGGTTCTCCGCGATCGCGAAGCACCTTCACGGCATCGGAGCTGGGCCCCGCCGCCTGGGCCTCGGTGCGCGCCGTGCCCGCAGGCTGGCGCGCGCCGTTCTGCAGAATTTGCGCGAGCAGGATGTGGCCGTTGGCCATCTTGTCGTCGCCGGCCGCCTTGTAGAGCTGATGCATCAACACATTCGGCTCCGGCTCCCAGGGGGCCAGATCGAAACGCTGCTTGCCGCGCGCGATCGCTTCGTTGTGCATCTTGCGATCGGAATAGACGAACGCCAAGGTCTTCAGCGCATCGGGCTCGTCGGGCTGGATCTCCAGAACCTTCAAGTAATACTCGGTGGCCTTGTCGAGAGCGCCGGGCTTCTCCTCGTCGCTCACCTTGTCGGCCATCGCGTAATACGCGGTCGCGATGTTGTAATCGACCTCGAGCATTTCCTCGGGCGGCATCGGAATGGTCTCCGCATCGCCGAGCAACTTGATCGCCCGTTCGTAGTCCTCGCGGGTCGCATCGTCGATCTGCAACGCCTGGCTGCCGAAGTACTTGTAGAGCGTGAAGAGGAAGCGCTGCAAGTCGGGCCGCCCGGCCGACATCGTGCGCGACTTCTCGAACATCGCCATCGCCTGGTCCATGTCGCCCAGCTGATAGAGCACCTTCCCGAGGTTGCTGTAGTTCTGCACGCTGTCGGGCGCGAAGATGATCGCGCGGGTGAAGCGTTCGCGGGCCTTTTCCAGAATGTCCCTCTGCGCCTGCTCGTCCTGCTCTTCCGCCGCTTGCTGGGCATACTGCAAGGCGCTGTTGTAACGCTTGCTCCAGAAGGAAATCAGCGTGTTCTGCATCATCTCGGTCTGGAGAGGATCGAGCTCGCCCCCCTTGCGGATCTCGACGACCGCTTCTTCGTCGCGTTCGAGCTCGGCCAGCGCGCGGCCCAGCCAGAGATGCACTTCGCCGTTGTCCGGCTGCTCTTCAGCGGCCTTCTGGAAATTCATCAGAGCGGTGTCGTACCGGCCCTGCGAGTAATGCAGCTTTCCGCCCGAAAGAAACTGGCTCCCGCAGCTCACCAGGGCGACGACGAGAACCAGGACGGCACCACCCACCCAAAGTCGGCAACAACTCTTCATCGGAAGGTCTCCTTTGCAGATCTCCAGTGCTGCGCGCGTTCTGCGCGCGATTCCGCCATTGAAAGCGGCGCCTGCTTGCGAACACCCGAATGCGACGGTTTTGCGCCGAAGGAAGGAGCCTATGCCGCTCAAGCCGCGAGTGTCAAGGCAGGCAACTGCGGGTATTTTCGCCCGCGACCGGGCCCCGCAGCCCTCCCCTTGTCCGCCCCCGCGACAGGGCGACCCCAGCGCGCGCCCGCCCCGAAAGCCCTTCAGCCTTGCACCCGCGCCGAGGGCCTGCGGCCTTGAATGGGTCCCACGGGATGTTCGCGCCGTGCGCGGCCCCGCCCTGCCGTTGGCGAAATTCCTTCGTCGCGCGCGAAGCGCGACCAAGGCGCGCGCCTTCCGCCTTCCGTTTCTCTCTCTGCGCACGCCGGTCCCGAAAGCCCTTCAGCCTTGCACCCGCGCCGAGGGCCTGCGGCCTTGAATGGGTCCCACGGGATGTTCGCGCCGTGCGCGGCCCCGCCCTGCCGTTGGCGAAATTCCTTCGTCGCGCGCGAAGCGCGACCAAGGCGCGCGCCTTCCGCCTTCCGTTTCTCTCTCTGCGCACGCCGGTCCCGCGGACCCATTCAAGGCCGCAGGCCCATTAAGAGAGCGGGAAAAGGCTGCCCTAAAGCATGCTGACAGGGTCCATGTCAGCCTGCACCCGCACGCGTCCGCGCCCGGATGCGGGCCTCTCCTCCGCAGCCAGGACCTGGCGCAGCGCATTCGACAGCCGCCCCGCTTGGGTGGCGAGCAGGGTCAGGTGCCAGCGATACTGCCCCTTCAATCTACTGAGCGGCATCGGGGCCGGACCGAGCAGAGTCAATCCCGCGATCCCTTCGAGCGATTGCGCGATCGCGGAAGCCTTGCGCACCACCGCCGCTTCGTCGGGCCCATCGAAGAGCAGATTGGCCATCCGCCCGAAGGGCGCATATCGCAGCGCGCGCCGTTCCTCCATCTCCAGATGGAAGAACGCTTCGTAATCCTGAAGGCCGGCCGTAGTGATCACATGATGATCGGGGAG
This sequence comes from uncultured bacterium, assembly GCA_964482205.1. GTDB lineage: Bacteria > Eisenbacteria > RBG-16-71-46 > CAIMUX01 > WJJG01 > JAZDGX01. Next base: position 134,182 of record CAYZWI010000005.1, on the reverse strand, counting down.
ATAGGTTTGGAAAACGACTTCGCCCGGTTTGTCTCCGCGCCCGGCCCGGCCGGCAACTTGCGTGAGCAATTGGAAGGCCCGTTCCTGCGCGCGGAAATCGGGGAAGCCCATCTCGCGGTCCGCTTGAATGACCCCCACCAGGGTGACATCCGGGAAATCAAACCCTTTCGCGACCATCTGGGTTCCGAGCAGGATGTCCGCCTCCTTCTTCTCGAATACGCGGATCATCTTGGCGAGAGATCCGCGCCGCCGGGTGGAATCGAAATCCATCCGCAGCACGCGCGCCTCTGGCAAATGGCGCGCGAGAGACGCCTCCACCCGTTGCGTGCCGACTCCCGAATAGGCGAAGTCGTGCCCGCCGCATCCCTCGCAGCGTTCGACATTGCGCGCTTCGTGGCCGCAGTAGTGGCAGCGCAGGCTGCCCTCGGCGCGATGAAAGGTGAGCACCACGCTGCAGCGCGGGCATTCGAACACGCGCCCGCAGGCGCGGCATTGCACCGCCGTCGAAAAGCCGCGCCGGTTGAGAAAGAGAATCGCCTGGTCGCGCTCGGCCAGCACGGCGCGCAGGCGGTCGAGCAAGTAGGTGGACAGCGGCTCGCCGCGCTCCTCGCCCGCGCCGCCGACGATCCGCAGTCCTTCCGCGGTCCGCGCCGTCGATTCGCCCGTCTCCTCCTTGGCGCGCAGATCGACCAGGGTCACTTGCGCGGTGCTGCGCGCTTCCACGCGGTCCGGCATGAGCAACCGCGCGTACTTGCCCTGCTCCGCATTCCAACGCGACTCGAGCGAGGGCGTCGCCGATCCGAGCACCGTGACCGCCTTCTCCAGTTTCGCGCGCACGAGCGCGGTGTCGCGGCCGTGATAGCGCGGCGTTTCGCCTTGCTTGTAGGAAGGCTCGTGCTCTTCGTCGACGACGATGAGCCCCAACCCGACGAGCGGCAGGAAGACCGCCGAACGCGCCCCCACCGCGATGCGCGCCTCGCCGCGAAACACCTTCCACCAGGCGTCGCGCCGTTCGACGGGGGTGAGCTGGCTGTGATACTCGACCGCCAGCGAACCGAAGCGTCCCCGCACTCGCGACACGACCTGCGTCCCGAGCGCGATCTCGGGAACGAGCAGCAGCGCGCTCTTCCCGCTTTCGATCGCGCTCGCGATGGCGCGCAGGTAGACCTCCGTCTTTCCGCTGCCCGTGATTCCTTGCATCAGGAAGGTCCGCCCGTTCGCTTGCTGCAAGGCATCCACGATGGCGGCAAGCGCGGTCGCCTGCGCCTCGTTCAATGTGATCTCCGCAGCCTGGGCGATCGCCTCTTCGCTGGGCTCTTCCAGCGAAGGAAGAGCCTCGCCGCCGCCCTCATCCGTCCCCACCTCCTCGCTCGGCGAATGCTTGGTCTTGCGCGGCGCGCGCAGCACGGCGCGCGGGACCGCCGATTCCATGACGATTCCGATGGGCGCCGCGTAGTACTTGCCGATCCAGGCCACGAGCTCGAGCAAGGCGGGAGAAAGAAGCGGCGTCTCCGGATCGATGGAGACGATCTCGCGCAAGCGCAGGTCGCGGGCGCGAGGCCCGCGCTCGTCCGCCGCTTGGGTTTCGCGCTCGATCGCGACGACGATTCCCGAAGCCGTTCGCTTGCGAAGCGGAACGCGCACGCGATGCCCGGGGCGGATCGTGTCCGCGAGATTCTCGGGCACGGCATAGAGCAGCGGATGCGCGATCGCGAGAGGCAGCGCCACTCGCGCCAGAAGCGGGGAATCCGAAGCCGACACGCGAGGGTCTCCTGCGGCGGGATGGCCGCGTAGCCGGCCGGCCTGCCGAAGCGCCTGCAGGCGATCGGCACCGGGCGGCGATGGCGCGAACGGGAACGCGAACAGAGCGGAGTATACGAGGCGGATGGCGGAGAGTCACTTCTCGCGAATGCGGCCTGGGGCGCGCGTTTCACGCGCGCCCGGGCTCAGAACCCGGACGCTTCCGATTGGTCCTGGCGCACGCCCGTCAACAGATCGTCGATCGTGTCGATCAGTTTCTGCGGGCTGAAGGGTTTCGTGATGTAGGCGTCCGCGCCCAGGCTGATGCCCAATTCCCGGTCGGCGGCCCCATCCCGCGCGGAGAGGAAGACGATCGGAATGCGGCGGCCGCGCTCCTGTTCGCGCATCCGCCGGCAAACTTCGTAGCCGTCCATTCCCGGCATGACCACATCGAGGACGATCAGATCGGGCGACTCCTCCGCCGCCCGCTGCAAGGCTTCCTCGCCGCTTCCCGCGCGAATGACTTCCATGCCTTCCATGCCGAGGCTGAATTCGAGGATGTGCTGCATGTAGATTTCGTCATCGACGACGAGAATGCGTTTGCGCCTCACGAATCGCTCCCTTGCCCGAGGTCCTCTCCGGCGTTTCCGTTCACGCGGCCTGCCGCCGATTCCACACCACGATGCTGCCTGCCTGGCTCTTGCCGAACGCCTTCAGCTCCGCGGCCACCTGGCTCAGCTCTCCCAAGTGCTCGAATTTGCGATCCTGGTTCGTGATCGCCGCAATCGTGAGGGTCATGATGGGAAAGCGGCGCTCCACGCCCACCCGATCGGTCGTCTGGATGTAGCCGCGCTGCCGGTCGGTGTCGTGATAGAGCCGCGGGATCTTCGCGTCGAATTCCTTCACGACCATGTCCGCGATCGCGGCCGCGCACGCGGAATCGACGATCATCACGAAGTCGTCTCCGCCCACATGCCCCACGAAATCGTGCCCGCTGCCCTCGATGCTGACGGCGGTCGTGAGGATCGAGGCGGTCAGACGAATGGCCTCGTCGCCCTTGCGGAAGCTGTAGTAGTCGTTGAAGGCCTTGAAGTGATCGATGTCGATGTACATGAAGGTGAAGGGCGTCTCGGAGCGCAAGCGCTGGGCAAGCTCGCTCTCGATCGCGGTGTTGCCCGGCAAGCCGGTCAACGGGTTCGCCTCGCGCTGCATCATGCTCCAGACGAGCATGTTTCCCACGCGCACGAGCAGCTCGTCCTTTTCGTAGGGCTTGGTGATGTAGTCGTTCGCGCCGCCGCGCAGGCCGCGCAGCTTGTCCTCGTGCTCGGTCCGTCCGGTCAGCATGATCACCGGCACGCTCGCGGTCGCGAGGTCGCTCTTGATGCGCGAGCACACTTCGTAGCCGTCCATGTTGGGCATCATCACATCGAGCAGGACCAGCGACGGCAGCTCCTCCTGGATTTTCTGCAGCGCGTCCAGGCCGTCCTCGGCCGTGCGCACCCGGTATCCCGCGCGCTCGAGCTCCATCTTCAGGACGAGCCGCAAGCTCGCTTCGTCTTCGACCACCAGGATGTTCGTCTGAGGATGCAAAGTCATCATCGCCTCGTTGCAGCCGCCTGGGCGCGGCGTTTCTCCAGAAATCGGCGGGCCTCGATGGATGTTTACCCGACACAAAAACGCATCCCCGCGCGTGCGCCATGCGCGCCTGGGGAAAGGAGCGCATCAGCCATTGACGCGGCGGATCTTCGACGGCGGTCGATGGCAGCCGCTTCGCGCGGCAGATTCTCGCGCGGGCCGCTCGCTTGCTGCGGCTGATCCTCCCAAGGCGAGGCTCACTCACGAAGGAATCGCGCGCGCGTGCCTCGGGCAGGCCTTCTGCGTGCCTGCACCCCTTCCTCGCCGTTCAAGGAATCTCCCTGCAAGACGGGTGCCGTCGTCCTCGCCGGTGATCAACGCATGCAACCTGCGGTGGACACGCGCTTGGCGAAGATCGACGTGTATCTGACCGGCCGCGCGTGGGCCAGGACATTGCCGATTGCACGGTAGAAGGAGAAATTGCGAAGTGCGCGAGAGGATCCGGCCTTCAATCGATCTGGTAGAAGCCGCTCCAGTCGTCGAGGTTCGGGATCGCCGCAAGGTCGTAGCCCGATCGCTGGCCGCGCCGCAGATGGTGGATCGCAGCCATTCCGACCATCGCCGCGTTGTCGCCGCACATCGCGGGAGAGGGCAGCCACGCGGTCATTCCTCGCCTGGCGGCCACTGCCTCAAGACGCTCGCGAAGCAGAGCATTCGCCGCCACGCCTCCGGCGGCCGCAATCCGTGAAATGCCGCTCTGCCTGGCGGCCTCGATCACTTTCGCGACCAGCACTTCAACGACCGCTTCCTGGAAGCTCGCGGCCACATCGGCGATCAAGCGCTCGCGCTCGTCCGGATTCATGGGCTGCTCGGGCCATCCGCGACGGTCGAGGAAGAGCTTCACCGCGGTCTTCACACCGCTGAAGCTCATCTCGAGGCCGCCTCGCTCGAGATCCAGCCACGCGCGCGGGAAATCGAACGCGTCGCGCGTTCCTTGCGCGGCCAACCGCGCGATCGCAGGCCCGCCGGGAAAGCCGAGCCCAAGCAGCTTGGCCACCTTGTCGAACGCCTCGCCGGCCGCGTCGTCGCGCGTCGCGCCAAGGAGAGTCCAGGCGCCCCAATCCTCGACCGCCACGATCTCGGTGTGGCCGCCCGATGCGACCAGTCCCACGAACGGCGGCGCGACCGCATCCTCGCCGAGATCGAGCGCGATGGAAGCAAGGTGCGCTTCGATGTGGCTGACGCCGAGCACGGGAATCTCGAGCGCGTACGCGAGCGCTTTGGCGAAGGAGACGCCGACGAGCAGCGAGCCGATCAAGCCCGGGCCGTTCGTGACCGCCACGGCATCCAATTGACGGCGGGCGACGCCGGCCCGATCGAGGGCCTCGCGCACCACCGGCCCGAGCAAGCGCATGTGCTCACGCGAGGCGAGCTCGGGCACGACCCCCGCGTATTCGGCGTGAATGGGCTGCGACGAAACGACGCTGCTCAACAGACGCGCGCGCGATGCGCCGGGCGACACTGTTCCGGCGCCGTCATCCGGGCCGCCGCGGCCCGTGTCACGAGCGCGATCTTCGAGCACCGCGGCGCAGGTGTCGTCGCAGGAAGTTTCGATGGCCAGGATCCGCACGAGTCCTCCGTTGGAAGCTCCGCGCCAACCGAGAGAGGCGCGAGGGTATCAGGGGGCGCGACCACGCGCCACCCGCCGATCCGCGCGGCGCGATGCCTCTGGACGCGAGGACGGCCGGCCCGCGGCAATCCCCCTGCCGTCCGGAATTCCAGGGGATTTTGGGCCTCGCTTCCTGTATACTTAATGTGATTATTCGTTCCTTCATTCGAAAGATGAATTCGACTGGCCGTGGAGGGAGGCATCATGGCAGGCAGAATCGGGCTTCGGGCGTTCCCTGGCGGGCTCGCGCGGCGCATTCCTCGGATGCATGGGGACATCTTCTGCGCGGCGCTTCTCGTGGCAGTGCTGATCGCGCTTTCCACCGTCACCGCCTGGGCGCAGGTGAACATCATCGATCTGCATCACAACACCTCGTCAGGCGTCCCGGCTTCTCCCTACACGATCGGCACCGCGGTCACGGTGTGCGGCGTCGTGACCGTGGGCGTCGGGACATTCACCTGGGACTACACGGATGTGTATTTGCAGGATGCCACCGCGGGAGTCGCGATCTATCAGGTGGGCGCTCCCCCCTATCAATTCCAGATCGGCGACAGCGTCACGATCTCCGGAACGATCGCTCAGTATCGCGGCCTGACCGAAGTGACCATGACCGGATACACCCTCCATGCTTCCGGCATCCAGGTGCCCAGCCCGCTGGTCGTCACCTGCGACGATGTCGAGCACGCGTTTCTGCCCAATTACACGGAGCCCAATGAAGGGCGCCTGGTGCGCCTGAACAATGTCACCTGGACGGGCGCGTGGCCGAGCTTCAGCGGCGGCGTGACCCTGCAGGATGCGAGCGGAACCTGCACGATGTTCATCGACGGCACGACGGACATCCAGTCGATGACTCCCCCATCGGGCCAGTTCGATGTGGTCGGCATCATCAAGCAGTACGCCGGCTATGCGCCTCCGTACACCACCGGCTACGAGTTCATGCCTCGCTCGCCGTCCGACTTCTACATCCAGCCCGGTCCGCAGATCACGGCCGGTCCCATCGAGACGGACATCCAAAGCAGCCAGGTCACCATTCATGTGGAGACCGATTACTCGACCACCATCGAAATCGAGTACGGTGAAACCACAAGCTATGAGCTGGGGACCGCCACTGACGGCCTCGATGCCACTTCGCACGATGTCGTGCTGAGCCCCGTCGCTCCGGCGACCATTCACCACTATCGCGTGACCGCCATCAACGAAGGCGGCCAGACGACGACCGGCGACAAGCTCTTCTGCTCGGCTTCGGCCCCCGGCGGAACCGGAACGATCCGCGCGATCTTCAACAAGAGCGTCGACCACGATCTCGCGACCTACGAGCAGGCGCTCGGAGGCCAGAACCTGGAAGGCTGGATCATCGACCGCATCAACGCGGCCAATTACTCGATCGACATCGCCATGTACAGCTTCGATCTCTCGGCGGTCGCCGACGCGATCATCGCCGCGAAGAACCGCGGCCTGCGGATCCGCTTCGTCTACGACAACCGCAATCCCTATCAGGCCCAGGTCACGCGGCTGATCAATGCGGGCGTGGTTGTGATCAACGACGCCTTCGGCCCCAACGACGGGGCGGAGATCATGCACGACAAGCTTTGGATCTTCGACGCGCTCAGCCCGAATCCCGAGGACCCCTGGGTGGTGACCGGCTCGTGGAACCTCTCCTCGCAGGGCACCTACACCGATGCGCAGAATGTGATCTTCTTCCAGGATCAGGCCCTCGCGCGCGTGGCCACATTTGAATTCGACGAGATGTGGGGCTCGAGCACCGCGGTGCCGAACACCGCCTTCTCGAAGTTCGGGATCAACAAGACCGACAACACCCCCAAGCTCTTCAATGTGGGCGGCCGCCTGGTCGAAATGTACTTCGCGCCTTCGGATCCCTGGTTGCAGGCGGACATCCGCCAAGTGGAAGAGGCCGATCACTCGGTGCACTTCTCGATCATGAGCTACACGCGCTTCGATCTCTGCAACGAGATGGAGCTGCGCTGGTTGAATGTTCCCGGCATGGAGATCCGCGGCGTCTTCGACAGCTCCGAGTCGGGCAACGACGACAGCCAGTACCACCCGATGCATGGGGATGGCGAGTATGCTTGGAGCCCTCCGGCCGATGTTCTGTTGGGGACCGAGACCGGCATCCTGCACCACAAGTACATGATCCTCGATGTCGACCGCGGAAGCAGCGATCCCGTCGTGATCACCGGCAGCGCCAACTGGAGCAACGCGGCCTGCGGGGAAAACGATGAGAATGTGGTCATCGTCCACGACCCCGTGATCGCGAACTGTTATTTCCAGGAATTCGGCGCGCGCTATGTCGCGGCGGGAGGCACCGGCCATCTCGGCGCGGGCGTGAACGAGGATGCCGCGGCGAATCTGTTCCTCTTCGTCGAGCCCAATCCCGCGATCTCGAGTCTCGAGGCGATGTTCTCGATGGCCGTGCCGGGGCGGGTCGTCTGCAATCTCTACAGCGTGGACGGCCGCTTGGCCGATCGCCTCGTCGACCGTGTGTTCGCGGCCGGCGACCATCGCCTTCGTTGGGAAGAAGAGCGCGCGCGCGCGTTGCCGGCGGGAACCTACTTCCTGCGTCTGCAGACGCCCGAGGGAGCGCTCACGCGGCGCGTGACCCTCGTGCGCTGATCGCGCTGCTCATCAAGCCTGATGAGGCGGCCGCTTTGTCATGACGGCGGCGCATTTCCCCAGGCCCATCAAGCGCCTTCATCAAGAAAAGCCTTTGGCGAGAGGGCGTGCGAAGGGCAGGCGGCGCGGATTTGCTTGTCGGTCGTCACGAGAGAAACCTGCAGCTGCTGTGCGAGGGCCAGGTACTCACTGTCGTAGGCGGTGCATTTCGAGGTAGCGGCCACGCGCAGAACGCGTTCCGAGGAGACGAGATATTCGCGCCCGGCGACGAGCTGTTCGGCCTTCCTCTGCAGCTTGATCGCATTCGCCAGGGTGATTTCTTTGCGTTGCAGGTACTGTGACAGGACACTACGGAACTCGCTGCGCCAAAGAAGCGGCACGGCCCATTCGGGATCTTTGAGCAGCACCCGCCTGGCGGCTTCCGTGCCTTCGCCCCCCATCAGGAGATAGGCGATCTGATTCGCGTCGACGACGATCATCGCCGGCCGCCCGCCTTCGCTTGACGCAGGGAGTCATCCGTCAAGGGAGGCAAAGCAAGCTTCTTGCGAAGACGATCGGCTTCCGCAAGCCACTCCTCCGGATCGAGCGCGGGAGCGGCGAGCGCCTGTTCCAGGCAGACGATCACCTCCCGATTCAGGCTGCGGCGGTGTTTGGTCGCTCGGAGCTTCAACTGCCGGTATACCTTCTCCGGGATTCCCTTGATTGTGAGGTTCGGCATCGGTCTCCCTCCCACTGGTTCCATAATGGAACCAGAATGGAACCTACCTCCATTCGAGAGGGAAACGCAAGCGCCCTGGCGCAGAAGGGACCGAGGGCGACGCAAGCGTCCCAGCCCCGAGGAGACCGAGCCGGCGCAACGAAGCAGATGCGGTCGGATGCGGCCCCTCCATGACTCCTCGCGAGAGGGCGCAGACGGCTGTAGATGCGAGGCGCGACGAGCGAGGGCGACGCAAGCGTACTGCCGGTACGCTGAGGAGACCGAGCCGGCGCAACGATGCAGATGCGGCCGGATGCGGCCTCGAGCCGCCGGGAGACCGGGGCGGAGAGCCCGACCCGCACCATTGCCGGATCCTCCTGACCCCGGTCGTGCCGCACCACCTCATTGCGGCCCGGCGATTCCTGCCGTCGTTCGCCTCACATTCGTTGCTTGCTTGGTGCTTCGCATGGCCACATTCGTTGCTCGCTCGACGCTCGGCATCGCTTCCTCGTGCTCGCCTGGTGCTCGCGTCGCCGGATTCGTTGCCGGCTCCGACGCGTGGAAGGGCACCTCGTTCGATGGCGTGACGGCGGGAGGAGATGCAAGCAACGAGCCAGCCTCGGCGAACGAGACAGCCGGCAGGCAAATGCCTAGTCCCATGGAAGTTGCCCGTGCGGAGAAGGAGGAGGGTCACCGGCGCATTCGCTGACCACGAGTGCACGGGTCGGCGATGCACAGGTTCAATCGCGCTGCTTTTCGAGCGGCGAGGCCGCCCTCGCCGGCGAGGGCCTCAGATATTGCAGCGCAGCACCGGGACCATGCGCCGCGCGCCCGGCGAGAGGTCGAACGGCTGGGTCACCGACAGATCGCCGAAGGTGGCGACCCAATCGAACACTCCCGAGAGCCGCACCAGCGCGCGCAGCTCGCGATGAGTGAAGGAACGCATGGGCGCTTCATCCTGGATGCTCTCCTTGCGCGCGCCGTCCTCGACATCGAAGGCCACCTCGACTTCGGTCGTGTGCGTGATGGGATCGATGAGTTCGTGATCGTCCCCCCAGTGAACGGAAACGCGCACGCCGTTTTCGGATGCATCCCATTGCCGCTCGGATCGCTCGGGGTAGCCGAAGAGATGCGCGGGGTGATCGAGCTCCAGCACATAGATGCCGCCGCGTCCGATGTTCTTCGCCACGGTGACGAAGTGCTCGACGACTTCCTCGTCCGTGAGCAAGTAGCCAAGCTTGAGCCAGGGCATGAAGGCCAGATCGACCGCTTCGGGCAACGAGACTTCGCGCGGGTCTCCCTGAAGGACCATGCTGACCGGAGGAATGGCGCGCCCTTCCGGGGATGCGCCCATCACGCCCGAGAACCCCGCCGCAAGCGCCAGGCGATAGGCCTTGTCGCGCGCGTACGGCACCATGTCATCCGAGTACTCCACTCCATAGCTGCGCACGCCGCGGGCGGCGAAGTGATGCATGTGGTATCCGGGGCCGCAGCAGACTTCCATGAAGGACTCGAGCACGCCGCGCCCGAGGTGACGGCTCAGGTGCTCCAGGAATCCGCATTCCGCGCTCAGGTCGCGATACCCGAACGCGACATCGAAGTACTTCGGGTACGCGTAGAGCAGTTCGTGATGAGGCCGTTCGAGCATCCCAGCTCCCTTTCGAATGCAAGCTGCGGCGCGAATCTGCGCCGTGCGCCGGCCGGGAAAGCGCGCGCCCGATTTGCGCCGCTTCTTGCCCGCAGACTTCCGGCCGGGCCATGGTAGTCGATCCGCGCTCCGAACGGTAGGGCTTGCGTCGGACGCGGGACCGTGATCGAGCGCGAGGCCCATGAAGAGACCCGGCCTGGCAGCCCTCCTGCCCGGCCGGGTCATCCCCTCAGCGTTTTTCGGATGTCAAGCGCGCGATGCCGTCGCGGTCGCTATGATGCGAACGCCTCGCCGATCACGCAGTGCGATCGGGAATGCGATCGCCTCGCGCAATCGCTAGAACTCCGGCCGCTCGATTTCCGCCGTGCCTTTGACTTGATACCGGACGACCACCCGCCAGTCGAAATTCGTGTCCCGGCCCATCGGCGTCGAGACGCCGCTCACCGTTCCCTGGAGATCGAAGCCTTCCGTGCCTCCCGTCTTCAGGGCCTGCAGAACATCGGCGAGAAGCTCGTTCAGGAACGCGATCCCGCCCGGCTCGACGGGCGCCGGCACCAGTTCTCCGAGCAGCGGATACACATTGACATTGACATCGTGAAAGATCTCGTGCGACTCCGCCGCATCCAAGCGCGTGACGGTCAGGTTTCCGTCCTCGATGCGCCGGTTGGCGAGGTCTCCGGTGTTGCCTTCGTAGTAGGCGGTCACGCCGTACGAGACCGCGTGGACGACCACCGTGTCGATGTCGTCGATCTCGATGTCCGCATCTTCGAGGTCGTCGCGCAGCTCCTCGATATTGATCGTGACCACATCGCTTTCCGCATTGATCCCGCCGCGAGCCTCGAACTCGAGTTCAATCGTCTGCTCCGCAACGACCGCGATGTCCACGGTCTTCATCTCGGGGATCGAGGGGCACTTGGCCCCCTGCAGCACGATCAGCAGAGCGGCGAAGAGCGCCAGCCGCATGAGCATGTGCGGACGCGTCGCATTTCGCACGATCCGTTGCGCGCGCGCACGAAAGGTTGCATGAAAGAGCCTCATGGGGACCTCCTTCTAGTTGGTTCCGAAGTCCACTCCCAAAGAAAAGCCATCGGCCGCTGCGGCGTTGTATTCAAAGAAAAATGCGACCACCGGGACCTTGGCGAGCAGGCCCAGGGTCAGGTGGAAATCCCCTTGTTGCTCCAAAGCCGCGTCGATCGAGAACTCCGGGTCATCCTCGTCCTCCGATTTGACATCCAAGGAGAGGGAATCGTACCCCAAACCCAGGTACGGTTGCAGCACGCTGAACTGGCGGCTGGCCGTCACATTCATATGGAAGGCCTTGGCCTTGATCACATCATCACCGATCTCGAACGACTGGATGAACGCTCCCACGGCCACATCGGCGGGGAGGCTCGGGATCCACTGGGTGATCGAGTGCTGGATGCCGAAGCCGATGTACGAAAAGTCCCCGAGGTCGGAGTCCCCGAGATCGGCCGCCAGGAACCGCCCCAGGAGGCGCGTTCCTTGGAGGCTGCCGATCGAGATTTGCGGAACGCCGATTTCGAACATGTCGAGATCGAAGCCGCCGGGATAGATCTGCGTGAGATTGTCTTCTCCCGCCACCACGACGCCTTCCAGATCCCCTACGATCGTGGGCACCGGAACCGGATCGATGCTCGTGAAGCCGTCCGGGTCCGTCGGCATGTAGGTCCGATCGACATCGTCATAGCCGATCGCCATCGCCGTCACTCCAATGCTGAAGTGGAACCCTTCCGTGGGCACATGCCCGGTGCGGAAGATCGCGGAATTCATCGTGGCGGAAAGGCCGGTTTGCAGCGGCTCCAAGTAGCCTTCGAGATTCTCGTCGGTCAGTCCCAGCACATTCTCGTCGAGCTGCGCGTACCCCGGCGCTGCGGAGAGGCCGATCAAGGCCAGCGCGAGGGCCGCGGAAACGCGAACATGGCGCAGAGACATGTCACCTCCTCGTCTAGGCCGGACATCCGGGGGGCCCATCGCCGCATGAGACGATCGCCGGCCGAGCCACCGCCGGATCACCGCCTCATGGATTAGCGACCGTCTGAGGAGCCAGGATAGATGCGGGCAAGAGGCCGGTCAATGAGGCCGGTCTAGACCCATGAGGCAACCCGTGAATTGGTCGATAGTGCCGGTCGAGGTGAAGACCGATTTCTACTGTTCCAGCCTCTCCCCCACCAGCGCGGCCACGCGCTCCGCGATGGCGCGCGCCTCGCCGAGCGCCTGGCGCGCTCGCGTGCGCATCTCCTCGACGAAGGGCGAGGGAGCGAGGTTCTTCACATTGATCATCACATTGTAATAGGCGCCCTCGGCGCACACGCGCGCGGTGAGCGCGCCCACGCCGGCGTCGCTGAGCGAGCTCTGCAGCCCCTTGCGCGCGGCGGTCTCGGTGAGCGCGAGCGCCGCGACGCTGCGCTCGAGCACTCCCAGCGGGACGCGGGTCGCCTCCTCGGTCGCTTTGCGGATTGCCTCGTCGCGCGCGAGCTTCTCCTCGTCGGTCTTCTTCTTCATGCGAAATGCGGCCAGGAGCACATTGAAGGCGTCGGTGTCGCGATCGACATCGAGCAGGAACTCGTCCTTCAAACGCTGGGCCTGATCGGCCAGACGGCGGAGGTCCTCCTGCTGGGCGGCGTAGTCCTTCTTCCCTCGCGTCAACACCGCCACCATGCCCGCGAGGCTCGCGCCCAGTGCGCCGCACAGCGCGGAGACGCTGCCGCCCCCCGGCGCGGGCGAATCGCTGGAGAGCTCGTCGGCGAAGTCGCGGCAGGTCATCGCCACCAGCGAGCGACGGGACTGCTCCTGGGATTTCTGCACCGCGTACTCGATGATCTTCTCTTCCGCTTTGAAGGGAGCGACATCGTTCAACCCGAGCGACTGGATCGCGATGTGCACGAGCTCCTTCTCGGGCACGCCCGCCCAGCGGCCTTGCTGCTCGAGGTAATGCCGGCCGGCCATGCGCATCGCTTCCAGCGGCACGAGCCCCACGATCTCGCTGCCCGTGACGCGCAGACCCAGCCGCGCGGCCACTTCACGACAGGTGTCGAACGCCGCATGCACCGGGGTCGCATGGTAGTTGAGCAGATTGATCGAGACCTGGGCCTTGCCGTAGGTGTCGATGTACCAGCCGACCGCGCGACAAGCGGCGAGCAATCCCGGCTCGCGCTGCTTGCCTCCTTCGTCGTTGAAGACGACATTGCCTTCCGAATCGCGCATCAGGCGGCCGCTCTCGCGAATCGTGAGCGCGATCTGGTGGGCGAGACCGCGATCGCGGGTGTTCAAATCCACGTTGTACGCGATCAGGAATTCGCGCGCGCCGATCACGACCCCGCCGGTGCGCGGCAGGAACTTCGCGGGGCCATAGTCGGGTTGGAACTCGGGCTTCGCCAGTTTCTCGGGCCAGGCTTCGTATTCGCCGACGCGAATGTCGGCCAGGCTTCTTCGCTCCGGCCGCGTGGCCGCGTATTCGTAGAGGAACACGGGAATGCCGAGCTCCTCGCCCACGCGCTTGCCGAGCTCGTGCGCGAGCGCCACGCAGTCGTCCATGGTCACGCCCGAGACGGGCACGAAGGGACAGACATCGGTCGCGCCCTGACGCGGATGCGCGCCCGTGTGCTTGCTCATGTCGATGAGCTCGGCCGCTTTGCGGATCAGGCGGAACGCGCCTTCCACGACCGCTTCCGGCTCGCCCACGAAGGTGATCACGGTGCGGTTCGTGTCCGCCCCGGGGTCCACATCGAGAAGGGTGACCCCTTCGGTCTCGGCCGCCTGGCGCACGATCTCGTCGATCACCCGCCGGTCCCGGCCTTCGCTGATGTTGGGCACGCATTCGACGAGCTTCTTCATGGGCTCACTCCTTCCGGCGGCCGCGTTAGGTTCACGCACGCAGAGAGGCCGTGCGCTGATGGCATCCCGTGGTCATATCGCGAACGGATGATGCTAGCACGGCGAGGCGGAGCGAGGAAACTCCCGCCGCCAGCGCTGGACGCATAGCAACCGCGCCTTCCATTCCGCGGGATCGTGCACATCCGTGCCGGCGCTGAAATGCGGGCTGCCGGAGAATTCTGCGCGCGCCGCCGCGCGCAGATCGTTCAATCCCGCGCGCGCCTGCGCGGTCGGGATTCCGTCGGCGGCGAAATCGTAGGGATAGAGGAACTCCATGCCCACGCAACCCGCCGCGCGCACGGCGGCGGCGAGTCGCGGAGCGGGATAGGCGCGCAGGTAATAGAGCGGATGCGCGAGCAGGGCATAGCCGCCCGCTTTCGAAATCCACGCCGCCGCTTCGGCGGCGGTGGGCACGGGAATGGAAGCGACCGGGCCGAGCGAGGCGATGAGCGCCTTGAACTCCGCATATCCCCCGGGCAGCGGGCGGCCCGCCTGCAAGAGCGCGCGATAGAGATGGACCTTCAAAGGCGCTTTCGTGCCGGGAGGGAGCACATGCTCGGAATCGAGAGGTTCACCGCGCTCGATCAGGCGCTCGGTCAGGATGCGGATGCGCTCCACGCGCGCGGCTTGGATCGTGGCAAGACGCGCGGCGAGCGGCCCGGCCTCGGGCGCGAATTCGAAGCCGAGGATCTCCACGTGCAAGTCGCCGAGCGTGCAATCGATCTCCACACCGGGGACGAGCGCGATCTTCTCCGCGCGCGCGATCTCCTTCAGCGAAGGATCCAGATGCGCGTCGATGCCGTCGTGGTCGGTGATCGCGATGCGGGACAATCCAAGGGACGCCGCCTCGCGGACCATCTCGGCCGGCGATCGGAGACCGTCGGAGAGATGCGTGTGCACATGCCAGTCTTCCCGTTCCCGGATGCCGGCCCCGAGTCCGCTTGGGCTTGGTGCAGGATGACGCGATTCGGATGAGTCCATGGCGGCGGACGGTAGTGGCGGCGGAGGGGACCGTCAAGTTGCGGCCCGCTCGTCGACCGCCCATCCGCGAAAGAGGGACATCCGGGGCAATGCGCATCGAGCGGGCTAATCCACGGCAACCTTATTATTAGAAATCAGTTAGCCAAACCTTCTCCCGAACCATCGACCCACCGGCTGGATGCATCAGAAGACGAACTGATGATCTGAACCTGGATTTTGACATTGCCCACCGTCTTTTCGCTCAAGTATTGTTATCAATGTAACGATGTGATTGTTGTAACGGGTGCTTTGCAGCACGGACAAACGAACCGGAGACGAGGGAATGGCCCCGAAGGAAAACGCGGGACCCAGGAGGCCTGGCAGGACGCAGGCCACCATCGAAGTGGTCGCGCAACCGGCGCCATCGCCGCACTCGCATGCCGTCACCCTGACCGACAAGCAGGTCGGCCGGTTGAGCCAATACCGGCGTTGCCTCCAGTCCCTGCCGCCCGGATCCGAGACGGTCTTCTCCCATCGCCTCGCATTCCTGTGCGGCTTCTCTTCGGCCCAGGTTCGACGGGATTTGATGGCGATCGGATTCACCGGCAGCCCGGCGCGCGGCTATGTGGTGAGCCAGCTCATCGGCGCGATCGCCAGCTGCCTCGACGCGCCCGGGGGACAGCATGCGGCCTTGGTCGGCGTCGGAAATCTCGGGCGCGCCATCCTCGATTACTTCGCCTTGAAGCGCCCCTCCCTCTCGATCGTCGCCGCTTTCGACATCGATCCCCAGAAGGCCGATCGCGTTCTGTACGGTTGCCGCACCTATCGGATGGACCGTCTGGCCGAGATCGTTCGCGAAGAGAAGATCGAGGTGGGCATCCTGACGGTGCCTGGCGCCGCAGCGCAAGCGGCGGCGGAACTGCTGGTGAGCGTGGGCGTGCGTTCGCTCCTGAACTTCGCTCCCCAGGCGTTGCGATTGCCTCCGAACTGCTATGTGGAAGAGATGGACATCGCGGCCTCGATGGAGAAGGCCGCCTACTTCGCCCGCGCGCTTTCGGCGGGGCGGGAAGGAAAGGCGTAAGCACGATGGCGCAGACCGACTGGCGCGAAGAAGTGGAAGCCTGTCTCGCTCGATGGCCGCACGCCCAGCGAGACGCCCTGATCCCGATTCTGCAGGAGGTGCAGGAAGCGTGTCGCTTCGTTCCCCGCGAAGCGGTCACGCTCGTCGCGCGCCACTTGCAGGTGCCGGCCAGCAAGATCTACGGCGTGGCGACCTTCTACAATCAGTTTCGCTTCCAGCCGCCGGGCAAGCATCAGGTGCAAGTGTGCCGGGGCACGGCCTGCCATGTGCGCGGATCGGCCGCGGTGCTCGAAGCCGTCTGCCGCCATTTGAAGATCCTGCCGGGACAGACGACCAAGGACGGGCTCTTCAGCATTGATGTGGTCGCCTGCATCGGTGCGTGCGGTCTGGCGCCCGTGATCGCGATCGATGGAGAGTTCTATGCGAGAGTCACGGTGGACGCGATTCCCGAGATCCTGAACAGCTATCGCACACCCGTGGTTGAAGAGGTGCAATCATGATGCCCACGCCAACCGTCGCAGGCAAGGACGCGACCGCTCCCCACTGTTGTAGCCGCTGTTGGCATTCGGCCGAACGCCCCTGCCGGGACTTCGTGCGCTGCCTTTCGGAAGGCCCGCTGTGTCACGAGGATGCGAACTGCGCCGCCGGGATCCGCGAACGGCGCGAGCGGGCGTTGCGCAGGAATCCCACCAAGCCGGTCGTCTACATCGGCGCGGGAACCTGCGGGCTCGGCGCGGGCGCCGGCAAGGTGATCCGCGCGGCCCGGGCCTGGTTGGATGCGAAGGGCATCGAGGCCAGCGTGATCGAAGTCGGTTGCATCGGTCTCTGCGCGATGGAGCCGTTGCTCGATGTGCAGCTCCCCGGACGGAATCGCGTGGGGTTCCACTCGGTCAAGGCGGATGGAGTGGCAGGCCTGCTCGATTCCGTCTTCGCGGGCCGGGTCCCTGGCGAGCAATGTCTCGGGCAATTCCGCGACAGCGGCGACACTTCCTGGGAGGGGGTGCCCTTCATCGACGAGCATCCCTTCTTCGTGCGCCAGCTTCGCTGGGTGCTCGTGAATTGCGGGCAAGTGGATCCCGACTCGCTCGACGAATACCTGGCGCGCGGCGGCTATCGCGCTCTCGACAAAGTCCTGCATGGCAGCACGCCTGCCGAAGTCTGCCAGGTGGTGGAGGAATCCGGACTGCGCGGACGCGGAGGCGGCGGATTTCCCACGGGGAGAAAATGGAAGGTCGCGCTCGGCAGCGAGAGCGATCAGCGCTATCTCATCTGCAACGCCGACGAAGGCGACCCCGGCGCCTTCATGGATCGCGCGGTGATCGAGGGCGATCCCTATCGCCTTCTCGAAGGCATCGCGCTGGCGGCCTATGCCATCGGGGCGAGCAAAGCCTACATCTACATTCGCGCGGAGTATCCGCTCGCGGTGCGCCGCCTGAAGAGCGCGATCGCGCGCTGCAAGAGCTACGGACTGCTCGGCCGCAACATTCTCGACAGCGGCTTCCATCTCGAGATCGTCTTGAAGATGGGCGCGGGCGCGTTCGTGTGCGGCGAGGAGACGGCGCTGATCCACAGCATCGAGGGCAAACGCGGGATGCCGCGCCCCCGGCCGCCCTATCCCGCGGTGCAGGGGCTCTTCGGCAAGCCGACGGTGATCAACAATGTGGAGACCCTCGCCAATATTCCCGCCATTCTCGATCGAGGCGCGGCCTGGTTTTCCTCGGTCGGCACCGCGACCAGCAAGGGCACGAAGGTCTTCGCCCTCTCCGGAAAAGTCGCGCGCACAGGGCTCGTCGAAGTCGCGATGGGCACGCCGATTCGCGAGATCGTCTTCGACATCGGCGGCGGGATTCCGGGCGGGAAAGAGTTCAAGGCGGTGCAGATCGGCGGCCCCTCGGGCGGCTGCATTCCGGCGCTCCACCTCGACACGCAGGTCGACTACGAATCGCTGAGGACGGTGGGCGCGATCATGGGCTCGGGCGGCTTCGTGGTCATGGACGAAGGCACCTGCATGGTGGATGTCGCGAAGTTCTTCATGGACTTCATTCAGCGCGAAAGCTGCGGCAAGTGCATTCCCTGCCGCGAAGGCACGCGCCACATGCTCGAGATCCTGCAGGCGATCACGCGCGCGCGCGGACGCGAACACGGCAACGAGGCGCTCGAGCGCTTCCAGGGCGTGGTGCACTTGAAGCGCCTCGCCGCCGTCATTCAGGACACGAGCTTGTGCGGGCTGGGACAGACCGCGCCGAATCCGGTGCTGGCCACCTTGCGCTGGTTTCCCGAGGAATACGAAGAGCATGTCTTCGAGCGCCATTGCCGCGCCGGCGTGTGCACGGAATTGCGCCGCTACGCGATCCACACCGAGACCTGCACCGGGTGCGGCGTGTGCCGCAAGAAGTGCCCGACGGCGGCGATTCTCGGCGCGCCGAAGAGCCCGCACTATGTGATCGAGGACAAGTGCATCGCCTGCGGCACTTGCCTCGAGGTGTGCAAGTTCGGGGCGGTGTTCACGGAATAGCAGGCCGGCCGCGCGAGCTCGCGGGCGAGATCGGGATGTGCGGCGACGAGACGAAAGACAGGCAGCGAACACGAACCGCTTAGAGCAGAGGACGGGAGATCATGGTGATGCTGACCATCGAGGTGAACGGCCGGAAGATCCAGGCGCGGGCGGGAGAGACGGTGCTCGAGGCTTGCGAGCGATCGGGCATCCGGATTCCGACGCTTTGCCATCTCGCGCATTTGACCCCCACCGGCGCGTGCCGGATGTGCGTGGTCGAAGTGGAGGGCCAGCGCAATCTCATTCCCAGCTGCGCCTTCCCGGTGAGCGAGGGCATGAAGGTGCGCACGCACTCGCCGCGCGCCACTCAGGCGCGTCAGGTGATCCTCGAGCTCTTGACCTCGAACCATCCTGACGATTGCCTCTACTGCGTGCGCAACGCCGACTGCCGCCTGCGCGAGCTCGCGGCCGAGCTTGGCGTGCGTGGGCGCCGCTTCTTCGGCTCGAAGCTGTGCTATCACTTGGACAACAGTAGCCCCTCGCTGGTGCGCGACCCGGCCAAGTGCATCCTCTGCGGAAAGTGCGTGCGGGTGTGCGAGGAAGTGCAGGGCGTCGGCTGTCTCGACTTCGTCGGGCGCGGCAGCAAGACGGTGGTGGGCACCGCCTTCAACCAGGGCTTGAATGTCTCGAGCTGCGTCAATTGCGGGCAATGCATCATGGCCTGCCCCACCGGCGCGCTCTCCGAGCAGAACTCGATTCCCGCCGTGCTGGCCGCGATCCAGAACCCGAACCTGACCGTGGTCGTGCAGCATGCGCCCTCCGTCTCGATTTCGTTGGGCGAGGAATTCGGATTGAAGCCGGGAACCGACATCGCCGGCACGATGACGGCCGCGCTTCGCCAACTCGGCTTCGACCGCGTGTTCGACACCTCCTTCGGCGCGGATTTGACGATCATGGAAGAGGCTTCCGAATTGGTGAGCCGCATCCAAAAGGGCGGGCCGCTGCCGATGATGACGAGCTGCTCGCCGGGCTGGATCAAATATGTGGAGGAATTCCACCCCGCGTTCATTTCCCACCTCTCCACCTGTCGCAGCCCGCAGGCGATGGTGGGCGCGATGGCCAAGTCCTTCTTCGCCGAGCGGGAGAAGCTCGACCCGGCCAAGATCTTCAGCGTCTCGGTGATGCCCTGCGTGGCGAAGAAGTTCGAGGCGAACCGGCCCGAGCTCTCGCGCGACGGGATTCCTGACATCGATGCGGTGCTCACCACGCGCGAGCTCGCCCGCATGATCCGCATGCGCGGAATCGATCTGCACCTGCTGAAGCCCGAAGGGGCCGACACGCCCTTCGGCGAGCGCAGCACGGCGGGCAAGCTCTTCGGCGCGAGCGGCGGCGTGATGGAGGCGGCCTTGCGCACGGCGCACTTCCTGCTGACCGGCAAGGAGCTCGAGGACCTGCGCATCCAGGCGGTGCGCGGGCTCGAAGGCGTGAAGCAGGCGAGCATGAAGATCGGGGACCTCGAACTGCACGCGGCCGTGGTGAGCGGACTGGGCAACGCGCGGGCGCTGTTGGAGGAGATCAAGGCGGGACGGAGCGACTTGCACTTCATCGAAGTGATGACCTGTCCGGGGGGATGCATCAACGGCGGCGGCCAGTCGCACGCGACCTCGCCCGAAGCGTTGAAGGCGCGCCTGCAGGCGCTCTACACGATCGACCGGGACGGCGTGGTGCGCACGGCTCACGGCAACGAGAGCGTGCAGCGCCTGTATCGCGAATACCTGGGCGCACCGCTGGGCGAGAAGAGCCATCGTCTGCTCCACACCCACTACGGCCCGCGCGAAGTGGTGCGCTAGGAAAGGACGCGCGACCGTGAGCGAAACGCACAAGCTCTCCCTGGTCACCACGATCCGCGAACGCTGCCGGGTCTGCTACACTTGCGTGCGCGAATGCCCGGCCAAGGCGATCCGGATCGTGAGCGGGCAGGCGGAGGTGGTCGCCGAGCGCTGCATCGGCTGCGGCAATTGCGTGCGCGTCTGCTCGCAGGGCGCCAAGCACATCCTCTCGTCGATCGAGCAGACCAGAGCGTTGCTCGCCTCGGGCGAACGCGTGCTGGCCTGCGTCGCACCCAGCTTCCCGGCCGAGTTCACCGATCTCGAGCCGGGCATGCTGGTCGCCATGATCCGCAAGCTCGGCTTCGCCTCGGTGCACGAAGTCGCCTTCGGAGCCGACCTCGTCGCGGGCGCGTACCGCCAGCTGCTGGTCGAGCATCCCGACCGCCGCTACATCGCGACTACCTGCCCGGCCGCGACGAGCTATGTCGAGCGCTTCCATCCCGATCTCGTGCGCTTCCTGGCGCCGATCGTCTCGCCCATGGTGGCGACCGCGCGCGCCTTGCGGCGCCTGCATGGCGATGACTGCAAGATCGTCTTCATCGGGCCCTGCCTGGCGAAGAAGGAAGAGGCGATCGCCACGCAGGTGCAAGGCGAGATCCAATCGGTGCTCACCTTCGGCGAGCTGCGCCTGATGTGGGACGACGAAGGCATCACGCCCCACGGGTTGAAGAACTCGGAATTCGATCCGCCCTACAGCGGAAAGGGCGCGCTCTTCCCCTTGAGCCGCGGGATGCTGCAGGCGGCCGGCATCAGCCAGGATCTGGTGCGCGACGAAGTGGTCGCGGCCGATGGACGGATCGACTTTCAAGCGGCCGTTCGCGAATTCGAATCGCGCGATCTGCATGCCCGGCTGCTCGAAGTGCTCTGCTGCACCGGATGCGTGATGGGCCCGGGGATGACGACCCTCGCCCCCTTCTCGGCCCGCCGCTCGTGCGTTTCGCAATATGTGCGCGAGACGGTGCTGGGACGCGACGAGGAGGCCGTGATCGAGAAGCTCGGCCGCTTGGCCCGGATCGTCGATTTGTCGCGCGGATACGCGGCGGACGATCAACGCATGCGGATGCCCTCTCCCGAGGAGATGACCGCGATCCTGGCCCGCATGGGCAAGCACGAGCTCAGCGACGAGCTCAACTGCGGCGCGTGCGGCTATGACACCTGCCGGGAGCACGCCCAGGCGATCCATCTCGGGCTGGCCGAGAACGAGATGTGCCTGCCCTACACGATCGAGCAACTGCGGGTCATGTTCCAGGAGCTGAATGTCTCGCACCAGCGCCTGGCGAGCGCCCAGGAAGCGCTCGTGCAAACCGAGAAGCTCGCTTCGATGGGGCAACTCGCGGCGGGCATCGCGCACGAAGTGAACAATCCGCTCGGCGTCGTCCTGATGTATTCGCACATGCTGCTCGAAGACACGCCCGGCGATTCCCCGCTGCGCCAGGATCTCGAGACGATCGTGGAACAGACCGACCGCGCGAAGAAGATCGTGGCCGGGCTGCTCAATTTCGCCCGCCAGAACAAGGTCGCCATCGCGGAGACGAACATTCCCAAGCTGGTCGGGCGTGTGTTGAAGAGCGTCGCGGTGCCCGAAAGCGTGCGCGTGGTCGTGGAGCACGGAGACGGTGTGGCGAACGCCGATCTCGACGGCGATCAGGTGGCCCAGGTCCTGATCAACCTGTCGGACAACGCGGTGGCCGCCATGCCGCAGGGCGGGACGCTCACGATTCGCACCGAGAATCTGGGCGATCGGATACGCTTCATGGTGCGCGACACCGGCGTGGGGATTCCCGCCGAGCATCGCAGCAAGATCTTCACGCCCTTCTTCACCACCAAGCAGGCGGGCAAAGGAACGGGCCTGGGGCTGGCGGTGGTGTACGGCATCGTCAAGATGCACCGGGGCGACATTCGCGTGGAATCGAATGCGGACCCGGCGGCGGGACCGACGGGAACGACCTTTACCGTGACGTTGCCTGCGCGGCGCGCGGGCGAAGAGGCCAAGGCGGGCGAAGCGGCGGCGAGCGTGCACGCCGGCGCGCCCGGGGAGGGTGGACATGCTCGATGACGGATCGAAGGCGGCCGCGCCGGAGACGCGCACGGTGCTCGTGGTGGACGACGACGAGGATTTTCGCCTGCAATTGGTGATGCAGCTCGAGGCGGCGGGGTTTCGCGTGGTGGCGGCCGAAGGCGAGACCAAGGCGGCGGAGCTGCTGCAGACCCTGCATCCCGACCTCGCCGTGGTGGATCTCATGATGGAGCACTTGGACGGCGGCTTCGCGCTCAGTTACAAGCTGAAGAAGATGACCCCGCCGGTGCCCGTGATCATGGTCACGGGAGTGGCCGCCGAAACGGGCCTCGACTTCTCCTCCACCAGCGAAACGGAACGATCCTGGATCAAGGCGGACGCGATGCTGACCAAGCCCGTCCGCTTCGAGCAATTGCGGCGCGAGATCGACCGGCTGCTCCGGAGGTGAGGAATGGAAACTCTGCGGGTCCTGATCATCGAGGACGAGGCCCCCATGCGCGCGGCCGTGCTCCGCTCGCTGTCGCGTTTCACGCTTCAGCTTCCCGACATCGAAGGGGAATTCCGCTTCGAAGTGAGCGAGGCGGGCAGCGCCGAAGACGGGCTGGCGATCATCGAGACGCGGCCGCCCGACATCGTGCTCCTCGATCATCAATTGCCGGGCATGTCGGGAGTCGATCTGCTGGGCCTGCTCGCCGATCGCCCGGTCGACTTTCTCACCGTGATGATGACCGCCTACGCGACCCTCGAGAACGCGATCGTCGCCACCAAGCGCGGCGCCTTCGATTTTCTCGCCAAGCCCTTCACGCCCGATGAGCTGAAAGCCGTGGTCAGCAAGACCACCCGCCATCTGCTGCTCACGCGCGAGACGCGCCGGCTCGCGCAGGAGAAGCGCCAGGTTCGCTTCCAGCTTCTCTCGGTGATCGTGCACGAATTGAAAGCGCCCCTGGCCGCGATCCAGGGCTATCTCTACATCCTGAAGGACAAATCGTTGAGCGGCGATCCCGCGGTCCAGGAACGCGCGCTCGATCGAAGCCTCGTGCGCATCGAAGGCATGCGCAAGCTGATCATGGACCTCCTCGATTTGACGCGCCTCGAATCCGGGCAGAAGGTCCGCCGCTTCGAAACCGTCGATCTGCGGGAGACGGCGCGCGCCTGCATGGAAACTCTGCTGCCCGAGGCCGCGTCGCGCAACATCACCCTCGCCCTGCACGCGGATGCGCCCGTGCTGCTCACCGCCGACCGCGGGGAAATGGAGATCGTGCTCAACAACCTCCTGACCAACGCGGTCAAGTACAACCGCGACGGAGGGCGGGTCGACATCCGCCTGGGCGCGAAAGACGGCCGGGTGAAGGTCGAGGTGGAGGACACCGGCATCGGCATGAGCGAGGAAGAATCCGGGCGGCTGTTCCAGGAATTCGTGCGGATCAAGAACGAGCGCACGCGCAACATCCTGGGCAGCGGGCTGGGGCTTTCGATTCTGCGCAAGCTCGTGCAGCTGTACGACGGCGATTGCACGGTGAAGAGCGCGCCCAATGTGGGCAGCACGTTCACCGTGGAGATGTCGCAGACGCCGTCCGCGGAGTTTCTGGCCGCCGGCGCGGCTGCGCTTGGCGCGCAGGCGGCGCTTGGATCCGGACCCGCGCCTGGACCGGCGGCCGCGCCCGCACCCGCGCCCGAGGCCGCGCCTGAGCGCCCCCCGCAAACGGAGCTCGCTTGAAGTGATCTCCCGCGCTGAGATTCTGCGCTGGCTGCGCGAGTTCG
This sequence comes from uncultured bacterium, assembly GCA_964482205.1. GTDB lineage: Bacteria > Eisenbacteria > RBG-16-71-46 > CAIMUX01 > WJJG01 > JAZDGX01. The sequence continues at coordinate 110,126 of CAYZWI010000005.1, read as the reverse complement.
ACGACGAGCGTCTGGAACCGCTGTGGCGGGAAGCCGACCGCGCGCGGCGCGAGGCGGTCGGGGATGAAGTGCACCTGCGCGGGCTGGTCGAGATCTCGAACTGCTGCGTGCGCTCGTGCGGCTATTGCGGACTGCGGCGCGAGCATCATGAGCTTCCCCGCTACCGGATGACGGCGGAGGAAGTGCTCGCCTGCGCGCGCGAAGGTGAGCGGCTCGGATACGGGACCCTGGTGCTGCAATCGGGCGAAGACCCCGCCATCACGGCCCAGGAAATGGCCGGTCTCGTTCGCCGCATCAAGCGCGAGACGCCGCTGGCGGTCACCTTGAGCTTGGGAGAACGGCGCGACGACGAGCTGCGGCTGTGGCGCGAAGCGGGCGCCGACCGCTATCTGCTGCGCTTCGAGACGACGAATGCCGCGCTGTACGCGCGCATCCACCCGGCCTTGGGCCGCACGAGCGGGGACCGGATCGCGCTCCTCGTGCGCTTGCGCGAGATGGGCTACGAAGTGGGCAGCGGTGTGATGGTCGGGATCCCTGGGCAATCATGGGACGATCTCGCGAACGACATCGAGATGTTCGCGCGCCTCGATCTCGACATGATCGGCGTCGGGCCGTTCATCCCCCATCCCGCGACCCCGTTGGGGAACGCGACCGCCGCGCAGGGCTCTTCGCTGCCCTCCGCCGAGCAAGTGCCGCGCGATGCGCGGACCACTTGGAAGACGATCGCCCTCGCCCGCCTCGCCTGCCCGCGCACCAACATCCCGAGCACGACCGCGCTCGCCGCGATCGATGCCGAGCAGGGGCGCGCGCTCGGGCTGCAACGCGGCGCGAATGTCGTCATGCCGAATCTCACGCCCCTGACCTACCGCGCCCACTACGATGTCTATCCCGGCAAGCCCGGGACGGAAACGGCCGAGACCTTCCACGCCGCGCTGGTCGCGCAAATCCAGGCCATGGGGCGCGCGATCGGAGCGGGCCAGGGACCCGCCCCCGCGATGCGCGCGCGGGCACGAGAGGAGCGCTCATGATCCGCAAGTTGAGCGACCGGGCGGAAGACTTCATCCAGGATGCCGCGCTGCAGGCGTTGCTCGTGCTCCCGGCGTCCGAGCCGGCGCGCGTGCGCGAGACGATCGCGAAGAGCCTGGCCAAGCAACCGCTCTCGATCGAAGAGACGGCCGTGCTGTTGCGCGCCGAGGATCCCGCGCTCGTCTCCGAGATCTTCGCCGCCGCGCGCACCTTGAAAGAACGCGTCTACGGAAACCGCGTGGTCCTCTTCGCGCCGCTCTACATCGGCAATCAGTGCATGAACGACTGCGTCTACTGCGGGTTTCGAAGGAGCAACCGCGACGCGATCCGCGTCACCTTGGAAGAGGAAGCCATTCGCGAGCAGGTGCGGGCCCTGGAGGAGAAGGGCCACAAGCGGCTGATTCTCGTCTTCGGCGAGCATCCGCGCTACACCCCGGACTTCATCGCGAACGCCGTCCGCATCGTGTACGCGGAGCGCGTCGGACACGGCGAGATCCGGCGGGTCAACATCAACGCCGCTCCCTTCGATCTCGAAGGCTTCCGCGTGATCAAGGAATCGGGGATCGGAACCTACCAGATCTTCCAGGAGACCTATCATCACGAGACCTACGCGCAGGTCCATCCCGCCGGCACCCGAAAAGGAGACTATCTCTGGCGGCTCGATTCGCTGAGCCGCGCGATGGAGGCCGGCTGCGACGACGTCGGCATCGGCGTGCTCTTCGGCCTCTACGACTGGCGCTTCGAAGTGCTCGGTCTCGTGCGGCACGCGCTGCACTTGCAGGAGCGCTACGGGGTGGGCCCGCACACGATCAGCTTCCCGCGCCTGCGCCCCGCCTCGGGCGTGCATACGGACGAAGCCCATCTCGTGGACGACGAATCCTTCAAGCGCCTGATCGCGATCCTGCGCCTGGCCGTGCCCTACACGGGCTTGATCTTGACCGCGCGCGAGCCCGAGGCGTTGCGGCGGGAAGCGATGTCGTTCGGCGTCTCGCAGATCGACGCGGGCAGCAATGTCGAGCTGGGCGGCTATACGATGATGAGCGACGCGCAGTGCATGGAGCTCCAACAATTCGAGCTCGGCGACACGCGCTCGCTCGACACGGTCATGCGCGAGCTCATGGCCGACGGCTATGTGCCGAGCTTCTGCACCGCCTGCTATCGCCTAGGCCGCACCGGCGAGCACTTCATGGAATTCGCGATTCCCGGATTCATCAAGCGCTTCTGCACTCCGAACGCGTTGACCACGCTGATGGAATATCTAGTCGATTACGCCGGCCCGGAGACGCGCGCCGAGGGAGAGAAGCGCGTGGCCGAAGAGCTCGCGCGCATGCCCGAGGGGCCCGAGAAGCGCGACCTCGTGGATCGCCTGCGGCGCATTCGCGAGACGGACGACCGCGATCTGTATCTGTGAGAGGAATGGCGGGCGAAGCCTGGGGGCGCGGGCGCACGCGGAAGAGCGCCGCGCGAGAAGAGACGATCGAAGTCTGCGAGGAAACATGAAGGCCGCACCGAAAGGCATGCGTCTGCACATCGGCCTCTTCGGCCGTCGCAATGTGGGCAAGTCCTCGCTCTTGAACGCGCTCACGCAGCAACAGGTCTCGATCGTCTCCTCCATCGCCGGCACGACGACCGATCCGGTCGAGAAGCCGATGGAGCTCCTGCCGCTCGGCCCGGTGCTCTTCATCGATACCGCGGGCGTGGACGACACCGGGGCCCTGGGCGAATTGCGCGTGAAGAAGACGCACGGGATCCTCGATCGCACCGACCTCGGCTTGATCGTGGCGGTGGGATCCGCATGGGGAGCCTTCGAGGACGAGATCGCGCGGGCCTTGCGCGAGCGGGGAACGCCGGTGATCGCGGTCTTCAACAAGCGCGATCTCGAAGAGCCGGCCGCGGCGTTGCGCGCGCGCTTGCAGGAAGCAGGGATAGCGGTCGCGTTGACCGACGCGGCGAGAGGCGAAGGCATCGAGGAGCTGCGCGAGGAACTCGTCCGCTGCGCGCCCGAAGCAGCGGTGAACCCGCCGAGCATTCTCGGAGACCTCGTCTCCCCCGGCCAGGCGGTCGTGCTCGTGGTCCCGATCGACAAGGAGGCGCCGAAGGGAAGGCTCATCCTTCCGCAGGTGCAGACCATCCGCGATCTCCTCGACAACGAGGCGTGGTGCGTGGTCGTGAAAGACCGCGATCTGCCCAACGCGCTGGCCTCGCTGAAGCGCAAACCGGCCCTGGTCGTCACCGATTCGCAAGCCTTTCGGAAGGTGGACGCCGACACGCCGAAGGACATTCCGCTGACGAGCTTTTCGATTCTCTTCGCGCGCTACAAAGGCGATCTCTCCGCCTTCGTCCAGGGAGCGATGGCGATCGAACGCTTGCGGCCCGGGGATCGCGTGCTGATCGCGGACGCCTGCTCGCATCATCCCATCGAGGACGACATCGCGCGGGTGAAGCTGCCCGCGTGGCTGGGCGAGCGCGTGGGCGGGCCCTTGGCCGTCGCCAACAGCCAGGGACGCGACTGGCCGGAGGACTTGCCCAACTACCGGCTGATCGTCCATTGCGGGGCGTGCATGTGGAACCGGCGGGAGATGCTCTCGCGGATCTTGAAGGCGCGTCAGGCGAATGTGCCGATCACGAACTTCGGCATGGCGATCGCCTGGTCGCTCGGCATCTTCGCGCGCGCGCTGGCCCCGTTTCCCGAGGCCATGGAGATCTATCGCGCGGGCGGGAGCGCGAACGGGAGCGCTGCCGTCTCTCGGCAGGCGGACTGAAACGCCCGCTTGGCAAGGCAACGACCGGCGCGCGGATGGAAGCCGGTAAATGGATCCGAGACTTCCCGCGCAAGCGCCGGGCGGTCCTGGTATAGTTGTGCGGACCTGGAGGAACGAGCCGCGGGTTTCAGGCACGGAAGCGCCGGGGCGAAAAGGGAGGAGACGCAAACGCCATGAGTGAAGGAACGCCTGTCATTCTCTGCATCGACGACGATCCGGATGTCCTGGAATCGCTCCGGCTGGTTCTCGAACACAGGAATTGCGTGGTTCGGACGGCGAACTCCGGGCAGGCCGGGCTGCAGGCGTATCAAGCCGAGAAGCCCGATCTCGTGATCGTGGACTTGATGATGGAGGAAGCGGATTCGGGCCTCGCCTTCGTGCAGAACATCCGGGCGTTGGGCGCGACGACGCCCGTGTACATGCTGAGCTCGGTCGGCGATGCCTTGACCCAGAACATCGATTTCTCGCAACTCGATCTCACCGGCGTGCTGCAGAAGCCCGTCGTTCCCGAGATGCTGCTGAAGATCGTCGACCACGTGTTGAAGAAGGGCTGAGCCCCGCCCGATTCACGCTCCGCTGTCGACTTTATACACCTCGTCCCCGGGGCGGGCATGTTCGTTGGTGCGAATGCCCACCGACTGGCCCTTCACGGCTTTTGGGACATCGACGCGGTCGATCTGCATGGTGGCGATCGTCTGGGTGAAGTCGGAGCTGTGGCCTTTGATGCGGATCGTCTCTCCCACCGACAAGTCGCCGTCGGTCAATTCGATCGCCGCCACCTGGATCTTGCCGAAGTAGTGCGTCACTCTCCCGATCTTCCGCTCTTCCGCCATGGGTTCCTCCTCGTCAAGAATTCCCCGCTCCACGCTACCCGCGCGCGCGACCGCCATCAATGGAAAGAACCGCCCGAAACCGCGCGATCGCCCGGTGGCTCGCCGCCGGCAGCGCATGGCGGGCGATGGCGGCGAAGGGCACCCAGCGGATCTCGGCCGGGCCCGCGCCGCTCGAATCACGCGCGCGCTTCGATGGCGCTGCGGATGCGCGCCTCACCGGTCGAGCGTTCTCGCGCAACACCCTTCCCCGCACGAGATGGAGCGTGATGGAGAAGTGGCTGTACGCGTGATCCACGCTGCCTTCCGCGCGAAGGTCGCGCAGTCCGGTGAGTCCGAATTGAGCGCGCATTTCGCGGCGCAAGGCGCGTTGCGGCGTCTCGCCCGGGCGTAGCGATCCTCCGGGCAGCTCCCACAATCCGCCCAACAAACCTTGTGGCGGACGATGGACGAGCAGCCATTCGTCGCGGTGGTTGCGCAGGCAGGCGATCACGCCCACGCGATGAGGAGGGGCCGCGCGCCGTTCCCTGCGCGGACGCTGATCCACGGTGCCGGCCTTGCGCGCCGCGCAGCGCGCGGTCAAGGGACACGCCTCGCAGCGCGGACGCCGGGCGAGGCACACGGTCGCGCCCAGGTCCATCAGCGCCTGCACCAAGGCAGGCACGCGCCGTCGATCGAGGCCCGCCAGCAAGGGCGCCCCCGCGCGCTCGAGATCCGCGTCGCTCGCGCGCTCGAGATCGAAGGTCCGCTGCACGACCCGGCGGATGTTCGCGTCCAGCGGGAGATGCCGGTCCCCGAACGCGATCGCGGTGATAGCGGCCGCCGTGTAACGGCCGATTCCGGGAAGCCGGATCCATTCCTCGCCTGCGCGCGGCAGCGATCCGCCGGCCGCGTCCACTTGCCCGGCCGCGGCATGCAGATGTCGCGCGCGACCGTAGTATCCGAGCCCCTCCCACGCTTTCAGCACATCGGAGAGACTCGCGCGCGCAAGATCGTGAAGCGTCGAGAAGCGCGCGAGGAAGGCGGGATAGTATTCGCGCACCGTTTCCGTGCGCGTCTGCTGCAGCATGATCTCCGAGATCCAGATGCGATACGGGTCCCGCGTTCCTCGCCAGGGAAAGCTCCTGCGGGCCCGGCGATACCACACGAGCGTTTCGCGGCTGAGCGGATGGATGACGCTTGCGTCGATGGGGCGCGCCTCGGTCCCGCGCATCACGCGCGACGGGGAAGCGCCCCGGAGAGGAACTCGCCGAACGCGATCGCGACCGCTCCGGCCGCCTTGCGAAAGATGTCTCTTCACTGTACTGGTCCGCTTCTCAGGCCGTCCGTTTGTTGCTCTTCCCGTCAACGATGCCTCTTGCACCGCAGTTTTTCCGGCAAACCATTGCCCCGGAGGCGGCATTGCCGGAGATGATCGCATGTTCTTGCGCAGCCCGCATTCTCCGGCGAGATTCCGTGAATCGAGGCGCTCGACGAAGGTTTGGGGACCGCCCAGGGCAGACTCCCGCTCCGTGTCCCCCTTTCGGTTCCCTGCGGGAACTTCCGAAGCGAGGGTGGGTGATACCCGGGCTTCAAACCGGCGTTCGATATTTGCCTGAAGACGATGGTCCTGTTCACCGTAAGGAGGTAGTCCATGAAGTTCTTCCCCACGAGAGCATGGCCGGCAGTCGATCGGATGCGGATCCCGTCGATCGCGCCTCTCGTCATCGCCGCGTCGTTCGTATCGCTCGCGATCGCTTCCGGCTTGATTGCGCCCGCGATGGCGCAAGCCCCGGCCGCGGCTTCCACGCCCGAAGTCTACACGATCGATGTCGCCCACTCCGGCGTGCGCTTCGAAGTGCGCCATCTCTTCAGCCCCACGCCCGGACGCTTCAAGGACTTCCAGGGCACGCTGCACTACGACCCTCAGAATCCCGCCCAGTCACGGATTTCGCTCACCATCCAGACCGCCAGCATCGACACCGACAACGAGAAACGCGACGGGCATCTGCGCACCGCGGATTTCCTGGACGCCGAGAAGTACCCGACGATCGTCTTCGAAAGCGATCGCATGGAGCCGGGCGAGAAGGAAGGCCTCTTCCACGTGCACGGCAACCTCACCATCCGCGGCGTCACGCGTCCGGTCACGATGGATGTGGAGATGCTCGGCTTCGGCGACATTCCCGGCATGGGCCGGCGCGGCGGCTTCATCGCGCGAACCACCATCGATCGCACCCAGTTCGGGGTCGTGTGGAACCGCGCGCTCGATCAGGGCGGTGCGCTGCTCGGCAACGAGATCAAGATCGAATGCCCCATCGAAGTGATCCTCCAGGAGCCGGAACCGGCCAAGTGAGGCGTGACGGCCGCGGGCGCCGCGAGGGCGCGCGCGGCGTGAGCGCGACCGAGGGCATGCGCGCCGGCGATGCCGGGAAGCGACGCGCCGCGGCGGCTTGACATCCGGGCGATCGAATCGCGACAATGCGCGGGAACGCGGGCTCTGGCCGGATGACCGGGCCGAGCTCGCGTGTGCGGGAACCCCCGCCCCGCGCATGTTCGTTTCGTCTTCCCCCGCGATCCTGTATCACGCGGCCGGGAGACGATCCCTAGAGCGTCGATGCATCCGGCCGCCGGCCGGTGCCGGAGGTGCCCCGTGGACGAAGCGATCGTCAACCTCTCCCTGCCGCAGAACGAGCCCATCAAGGAATACCTGCCCGGCAGTCCCGAGCGCGCGGCAATCAAAGCGCGGCTGCGCGAGATGGCGGCCGCCCCCATCGAGATTCCGCTCGTGATCGGCGGCAAGGAAGTGCGCACCGGGCGCACCGCCAAAGTGGTCATGCCGCATGATCACGGGCATGTGCTCGCGATCTATCATCAGGCCGGGCCGGAGGAAGTGCGCCTGGCCGTGCGCGCGGCGTGCGACGCGTGGCGCGAGTGGCCGCGCATTCCGTGGACCGAGCGCGTCTCGGCCTTCCTCAAAGCGGCGGAGTTGCTGGCCGGGCCGCGGCGCGCGGAATTGAACGCGGCCACGATGCTCGGGCAGGGAAAGACCGTGCATCAAGCCGAGATCGATGCGGCCTGCGAGCTCATCGACTTCTGGCGCTTCAATTCGCACTTCGTGAACCGCGTCTACTCCGAGCAGCCCGCCTCCTCGCTCGGAGTGTGGGATCGCTTCGAGTGGCGGCCGCTGGAAGGATTCATCTTCGCGATCTCGCCCTTCAACTTCACCTCCATCGCCGGCAATCTGCCTTCGGCGCCCGCGATGATGGGCAACTCGGTGATCTGGAAGCCCGCCTCGACCTCGGTCTATTCCTCGTATGTGATCATGCGCATCCTGATGGAAGCGGGACTTCCGCCGGGCGTGATCAACTTCCTGCCGGCCGACCCGCAAGTGATCGGAAACGAGCTCATCACGCATCCTTCGCTGGGCGGCTTGCACTTCACCGGATCGACCGGGACCTTCCAGCTCTTGTGGAAGACGATCGGAGATTCAATCGGGCGCTATCGTTCGTATCCGCGCATCGTCGGCGAGACCGGCGGCAAGGGCTTCCTGCTCGCCCATGAATCGGCCGATCCCGCCGCGCTCGTCTGCGCGCTGGTGCGGGGAGCGTTCGAATACCAGGGGCAGAAGTGCTCGGCGTTGAGCCGGGCCTACCTGCCCGATACGCTCTGGCCCGAGGTGAAGACCGCGCTGCTTTCGACCTTGAGCGAACTGCGCATGGGCGATCCGCGCGACTTTCGGAACTTCGTGGGCGCGGTCATCGATGAAAAAGCGTTCGACCGCATCACCGGCTACATCGATTACGCCAATCAATCACCCGACGCGGAAGTGATCGCGGGCGGCGGCGCGGACAAAGCGCGCGGCTACTTCATCCAGCCCACCGTCGTGCAAGTGCGCGATCCGCATTCGCGTCTCATGGAAGAAGAGATCTTCGGACCGGTGCTCTCGGTGTACATCTACCCGGCGGCCGAGTATGCGAAGACGCTCTCGCTGTGCGACGCGACCTCTCCCTACGCGCTCACCGGCGCGATCTTCGCGCGCGATCGCTACGCGATCCATCTCGCGCACCGGCGCCTGCGCTACGCCGCCGGCAACTTCTATGTGAACGATAAGCCGACGGGCGCGGTGGTGGGATTGCAGCCCTTCGGCGGCGCACGCGCGAGCGGAACCAACGACAAGTCGGGCTCGATGCTGAATCTCCTGCGTTGGGTGACGCCGCGCACGATCAAGGAGACCTTCGTTCCCCCGACCGATTATCGATATAAGTTCTTGCGCGAGGAATAGCGCGCGGGGGGCGCGTGTGAAACGGGCCACTGCGGCCGGATAACGCTCCTACCACCGGCCGGCGAACCGGCGAGCCGCTTGCTGAACGTCTCGCCGAGCCGATGAGCATTCGTGCGATCCTTGAGCGCATATACCTGGCCTTTCGCCTCTTAGCGCATCTCCTTGATCGCCCGATTCGCCTTGTATAATTCACGCGCGGGATGCCCCATTTCTCTTTCCTGACAAACAAGCGATATATCACGCGCATGGTCCCGCCCGCTCCCTTGTTTGTCCCTGGTTCAAGCGGTACACTTAACTAGTGTGGGTGACTGCGAAGGGGTCCTGTGCTGCTGCGAGGGTGACGCTTCGGAGTCCAGTCCGCGCGGCCGGGTCGAGATTCTCTCGACTCGATTCGGCGGTACTCGCAGTTCAGCTCTGATCCTCCGACCACTATCGAAGCGGCTCGTGCGGATGACCACAGGCCGGGGGCGGGTGTCGATTTCAGGAGGTGCCAGATGCGCGTATCGAAGCGGTCATCAGGTCTGGTCTTGAGGTTTGAATGCAGGTTCCACGCAGTTCTGGTTCTCGGTTGCCTCATGGCGCTTGCGGTCGGGCCGCACTTCGACGTGGCGGCCGCGGACTGCATTGACTATGGGGAGGACTACATTCATTGGGAAGGCGGCGTGGACACGCCGGGTTCCGCCCGGGGCGTGGCCGTCTCCGGCACCCACGCCTACGTGGCGGACTATGATTCCGGTCTCCAGGTGATCGACATCACGGGTCCCACGAGCCCGCAGATCGTGGGCGGCGTGGACACGCCGGATCGTGCCTATGGCGTGGACGTCTCCGGCACCCACGCTTACGTGGCGGCCTATGGTTCCGGCCTCCAGGTGATCGACATCACGAATCCCGCGAGCCCCGTGATCGTGGGCAGCGTGGACACGCCAGGCGACGCCAGTGGCGTGGCCGTCTCCGGCGACTACGCCTGCGTGGCGGACTATGGTTCCGGTCTCCAGGTGATCGACATCACGAATCCCGCGAGCCCACAGATCGTTGGCAACATGGACACGCCGGGGGACGCGAATGGCGTGGCCGTCTCCGGCACCCACGCCTACGTCGCGGACGATTCCGGTCTGCATGTGATCGACATCGCGATTCCCGCGAACCCGCAGATCGTGAGCAGCGTGGACACACAGGGCTACGCCTATGGCGTGGCCGTCTCCGGCACCCACGCCTACGTGGCGGACTATGGTTCCGGCCTCCAGGTGATCGACATCACGAATCCCGCGAGCCCCGTGATCGTGGGCAGCGTGGACACGCCGGGCTACGCCTATGGCGTGGCCGTCTCCGGCACCCACGCCTACGTGACGGCCTACAGTTATGGTCTAAAGGTGATCGACATCACGAATCCCGCGAGCCCGCAGATCGTGGGCGGCGTGGACACGCCGTCCTTCGCCCGAGACGTGGCCGTCTCCGGCGCCCACGCCTACGTCGCGGATATCACCAGTCTCCAGGTGATCGACATCACGAATCCCGCGAGCCCGCAGATCGTGGGCAGCGTGGACACGCCGGGGGAAGCCTATGGCGTGGCCGTCTCCGGCACCCACGCCTACGTGGCGGACGAGGATTCCGGTCTCCAGGTGATCGACATCACGAATCCCGCGAGCCCCGTGATCGTGGGCAGCGTGG
>CAYZWI010000005.1:0-99479 GCA_964482205.1 uncultured bacterium | reverse complement strand
GATCGACATCACGAATCCCGCGAGCCCCGTGATCGTGGGCAGCGTGGACACGCCGTATTCCGCCTGTGGCGTGGCCATCTCCGGCACCCACGCCTACATCACGGATATCAGCAGTCTCCAGGTGGTCGACATCACCAATCCCGCGAGCCCGCAGATCGTGGGCGGCGTGGTCACGCCGGGGTACACCCAGGGCGTGGCCGTCTCCGGCACCCACGCCTACGTGGCGGACTATGGTTCTCTCCAGGTGATTGACATCACGAATCCCGCGAGCCCGCAGATCGTGGGCAGCGTGGACACGCCGGACTATGCCTGTGGCGTGGCCGTCTCCGGTACCCACGCCTACGTGGCGGATCGTGCTTCCGGTCTCCAGGTGATCGACATCACGAATCCCGCGAACCCGCAGATCGTGGCCAGCGTGGACACGCCGGGGCGGGCATATGGCGTGGCCGTCTCTGGCGACTACGTCTACGTGGCGGACGACGATCGCGGTCTCCAGATCGTGCCTGCGCAATGCGAGGGTGGAGCCGATGTCGTGGACGGTAGCCCGTCCGTGCAGCTCCCCCGCCTGGACGTGCGCCCGAACCCGGGGTCCTCGCATGCATCCATCCACTTCACTCTCCGTGCTGACGGGCCGGTCCGGGCGAGCGTCCACGACATCGCGGGCCGCCGCGTCCGCAATATCTCCGAGGCGAATCTCTCTGCCGGTAGCCACGAAGTCTTCTGGGACGGCCAAGACGACACGGGCCGAGCGGCGCCGGCGGGAGTCTATCTGGTTCGGATCGCGGGACCCGAAGGGACCATGACGACGCGATTCCTGATGATCCGTTAGGATGGAATGACCCCTCGGTCCAGCACCGAGGCTGAGAGGCGGTCTTCTCCCTTAAGAAGACCGCCTCTTCCTATCTGCGGACGAGAACGGCTAGGAAGACTGGGCGCTTCGATGATGAGTCACACTTGCATTCGCGGGTTGCGCCGGTGTCCCCGGGCAGAGCCGCATGGCTGTGAATTCCACCCGCTTGACGCTGACCGGCGGCATTCCGTACGCTCTTCAGTATCTCGTTCCTCGCCGGGACTCCTGCGCGACGGAAGCGGCTTTCCTTCCGCCGCCTGATCGGAACCCGGCGGGCCGACGGGACCGACATCGGTGAAGTCCAGGTTCAGCTCCCGGCTTGGAGGGTTGGCTCGTCCGGTGTTCCATCAGGATGAGGCTATTGCGGATGCATCGCGAAGCAGGAGCCGTCTCGCGCCGGCGCCGAACGCTTCGGGAACGACCGTGTCGAGCCTCGTTCTGGTGGGCGTGCTCGCGCTCTTCGCTCTGCTCGTCCTGCGCACCGCGTGGATCTGCGACGATGCCTTCATCACCTTTCGCACGGTCGACAACTTCCTGCACGGCCACGGCCTGACCTGGAACCCGCCTGCGCGCGTGCAGACGTACACGCATCCCCTCTGGCTCTTCCTGCTCATCCCCGTGCACGCGCTCACCGGAAGCGCGCTCGCGACCGCGGTCGTGCTCGGCGCGCTCGTTTCGCTGCTCGCCGCGCTCGTGCTCGTGCGCGGGTTCGATGGGCAGAAGCCGAATCTCACTGCACCCAAGATGCGGAAGTCGCCAGGCGAATCATGGATCCGCGCAAGCGCGTCGACCACGCTCGTGCCGGCCTTGCTCGTGCTGATCTTCTCCAAGGTCTTCATCGACTATTCCACCTCGGGCCTCGAAAACCCGCTCACGCATCTGCTGCTGGCTCTCTTCTGTGTGGCCTTCTGGAGAGGCGCGCTCGATCTTCGATGGACGATGCGGCGCTTCGCGACGCTCGCGTTTCTCGCGGGCCTCCTCGCCTTGAATCGCTTGGACACTCTGCTGCTCGTCTTGCCCGCGCTCGCGCTCGCATTCTGGCAGACGCGCCCGCGCGGGCGCGCGCTCGGATGGCTCGCGCTGGGGTTCGCGCCGTTTCTCTTGTGGGAGCTCTTCTCGCTCGCGTACTACGGGTTCCTGTTTCCGAACACGGCGTACGCGAAGCTCTCGACCGGGATTCCCGCGGGAGAGCTGGCCGCACAAGGCCTGCGGTACTTCCGTCACACGCTGCGCTTCGATCCGCTCACGCTGATCGTGATGCTCACCGGTATCGCGCTTCCCTTCCTGCGCGGCGTAGCAGCGAAGGCTGCGCGCATTCCCCATCGCGACGGCACCGTTGAAGCCGACGAGCGCCAAGCCGATCATCACCGCACCGATGGACACCGCGCGGATGACCATCGCGCCATCGATCGCACCGCCATTGCCATCTCGGCCGGCATCCTCCTCTATCTCCTCTACATTCTTCGCATCGGCGGCGATTTCATGGGCGGGCGCTTCTTCACCGCGCCGCTCTTCGCCTCGGTTGCCTTGGGCGTTGCAGCGCTCACGCTCACGCGCAAGCGCGCGCTCGTGATCGCAAGCGCGATCGTGATCCTCGGCGTCGCTCCGCGCCTTGGCCTCTCGCAAGCGCTGTTCGGAAGCGGCAAGCCCTCCGCAGCAGCGGTTGCGGGGGCGGGCGATGAAGCCGCGCGCTTCATCGATCGCGACGGGATCGCCGATGAGCGCGCCTACTATGCGCTGCCGGGACGGGCGCTCTTCCCCGCCTCACGCCACACGGCGGCAACGCGCGCCTTCGGACGCGAGCAAGGAGAGGCCCTGCGTGCACGCGGCGCGGGCCTCGTGCTGGAAGGAGCGATCGGGGAATTGGGCTACTACGCGGGCCCGCGTCTCACGGTGCTCGATTACTACGGCCTCACCGACCCGTTGCTCGCCCGCATGCCCGCATTGCGCTTCGATCCCTTCGGCGCCGTGCGAAAACCGGAAGCGTCGAATTGGCGCGTCGGGCATTTCCTGCGGGCGATTCCCGAAGGCTACCTGCAATCGCTGATGACCGGCGAGGACCACATTCGCGACCGCGACATCGGGCAGTGGAGCAGCCGCCTGGACCTGATCACGCGCGGGCCGTTGGGATCGGGCGAACGGCTGCGCGAAATCCTGCGCCTGAATTTCAGCGGCCAAAGGCCCGGATTCGATCGCACGCGGTATCTCGAACCGAGGCGCGTTTCGCTCGCGGACCTTGCGCCCACGCCTCCCTCCGAAGGCACGGCGCGCGGCGGTCGCGCGGTGCGATTCTCCTTCAACGGGTTGCAGGTCGCTCTCCCCGATGCGCGGCGCGCGGAACGCATGACCGTCGAGCTCGATCCCCATGCCGAATACACGCTCGTCTACTATCGCGGGGCGTCGATTCTCGCCGCGCAACCGCTCGCTCCGCGCGTGCGCGACGCCAGGGGAATGGTGCTCGCGGACATCGAGACGCCGCCCGCTGCAGCGCAGACGGGCTTCGACAGGCTCGGGTTCTTTCCGCGCGGGGGAGATGGGTTCGCGACGGTGGGATCGATTCAGTTGCCTTGATGAAACGACTGCCTGGGTGAAATCGCTGCCTGGATGAAATCGCTGCCCTGATCAAACCGCCGCCTTGATGAACTCCGCTGCGCCGATGAACTCCGTCGAGCTCGTCTATTCCCTCGTCTCCATCCGCTCGAATTGCTCCAGCCAATGCGTCGCCGACACCACCATCCACAGGAAGTTGTACACGCGATGGGGAAGATCCCCGCTCCCCGCGCGGCGAACCATGCCGGAGAGTGTGCGCTGTTTCAGGAACGGCGCGAGCGGATGGCCGCGCTCCAACACCGCCTCGAGCGCGCGACGCAGGACGCCTTCGCGAAAGCCGGCGGCAATCGGAGGCGTGAATCCGCTCTTCGGCCGATACACCATCTCCGGTCCGATGGCGTTCGCTAGCAGGCGCTTCAAGACGGCTTTCGATTCCCCGCGCGGCCCGGGCCAGGACACGGCCGACCGAAAACCGAGGCGGACGATGCGTGGATCGAGAAAGGGATAGGCGATGTCGGGATGCGCGCCGAGGAAGAGGGGCGCGTCCTTCTGGGCGGTGAAATCGCAGATGATGTGGCGCAAATCGAGCACTCGCGCGGTCGCGTTTTCTTCCGCGAGCGGGGCGGCGAAGCCTTCGATGTCGCGCACCACCCGCTCGTGCAGCGCGCGGGCATCCTCGTCGCTCGCGTGATAGGCGATGCCGCGCAGCGGATTCTCCGCGATCATCGACGCGAGCAGCGGAGGCATCATGCGCGAGATGCGCGCGGCCCCGAGGCGGCGGCTCAGGCGCGTGTCGCTCCCCCACATGCGCCCCGCGTTGTACAACCATCCTGCTGTAGCGCGCAACGCGCCGGGCTGCGCGTACAGGCCCTGCCAGCGCGCGAGCTTCGCGAAGCTTCCGAACACGCCGTCCGCTCCCGTGCCGTCCCACACGACGCTGGTCGCGCCCGCGTGAGAAAACACATCCGCGGACAAGAGGCGCGTGGGAATCATCGAGTAATCGCCCAGCGGCTGAGTGTAATCGCGGGCCAGATGCGCGATCGGGTCCGCCCAATCCGCGAAATCGTTCGTCCGCACCACGAGCGGCAGCTCGAGCGCGCGCGCCATGCGTTCGGCGAGCGCGCCCTCGGGATCGCCCGCGCTCATGCGATAGTGGAAGAGGCGCGTCTCGTTCCATCCGAGCGCCTTCGCCCGCGCGACGAGGAGCCCCGAATCCACTCCCCCGCTGAAGAGAATGAGCGGGCGGCCGTCGGGGCAGGTGCGCTGCAACACGCGATCGAGCTCCGCGGCCACGAGCGTTTCCTGCGAAGCGGCGTCGCGCGCGGCTTCTCCTGAAGGCTCAGGCCCCCACACATCCAGGCGCCCGCTCTTCCAGGCGAGCGTGTCGACATCGATGGTAGTGCGAAATCCGGGCGGCAGCCGGCGCACTTCGCGCCACAGTGAGAGCGGCGGCACGAGCGCACCGAATTCGAAGAGACAGAGGACCGCTTGCGGGTCCAGCGACATGCCTCGCGCATGCAGCAAGCGGGGATCGCCCGAGAAGAGCAGCTCCTCGTTGCGTCGCGTGAAGAAGATCTGCGTGGTCGAGCTGTAGGGAACGGTGATCGTGACCGCGCGCGCCTGCTCGTCGATCACCACGCGCGGGTCGTCGTCGTCTTCCGGGTTTGTGAGGAAAGCAGCGTGGCGCTTTCCCAGGCCTTGTTCCCAGTTGGCAGGTTCCGGCCGCGAACTCGCGCGCGCCGTCTCCGGAATCCCGAGCACGCGCACGCGGCGCGAGCCGAGGACGCGATCGAAGAGCGCGCGATCGGGAAGGGGAACGCCGCGCGACGGCGGAGCCGACGGCGTCGCTTCGGCGGGCGTGATCGAAATCCAGAACTGCAGCACCGCTGCCTCCCGGCCTCAACAAGCCCTCGCGATCCCGGGCCTGCGCGCAAACGCCGGCTCCTACGGTTCCCGGCCGTCGTCCTCCGAAAGCGCCGGACGCAGATCGCGATGGCGGCGCGTGTACCACCACATCGCCACCGGCAAGGCGGCGTTGAAGACTGCCCCGACGATGCTGAAGAGCGCGATGGAAGTGAGCGGCGAGTAGGCCATGCCTCCGATCACCAACGCCGCGGTGCGCGCGAGCAGTAGCGCGATGTCGAACGCGAGCAAGTACTGCTGCAGCCGCAACACCTGCATGAGTACCGCGGCGGGCGGATTCACGAACCCGAAGAAGAGCCACACCGCCATCCATTGCGCATAGACGCCCGCCTCTTCCCAGTTCGATCCCAGCACGACCCGGAAGAAGGGCGGTCCGAAGAGAATGATGATCAGCGCGGGGACGAGCCCCATTGCGAAGAGCCCCAGGGTCGTGCGCGTGAAGAGCCGGTGGATGTCTCCCCCGTGCGCCTGCGTCTCGCTGGAGCGTTGCAGGAACACCTGCCGGACCGCCTGGCCGAGAAAGCGCGACGGCAGATAGAGCAGCCGGTGGCCCATCGCGTAGAAGCCGACGATCTGCGAATCGTAGAACGCGGTGAGCAGGAAGGAGGGCACGCTCTGCGAGATCGCATTCACGAGGCCTTGCGGCATGCTGAATTTCGGGAAGTCGCGATAGGCGTGCGCGAGGCGGCGGATCTCGACCTTGCGGATCGAACGCTTGAGGAACGCCCGGTCGGCGGCGGGAATGCTGAGCGCGAGGCCGATCGAGGAGAGCGCCTCGCCCGCAACGCGGCCGGCGATCAATCCGATCGGCCCGGTGCGCAGGAACCCGGTCGCCATCTGCGTCGCGGCCGTGCCGGCCGAGCGATAGATCTGCGCGCCGGAGATCGCGCGAAAGTTGCGCCGTCTCGTCATCCAATGGCTGATGGCGGCGCCTACTCCCAGCGCGAGCAGCGCGGGTGGCAGCCACCACAGAAACGGCGCGATCTCGGGGCTCTTGAGGAGCTGCGCGAAGGGACGCCCGGCGAGCGCCACGCCGAGGAGCGTGATCGCGGATGCGCCGCACGCAACGAGCGCCGTCAAGGCGAAAAGATTCGCCCCCTCCTCGTCTTCCTTGGGAAGCAGGATCGCGAGTTCGTAGCGGCCGGTGGCCGCTTCGCCAAGAATGCTGAGCACCGAGGAGAAGACCGCGAGCAGGCCGAAGGCGGCCGGATCGAAGATCCGGGAGAGGACGGGAGATATGAGCGCAGTGAGCGCGTAACCGATCGCGGTCCCCGAAACGAGCACGCCCACATTGCGCGCGAAGCGACTGGCCGCCGCTTGCCGCGCAAGATTCCGGGGATCGATGCCGCGCGGAGGATTGCCCAATCCCGCCCGTCCTCGTCCAGGCCCGAGGTTCTTTCACGCGCCCATCCGGCTTCTGGCGCGATCTGTCATGGCGCGCGATCGGGCCCACGGCTCGCGCGCGGAGAACAGCACGATTGGCGTGCCGCACGGTAGCATCGCGATGCGAACCCCGCAACGATCGTAGGCGGCTTCAGGTGGGGCGGGCGCGAGGCGATGGCCGGCGCGGCCCACACCCTTCCCGCTGCCCGGCACTACTGGTGGCACCCGCGCGCGATTCGGGTCTAGAATGCTCCGTGACCGCACATGGCGACACAGCGCGCGGCGGCGCCTTCGCCGCGTCCCCGCAGGAAGGCCGCGAGGCGTTGGCCCTGACCGCGTGGCGCCGGCTGCTCCTGGCGGTGGGCGGATGCGTGCTCGCCTGGGGCTTCCATCGCCTCATCGGCAACGAAGGGGCCGTGTTCGCCTGGGCGCTCGCCTTGCTGCTTTCCACGGCGTGGTTCGCCGCCATTCGCTTCCTGCTTCTCGACAGCAGCTTTCGCCGCTTCTGGGTGATCGCGCTCGCGTTCGCCGCCCTGCTCATCCTCCTGCTCGGCGGATCCGAGGCCAATCCGATTCCTTCGATTTTGATCAGCTTCGCCTTTCTTCTCGTGCGCAAGTACCGGCCCTATCAATTGCTGACCGGGCACGAGCGCATGCGCATCTTCCTGCTCGGCGTTCTCGCCTTTCTGCTCATCACCCTCGACTGGAATCTCGCGGGCCAGCCGATCGAGGGCGCATCCTGGCCGCACGCGATCGGCCGCGCCTTCGCGATCTGGTCGGTCGCCTCGCTGCGCTTCTTCTGGTTCTTCTCGCTCCTGCAGCTCTTCTTTCGCATGCGTCTGCACTTCATGCGGTTGAAGCCCAAGCTCGCAGTGAGCGCGCTCTTCATCGCGCTCGTGCCGCTCGTGCTGGTCGTCGTCTTCGGCGTCGTGCTCACCTACGGCATGCTGGGCGGCAGCCGCGCCGCGCGCACGAGCTCCCTGCTCCACTTGTGGGCGCGGCAAACGGAACAGGGCGCGATCCTGTGCCCCCTGCCCTTCCCCACGAGGCTTCACGCGGCGCCCGACTCGTTCTTCTACGCCGACGCCGGGCGCGGCGGCGCTTCCCTGCCCTTTTCCGAACGGCCCGTCTGGCTCGATCCTTTGAAGGAGATGTTGAGCGCCCCGCCGCGCCTGACGTTCGCCGCGGAGCCCGCGCACGCAGCGGACGAAGCGCCCTCCCCCGAGGCTCGCCCCCGGCCACGCGGCACGCTCACGATCGGCAGCGGTGGCAGGTCGCAGGCGCGCATCGTGGCCGACGAGGACACGCTGCGACGCGTCTGGTCGCCGAGAGACACGACCGCCTATGCGCACATGCAGGACGGGCTGTGGCTGGTGCGGATGCGCCAGACGGGCACGCCGCGTTTCGCGATCGACGCCTACAAACTCGATGACGCCGCGCTCGATCATCTCGCGCAGCTGCTCAATTGCGACGTCGGATTCCTCGGGCCCGACAAGGTCCTGATGGGAGAAGCGGACAGCGCGCGCATCGCCGATGCGATGGCCGACACCACCCGCATGCACTTGCGCGGCTACTTTCAACGCGCGACGACGACCGCACCGGGAGCGAAGCCGATCTGGCGCCGGCCGATCAGCTTCGGAGGAGGTTTCCTCGACATCCTTTCGCTGCGCGACGATCGCATCGTTCCTTCCGCGGTCTTCTATCATCTCGATGTCCGCCTCTCGGATCTCGCGCGCGAATTCGCCCGCAGCGATTATCAGTTCAACCAGGCGATCTTCTTCGGCATGGCCGTGATCGCGGGCCTCTTCCTCATCCTCGAAGGCCTGGCGCTCTTTCTCGGAATCCGCATCACGGGTGGGATCATCTCCGCGGTGAATGCCTTGCACGCAGGCACGGTGCGTCTGGCGGGCGGCGATCTGGAGACGCGCATCGAGCTTCCCAATCAAGATGAATTCGGCATGCTGGCGGGGTCCTTCAACGAGATGACGGTTGCCGTGCAGCGCGGCCGGGAAGCGGCGATCGCGCGCGAGACGCTCGAGCGCGAGTTGCAGACCGCCCGCACCATCCAACAACGCCTGCTTCCGCGCAGCATTCCCGACCTGCCCGGCTTTGACATGGTCGGCGCCAGCGTTCCGAGCCGGCAAGTGGGCGGCGACTACTTCGATTTTCTCTCCCTCGAACCGGGGCGGATCGGGGTCGCGATCGCGGATGTGTCGGGCAAGGGGATGCCCGCCGCGCTGTTGATGGCCAATCTCCAGGCGAGCCTGCAGGGGCAGGTCATTCATCCGAGCAGCGTCGCGGAGATCGTCGCGCGCGTGAACGACTTGCTCGCGCGCTCGACGGACGCGCATATGTTCGCGACCTTCTTCTACGGCGTGCTCGATTCGGAGACAGGCACCTTCACATCGGTGAACGCGGGGCACAACCCGCCCCTGCTGCTCAAGGCCGACGGTTCGATGCAGACCCTGAACAGCGGCGGAGTGGTGCTCGGCATGCTGAAGGGCATGCCGTACGAACAGGAGACCGTGCCCTTCGCGCCCGGCGATCTCCTCGTTCTCTACACCGACGGCGTGACGGAGGCGGAAGGACCGGCACGTGCGAGGGCGGCCGAGAGCGATCTCGAGGGCGTGGACCTTCACGCGGCCGAGGGAATGGGTATCTCCGCGGCCGAAGATGAAGACGATGTTCCGCCCATGTTCGGCGAGGAGCGCCTGGTCCAAGTGGTGCGCGAACACGCGCATCGTTCGGCGGTCGAGATCAAGGAGGCGATCCTGAGTGCGGTCGACCGATTCTCGGCCGGGATGCCTCAATCGGACGACATCACCCTGGTGGTGATCAAACGGCGCCGCTCAGAAACGCAAGCTGATGGAAGAGCAACGCGGCCCAGCGGCATGGGCAAGGAGGAGATCGATGTTCACGAAGCTCGATGAATTCCTGGCGTCCTACCGACAGCTGACCGAAGGCACCGGCAAGATCCTCGCGGCCCTCGACAACGCCTGCCTCTCACGTCCCATCGCGCCGGGGCATCGCACGCTCGGGCACATTGCCTGGCATGTGACCACCTCCGTCTCCGAGATGATGGCTCACACGGGCCTGCCAATGACTCCTCCCGCTTCGAAGCTTCCGCCGGCCAACGCGCGCGAGATCGCGGAGGAGTACCAGCGCTCGACTTCGGAGCTCGTGAAGATGATTTCGTCCCAATGGACCGACGCGTCCTTGCGTGAAACGGATGATATGTACGGCGAGCGCTGGCCTCGCGGGCTCACATTGCGCATCCTCATGGATCACGAGATGCATCACCGCGGGCAGATGACGGTGCTGATGCGCCAGGCGGGCATTCAGGTGCCGGGCATCTTCGGGCCGGCGAAGGAAGACTGGGCCAAGATGGGGATGGAACCGCCTGCCTGCTGAGCCTTTCGAAGGACGGCGAATGCGGATTCGCGTGCACCGGACGTGCCGTGGGTGCGGACGCCGGCGGTTCAAAGATCCCGTATGTCCGCGATCTCGACATGATGGGCGCCGAGGATCTCTTCCACGCGATCGCGATCCTCGGCGCGAATGCGCAGGCACACGCCGCAATCGGAGCTCCATTGGCGCGGGACGGGCACGAGCTCGGCTTTCAAGCCCGCGGCGCAAACGAGCGATTCCGCCCGCAAGGCGTGATGCGTGCTGTGGAAGAGCACGACCGCATGCTCCAGCCGGCGCTGCGCCTGGTCGCCTTGGTGCTCCGCGAAATCGTCCGCCACTCTGCCTTCCTCCTCGCCCGCACCGTCCTCACGCGCGTCCGTGCCCCGGCGCGTAGATCCCTGCCGTATCCGTCACCGTTTCTGAATGGCGGCCACCGCCTCGATCGCGCGTGCGATCTCCTCGTCCGTGTGGAAGATGCCCGCCGAGAATCGCACTGTGCCCACCGGAAATGTGCCGATGGTGCGGTGCGCGGCCGGGGCGCAGTGGAGCCCCACCCGGCAGAGAACTCCGTGCTCCCGATCCAATCGTTCGCCGATCTCCGAAGGCGTCTTCCCCTCGATGGTGAATGAAACGATGCCGGTGCGATCTTCCGGACGTGAGGGGCCATGAATCGTGACACCCGGAATCGCCCCCAATCCATCGCGCAGCATCCGCGACATGGCGCGCAAGCGATCGCGGATCGTGTCGACGCCCGTCTCCAGGATCCACCGCGTGCCGCACGCCAGCCCCGCGATGCCCGCTCCGTTCACCGTTCCGCTCTCGAGCATGTCGGGCAGGAAATCGGGTTGCTCCTCGTGCTCGGAACGGCTTCCTGTTCCCCCCTGCTTGAGCGGACGCAAGCGACGGATGTCGAAGGTGCGCGCAATCGCCAGCCCGCCGGTGCCCGGAGGCCCGAGCAGTCCCTTGTGTCCCGTGAAGGCGAGGAGATCGATCCCCATTTCCGTCATCGAAAGCGGCACCGCTCCCGCGCTCGCCGCCGCGTCGACGAGCAGCGGGATGCCGCGCGCGTGGGAGATCCGCGCGACTTCGGCGACGGGCAGCAGCGTGCCGGTCACATTCGAGGCGTGAGTCATCGCGATCAGCGTGGTGCCGTCCGAGACGGCCGCGGCGATCTGCGCGGGATCGAGCTTTCCGTCGCGCGTGCAAGCGACGACCTTGACCCGCACTCCCTCCCGCTCGAGCGTGCGTAACGGACGCATCACCGCGTTGTGCTCGACCGCAGTCGTGACCACCTCGTCTCCCGGCCTCAAGTAGCCATGGAGCGCGATATTCAACGCTTCGGTTCCATTCGAGCAGAAGACGATGCGGAGAGGATCCTCGACGCCCAGCAGGAATGCGAGCGTCCCTCGGGCGGAAGAGACGATCCGGCCCGCCTCGATCGACATGCGATGGCCGGACCGCCCGGGATTCGCGCCGATGCGATCGAGAAAGTCGGCCACGGCTTGCGAGACGCCGGGCGCCTTGGGCCACGATGTGGCGGCGTGATCGAGATAGACGAGCTTCATCGCCATGTCTCTGCCTCATGCAGGAACACGAACCCGATGCGAACCGCCGCCGAATGTCCGGCGGCGGCTTGCGTGCGAGCGTCGCATGTCGGCGCCGTCATCCGGCGCGAGAAGCGGTCAATCGGAATGCACGCGTCCGCTTCTCTCGCTCCGACGCCCCGCGATCCTGAACGAATCCGCAGGTCATGACAAGGCGTCAATCCTGCGCGCGGACGAGCTCGCCACCATACAACCCGGCCGCCGCAGTCGTCGCGCGGATGCGGGCCGGATTCTTTTCTGCCCGGATCAAATCGCGGCGCTTCTCCGCGTGAAAGCAAGCAAGGCCCGGTCGCGCGCCTCGGCGTGATCGACGATCGGGCGGGGATAGGTCTTGCCGAGCACGATCCCGGCGCGCGAGAGCTCCGAACGGGGCGCACCGGCCGGTTCGTGAAGGAAGCCATCGGGCAAACGGGCGAGCTCCGGAAGAAAGCGGCGAATATATTGCCCGTGGGGATCGAACTTCTTCGCCTGCAGCAGGGGATTGAACACCCGAAAGAAGGGAGCCGGATCCGCGCCGCATCCGGCGACCCACTGCCAGTTGAACGCGTTGCTGGCGAGGTCGCCATCGACGAGCGTGTCCCAGAACCACGCTTGCCCTTCTCGCCAATCGATCAGAAGGTCCTTGATCAGGAACGATGCGGCGACCATGCGCGCGCGATTGTGCATCCATCCCGTTTGCCAGAGTTGGCGCATGGCCGCATCCACGAGGGGATATCCCGTGCGGCCGCGCTTCCAGGCCTCGAGCCCTGCGCGCCCGCGACTCCATCGCATCCGCTCGAAGCGCCGATCGAGCGGTCGTTCCGGCAGCTCCGGAAAGTGCGCGAGCACATGATGCGCGAACTCGCGCCAGATCATCTGACGGCGGAACGATTCCACTCCCGCGTTCGGAGCAGCCGACTGCAGCGCGCGCCAGATCTGTTGCGGCGAGAGTTCCCCGAAGTGCAAGTGGGCGCTCAGCCGGGAAGTGCCTTCCTCGCCCACGCGATCGTGCAAACGGTCATACGATGCCGCCGGCCCGGACAGAAAGCCGCGCAGGCGGCGCATGGCCGCGCGTTCTCCAAAGGTCCACGCCGAGCGGATGCCTCCCGCCCGGTCGATGGCCGGCAGCAGACGCAGTTCTTCCAACGCCAGGCTTGGCGGCCAGCGAAGGGGCGCGCGCAGCCGGCGCGGCCTGCCTTGCGTCGTCAGCGAACCGGGAGACACCTCCAACTGGCGAAGCGCTTCCCGATAGAACGGCGTGAAGACCCGAAATGGGCCGCCGGCCTTCGTCTTCAACTCGTGCGGCTCGAACAGCAAATTGCCCGGAAACTCGCGCAATTCGGCCGCGCCGGAGAGACGCGCGCGCACGCGCTGTTCCTGCGACTGCGCGGCAGGCTCGTAGCGACGGTTCCAGTAGATCGCGCTCGCGTGCGTCTCCTCGAGCAGCCGGCCGAGTTGCTCGACCGCGTCTCCGCTGCGCAGGATCAACCGCGAACCAAGCGCTTCGAGATCCTCCGCCAATGCGCGCAGCGATTGATGCAGCCAATACCGGGCGGCCGCACCCGGCGCCCAACGCCCTTCCTCGCCAGGGCTCCAGATAAACACGGGCACGAGATCCGCTTGCGTTTCTCTCGCCGCGGCGAGCGCCGGATGATCGGCGAGACGAAGATCGGAGCGAAACCAGACGAGAACGGCGGGCCTCGTAGAAGATCGACGGCCTGGCGGCGCGGGCGAAAGGGAAGCGGCGTCTTGCGCGCGCTCGCCTCCGCGAGCGCTGCGGCCGGCGCCGGCTGGCGAGGACGCGCTCACGGCTTCATCCCGTCCCAGGCATCCCACATGCGTCGCAAGTGCGGAATCGTGATCGAGCCCCCGACGAGAAGCGCGATCGCGGAAGCTTCCTCCAGCTCCGCATCGGAAAGCCCTTCCTCGCGGCAGCGGATCAGGTGGTAGCGAATGCAGTCGTCGCAGCGCAGCACGAGCGATGCCACCAGCCCGAGCAGCTCCTTGACCTCGACCGGCAGAGCCCCCGGTTGATACGCCTGCCAATCGAGATGATAGAAGCGCTTGGTGGCCGTGCCCGCATAGCGCATGACGATCGCGTTCAATCGCTCGCGCTCGCGTTGGAACTCGCGCGTGGCCGCGTCGCGCACGACAGGCGCGGCAGGCCGGCGGGCCTTCATGCCCCGGCGTTGCGGCGCGGGATCGCTCGGCTTCGCTCCGCGCCCTTCTCCGGCGTGGAACGCGCTTCGCGGCGAAGCGCCCCCCTTCGCCTTTGCCCCTCTGCTCTTCTTATCTTGCATGCTTTCTCTCTTCATTCCCCTGCGCCTCGAGCAGATCTTCCGCCGCTCTCCTGGCCAGCGCGCGCCAGCGCCTCGATCACTTCCCGATCGGTGGGAAATGCCAGCTCGCTTGGTGGATTCCGCAACGGAGCGAAGGCCGCCTCGCTCGCGTCATCCCCCGCGCGAATCGCTCCCCCCAGATACCGCACGAAAAACCAGATCCCGACCGTGCGATTCTCGGGATCGTGCGCGTTCGATTTCACCGCGCAGATCTCCTCGACCGCGACCCGCAGCCCCGTCTCTTCGCGCATCTCGCGCGCCGCGGCGGCGCGGATGTCTTCCTCGTAATCCACATATCCGCAGGGAATGCACCACGCTCCCGCATGGGTGCCCGACCGGCGCACGAGCAGGATGTGAGTCGCCTGCCCGGGGGCGATCGAGCGTCCGGGAGAAGGCAATGCATCTTCGGAAGAAAGCAGGACCCCGGCGACGACGGCAACGGGATTTCGATATTGACGATAGCCGCATGCCGGACAAGGCCGTTCGGGAGCGAGCGCCTCGCCGCACCGCGGACAGAATTGAAACAGGAACCCCGTGCCCATCGGCAAATCCACCTTCCGGAAATCCACCTTCCGGCGTCAATGTCCCATGAAGGCGAATAGTCCGTCAATTCCTGGACATTCTTCATGCCAGGCAGGAGGGTATTCGTACCCGCTCGAATCTTCCCCGATTCTCCCATGCCGAACTCGGGTTGTGCACTCCTTGTGGACGGCGCGCGCGGAATGATGCCCATCGCGCGTGATGCCCATTCATTGGTGGCAAATGCCTCGTCCGCGGCGGGAAGCGGATCTTCGGGTACGATCGGTTCTGGCTGAAGCGATCGGCCTCGCCTCCGTTCCCGGGACGGCGCTGGAGGATTCAGAGGCGCGCGATCTTCTCGCGGCGTCGGATGCCTGCTTTCCGGCGATTCCGGGGTGTGCCTGCGACGGGGCGTCGTTCGCAGAATCCTCGCCACGCTTCCCTCGGCCCTCCATCTCTACGATCGATTCGGACGAAAAGTCAAAACCCTGGCCGGTCGCGTGGAAGGAGACATCGAAGTCTGCTTCGCATCGGTGGTCACCGGGTACGCGGCCGTGGACGATCCGGGCCAAACGGTTTCCGAGAGCGAATGCCGCGACATCTTCCACGCCGTCGATCGGCTCGACTGCTTGTCGGGGTACGATGTCCTCGGCCAGGTGCCCTGCCCTCGGGACTCGCGGGGCCGACCGCCGAGGACGCGATGAAGGAGAGTGCGGCCGCCGGGCATCCGAAACGGCCCAAAACCGCCGCTGCCAAGGGATTGCCCGCGCTTCCGAAGCGCGGTTGCTTCCCTGCCTTCCGGGAATCGCGCTGATTCCCGGGGAGGTTTGTGCTACAATCATTTACATATCATGGCGGCTCGCGAGTCGGCACCCTGTTGCGCACTCCTTGAAAAGGCCGCCCGCTCGTTCTGTGGCACCCATGCAGGCCTTGGACCACTTGCTGGAAGGAGTTGCTACATGTCCCGAAGCCTATGGACAGGAATCATCCTCGTCGTTCTGTGCCTGGTCGCGTTTTCCGCCGCGGCCTTCGCCCTGCCTCCGAATTCCGGCCAGGAGGCATTCCAGAAGATCGATGCCGACCGTGAGGCGGGCCTTTTGACTCCGGAGCAGGCGCTGCTCTACAAGTTCCATTACGGGTTTGACCAAAGCCAGCTTCCCGCCGAGTACCGGCCATCGGGGTTCAGCCCGATCAAGAGCGGAACGCCCTTGATCATCGAATTCGAACGGATGCGCGATTCGCTCTCTCCCCGCACGATCGAGATCATCGAAGGCTACATTCATCCCGAACGGCGGCTGGAGGATCGCGCCACCTATGTGAGCCCGAGCGGTTTCTTCCTGCTCACCTATGTGACCACCGGAGTGGATGCGGTGCCGGCGACCGATGTGAATCCCGCCAACGGGATCCCCGACTTTGTGGAGAAGTGCGCGAACTACATGGACTACAGCCAGGATCTCGAGTGCAACATCCTGGGCTTCTCCACTCCGCCGCACTCGCCTTATTATTACATCTACTTCGAAAACATGGGGTACTATGGCTACACGAGTGCGGTGGGACTCACGGGATCGAACATCACCCTCCACAACACCTTCCTCGGCTTTCCGGCCAACGACGATCCCGAGGGGGACCAGTGGGGAGCGGCGAAGGTCACCTGCGCGCACGAGTTCAAGCACGCCACCCAGCGGGCCGGATCGCGCTGGTCGGAAGGCGGCTGGGTGGAACTCGACGCCACCTGGATGGAAGACATCGCGTACGATGTGGTGAACGACTACTACAACTACCTGATCTCCGGCAGCCCGATCAGCGCTCCGGCGCAATCGCTCGATAACGGCGGAGCGGGCGGCTCCTACGAGGACTGCGTGTTCCAGCACTGGATGAGCGAGACCTGGGGCAATCAGATCATCACCGATCTCTGGGTATGGCGGAGAACCCATCAGTCCCAGTCGATGCTGGTTTCCTACAACACCATTCTGGGCAACTACGGCTCCTCGTTCACGATCGGCTGGCCCGTGTTCACGGCGTGGAACTACGCCTGCGGATCGGCGAAGGCCATCCCCGGATTCGGCTATGGGGAAGCGTCCCGCTATCCCGCCTCGCCGAACACGGTCTTCTCCTCGTATCCAAACACCCAAAGCGGTTCGGTGAATTACCTGGCCGCGAGATTCATCCGCTGCCGGACATTCAGCGAGAACCCCGGCGTGGTGAATGTCGTCTTCGACGGGCAGAACGCCTCGGCGATCGCCCTGACGGCGATCATTCGCAAGCGCGACAACACGGCAGTGCTGGAACGCATCACCCTCGACGGCAACTGCGACGCCAATGTGTCGCTCTCCGTCCCGCGCGAGCAGATCTTGGAAGTCGGCTTCAGCATGTCGAATTCCGCGTTCACGGGCACCGCGACCTACACCATCACGGTCAGCCAGGAGGATGTCGCCGCCCAGCCGGCGCTCACGCTGAGCGATGCATCCTTCGCGCCGGAATTGATCCAGAACGAAACCGCCACTGATGTGCTCCTGATCTCGAACACCGGCGGCCCGGGCACGACCCTGCACTTCGACGCCGCGCTCGCCTATCTCCCCGGGAAGGACGGCGTGCGCACCGATTGGCTCTCGATCGATCCGACGACCGGCGACATCGCCCAGGGCGCGAGCCTGCCGATGGACTTCGACTACGACGCGGCCGACATGGACGCGGGCGTGTACCTGGCGGAAGTGACGCTCACCCACAATGCGCCGGGCAGCCCGACCGTCGTGCCGGTCACCCTGACCGTGCTCGTCGATCCCGCGGCTTCGCCTGACGGCCGGATCGCGCGCGTCTTCGAGATCTCGCGCGCCTATCCGAACCCGTTCGGCGCGCTCACCACGATCGCGCTCAACATTCCCAATGAAGACGCGGTCGTGGTCGATGTGGTCGATGTGAACGGCCGCATGGTGAGGACGATCTGGAACGGCCGCTTGCAAGCGGGCCAGCACAGCTTCCCCTGGGACGGACGCAATGATCAGGGCCAGCCGGTGGGCGCCGGCACCTACTTCGCGCGCCTGCATCGCGCGGGCGAGATGAGCACGACCAAGATGATCCTCGCGGACTAGGTTCTCTTCCCCCTTCCAGCGAAAGGGAGCGGCGGTTCGTCCGTCGCTCCCTTTTTGCATCGAGGCCGGGTGCCCACGGCAGGCCGCCGAGTCGGGCAGGGCACATCCCCGGCGCATTCCCGCCTTGCAGTCGCGGCGCGGTTCTGCTTTTCCTCGCATGTCCGGCGCCGGCGCCTGGCCTCGAAGAGCTTGCAGAGGCGCTTGCCGCCGGCCGGGTTCCTCGCCGCGGCCCAGGCCGCGCGCGTCCTCCGCTGGGCGGCTTGCATGGAGGTCGAGCCATGAAGATCCGAATGGCAAGTGCGTTGCTCGTCTTTCTGTTCCTCTCGGGAATGCTCTCCATCGCACAGGCGGCGAATCTGCCGCGCCAACATGACAGCGGGTTCTTCCTGCGGCTCTCCGCCGGGTTGGGATCCGCGCGCACGGAAATCGATGCCGCGGATGTCGAGGACGATCCGGTCGGGTTCGATGTCGAAGCGAGCGGCCTGTCCGGAGACGCGAACTTCGCCATCGGCGTCATCGTCTCCCCCAATCTCGCGCTGCACGCGACGCTGCTCGGCTGGGCCGTCACCGAGCCCGACTTCGAGATCGGAGGAATCGATGTCGACTCCGAAGATGTGTCCATGAGCATGTCCGGCTTTGGAGCGGGCCTCACCTACTATCTCGACCCGTCCAATGTGTACTTCTCCGGCAGCATCGCCGCGGCCACGATGAATCTCGAATTCCACGAAGACAATGCCACCACTTCCCTTGAAAGCGATACCGGCGTGGCATTGCAAGGGATGGTCGGCAAGGAATGGTGGGTGGGATCGCGCTGGGGCCTGGGCGTCGCGGTTGACGCGAGCTTCCATTCCATTCCCACGGAAACCGACGAGAGTCTGAAGGGCACGAACTTCGGCGTGCGCTTCTCCGCAACCTACAATTGAGCTGAGCCGGCGCGGCCGCACCCGGGCGCGGGAGGGTGCAGGCTGCCATCGGTCGACGAGAGCCCGCGCCCGTTCGAGAAGCGGTGGCCGTCAAATGGCCGCGAGCCCGCAATACTCGTCGATCTGACGGCCGACGATCGCCAGGCTGCGGTCCCAGAAGTCGCGGCCGCGGATGTCGATGCCGAAGCGCGCCGCCAGCTCGGCCGCCTTGCCCTCGCCCGTCGCTCGCAAGAGCTCGCGATAGCGCGGCACGAACGCGGCGCCTTCCCGCTCGTAGTTCGCGTACATCCCGAGACCGAAGAGCAGCCCGAAGGCGTACGGGAAATTGTAGAAGTTCAAATCGCCGTAATAGTAGTGAGGCTTCAGCAGCCACATGTAGGGATGCAGATGCTCGGGATCGAGCGCATCGCCGTAGGCCTCGCGCTGGGCCGCGAGCATCAGCGCGCAGAAGTCGTCCGCGCTCAGCTCCGCCCCCGCCCTGCGCTTCACCACTTCGCTCTCGAAGAGATAGCGTGAGTAGATATCGACGATCACCTGCGTCGAGCCCATCAGCGAATTCTCGAGAATCGGCAGACGCGCATCGCGCGGCGCATCCGCGAGGGCGGCGTTGAAGACGATCGTCTCGCAGAAGATCGAGGCGGTCTCGGCCAGCGTCATCGGGGCCCCGCGCCGCAACATCGGCAGGCCCTTCTGGCAATGGGTGTGGAAGCCGTGGCCGAGCTCGTGCGCGAGGGTGGTCATCTGATCGAAGCTGCCGTCGAAGTTCGCGAGAATGCGCGACTCCTCGACCCCGGGCACATCCATGCAGAAGGCTCCGCCGCGCTTGCCGTCGCGCGGCTCGGCGTCGATCCAACGGCGCTCGAACGCGCGGTCGGCGAATTGCGCGAGCTCGGCGTCGAAGCGGCCGAACTGCGTCACGATGTACTCGCGCGCCTGGGCCCAGGTGTATTCCAGCGTCCCTTGCCCCACCGGGGCGAAGAGATCCCACCAGGGCAGGCGCGGCTTGCCCAGCTTCTGCGCCTTGCTGTTCAAATACCGGCGAAAGGCGGGCAGCGCGTCGCGCATCGCCGCGAGAAGCGCCTCGAGCGTGGCGCGATCGATGCGGTTCACGTCGAGCGTCGCGTGCAGGACATCGTCCCGCTTCTGCCACTTGGCGAGCGTGACGGCCGCTCCCTTCACGCAATTCAACGAGAACGCGACCGGTTCGCGCACGCTCGCCAAGGCCTTCAGCTCGGCCTCGTACGCGCGGCGGCGCACGCCTTCGTCCGCATCGTAGGCGAGATTGCGCAGCTTGGTCATCGGCAGCTCGACCGTGCGACCGTCCTGCTCGATGGCCGCCTTGAGTTGGCTCGTCACGGTGCCCTGCAGCTTCCACATCACACCTCCGCCCGAAAGCTGCAGCTCGGCCGCGAGATCTTCCAAGGGCGCATCCATCAGGTAACGGCTTTGCTCCGCCCACTCGCGCAGCACCTGCTCGTGCTCGCGCGCGCGCGCGCTTTGCATGCTCACCTGCGCCAACACGGGAGCGAGCGAGCCGAACCAGGCCTGCAGGCGCACGCGAATCTTCTTCTTGCGCACATCGAGTTGTTCGATCTCGCTCATCCGGCGCGCGGCCGTCTTGTCGTACGAATCGGTGGAAACGAAGGCGTAGGCGAACGCCGTCAGCGTCTCCAGGCGGCGGGCGAGGTCGTTGAAGCGTTCGAGCACCTCATCCGCGATGCGCGCGGTGGGGGCGAGGTCCCGCGGCGGTTCCGCCAGCCGCCCGATCGAATGGCGTTGAATCAGCGATTCGAGCTCGTCCAACTGGCGGGCGACGAGCGTCAAATCCGACTGGAAGTCCTCCGCCTCCAGGCCTCCGTAGACATTCGAGAGATCCCAGCGCGGAAGAGCGTCATGGGAACGAGTTGCTGAAAGCGACGCGGACATGAAGCCTCCCTTCGAGAGCGGATCGATGGAATCGATGGCGCTCATTCTCCCAACCGTCGACCCCCGGCATGCCGGCACCCAGCCCCTTCGAACGAAACGATCCGCACGGACCCAAGACCCCTTCGAAGGAAATTAACGGCAGGGAACGATGCGCGCAATCAGGCCCGGATACAATTGCTTGGTGTATGTCTCGCCCGGATGAGAACGCACCACCGGATACGCCCCCGCGGAATTCCTCGCCGTACCCGGCCTGATCGATCGCATCTTGCGCGAAGGCCTTGCCCTCCTGATTCGCGAGCAGCGCGATCTGGAAATCGTGGGCCAGGCGGGCAACGGTCGCGAAGCGGTGGATCTCGCCTATCGCCTGCATCCCGATGTCGTGGTCATGGATGTTTCGGTGCCCATCATGTCCGGCGACGAGGCGGCTCGACAAATCCGTCTGCACATGCCGGACATTCGCGTGATCGTGCTTTCGATGTTCGAGGAAGCGTCGCTGCTCAAGCGCATGCTGGAAGCGGGCGTCGACATGTATCTCTACAAAGCGGGCCCCGCCGAAGATCTGCTGGAAGCGATTCGGAAAGCGCGATAGCCGGAGAGCGCCGGTGCGGCGGAATGCCGGGTCTCCGCGGTCCCGAGTACGCCGGCCAGGCCGTCCCCGATTCGGCGTTCACGACTCTCCCGTATGCGTTCGAGCCGCTTCCCGCCAGGCCACGGCATGCGTCCGGGACCGCGGTGCCCGCATTGGCCCTGGGGTTCCTCGCGGGCGCGCCGGATCGGCGCACCCTGCCGAGAGACAATGCCGGCCAGAACCATGGCGCCCCGGCCGTCACCGCGTGCCAGGAACCAATTGCTGCGAGCATTCGAGTCTTCCATCGAATGTCCCACACGGCCCGGCCACCTTCCTGGATTCGAACCGCATGGAGGCAAGTGACTTCGAGACCCGAGCGCTCCACCTTAGCGCAGGCGACGGGGCCGGGGCGGCTTCCTTTCCTCCCAATGCCTCGAAGCCGGCGCTTCGTGAGGATGCCACAGACCGGGATCCGACCCGGGTTGACACCCGAAGTACTTGAGAAGGATACCACTTGCAGGGGCCACCCGTCAATTGGCCGAGGTCTTCCAGAGTGTCTTCCAGGATCGAGAGGGCGCTGCCCAGTCGATTGCCAGAACCGCCTACCCACTGGGCACTTGAAGCCTCGCTCGTCGGAGCACGCTCAATCGTCCTGCTTCTGGTCCGGGGCCGTATCGGGTCGCGAGCCGCTTGTCTGCCCGCCCTGAGGCTCATCTGCGCCATCTCGTTCCCTGGTGTGGTCTCCCAGGCTATCCCAGTCCCTCGAAATCCGCAGTTTCCGGCGTCCCCGGCCCCGGGCGTGCCATAGCGTAGAGCCTTCCCTTCTCCTCGCGGTTCTCGCCGCGGTGCCCATCCGAAAATACAGGTAGCCAGCGAGAATCACGAAGACGATCAGATACGGCAAGAACGAGAGAAGCTTCATGGACGATGGTCCTCGCCTGTTTCCTCTTGCCTGCCTCGATGAACCCTCACGAGCGCGCCGGACGGGCGCGCTGGCCCGCACGGACCGCCTCATCGCTGCCTGCAAGCATAGATCAGAGAGAGAAGCGTGTCGCGGTCGCGCAGCAAGTGCTCGGCCATGGTCTCGAGCACGCATGCGATCGCAGTCGCCGATCAGCGCGGCCTAGACGGTCGCAGCTCGCAAGCCATCGGCTCCCGAGCTGCTTCCGGGTTGGGTTGCCTCATGACGGGCGAAAGCGAGGCTGCCTCTGGGCGATCGTCAGGAAACGAAAGCGCTTCGCTTCAACGAACTCTTCCTTCGAGGAACGGCACTTCGTAGACCTTGTCGTGCTGGATGGGACCGTGACCGAAGTAGCCTTCCTCGCCGAAGAGCTCGCCGTGGTCCGCCGTCACCGTGATGTAGGTGTTCTTGGGAACCATGTCGAAGAGCCGCTCGAAGACGCCGTCGAGATACTGGATTGTGTCGATCTGCCGCCCGCGCAGGATGTCGAGCTTCTCCTGATCGAAGAAGGGCTGAACCTTCGTGTCGGCCTTGAGCTTGCCTTCGATCACATGATCGTCGAGGTGCTTGAAGACGCCGTGCACGCCGCTCAGCCGCGGCCAGAGGTCCCTCGGTTCCGAAGGGCGCGCATAGGGATAGTGGGTCTCGCCCACATTCAGGATGTAGAACGAGGGACGCTCGGTGGAGAAGGTCATCTCGTCGAGCATGGCGTTCATGTCGTTGTGCTTCTCCATCAGGCGGAAGGTGTCGAAATCCTTGTTGATCGCCGTCTTCGGATTGAGCACCGGCAACGAGACCTTCGCGTGCGTGAAGTAGCCGAGGGTCTGGCGCAGGTAGCTCGGCAGATAGAGATGCGGCACGAAGCTCGCGAACTCGATGCCCTTCGCCCCGAAGCGCTCATTGAAGCGCACGAAATCTTCCTTGTAGTAATCGGACGCGTACACATGCGGCGGGCTGGTGTGCGGCAGGAGGCCCATCAGGAGGTTGTAGTGCGAAGGCGCGGTCCACGAGGCGTAGCTCCAGCGCCGCTCGACCGGCCCGAGCTTCGTGATCACCTTCGGCGCGGCGGCCATGAAGGAATCGTAGCGGCAGCTGTCGAGAATGATGAGCAGGTAGTTGTTCATCTCGGCGAAGGGCGGATCGGGCCGCTTGAAGGCGCCCGCCGCGGCCAGCGGAGGCCGCGCGGAAACAGGACCGCCCGGGCGTGAAGGGGCCGCGCCCGAGCCGGCCGGCGTTTGCCTTTTTCCGAAGATGCCGTCGAAGAGTCCCATCTCTGCGTCTCCTTGCTCTTGCGCTGCGCGGGCCGTGATGGCGGAACCAGGCGCGGACCGAGCGGCCTTGCGCCAGCCGCCGATCGCGTCCGGCCGCCGGGCCTTCGCTTCCGAAGCCCGTCCATGCGATCGAGAACGAATGCGATCGAGAACGGATAAGGGTATCCCGCCGGGAAGCCGTTCTTCAACCCCGAGATCGGCAGCGCGGATGCGCAGAAGTAGCCGAAAATGGGCCTTGGCGACGAAGGCATTCCGGAAGAGGGCCTGCGGCGAAGCGGCGAAGATCGCTCAGGCGGGCCGGCAGGCCCCGGGAGGCAGCGGAATGCCCTCTCGTTCGAGGATCCTCCGCAGGCCTGGAAAGCAGGAGAGCCGGTACGCGGTCACCATGCAGGGAGTGAGACCCTTCGGACGCATGACCACGGTCTCGATGCCGATCACTTCTTCCGCGGTCACGATGTAGTCGACGGGCAGATCGGTCGCCTCGCGATCCGCGGGCTCATCGAAGATCTGCGCGGGATGAACCACGACCGCAACGGGCGTGTCGCCATGCAGGAACCCCCGGTCGCGACCGATCGCGTAGACCAGATCCGCTCCGCCGCAGCCGCGTCCCACCCGCGTGCCGAGGCGATTCACTCCGACCGCCCCGATCACCATGAGATCCACCGCCGGCGTGTCGCGACCGCGCTGATAGCGGATTCCGCGCGCAGGCTTGGGATCCACCGTGCCCGCCTGACGAATGGCCGCCAGCGATTTCTCGATTCCCGCTTCCCGCGGATCGATTTCCAGGATCCAGTCCTCGCTCACGCGCGCGAGATCGGGAATGACGAGCGTCTTCATATCCTCGATCACGCGGGATTGAATTGCCTCGAGCGCGGCGTCGGGAAGAACGAGGATGCGCGCCGCCTCTTGCCAGACCGGCATCGTCGCCAGCCGCCGGATGCACGGCGCGTGATCGGGCAAGCGGGGGGTGCGCCCGTACACGCCGGGAAAGGTCGCCATGCCCTGGCGCGTCAACCGCTCCCAGATCATGCGCCGGATCTGCGCTTTGCTCACGGAACCAGGCATCGCACCTCGCCGGTCCTGTCAAACGCTCGCCCGCGGCTCGGATCGCGACGGCTCGAGATCACGACCCGAACAAGGCCATCCAGAGCGGGCGCGCCCATTGATGCACCAAGAAGGTCAGCCGCCCGATCAAGAGCGACACGCGCCCCATCACGGTATACCCGAAACTGGCCCCGAATGAAATCATCAGGAAATAGACCCCCAGGCGGGACGCAGGTTTCAGCGGCCCGCGGCGCGGGCTGGAGAAGTAGAAGTAGGTGAGCACCGTGATGACCCCGACGATGACGATCAAATGGCCGAGCGCCTCCCCCACCGGGCCGCTCAAGGACAGCATCGTGCCTTTCGCCTGGGGAAGCACTTCTCCGTGAAGGCGTTGCAGCAGACTCACGCCCGCGTAATAGCCGATGTAGATCGCCAGCGCCCAGCGCGAGATCCACGCGAGCCGGGGGATGTAGCGCAGGTACAGAATCAGGCCGAGGGCCAGCGGGACGAGCAGCGGCCATTGTGAGGCGAAGTCGCCGAACAACGGGCGAAAGAGGTTCGGCTCGAGCGTGTTCAGTTTCGCGAGCCCCACATAGTACCCGAACGAAACCCCGGCGAAGATGCTCTCGGCCAGGCGATAGAGCAGATTGTCGCGATAGAGAAAGCTGAAGATGCACAGCGTCAACAGGGCCGCCACCCAGGTGCCGAATCCGGGAAGCGCAAGGCCGATCGCTTCGCTTCCGTTCATGGCTTCCCTCCGGATGTGGGGGGCGCCGAGTGCGTGGGCCCATCCCCTCGCATTCGCCCGCGGCGGGAGGCGAGGAAGGCCACATTGCCGAGCACGATGAGGGCGATCACGATCAAGTGCACGATCGATTGCACATCCATTCCCACGGTGGCCGTTCGCGTGAGTCCGCCCAAATCGGGATCGGCCTTCGCGAGCAGCTCCTCGTACTCGGACGCGCCCTTCATGCCGCCGATGACGCCGATCGCCTGCCCGGCTTCGACATAGGCGTAGTACTTGGGCGCCGAAACCGCCGTCGCCCCGAGGGCCAGGGGAATGCGGAACTGCGCGTTGACCAGGTTCACCCAATGCTGGCCGATGATGCTGGTGCAGAGCGTGACGGCCAGCTTGCAGTCGGCGAAGTTGCGAATGCCGCGCGCGGCGGGGATCTCTTCGTACGGGGTGCCGTTCACATCGCGTGGAAAGACCGAGGGAAACTCCAGCCCCATCGCCCGCATCGCGGCCTGGGCCCCATCTTTGTAGCCGAGGTTCACGAAGTCGATCCCCGGCCTCGCATGCATGTCGGAAACGAGCTGGCGGAATCGCGCGCGCGCCATGTCGACGCCGCCCAGCGAATACAGCGAGATGCCGACCACGCGCACGCCCTTCTTGACGCAATGGCGGAGAATGGCGTTGGCCATCGGATCGAGCTCGGGCCCGTCCGACGGGCCGTAATCGAACGACAGCACGATCGCATCGCCGGGCGCGAGCCGGTCGATCGATTGAAAGACCGCGCGCACCGGCGGAGAAATCTGCACCCCGAGCCCGAGCGGATGGAGAATGGGAATCAGCGCGCCCAGGAAGACGAGCAGGAAAATGAGGCGGCGATCGATCGCGCCCAGCTTGCGCAGGCGTTCCGGCGTCCGCGCGGGCCCTCTTCCTGTCATCGCGCGCCTCATGCTGCGCTCATTATCCTTCCCCGCCGTGGTCGCAGCGGCTCAATCTCTGCCCATGTACGGCCGTTCAATGCCCAACATGATCCGCACCGACATCGCCGCCGCCCCCAAGGCGGCGCCGATCAAGATCCCCCGCTGCGCGGCGGTGTTCGGGAACTTCATCACCCATTCGGCCACCTCGGGCAGCGCCGGATGGATGAGCTGCCCGATCGGAATGCGTCCGAACATGATCACCAGCGCGCCGATCAAGAGCAGGGTCGCTTCCAGATTGCGGACGCGAAAGGCGCGATAGGCGGCCGAGGCGACATAGAACGCGAGCAGCGAGAACATCGTCGCCTGCAGCGGCGCGACGACGAATTGGAAGGTCCAGGTGAAAGGATAGAGGCTGCCGTCCGCGCGCTCTCCCTGCCGGCCGAAGAGACCCAGGGAAGCCATCGCGGCGAACGAGGCGAGCACCACGACGCTGAAGCCCCAACCCTTCGCGCGCCTCCGGATCTTGCCGGCATTCACGCGAATCATGCTCACGACCCCGAGCAGCAGCGCGAAGCTCGCGACGATCACCATCCAGCGGTCCAGCCGTTGGTTGAACCAGGTGTCGATCCATCGCGCGGGCAGGAAGAAGCCGGCCACGGGAAAGAGGGAAGCAAAGAGCGCGAGCCACACGGGCACTCTGTTCTTCACTCTTCGCCTCCGGTGGAATCGACGCCGCTCGCCATTCCGGCTATTGCACCGTGAACCAATCGACGAAACCCGTCAGGCCCGCCGTCGCCAGGACCACGCCGGCGAGGATCGCCGCCACGAGCGCCGCCTTCATCACATCCTGGGCTTTCACGGATCCGACGATCTTCGGCTCCTTGGACAGCTCCGCGCTGGCCGCAAACAGCTCCTCCCCCAGCATCGTGTAATCGCAGGCCGCGACGAAGAAGGGCAGCTGCGCGACCTGCGCGGTCCCCGCGATCTGGATCGCGCCCACCGACTGGCCCGTTTCCGCGAGCAAGAGCGATTCGGCCGCGAACCAGCCGACGAAGAAGTTCGCGGCCGGGCGGTCGCGCACCATGGTTCCGTTCACGGCGGCGGTATAGGCGAAGAGATCCGAAGTGATGTAGTGGACCATGCCGTCGTCGTACTCCCCGGACGCGTCTTCCGCCGCATACGCCTGCTTCACGATGGCGCGCGCGGCGGTCATCGTGAGGGGGTCGATGTTCGGGACTTCCAGTCGCACGCGATGGCGCGCGGTCAACCTGGCGACGTGTCCGAGAATGCCGAGGCTCGCGAGCGTTTGCGGATCGCCGACGCTGACCACGCCGGGGATGTAGAGGATCTTGCGGCCCATCTCGGCCGCCCGGCCCACCGCTTCTTCGATCGCGTCGATGCCCGCGATCCGCCGCAGGTAGGTTCCCACACCGCGCCGGGCCGCCGAGACGAATCCCGTCACGAGCGCGAACATCGCGAGCACGAGCAGGAACGCGTTCAGCCGATAGGCGCGGAACGCGTTCGCGCGGGGAGCCGCCGGCGTGCTGGCCGTCGTGCGCGCGAAGGCGGCATCGTCGAGCGAGGGCGATTGCGCGCGCACGCCCCCGCCATTCACACCCGCGCCATTCGCGGCCACGCCCGCCTCGCTCGCGCGTTCATTTGCAGGCCACGGAAAGGCGAGCCGGTAGCGATAGTTCCCGGGGCCCAAGCGCAAATCGATGAACGCGCCTTCGGAGAAGGGGGCCGTGCCCGCAACGGTGAACGAATCGCTCCCCGCCTGCGATCTCTCGACCGTCACGCTCGTCTCGCCGGACAGCGCGATCGCGGACGGAATCGCCGCGCGCGCCCCATCCGGATCCCAGCGCACGGTGAGTGAACTGCCGTCATCCGAGGGCGTGTCGACGACGATGAGCGGAAGCGCGATCGCCGGCAGGGCGTCCGGCGATGCCGCCGCGTCGGAAGCCATCCACCCATCCGGCGACGCCGCCGCGTCCGCAGCCGACAGCGCGTCCCGCGACGCACCCGGCGTCTGCGCCGACACCATGACCGGCAGGAATACGGCGGCGAGGGCCGCGAGACGGTAAGCACCACGCCGCCAAAGCGCGCACATCGCCCTTCCCCCGCCTGTCCGCGGGCGCATGCCGCGCGCCTACTTCTTCAAGCTCTCGGGATTCAATCCCTGCAGCGCAGCCGGCACGAAGAGCCCGTCCTTGCGGATCAGCTTGCCGTCGAACCAGATTTCTCCGCCGCCTCTTTCCGGCGTCTGGATCTGGATGAGGTCCCAATGCAGCGCCGACTTGTTCTTGTTGTCGCATTCGTCGTACGCATTGCCGAGCGCCATGTGGAACGATCCGGCGATCTTCTCGTCGAAGAGGATGTCGAGCATCGTCTCGGTGATGAAGGGATTGAAGCCGAACGAGAACTCGCCGACATAGCGGGCGCCTTCGTCCTGATCGAGCACTTCGTTGAGCTTCTTCGTGTTCGCGCCCGACTCGGCCTTCACCGCTTTTCCGTTCCGGAAGGTCAGATTGATGTCGCCGTAGTTCACGCCGTCCTGCAGGGAGCCGGCGTTGAAGCGCACCGTCCCGTTGATGCTCTCGCGCACCGGCGCGGTGAAAAGCTCACCGTCGGGAATGTTCATCTTCCCGTCGCACTTGATGGCCGGCAGGCCCTTGATGGAGAAGGAGAGATCCGTGCCGGGCGACTTGATCGCGACCTTGTCGGTCTTCTCCATCAGGCGCTTGAGCGGGTTCATCGCCTTCGACATCTTCGGGTAATCCATCGTGCACACGGAGAAGTAGAAGTCCTCGAATTTCGGCGTGGGTTTCTTGGCGTTCTGGGCCATCGCGTCGTTCGGATAGCGCAGCACGACCCAGCGGGTGTGCGGAACGCGCTGCTCCATGTGCACCGGCTTGCGATAATGCAGCGCGTAGAGCCGGTTCTGCTTGCCCGGCACATCCGAGAGCTCGGCTGTGTTCTCCGCGCCGCGGACGCCGATGTAGCACTGCATGTCCTTCATGCGCGCGAGCGGATGCTTGGTCTGGGCCTTGATCTGCTCCTCGTTGGCGTGGAGCAGGAAGGTGCGCAGCAGGCGGTCGTGCTGGAACTGCACGAAGGCGTTCCCGCCCTTGCGGGTGACGACGCGGACGAGTTCATCCACCAGGGGCAGAGGCGAGAAGCCGAAGCACTCGATGAGCACATTCTCGCCCTTCTTGACGCTGCAGGAGTAGTTGACGAGCAGATCGGCCAGACGCGTGATGCGCGGATCCATGGTTCCCTCCCTGAGATGGCTTCGTGGTTCCAGCGAACAGCGCAGTCTAGCGGCGAGGCGGAAGGGCCTGCAAGAGCTATCGGGCAGCGCGACTCGGGCCAGCGGGTGCTATGGCAATCAAGCGGCCGTATCCAGCCATCGAAGGAGGTGTTTCCGGGCCCAAAAGGGCCGCGGATCGGCGCCGGGGCGCTCGCGATGCATCGAAAGCGCGACCCGATGGCCGCGCGAAGGCGGATGGGTCGATCCTCGTTGACCATTTCTGCGCGCGTCCCTACCATCCGGTTCGTTCCCGTTCGACGAAGAGACGATTGGCGCGCCATTCCAAGGAGAACCGCCATGAAGAGATGGCTGCCCGTCAGCATCGTGATCGCCGCTTTCCTCCTGCTCGCACTCGGAACGCCTCCTGCCGCGCGCGGCGGATTCGCGGACAAGCTCAAGAAGAAGGTCGAGCAGAAGGTTGGCGAGGCAGCGGAGAAGGAGATCGACAAGAAAACCGACGAGGCCACGCAGGAAAAGCCGGAAGGCGAAGAGGCCTCCGAAGAAACTTCCTCTACGCCGCCGACAGCCGGCCAGGGCGGTTCGGCCGCCGCCGAAGACATGACGCTCTATACCAAGTACGACTTCGTTCCCGGCGACAAGGTGCTCTTCTATGACGACCTCGCCAAGGAGGAGCTTGGAGAATTTCCTTCGCGCTGGAGTCTCGATCGCGGCGTTTTCGAAATCGCCGGCAAGCAGGGGCGCCAGTGGATCATGTGTTCCGACAAGGGAATCATTCGCCCGCGAATTCCGGCGGGGCCCTTGCCCGAGCGCTACACCATCGAGTTCGACTTCTATGCCAAAGGCGGAGAGGCACGGGGACATTGGTACTACATCCATTGGTACGATGCGGAGAACAACGAGATCGGCCAATTCCTCTTTCGTGATGGGCAGTCCACGCATCTGGTGATCATGAACAAGGATCTCGCCGACAAGGACCTGTTGGCGACGGTCTCCTCCGGAATCCACACCATGCGCGTCATGGCCACGCGGACGACGTTGAAGTGCTACCTGGACCAGGAGCGCGTCGCGAATGTGCCTCAGATGGAGGGCTTCGCTCCGGCGAGCTTCGGAATCGAGCTCGATCCCTGGGGAGAGCAAGACAATCCGATGCTGATCGGGAACATCCGCTACGCGGAGGGAGGCAAGACCCTTCGTCAGCAGCTCGACGAGGAAGGCAAGATCGTCACGCACGGGATCCTGTTTGATTCCGGATCGGATCGCATCAAGGCGGAGTCATACAAAACACTGGCTCTCATCGGGGAGCTCTTGGGAGGGGACGCCGCGTTGAAGGTGTCGATCGAAGGCCACACGGATTCCGACGGTGCGGACGACGCCAATCTCGCCCTCTCCCAACGACGCGCCGATGCCGTGCGCACCTACCTGGCCGATGAGATGAAGATCGATCGGGCCAGAATGGAGACCAAGGGTTGGGGCGAAAGCAAGCCGATCGATGTGAACACCACGCCCGAGGGCAAGGCGAACAACCGGAGAGTGGAGCTGGTCAAACTCTGACGACCTTCGATCCCGGCCCCCGCCTGCCGCGCCCTTGCCTGCTCGCGGATACCCGGGAATGGGTCGAGCGTTGTACGTTCGCTCGCTTGAAGGACCGGGCTGCACGAAACGGCCGGATCCTATATAATTGCCTCGTTGAAGCTCTCGCTCCTGTGCCGATCTTCCACTCCGTTCGGTCTGGAGGCAGTCATGCGCATCGAACCGCGGTTGCGCCTCATTGCCTGCGTTTCCGCGATTCTCGCCCTCCTCTTCGCGCAATTCCCGGGTGCGCGCGTCGCTCACGCCCGTTCCGCAGCTCGGCTGCTCATTGAGCAGTCTTCGACATCGGCCTCATCGAGGGACGGCGCGGCGCGCACGCAAACGCCCGCTCGCTCCGATACCGTCTGGTTCGGCGGATACGACGAATCCGAGGGGATCGCCTACAACAGCGTGGATGACGGCTACGCAACAGCGGTATGGACCTGGGACGCGGCGACCGAGGATTCGCTCGAGGGGTGGACGACGATCGATGCCACTCAGGACCCCAGGGTCTTCTTCGCGTGGGTGACTGCCGATTCCTTTGGCGCGCCGGCGCACCCGGGTGATCCCGCCGACGAGCACATGATCTTCCCGCCCGTAATGACCAATGGGCAAATCTGGGTGGGCGCCCATGAAGATGAGGCGATCCAAATGGGCTGGGCGACGGGCATGGGCTACGGCAATGATTGGTGCCAGAAGGCCTATTCGCCTCAATTCAACATCACCGCGGGCCAGGACATCCAGATCACCTTCAAGTACTTCGTCGATTCTGAGGTCGACTTCGACTACGCCTACGTGCATGTCCTCACCTACGACGCTGGCAACGAACTGCTGCAAACCTTCAAGATCGAGAACCTTTGCGGCGACATCGGAGCGGCTGCCGCGCCGGCGAACTTCAACATGTCGGTGCCCTACAGCAGCTTCACTCCGGCGCCCGCCAAGGTCCGCCTGCAGTTCGACTTCGATGCGGACGGGGCGTGGTCGGACGAGGACGGCGACTACTCGTGCAATTACGGGCCTTTCGCAGCCGACGATGTGGACTTCCGCATCGGGACTACCGATCACATCTACGATTTCGAAGGCGACCCGGATGGGTGGACATTCGAGCGCTGCCCGGGCATTGGGACCTACATGAATATCTGCACGGAAGCGGAGTGGTCGACCTGGGTTCTCGGGCCGCCCGCTGTGCGCTGTCCGTGCGATTTGTCGGGCAATGCCTTGAACTGCGCGACGAGTGTGCCCTGGTCCATACGCCCGGCACACTATCGCTATCAGCATGAACTCATGGCGAGTCCGGTGATCGACCGGCAGCGCTTCACGAGCGCGGCGGGGTATCATGATGTGGTCGCCCGCTGGGACGCGTTCAACTTCTTGCGGATCGCGTCCGGGACCATGTGGCGGCCGGGCTTCTACTACTTTCCATATACCACTGCGGATGATCCGGAT
Organism: uncultured bacterium; assembly: GCA_964482205.1. GTDB lineage: Bacteria > Eisenbacteria > RBG-16-71-46 > CAIMUX01 > WJJG01 > JAZDGX01. The sequence goes on along the minus strand of CAYZWI010000005.1, from coordinate 67,203 downwards.
CCCCGATGGAGTCCCCGGCTGGGACAAGAGGCGTGGAAGTACTCCGGCCAGACGCCGATCTGCGAGCATGATGTCCTGGTCAATCTCACCGCTCCGCAAGATGGAACTCCGTTGCCCGCCGATTGGGACTCCCTGCGCTATGTTTTCGAGGTCCTGACGGATTGCACCGCTTTCGGCATTGAAACCTTGTGCAAGAAAGAAGGCCTGACCAACGGCGCTCCCGTCTACGACAATGTCCGGATCGGCATCACCGGCGGAGTGGACGCGCCGCCGATCGTCCTCGAGACCGGGCACCTGTTTCATGACGGGTTCGGGCAGACTCTGCCTGAGCATCTGGACCCAGGCGATGTTTGCAACGCGAATGTCGCCTTCGACCTGAGCAGGGATTCGTACTACCCGGATGATCCGGATAACGACTGGCTCGCCGACACGGCCATTGTCCGCGGTCCGCCCGTCCAATTTCCCGAAGACCGCTACTGGATCGACCTGTGCTTCCGGATCGCCAGGAAAGGCCCACGCCAGGAAATGATCCCCGCGTATTCCGCCTGGAAGGCGCGCCTTGCCGGGAATCCCGAAGCCGGTTTCGTCTGCTGCCTTCTGGACACCGCGATGACCGTGAGCCACGGGCACGAAGTTCCGCTGAGCGGCGGACAGGCGCGCGTGACCTACTTCCATGAGAACGATTTCGGGTTCGATCCATCTCATCCCGATCGCGGTTCGGAGCAGGAAATTCTCCCGGATCTCGTCTTCACGCCCGGAACGCGCATCGAGTATTACTATCGCGGCTACTGGGCGACCCATCCCGCGGGGTACTTCACACTCCCGGCCGGCGCGCCCACGCAGTTCTACGAGTTCGAGTGCCTGCCCACGATGGAACGAAACGAGGCGACGCCCGAGGAGTACGATGTCATCTGGCCGTCGATCCTTTATGTCGCGGCCGATCAGGAAGCAGAAACGGCGATTGCGCCTTTGCTGAACCAACTGGGTCTGGCCTTCGACAAGTACGACCGACAAGACTTCGCATCCAGCTACGACGCTGCTCTGCGGCGCAGCTTTGGGGGGGGCTGTTACAATCCCGGCGGATGGGGCAACAACGGCTGCACGCTCGAACAACTGCTGGGATACCGCTTGATCCTCTTCAATACGGGAAGCTATGGAGTTGGAGCCGGCGAGGATGCCGACTTCACCCTTCTGGAAGATTGGCTGACGACCACCGAATGCGGCCTCCCCTCTCTTCGGCGCGGCTTGATCATGAACGGAGACGAACTGGCCGAGATCATGGGCCACCCTCAGGAAGGAAGAGCGATTCCTTTCTGCCGCGATGTCCTCGGCATCTCCCTCACCGATCACGCCTACCGGGACTACAACAGCGACGAGTATTCCTGCGTGTGGCTTTCTCCCACCGAAGGGAACGAGTTCGACCCATCGCAACAGATCTCCGTCTACGACAACGGTTGTCCGGGGATCCTCGACTTCAATGTCATCGGCCCCTATGCCGGCACCGGTTCGATCGGGAACTTGAAGTATGTTCCGGGCAGCGGCGCCACCACTCCGCTGTATCCCGAAGTGAACTACGCGCAAGTCGTGCGCGAAAACCTGGCGGCCCCGGACGATGCCGGGGGCTGGAAGACGGTCGTCGACGGATTCAGCTGGCACCACTTGAGCGAAGTCTATTACGGCGGACAAGAGTGCTGGCGTGAGCCTTGCGCAATTCTCGAAGGAATGCTCGATTTGGCCGGGCCAGAGTTCGCCTGGCTGGGTGACGACGGGGCGGCGCCTTTCGTCAAATGGCGTCTCCCGTGCGCGAGTTCCGCCGTGCCTGACGAACCCGAAACGCATCTCGGCGGCCCGGTGAACTTCCTCTATCCCAGCCGTCCCAATCCCTTCCGCGGGGCGGCCACGATCCGCTTCACTCTCGCCAAGGAAGGGCCGGTCGAAGTCCGCGTCTACGATGTTGGCGGGCGGCTGATTCGCACGCTGCACGACGGCAAGGCCCCGGCCGGCGAGAACACGATGGTCTGGGACGGCGCGGACGATGCGGGCCGGCGCGTGAACGGAATCTTCTGGGTGGAGATGAGCGCGAACGGCTATCGATCCACCAAGCGGCTGGCGGCCATTCGGTAGAAATGGGTGTGGCCCCTGCAGCGAGGGGCCACATCATCCTGGGTCAAAGGCGATCGGCCGCGCCCAGGCTCATCCCTTGCCCGATCCCACGAACCAATCGGCGCGATCCGCGAAGAGCACATTGAAGGTCGTGAAGGACCCGTAGATGCGCGTGATGTAATCCTGCAGCTCCAGGCGGTCGGCGTCGGTCAGCTTGGGATGATTGTTGATCCGCTGCTCGAGCACCCGCAGCCGTTCGCGCGCCATTACGACCTTGTGAAAGAGGGTCTCGATCGGAATCGTCTTTTCCTGAACCCCCTCGCGACCCGGCTTGAGCACAACCTCGCCGCCTTCCCAGCGGGCGCCGATCGCGATGTCGCCGGCCGAAATGCCCGCCGTGCGCAGCTCATCCGCGACCGCCTGGCGCACTTCCTCGTACACGATCGTGCGCATGTCGCCCTTCATCGCGAGCGGTATCTCCTCGCGCACGGCCGCGCGCGTTTCGTCCACGATGGTGCGCGCGTTCTCTCCCAGCGCCGTCCCCAATTCCTCGCGCACGATCGTCCGGATCGCGCCGCCTGCCCCGGTTTCGCCTGCCTGGCTCTCGTGTCCTTCCGCGAAGGCGGTGGAATCGGCGGAGCTTTCATCCATGCGTGTCTCTTCCATGAATCGCGCCTCCCCGTTGAATTCGTGCATGCCGTCAACCTTCGGGCATGCCCTGCTGCTTCGTGACAACCCTTCGAACCGCGCGCGTCGCCTGTGCGCTGTCCCGCCTTCGCCGCGCGTCAAAACTCCACATCCATCATCACCCGCACGGTTTGCGAAGAATACTCCTCCTCGGCCGCCGGCACATCGTTTCCTTCGCGTTCCCCCTGCAGCCACTGCGCTTCCACGAAGAGGAACGCCCGCGCGGCCAGATCCTGCTGCACGCTCGCGACCCAGGTGCGCCGCCGCTCTTCGGGCGCCAGCGGCTGGCGCGCGAGCGGATCGCGATCGTCCTTCACCCAACCGAGGGTCACGATCCCGCCCGGCCACGCTTCGACATCCGCCCACACGCTCGCCATGCGGCGGTCGCCTTGCGCGAACGCCGTCACGCTCTCGGCCTCTTCGTCCACCGGCTGCAGGGTCTTCCAGAATGCGCCGAGCCCGAAGACGCCCCATTCCACGCGACCCGATAGGCGCGGGCCGGCGAGCCCCGTGAGCGGCGCGTTTTGCGAAGGATGCACATTCGCTTCGTAGCTGAGCGCGCTGTAGGGCGAGAAGAAATCCGCTCCCGTGTGCTGATAGCCCGCCTGCACGATCGCCGTCATGCCTTCCGGCAGAACATCCTGCGGAGCCGATCCTCCGCGCGGCCGCAGATCCACGCTCGCTTGCGCGCGAAACGCGTTCGCCTCCAGTGCGCCGTCGTCTTCCGGAAAACGCGGCGTCTCACGCGCGTCCCATCGGCTCTGCACGAGCTCCGCGTCGGCTTCGATGCGCGCCGGCAGCGGGAGGCGCAAGTGAAGCGCGGCCAGGCGGTCGGTGCCCGGCGCATACGGAGGCCAGAGGTCCCATGGCCAATCGTCGCGATCGTCGCTCACGAAGAGCAGGATGCCCGCGAGGGTCGCGAGGTCGGCGGACCACGGAAGAGAGAAGTGATTCGCGAGACGGCCGCCGTAGAGCTCCTGGCGGAATTGCAGAGCGGTCAAATCATCCGGATTGAAGTCGCTCTCCTTTTCGGGCCAATGCCCGCGCGGCCGCGCGTACAAGGCGGTCAGATCCACGCCGAGCTCGAAGGGCACATCGATTTCGCCCAGCGACGCATCCCAGCGCGCGCCTTCGAAGGTGTACTCGGGCGCGAGGCGCTCGAGACTCTCGGAGCGGATGAATCCCGCGAGTCCCGCTTCTCCGCCGCAAATGCCGCAGCCCTGCACGCGCTGGCCTCCGCTGATCGGGGAATCGTCCTGGTCCCAACGCATGAGCGTGAGCGGAGTGAAGAAGGCCTCGTAATATCCCGCGCGCAGCGCGCTCGTGAGCCGGCCGAGGCCGCCCAGGCGAGCCGTCGTTTCGTGCCGCAGGAAGGCGCTGCCCCACGGAGAGGAGAGATAATCGGGGCCGCTGCGCAACACCGCCTCGCCTTCATTGCTGAGCCAGAGCAGACCGCCCGCGCGAACATGCGACGACACGGCATAGGTCAACTCCAATTCCAGGCGACGGCGGAACGAGGATCCGGGATCGACCGCTTCCCCGAAGGGCCCGGTGGCGCCCACGCCGGTGGTGTCGATGTCCATCCAGCGCACTCGCCCGGCTCCGTGCACTTCGAGCCGTGCGCCGCACAGGCCCAGCTTCTCGAACAGGTCCTCGTCCAGAAGCGCGCGCTCTCCGTGCCTTCTCTCGCCTGCTTCTCCGCTCGCGGGCTCGCCTGCATCCCCGCTCGCGTGTTCGCCTGCTTGCTCGCTTCCCTCTTCGGCGGGCGCCTGCGTTTCCCCTCCCTCTTCCAACGCTTCCTGCATGACGCTCGCGATCACGGGACGAAAGCGCGCCAGCGAATCGGCCGGGATGTCATAGAGCGTCCCTCGAAGAAAGCCCTCGGCATCCACGAGACAGGCGCTGAAACTGTGCGCGCCCGCCCCGTAGCGCGCAGCCGCCCTGCCCTGCGGATCGCGAAGCTGCATCATGCGCGGCGTACGCTGGCGAATGAGCCCGGCCATGCGCGCGCCCGGCGATTCGTCGAAGTTGATCCCGACCACGCGCAGCCCATCCTCGCGTCCCCCATCGTCGAGCGATTGGCAGACCTCCAGACGGCGCGCGCATTCCGCGCATTCGGTGGTCCAGAAGGCGAGCAGGGTCGCGGTGTTGGATTCGAAGAGCGTGTCGCTCTCGACCGTGCGGCCGTCGTCGACCGCGGGCAGCGCGAAGTAGGGGGCGGGCCGTTCGCGCGGCGGCGCATCCGCCCATGCCCCCGCGATTCCCCCGCCCCCAAGCGCACCGATCAGCACAAAGAACGCGATTGCCGGTCTCATCGGACCTCCCGATTCTGTCGCCACGGAGAAGCGCTCGTACCCCCGCCGGTATCGCCCGCCCTACGGGCGGATCATATACCGACCGGCTTGCGCATTGCGACTCGGACAGGCACAATGACGGGCGATTCGCTCACCATGAGCGAGCGATGCTCGACCAGGCGCGGCTTCGTGGCGCCGCCTCGCAAGATGAGTGCGTGCGGCCGATTCTTGCCCGGGATGCGGGCGACCGGGCCGGGCCATCATTGTCAGAACGGGAGGAACGCTGGAGATGCTAGAGATCGACGATCGCAACTACGCCGAAGTGGTCGAGAAGAATCCGGGCCTCATCGTGCTCGATTTCGGCGCCACCTGGTGCCAACCGTGCAGGAAGCTCGAACCGATTCTCGAAGAACTGGCCGCCGTGTACGAGGGGCGCGCGCTGATCGCTCACTGCGATGTGGCCAAAGGGCCCGCCACCGCCCAGCGCTTCAAGATCATGAGCGTTCCCACCGTCGTTTTCTTGAAGAAGGGCGAGATGGTCGACCGGTTCATCGGCCTGCAGAGCCGCGAGAAGGTCGTCGAGATGATCGACAAGAACATCTAGTGCCCCGCGCGCCCTCGCGCCCTGGGATCCGAGTTCACGAACGCCTGCTCCACCTGCGGAAACGCGCGGAAGATCTCGCGAAACGCTTCCTCGGAACGCTCGGGGTCGAGATAGACGAGATACATGCGCAGCTGCGTGCCGCCGTAGACCAGCTCGCGATGGTTGCGTGGGTCCCACTGGACGCTGTCAGCTTCGTCGATGTTCGACATGATCTTTCGGATCCACTCGATCCCCATGTCGGCGAGCAGCTCGTGGAAATAGCGATTGCCCCCGATCTCCGCCAGCCTGCGTCCGTCTTGCGCGGTGTAACCGCCGCTCGAATGCAACGGATATAGGAAGACGTTCTCCCGCATCTGCAGGCGGACGAAGTGCGGCTGACGGGCACCGGGCGGCACCGAGGCCGGGCCGCTCACGCTGATCGGAATGCGCCCGATTTCCCGGCGGCCGTCGCGCAGAATGAGGTGGGCCTGGGCGCCGGGAGTCAGCACGGGTAGGAGGAAATCGACGAGCACCGCGTTCGGAGTGGGCGCTTCGATGCGGACCGCCTTGTGCTCCGTGCCTGCGATCTCGAGCGCCGCTCCATTGATGCCGACGCCCCCCGGCCCGCGGAGCAGGAATGTCCAACGCCCCTCGTCGGCTGCGATGCGCGCGGGATGGCAGACGAGGCCGAGCTCCTTCGATTCCACGAAGAGAGGCAGAGAGTCGCCGGGAACCGTCATGACCGGACAGTCGGGGCAATCCAGGGAAGCCGTGAGGGGAGCGGCAACGGTCAGGACGGCGCGCGCGTTTGCGGCCGCGCGAATGGAAGCGGAATCGGGATGAGCTTGGGCGGCGAGAAGGCCGAGCAAGACGAGGACGAGCGCCGCGGGCATGCCGATCCGCCCCGCCAGGGTCCGCCCTGCAACGATTCGCCCGCCGATTCGCGCCCGCCGAATTCGTGACCGGTCGATTCCCGCCGGCCTGGTTCTCTCGAAGCGCATCGTTCCCCCGAAAGATGTGCCCACCCCCACGGAAGCCGCGGCTCCCGTACGATCGCCGCCTCGGCGCAAGGGAGTCTACCAGATAATCGGCGCGAAGGGTCCGTGGGGACACGGGCGGACACCTGCGGCGATGGACGGTCGGCCGGTCTCCTCCTCGCCAGGGCGGGCGGGCCGGATTGCGAGGAGGAGATATGGGAGGAGATCTTTTCGCAGGGCCCCTTACCGAAAAAGCGCCCGCACTCTCCCCCAGGTCGTGGGCTCGACCGGAACGGGAGGAACCTCGTCGAGAATCCGGATCTGATCGATCGAGAACCGGTTTCCCTCGGGGCAGTTGTACCCCACTCGGATGACGACCTGCGAGAAGGCGTTCATGTGCTCGTACATCGGACGGTCAACAGCCCATTGGACACCTTCGACCCACACGGAATAGGTCTGGCTGTCCAGGTTGAGAGCTATGAGAACGGGAAGCGGCCGGCCGCTGACATCCGGCAGGTCGGCCAGCTCGTCGAGCGGTTCGATGATCGCAAGGTCACCATCCCCGGTGAAGTCCAGACAGAGGATCATCTGCCCCAAATCGCTGAGAATCATGAACCGGGCGTAACAGTCGCTGTCCTCGTGAAACCAAAGGTCCGTGATGATGGCGACCACACCCTCGGAGATGAGATTGTTGGTCCGAAAACCCACCGCCCCCTGTGCCGTCGTGTTGCTGATCTCCAGGCAGGAGGTGGCAAATGGCTCGTTGCGCACGATCGCGTCCACGAAGTCCTCGTCCATCCAAGCAGGTTGCCCTGCCCCCCCCACGCCGATGGGTTGATCGATGGGCTTGTCGTCGAAGGTGGCCCGCAGGAGTTCGCCGGCGCGAGAAGAAGCAGGCGGGAGGCAGGCGAGGGCGAGACAGGCGAGGAGGATCGCGAGCCATTTCCCTTTCGATGCAGGAGTACCCGAGCAAGTGGGGGGCTTCATCGGACGATCTCCTTTGCGCAGCCGGCGTGATCCATCTTCCCCGCGGCCACATGATGCGCGTTTCAACCGCTGGACGGATGCAATCACCAGAACGCAAAGCGATGGTACGCCGTTCGGAAGGAAAAGCAAGGGAGGCAGGGTTCGCACCGGATGTGGAGCCGGTCGCTTCTCTCAACGCTTCCTTCTTGGCCAGCCGAACTTCCTACCGCTCCGCGCGCCGGCCGTGAGTCTTCTCGGGCGGGAGGCATCCCGGGCAGCGTTCCCAGGGCATCGAGCCGAAATATTCCAGGCGCTGTTCGCGCGTGAGCAGAGCCGATTCGCGCAGGATCGTCTCCGCCGTCAGGGAGTCGAGCCGCGCCTGTGAAGCGGCCAGTTGCGCAATCAGGCCGCGGATCGCCTCCGCATCGATCGCGCTCTTCGAATACTCCCCTTGCACGCTGCCGCGAATCTTTCGCACCGCATCGCGTTCCGCGAGAATGCGCGGAAGCATTTCATCGAGCGTCTTGCGCATGCCTTCGCGTTGCGCCTCGTTCAGCGCGAGCACCGACTCCATGTTCTTCAACCGATCGTTGATCATCGGCGCGCAGGCCGGTTCGCCCGGCAAAGCTCCGGACATCGCCTGGGGGCATCCCGCCGGATGACCGCCGCCTTCCATCGGTGGATGGCCGGGACCCGGCGCGCGATCGAGCTCGGAATGCCACGCGGGCAGGTCGCGCGCGGAAAGGGTCGTGTACAAGAGCCCCGCGTTCAAACCCAGAGAGAGAGCCAGGAGGAAGTACCAACCTCGTCTCATTGCTCTTCACCTCCCGTCTCCGACATGGAGAGATAGATGTCTCCGAGACTCGCATCGTGTTGATCGACGAGCATCGTGCCAAACTCGCCCCAAGTGTCCTGCCATCCGCTCTCTGGGCGGACGGCCTGGGATCCGAGGAAGATGCCGGCGACGATCCCCAGGGCTGCGGCCGCCGCGCCGCTCACCCGTAAGACCAGTCGCGCCCGCGGGCTCAAGCCTGCCGTGCGCGCGGCGATCCGCGGCCACAGCGACGGGGGTGTGGGAGGCACGCGATCCGCGTCGAGCGCGCCCCACGCCGCTTCCGTCTCCCGCCAGGCTTCGCGACACGCAGCGCAGTCGATGCAATGCTTGCGCGCGGCCTCCGCTTCGGCCGACGAAGCGCGACCGTCCACGAGAGCGCTCACGCGCGCGGCGATGTGCCCGCCCGCTTCCTGCGTCCCAACGCTTTTCCGCTGGCCGTTCGTCTTCATGATTTCACCATCCAGGGACCAAGGTCCTTTCGAAGCCCCGCCATCGCGCGCTGCAACAACGATTCGATCGCTGCAGGAGAAGCCCCGAGCGCGGATGCGATCTCTTCATGGCTCATGCCTTCGAAGCGCCGCAACAAGACCGCCTGGCGCTGGCGCTCGGGCAGATGCGCAATCGCGGCGCGCACGCGCTCGCGAACATCCTCGCGTTCGCGCCGAAGGTCCGCGGGCGGCTCGCTTGCCGGCCGGTCGTGCAGATTCACATCGAGCCGCATCCAGCAAAGAATCTTGCGCCGCCGCAAATAGCCGCGCGCCAGGTTGCCCGCGATCCGAAAGATCCAGCAACGAAACCGCCCGTTGCGCAGGTAGCGGCTTCGTTCCCGATGCACGCGCGTGAACACTTCCTGGCTGAGATCCAGCGCTTCTTCCGCCGAGCCGATCATGCGCGTCAGAAAAGCGAACACCGGGTTCTGCCATCGCTCTACCAGCACGCGAAACGCTTGGTGGTCATCCAACGCGATGCGGGCCATGAGCTCGTCGTCGTTGTCCACGCCACGCGCTTCGTCGTCGCCAACGCGCACCGCTTTCGGCGCCGGCGCATCCATGGGCGCCCGGGCGCGTGTGAAAACGGCGCGGCCCGTGGAAACGCTCGCTTCCACGGGCCCGCTCGACGCCGCATCCTTGTCTCGCCCGTTGGCCACGGAAGCGATTATTTGCAGCCTGCCGGAGCCTGCCCGCAGGCCGGCTTTTGCCCTTGGCAATTGGGCATGCCCTGTTCGCCGCGAGAAGCTCTTCGTTCCATGACGCCGCGCGGGGCGCGATGTCCGCGAAACTCGGAAGCGTCACGCTTTCCGAAATCCCAGGGAGCCATGCGCGGTCCGCCGCCATCGCGTCCCATGGACCGCATGGCCCGCGGGCCGCGATTCGACCAAGCAGCCTTCGCTTCCCCCTTGCCGCACTGATCGCACTTGCACGGGCTGCCTTGTCCCATGCGCGCCTGCATCGCTCCGCCGCATCCCGGCCTCGTCATTGCGCCCATGCGTGCGCCGCCGCATCCGGGCATCGCCATGCTCATGCAGGCACCCTTGCGGCCGCCGCACCGATCGCACTTGCACGGGCCGCCCTTGCCGCATTCGCAGCCGCAGCCGCAAGCGCATCCGTCCGGGCCGCAGCACTTGCACGGAGCGCCCTGCCCCATGCGCGCCTGCATCGCGCCGCCGTATCCCGGCCTCGCCATCGCGCCCATGCATGCGCCGCCGCCCATGCCCGCGTTGCCGCCCATGCCCGCGTGGCCGCATGCGCCTTGCCCCATGCACGGCCCGGCGTTCATGCCGCCGCTCATGCCCGCGCAGCAATCTTCGTCATCGCCGCCCAGCAAACCGCCCATTCCGCCGCGCAGAAACATCTGATCGCGCTGCTCGGGGGTGAGGATGTCGCGCACGCGCATGCGCATCTCGAGCCGGTCGATGCGCATTTGCGTCTCGATCTCGCCGACGCGGGCGGCCATCGTGCGCAGGCGTTCCATGGAAGGCTGCTCTTGCATCCATTCGCCGCGGATGTCGTTCTGGACGCGCATCAGCGCTTTCCGTCCTTCGATCTGGCGCGCGCGTCCTTCTTCACGCAAATCATCCAGGCGGGCCCTCTGCTGGTCGTTCAGGAAGGGACGACCGAACCCCGGCTCGCTCATCGTTCCCATGCCCGTGCATCCGGCAGCGGCCATGGGACAGGTCGTGGGAGCCGGTTCGCCGGCCTTCATGGCCGCGGAGGCTGCGCCTGCCATGGGGCAGCCTGCATGCGGCGCCGGCGTGGCGGGAGGCGCATCCTGTGCGAAGGCGGGGAGAGAGCTTGCGAGAACGAGGATGGTGAGCATGGGCCAAAGGGAGAGCGTTTTCCTTGCGACCATCATGACTAGGAACCTCCGATTTCCTGTTGTCGATTGTCTTCTCTCGTTCGAAGCGACCGCCCGCACACCGGACCTTCCTCGAGGCCGGCCGCGGGACATCCAGATCGATTCGAGGATCCGTTCACCCTAACGCTCGAAGCGGGAAAATCCTCCGCGGAAAAGCGGGGGGATAGCAAGACTTCGATGGCCGGCCGCAGAGAAATCGCCCGAGGCGCTTCGCCGATGCACCATTGCTGCGCAAACGGGAGTCTCCGGAAGGGCGCTTTCGCAAGCGAGCCGCCTTCCCGATCGGAAGGCGGCCCGCCATCACATCGATCTCGCGCGGAAAACCCGCGCAGCCGCAGGATCAATCTCGCGCAGGGAATCCGCGCGATCGTGACCCGATCATCGCACGATCGTGATCCGCGCCTGCTCTTCGCCTTGGCCCACTCGCACGCGCATCCAGTAGATCCCGCCGCTCACCGGCTGACCCGATTCCTCACGCCCGTCCCAGGTGAGCGCGTTCGGCCCTGCCGTGAGATAGCCGTGCTCGAGCGTGCGCAGGCAGCGGCCGGAGACATCGTACACGCGCGCATCCACCCATTCGCGCTTCGGCAGGTCGAGCATCCACATGGTCGGCCCGACGCTCGGATTCGGCTGCGCGGGATGGAGCATCAAATGGCGCGCGACCGGCTGGGTATCGACATCGGACGCGGTAAAGTGCAGCTGCACATCGTCGATGTACCAGCCTTCGGCGACGACGCCGGTGTCGGTGGAGAAGATGAAGCGCAACCGCGCGCTGCCTTGATACGCGGCGAGATCGAGGGTTGCCTGCTCCCAGCCATGCGCGCCGCTGAAGACGGGCGTCTCCGCCGGCATGCCCGGCGTGCCGCCGCTGCGAATCCGATACGGATAGCCGCCTTCCGGGGTGAGCCGCTGCCACGCTCCGCCGTCGATCGAGATCTCGACCACGCCCCCGTCGTAGGCGTAGCCCGGATAGCTCGAGCTCACTTCCGCCTCGATCCAATGCCAGAAGGTGATCTGCGCGTGAGGCGGGAGCGTGAAGGGGCCGGACTCCAGCACGGCGTAGACGGTGTTCGCATAATCGGCTGCGCCCGCTCCGCCGCACTTCCACGAGGCCGCGCCGCTGTAGGTGTGATTGCGATAGGTCTCGAGGTGCCACTGATCCGCATATCCCGAACCGCCGGCCGCATGCGTCCAGCCGGGCGCCCCGCCTTCCATGTCCGCCGCGAAGACATCGCCGAGATTCAAGGCGACCGGAATCACGAACGCATAGCCGCCCGCCGCCGCGATCGCGAGTTCGAGCGAGGCGGGATAGAGCGGCGGCGCATCGGGCGAGACGGACACCGCGAAGTCGCGCGAGGCCGATCCGCCCGAAGCGAGCGTGCCGAAGTTGCGCGGGGCGGGATCGGCGGTCAGATAGGCGCTCGTCGGAGCGAGCACCCCGGTCACGTCGACGATCGCCGCGCCTCCGCCATTGGCCAGGGTCAGGGTGACGACGAGGTCCTCCCCCGCCTCGGCGATGCCATCGCCGTCGCCGCCGGCTTGATCGTCGATCGTCATCCCGATCGCCGCCAGGGCGGGCGCCGCAACGCTCGCGGGGAAGTCGAGCACATCGGGATCTTCCGTGACCGCGAGATGGAAATCGAATGGGTGTCCATCGGGAACATCCGCGTCGATGGTGAAGACGAACGGAACCGCATTGCTGGCCGTTCCTTGCGCGGGAATGTTGCCGAACGAACGGGTCGCCGCGGTGACCGTGACATACGGATCATCGCAGGAAAGCGTCCCCGACACGCCGAGCGCCCCCGCCTGGCCGAGATTGCCCAAGGTGAGGGTGAGCTCGATCGTCTCGCCGAATTCGAGCAGGCCGTTGCCGTTGCCTTGCGAAGATCCCGAGGCATCGTCGTCATAGGTCTCGGCCTGAAGCGTCAGGTACGGAGTCGCCGGCTGCATCGGCACCGCGGTCTGCGCGACCGCCGCAATCGCGGCCATCGTGCAGTAGGTGGGGAAATCCTGCGGATAGCGCTCGATCTGATCGTCGGCCGTGTGGTACCAGGGGCAGAAGTCGCTGCCCCACGCCTCGTCCTCGATCCCCAGCACCGCCAGGTATCCATGTTCCCAGAAGGAGTAGTGATCCGAGCCGCTGAGCGCTTCCTGCACGATCACCGGTTCCACATGGGTGGGCACATATTCGAGGCAGGCGTCGCGCAGAAGCTGGGCGTATGCAAGCGAAGCGGTGTTCGTGTAGATGATCAAGTCGGGCGGGGCCGGATCGGTTCCGGCATAGGCGATCATGTCGAAGTTGAAGCAGGCGATCACATCCTCGCCCTCGGCCGCGATCGTGTCGGTGTAATAGTCCGAGCCGATCAAGCCTTGCTCTTCGCTGTTGAAGCCGACGAACTTGACCGTGTACTGGAAGGCGTACTGGCTGAGCACCCGCGCCGCTTCGAGGAAGGCCGCCGTGCCGCTGGCGTTGTCGTCGGCGCCCGGCGCGTGGTTCTGCGGGTCCTCACTGGTCGAATCGAAATGCCCCGTGATGTAGACAACCTGTTCGGGATGCACGAGCCCGGGGAGAATGCCGACCACATTGCGGCGCGTGCCCGAGTGGTTGTAGGTGTGGAACTGGGCCTGCAGGCCGAAGGAGAGAAACTGATCGTACATCCACTGCGAGGAATTCGTGTTGGCCGCGGTGTTGTAATAGCGGGTCTCGAAGTCGTCGAGAGTCTGCCAGAGCGCGACATACTCGGTCTGGCTGACATCGGCGACGATCTGATCGACCAGCGGATGAAAGTCGGTGCGCTGCGCCTCGGGCAGGCCCGGCTCCTTCTCGAGCTGCGCGATGGGCCAGGCGATCGGCGCAAGCGTCACGCGCACGAGTTGGAAGAGCCCGGGTTGCGCGGCCTTGCTTTCCGCGCTCATCCGCGGAGCGTCGCCCGAAGTGCGGACGATCGCCGTGTGGCCGTGGCGCGCCAGCACGCGCGCGCCACCCTCGAATTGCGCGCTCGCAGCATCGCGAACGAGGACGAGGAAGTACTGCCCCGTCTCCGAGGACACGGCCTCGAGCAATTGCAGGCCTTCGATGCCCTCCGCCGCGGCGACGAGCGCGGGAGGCAGGAGCACCAGCGCGAAGTCCTGTTGATAGGCGAGCAGCCACCCTTCCTTCTCGAGGGGAGCGAGCCGCGCCGCATCCGGCTCGTCCCAAGCTATAGCAGCGAGCATTCCGCCGGAGCCGTCCCAACCCGCCGTGTCGACCGTGGCAGGCGGGATGGCGGCCACCGACCCCATGCCGCCGAACAAGCCGGCGGGCGCCAACAAGAAGGCGGCCAGCAAGATACCGGCGGCCGCGCAGGAAAGTAGGGGCCGGCGCGAACGATGGGCTGGGGACGAACGCAGGGCGTCGATGCGGAGACTGCGAAGCATGATGTTCCTCCTGTGCGCGCTCTCACGCGGGCAACCGCCAAGATGCGACGGCGGGACAGAGCCTGGGGTCACGCGGGCAGCCGCCCCGTAACATCTCAGAAAGCATAGAGATATGACTCTGTACCATCCATGAGTCTACCGTTCCGGCACCCCTTTCGTCAACCTGTCCGCTTGACGCCCGGCCGCCCGCTTGGGTACCCTCCCCTGCTTTCCTTTGGTTCCGGAATCCGCTACGGGCAGCGGAACCTTCATGCCTGAGCGTGCTTAGCCGCATGTCCCACGAGGCGGCGAAGGCGGCGCGACGGAATGGCTGAATAGCGCATCGGTCTTCGGCCGAGAGGGCAACGATCGCAGACAGACGATCGCGAGGAAGGCACAAAAGACGATCGCCAGAAGGCAAGGAACGGAAGCGCGCCGCGAGGGCGGCCCAATCGCCTGAGACTAGGAGGAACGGATGAGCATCGTGATCAAGGGCTCGGGATTGACCGTCGAGCAAGTCGTGGAAGTCGCCCGCAAGGGCGAGAAGATCTCTCTCGATCCCGAGGCCATCAAGCGGATCGAACGCTGCCGCGAGATGCTCGAGGTCAAGATCCGTGCGCGCGAAATCATGTACGGCGTCAACACCGGCATCGGCGAGTTCTCCGAGGTCGTGCTCACGCAGGACCAGGTCGAGAAATATCAACGCTACTTGATCTACAGCCACGCCGCGGGATTCGGCAAGCCCTTGCCCGAAGAAGTCGTCCGCGCCGCGATCCTCACGCGCATCAATGTCCACTGCCACGGCAATTCCGGGCAACGCCCGATCGTGACCCAGACGCTCATGGAGATGCTGAATCGCGGCGTCACGCCGGTGATGTTCGAC
The DNA here is from genome assembly GCA_964482205.1 of uncultured bacterium. GTDB lineage: Bacteria > Eisenbacteria > RBG-16-71-46 > CAIMUX01 > WJJG01 > JAZDGX01. Next base: position 52,124 of record CAYZWI010000005.1, on the reverse strand, counting down.
AAGGGCTCGGTGGGCGCGTGCGGCGATCTCTCGCCGATGGGCCAGATGGCGCTCGTGCTGATCGGGGAAGGCGAAGCGTTCTACAAAGGCCAGCGGATGACCGGCAAGCAGGCCATGGACGCGGCCGGCATTCCGACGATCGTCTTCGAAGCGCGCGACGGGCTCGCCACCATCAACGGCTCGAATGTGATCCTCGGCATGGGTTGCCTCGAGATCGACGAAGCCGACAAGCTCGTGCGCACCGCCGACATCGCCGCCGCCACCACCCTGGAGGCGCTCAACGCGAACATGAAGCCGTACGACAAGCGCCTGCATCAATTGCGGGGATTCGCGGGCGCGGTCGCCAGCGCGCGCAACATCATGCGCGTGGTCGAAGGCGGCGAGTACCTGGAGAGCAAGAAGAAGAAGGTGCAGGACGCCTACTCGATGCGCTCGACGCCTCAGGTGCACGGGGCCGTCCGCGACGCTCTGGCCTACACGCGCTCGCAGTACCTGATCGAGTTGAACGGCGTCGGCGACAACCCCATCTTCATTCCCGAAGACCAGATCGTGCTCACCGGCGCGAACTTCCAGGGCACGCCGATGTCGCTGCCGCTCGACATGCTGGCCACCGGCATCACGACCATCTCGGTCATCTCCGAGCGGCGCTTGAACCGCTTGATGAATCCGGCCTTGAGCGCCGGACTGCCCCCCTTCCTGACGAAGGGCGCGGGGATGATGTCGGGTCTCATGCTCTCCCAGTACACCGCGGGCATGCTGATCGCCGAGCAGCGCATCCTCTCGATGCCGGCCTCGACCCAGTCGATTCCCGCAGCTGCCGATCAGGAAGATTTCGTGAGCATGGGAATGAACAGCACGCTGAAGACGCGCCAGATCCTCGACAACGCCTACGGCGTGATCGGCATCGAGCTCATCTCGGCCGCGCAGGCGCTCGACTTCCGCGGCCTGAAGTCGGGCCCGGGCGTGAAGGCGGTCTACGATGTCGTGCGCAGCCATGTCGCGCATCTGGACGACGACCGGCCGCTCTTCAACGACAACAATGCGATGGCCGAAGCCGTGCGCCGCGGCGAAGTGCTCGAGGCGGTGGAGAAGGCGGTCGGCCGATTGGAGTCGTAAGCGGGGCTCATCGCCGGGTTTCCATCCGAGAGCTCGTCGCGCGCCCTCATCGCCGGTTTTCGTCGACGGGCTCTCCTCAAGAGAGTCGCGATGAGGTATCCTTCCGGTTCGGGCAGGGCCTTCCCTGACGGTTTCCTGCGAGGCCCCTTGCCAGGGGGCCTCGCGCGCCAACGAGATTCCGCATCCCTGGAGGTTTCATGACCCCTGGAGGCTTCATGCATCCCAAGCGCGTTCGCCCGTCCCTTGCCGTCGTCGCCATGCTCGCGATCCTTGCGCTCGTCGCTTCGTTGCCGGACGCCGCGCGGGCGGAATGTCCCTTCGCGACCAAGTCGGGTTGCGCTTCCGCGCAGGCGGCTCCCGGCGCATGCGATGCCAACAAGCAGATCGTGACCGGCTACTTCCGCTGCATTTCCGATCCGGGTTTCAAGGAGTGGGACAAGTACTTCCCCGAGCGGGTCACCTTCAACGGCACATCGATGTCGCAAGAAGGTCTCCGCGAGACCCTGTCCTCCTTCCGCGCCGGCTTCTCCGATCTCGTCTTCCTCCCGATGGGACAGATGGCGGAAGGCGATCGCGTGGCCACCTGGGGCTTCTTCGAAGGCACGCACACTGGCGATTTCCTGGGAGTCGCCTCCACGGGAAAGCGCGCCCGGTGGTTCGGAACGACGGTCGATCGCATCGAGAACGGCAAGGTCGTGGAGATGTGGCACCAGATGGATTTGCTGAGCGTGATGCAGCAGATCCGGCCCGCGGGCAACAGTTGAGCGACGGCGGCAGGCCGCCGATTTCTGATCGGCGGCGCAGCGAACGATCAGCGAATCAGCACGATGCGGCCGCCGCACCCGCAATCGCTCGCGTGAACTTGATAGAAATACACGCCGGATTGCAGGCGGCGGCCTGCACGATCACGCCCGTCCCATTGGAAGACACCGTCTCCCGGCCCCATGCTCTCTTCCCGCAGCGTGCGCACAATGCGGCCGGCCGCATCGAAGATGTCCACCTGCACGGCTGACTGGGTCTTCAGGCGCAAGGTGATCGCCTGGTCGAGTCCGCGCGTTTGCACATCATCGATGGGCCCGCAGTCGTCGTCTTGCGGTTGCAGGTCCCAATGGTCGAACACGAGATCCTCGATGGGCGCGGGGAAGTCGTCGTGCAGGCCGTACAGCCAGAAGGCATCGCGGGCCGGCACTCCGGCGAGCTCTTCCTCGTAGGTGTTCACGACCACCGTGTATCCGTCGCGATAAGGTCCCGGCTCGCCGCGGAACTGCCGGTACACCAGCGTCCCCCCGGCAACCGGGAAGACGGCGTAGTCTCCGGCCGCTTCTCCAAGGGGAAAATTCATCTCCTGAATCATGCGCGGGGCGAAGCGGCGATCGCCCTGCAGGAAGCGCTGGAATGAAAGATCTTCCCGGGCGGCCGTGCCTTCGAAGAACCCGTCGCCCATCAGCGCCTGGGCGAGATTGAGCCTGGTCCACTGGTCGCGCCCGGGGTCGTCGTAGTCGATGAAGCTTTGCACAGTCGAGACATCCCAGCCCCCGTTCTCGTCCGCTTCGTCCGTGCCGTAGACTTTTTCCAGCGCGCGATACACTTCCAGCCAGATCGTGCCCGTTCGAGTTTCCGGCCACCCGCCCCACTTCCCGTAGTTCTCGAGATGCGAGCCGGTGAAGGTGCTGGAGTACAAAGGATCCTCGCTCCATCGGGACCTCGCCTCCACCGCCCAGCGCACGTTGTGGCCATTGATTCTCACCACGCGACCGGCATCCCGAATCGGAACGGCGAATTCGGTGAGGATGGAGTCGAAGCTGGCGGCGGTCTCATCCCTGAATCTTCCGCCCCGATCCTCGTCGCATTCCATACCCAGGCCGTCTCCCTGCGGATCGGGCAGCGTCGACGTCACGCCGTTCGGTTTGTACCCCCCCCAACAGGCGAGCAGGCGATTGAGGTCTTCGAATTGAATGCCGTCGAAAGCGCGCAGGAACGCGTCGTTCTCCAAGAAGAGATCCTGGCGCGCGACCGTGCACAACCATTCGACATAGGTCTTGCCCGCCGTCGAGCCGAAATCGTACTCGTAGACGCGCCCGTTGTACCACTTGACCACCCGGCCGTCCCAGCGGCCGGTGGGGCACCATGGGGAAATGTTCAGGAGCACAGTCGGACAGTCGGGATATCCCCACACGCACATGGAATCGCCGTCGGCATCGTGCAGCATCCAGTCGACGCCGTGATCGTGGAGGTTGTGATAGACGGCCACGATCGTGGCGTAGGCGAGATCCTCCTCGGCGGTCGTGTACAGCCACTTCGGGAGCAGGCCGTCTTCCTCGGGCTCCGCGCGGCCGACCGCCATCGGCGCGAGAATCGAGATGAACTGGGTCTCGTCGGCCCACTCTTCTTCTCCGTGCGCGCGGGCGGAATCCTGGGCCGCAAGCACCGAAGAGGGATCGAGCCGCCCGCTCACCTCCTGAAAGCGCAGCAGGAAATCCAATCCCCCTGGCCGCTGCACCCAGCGATTTGTCCAGACGGTCTTCAGCGCCAGGCGGGGAAAGGACCGTCCCTCGCGGAAGTTGGCCGGAGGCCCGTCGACTGCGAGCGCGCGCGGGCTCGCGGCGGGCAAGAAAGCAAGAATGAGCGCAAGGAACGCAAGCTTGCGCAGGGGACGGCAAAGTCCGGTCGGGAAGTGCATCGCTTCGCTGCCTCATCCATCCGGCCGATGATGTCTCTCGCCGGGCCTGCGCCGCGTGACGGGCGCACCATACTCCGGCGAAAAAAGATGCAAGGATCGCCTCGAAATCGCGGACGGCACCGGCATGGACGGAGTCGCTCGCCCGCACGAGAACCAAGCGAGGAACAGTCGCAACACCGGGACTCGAGCGGCCGTCCGCGGCCGTGTTCGCGGAGGCTCTCATGATGATCTATCGTCCGGCCGGCAATTTCCTGCAGCGCGGGGAAAAGGCGCAGGCGCGTGTGGCTGAAAGGAGAGTCCTCGCTGACGGGGTTGCTGGATGTCAGCCTTCTGGCGGCCGACTCCGTCGGAGATCCGGGCGGCCGGCGTCTATTCGCCTTTGCATTTCCAGGCGCTGGTCCAGGCCGCCATGCGGCTGGAATGCGCCTTCACCGCCGGCCAGTTCCGTTGGGGGAAATGCATCTTGTCCCGGAGCAGCCCATGGCCTGCCGGCCGGGACCGGATCTTCGACCCACGACCTACATCATCCGGATGAGCGCGTTCTTGGTCTTCGCCTTCACTCCGCCGAACCACCGGCACAGCGGATACATCACGATCAGCAGTCCCACCCAGGCGAGTAGCGTGGTCCCCACTCCCCCTTCTCGATAGGGGAAGAGGGGGATCCTGCGGGTCACCATCGCGAGCAGCGGAATGTGAATCACATAGAAGAAGAAAGGCGTGCGTCCGAAGACCTCGAGCGGATGAAGCAGCTTGCCCAGGCGCGGCCCCAGGACCATGAAGGCCGTGGCGCAAAGCATGATCAAGCCCGCGAAGAGGAAGTTGTGGGACAGGCTCGTCGGATACTTCTGCACGAAGAAGAAGGAGACGCTGCCGATCCGGTCGAAGGGCAGGATGTTCCCGTAGCCGCCCGGAATGCGCACGATGAAGAAGAGCAGGATGCTCGCGACTCCCCAGATGATCGATCGCGGCACCCGCTCCTGTTGCGGCCAGAGACGGAACCAGGCTTCTCCCGCCACCGACCCGAGGGTCGCGAGCGCGAACCAGGGAAGGATCGGATAGAGGTTCCACTCGGCCGAGTCGACGAACAGCCACATGAGGCGGGTGCGCAGATTCATCACGCTCGCGTCGTACGGAATGGTCAGCAACAGGGGATGGACCAGGAGAATCGCCAGCGCGATGCCCATGCGGACACGCCACTGGAAATGCGCGATCAGCGCCAGCAGGACGATCGACGAGCCGATCGTGGCGATGATGCCGAAGTGATCCAGGCGAAAGCGGGTGAAGCCGCCCCAGCTCGCGTTCACCCAGACGAGTTGCACCAGGATGAGGAAGAGGCCGCGCTGGATGAAGGACCAGCGCGTCGCCCACAAGGCGCCGCCCTTGGCCAGCTTTCGTTCCATGCTCAGCCACACCATCGCGCCCGCGAGCATGAGGAATCCCGGGGCGCAGAGATAACTCAGGAAGCGAAGCACGAACTGGCCGCCCGATTCGAACAGGAAGTTGTCGTAGGTCGTCTGCTTCCAGGCGGCATTGAAGTAATTGGACGCGTGGTCCAATCCCATGAAGGCGATGATCAGGCCCCGCAGATGGTCGACGAACAGATACCTGCTGCCCGCGGCGGTGGCCGGCGGCGCCACCTTCGCGACGGGCGCATCGGCTCGGACGGCTGTGCCCACCCTGTCCTCCTGGAGAAAGGTTTCGGAGCAAGGTAGCGCAGATCGGGCCCGATCGCAAAGGCCCTCCTGCTGTCCTCGTTCCATGCGCGCCCCGATCGTGCATGCCGCGCTCCGAAGCGCGGCGAAGGCAGCGTGGGGCGGGCCGGCCGGCGTGCGGACGAGCTTGCCCGAGCCCGGGCGACGCGGGATCGCGGCGCCGTCGATGCCGCCGCGCGGCCCTCGGCGAACCCCGGCGGGCGCGGGCCGCGGGCGAAAGGCGGGCGGCCCGGAAAGAAAAACGGCGAGCCCCATTCCCTCTCGGGAATCCCATTCGGCGCTTCGAAACTCTCTCGACTTCCGGCCGGCTCATGCGCTACTCTCGTTTGCTTGAATCCTTGCTGCAAGAGTCGTGGGCGCGTCCCGGGAGGGCGGCCGTCCCCGGCTCATGGCCTTCATTGCGGGGAGGGCTGCAAGACGCACATGATCTGGATTGCCTTGAACTTCACCAACTGGCGGATCTCCCCATTCCTGCTCCTTCTCCTGGTCGGAATGGTCGCGTACTACGCGCTCGAGCAGGCCCGCCACCTCCGGGTGGTGCGGCGCATACCGATCCGCGTCCATGTCAACGGCACGCGCGGCAAGTCCTCGGTCACCCGGCTGATCGCCGCGGGACTGCGGGCCGGCGGAATCCGCACGGTCGCCAAGACGACGGGCTCGGCCGCCCGCCTCATCCACGCCGACGGTTCCGAGGAGCCCATCCGCCGCCTGGGCTCTCCCAACATTCGCGAGCAGATCGACATCTTCGCTCAAGCGGCGCGGGAAAAGGCCGAGGCGCTCGTGATCGAATGCATGGCCGTGCGCCCCGACCTGCAAACCGTCAGCGAGCGCGGAATCGTCCATTCGAATGTGGGCGTGATCACGAATGCGCGGCCGGATCATCTCGAAGTGATGGGGCCCGACCTCGAGCATGTGGCGATCGCGCTCAGCGGAACCATCCCGCAGGGGGGCGATCTCTTCACCGCCGAGACGCGCTTCGCGGAGTTCTTCCGCGACAAGGCCCAGCGCCAGAACTGCCGCTTCCATCTGGCCTCGCTCGAACCGGAAGTCACCGAGCAGGAGATGGAGGGGTTCGAGTATGTCGAGATCCCCGAGAATGTGACGCTCGCGCTGGCGGTCTGCCAGCACCTGAAGGTCGACCGGCAGAAGGCGCTGCAAGGCATGTACCGCGGGATCCCCGACATCGGCGCGACCTCGCGCCATCGCCTGCAGCGGGGACCGAAGCGGGTCACGTTCGTGAACGCCTTTGCGGCCAACGACATTCAATCGACCGTGTTTCTCTGGCACTTCCTGGGGCTCGACCGTCCCAACGGCCGGCAGGTCGGGATCGTGATCAACAATCGCGCCGACCGCATGCGCCGGGCCGTGGACATGGCGCGCATGATCACCCAGGAAGTGCAGGCCGACTGGTATCTGGTGGCCGGCGCGGAAGGGGCGACCTTCTGCGCGATGGCGACCCGCAACGGCGTCCCTGGCGAGAAGCTGATCGACATGGGAGATACGGAGCCGGGCGCGGTCCTCGATCGCCTCTTCGAGCTCACGAAAGAAGAAAGCACGGTGATGGGCATCGGCAACATCGGCGGCTTCGGCGTCCGCTTCATGGACCTGATCGAAAAGGAAAGGACGAACGCATGATTCCGGATCCCAACACACTCCTGCCCGCCATCGGTCTCGGGCTGCTGGTCAGTCTGCTCTTCTCGGAGAAGCTGGGTCTGACCGCGAGCGGAATGGTGGTGCCGGGATACATCGCCGTCTACTTCAACCAGCCGATCATGGTGATCCTGACCCTGGCGGTCGGCGTCCTCACGATGCTCCTGATCCGGGGGCTCGGGCGCGTCATGCTGCTCTACGGCCGGCGCACGCTGGTGCTCTCGGTCATCTCGGGATACCTGATCGGGCAAGCGTTCTGGGCCCTGCGCTCGACACTCGGCAATGTCGACATCCCCGCGAGCCCGGTGGTGGGATACATCGTCGGCGGATTGATCGGATACTGGATGGTCCGCCAGGGCATCATCGAGACGACCGGCACGGTGGTCGCATCCTCGTTTGTCGTGCGGCTGGTGTTGGTTCTGGCCAACGGAATCGGACTGATTCGCTCGAGCATGCTGTAAATCGCTGGCGATCGCCTTTGGAAAGGGTTCGCGCAAGGAGGTTGGCTCTTGGCTCTCAGATTCGAATCCCAACGCAAGGTCACGGTCATCGTGCTCGCGATCGCGGCGGTCGCCTTCGGCTGGCTGCTCGAGACGACCCGCACCTATCGCCAGGCGCCCGGGTACAGCGAGAAGCGCGCCGCGGCCGAGCTCGCGCAGAAGTCCTTCGACACCCTGCGCGACTATCATCGCAAGGAATTGGGGCGCAAGATCGATCTCGACGACGATCCGGCGGGAACCGGACTCATCGGCCCCCAACGCAGCGCGATCCAGAATGCGGCCGGCAATGTGGCCGCCAAGCGCACGAGCATCAATCCGAACTTCGCGCCCGTGTTCGTCGATTACTTCCAGCAGCTCGGATTGGAGCGCGGCGACCTAGTGGCGGTCGGGCTCTCGGGCTCGTATCCGGGCACGAATGTGAATCTCTATGCGGCCATGGAAGCGATGGGACTCAAGCCGATCGTGATCACCGCGGTCGGATCGTCGGGCTACGGCGCGACCGATCCCGAATTCACCTGGCTCGACATGGAGCGCGTCCTCGCCGAGCGCGGGGTGATGAAGATCCGCTCGATCGCCGCCTCTCCGGGCGGCAGCGACGACATGGGCGGAAGCAAGAGCGCGGCCGGGAAGGCCCAGATCTGGGACGCGATCAAGCGCAACCGGGTGGCCGAGATTCACAGCGCGAGCCTCGATGAGAGCATCGAGAAGCGTATGGGCCTGATCTACGGCGAAGCGCGCGGCAGCGCGATCAAGGCCTATGTGAACGTGGCCGGCTCGTCGGCGAGTCTGGGCTTCGACATCGGCGATGTGCCGATCCCTTCCGGAGTGCATCGCGATTTGTCGAGCTGGCCGATCAACTGGCCGCGCCAGGGCCCCATGATCCAGCTCGCCAAGCGTGGTGTGCCGGTCATTCACCTCGGAATCCTGCAGGGGATTGCCAAGGACTATCGCCTGTCGATCGCCCCCAGGACCATGCCTCAAATCGGCGAAGGCACCGCGCTTGGAAAGCGCGGCTACAGTCTCGCGATGAGCCTGATCCTCCTGATCGCGTACCTGCTTCTCACCTTCGTCATGATCCTGCCTTCGTGGCGCCGCTTGATTCTGCGGCAAACGGCATCGGCCCCGGCGGCTCCTCCGGCACAGGCCGGTTGACGCGCAAGGAATGCCGGGCGGGAGAGGCACCATGGCGTGTCCGGGCGTGAAATGTGATCCGCATCTTTCCGGCTCTCTTGCGAGCGCTCACCGCGGGCGCGCGCTCGTCCGGCGCGTGTGCGCGGGCATCTTCCTGGCCTGCGTCGCTTCGCTCGCGAGCGGCGTGCTTTCGCCCGCGCAAGCGGCCTGGGACAGCATCGACCCGTCCTCTTCCGGCGCTGCCCCCCTTTGCGTGCGCGTCGGCGAGGACGAGGCTCGTTATTTCCCGCTCGATTCCCGGCAGGCGGTCGAATTCTCGCTGCAAGGGCCCGGGCGGCTGCGCACCCTCACGCGGCATCTTCCCCGGGACGGGCGCACCGCCAAGCGCTGCTACACGGTCGTGATCGAGATGGACGGCCAGCTCTTGAAGAGCGAGCCCCAATTGAGCGTCGAGAGCAACAGCGCGGTGCTGTGCGGGCTGGGCGGCGGCCCGGTGGGATCCGCGTGCGAGACGCTGGCGCGATTTCCCGAAGGGCGCCACTCGTTTCGCGTGAAGATCGAGGAGCCGGGCAAGGAAGTGGCCGCGCGATTCTTCAAGGAACGCAAGACGGCCGCCACTTCCTATGTCGGATTCGCGCCCGAGGAGTTCGAGCGTGTCTGCACGCTGGTGGAGGAGGACGGCAAGGAATACGGGCACTATCACTTCTCGCCCGAGAACCCCTTGCGCTTCACGGTGAACGGCCCGACATCGCTCTTGCTACGCACGCGTCTGGATTTTTCCTCGCGCGATGCGGCCGGCACGCCCGTGGACTACTCGCTCGAAATGCGCAAGCGCAACGCCGCGGGCGGAGCGTGGGAGCCGGCCGTTTCGATTCCCCTCACCAGCGGTCCGGTCCCGGGAAGCGCGTACAAGGAATGCGCCCAGATCGTGCCGGGAGAGAGCCGCAAGAGTGAAATCGAAATCCCGGAAGGCGTTTGGACCTTCGAGATCCGCGCGGTCACGGGCGGACGAGGAATCGCGGCGCGCATCCTGATTCCGAAGGACGACATCGGGCTCGGGAGTTGACGACATCAGTCACGATGGAGTGAGACGGTCTCTTGGAAATGATGAGAGCATCTTCGCGCATCCCGGCCGGCTCGTTCGCCACCCCGTCGCTGTTCGCCGCCAGGCCGCCCGTTCGTAACGTCCGGCGTTGGACCGGATGCGTACGCATCGCGCTTTCCCTCATTGCGCTGGCAGGCATGGCCGGCGGAGCCGCTTTCGCAAAGACGCTCACGCTCGCGCCGGGACGGGGCATCGCCACGCATTCCTCGCGCGCGGACTGGTCTCCGCCCGATTCGGTGGCGCTCCTGTCGCGCGGAGCGTTCGAATCGGTCGGGATCGGCGCCAAGGGCGAATTCAAGGACTACTATCGGATCGACGAAGGCTGTCCTCTGCTTCTGCAAGGGCCGGGCACGCTGCGCTTCTATGTGCGCGCGCATCGAGAACCCTCCGGCCAAGCGCCCACGCAAGTGACGGTCGTGCTTGCCGGGCTCGAGGAGTTCGGCGACCAGACCTGGACCCGCCCGGTCGGCCCCTCGCCCGCGCGTTACGCGGATGAGCGTCCGGGAAAACCGACCGATGGGCAGAGGATCTCGCTCGCCTTTCCGGCCGGGTTGCATCGCGTCACGGTGACGGGCACCTGCGATGCGGGCGGACCGGTCTACGCCCAGTTTCTCTACGAGGGCCCCGAAGCGGGCGCCGCGCCGCCTGCGCCCGAAGAGGCCGCGGAGAGCGAGCCGGCCGCCGCACGCGAGGCATCCGCGGGCAAGGCGCCGGCACGATCCAGGGCGAGCGCAGCCAAGGCGAGCGCCAAGCCCTGGGGATTCACGAGCGATTTCATGCTCGACTTCATCTACGACGACAATATCGCGCGCTTTTCCGATTCCACCCTGAATGATCTGGAGTCGGGGCTCTACGACGAGAAATTCGGCATCGACACGCGCGACGATCTCATCATCAATCCCGCGCTGGCCGCCGAGGCGAGCCACAAGCGTCTGCTGTTCAACAAGGAATCGCGTTTCCGCGTCCGCTATCAGCGTTGGGATTACGCGCGCAATTCGATCAAGACCAACGAAGAGGTCAACCTGCGCGCGCGGCAATACGCGCGGGCGGGCGACTACGTGGAAGCCAGCTACACCTACGCGCCCAAGAACTACATCAAGGAGCTTTCCGACCGACCGCCGTTCACCTCGACATCGGTTCCGCGCGAGTACCTGCACTTCGAGGTGAAGCGCAACACGCTGTACGCGGCCTACTACTGGCGCGCGAAATCGTGGCTGCGGATGCGCTTTCAGGGCGGCCGCACCTGGCGCTTCTACAACCGGCCCTTCCTCGAGAACGACCTCTGGGAGTGGAACGGGCAGGTGTCCGCGGACCTTCGGTACCGCCGGCTGACCACGCGCCTCCAATACGCCTACGCGGACGTGCAGGCCCGCGGCTACGACGAAGTGGGCGAGACGCTGGAGACGGCCGACAACGGCAGCGACGGCTCGTACGAGAAGGACACCTATCTGCTGCGCTTCAGCTACGCCCCGCGCAAGCGCGCTTACATGTCCTCCGGCGGCGGGACGGGTGTACTCGGCCGCGCGGTGGGCATCGCGCAAGGCGCCGCGTCGCTGCTCGATCGCGGCCTCGTCTATGCGCGAACGGCCGGGCTCGAGGTCGAGTTCACGTATACGCGACAGTTCTACACGAGCCAGTTGCCGCTCTACATCGACGCAACGCACGTCGGGCGTCTCGACCAGAGCTATCAGATCGAGATCATCTGGTCGTCGCAGCCGCTCTATCGCAAGACGACGTTGGAAGCCGGATTCCGCTTCACCGAGCGCACCGCCGACGCCCCGGCGGGGCTGATCGGGGAAGACGATCCGTCCGAGGAGAAGGACTACACCGGGTCGCGATACTGGATCGCCTTCTCGACCCCCCTGCGTTAGAAGGAGAGATTCTCGGTGCACGGCAGGAAACGCACACACAGACTGGCAGGCACGGTTGCCTGGATGGCCCTTCTCGCGCTCGTGTCGGCGGGATGTGGTGAGCAGGACCTCTACTCGCCGCCCGACAGCCCGTACACGATCAGCGGCCGGTTCCCCATGCCCAGCGAGATCCAGGATGTCGCGATTCTGGACCATTACGCCTATGTCGCCGCGGGCCAGAGCGGGCTCCAGGTGGTCGACATCGCGGATCCGAGCAATCCGCAGAGCGTCCTCTGGATCGACACGCCCAAATATGCGGACGCGATCGCGGTGGCCCGCACGTACGACGCCGACGGCACGCCCCGCAACCTCGCGTTCCTCGTGGAAGGAACCGAGGGCATCCTGCCCTACGACATATCCTTCGTCCCCGACTCGCTCGTCGACCTCCGCCAAGGAACGAGCGCCTACGCGGGCAACGCCGTGCTGGTCCAACCGCCCCTCTACGTCGGTGATCCGTACATCCTCTTCCTCGCCGATAGCTGGCGCGCGGTCACGGGCTTCGTCTCCGCCCCCGACAACCCCGGCTTCCTCGATCAACGGGTGCGCGCCGTGCCCTACGGCTACGCCCAGGATCTCGCGTTGAGCGAGGACGGCACGCACCTCTACGTCGCCGACGACGAGATGGGGGTCACGGTTCTCGATGCCACCCAGGTGATGGACCGCTTGCTTGCGGTGGTTGGCAACACCGACACGCCCGGCAACGCCTCGGGAATCGCGGTCGAAGGCTCGTTCGTCTTCGTGGCCGCGGACGAGGCGGGCCTGCAGGTGCTGCGCGCGGGCTCCGACTACCTGGTCGAGCTCGTCGCCTCCGTGGCCTTGCCCGGCGAATGCCTGGCAATTGAGGTGAGTGAAGGCGTGGCCTTCGTCGCCGCGGGTGATGCCGGCCTCCACGTTCTCGACATTCGTGACCCGTATCATCCGATTCTGCTTGGGAGCGTGCCGACGAGCGATGCCGTCGCCGTGGCGGTCGGCCAGGGCAATGTGGTGTGCGTCGCCGATGTCGAGGAAGGCCTGATCGTCTTCCAAGGCCCCGTGCTCGGTCCCGACGACGATCCGCCCGCCCAAGTGCAAGACCTGCGCGCGCGGCTCATCGATGTCACGGCGTTCGACATCTTCTGGACTGCGCCCGGTGACGACGGCGATCAGGGCGCCTGCCTGCGCTATGATCTCCGCTGGTCGCAAGCGCTGATCACGGCGGAGAATTGGGAGGAGGCGCAGAGAATCGTGCGCTGCCCCGTGCCCGCGGCCGCCGGAATCACCGAATCGGCGCGCCTGGCCGGGCTCACCCCGGGCGGGATCTATTACCTCGCTCTGCGCGCGGAAGATGATGCAGGCAATGTCTCGCCGATCTCGAATCTCCCCACCGCCGCGATGACCACTCCATCGCTCTCCGATCCGCTGGTCGATCCCGTGTTCGGCAGTCCGACGACTCCCTTCCACTTTTCCGTCACCTATGCGGATCCGGAAGGCGATGCGCCCGCCGTGCACGATGTCATCATCGACGGCGTCGCGCATGCGATGCAGGTGGAATCGGGAAGCGACTATACGGCGGGCGTGCGCTACGGCCTTTCCATCACGCTACCCTACGGCATCCACGATCATCAGTTCTCGTTCGATGATGGCCACGGCCCGCTGGTGGCGTCCGTGATGGCGGAAGGTCCGGATGTGCCCGCCGATCCCTTCACCTACACGATGGTTCCCATTCCGGTTGGCGCGGGGGCGAGCTTCACGATGGGAAGCCCCGACAGTGAAGTCGGACGCGGCAACGACGAGACTCCTCACTCGGTCACGCTCACCCGCGACTTCTCGATTGCGGCCACCGAAGTGTCACAGGCGCTCTACTTCGAGGTGATGAACACGCGGCCTTCGTATTTCGTCGGCTCCTCGCGTCCCGTGGAATCGGTCACCTGGTACGACGCGCTTGCTTTCTGCAACGCGCTGTCCGCGCACGACGGGCTCGAACCCGTCTACGCGATCGAAAACCAGCGGCTGGAAAACGATCGCATCGTCGCGGCCACGGTCTCCTGGGACCGCGACGCGAACGGCTACCGCCTGCCGACCGAGGCGGAATGGGAATACGCCTGCCGCGCGGGCGCCACCACGGCGCTGTGCAACGGCGACCTCACGGATCCCTTCGTCGATCCGCTGCTCGATCAAGTCGGCTGGTACGACGACAATGCGGATGTGGGCATCGGCGTGCCGAAAACCCACAGCGTCGCGCAGAAGGCCCCGAACGCGCTCGGCCTCTACGACATGCACGGCAATGTGTGGGAATGGTGCTGGGATACCTACGCCGATTATCCGGCCGGCCCGCTCACCGATCCGGCCGGGCCCGAAGGCGCCGACCCCACCCAGCCGCGCGTGCGCCGCGGCGGCTCGTGGTATTACTACGCGCGCGATTGCCGCAGCGCCTCGCGCGGCACCTTCTGGCCCGGATCGGCCGACAACACGGTCGGCTTCCGGATTGCGCGGAACCAATAGGGCGATCGGGAGGGATGCTCGCGAGGGCGGTCTCGCATCGCCCTCGCCATCGTCATCCCCATCGCCCTCGCCATTGCCTCGCCCTCCCATCGTCATTGCCCTCCCATCGTCATTGCCCTCCCATCGTCATTGCCCTCCCATCGTCTCGCCCCACGATCGACCGCGATCTCGCCATCAGCGCTTCCACGCCGCGCAGCCTGCTTCTGGCCCGGCGCGCGTTTTTGGAGTAGGATCCCACCGGTTTGCGTGGATCTTCCGCGCGGCGTCTTGACGCCGGCACGCGCGGCTCACATCTCGCATGCGGCAAGTCGCCGGATGCCCGGTTTCACGGCCCGCGTGGTTTCCATCGCCCCGAGTTCCGAACATCCCGCACCCGATGAGGTCCGTATGCGAAGGCCCGCAGGCATTCGAAAGCAGCGCGCGCTCGTTGGACAGGCCGCTTCTCGCCGCGCCGCTGGGCTTCCCCACTTCTCCTCCGCCCTTCACAGCCGTTTCCTGGTCGCGGCGCTCGTCCTTTCACTAGGATGGCCGCTTCTCTTCGCGCTTCCTTCCTGCTCCTCCAAGAAGGAGCCCGCGCGGCCCGTGCGCCTGGCGACGACCACGAGCACGGCCAACACGGGGCTGCTCGACTATCTCTTCAAGGCCTACAAGGAAGAGACGGGAGTGGAGGTGCAGTTCATCGCCGTCGGGACGGGAAAGGCGCTCAAGCACGGAGAGAACGGCGATGTGGACCTGCTCCTCGTGCACGCCCCCGCCGCGGAAGAAGAGTTCGTCGCGAAAGGCTTTGGACTCGCGCGCGTGCCGGTGATGTGGAACGACTTCGTGATTGCGGGACCGGCCGAGGATCCTGCCGGTCTGGGCGCGCTGCAAGGCACGCTGGGAGCGGCGAAGACGGCCCTCGCCGCCGACGCGCTCCATCGTCTCGCGAACGCGCGCGCGCCGTTCGTTTCCCGGGCGGACGATTCGGGCACGCACAAGAAGGAGATGGAGCTCTGGTCGGTCGCGGGCGTGAAGCCGACCGGCTCCTGGTACATGGAGGCGGGCCAGGGCATGGAGGAATGCCTCGTGATCGCGAACGAGAAGCGCGGGTATGTTCTCAGCGACCGCGGGACGCTCCTTTCGAGGCCCGATCTGCGCCTCTCGATTCTGATCGAGAACGATCCCGCCCTGATGAATCCGTATTCGCTGATCGTCGTCAATCCGGCGCGCTATCCGGATTTGAACACCCGCGGCGCGCAGCGGGTGATCGAATGGATGACCTCTCCGCGCGGGCAGAAGCTGATCGACGACTTTCGCGTGAACGACCGCCCGCTCTTTCATCCCGGCGAGCCGCCCGTGAGCGCCCCGGCCACGGTCATCGCGGAGCCGGTCGCCCTCGCGAGGTAGCGCTTGGATTTGCTCCTCGACAGTCTGCGGGAAGCGTTGCGGCTCATCCTCCATCTCGACGCCGATCTGCTCTCCGCGACCGCCGTGACCCTGCAGGTCGCGCTCGCTTCCACCGCGATTGCCGGCGCGATCGGCCTGCCGCTCGCGTTGCTCCTCGCGCGCGCGGAATTTCGCGCCAAGCCGGCCGTGCTGCGGGTTCTGCGCACGGCGCTCGCACTGCCCACCGTGCTCGTCGGCCTCTTCGTGTATGCCTTCATCGCGCGCAACGCGCCGCTCGGACGCTGGCACTTGCTCTTCACCCCCCCGGCGATGGTGATCGGACAAGTGCTCCTCATCCTGCCGCTCGTCGTCACCCTGGCGCATGCGGCCATCCAGCCGCGCTTCCGCCGGGTGTATGAAGAGGCGCGCTTGCTGGGCGCGTCCCCGTCGGCCGCGCTACGCACGACGGCGCGTGAATCGCGCTTCGGGATCGCGACCGCGTTGCTGGCCGCCTTCGGGCGCGTCGTATCGGAAGTGGGGATCGCGCTCATCCTGGGCGGCAACATCCGCGGCTTCACGCGCACGATCACCACCGCCATCACGCTCGAGACCAGCCAAGGGCATTTCCCTCAGGCCTTCGCGCTTGGTATCGTTCTGCTTGCGCTGGTGCTCGTCCTGAATCTTTTCATCCGAACGGGAAGCGAACGCAGTGAGTCCGTCTGACGCGCATCATTCATCTCCCGTGGGCGCCGCGAGCAGCCGGACGCTCTTCGCCCTGCGCGAGGTCGAATTCTGCTTCGCGGGCAAGGGCGAGGGCGGCTCAGCGCGTGCGCGCGGCTCGGCGGATGCGCCCGCGCAATCCGCCACGCGCGGCTCGTCGCATGCGCGCCGCCCTTCCCCTGCGGACGACGGATTTCGTCTGGCGATCCGGCAACTGGACATCACGCGCGGCGAGCGATTGGCGATCGTGGGCCATAACGGCTCGGGCAAGAGCACCCTCCTTCGCCTTCTCGCGCATCTGGAAGAGCCCGATCGCGCGACGGAGTTTCTCCGCCCGGAGGGCGCCTCCATCGGGGTGCTGAAACAGGATCCCTATCTCTTCGACACCGATGTGGCCGGCAATCTCGCCTATCCGCTGCGCATGCGCCCCACGCCCGCACCGCAAGTCCGTGCGCGCGTGGCCGCCATGCTCGCGACGATCGGACTGGAGGCGTTCGGGACACACCCGGCGCGCAATCTTTCGGGAGGCGAACGGAAACGGCTTGCGCTCGGCCGAGCGCTCATCTCGGAACCTGAGATCCTCCTTCTCGATGAGCCCGACGCGTTTCTCGATCGTCATTCGCAGGATGTGGTCGAGCGCATTCTCGAGAGCGCCGCGGCCACCTGGGTCCTGACCACGCACGACCTGCGCTTCGCGCATCGGGTGGCGAAGCGTATCGTTGCGCTGCGTGACGGCCGTCTGGCAAGCACGCTCCCGGTGAATACCCTCACCGGCGAATGGCGCGACGGCGCGGTGGTCACGAGCGGCGGTCTCACGATCCACCCTGGCGAGACGCATGCGGATGCGAATGCAAACGCAGATGCGAATGCCGACGCGGCCGCCGATGCGCCTGCGGATGCCCACGCAGGGGGCGGCATGCATGCGCAAGGCCGCGCGCGCCTGTCGCTCGATCCCAACGCCCTCGTCCTTTCCCGCGAAGCCTTCGACTCCTCGATGCGCAATTCCTTTGGCGGGCGCGTGCGCGCCGTGCACGAGGAGCGCGGATCGATCTGGGTCGAGATCGATGCGGCCGGCGAACGCTTGACGGCCATCGTCAGCCGCGAGTCGTACGAGCGCTTGGGGCTGAATGTGAACCAGGAGATCCGGGTGAGCTTCAAGGCGCACGCGGTGGAGGTCCTGTGAACCTGCGCATCGGAGCGCCTGCGCATCCGCCCCGGGCCCGCGCGCTGCGCATTCGAGGAAGGTGATTCGTGCACACGCCCAAGCTGCATTTTGAAGAAGCGATCGCGCGCATTCTCGCCGAAAGCCGCGCGGGCGATCGCGTCTTGGAATGGCCGATCGTGGATGCGGCCGGCCTCGTGCTCGCCGAGGAGATCGTCTCCGATATCGACGCCCCCGCCTTCGATCGGGCCGCGATGGACGGCTACGCCTTCCGCCACGCCGATGCGCGCGAGCGCGCGACGAGCGCAGGGCTCCTCGTGCTCGGCGCGGTGATCGCGGGTGCTGCTCCCGGCATGCTGATTCCAGACGAGGCTGGCCGGCCGGGGACTGGGCCGCGCGAACCGCGCCCTTTCACTCTCGGCGCCAACGAGTGCGTGAAGATCATGACCGGGGCGCCGGTCCCCGAGGGCGCGGACACGATCATTCCCGTCGAGCAGACGAGCGGCTATGTGACGGCCGGCGAGCGGGCGCACTTTCGCGACATTCCCGAGCGCGGCAGCCACATCGTTTCGCGCGGGCAGAATTTGCGCGCGGGCGAAACCGTGCTGCGGCCCGGCCGCTTGCTCGCTCCCGCCGAGGTCGCGCTCCTCGCCTCGGTGGGCCGCGTGCGCGTGCGCGCGCATGCCGGTCCGCGCGTCGCCTTCGCCGCCACCGGCGAGGAGTTGCGCGAGCCGGGCGAGCCGCTTCCGGCCGGGTGCATTCGCAATTCGAACGCGTACAACCTGTGGGCGCAGATCCGGATTGCGCGCGCCGAGCCCGCTTACCTCGGGATCCTCCCCGACCGCCAGGATATCTTGCGCGAACGCATCGCAGCGGGTCTCGAAGCGGACTTCCTCGTTTTGTCGGGCGGCGTATCGATGGGCGAGTACGATCTGGTGACCGGCGTCTTGCGTGAGGCGGGAGTGGAATTGCGTTTCGAGAAGCTCTTCGTTCGTCCGGGACAGCCGACCGTCTTTGGGGTGCGCGATTCGGGCGGCGCGCGTACGCTCGTCTTCGGCCTTCCGGGCAATCCCATCTCGACCTTGTTCGCGTTCGATCAGTATGTCGCCCCGGCCATTCGCGTCTTCCGGCATCATCCCCAGCCGCTGGCCACGACCTATCAGGGCACCCTTACCGAAACCGTCCGCAAGAAGGCAGGGAATCTCTCCCTGGTGGGATGCGTTTCCACATGGAAGGAGGATCACTTCGAGCTCGCCCCCACGCGGCCGCAAGGTTCCTCCGATCTCGCCGCCACTCGCGGCATCGACGCGATCGGCATGATTTCGGCGGAGGTGACGGAAGCGCTCGCGGGGTCGCAGATTGCCTTCCGGAAACTCCACGAGCCTTGAGGGGGTGACGCCTGGGATGAGCTATAGCAACGAGCGAACCTGCCGGGCTGAAGGCCTGGGATGTGCTATAGCAGTCAAGATACCCGCGAGGTTGATGGCCCGCGATGAGCTATAGCAAATCCCACACCGGCGGCAACGCCGACTCCGATAACACCGGCGGCACAGCCAACACCGCCGACTCCGCCAACACCACCGGCAACGCCGGCAAGGCCGAGTCCGCCGGCGCCCGCGACCTGCGCGATGCGCGCGGGCGCCGAATCACCTACCTGCGCGTCTCGCTCACCGACCGCTGCAATTTCCGCTGCCTCTACTGCATGCCGCCCGAAGGCATCCGCAAGATGGATCACGCGGAGTTCCTTCCCCTGGAAGTTCTCGCTGAAACGGTGCGCGTGTTCGTCGAAGACCTCGGCATCGAGAAGGTGCGCGTGACCGGCGGAGAGCCGCTCGTGCGCAGAGGCGCCATCGCATTTCTCGAGCGCGTGGGAACCATCGCCCGCCTGCGCGATTTCGCCCTCACGACGAACGGCTTCTTTCTCGAGGAATCGGCCGCGGCCCTTCGCGCCGCGGGCGTGCAACGCCTGAATGTGAGCCTCGACACCCTGCAGCCCGAGCGCTTCGCCCGCATGACGGGAGTCGACGGGCTGGAACGCGTGCTGGCGGGCCTCGAGGCTGCGCGGCAGGCGGGCTTCAAGTCCTTGAAGTTGAACGCGGTGATGATGCGCGAGAACATCGACGAGGCGGGCGCGATCCTGCGCTTCGGCATGGAGCGCGGCATCGAGGTTCGCTTCATCGAGCTCATGCCGAGCCATCACGATGCGGGTGGTCAATTCATACCGGCCGCGGAAATCCGTGCGCGGCTGTCCCGAGAATTCACGCTGGAAGCGGACGGGAGTGGGGAAACGACGGATGCAGCGCATACCACCGCCGTGGCGGCCGGCACCGGTTGCGCGGCGAAGCGCTATCGGGTCCTGACGGGCGTGCCCGCCGGGTATCGTTGCGGCTTCATCGCCCCCGTCACCGAGCCCTTCTGCCTCGACTGCAATCGCGTGCGTCTGCGCGGCGACGGGCGCCTACTGCCTTGCTTGTCCGCGGAGCAGTGGATCGACCTGAAACCGTTCGTGCTACCCTCCTTCCAACGGGAGGCGTTGGCCGCTTTCGTCCGGCGCGAACTGGGCGCGAGCAAGGCGGACATCCCTCATGCGCGCCGCATCCAGTCGATGTGGCGCATTGGAGGTTGAGACGGATGGAAATATCGGCACGCAAGGCATCGCGCAAGAAGAAGGCCCGCTCTCGCCAACGCGAAGAGCGCGCCGATGTGGACGAGACCCGCGCTTTGAAACGCGCAACGCGCGTGCGCGCCGCGTTGCCGGCCTTCTCTCACCTGAACGAGAAGGGCGAGCTTCACATGGTCGATGTGAGCGCCAAGGATGTCACCGTTCGCGTGGCGGTCGCCAGCGGCCATGTGACCATGACGCGCGCCTTGATCGATCGTCTGCAGCGCGGCGATATCGAGAAGGGCAATGTCTTCGCGACGGCCCACGCCGCCGGCGCGCTGGCGGCCAAACGCACGGCGGAGCTCATTCCGCTATGCCACCCGCTTGCGATCGACCACATCGATTTCGACTTCGAGTTCACGAAACGCGGCGTGGCGATCACGGGGGCCGTCAAGTTGCGAGGCCGCACCGGAGCGGAAATGGAAGCGCTCACCGGAGTCGCGGTGGCCGCGCTCACGATCTATGACATGTGCAAGGCGCTCGATCGCGAGATGACGATTGATGCCATCCGCCTCATCGAGAAGAAGGGCGGACGCTCGGGCCACTTCCGGCGGAAGGAAGGCCGGACAACGGGAACCCGGGCAAGGGGGAGCCTCCACCAATGAGCGCTGCTTCACAGAACGGCGGGCAGCGTCCCCCACTGAGCCGCACACGGGGAATCGTGCTCGCCGTCTGCCTCTGTCCCGAGCGCGGGGTGCAGAAACCGTCCGTCGCGGAGATCGAGCTCGTCGAGAATCACGGCGTATGCGGCGACGGACACGCGGGCGACTGGCATCGGCAGGTGAGTCTGCTGGCGGACGAATCGGCTGAGATCATGCGCGCGAAGGGACTCGCGATCGGCCCGGGCGATTTTGGTGAGAACATCCTCACCAGCGGCATCGAAGTGAAGCGCCTGCCGGTGGGCGCGCGCATGCGGGTGGGCGCGCGCGTGCTTCTCGAAGTCACCCAGATCGGCAAGCTCTGCCACGCGCCGTGTGCGATCGGGCGTGCGGTTGGCGAGTGCATCATGCCGACGGATGGGATTTTCTGCCGTGTGCTGCAGGGCGGAATCGTCCGCCCGGGAGACGAGATCCATGTCGTACCGAACGGCGATCCTAGTGCTCAGTGATTCGCGCGCGTCCGGAGAGCGTGAGGACCGCGTCATTCCGGCCGCGCGGGAAGCGCTCGCGGGCAGCCCCTTCGAGATCGTCGCCGCGCGCGTCATTCCCGATGACGAAGAGGGCATCGTCGAAGAGTTGAAGAGGCTCGTCGCCGACCCCGGAGTCGATCTCGTGCTCACCTCCGGAGGCACGGGCCTCTCGCCTCGCGATCACACTCCCGAGGCGACCCGCCGCGTCATCACCCGCGAAGCGCCCGGCCTGGCCGAACTCCTGCGCCTGAAGGGCCTCGAGCATACTCCCAAGGCGATGCTCACGCGGGGAGTCGCGGGAGCCGCCGGCACCACGCTCATCATCAACCTCCCCGGAAGCCCGAAGGCCGTCCGCGAGGGGATCGAAGCGCTCCTACCTGTCCTGCCTCACGCCTTGGACACACTGCTCGGCCGATCGAGCGAGTGCGGGGAGAGCGGCGGAGCATCCAGAGCCTGATCGAGCGCTCGAGCACAGGCACGGGGCTTGATCGTTTCGCGCGGGCCGCCGCGGAATGAGATCATGCGCGCCGGGCACGCGACCGGCCTCCAATGTTCGATATCTTGCGATCCGCGTGGAATCCGTTCTCGATGTCTGTCTTTCCCAGACAAGAACCGGCCCCCCCTTCGCCCTTTTGCCCCATGCTTCCCATGCATCGCCTGGCCGCTCTCGGATGGAGGTCGCCATGGCCGCCTATCGCATTCTCAGCATCGATGGCGGGGGAATTCGGGGCATCATTCCGGCGATCGTTCTCGAGCGCTTGTGCGCGCAACTGTCGCTGCATGGTTGGCTCGATCGGGTGGATCTGATCGCCGGGACTTCCACGGGAGGCCTGCTGGCGCTCGGCATTGCGGCGGGACTCTCTCCTTCCGAGATCCGCGAGATCTACGAGACCAAGGGTCGCTGCATCTTCAGCGATTCGCTTCTCGATGACGTCTGCGACTTCGGTAATCTGCGCGGAGCCGACTATGGGCTAAGGCACCTGCGTCGCGAACTGCGGCGCGTACTTGGCCGGCGCACGCTGGGAGAGTTGAAGAAACATGTCGTGATCACCGCGTTCGACCTCGATGACCGCTCGAGCTCGAGCACACCCGGGATGGGGACGAGAGCGGCGCAGCGCACTCCGCATCACTGGAAGCCGAAGATCTTCCACAACCTGCCTACCGATGACAACGACGCGGGCGCGCGCGCCTACAGAGTGGCCTTGTACACCTGCGCGGCACCCACCTATTTCCCATCGGTGGACGGCTACATCGACGGCGGCGTCTTCGCCCCCAATCCCAGCGTGTGCGCGCTCGCGCAATGCCAGGATGCCGCGCACGGACAGGACCGGCCGTCGTCGGGCGCGAATCCGTCAAGAACGGGCGTGCGTTCGCACCGCTCCCTCTCTCACATCGTGCTTCTCTCGCTCGGCACGGGAATGTCTCTCAGGCACATCGCCGGCGACTCGCACGATTGGGGATATCTGCAGTGGGCGCGGCCGTTGCTGCGCATCATGATCGATGGCGCCAGCCAGATCGCGGACCATCAATGCCGTGAATTCCTCGGGCGGCGCTACTTCCGCTTCGCGCCCGTCTTTCCCGCCGGAATCGATCTTCCCATGGACGCGGCCGAGCGCCTGCCGTACATGGCGCAGTTCGCCCGCGAGCTCGACCTCGAGCCATGCGTGCGATGGATTCGCGCGCGCTGGCTGCGGGCAGAGAGGCGGGAGGGAGTCTCCGTCAAGGGAATCCGGCTCTCGTGAAGCGACCGCTTGCGCCGGACTCCGATGCAAGCTTCGTAAACGCCCGCTGCCCCCTTTATTCCCGCCCTGGTGTGGTGCTATATTGGATACGACCTTCCAAGCGGTCGCCTGCGCTGGGTGCGCTTCGCGCATCTGATGGAGGGCGGCCGGCCGATTCGATTTTGTATTCCCGTTCCCAAGGAGGTCACGCCATGCCGCTCGCCAAGATCCGCCAGTTTCTCGACTCGGAGAAGATCAAGTACCGCATCATCAGCCACAGCGTCGCCTACACGGCCCAGGAAATCGCCGCGCTCGCGCACATTTCCGGCAAGACGATCGCGAAGACGGTGATTGTGAAGCTGGACGGAAAGCTCGCGATGGCGGTGCTGCAGGCGACCCAGCTCGTCGATCTCGATGCCCTCGCCGTTGCCGCCGGAGCGAAGACGGCCGATCTCGCCACGGAGCGCGAATTCGCGGCCGCCTTTCCCGATTGCGACCTCGGCGCGATGCCGCCCTTCGGCAATCTCTACGGTATGCCCGTCTTCGTGTCGGAAGCGCTTGCGCGGGACGACGAGATCGCCTTCAACGCCTGCTCGCACACGGAACTCATCCGTCTCGCCTTCTCCGACTTCGAGCGAGTCGTCAAGCCGAGGATCGTGCACCTGGAGAGGGCACCGACGCTGCGGTAGCGCACATTCTTGAATCGCGATCGGTGTCCGGGCAAAGACGATTCCTTTGCGCGCGAGGGCCCCGCCGTGCAGGCACCCTTTTCACTCGCCGGCCTGTTCTTCCGTCTCGTAAACGAAGACGGATTTGGTGATATCTTCGCCGTTCTCTGCGAGCGCAACCGCCTTTTCCATGCGGCGCCGCCATTCGGGCTCCACCCGCTCCTGTCGCAGCAATTCGTGAATGGCCGCAAGGGCCTCTTCCTGCCGTCCGAGCTTCCAATCGCACAAAGCGATGAAGAACCCATTCACCACATGCGTTGAGGGCAGGTCGTCATCCGCCAGGCATTCTTGAAACACCCCACGCGCCCTCTTCCAATCGCCCTTACGCGCGAGCACGGCCCCGAGCGTGTTGCGTGAATTGGAGGGGCTGTCGTCGAGCAGAACCGCCGCGTTCGCCAGTTCCTCGGCCCGATCCAGATCTCGGCCGAGAATCGCGCTCGCCCAGGCGACGTTGTTGCAGGCACCTGAATTGAGCGGGTCCTGCTTCCAGATCTTCTCGTATGTGTTCAAGGCCTCCACCCACAGATCGCAATTCGGGAAATAGTTTGCGCTCTCCAGGGTCCAGCTGTCCTCGGGCAGCAACCTGCGCAGCTCATCCAGAGCTTCCCTCGCCTCCTCGCAGGAAACGCGTTTCACCAAGCCGCGGAACCGGGCGACAGGAACGGACGTCGAATCCATCTCCCCGTGCAGAGTCGTACACCGTTCTTCCGCGGCAATGGCTTCCTCATTACGCCCCAATACGTACAGGCTTTCAATCAGCATGAATTCGAGTTCTGGATTGGGAGTCAAGGCAATCAGTCGGTTGAGGATGTCGACTTGTCCGCCGAAATTGTCTTGCGCTCCCTGCACCCCAGCCAGCATCCCGAGGGCGAACAAATCGTTCGGATTCCTTGCGACCGCCTCAACCAGAAGCGATTCGGCGGCGAAGTAGCGGCCGTCGACGGCTTCGACCAGAGAGCCCAGGAGGCAAGGATAGGAACCCGCCGTCGGCGATGCAATGGAAGCGGACAATAGCCGCCTAGCAGTCTCGCGCCTTCGATCTCCGCTCTCTCCTTGTCCTCCGGTATCATTTCCGAGGATCTTCATGACCGCTTGGGTGGCGAAGCCATAGTCCATCGGATGGTTCTCGACATATTCCTCGAGACGGCGAATGCTCTCTTCGTCCAACAACCGTTCGTAGCGATACGGCTGGTAAAGTCCTATCAGAAAGCGCATCCAGTCATCATAGAATGCTTGGTACTCCGCGGCTGGAATCTTCGTTGCCGGCATGCGAAATCTTTGGGTGATTTCCAGCCAGGAATCTTGCCCGCGCCTCTTGTCTGCAAAGGCAATCGAGCCTTGGCAATGCGGGCTATTGACCGACAACGATGCGATCTTTCGGTTGATCGCCCATCCTCCTCCGTCATGCAGGCGGACGATCGAGACATCGTCGTAGGGATAAGGAACATCCACGTCCAACTTGCGATCCTTGGGATCGGGATAGGCAAACAGAGGATTGGCCACTTCCGTGAGATAGCGGAGAGTGATGGTGTTGCGACCTTCGGATATCCATGAGCTGTCCTCGTAGACCGCCTCCACGCCAAAGGAACCGCACGAGTCCGGAAGCGCCGCCCACGAGAGGCGTCGGCAAGTGCTCCACAGCCCGTACCCAAGGTACCGGTCCACATAAGATCCGGCCTGGGCTGTGTCGGCGGAGCTCAAACCCGCACGCAATTCTTCTCCGATCGCCCCGTGGAAGCGGCTGCGCACGACGATCCGCGCCTGTTTCTTGTCGCTGGGCCAGAGATCCATTTCCATGCGGTACCCCTGCTCCTCCGGGCGGCAAAGGGGCAGCTTCACGGCCTGCGGTGCTCCCGAAGGCGGGAGCAGCAGGCCCGTCTCACCCCCAAGGTCGTAGGCGATCGGCGCGAGGCAGGCGAGCCCTCGCGTCGGGTCGCAGTACACGCCGCCGCGAATGCTGGGCAGATAAGCAATGGCATGCTTGAAGACATGGGCCACGGGAAACTCGGGATCGATCGGAAGGTGCGGCCGCGGCGAGACGAGCACGGGAATGGCCTCGATGCCGAGAGGCGCAAGCAGGGAAATCAGCAGGGTGGTCATGTCCTTGCAGTCGCCGTACCCGCGCGCAAGGATCTCTTCCGCCGTTCTGGGCACCACCCTTCCACGGCCGATCTCGATCGCGATGTAGTGCACGCTCCTGGACATTTCGGCGAGAATGGCCTCGACCTTCTCTTCCGCGGTCTTCTTGCCTTGCGTGAGTTCCAGCGCGCGGGTGCGAATATCGACGCTCGGCGAAGTGCGCTGCCGGTATTCGTCGCAGAGCCAACCTTCGGCGTCAGCCCAGCTCGCATAGGTGGAACAGGTCACGCGCTTCGGAAACAGATCGGCCCAGCCGGCCATGTCCGTCCACTCAAAAGCAGGCTGATCCTCACATTTCCAGGTGTGAATGGTCGCTCCGGTCGTTCGTGTCTCGACCGGCTGAGGAGTGGCGGGACCGGCCTGGAAGCGTGCGTCCAGGCCATCGGGAACCGCGATCTCAAGAGTCTCGGTCACGATCGGCCATACGTCGCCAAACACATAGGTGAAAGAAAGCCCGTGACCGAAGTACTCCTGCTCCGGATAGTCGACCACGAGGTCGATCACCGCGCCCACTTCGAGATCCGGGAAAGGAATCACCATGTCGCGCGTGTCGCCCACATCTTCTTCCTCCGTGGATCCCGTGATCATGATGTCCTGATCGCGAACCACGGTGATCCGCCCATCCGGGTGGATGACCCGTCCCATGCGCATTTGCGGATTGCCCCGGCCGGCATCGAAGGACAGGCGAACAGGGTGCGCCTGGTCAATTCCCTGTTGAGTGAGAATGAGAACCGTATGGCGATATCGGTGCATGAGTCGATTGACCGCTCCAAGCCAATAGCTGTTGCGCTGCATCAGGTAGACGCCATCGGTTCCTTTGATGGTCTCGGCCTTCTTCTTCGCCTCGGCGATCCAGGAGGTGGACTCGAACTCCTGTCCAAAGATGGCGAGGTTCTCTGATGCGCCGGCGAACGCATCCCGCTCGAAAGCCCTGCTGCTCGGGTCCGCTTGTGCCAGAGCCGTCCGGTACACATCCGAGCCAGGCAGCATCTCCGCCAAGGGTCTTAGAATCGCCACGGCGGCGTCGTTCCGACCACGCGCGGAGAGGATCAGAGCATCGATGTACTGCACGTGGCGGCATTCCGGAGCCATGAAACGCGCGCGCTCCATGAGGCGATCCGCGAGCCCGCTGTCGTCGAGCCGATCAGCATGGTAAGCGAGACCTGCGGCCGCTTCCGCGGCAAGTCGCGGGCTATCGACCTGCTCCCGAATGAGAGTGAGCGCGCCCTGGTCGTCTCGGAGCTTCAGGAGCGGGACAATCGCCCTGAGCGCTTCTGCCGGGTGCCCCGCGCGTTTCTGGCTCAGACGATCGAGAAGCTCTTGTGTCAATTGGGGGTCGTCGCAATTCTTAATGTTGGTAAGCAGCCGAAGCGTCCAGACCACGGATGCGGGAGACTCCGCCATGGCCCTGCGCGCCAAGCGAATGGAGCGGCCGAGCCTGCCCGAGGAGAGCGCTGCTTCCGCCACCGACTGAAGCAACGCAATCCGATACATCGGAGTTGCTTGAGAAAGCGCTGCCTCCACCGCAAGGGAATCGCCCTCGCGTTCGCTCAGGACGATGCGTTCGAACTTGAATGAATTAGGATTTGCGCCAATCGCCTGCAGAGAGTCGAAGAGCGATCTCGCCATTGCGGGATTCGACGAAAGGTACTCATCCAGGCGGCGTTGGAGGAGCGCCGCGGGATTCTCGCGCGCGGCCAGTTCCTTCAGCGCTCGGCTCCTCTCCGTCGATCCGGAGCTCTCGTAGAAATCCAGGGCGAGATCGACATTGCCGAGCGACAGAGAGCATTCCAAAAGCCGCTCGACCTCCGCGAAAAGGCGATCCAGCGGAAAGTCATCGAGGCCTAATCGAATATAGGTACGGAGCAGGAATGGATGCGGCCGGCCGTCGGGCTCGAGCAAGCTGTCCGCCAACTCGGAGTACCCAAGCTCCTCTTGCAGAAGAATGCGGCGGTCGCGCCAGAATCTGGGCCAGAGCGCCTGCTGTTCCCCGCGCGATAGATACTCCAGCGCCTCTCCCGCCGGCATCTCACTGGAAGCGTACCATGCAAGATCCGACTCGAAGCGTCGTGATACCTCCCCATATCGGGCTCGTGCTTGGTCCCAAATGCTATCGCACAAGGAGGCATCCGCGTCCCCCTGGCCCAACCTCTCATCGGCCCGCATCAGGTCGGGAACCTCTGCTGTCCAGGGGATCCCGGCAAGCCGATCGATGAAAGGAAGCACGACGGGGTCGATCCGCCCGAAAATCGTGTAAGATGCCTCACCAACCAGCGCATATGGGGCCGTGTCCGCTTGTTCCAGCCCCGCTTGGATCTCGGCGTCATATTCTACTGAGGGCAAAAGGAGCGCGCGCTTCACTGAACCGCGATAGACGAGCGCCCATCCCCATCCGGGCCGTTGCGCAAGGGCTCGATCCAGATGCTCGAGCGCGCTTCGATAACGACAGCGTTCTGCTTCCACAACGGCCAGCAGATACTCGATGTCCGCCTCTGTCAGCCGCGCGCCGCCGGTGATCGTTTCCATCCGCCTGGCCGCGAGATCGGCGGCCATTTCCGGGAGTCTGCCCTGATCGTCGGCCACATAGGCGATTTCGCAGAGGGCAAAGCCGTCCCCGGGGTGGATGGCCAAGAGCGAATCCTGCAGCACCGCGGCGCGTGCCCAATCCCCCGCATAGCGGGCCAGGCGCGCCTCGTTGCGCAGATGGTCGAGAGGCGTGACCGGATAGTCGGCCATGCGGGAAAAGTCCAACGCGCTTACCGCTGGCGGAAGATTTGCGGCCACGCTCATTGACGCCGCGCAGACAACGAGCATCAGGAGACGGACTGCACCCTCGATCCTCTCCGGGTGACATTTCATCGGTCACTGCCTTTCTGCTTGGCAAGAAAGCTTGGATGAATGCCGCGCCAGGCCTCGCCTTGCCGTGCCAACCATCGCCATTCGCTACCGTCAAGGCCCCGGAAAAGAGACCCGCCCAGGGCCATACCTGCCACCGTATGACTAGTGGCCGCCGCGCAAGCGTTTGGAATGTCCTTTCGCGAGATGAGCTGTCACGGATGCTCACGGCCACCATGATCTCGCATGGGCTCGGTCGTCAGCGACCCTACCACGGATGCGCATGCTATTGAACGGGGAAGTGCGCAACCTGGAACGCACCCGGATTGTGGGGTAGGCTTCGCTCGAGACGGCGAGGAGGAGCAACGGATGCGTCAGCTACGCCCTTGGCTGTGGATCGGGACACGCCACGATGTGCGCAATCAAGCGCTTCTGTGGGGACACCGCATCACGGCGATGCTCGAGCTTGCGACCGGCGTCCAGGTGCCGGGCATCGTCTGCCACATCCTGCCGATCGAGGACGCCGAGCCGATCCATCCGCTCGTCGTGCGCGAAGGGGTCGAGTTCGTCTTGAAGCAGCACGAGGCCGGCGGAATTGTTCTCATCACCTGCGGGGGCGGATTCAGCCGCTCGGTCTCTTTCGCCGCGGCCGTCCTTTACGAAACCGAAGGCTTGAGCCTGTCCGAAGCATTGGAGGACATCCGAGCGCAACACCCGGAGGCCGATCCTCATCCCGTGCTTTGGCAATCGATCCGGGATTGCTACGAAGGAGGGTGGCCATCCGGGAAGTGAGGCGGTGCGCAGCCGGTCAGCCGCATTCCCGATGCGCGGCGGGATCACGCGGCGAGATCACGCGCCGGGCAGCTGCCCCTTGCGCACGCCTCGCACGCACGCAGGCCGGCGCACGCGCTCACTTCACGCCCAACTCCTCGAGCAGCCGCTCGGCTCCGTACACCTTGCGCAGCGCTTCGATCACCGCCGGCATGGCGACGAAGACCGACCGGCCGCGCGCATCGGAATAGGAATAGTCCCACACGAGGCCATCGAGATTGCTGTCGAAGATGACGCCGACTAGACGGCCATCGCGATCGATCGCCGGGCTGCCCGAATTCCCGCCGGTGATGTCGGCCGTGCAAATCATGTTGAACGGAGTCGCGGGATCGATGCGCTCGCGCGCATCCACCCAGCGCGCAGGCAACGCATACGGCGGGCGGCCCTCGTACTCGTCGTACTTGGCAAACGCTTCTCCCAAGGTCGTCTGACAGGCGATGCCCAGATCGGGGATGCCGATCACCGGGCCGAAGGCGAAGCGCAGCGTGAAGGTTGCATCGGGGTAGAGGCTCGTTCCGTATTCGGCGAAGAGCGCGTTCGTGATGCGCGCGTAGCTCTCATTCTCCACGCTCTCGAAGAGATCTTCGTAGCGGTTGCGGACTTCGCGGGCGTGCGGCTCGACGAGACGCGCGAGCGCGATCATCGGTTCGCCCGCTGCCTCGATGGCCGCCCGTCCGCCTTCGGCCAGACGGCGGCGTTCCTGAGCGTCGCCCAGGCGCGTGCCGGCCACGAGTTCGTGCGCGCGCGCGGCGGGCGAACGGCCCTTCAGGACCGCGCGCACGAAGGGATGATCCGCGCCGAATCCGGCCGCCAGCATCGTGAGCGAATGCGTGAGCTTCGCCTCTTCGAGCGCGGGATAGACGGGCACATCGGAGAACAACTCATCTTCCAGCGATTCCATGTCCGACTCGCGATATCCCGGCAATCGCTCCGCGTTCGGCTTCTCGCGCTCCTCCGCCAATCGAACGAGCGTGCGCGCCCAGCGATACATGTCCGACCAGAATCCGCGGTTCTCCTCCACCATGCGATATTCCCAATAGAACTCGCGCAGCGTCCCAAGCGACGCCGACAGACGGTCCCAATCGTCGAGGGTCGCCCCGGACTCCGGATCCTCCGCCACGCGCGCGCGCAGACGCGCCTCGCTCGCGGCCTTGCGGGCGAAGATCTCCGGATCAAGAAGACCCGCGAGCACGCCCCGCTGCCCCTTGCGTCCGTTCTGGACGCCCAGGAGGTCGTCGTACGCCATGCGCGCATGCTCGGCGCTGCGCAGGGAGAACTGCTGCAACGCGATCTCCATGCCGGCATAGTGCGCGAGCACCATCGGCAAGCGGACATCGCGATCGAAGCGCATGTGATCGAGCGTGAGCAGACGCTCGGTGCTGGCGGGATGGCCCGCGACGAAGACGAGCTCGCCTTCCCGCGCCGGCTCCGTCGCCACCGGCAAATAGTCGGCGATCCGCGCCGGCCTTCCATTCTCGTACACGCGGAAGAGGCAGATGTCGAGATCGTAGCGCGGATACTCGAAGTTGTCCCGGTCCTCGCCGAGATTCGCGATCGCCTCTTCGGGCGCGAGCACTAGACGCACATCGTCATAGCGCTTGTATCTGTAGAGATGATAGAGCCCGCCGCGATAGAGGGCCACCACTTCGCTCTCGAGACCGGTCTTCCGCTTCGATTCCTGCTCGATCGCGGCGATCTCCTTCTCGCGCGCGTCGCGCGCGTCGGCCGCGCTCGCTCCTTCGGCTGCCGCGCTCTTGACCCGCGCCGTTACATCCACGATCTCGACCAGCGAGAGCACATCCATTCCGGGGCACGGCAACTCCTCTGCAAGCGTGCTGGCGACGAACCCGTCGGCGAGGAGATTGTTCTCGGCGGTGCTCAATTGATAGATCGCATCGAAGCCGACATGATGATTCGTGATCACGAGCCCGTCGGGAGAAATGAAGGAGCCCGAAGCGCCGTCGATGCGGCAGGCGGCGTGCATGAAATGCGCGAGCCATTCGGAAGAAGTCGAGAAGCCGTACTTCTCCTGCAAGATCGCGAGGGGCGGATCGTTGAAGAGCCACATGCCTTCATCGGCGGAGGCGCGCTCGGCGGTCAGCAAGGAGGCCGCGCACGCGACCGCGAGCGCCTGCGCGAGCGCGAAGCAGGCGAGCCGCTTGCCTAGTCGCACGAATGCGTACGCCTGAGCGAGCACGATGCCGGCGCGCGGCCGGCGTTGACGCGCATGAATCATGGCAATGACCCTCATTCAACGGTCCACCGGGCACTCAGGGCGCCGGCCAACTTCGAACCACGCAACCGGCTTCCCTGCCCGGCCTCCCCGAGCCCGGGCGAAGGCAAACGCGGTGATTGTAATGCAGGCCAAGGGCAGCGTCATGCCGTCTGACAGTCAGGTCGTCTGACCGCCCCGCCATTCGCTCGCTCCGGCCGGGGATTCCTTCTTGCCGGCTCCGCATGCCCAGTGGATCATTCAGACGGATTCCGGCCGGCTTCGCGCTCCGCTGTCCCGTCCTTGAAGCGTGACGTCGCTGCCGGCTCGCGCGGAAGCGCCAGGGCTCGAATCGCCCAGACAACCAGCCAGAGGACCCGTATGACTCGAACCGCCTATCTGTATCGCATTCAACCAACCCGTCCCGACATGCTGTCGAAAGGCGCGACTCCCGAAGAGGACGCCCTGGTCACCGAGCATTTCCTCTACCTGCAGGAGCAAACCCGCAGGAAGGTCGTGCTCCTGGCGGGCCGCACGCTGACGACCGATGCCGACTCCTTCGGCATTGTCATCTTCACGGCATCGTCCGAGGACGCGGCGGCGCGCATCATGGAGGAAGATCCGGCCGTCAAAGCGGGCGTCTTTCGCGCGCAGCTCTTCCCCTTTCGAGTCGCGCTCATCCGCGAAGAGATCACGAAGCCCTTGCCGTGAGCATTCATTCCGCGGCATCCTCTCGGTTCGCCGCGCGTTCGTGAACCGCGCGGGAAATCGGAGGCAACCGTGAAGAAGGAATGCCCACCGCGGAGCGGCCGGGGAGCGGAGAAAACGCCTGCTCCGGCCCTGTCCCCGCTCTCGTTTCATCCTTTGACTCCCGCGCGCTGGGACGACTTCGTCGAGCTCTTCGGCCCGCATGGCGCGCAGGCCGGTTGCTGGTGCATGTGGCCGCGGCTCACGGCCAAGGAATTCGAGGCGCGCAAGGGCCTGGCCAACCGGCGCGCGATGCAAGCGATCGTCAAGTCCGGAACGGTGCCCGGCATCCTCGCCTATCGCGCAGGCCATGCTGTCGGATGGTGCGCGCTCGCGCCGCGGGTCGACTATGTGCGTCTCGAACGATCGCGCGTGCTCGCTCCGGTGGACGACCAGCCCGTCTGGTCGGTCTACTGCTTCTTCATCGCGCGTTCCGAGCGCAGGCGGGGAGTCGCGACCGAGCTGTTGCGCGCGGCGGTTCAGCATGCGCGCAAGAAAGGGGCGCGCATGCTCGAAGGCTATCCGATCGATCCGCGCTCGAATCGCTTCCCCGACGCGTTCGCGTACCATGGGACCGTGAGCGTCTTTCGCGCGGCCGGCTTCCGCGAGGTCGCGCGCCGCTCCGCCACGCGTCCCATCATGCGGCTCGAGCTCGAGGCGTGAGCGATGACCTTGATGGAGATCATCATCATCGCGCTCGGGCTTGCCATGGATGCACTCGCCGTTTCCGTTTGCGCGACCGCCGGCGGAGGCGCCCGCGGTCCCGCCGCGGCCATGCGCCTGGCGCTTGCCTTCGGCTTCTTCCAGGCGCTGATGCCGCTCATCGGCTGGCTGCTCGGCGCGCAGCTCGCCGGTTGGTTCTCGGCGATCGATCACTGGATCGCCTTCGGACTCCTCGCCGTGGTCGGCATCCGCATGATTCGCTCGGGATGCCGCCCGGGCTGTCAAGTGAAAGGCGATCCCTCGCGCGGTCTCACCCTGCTCATGCTCGCTATCGCCACCAGCGTCGACGCCTTCGCCGTCGGCATTTCGCTTGCGATGCTGGGCGTTTCCATCTGGACGCCGATTCTCGTGATCGGCCTCGTGACGGCGGCACTCTCGCTTCTCGGCGCGCTCGCCGGGCGCCGTCTCGGATGCGCGGCGGGGACGCGGCTCGAATTGGCGGGAGGCGTGCTGTTGCTCTTGATCGGCGCGCGCATTCTGTGGGAGCACATCAAGGGAGGATGATGCGCGGCCAACGCTCGCGGACCCGCGCCGGAGGAATGAGGATCTATGCCCGCGCGCGTTCATCTGGTTTGCTGGGATGAGGAAGCCTGTGCGCCGCGAGCCACGCGGCTGCGCGCGTTGGGATATTCCGTGGAGACGAGGAGGATCGAGAGCATCCGCGACATCCGGGCGTTGCGCGACGACCCGCCCGCCGCGGTCATCATCGATCTCGACCGCATTCCTTCTCGCGGCCGCGATGTGGCCATCGCGATCCGGCGACAGAAGCCGACCCGCCAGGTGCCGCTCATCTTCGTGGGCGGAGATGCCGAGAAGGTGGTTCGCGTGCGGGCGCTTCTGCCCGATGCGATCTTCACCTCGTGGCGCGCCATTCGCGCTTCGCTGCGCCGGGCGCTCACGGGTTCGCTTTCCCAACGCGCGCTTCCAGCGTCGGCCTTCGCTCCCTACGCGGGAACGGCCTTGTCGAAGAAGCTGGGCCTGCGGCCAGGCGTTTCCCTGTGGTTGATCGACCCCCCGCCTGCCTTTTCCGCCGCGCTCGGGCTCTTGCCGGCAGGAGCGGTCGTACAGCGCTTCACGCTCACGCGCCTTCTCCGGCGACTGCCCACGCTTCGGGACCGAGGGAAGCCGGACGCGAAGCAAAGCGCGCATCCTTCCAGCCCTCGTGCGCGCCCGCACCGAATGGCAGGCGCTTCACCTTCGCGGAAGATTCGCGACGATTGCGACCTGCTGCTCTTCTTCGTGCGCGATGCCGAAACGCTTGCCTTGCATCTTCCCGCTATCGCCCGCTGCGTCGATGGAACGCGCGGCCTTTGGATCGCCTGGCGAAAGAAGGCGAGCGGAAGGAAGTCGGAGATCGCATTCCAGGAAGTGCAGGCAGGCGGGCTGGCCCAGGAGTTGGTCGATTACAAGATCATCGCGATCGATTCCACCTGGTCCGCTCTACGCTTCACTCGCAAGAGACGCTGACGCAGGCGGGCGATTCCAGGTCGGTGCATCGAATCGCGGTTCAGGTTTTGTCAAGATATGCGCGGATGAGCGCCCGGTCGGGGCTCTGCGGTTCGAGCTCGAGGTAGCGCGTCCATTCCTTGCGCGCCCGCGCGGGGTCGTGCGTTTCGCGCGCAATCAGACCGCGCATGAAGTGCGCGCGCGCGAAATGGGGGTCGATTTCGATCGCCATCTCCGCGCTCGAGGCCGCTTGCGAGAAGCGCCCCTGGTCCAGGTGCACGAGCGCCCGCACGCTCCAGCACCAGGCCGATCGCGGATAGGCGCGCGTGCCCTCCACGATCGCCGCTTCCGCCGCGTCCAGATCCCCCGCCAGGCGCTCGAGCTCGGCCAGCCGTCCGTAGAGGATTTCGGACTTCGCGCCCGCCTCCAGTCCGCGCCGCAGCGCGGCTCGCGCGCCGGCGGTGTCGGCCATCGCCTCGCACACGCGCGCCAGGCCCTCGTATGCGGGCGCGTGCGTCGCCTCCGCTTCGATCGCGCTCGCGTAGTGGCGCTTCGCGAGCGCGAGATCGCTTTGGCGCCAGGCTCCGTTCGCCGCAAGACAGAAGGAGTTCGCGATCACGCGCCGGTTGTATGCGGCCAGGCGCGTGGTGGGATGCGGCAGACCAAGGGACGGACCCCGTTCCGCAACCGGGAAATGCCAGACCGCCAGCGAATCGGCCGCCGTCCGGGCCATCGGACGCGCGGCCGAGGCGACCGTGCGCGCAGGCGCAGCAAGGTATCCCAGGCTCTCGAGGTGATCGCGCTCACGCGGCGTCAGCGTGCCCAGGGAGGCGGCGTGCATGCCCAGCGCGACCGCTCCGAGCGCGATCTCGTCCATCGCGCGGCCGAGTGAGTCGCACACATCCGGATACCGCGCCCGCACATTCATGCGCTCTTTGGGATCGCTGCGCATATCGTAGAGCTCGTCCTCGGGCCCGCGCACCAGCTTCCATCGTTCGGTTCGAATGCCGCGCAGCTCGCACCATCCATAGGAAAGCCGCGGACGAAATGTCTCGAGATAGGCCGGGCGGGGATCGCGCGGCGGCACCGCCGGGCCGCCTGCATCGGTCCTGCCGAGCTCCTGATACTCGATCCCTGGAAGCGGCGCGCCCGCGGATTCCGGCAGCCCATGCAATCGCGCGATCGCGCAAGCGGTCGCAGCGAGGTCGACCGATCGCACCTGCGCGCGTATGCGCGCTCCCTTGGGGACGCCGCGCCCGCGAAGAATGAGCGGCACGCGCATGACTTCGTCGAAGAGAAGGAACCCGTGCAGTTCTTCGCCGTGGTCCTGAAGGCCTTCTCCGTGATCCGCCGTCACGATGGCAAAGAGGTCGGCCGGCCGCCGTCCGCGCTGCAAACCTTTCATCAAGCGACCGACCTGCGCGTCGACGAACGCGATCTCGCCGTCGTACGGACGGCCGGGATAGCGATCGCGGTATTCGGGCGGCGGATCGCGAGGCAAGTGCGGATCGAAGAGATGCACGAACAGGAAGAGGTCTTTGCCGCGATGCGCCCCTGCCCACGCGAGCGCGCGATCGATGGTCTCGTCCGCCCGGCGCTCGACCGCTTCTCCCGCCTCCGGCACTTGACGCAACAAAGGGTCGTACGACTCGGCGCTCTTCGACATCTCGGCGTCGTAGGTGCCGAACCCCTGGTCGAGGCCGTGATCGGAAGAGAGCACACTGGCGGAGACGAATGCGGCGGTCAGGTATCCGCCGTCTCGAAAACGCTCTGCCAAGGTAAGCCAGGGATCGCCCAATCGGAAGGCGCCATTGTCGCGAATGCCGTGTTGCGCGGGATACGCGCCGGTCAGCAGCGAGGCGACCGCGGGCAAGGTCACCGGCGCGGTCGCGATCGCGGCCTCGTACACCGTCCCTTCGCGCGCGAGGCGATCGAGGTTGGGCGTCTCGATAGCGTCGTATCCATAGCACCCGAGATGATCCGAGCGCAGCGTGTCGACCACGAGAAAGAGAACCACCGCGGGGCGCCGCCTTCCCGCATTCGCGAGAAGCACCATCACGGCGAGGAGGAGCACGGCCGTGATCGGGACGAGATCGTGGATGCGAGCCCTGGCTCGCAAGAATCGAATCGTTCTCACAAGCGTCATGAGTTTTCGCTCCTGATGACTGCCTTTGCCCGCCTCCGGCCCGCGAATCCCACGGATGGCGCGATGACCATGAAGCGCTCGAGCGGAAGGTCGCTTTCAAGCACTGAGGTACGCCTCTCGCGCCTTCGGGTTCCGGTTCTTGAAGGCGCTCAGACTTCGCTCGCTTCCCGCGCCGGTTGGCATCCGCGGCGCGTTCCGAGCGCCCTGGGTCCTCGGATGCCTCGCGCGCGGGCGCATGGCAAGAACCAGTATTGGCGGAACGCCGCTATTCAGCCGCTTTCCGTGGAGTTCCGCTGTTGGGCAGAGCAGAAGCCGCAGGGAAGCCCTCTCTTCCCGACCCGGCAGTGAATGGGTTACCAGGGCGGGGCACCGGTTGAGCGAATGTGATCTTTCCTGATTGCCTCCGTCTCCCATCCCGACAGCGCCCCCAGCATCGCGCCGGCTTCGATCACTTCCCGTCGCGCGACGGCACGGGCCCGCGCATGCCCGCTTCACAATCCACAATCACCTTGGCCTGCATCCCGGCCCAAGGTAGATTCTCCGCGCTACTCCATCGCAAATCGGCCAGCGGGCGGGCCCATCTCCGCCCCATCGCCGTGACCGGCGATCGTGCGCAGAAGGAGCCGCGGCATGGATCCAGTGCTTCTCTCCCGACTCCAGTTCGCCATGACGATCTGCTTCCACTTTCTCTTTCCGCCTCTCACGATCGGCCTCTCGTGGATGATCGTGGTCTTCGAAGGCCTCGCCTGGCGCACCGGCGCGGATGTCTACCGCCGGACCGCCAGGTTCTTCGCGGTCCTCTTCGGGATTACCTTTGGAGTCGGGGTTGCGAGCGGCATCGTGATGGAATTCCAGTTCGGGACGAACTGGGCGAATTACGCCCGCTTCGTCGGCGACATCTTCGGCGCGCCGCTGGCGATCGAGTGCATCTTCGCCTTCTTCCTCGAATCGGGCTTCCTCGGGCTCTATCTCTTCGGGCGCAAGCGCCTCTCGCCCGCGGCGCACTGGGTCTCGATCCTGCTCGTCGCGATCGGCGCGACGGTCTCGGCCTTTTGGATCATCGTCGCCAATTCCTGGCAACAGACCCCGGCCGGCTACACGATCAATCCCGAGTTGGGGCGCGCCGAGTTGACCGACTTCTCGCAAGCGGTCTTCAATCCTTCCACTCTCCTGCGCTTCTCGCACACGATGATGGCGTCGTTCGTGAGCGGCGCGCTCTTCGTCGCCGGCGTGGGGGCCGCGCTCGTTCTGCGCCGTCGTGACGCGGAAGCGGGGCGCGTCTCCCTGCGCTTGGGCCTGCCCGTTGCCCTCATCGCTTCGCTGCTGCTGCTCTTCCCCACGGGCCACGAGCACGGGCGGCAAGTGGCGCACACGCAACCGGAGAAGTTCGCGGCCCTCGAAGGCTTGTACGTCGGCACTTCGGGCGCTCCGCTCCTGCTCTTCGCCCTGGTCGACACTAAAACGCCCGAGCTGACCGCCGAGATCCAGATTCCGAAGATGCTCAGCTGGATGACCTTCGGCGATCCCGACGCGCTGGTGCGCGGGCTCTCCGACTTCCCCCCCGATCAGGTGCCCAAGGGCGCCGAGCTCTGGTTCTCTTTCGTCTCCTTTCACAACATGGTGATTCTCGGAATGCTCTTCATCGGCCTCACGGCGCTGAGCGTCTTCCTCCTGCGTAAGGATCGACTGCTGCGCACGCCGCTGCTTCTCAAGGCGCTGGTGGTCGCCATTCCCTTGCCGCTGCTGGCTTGTCAATTCGGATGGATCGCGGCCGAGGTCGGGCGGCAGCCCTGGGCGGTGTACAAGCTGCTGCGCACCTCGCACGCGGTCTCTCCAAATGTGATCGCCGGCAACATCCTCTTTTCGTTTGTCTTGATGGCCCTCATCTACGCGGGGCTCGGCACGGTGTGGGCCTACATCATGGTGCGCAAGATCCGCTCGGGCCCGGCGAGTCCGGAAGGCGCGCGCGCGGCGTGAGAAACGGCCGGGCATCGCGTTCTCGCGATGAGGAGTAACGAAGGAGCCGTTCATGGAACCGTCCGCCCTGCAAATCGCCTGGTTCCTCTTGATCGCCGTCCTGATCGGCGGCTACGCGGTGCTCGATGGCTTCGACCTGGGCGCCGGGATCCTGCATCTCTTCCGCCGGAAGGACCGCGACCGGCGCGTGATCGCGCGCGCGATCGGCCCGGTGTGGGACGGCAATGAAGTCTGGTTGATCACCGGAGGCGGGGCGCTCTTCGCCGCGTTTCCCTCCGTGTACGCGACGGTCTTCAGCGGCCTCTACCTCGCGCTGTTCGCCGTCCTCGCCGCGCTCATCGCGCGCGCCGCGGGCATCGAGTTTCGCAGCAAGGAGACGCCGCCCGGCTGGGTGCGCTTCTGGGACCTGTGCTTCGGCCTTGGCAGCCTGCTCCCCGCGCTGCTTCTCGGCGTCGCCGTCGGCAACATCCTGCGCGGCCTGCCCATCGACGCGCGCGGTTTCTACACCGGCACTTTTCTCGGCCTCCTGAATCCCTACGCACTGTTGATCGGCATCTTGTCGCTCGTCA
Source organism: uncultured bacterium (assembly GCA_964482205.1). Classification (GTDB taxonomy): domain Bacteria; phylum Eisenbacteria; class RBG-16-71-46; order CAIMUX01; family WJJG01; genus JAZDGX01. The sequence continues at coordinate 12,727 of CAYZWI010000005.1, read as the reverse complement.
TCTTCATTTGTCATGGCGCGCTGTATCTCGCCGCCAAGACGGATGGGGAATTCCAGTCCTGGTTGCATCGCGTCGCGATGCGCCTATGGATCGTTTGGGTGCTGTTGCATGGTTTCGCCAGCTTCGCAACCGCGCTCGTCTCTCCCTGGCTCTTCTCTCAGGCGTCCGGCCGGCCGCTCACCTGGGTCGTCTTCCTGCTCTTCCTGGCGGCGCTGCTCTCCGTGCCGTTCGCTTTGCGACGCGCGCGCTTCTCGTTCGCTTTCACCGGTTCGTCGGTGGCGATCGCCTCCGCAATCGCGCTCGCCGCGCTTGGGCTGTACCCGCGCCTCGTTCCCTCGCGCACCCATCTCGATCACAGCCTGACCATCGCGAACGCTTCCGCGAGCGCGCTGACCCTGAAGACCATGTTCATCGTGGCGCTCATCGGAATGCCGATCGTGATCGGCTACACGATCTATGTGTACCGGGTCTTCCGCGGAAAAGTGCAGATCGAGGAAGGCGGGTATTGAGGCATGCCCGGCTTGCACGATCGCATCTACGATCTCGTCGAATTGATCCCGCGCGGACGGGTGGCGACCTATGGACAACTGGCCGCCCTCGTCGGCGATTGCACGCCGCGCATGGCCGGCTATGCGATGGCCGCGCTGCCGCGTTTCGCTCCCGTCCCCTGGCAGCGCGTGATCAACAGCCAGGGCCGGGTGAGCGCGCGCCGCGCGGGCGACGGCCACGACGAGCAGCGCCGTCTGCTGGAACGAGAAGGGGTGGTATTCGACGCCCGCGGACGAATCGATCTCGAACGCTTCGGGTGGCGCGGGCCGACGGCCGCCGGATGGGCGCGCTTGCGCGCGCGCTGGCGCGATCGTCCCCACTCTCGTGAACGCAAAGGCGCGCCTCGCTCAGGTGGTGGTCCATCGTAGCCGGCCCGCACGCCTTCCTTAACAGAAGTTCTCGTCCTCTTCCCGCACCTTCCTTTGTTCCCCCATCTCCCTCTTTCTATCGCTCGAATATCTGAGTATCATTTGCGCATGGCTCTTCCCAGCGGCATGGACGGTTGGCTATCGGAATCGATTCCGGGATACCGGCGTCTCAACCATCGCCTGGCGACCGGAGGGCGCGTCACGGATCGTCACATCGCCGTCCTGGCGGCCGCCGGATTTGAAGTAGTGGTCAATCTCCTCCCCGACGACGCCGAGGACGCCTGGCCCGGCGAAGGCGAGGTCGTCCGCTCGCTTGGCATGCGCTACTTCGCGATTCCCATCGTGTGGGAGCGGCCGAGCCTGGCGGACCTGCGGCTCTTCTCCGCTTGCATGGCCGCGCAAGCAGGCAGGAAGATCTTCGTTCACTGCGCCAAGAACTATCGGGTGTCCGTGTTCGTGGCCCTCGATCGCATTCTGCGCCTCGGCTGGCAGACCGAGCGGGCTCTGCGCGAGGCCGCGCGGGTATGGAAACCCAACGCCGTTTGGCGGGATTTCATCGTGCGCGCGCTGAAAACGCCGGCGAGCCGCCCGCAGCGCAGTCGAACGAGCGTCCCGATCAAGAGCAAGACCGCGACGAAAGCGAAGAAAGTGAAAGGAAAGTCGAGCCGATCCGCGAAGGGTCGGCCGGCGGCATCACGCGACGAGCGATCGTGACCGGCGGGCGCTCACGACGCCGGCGCGCGTGAGCCGCTCGCGCCAGGCGCATCACGAGGAGAACCGGCAATGAAGAAGTGCCCCTTCTGTGCGGAAGAGATCCAGGATGATGCGATCAAGTGCAGATACTGCGGAGAGGCTTTGCTCGTTCCCGCGTACGGCATGCCCGGCGAAAGCCCCAAACGGATCCTGCCGGCATTCCTGCTCTGCTTCTTCCTGGGCGTCTTCGGCGCCCACCGCTTCTACGTCGGCAAGATCGGAACGGGACTGCTGCAATTGTTCACCCTCGGGGCGCTCGGCGTCTGGACCCTGATCGATTTCATCATGATCATCATCGGCAGTTTCAGGGACCAGGAAGGGCGGCCCCTCACCCGGTGGACATAGCCCGCATGGCAGTCGTCGATGAGACTTCCTCCGCACAGGAATCCCGGCCTTGAAGGAGCGTTTCCATGAGCCTGATCGGTAACATTCTCTGGATCGTCCTCGGCGGACTCGTGATCTTCCTCGAATATCTCGCCGGGGGACTGGTTCTCTGTATCACGATCGTCGGAATCCCCTTCGGCATCCAGGTCTTCAAACTGGCTTTCCTCGCGCTCCTGCCCTTCGGCCGTGAAGTCGTGTCGACCTCTGCGTCCACCGGATGCTTGTCGGTTCTCATGAACATCCTCTGGATCGTCTGCGGGGGTGTCTGGATCGCGCTCACGCACTTGGTCTTCGGACTCCTGTGCGCCATCACGATCATCGGGATTCCCTTCGCCAAGCAGCATTTCAAGTTGATGGCCCTGTCGTTCACGCCTTTCGGCCACAGCGTTCGATAGAGAGGAAACGCATGATCGTCGTCCCTGTTCGCACCAATGCCTCTCCCACCGCGCTCGAGCTCGCGCAGCGGATCTCTTCCACGGTGGAGCAGTTCGAGCGCGAGCGCCCGGGAACCACGCGCGACGACATCCGCCAGGCCTTGCGCATCGTGATCTCCGATCGCGCCCCGTTCACGAGATGGAAGGTCATGCTGATCGCCCTTCTCGCCGCGCTCTTCGCCGTCCTCGCGGCCTATCTGATCTCCAAGCGATGACGAGAGAGGCGCCCCAGACCGTCCGCCTGCCGATCGTCGGCGTGATGGGATCGGGGACCGATCCGCATCCCGATCTCGCCGAGCCGCTCGGACGATGGCTGGCAACTCTGAGCGTGCATTTGCTGACCGGCGGTGGAGCAGGCGTGATGGAATGCGTGAGCCGGGCGTTCTGCGAGACGCCCGGACGATCCGGCCGCACGATCGGCATCCTGCCGCATCCTTCCATCACCGAGCTCGAAGCCGCAGGCGAGCATGCGGCCGGGCGCGAGGCCGCGCGACACGCGGGGCGAGAGGCCGGGCGCGAGGCCGCGCGTTCGGACGAGGCGCGCGCCGGCTATCCCAACCTGTGGATCGAGATCCCCATCTTCACGCACCTTCCCTTCACCGGCTTTCGCGGCACCGATCCGCTATCCCGGAACCACATCAATGTCCTCTCCAGCGATGTGATCGTCGCATTGCCGGGCTCATCCGGAACGGCGAGCGAGATCGTGCTCGCGCGGCAGTACGGCCGGCCCTTGATCGCTTTCCTGCATCGAGCCGGAGAGATGTTGGATCTGCCCGCGGAAACCCGCTGGACCTCGGATCTCGAGGAAGTGAAGCGGTTCGTGAGCGAATGCTTGCGGGAACACAGCAGGCCAACCCTGAGGCAAGGCCATGACTCGTGAGGCGATCGTCTTCCCCGACCGCGCGCTCTTTGCCGATGAGCAGACGGTTCGGATCAGCGACATCAACTACGGCAATCATTTGGGCCACGATTCGCTGGTTTCGATTCTGCACGAAGCGCGCGTGCGCTTCTTTCGCGCCCACGGCATGGAGGAGGCGAATGTCGAGGGCCGGGGAATCATCCTCACCGAGCTCGCGGTGAGCTATCGCGCGCAGGCATTCTATGGGCAGGTGTTGGAGATCGAGATCGCCGCGGGAGAAATCGGCTCGCGCGGGTGCGATCTGCTCTATCGCGTGACCGATCGCCATTCGAACACTCTCGTCGCGCTGGCCAGAACCTCGCTACTCTTCTTCGACTACGGGAATCAGCGCGTGGCCGCGATGCCCGAGCGCTTCCGGCGGGTCATTGAGCCTTCCCTCGGGACATGACCGCACCTGGAATCGCGGCCTGCCTTGAAAGGCAGAGGCGGGGGCCATCTCAGGACATCGCGCTTGGCCACGACCGAAACCCTCGCTATGCTGAACTTCGCTCGCGTTCCCGTTCGAACTCGCATACAGGAGGTGGACGATGCACGCTCGACACTTGCAGGCCGGGTTGCATGAGCTTGCCCGCATCATCAGGCGCGCCTCTGCGCGTCCCAGCGCGCGCGCCTTCCGTCTCGCGCTCGCGCTCGCAGGCCTGGCCGCCTTGGCCGCCGTCTGCCCCGCGACAGACAATCCCACGCCGGCGCCGCCTGTGACTTGGGACGGTTTCGTCCTCACCGACGCCGGCTTGCGCACGCCGGAATCCGTGCTCCACGACCCCATCGCGGATGTCTACCTCGTCTCCAATGTGAACGGCGCGCCCGATGCCAAGGATGACAACGGCTTCATCTCGCGCGTCTCGCCCGACGGCCGCGTCCTCGCGATCGCCTGGATCGACGGGGCGGCGAAGGAAGTCACTCTGAATGCGCCCAAGGGCATGGCCCTGCGCGGCGATTCGCTCTTTGTCGCCGACATCGACGCGGTGCGCATCTTCTCGCGCACCACCGGGGAGCCGCGCGGAGCGATTCCGATCGCGGAGGCGGTCTTCCTGAACGACCTCGCCGTCTCCGACGACGGCACGCTGTATGTGTCCGACATGCGCACGAACCTCATTCATCGCATCGGCGCCGACATGCACCCCGGGGTGCTGGTGCACGATGCAACCATCATGCAACCGAACGGGCTCGCGATCTCGGCCGATACATTGTGGATCGCGCGCTCAGTAGCTGCGCGCATCTCGGCCCTCGATGTCTCCGATGACAAGGAGGCGCATCTCCTGAGAGAAGTCGGCGTTCCTGCCGCCGGCCTCGACGGACTCGTGCACCTTCCCGACGGCGCCCTGCTCGTTTCGAGCTGGGTTGCGCAAGGCGTCTATCGCATCGCTCCCTCGGGAGAAGCTTCCCTGCTCTTCGATCACCTTCCCGCTCCGGCCGACATCGGGCTCGATCTCCCGCGGGGTGTGGTGCTCATTCCCTTCTTCAACGACGACAAGATCGAAGCGCGTCCGATCGACCAGGCCGGGAAGTAGCGGCCGATGCAACCCCGCTCTCGCGCGCTCAAGTACGACGCGCTCCTCGCGCTGACCGCGGCCATCTGCGGCTTCGCCTTCGTCGCCCAGCGCGCGGGGATGGCCTTCGTCGGCCCCTTCACCTACAACGGGATCCGCTTTGGGCTCGGGACGCTCGTGCTCGTTCCTTTTTTGTTGAGACGGCGATCGCGCGCCGCGCAAGCGCAGACGACCGCGCCCGCTCTTTCCTCGGCCTGGAAAGGAAGTCTGATTGCAGGGCTGGTGCTCTTCGCGGGCGCATCCCTGCAACAAGGAGGGCTCGTCTACACCTCGGCGGGCAAAGCGGGATTCATCACCGGATTGTATGTGGTCCTCGTTCCCATCCTGACCTTTCTCTACCGCAAGCCAACGCCAGGTCCGCATCTCGCCGCCGCCTTCATCGCCGCATCGGGTTTGTATCTCCTCAGCGTGAGCGAAGAGCTGACCATCGGCCGGGGCGATCTCCTGGTTCTCGCCGCGGCGTTCGCGTGGGCGATCCATGTGCTCGTGATCGCGCGCTTCGCTCCCGACATCGACCCTCTGCTGCTCGCGGCGCGGCAGTTCGCGATCTGCTCGATCTTGAGCCTGGCCGTCTCGCTGCTCTTCGAGACGACGACCTGGGCGAATGTTCGCTCCGCGGCCATCCCGATCCTCTACGGCGGGTTTCTTTCGGTCGGCATCGCCTACACGCTGCAGGTCGTCGCGCAGCGTCATGTGCCGCCCACGCATGCGGTCATCATCCTCAGTCTCGAAGCGGTCTTCGGCGCGCTCGGAGGCGCCTGGCTGCTCCACGAACGCTTGACGGCGCGCGAGCTCGTCGGCTGCGCGCTCATGTTGAATGCGGTGATCGTCTCGCAACTGGGAGGCGGCCGTCGCTCCGATCTTCCCTCCACCATCGAAGGGCGCTCCTAGCCCGGCATCCCTCGGCCCGGCTCGCAGACCCGGGCGCGAAGCGGTGGCGAGCACGGCCCGGCTCGCGTTTCGTCGCCTTGCCGGGCCTTCTCCCCTCGTGTTACGATTCTTGCAAGAGGTAACACATGGGCGAGTCCACACTGCGCCGCTTCAGCCTCTCCATGCCGGAAGGCCTGGTCCGGATGCTGGACGCGATGATCCACGCCAAGGGCTACGAGAACCGCTCGCAGGCGGTGGCCGACATGGTGCGCGCCCAACTCGTCGAGCACCGCACGCAGGAAGGCAACCATGAGATCGCGGGCACGATCACTTTGGTGTACGACCATCACAAGAGTCACGCGCAGACGCTTCTGACGGAGGTGCAGCACGATCATCCCGACTTGATCGTCGCCACGATGCACGTGCATCTCGACCACGACCATTGCATGGAAGTGCTCGCGGTGCGCGGAAAGGGACGCGCGATCCATCGCCTGGCCGATCGCTTGATCGCCGCCAAGGGCGTGAAGCACGGCCGCCTCACGATCACGACAACGGGCAAGGAGTTCGCCTGACCCGACTCGCCTCGCCGTCTGGGTATCGCGAGTCGATCCCGATGCCAAGCAAGAAGGAGCGCGCGTGCACATTCCTGATGGATTTCTCGATGCGAAGACCGCGGCGGCATCGGCGGTCCTCGCTGCCGGCGGAGTTGCCTATGCCCTCCGCACGGTTCGCAAGGAATTGCCCGCGCGGCGCGTTCCGCTCATCGGCCTGACCGCATCCTTCATCTTCGTCGCGCAGATGCTCAACTTCCCGGTCGCGGGCGGAACTTCGGGACACTTGATCGGCGCCACCCTGGCAGCCGTGCTGCTTGGGCCGGGCGCCGCGATCGTCGTGATGACCGCGGTGCTCCTTCTGCAAAGCCTGCTCTTCGCCGACGGCGGTCTCACCGCGCTCGGCGCGAACATCTTCAACATGGCGATCGTCGCGCCGATCGTCGGCTTCGCGATGTACTCCGCGATCCGCCGCCTGGGAGCGCGTTCTGAAGGCGCTTCCGCCTGGCGTTGGAAGCTTCTCGGAACCGCCTTCGGCGCCTGGTGCTCGACTCTTGCGGCCGCGATCGCTTGCGCGGGGCAACTGGCCTTCTCCGGCACGGTCGCCTGGAACGCGGCCTTGCCCGCGATGGGCGGCATCCACATGCTGATCGGAATCGGCGAAGCGACGATCACCACGCTGGTCGTCGCGGGCGTGGCGCGCTCGCGCCCCGAATTGCTCGAGGCAGCTGATCGTGGCCCTGCGACACGCGCCGCCCACGCGCGAGACGCGCTCGTCTACGGCCTGCTTCTCTGCGCTGGGCTCGCGCTCTTCGTCACGCCCTTCGCTTCCGGCTGGCCCGATGGACTCGAGAAAGTGGCGAGCCGCCTCGGCTTCGAACACCGCACGACCACGACGATCGAGACCCCTCTGTCGGACTACGGCGTCGCCGGGATCCACTCCTCCTATCTCGCGACGGCGATCGCGGGATTGGCCGGCGCGGCCCTCGCCTTCGCGATCGCGTTCCTCCTCGCTCGCGTGTTGGCTCCCCGCATCGCGCCGGCGCGGGAGCCGAATACGCCCCGCGCTCGAGAGGATCAACCGTAGTGCGCGACACACTCTTCGCCGTCTATCGACATCGCTCGAGCGCGCTTCACCGCGCGCCGGCGATGGTGAAGCTCGGCCTGGCGATCGTATTCATCATCGCGATCGTGCTGCTGCCTGGAACGCCCGCGCCCAGCGCTTCGCCTCATGCTGCGATCATCCGAAACGATCAGGCTCCCAACACCTGGGTGCTGTTCGCGGCCGCCGCGGCGCTCCTTGCGATCCTGGCCGTCTGGAGCCGCGTGCCCCTTCGCCATCTCGGCAAGCGCCTGCTCGTGGTCGAGCCGTTCGCGCTCGGGATCGCGCTCCTTGCCCTCTTTCAACCGAACGGATTGCGCATTGCCGCCGTCATGCTGACCAAGAGCACGCTCTGTCTCTTCGCCATGGTGCTCCTCTCATCGACGACGCGCTTCTCGGATCTCCTGCGTTCTCTGATCGCGCTGCGCATGCCCGGGCTTCTCGTCACCACGCTCGCGCTCATGCATCGCTATCTCTTCGTGCTCTTCGAGGAGGCGGCGCGTCTCAAGCGCGCGCGCAAGAGCCGCACGATGGGCGTGCCATCGTCATTGAGCATGCCCCCGTCGGTGCGAGCACCTTCACCGATGGGCTCGTCTTCACCGAACGGTGTGCGTCTCACTCTCCCCGGCGCGCAGACGCTCGACCGAAGCGTCCACGCACGCCGCAACGATTGGCGCGCCTCCGCCGCCATCGCCGCGCAACTCTTCGTGCGCGCGTCCGATCGGGCCGAACGCGTGTACTTCGCGATGACCGCGCGAGGATGGAAGACATGAATCCCCTTCCCGCCCTCGAAGTCGCGCACCTCGACTATCGCTATCCGGACGGCACGATCGCGTTGAAGGACCTTTCCTTTCAAATCGCGCCGGGCGAACGAGTGGCGCTCGTCGGCCCGAACGGCGCGGGCAAGTCGACCCTGCTCCTTCATCTGAACGGCCTGCTCCCCGAGCGCCCGCCGAAGACGCCGGCCGTGCGCTTGCAGGGCATTCCCGTGACCGCCGATCGCCTCCCCGAAATCCGCGCGCGCGTCGGACTTCTCTTCCAGGATCCCGACGATCAGCTCTTCTGCCCCACCGTGTACGAAGATGTCGCCTTCGGGCCCCAGCAGTGGGGCATGCGCGGGGCCGCGCTCGAGCAGCGCGTTCGTGATGCGCTGGCGCGCGTGGGGCTCGAGGGATTCGAAGAGCGCCCTCCGCATCGTTTGAGCCGCGGCGAGAAGCGGCGGGTCTGCCTCGCGGGGCTGCTGGCATGCGATGCGCAGCTCTTGGCGTTGGACGAACCGACGAGCGATCTCGATCCGCGTGGCAAGCGTGAATTGAAAGCGCTGCTCGCGAATCTTCCCATCGCGCAGATCATCGCGACGCACGATCTCGAGCTGGTCGTCGAGCTCTGTTCCCGCGCGATATTGCTGGACCACGGAGCGCTGATTGCAGCCGGCCCGGCGGCCGAGCTCTTGGACGACGAAGCATTGATGCTCGCACATGGGCTCGAACGGCCGCACATTCTGCGCCATCATCATCCGCACGGAAACCTCCCGCCGGGCTAGAATTACGTGGCCGCATGCGCGGCGGGGCGGCCATGCGCCGCATGACTCGTAGACGGGAATGACGCGCGAGACCCAACGGCGGCGACGACTCAATGGCGGGCAAGCACGAAATGGCGCGCGAGCACGAAGCCGAATTCCGCTTCTACGAGGAGCTGAACGACTTCCTTCCGCCCGAGCGGCGGAAGCGCGCGATCGCGTATTCCTTCTCCGGTTCGCCTTCCATCAAGGATGCGATCGAGGCGTTGGGGGTGCCGCACACCGAAGTGGACCTCGTCATCGCCAACGGCGCGTCGGTCGGCTTCGGCTATCGATTGCAGCTCGGCGATCGCATCGCCGTCTATCCGGTGTTCGAGAGCTTCGACATCACTCCCATCACGCGCTTGCAGGACCGCCCGCTGCGCCGCACGCGTTTCATCCTCGATGTCCATCTCGGGACGCTCGCGCGCCTGTTGCGATGGCTGGGATTCGATGCCTCGTATGAAAACCACTGGACCGATCGCGAAATCGTCCGTCTCTCCACGAGCGAGCAGCGCGCCATTCTCACCCGCGATCGCGGCCTGTTGATGATCGCCAGCGTGACGCACGGCTACTGGGTGCGATCCAGCGATCCCGACGAGCAGGCGCGGGAAGTCCTCGTGCGCTTCGATCTCGCGCATCAGGCGCATCCCTTCACGCGCTGCCCGGCCTGCAACGCGCCCGTCGAGACCGTGGCCAAGGAGGAAGTCCTCGCACGCCTGGAGCCGAAGACGAAGCAGTACTACGAGGAATTCCGCCGCTGCACGGGCTGCGGGCGCCTGTACTGGAAAGGCTCGCACTTCGAGAAGATCCGCGCCCGGTTGGAAGGCATCCTGCGATTGGCCGGAGAGGGTTCATCGTAGACGATCGCTTTAAACGCCGGCGGCCGGCCCCGAAGAGCCGGCCGCGGCATGTCCCCCCGAAGCCACCCGCGCTAGTCGATCACCATCATCTTCCTGGTGATCGTCTCCCCATTCGCACGCAGGCGGTAGAAGTACACCGCGCTCGAGACCGCGTCGCCGTTCTCATCCGTGCCGCGCCAGGTGGCTTCGTAGCTGCCCGCGTTCAGCACGCCGGAGATGAGCGATTTCACCTGGCGTCCGGTCACATCGAAGATCGCGAGCTCGACCGGGCCCGCCTTGGGCAGATCGAAGGCGATCGAGGTGATCCCGCGCACCGGATTGGGCCGGTTGGCGCGCAAGGCGAGCGCCTTGGGCGCCGCCTCGGCGACATCCGCAGGATCCAGGGTCGAGTGCGTAAAGCGCAGGCACCAGGAATTCAGTCTGCCCGTGTCGCCGCTGGCATTGTCACGCACATGCAGGACCCAGTTGCCGTCGGTCGGCTCGCCGAAGAAGCCGTCGAGACTCTGCGCCGGCACGAGCTGGCTCGGATACCAGCCGATCAGGTTGTCGGCCGAACTGCCCGTACGGCTGTGAAGGCTGATGCTCGTTCCACTCGGCGAAACCAACCAGACGGTCAAGTCGCCGATGTAGGTGTGGGTGATGTTCACATAGACCTCGATGTCCGCAATGGTGGCATCGAGCGTGACGGGCATCGTGTCGCTCACCTCCATGTTGTCGCTGATCGTCAGGTTCGGCGTGCGGCATTGCTCGGTAGTCGCGACGGGAGTCAGGACCAGGTTGAGGCCGGTGAGTTGCTCACCATCCTCGAGCGTGACCTCCTCCATCGCCGGCGCCCAGCCGTCCTTGCTCGCCAGAATGCGGTAGGGCCCCGGGTAGAGCCCGGGCAGCTGGAAGTTGCCGTTCGCGTCCGTGTACGCGACCCCGCCGTTCGGAATCGCTTCCACCCGGATGCCCGAATGGTCGCTCTGGCCGTAGAGGGCCGCGCGCCCGGAGGCCGAGCAGGTCCCGAATTCGAGAGTCATCAGCCAGATGACCGCGTTTTCGAGCAGCAGCGGCCGCACCGCCGCGTCCATCTTGGAATAGTTGAAGGCGAACATCACATACTGGCCGCCCATCGGCGCGGGGTTCGAGTCGGCGACGATGATGCTCGCGTCGGTCGGATAGCTCGTCCAAGAGCCGATCTTCGTCGCGCCCGCCGCCTGTAGAAGCGCGTCCTCATCCGCATAGGCCGGGCTCGCCATGGTGATCGGCGTCGGGATCGTGTTCGGCACGCTCATCACATAGTGTGTGGGCTGGATGTTGGTGACATTGCCGCTGACGTCGTGCAGCCAGTCCTCCACCCGCAGCACCGTGCGCGAGAAGGCGATGTCGGCGTTCTGCCAGTCGTACCCCACCTCGCCGCCTTCGACCAGCAGGTGCCCACCCGCGATCACGAAACTCTGCAGCGCCGCCCGGAAGGTGGCGTTGTCGAGCGTCGTGCCATTCGCCCCGCACGAGACGATCAGCAGGTCATAGCTATCCCATGTCTGCGGATCGGTCGCGTCCATGCCCTCGAGGGTCACCGTGTACCCCAGCTCCTCGAGATCCGCCACGATGTCGGCCGCCGCCTTGCCTTCCTCGTACATGCCGCTCGGAGCGATCAGCATGCCGGTCTTCTCATCGTACTTCGGCGGATAGCTCTTCTCCTTGGCCGAGTCGTCGATCACCAGCAGATCGCCGATCGTCGGCTCGAGGACGAAGTCCATCGTGAGCGAGGGCTGATTGATCGTGACGGTCACATTCGCGGGAATGTGATGCCAGGCCTTCACATTCACGTTGTAGTCGAAGTAGGTGAGCGCCGGCGTCGTGTAGCTTCCGTCCACCGGATCGCTCGTCGTCTGCGCGTACAAGGCGCCCGTGTCGGTGCGGTAGATCTTGATCGTCGCCTGCAGCGGCAGTCCCGTGCCCGCTTCCGTGATCACCCCGGTGATGACGCCGGCCGGAGCCAGCTCGAGCGAGATGTCGAGCGTGTTCGCTCCGTAGTTCAGGAAGAAGGCCTGCTCCCAGTGCAGGTAGCCGAAGAGATCGCAGGTGATGGTGTAGCTCTGAACGAGTTGCTCCTCGCTGATGGTGTAATTGCCCGACGCATTCGTCGTGGCGGTGAAGACGAGCTCCATGTCGCCGTCATATCCGCGCACGACCGCGCCCGTCGCGGGAGAGCCATTCGCGTCCACGTGCCCGCTCAGCGTGCCGTAGGCCTCGATGACCGGGAAGTACTCGGAGTAGACGTTGTACCCGCTCTTCGAAATGATGCCGGTCACGATGCCGGTCTCGTTGGGCGTGAGCGTGAGCGTCCTGGCGCTGGTGCTGCCCACCAGCTCGTCGTTCAAAAAGGCCCACAGCTCACAACCGGTGTCGAGACCGCTCGCGATCAGGTTGCCTTCCAGGTTGAGCGCAAAGGTGTCGGCCAGCCCGATGTTCGTCGTGACGCGGAGATTCGGAGCTGACAGCGGCAGGGCGCGGACCACGATCGCTTCGCGGAAGAGCTCCCACGGCTCAGCCGGGTCCTTGCCGACGATGTCGACCGAGGGGCCGAAGGGATAGGTGACCGACAGCGTGCAGTAGCCGTTCGCCGCGGTGAAGGCGTGGTCCGACTCATAGCCCAGGCCGTCCGCCCAGACTTCGATCCCCGGCTTGGGAGTGACCCCATCGTATTCGAACACGCCGACGCTCACCGCCGTGGTCACATTCGCCTGGATCTCGACGGGATCGATGTAGACCGTCGCGGGCACGATCACATTGATGTTTTCGATGTACGGCTCGCGGTTCTGAGCCATCACCACGATC
>CAYZWI010000004.1:0-286817 GCA_964482205.1 uncultured bacterium | reverse complement strand
CAGACCCGCCATCAGGGATCACTCTGCCTCTTGCGGGAGGAGTCCAGATACGTTGGTTAGGCGGCGGCATGTCGATCGTTCCGCGATGGACCGCCTGAGCGATAGCACCCGCCCGTCCCATATTTCGCGTTATGCGGCTAGCGACTAAGCGCCTGAGAGAGAGAGTTTATCCCGCGCCGCCCTGGCATTCGGCCGCCTGAGGCGTACGACGCGCAGACGGGAGACTGAAGGGGCATCCATCCCATCCGCACGAGGAGGCTCACTCATGCCCGATACCCGGCTCACCGGATTCTCCGCCTGGCTTCTGGAACGCAGGCTCGCGACCGAGCAGCAGGTCCCGATCTTCGAGCAATGGGTGGGGCGATTCCTTCGCTACCAGCGCGACCGGCCGCGGCAGGCATGGCAGGACTCCCTCAAGACATTTCTCGACGACCTTGATGAAGGCCAGCTTCCTGCTTGGCGCCTTCGGCAGGCGGCAGATGCGATCAGCCTCTACTTCGGACAGTTTCGGAGCTCGCGTCTCTCGGCCAACCGACTACCTGGGCCTGGACCTGGACTGGTGCCCGAAAGCAGGCCCGGACCGCCAAGTTCCCGTGCGGTGCCAAGCACAAGTGCGCCGGCAAACTCCAACAGACGATTCCCGCCATCGGCGTCCGGGCCGCAACAACCACCATCTCCTCAAACTCCCGCTCGAGTAGAGGCCTGCGCCGTCCAACCGATGAAGCCTGCCGTCGCGCTCGCGGAAATGGAGCGCCTCCTTCGGCTCCGTCACTACTCGCCGCGCACGCTGCGCGCCTATCTCGGCTGGGTGCGGCGGTACTTGCGCTACCTGAAGGCGGACGGCAACCGCGCGATCGTTCCCGAAGACGCCAAGGCCTACCTCAGCGTTCTCGCCACGCGAGGAAAGGTGGCCGCCTCCACGCAGAACCAGGCGTTCAATGCGCTCCTCTTTCTTCATCGCCATGTGCTCTTCGCCGACCTGGGAGACATGTCGGGAACATTGCGCGCGCGGCGCGGTCATCGACTGCCGGTCGTCTTGTCGATCGACGAGGTGCGCTCGATTCTGGGGCAACTGACGGGCACGCGGCGGCTCATGATCGAATTGATCTATGGCACGGGGATGCGATTGGGGGAGACGATCCGCCTTCGAGTGAAGGACATCGATTTCCAGGCCGGAGTCATCAGCGTCCACAGCGGCAAGGGAGAGAAGGACCGCATCACCTTCCTGCCCGCGCGATTGAGGCCGGCGCTCGAAGAGCACTTGCGCAAGGTCAAGATTCTGCACGAGCGCGATCTCGCTTCAGGCGCGGGAGAGGCGCCGTTGCCCGGCGCCCTGCAGCGCAAGTATCCGAACGCCGGCCGGGAGTGGGGCTGGCAGTTCGTTTTTCCCTCTGCCCGGCTCGGCTCCGATGTCGAAGCGCATGCGATTCGGCGCTGGCATGTGTCCCCCGCGACGGTGCAGAAGTCGATGAAGTCCGCCGTGAGAAAGGCGCGCCTCGCGAAGCCGGCTGGAGTGCACACGCTTCGGCATAGCTTTGCGACTCACCTGCTCATGAAGGGCGTGGACATCCGCAGGATTCAGGACTTGCTTGGTCATCGGAATGTGGAGACGACGATGGTCTACACGCATGTGCTTCCGTCGATTGCGCCCGAGATGCACAGCCCGCTGGATGAGCTGTAGCAGCCATCACCGTCCCGCCACGCGCTCGTAGAACTGCTCGACCTGCGCCATGCACACCGAGTAATCCGCGCGCTCGGCGATTAGCTTGCGGTTTCGCTCTCGAAAGGCGGCCTGCCTGCCTCTTTCCGAAACGGCGCGCGCGAAAGTGGCGGCGATCTGGTTCGGGTCCTTCATGTCGAAGAGATAGCCGTTCACTCCGTCGTCGATCCACTCGCGAATGGATTCCAGATCGCCGCACAACGGAATTCCGCCATAGGCCATCGTCTCCAACATCGAATTCGGCGTCCCATCATGATAGGTAGCGGAGAAGACGAAGTCGCTCGCTCGAATCATCTCCTCCACTCGGTCGTGCGGCACGCGGCCGACGAATTCGAAAAAGCGCTCCGCATCGCCGTCTCGCTTTCGCCCCCGGCGCGATCGCGGTGCCAGAATCTTTCGCGCCTCCGCCAACAGCAGAGGGCCATACGGCTCGAACGAACCGGCGAAGCGAAGGGCGAAATCATCGCCGATCAATTCCCGCAGGCGCGGAATGGCGCGCACGACGGGGAGATTGTCGGTGTAGCGCCCGCCGAGGCCTCGCAAGGTCAGGAAGACGGTTCGCTCGCGCGTGACGCTCGCTTCATGAGGGCGTGCATGCACGGCACGAGAGTGTGCGTCGGCCGCGGTCGCTGCGGATTCGCCTCGGGCCTGAGCGCCGTCGGAGCCGGGCATGGGGTGCGCATCGTACTCGTGAAGCTCCAGGCCGCCGCTTCCCGGCACGACCAAGGTGGGCGTCCGCCGGGGAAGTCCCCAACCAAACGCGAGCCGTTCGTCGCGGTGGCAGTCGGTCAAAAAGCCGGCTGCGCCGCGCAGCGCATCGCGTGTCAGCGCGCCGAACGCCGGGTACAAACTCGAATACAAGGTGAGATCGTTTCCCCAGCAGAAATGCAGCGTCCGCGGATGTTGCGCGCAAGCGCCCAGGTACCCTTCCACCGGCAGGCGCAGGCATTGCAGCAGATCCGGGTGGAACTCGCGCACCCACTCGGCCACGCGTTCCCGATTCTTCTCATAGAAACGCAGGCGTGCGTCGCGTTCACGATCGAGTTCGCGCGCGATGCCCGCGCGAATGCATCGCAACTGAAGGTTCGGAAGCGGCGCGGCCGACGCAATGGCCGCGCGTCTCAGGCGTCGTTCCACACGCCCTTGCGGACGCTCGCGCCCGGGCAGGTTGAGGACGCGCGCGCCCCGAAAAAACTCGCCCTGCAAACGCGGTTCTTGCCCGCCCGCGCCTTCAGCCAGCGTCCCTCTCGTGCCCGAGTCCTCCGCGCCGCCGTACGCGTCGCCGCGAAACGGAGTCGTCGAGATCACCTGGACTTCATGGCCGTGCGCCGGGAAGTAGCTGATGAACTTCCGGCTGTGAATGCTGTTCATGTCGGCCACGAAGCAGATCCGCATGCCACTTCCCTCGAGAACAGCGCCTCCCCGGCGCGCGCGGCAGGCCGCCTCTATGTCCGTCTTGCGCCCTTTCAGCGCTCGGCGGCTTCCGGCTCTTCCATCGCCTCCCGCGCGACCACGATCGAGACGGCGCTCAGGATCCACACATCGATCGTCGCCACCATCGAATCGCCGACCACATTCGCGAACGCCGTGAGGCCAAGGCACACCTGGCTTGCGGCGAGAGCGAGCAGCACCGGTGAGAGCTCGCGGCGGCGGGTTCTTCTCGCGGCGCGCATGGTGCGGGCGAAGACCAGCGCTTGAAACAGAACGAACAGCGCGGTCGCAATCGCCCCGCTCGAAAAGGCGAGGTCCAGATAGGTGTTGTGCAACTGGCGGCTGTCGTCCCAGGTGTCCTGCAGCGGATCGAGATACACGAAGGGATGCCCGAGTCCGAGCCCGAACAATGGATTCACTTGAAGCTGATTGAGCGCCTCGCTCCAGACATACAGCCGCCAGACGGTGGTCAAGTCCTCGGGTGCGGTCGTGAAGCTGGTCGCGCGCGTGACGATGCCTTCCGCGATGTCCACGCGGCCCGTCATGCTTCCGATCAGCACGAAGACGAGCAGCACGACGCCCACCGGAAGCGCGAGACGCACGAGATTGCGCTTCCAGTTGCTCGATCCGAATACCGCGACCAGCATCCCGGCGATCGCGCCCACCCAGATCGAACGCGCCTGCGAAATCAGGATTCCGCCGACATAGATTCCGCCAAGCAGCAGCGACGCGATCGTACGGCGTTGAGACCAGACCACGCCAATGAGCAAGCTCAATCCGAAATAGATCGCGAGCGCCTGAAGGCTCGAGAGATAGCGATACGTGTGCGAGCTCGTCCGCCCGCCGACGAAGCTTCCCGTGGCGGCGTTGTAGAAGCCGAGCAACGAGATCCAGGCGGCGGCGATGAGGATCGCGATCAGCAGGCGCCGGCGGCTGCGCGGGTCCGCCAGCGCGGGTATCGCGAGGAAGAAGAGCACCGCGTACAGGAAACGTACGCGGAACATCGTCACGGCGGCGCTGCCGAAGAGCGGCATGCTGCGCGCGAGCGAGAAGAGCCCGTAGCCCAGAAAGAGAATCAGCGCGATCGAGACGGGATCTTTCGGCAAGGCGGGCACGACGCGGTCGCGCAGGCCGCGCAGAAGGAGCGCCAACGCCAGGAGGATCAGCAGCAGGTCGTTGGCGTAGAGATTCAGTCCGCCGATCGAGATCGATTGCAGCGCGAGATGGTACGGCTCGCCGATCATGTTGAAGAGCAGCGTGGCGGCGATCAGCAGCGAAAGATCGCGGAGCGCGAAGATGAGGAGGATCGCGCCTCCGACCACGAGCACGGCGATCACGGGCTGAACGGTCGCGACCACACCCAGGGCGAGGGCGAAGAGGAGCGCGAGGATCCACCAGCGCGAAACGCGTCCGGCCGCGGGCAAGCGCGTGGCCTGTGCGTTGCCGGTCATGAGTTCGCCCGTCTCCACGATTGATGCAGCAATTGCCCGGCCGCTTCCCGCAGCGTGTCCACATCGTCTCTTCGCAACTTGAACAGCGCCGACCACGAGAAGCCCGCTTCGGTTCGCAGGTTCGCCATCATGAAGAGCGCGACGACCGTGTACGCGATGCTGGAAGCGACCGCGGCGCCGTTCGCGCCGTGCTTGGGTATCCAGAGCCAATTGAGCGCGAGATTCACGATCAGCCCGGCCGCGGACGCGATTGCGTTCAAGCGCGGGCGGCTCTTGTACTGCAGGAAATAGAGCGAGATGGGCGAGGCGATCGCCCCGGCCACGATGCCCGGCAGAAGCAGCGCGAGCGGCGTGAAGGACGAGGCGAAGGCGCTGCCGAAGACGAGCAGGATGAGCGGGCGGCCGATCACGAGCAGCGCGAGGGATGCGCCGATCACGAGCCAGAGCGCGATCCGCACCGCGCGCAAGGAAAGGCGCATCGCATCCTCCTGCGATGCGGATGCGATGCGGATGTTCAACGCGACCGTGAGCGAGCGGGGGAGGTACCACAGCGTCTCGCCCATCAGAAGCGCGATCGAGTAGATGCCGACCGCGGCGGCGCCGCTGAGATACGCGAGCAGCAGCCCGCCCGCGCGGATCAGAATCGTCCACACGAGATTGGCGAGATACGCTTCGGCGCCGAAACGCAGCGACGCGCGCGTGCACTGCTTCACGTCCTGCCAGCGCGGGCGCGCGACGCGCATGATCCAGGCGATGGTGACGAGCGGGGAGACGGCTTGCGCGGCGATCCAGGCGATAGACCCAGCCAGCGCGTCACCGCGCAGGATCAGCAGCACCGCGACCGCGCCCACCGTCCAGGCGGCCGGGGTCAACGCCTGCAGCACATTGTTCGCGTGGATCTCGCCCAATCCAATCAGCACCCCGGAGAGATTCAAGCGTTGCAGGGAGAGGATCACGAGGGGAAGAAAGAGCAGGACGACCGCCGGCCCGAGTTGCATCTGGCTCTTGAACAGCGGCAGCACGAGCAGCAGCCCGATCGAGCAGGCGATGCCCGCGACGAGACTGATCACCATTTGCGTGGCGACCACCGTGGAGGCGGGGAAGCGGCCCTTGCCCAGATGCTGGATCGCGGCGGGCTGCAGGCCGAGGCCCGCGAGACTCGTCGCGACGAAGAGCATGTACCCGAGGAACGAGATCACGCCCTTGCCTTCGGGCCCGAGCGTGCGCGCGACCACGATGCTCGTCACCATGCCGGTGGCGAGGGTGAAGACCTGCACCGTGAAGGTGCTCATCGCATCGCGACGGATGCTCACGCGCGAGCCTCCGCGGTCCAGCGCTCCTCGGCCGCTTGCACGATCTCCTCGACGCGCGCGCCGAGCGCTTCCCAAGCGTACGGCCGCACGGCGTCCCTGCGCGCCGCGACGAGCTCGGGGTTCGAATGCGAAGCGACCGCGTCGCGCACGGCGTTCACGAAGGCCTCTTCGCCCTCCGCGAAGCGCAGCCAGCGCGCGATCGGCTCGTCCGCCAGCGATTCGAGCGGAGTCGAAACGACCGGACGGCCCGCGGCGAGGTATTCGTAGATCTTCAGCGGATTGACCGCGCGGCGCACATCGCCCGCCTTGAAGGGGCTCAAGCACACATCGAAGACCCCTGCGTATTCGGGAACGCGGTCCTGCGGACGCGGGCCGAGCATCGCGACATTCGGTTCCGCCGCGAGCCGCTCGGCGCCCGCCGCATCCTCGACCGGCCCGACCATGACGAGCGTCCCATGACGGAAGGCCCGCGCGGTTGCGACGAGCAGGTCATAGTCCAGATAGCAGAAGATCGCCCCGATGAAGCCGATCCACGGCCGCGGCAACTCACGCAGATCGTCGGGCACGCTCGCGGTGCGCTCGATCCATTCCCCGCGCACGCCGTTCGGGACGACATGCATCGTGCGCGTGGAAGTGAGCGGCGCGTACTTGTGCGCGAGCAACGGCGATGTCGTGAAGAGCAGGTCCGCCCTGCGAAGCGCGTTCTCGATGGAAGCGCGCATCGTGGGGCGGCTGTGGGCGCGCTTTTGATAGGCCTCGAGATCGTCGACGAGGTCGAAGATCACGCGCTCGGGTGCGAGCGTGTCGATGGTCTGGATGTAGAGCGGATTGTAGAGCCACAGCCAGGTGCGCTCGAAGCCGAGCTTGCGCGCGGCGCTCTGAAGCTGCGCGCCCCAGCGCCGGTATTGCACCCGGCTCACGCTCGGGTGCGTCCAGAAGGGCATGCCGCGCGGCGGAGTATAGGTCCACAGGTGGTCGCGCTTCTGCGTGATGCTCGCGCGCCAGGGGGAATTCTGGTGGCCGTGCGGACACCGCTTGGGAGCGCGCCGCAGGATCGAGAACGAAGGCTCGATGTAGAGCACCGGATAGCGCGACGAGAGGCGCGACATGAAATGCTGCTTTCGAAACCAGGCCTCGTCCCAATATTGCGTCGACGCGCACAGCAGGAGCGGCTGCGCGGCGGCATTGCCCCGGTGCGCATGCGCATGCCCCTGCGCTTGGGCGCCCTGGTGCGCGCGCTCGTGCCCGTGGGCCTGCCCCTGTGCCCGGCCGTCACCAGCGCTGCAGGCATTCGGCGCCTGCAGCGCCTGCAGCTCCGCGCTTCCGTTGATCGATTCCTTTGTTTGCGTGCTCATGGCGTTCCCCCGCCTGTACCCATGGAATGAAAAGCTGCTCCGCTTCCGTCCCTCCGGCTGCTGCTGGGCGAGCCGGTCCGCCTGCGCCCGGCTTCTGCCTGAAGCCTCGTCTAATCCTTCCGTCGCGCGTGCTCGACCAGCTCTTCGATCAGCATCTCCAGCTTTCGCGCCCGCACCTGGATGGAGAATTCGCGCTCGATTCGTTCACGCGCGAGACGGCCCGCGTGCGCGTTCCAATCCGGATCGGTCAATGCCCGTTCCAGCGCGCGGGCAAGAAGCTCCGGGTCGCCCGGCTCGACGAGCAGCCCCGTCACGCCATCCTCGACCATTTCGGGAATGCCGCCGACCCTCGTCGCAACCACCGGCAAGCCGGATGCCATTGCCTCTAGAATCGCAATGGGCTGGGCTTCGGAGCGCGACGAGAGGCACATTACGCTCGCGGCCGCGAGATAGGGCCGGATGTCCGAGCGCGTACCCGCGAAGTGCACGCGCGTCCGCAAACCCGCTTCCTCCGCCTGACGCACGAGCGCCTCTCGCATCTGGCCATCGCCGACGAGCACGAGGTGCGCGTTTATGGCTCGCAGCCGATCGCTTGCCATGGCAGCGATCAGGATATCCAGACGCTTCACTTCGGCCAAGCGTGCAACGCTCACGATCAAGCCCGCGTTCGCGGGGATCTCGTGCTCGGTGCGCACGGCCTGATCCAATTGCGCGCGGACGGCGTCCACGGATGCGAACACTGCGTCGTTCCGTGGCGCATGCCCACCGGCCGCGCCCCGTTCGCGAGCGGCGGCGAGATCGGCGAAGCGTTCGGGCTCGATCCCATTCGGCAATACATCGATGGGAGCGGTGCTGGGGCCGTAGTATTCCCGCAGCCATTCGGCCTGCGCGTGGCTGACCGCGATGATGCGATCGGCCCGCCGCAGCGCCCACTTGCGCGCGTTGACGAGAACGCGCTTGGAAGCGACCGCCGCGCGATAGGAATGCTCGGAAGCGAGCACCACGAAGCGCCGCTGATCTTCGGGCGGGCGGATCCATTCCTTGATGCTCGCGGCGATGAAGACCGACCAGAGATGGGTGGTGTAGATCGCGCGAAAGCCTCCACGGCGGATGCGCGCGGTCACGGCGGGCAGGGTGCAAATCGTGTACGGCCGCCGCCCATGATAGAGGTGAACAGGCACGCCCAGGCGATCGCGGCGCGCGCCTTCGTCCATCAGAACGAGCACCTCGGCCCGAATGCGGGCCGGATCCAAAGCCGCGACGAGCGAAAGAATCTGCGCTTCGGCGCCGCCGACGCTCAGCAGATCGGTCAGGAATGCGACCGGAATGGCATCCTTTCCGGCTCCCGCCGACTCCTTGCTCGCGTGTTCCGGCGTTCCAAGCATCGGCGAAGTCTAGCCGCTGCCCAGCCCGCGGGCAATTGCGCGATATGCCCGCTTGCGGTCCCGTGCTATGCTGCGCGCTTTCCCAAGCGTGCGCGGAGCAGGAAAGACCGGGATGAACAAGTCCGTCTGGATCGATCTCGAAAACTCGCCGCATGTGCCCTTCTTTGCCCCGTGGGTGGGCTGGCTTCGCGATGCCGGCTACGAGGTGCTGCTCACCGCCCGCGATCTTTCGCAAACACATGAGCTGCTCGCCCTGCACGGCCTCGAGTTCCGCGCGGTGGGCGGCCACGGCGGCGGAGGCGTTGCCCAGAAGGCGACGCGCACCCTGATTCGCGCAGCGCAGCTTCATCGCCATGTTCACGGGCGCAATGTGGTCCTCGCCCTCGGTCATGGCGCGCGCGCGCAGGCGGTCACGGCCCGCTGGCTGCGCATCCCCTGCGTGACCTTCCTCGATTACGAATTCGTCTCCCTGCGAATCTTCTCCCTTCTTTGCGAGCGCATCTTCTTCCCCGAGTCCGTTCCCGTGCAGACGCTCGTCTCGCGCGGCGTGCCCGCGCGCAAGCTCGCCTTCTATCCCGGCTTCAAGGAGCAGGTCTATCTCGACCCGGCCGTGGACCGCCGCGCGCCGGAGTCTCCGCCCTTGATTCTCATCCGTCCGCCGGCGCGCCATGCGCACTATCACACCGCGCTCAGCGAGGAGTTGTATCGCCGCCTGGTCGATCGTCTCGCGCGCGAGGCAGCGCATGCGCGCGTGCTCTTCCTGCCGCGCTATGCGGACGATTGGAACGAGCTGCGCGCGCTGGCAGCGGCGCATCCGCACATCCAGCTTCCGGAAGGTGCCCTGCTCGGCCGCGATCTTCTCCTCCAGGCGTCGCTCGTGATCAGCGGGGGAGGGACGATGGTGCGCGAAGCAGCCGTGCTCGGCATTCCCGCTGCCAGCTTCTTCGGTGGTCCGGTGGGCGGCGTCGATCGCGCGCTCGCGGAGATGGGACGCCTCACGCTCATGCGGTCGAGCGAAGATGTCGATCGGCTCGCCTTGCCGGAAGGGACGCAGGCGCAGGCACCGGCATCGGGAGTCGCGGCGCAATCGAGCGCGCTCGAGCACCCGCGTCCCTTTCCCGATTCGGCGACGGTGAGAGCCCACCTGCGAAACGCGATCCTGGAGATGCTGCGAGGCGACTAGAGCCTCCACCTCGTGCCCGCGATTGCGAGCGCTTCCACGACGACCCGATGATGCGGAGTTGCGCCGAGGGATGCCGTCGCTGCGCAGAGTTGTGTCGCGAGATGTCCAACGCCTGATTGGGGGCAAAGGCGCGCGCCCGCCCTGGCCCATTGCGCGCCGCGCGCGATCGTGCCCGTCAATCGGTCACGCGCAAGCTCTTTCCATGTCGCGGCGCTATCGCGAGGCCGGCAGGCGCAACGACAGTGCCAGGCAGGCTTCGGTCGATCCGGGAACGGCCGGGTCGGGTCGCATCAGCAGTTGCGGCGCGACCCATCCAAAATCCTTCTCACGATCCACTCCGCGCGTCCAATGCGCTCCCGCAATCAGCCCTGCAATGCTGCCCGCGCCCGCGACCCCGATGTAGGTTTTGCCATCGTCCACGCTGCCGAGAAGGCAGGCGCCCGCCCCCGCGATCCCTCCGGCAAGCCCGACGAGATTGATGAGTCGCACCCGCTTTTCACTTACCCGTGCGTCCTTCGCGCCGAACCCTGTGGCAAGGACCAAGGCGTCGCTCGCAAACAAGGCCGATGCGAGGATTCCATCCCCTTCGCTTCCGGCGAGCGTCGCGCCGACCACGCCGAACCACGCGCCCCAGGGAAGCGCCGCGCCGGTCAAGGCCGCGTCTCCCTCGGAGAACTCCACCCTGCTGGTCAGCGCGCCTGCTGCAAAGAGTCCCGCAAGGCCCGCAAACTCTCCGACTGCCACCACATCTCTCCCGTCCCGATCGGCGTAGACGCTCCACCCGATCCCTTGCCAGGTTCCGAGATGGGCGCCGAACGACATCATCGCCGCGCGCGCGTCCGAGAGATTCGCTTCGCGCGACCAGAAATGCGCGAGCGCGAAGGTGGTCGCGGGAATGAGGAGAATGCTCGCGCCGAAGGTCTCCGGGCCATCGGCATCCAAAGCGATCGGCGTCGCGATCCCGAGCCAAAGGCCATAGTAGCCGGCGAAGATCAGAAACTCGGTGCGTCCTTCATGTTGAACGACCGTTCCCCGATGAATGAGCGCCGTTCGTTGGCCAGACAATCGTTCCAGATCGTCTGCGATCGCCGCCGCCCACCGGCCTTCTTCCGTCTCGGAATACTCGAAGCGCAGCACGCCCGCCAATTCGCTGGCCGTCTCGTAGTCGAGCCGGCTCGCCTGCCGCAGGAGAAGGCGTCGCAGGCAGGCCGCTTCGACCGCGGGATTCGCCGCGGAGTCGGCCGGCTCCCGCTGATGCGCATCCACGAGCGAGACATGCAAGCGCGTCAAGGCGACGGCATCCGCCGTCACCGCGTGGGTCCACCAGCCCGCCTGGGCGGCGGGAGTCGATGGAGGATCGCAGGTATATTCCAATCGAACCGAGCCGTTCGCGCGTTCGAGCAAGCGGCCCGTCTGGAAGCAATCGAGATCGGGAAAGAGCCCATACGCCTGCCGTTCCGCCGCGTCGATCTCCGGCCCGATCGCGTCGCTGAGGACAATCGTCTTTTCCGTCGGCTCGCGCCCGAATGCGGGGGAGAAGAGCGGCGCCACGCCAACGAGGCCCAGCGTTGCCGCGATCCCCATGATGGCGATAGCACTTCCGCGGCGTTCTGCGAGAATGCGGCACTGCGATAGAAAGCGGACGGGGTGCGCAGGCCAGCGATGGAGCGCAGGACAGGCGGCTCGCATAACGGCTCCCATTCGCAGGAGGGTCCCGGCCGAAAGGGGATGACCAGCCGGTGGCCCATCTCGGTCACGATGCGTGGCCTGAACGAAGATACCACCAGGACCGGTTGATCCGCTATCATCCAGAAAACGCTCGGCGCGAATCGGGAGCGAGCTCCGAACATGCGGCGCTTGGGTGGCGAGCCAGCCCTCCCCACGCGGGCACGCCCTTTCGAGGTGCCATGTTGGAAAAGACTGGATCTGGATTCTTCGTTCTCTTCCTGGCGATCGCCTTGGTGGCCGGATGTCCGGTTTCCGCAAAGGCGCAATGCTCCGACATCCCGCCGCGGACGGTGCTCCCCAATGAAGGCGTCTGCCAGGGATTGACCCAGTCGGAGACGATCGGGGAGGCGAACTCGATCGAAGAGCTCGTCGACTTCGTCGAAGACACATCCTTGTATGAAGATCACGGTTTTGTCGCGGGCGCGTTCCTTGCCTATTCCGGCCAGATCGACGGCGAGCCTTTGATTCTCGAGCTGTCCGTCTTCAATCTGGGTCTCACGGAGAATGCGCAAGCGTTGTTCGCCGATCCGAGAAGCGGATCGGGAGAGGACATCCTCGACTGGCCGGGAGATGGGCTGGCGCGCTGGAGCTTCGTGAATGAGCAATCGGTGACCCTGCAATTCCAGGAAGCGTGCTTCTTCGCCATCGTCAACGGCCCGATGGCCACTCTCGAGGCAGAAGAGCGCGTGCGTTGTCTGGGAGAAGAGAACTTGCAGGCAATTCGCGCGGCCACTCCGGTGCATCCCGAATCCTGGGGCGCGATCAAAGACCTGTGGCGCTCGCAGCATCGATGAGCGGCACAGCCGAGACAACCGCCGCTCGCCCGGCGCTCGACGTCCACGACCTGAGCGCCCGCTACGACGATCGCACCGTCTTTCGGTCGATCCGATTCGCGCTTGCTCCCGGGACTCTGACTGCTTTGGTCGGCCCGAATGGATCGGGCAAGACGACGCTGCTCCACTGCCTGTGCGGTCTTCATCAGGACGCGACGGGCTCGGTCCTGCTCGAAGGCCGCGCGTTGGCCGGGCTCACGCGCAAGGAAATCGCGCGCGCGATCGCCTTCGTCCCGCAATCGTCGCAGATGGAATTTGCGGTGACGGTCGCGGAGACGATCGCGCTGGGCCGCTATCCTTGGCTCGGTCCGCTCGCGCCGCTTGCGGCGCGCGATCGCGAGGCGGTGGAACGCGCAATCGAAGCGCTCGATCTGGCAAGCGTGCGCGGGCGCGCTCTCCAGACCTTGAGCGGTGGCGAGCGCCAGCGCGTCATCCTCGCGCGCGCGTTGGCGCAGGAAACGCCGCTGCTCCTGCTCGACGAACCGGCTGCGAGCCTCGATCTTCGGTACCAGCAGGAGATCTTCACGCGCTTGCGAGCGCTGGCCCGCGAACGCGGGGTCACGGTCCTGGTGGCCGATCATCATCTGAATCTCGTGGCCGCCTCGTGCGATCGCATGCTCGTCCTGCACGAGGGCGGGCTCTTCGCGGACGGCCCGCCCGGTGAAATCGTCACCGAGGAGATGATCGCCTCGGTCTTTCACGCCCGACTGCGCGTCTTGCGGGAGCGCGGCCGCCCGCAATGCGTCTGGGAATTTTGAGCATGAGGTGGGCGTTGCCTTGCATCGGTGGTATCGCGGCGGCGGCTCTCTTCTGCGCGCTGATGGCGTTGCCTGCCTTCCCCGCATCGCCATCAGCCGCTTCCGCGGAGTTGCCGTCGCTTGCCCTTGCCGCATCGCCGGCAGGCGATCCTGGATCGAGCGCCTTCGAGGATGTCCTCGGCAATCGCCTCGCATGGAGCCGCCCTCCCGCGCGCATCGTCTCGCTCTCGCCGAACTTGACCGAGATGCTCTTCGCCATCGATTGCAGCGCCCGCGTGGTCGGCGTCACGCGTTTCTGCGATGTTCCTGCCGAGGCGGACGCGCTGCCGGAAGTGGGCGGCATCGTCGATCCGAGCCTGGAGGCGATCGTCGCGCTGGCGCCCGATCTCGTTCTCGCCACGCGCGGGAACTCGCTCGAGTTTCTCGCTTCGCTGAAGGATCTCGGGATTCCCGTGTACGCGGTCGACACCTCGGGAGACTTGAACAACATTCCCCGGGTCATCCGTGAACTGGGCGCGGTCACCGGCCATCCTGCGCAAGCCGATTCGCTGGCCGGCTACCTCGAATCCCGCCGCGCCAAGGTGATCGCGCGCTTCGCCGGGCTGGCCTCCGCGCAACGCCCGCGGGTCTACTATGGCGAGCTCGAAGGGGCGCTGTGGACCGCGGGCCCCGGCTCCTTTCTGCACAATCTCATCGAGGATGCCGGAGGACGAAATGTGGCCGGCCACGCGCCCGCGCCGTGGTGCGCGCTCTCGATGGAAGCGGTCGCGGCTGAAGATCCACAGGTGTACCTCGGTCCCTGCCGATCGGGCGCTGACGAGGAGCGCGTTCGTCGCATT
The DNA here is from genome assembly GCA_964482205.1 of uncultured bacterium. Taxonomy (GTDB): domain Bacteria; phylum Eisenbacteria; class RBG-16-71-46; order CAIMUX01; family WJJG01; genus JAZDGX01. Next base: position 272,821 of record CAYZWI010000004.1, on the reverse strand, counting down.
CTCTCGACGCATCCCGTTTGGAGGGCGGCCTCTCTCGGTCGTGATCCGCGCCTCTTCCTCGTGGACGAGAATCGCCTGTTGCGGCCGGGCCCGCGCACATTCGATGTGTTGGAAGAATTCGCCGCCTTCCTGCATCCTGATTCCGCAGCAACCGCGCATCCCGAGTCTGCGGCGAGCGCAAGTCGCGAGACGAGCGCGCATCCCGAATCCGCGGTGGGCGCGCAGACGCCGCCGGAGGAGTCGCCGTGTCTGAAGCGGTGAACACGGATCATCGTGCGGCTCCCGAGGCGGCATCCCGCAAGCCGCCAGGGTCGATGAGCGCGCGCGCGCGTTTGCGCGCGGCGGCGGGCAGCCCGCTTCTCGGAACCTCGCTTCTCGCCGTCGCGCTGCTCGTCTCCCTGTGGCTTTCCCTCGGATTCGGAAGCGTAGACATCAGCCTGGGCGACGCTTCGCGATCGCTGTGGCGGTCGCTGTCGGGAGAAAGCGATCTCGCCTCGCGCGTCGTCATGCAAGTGCGCTTGCCGCGCGCGATTCTCGCCGCGCTCGTCGGTTCTCTGCTCGCGCTGTGCGGTGTCATCATGCAAGCCTTCTTTCGCAACGCGATGGCGGAGCCGTATCTGGTCGGAGTGAGCTCGGGAGCCGCACTGGGCGCGGTGCTCGCCATGCTGCTCGGGTGGAGCGTGCGGATCGGGTGGTTCTCCACCGTGCCGCTCTTCGCCTTTCTCTTCGGCCTCGCCACGGTGGCGCTCGTCTACGCCATCCACGCGCGCAGGAGATTCTCGCCCGGCGCGCTCCTCATCACCGGGATCGCGATCAGCTCGGCCGTTTCCGCGGTGGTCGCTCTGCTGCTGGTCACCTCGGAGAAGTCGGTCCAGGATGTGCTGTTCTGGTTGCTCGGGAGCCTTTCGACCGCGCGTTGGACGCATGTCGCCATCGTCGCGCCTTACGCCATCGTGGGCCTCGCGGCCTCCATCGCTCTCGCTCGCGACCTCGACCTGCTCTTGTGGGGCGACATCACCGGAGCCGCTTTGGGCGTGCGCATCGGGCGCACCCGCGGGATTCTGCTCGCCGCCGCCTCTCTCATGACCGCCGCATGCGTGGCGGTTTGCGGGATTCTCGGCTTCGTGGGCATCATGGTGCCGCATCTCGCCCGCGGCCTGACGGGCAGCGCGCACCGGCGCCTCATTCCCGCCGCGATGCTGCTCGGGGGCCTGCTCCTCGTCTGGGCCGATGTGCTTGCCCGCACTTTGCGCGCCCCCACGGAATTGCCGCTCGGGGCGATCACTGCGATTGTCGGCGCGCCCTTCCTCGTCTACCTTTGCGGCTCCGGCCGGAGGCAAGAAGGGTGGCTATCTTGAAGATCGCGTTCGTCGGCACGCACGGGGTGGGAAAGACCACGCTCTGTTACGAGCTGGCCGCGTGGATGAAGAAGCGCGAGGCGCGCGTGGACATGGTGCGCGAAGTCGCGCGCCGCTGCCCTCTGCCCATCAATCGGGAAACGACCCTCGCCGCGCAATCATGGATCCTGCACCGGCAGATCGCCGACGAAATCCAGCTCGCGAGCGAGGTGGATGTGGTCATCTGCGACCGGAGCGTGCTCGACAACTACGCCTATCTGGTGCATCGCCTCGGTCCGCAGACGGCTTGGGACGAGATGGTCAGCTACTGGATGCGAACCTACACCCATCTCTTCAAGGTGCCGATCGTTGACGCGCCGGCCTTCGACGGCGTGCGCGACACCACCCGCGAATTCCAGATGGCGATCGATCGCGAGGTGGACACGCTGATCGAGCGCTTCCATGTGCCGCTCTTCCGCCTCGACCCGCGCGCGCGCCCGGAATGGATCGCGCATGTAGCCGAGCACATCGGCGCGCCGCCCGCGCCGCCGCAGATGAACATCTTCGGCGCGGCAAACGACTAGAGACGAATCCCGACCGTGAGCAAGAACATCGCCACCGATTGCTCCGATTCGAACTCCTCCGTCTCTCCGGTGAAGAATGTTTCCTCGCCTTCCAGATCGATGGTTCCGAAATCCAGGTAGCGAATGCCGATCTCGACATTGCGATTCAAGATCAAGCCGCCTCCGAGGCCGAAGCCGAACGAGGTGGCAGTGTCGTACTCATCCTCCTCGGGCCCTTCATTGATGCAGTCGTCCGCTTCATCGCACGACACCAGGTCCCACTCGAGGGACGGCGCGCGATAGAAGGTCACGCCCACTTGCCCCTGCAGAAAGAGATCCACGCTGCGGGAGGCCCAGGACTCGTAGCGGATCCCGGCCATGATGGGGATGTTGAGATGCGAACCGATATCCACATTCTCCATATAGAGATCGAGACATTCCCCATTGCAGTCCTGTCCCAGGAAAACCGGCTCGTCGAAGAGGTCGTCGTCCACCCCGTTGCTCACCACGAAACCGCTCAGGAGAAAGCTCAGTCCCGGGTTGCTGGTGGGCATGACGACATCGAGACCGACGCCGATTCCCGTGGTCGCAAGTCCCGCTTCGCTGCCGCGATCGTCACCGAAATCTCCGGAAGGCAGTGAGACGGCGCCGGTCAGCAGGAACGCGTTGCGCGGCCGGGCCGAGGAAGCGAGCGGAAGCAAAAGAGCGATGAGGCAGACGACGAGCATTCTTTTCAGCATGAAATCCTCCTTTTTCCTGGCGAATCAGAGCCATCGACCACCCGTGCGGCAAGCCCCCAGAGAGCCACAAGGCAACCCAAAAGGCAAGTCATCGCAGTCCGTCCGTTCTCACACCCTGCCCGCGCGATTAGCGCTTGCGATTCCAGGGCGAGGAAATCGGGGCATATCTCACTTGGAGGCGGGCGGTGGCAACGAGAAGGGCCCCTCGCAGGAGGGGCCCTTCCACAGACCGGGAAACGGAGCCGCAGGCAGCGGCATCGAGAGGGCCGCCGCAAGCCCCGCTTCAAGAACCTACCAGACGAGCACCTGCTGAAGGACGAAGTGGGTGTATTTCAGATCCTCGTCAGGATCGTCCTCGCTGACAAACTGCACTTCGGCCTGGGTGCGGGTGTTGTCGGACCACCGGTAGGTGAGGCCGGGGACGATCTTCGTCAACGAGTTGTCATCCACATCGGTATTGGGATCGAAGTTTGCGAAGCCCAGGTGCACGCCGATGTTCTTGTTCACCATCAGAAGCGCCTTGGCATAGAAGTACTGGAACTGGTTCCATTCCAGATCTTCCCACGCGATCGGCGCATCTTCCTCATCCAGGACCGCCTCGGGTTGCCGATAGTTGTCGCCCATCCCGAACTCCGCCTGGGCCCACAGAGTCATCGTCTCGCCGACATTCTGCTGCACGTCGAGATCGAAGCCGTAGGCCATCGCGGTGTTGCTCTGGTAGACCTCTTCCGTCCCCACTTCTTCCAGGTAGGCGCCGTCGTCGAGCGCCAATCCCCAGTCGCCGTCGAAATCGAGCACGCCCGGCAGCGTCTTCATCTGCAGGTTCGCGCCGATCTCGACGCCCTCGGTCGCCATGAAGATTGCGCGCAGGGCGTAGTCGAGAGCGGGGTCCTGGTTGCCGACGAAGGAAAGATTGCCCTGGCCGTCATAGGCGCCGGCCACGAGCTTCAGCATCTCGTTCTGCACATTCAGTTCGAGCCCGTAGCTGTAACCGGCGTAGTTCAGGCCCTCGCGGGCCAGCTCGGGAGTGATCAGGCGATCGACGGTGAGCAGGTTGTAGGTCGGGTGCAGCCACTCGCGACTGAAGGCCTCCTTCACGTGGCCGAAGCGGAAGGACACCGATTCATTCAAGTAGGCCTGCAGGTACGCATAGATCAGGTCGTACTCGAAGTCCTCACTGAAGTCCATCTCGACCTTCCAACCCATCTTCTTGACGATCGGGCCGACATCGTGCATGCCGCTGAAGGTCACGCGATTGAACGCCATTCCGAAGCCGGTGTCGTTCTTCAGGCCTTCGCCCCTGTCGATGAGCCGGAAGTTCGGGCCCATGTAGCCGCTGACATCGATCTTGCAGCCCTGGCATTCCTGGGCCCAGCTCACGCCAACCACCGCCAACATCAAGACCGCTGCGAACACGAGTCTCTTCATCTTCCTCTCCTCAAGTTCGGGTCTCGCGGCTCCCCGGCGACCGCCCTCCGACGCTCGAAGGGTGGGGAACCGCCTGCCAGCCGAAGAGGCCCGAGAGGCCCCTTCCTTGACGCCTCTTTCGCGCGTCGAGACGAACAGGCCCGGGCCGCTGCCGCAGCCTTGAGAGCCTCCCAGCAATCCGGGGGAGACCCCTTCGAACTGCCTGCCGCAGGCCAAGCTCCTCTCAACGCACCTCTCCACCTAGAAAAGCCGACGCATTCTTGGAGCCTGGTGAAAGCCAGTCAAGCGGAAAAGCCTTGGGGGCAATTCGGTGGGGGAAAGCGATCATCTGCCGTAGGGCAAGCTGCCAAGTCGATTCATATCAAGGAGTTGCTTGCGCCGAGCGAGCTCTCGTAGAAGACACCGCAGAAGCGTCTGGTCGTCACCGTGGAGCAATTATGAAAAAACAAGTCCAAGATATCGAAGACGCTTCCGACCGCGCGTCTCCTTCACGAAGGGATGCGCGCCCTCATGACGGCGAAGCAAGCGGCCCAATCGCGTCGGATGTCCAGTTCTGCGTCCGTGTCCGCACGAACGAGGAGTTCGAGCATCGCAAGAATCACCGAGCCTTCGACCCCAGGGAAGCGACTCGATCACAAAAGCGTTCAGTCACAGGCGTTGGGCCGATAAGATGCTCGCTCCGAAGGGCGGGGAAGCATTCGGTCGCTCTGGGCTGACGAAGAGATCCCGCATGGAACGCGAAGGAGGATCGCAGTGGCTTTGCGCTTCACCAACACGATGTCCGGCAAAGTGGAGGACTTCACGCCGCTCGAACAGGGCAAGGTCCGCATGTACAACTGCGGGCCGACGGTCTACTTCTATGCCCATGTCGGGAATTTTCGCGCCTTCCTGCTGGCGGATCTCCTGCGCCGGCTGTTCGAGTTCAAGGGCATGGAAGTCCAACAGGTGATGAACATCACCGATGTCGGCCACATGACCCTCGACACCGAGGATGCGGGCGAGGACAAGCTCGAGAAGGCGGCCCGCGCCGAGGGCAAGACCCCGCTCGACATCGCGCGCTTCTATGAGAAGGCCTTCTTCGAGGATCTCGACAGCCTCAACATCCGGCGCGCGACCGCCTATCCCCGCGCCAGCGAGCACATCGCGGAGATGGTCGCCCTCACCCAGGCGCTGATGGAGAAGGGCTACGCGTACCAGGCGGGCGACACGATCCTGTACGACATCTCGCGCTTTCCCGGCTATGGGCAGCTCTCGCACAAGCGGCTCGACGATCTTCAAGCCGGCGCGGGCGGCCGCGTGACCGACGAGATGGTCGCGGGCAAGAAGAACCCCGGCGACTTCCGCCTCTGGAAAGTGGACCCGCAGCACATTCTTCAGTGGGATTCCCCGTGGGGGCGCGGCTATCCCGGGTGGCATCTCGAGTGCTCGGTGATGGCCCGCAAGTATCTCGGCGACACCCTCGACATTCACACCGGCGGCGAGGACAACATCTTCCCGCACCACGAGAGCGAACGCGCGCAGATCGAGCCGGTCACCGGCAAGGCCTTCGTGCGCTACTGGATCCACACGCGCCATCTGATGACCGAGGGCACGAAGATGTCGAAGTCCCTCGGCAACTTCTACACGATCCGAAGCCTCAAGGCGGCGGGCTTCGACACGATCGCGATTCGCTATCTTCTGATGTCGGCCCACTACCGCGCGCATCTCAATTTCACAAAGGAAAGCCTGCAGGGATCGTGGGAGAGCGTGGTGCGCATCCGCCAGTTCGTGAGCCGCATGGAAGAGGCGGCCGCGCATCCGGCGACGGAATCAGCGAGCACGAACGCGTTGGCCGATCGCTTCCTGGCCGAGTTCGAAGAGGCGGTGAGCGACGATCTCAACATGTCGAAGGCGCTGGGGCAGGTGTTCGATTTCATGCGCGAGGTGAACCGTCTCGCTCCTCAGGGCGAAGCGGCGCTGGCAGCGGCCAAGGCGATTCGGCGCGCGGACGAGATCCTCGGCATCCTCGAGCCTGCGAAGGGAGCGGCGGCCTCCGGCGACGACGCCGAGATCGACGAGCTCGTCCGCCGTCGCACCGAAGCGCGCAAGAATCGCGACTTCGCCGAATCGGATCGCATTCGCGACGAGCTCGCTCGCCGCGGCATCGTGATCGAGGACACGAAGGACGGCGCTCGCTGGTATCGGAAATAGCGCGGGCGGCGGGATCGCGGGCTCAAGCAGGCAGAAGCCAGAGCCGCAACAGGATCGGCTCGCCCTCGATATCGATCCAGAGATCGCTTTCCGCGCCGGGCCCTTCGAAGCGCGTCGGTTGATCGCAGGCGTGCGCGGTGCCGAGGCGCACATCCGCGCATCCCCCATTCAGTCCCGCGAGCAAGTCTGCGCACAGAAGGGCGAGCAGCTCGCGAAGGGCGTTGCGACCCGATTCCTCTTCTCCATGATCCTTCTCGCGCTTCCCGCAAGCGATGCCGATCGGGTCCAGACCCAGCAGATTTGCGGCGAGCCTGGCGGCAATTCGCCGGGGGACCCAGGCTTCCATCTGGCCGCGCATCGAACCGGAGAAGCTCATCTTCTCTCCCAGCGCATCCCAGTCCTCTTCACGCGGCGCCCGCGGCAAGAGGCGCGCCCCGAGAAGAGCGCTTTCGCGAAGAACGCGCGTGCAGATCTCCGCAATCTGCGTCGTGGAAGGGTTCTTTCCTGGGAATGCATTCATCGGTTCGCCCCCTGAATTCGAGTTCTTCGGCCGGACTCGTCGCTTGCCTGCTCGCGTTTGCCTGCCTGCGATGCGCTCCGCCCACTCGCCGGCTGCCCCAGAATCGGCTGCAAGGCCGACAGGAATCGGGGCAATCGGGGGTGCAACTGCGCGCACAGATGCTCGAAATCATGCCGGGTCATTCCGAGGCGGCCGCAGGCGGAAGCGTCTCCTGCGAAACCGAGTCCCTCCATCCCGAGCCCGCATCCGACCGTGCGAGCCGCCACGTTCGCAACGCGTACGGCATCCATCGCCGCACTCGGGATCGAACTCGGTTCGTGATGGAAACGAATCGCCGAAACGGTTTCGGGCCCAAGCCCCCAACGCTCGGCGATGCGGGCGCCGAGCATCGCGTGGCCGGCCCCAAAGACTTCCGCCTCCACCTGGCTGAAGTCCCGGACCATCTCCGCGTGATGGGGAACGGCGGCATGAGCCGCGTGCGTCCGGCCGAGCAGCTCGCGGTGGGTCGTGCCGGCGCGCGCATCGAGCAGGAGCTTGCCGATGTCATGAAGCAGCGCGGCGCTCATCGTCCCCGCAGGAAGAGCTGACGAGGAAATCCGCTCGATCCGTTCGACCGCGAGCGCGCTCGCGAGCCCGTGGCGAAGCAGGTCTCCTTCACGTAGGCCGTAAACGGGCAGGGCGGGGCGCATCAGGGTCGACGCTTTCTGGAGAATCGCAAGGAATAGCACCCGCGAGCCGCCGAGGACGAGGACTGCCTCGTGGAGATCCGCGACCGGCCTGATGGCCTCGGGTTTCGCGCGCGAGTCTCCCAGCGGCTCGGTGCCGGCGTGACGGATCAGCAGGGCGGGAAGCTCGGCATTCGCGCGCACGGCAGCCAGCGTCTCTTCCATGCCGGCTGCGGGATCACGCATCAGCTTTGCGAGGCGCGAGGCGCTCGCCCCAAGCGGCCCCACGGTGGCCGCATCCCGCAGCAGTTCCTGAATCGGAATCAAAGCTCGCGCTCCTCAGCTTCCCTCCGTACGCGCAGCGAGCCGGAACTCGCATCGATGCGCAGCGCGCGGACGGCGGTGCCGCCCACCTGTTCGTCTTCGACGTGAAGCCCCTCCCGGCGCAGGATCGATCGCGCCGCCGAGACATTCCGCGTCCCGAGGGCGAAGAAGTCGGTGGAGTCGAAGGGCCGCGCACCGCCGATCAGCGCGATCCTCGCGCGCTCCTTGCAGACGCCGAGCGCCAGGGCGGCTTGGAGAAATGCCGGGATGCCCGTGTCCGCGAAGAGGGCCGGGCAATCGACCGCGGCGACCGGGTCCGCTTCGGAAGAAGGCAGGAGAAAGTGGAGGATGCCTGTCACGCGAGCGTCGTTGTCATGCAAGGCGAGAGCGATGCCCGCCCCGATCTCGGGTGCGAAGAGAATCTCCCCCGAATGGACGCAGAGGCGCATGTCTCCCACGCCGACGACCGAGGCCATCCCATCTCCTCCGGTTTGCCAATTTCCTCAGGCGTGCCCGCCAGGGGCGCGCTCCGGCCAGGCGAGGCCTTCCGTGGAAAAGAGCTCCCAAGAGAATTTGCGGCCGGAAGGGGGCGGGTCTTGACGATTGGAGCGCGGAGGATTTCAACGCCTTTGACCCGAGCGGGGCCAGGCATTCGCCGTCCGGCCGCCTCCCCGGCGCTCCGGGCCTGTGGGGCGAAGTTTCGGGTTTGGCGGCGGGCAAGCGGAAAAGTGCCAGCCACTTGCGCTCGTTTTTGCTAGATTTGCCCGGCGGCGGCCCCAAGGCGCTTCCACCCGCGTTGGCGTGTACCAGGATGGGTAGGCCCCCGCAACTCATGCGCCCGTTTTCCAGAGCTTCAAGCCGCTCAGGGGGGATCATGACTGCGCAACATGGCTCTCTTCATTGGGATTCTTCCCTTGAAAGGTGGGTTTGCCACTTTCCCATGCGCGTCCGCTATGCGGAAACCGATCGCATGGGGATCGCCTACAACGCGCATTACCTCACCTGGTTCGAGGTGGGACGCACGGAGTTCATGCGCTGCTCGGGGCTCTCGTATCGCGCAGTCGAGGAACGGGGAATGAACCTTCCGCTCGTCGAGGTGACGCTTCGTCTTCGCGCTCCTGTCCTCTATGACGATGTGATCGAGATCGAAACCCACATCGACAAGCTGCGGTCACGCGCGATCGTGTTCGGTTACGCCATCCTGGCGAACGAGAATCTGCGCGCGGAAGGAACGACGACGCACGCCTGCATGGACGCCCGCACCAAGGAGGCGGTCAGCTTTCCCGCCTGGCTGCGCGATCATCTCGCGGACCTCGGAAACCCGCCTGGGACGCGCCTTCCCGAAAGGACCGGCGAATAAGGCACTGTATTTCCGAAGGTTTCGCCATGGTCCCGAATTTCGGTCCGCTTTCGAGCCCACGGATGGCCCCCCGGCCCCTCGTCTGCAAGATCCCATAACCGGCTTACCTACATGAAGTTGCCAGGTCGTCCCAAGCCTGAAGGAGGGCTGTGATGTCCCGCTCGCAGCCTCAGGCAAGGAATTCGGAACCCGAAGGCGCGGGGAATCGTGCTACCATTGTCTGGAGGCGGGAAAAAAGATCGGTCCCGGATGTGGAAAACCTGTGGGAATTTCCGGGATCCGACACCGGAGCGTCTCGGCGGAAGGTTGACACGGATTCCGCGAAGTGCGAAACATGGCTCCGCTGATTGAGGCGGGCGATGTTTGACAGCGGCGCGGGATTCCTCAGCAAATCGTCCGCCGGCTGCGGCACCTGAGGGGCTGTCTGGTTCGTAACTCTCGATTTCCCAGCTTCGCACTGCACAAACAACGAGGGGAGCGGCCCGCGCTTGCCGGATTCCGTCCGGTGGCGTCAGGAGAATTGACGCCCGGTCGACAGACGGATTCGGCGGATGCGTGAATCTCGGACACCGCGGCCCAAGGCGACGTGGATAACTCCCGAGGTTTTCCACACGCCTGGCGGAGTCTGTGGACGAACATGCCCGGGAGGGCGAATCGAGGCAGGGAGCTCATGGTCACGAGAACCTTCAGCCAAGCGCGGGGCGCTCGCTCCGTCCAACGGCGAGCCGCAACCGCGGCAAGCCATCGCGGCGTCGGGGTCGAGATCGATGACGGCGTTCCGGATTATCTTCGAGCCCAGCTAGAGCGAACGCTGGAGATCGACGATCCCGAAGCGCTGATCGCGACGATGGTGGCAGTCGAGCGCCAACGGCCGGGCGCGGAATCGGACGCATTCCAGACTTGCATCATTCGGCGTTTGCGGGGGGACTCCGCCGGCGCCGCGTGCCGGCGGAAGATCTGGATCTGGACGCGCCTGTGTTCCTCTCGGCCGGAAGTCCAGGCGCGCCAGCTCGCGTGCGCGCTGCTCGACGCCTTCTGGAAGGATCATCGCAAGGATGTCGAGAGGCTGACCCTCAATCTCGCACGGGACGAAGAACACGAAGTGCGCCTGTATGCGGCCAGCACCATGGCGCGCATCATCCGATCCAACTTCCGGGCGTACTTCCGTTACATGCGTCTCTGGAGCCGGCATGCCGATCCTTCGGTTCGCAGGCAGGTGATCATTGCGACGGTCGCGGTCGCGGATGCGGCCCATCCCGAATGGGCCAAGCCGCTTCTCGATTTGCTCGAGCCCCATATGTCGGACAGGGATCCCTATATCCGTCGCAATCTCGGCCCATTCGCGCTCGGCCAGGGAATGCTGCGCGTGTATCCGGAGGAAACGCTCGAACGCTTTGAGCGTTGGCTGCCCTCCATGGATGAAATCGTACGCTGGAACCTGGGCATGGCCTTTGCGACTCCGGTCATTCCCGTCGATCGCGAACGCACGCTCTTGATCTTGAAGTCCTTGGCTTCCGATGGACGGCGATTCGTGTGGGGAGCCGCCGCGGCCGCGCTGCAGAATCTTCTGCGGGCCGACCCGACGGAGATGCTCCCGGTTCTGAAGGAATGGCAGAAGGAGCCGGAGCTGAGGGTCGCGATTTCCACGGCCTTCAGCCGCTCGGTCCGGTAATGGCAGCCGGCCCATCCGTGGGCTCCGGTTCCCCGTCAGAGTGGCGGATTATTTGTGAGGCCTTACATTCTCCGCGCGGATCGGCGCCGTTCTCAGCGGTTCTCCGGCTGACGAGAACGGAGCGGATCGCGCGAAAGATTCTTTGCATGCGGTCCATTCGCGCGGCCTTCTCTTGACAACCTCCTGCTTCGCGCTAGAATTATCCGTCGCAGCCTGCCGATCCGAACGGCCGGAGCCATGTGCACGGTGAATGTTTGAGGGAGGACGGCAATGCCCGTTCCTGCAGCCGGCCTGGGCTACATTCGTTTTCATCTGCGTAACGCGACCGATGGAATCCTGCTCGAATCGAAGCGGCCCGAGAATCTCGCGGTCTCGGTTCCCGAGCCGCGCGAAATTCGGGCCCTGTTCAAGATCCTGATCAGCCGCGGCGCGCGCAGGGTTCGCCTCATGGGAGAGGATCCCGCGAATCGCAAGGATCTCGTCGATGTCGTCACGATGCTCGCGGGAATGTCCGGGATCTCCTGGGTCGCGCTGAGCACCGGCGGCACGGCCTTGAACGGCCGCATCGACGATCTCGCGAAAGCGGGCCTGCGGGGAGTGAACTTCCATCTCGACACGCTGCGCCCCGACCGGTTTGCGGGCGGGGGGCACGACAGCGAACACGCGGCCGTCTGCCAGGCGATCGATGCCTGCCTCGATGCGGGACTCACCGTCAAGCTGAACGCGGTCCTCGAGCGCGGCTGGAACCTGGACGAGATGAACGACTTCCTGATGCTCACCGCCACGCGTCCGATTTCGGTGCGCTTCGTCGAATGGAATGTCGAGCAGGATCGCCTGCCTTCTCCTGAGAATTTCGTTCCTTCCTGGGAAGCAATGGCGGCCATCGAGCATCACCTCGAGCCGGTCGAGCCCTCCGCGAATTCCGGGCCGGCGATGGTCTTTCGAATTCCGGGGCATGAAGGGTCGGTCGGTTTCATTCCGAATGTGACCGAGCATTTCTGCGCGGATTGCCATCGCGTCGGGCTCACCGATGCGGGGGAGATCGTGAGCTGCATCTTCGGACGCGGCCTCGATGTGCTTCGCCATCTGCGCAGCGCGAACGGAGTCAGCGACGCGGAGACCTTCATCGACCGCGTGATCCGCCGGAAGACATCCTTGGCGGCGAAGCTGGCCGGTTGGGATGCGGTCCCCATGCTGACCGCATCGCCCACGCCTCCGCTCTGATCGGGTCTCTGTCAGCGTGAAAGCCATTCAAATCGTCGGGCGCAAGAAATCGGGGAAGACGGGCTTGACCGTCCGTTTGATCCCGTTGCTGCAACGCGCCGGCTTGCGCGTGGGCACCGTCAAGCACAGCTCGCATCCCCATCCGCTCGATCGCGAAGGCAGCGATTCCTGGTTGCACCGCAAGGCAGGAGCGGAAGCGACGCTCGGCATCACCGCCGTCGCGGGAACGCTGCACTTCGATCTACCCAAGGGCGAGGAGGCGGTCGAAGAGTTGATCGGCCGGTTCCTCGGCGGCCTCGATCTGGTTCTCATTGAAGGATGGTCGCAGCGCAAGGGAGCCAAGATCGAAGTGCTGCCCGCCGACAAGGAAGGCAAGCTGCGCGAGCCGCGTCATCTGGAGAGCGGCGAGTTGATCGCGGTCGTGCTTGGGCCGGGAGTGAAGGCGGACGAGAAAGCGTTCGAGACTTGGGGCGTGAGCCTGCAACAAAAGGGCGCGCGTGCGAATGCCGGCGCGCACGCGGACGCAGGCAGCGCAGCCTCAAAGGGGCAACGCGAAGCGATTCCCGCCTACATGTGGGAAGATTGCGCAGGCGTGGCCGAGATCATTCTCTCCTGGTTCGCGGCCGGTTGATTCGGCGCCGGCCTCTCTCCCCGATTCTCGATTGCCCCGCACTCATCCAGGTAGCGGGCTCCACTCGAAGGCGTGCGCCGGGCGACTAGGGAGCCGCGATCATTCCCCCGTCCACGACGATCGTCTGACCGGTGATGTAGGTGTTCTCGGTCGAGACGAGAAACGCCACCAGCCGTCCGAGCTCCTGGGGCTCGCCCAAGCGGCGCAAAGGAATGCCCACCTGCGTTTCCGCGCGAATCTCCTCCAGCGAGCGATTGGTGCGCTGCGCGATCGATTGCTCGACCTCGCGCGCGCGCTCCGTGTCGAAGAAGCCGGGGGAAATCGCATTCACGAGAATGCCATCCGCAGCCAGCTCTCCGCTCAAGTGACGCGCCAGGCCGATCAGTCCGGGACGCAAGACATTCGAGAGGAGCAGACGCTTGACCGGGTGAAGGGCCGAAATCGAATTGAGGAGAATGATTCGCCCGCTCCCGCTCGCGCGCAGCATGGGCAGGCAGGCGCGAACGAGCCGGATGGGAGCGAGCAGCACGAGGCGGAAGGCGGCCTCCCAGTCTTCGTCGTTCAGCTCCTCGAAATCGCCGGGCATCGGCCCGCCCGCATTGCAGACGAGAATGTCCAGTCCGCCCAACTGCGATCGAGCGGCATCCGCCAGACGAACGGCGGCTGCTGGATCGAGCACATCGGCCGGAATCGGGATGGGAGGCGCCTCGACTTGCGGGCCGATCGCATGGACCGCCGCGCGGAGATTCTCCTGCGAGCGGCTCGACAAGATGACGCGCGCCCCGCGCGCCGCGAGCTCCGCCGCAATCCCGGCCCCCAGGCCTTTGCTCGCTCCGGTGACGATCGCGCGGCGCCCATGCAGGGAAGGCATGAGGATTTCTCCGTGGTCGCTCGTTGACCGCCCGAGCATATCAGAGACCCTGTCCGCAGGCAGCAAGGCAGGTTCACCCCGTTCATGCCGCAGAGCATGGTGTCCCAGATCGCTCTCCGACCGGGGATGGCTTCGCGCGTGTCAATCCAGGTAGGCGTGCGCCCAAGGCATGGTGCGATTGTCGGCGGCGCCGGTGCCCGTCGCGGAGACCGCGATCAGCCCCACGGTGTACGGCTCGGGAAACTCGCGCACCGCGCGCTCGCACGCCGCTTGCGGCTCCATTCCGAGATCGATCCAATCGTAGGCGCGTTTCGCATAGAGCCCGCGCATGATCTCTTCGCCGTCTCCCGTGCTCGCGACGGCGCCCGCGGGGCCGGCGTACAGCCCGGCGCCGATGATCGGCGTATCGCCCACGCGCCCGAGCAGCATGATCGATGTGCCTCCGGTGCTGAGCGCCACTCCGTATCCGCCGCGCGCATCGCGCACGACCGCGCCCACCGTGTCCCCTTCCTTCACCTCGTCGGGCAACTCGCGCAGCAGCGATTCACGGATGTCGCTCGGGAAGTTCCAGTAGACGCTGGGATCGCGGCCCATCCATGCCTCGAAGCCGCCGGCGTCTTCATGACGCAGGAAGAATCGCCGCACTTGCTCGTAGCGCCGCCTGGCCCGTTCGGAGTCGGGATGGAAATGCGCGACTCCCCGCGCGCGGGCGAACGCGCCGGCGCCTTCTCCCGCCAGCATCGTGTGCGGAGTGTCCATCACCATGCGCGCGACGAGCACGGGATGGCGGACGAATTGAATGGCCGCCACCGCGCCGAATCGCCCGTGGTGGTCCATGACCGCGGCGTCCATCTCGATCGTGCGGCCGTCCAGGCGGTAGCTGGAACCGACGCCGGCATTCAAGCGCGGATCGTCTTCGAGGACGACGGTCGCTTCGATGGCCGCATCCAAGGCGCTCCCGCCTCGTCGCACCTGCTGCAGCGCGGCCTCGCACGCGCGCTCGCAAGCATCGGAGTGCGCGCGCGGACCGCCCGCTCCCGCGTGCGCGACCACGACCGCGCGTTCCTTGCGCGCCCGGGCGGGCCTCGGCGAACGCGCAGGCAGAGGCGCTTTCTTGCGCGTAGTCCCGCGCACCCTTGCGGCGGCCGGCGATCGGGTCGCCTTCTTCTTGCGAGGCGTGCGAGCGGGCATCACATCCTCATCAGCGATTGCGTCCCTCAGGGCTTGATCACGAAGTTCATCAGTCGATTGGGGACGTGAATCACTTTCACGATCTGCTTTCCTTCCAGATGGCGGGCGACCGCTTCATTGGCGAGCGCGGCCGCGCGCACTTCCTCCGCGCCCGCGTCACGGGAAGCGAGGATCGTGCCGCGCAGCTTGCCGAGCACCTGGATGGCGATCTCGATCTCGTCCTTCACCGTGAGGGCCGGATCGTACGCGGGCCAGCGGGCGTCGAACACGCTGCCTTCGTGTCCCAGCATCTCCCAGATCTCCTCGGCTTCGTGAGGGGCGAAGGGAGCGAGCAGGATCGCAAACGAATCGAGCGCGAAGTCGTCCAACCCCGGCGCGGAGCGCATGTCGTTCTGCAGCTCCATGAGCGCCGCGATCGCCGTGTTGTAGCCGAACGAGCGGATGTCCTCGCCGATCTTCTTGATCGATTGATGCAGCTTGATCGCATGCGGCTTGTCCAGCGTTCCGCGGCGCGGAATCCCCGCGCTTGCGCCGCCGGCGGGCGCGCCGCCGCCTTCGGGCCCGCTCGCACTCGCGAGCACATCCCCATACAGGCGATGCACGCGCTCGAGGAAGCGGCGGATCCCGATGATGCCGGAATCGCGGAAGTCGCCTCCTTCGCTGTAGGGGCCGAGGAAGAGGAGGTACATGCGCAGCGTGTCGGCGCCATACTGGCCCACATACTGGTCGGGATTGACGACATTCCCGTGGGTCTTCGACATCTTCGCGCCTTCCTTGATGAGCAGGCCGTGGGCGCGAAACTTGTCGAAGGGCTCCTCGAATTCGATCAGCCCCATGTCCTTGAAGGCCATGCAGAGAAAGCGCGTGTACATGAGGTGCAACACGGCGTGCTCGTTGCCGCCCACATACATGTCGACCGGCAGCCACTTGCGCGCAAGCTCGGGGTCCCACGGCTGCGTGTCGTCGAAGGCCGAGGGATAGCGCAGGAAGTACCAGGCCGAATCGAGGAAGTTGTCGCTCACATCGGCGTCGCGATGCGCGGGCCCTCCGCACTTCGGGCAGGTCGTGTGATAGAACGAGGGCTCGCGCTCGAGGGGCTTTCCGCCCGGGCTGTCGGGGCGGAAGTCTTCGAGATCGGGCAGCCTGACCGGGAGCTGGTCCTCCGGCACCGGCACGATGCCGCAGCGCTCGCAATAGATCATCGGAATCGGCGGGCCCCAATAGCGCTGGCGGGAGATGCACCAGTCCCGCAGGCGATACTGCACCTTGCCTTTCGCCACCCCCTTCGCCTCGAGATCGAGGATGATCTTCTTCAGGCATTCCTGGGACGGCATGCCGTCATAGGGCCCCGAATTCACCATCCGCCCTTCGCCGATATAGGCCTCTCCCGCAGGCGGCTCGCCCTCTTCGGGGCGGATCACGGGGATGATCGGGAGCCCGAACTTGGTCGCGAACTCGTAGTCGCGCTGATCGTGC
The DNA here is from genome assembly GCA_964482205.1 of uncultured bacterium. Taxonomy (GTDB): domain Bacteria; phylum Eisenbacteria; class RBG-16-71-46; order CAIMUX01; family WJJG01; genus JAZDGX01. The sequence continues at coordinate 256,629 of CAYZWI010000004.1, read as the reverse complement.
GCCGGGACGGCCATGATCGCGCCCGTTCCGTATTCGATGAGCACATAATCAGACACCCAGATGGGAATCGGCCGTCCGGTGGCGGGATTGATCGCGTTCGCGCCCAGCGCGACGCCCGTCTTCTCGCGGGCCTCATCCACCCGCTCCACATCGCGCATGCGCCGCGCCGCCTGGGTGTAGGCCTCCACCGCTTCGCGCTGGGCCGGCGAAGCGAGCTCGGCGACCAGGGGATGCTCGGGCGCCATCACCATGTAGGTCGCCCCGAAGAGCGTGTCGGGCCGCGTGGTGTAGACACGCAGCGCATCCGCGCGTCCTTCCAGCGGGAAGTCGACATCCGCGCCCGTGCTGCGGCCGATCCAGTTGCGCTGCGCGGTCGTCGTGATCGGCGACCAGTCGATCCAGGCGAGATTGTCGAGCAGCCGCTGCGCGAAGGCGGTGATGCGGAAGAACCATTGCTCCAGATTGCGCCGCTCGACGGGAGTGTCGGGATGGCGCTCGCACATCCCGGCGATCACCTGCTCGTTCGAGATCACCGTGTGGCACTTGGGGCACCAGTTGACCGGCGCTTGCTTGCGATACGCGAGCCCGTGCTTGTAGAGCTGCAGAAAGATCCACTGGGTCCACTTGTAGTAGCGCGGATCGGTCGTCTGCACCTCGTGCGACCAGTCGAGCATGAGGCCCATCATGCGCAGCTGCCGCCGGAAGTTGGCGACATTGTGCGGGACGAGGGTCATCGGGTGCTGGTTGACGCGCAGGGCGTAGTTCTCCGAATGGATGCCGAAGGCGTCGAAGCCGATGGGCTCGAAGACCTCGTGCCCGAGCAGGCGATGGTAGCGGCCTTGGATGTCCGCGCCGGTGAACGCGTAGACATTCCCCACATGCAGCCCCTCGGCCGAGGGGTAGGGGAACATCATCAGCGTGTAGAACGGGTTCTTCGCTCCGGCGAGATCCGGCTCGTTGGTCTTGCGCTCCTGCCAGCGCTCCTGCCACTTGCGCTCGATCCGTTGGGGATCGTAGGGCTCGAAAGCCATGCCTACCTCCGCTTCCGCGCCGGAAATTCCCTTCGGGAGCATGGGGCAGGGGAGTCCAGTGCCCCACGCGGCCAGGAAAGCGTCGATTCCCATGCAATGTGCGGGCGTGGGCGCATCCCGTCCTGGCGCGGAATTGATGCAGTGTATCCAACGAGCCCGCCATCGGCAAGGATGGCGGCCCCCGGACCGCCGGAGCCGCCGGATGGGGTGGCCGGCGGATGGTGTAGCCGCCGTATTCCCAGGTCTATGGATCTGGGAGGTTCTCGTCCGCTCTCGCCGCCCGCGCTCCGGCCTCGAAATCGACCCGCATGAGAAGCGCGCCGCCCGCGAGGAAGAATGCCGCGAGGGCGAGGATTCCGAAGCGGCTGTTGCCGGTGAGGTTGCCGGTCAATCCGAACACGAGCGGACCGGCGATCCCCGCCAGCCGCCCGCTCGTCGTGAAGAAGCCAAAGAATTCAGCGGCCCTCCGGCGCGGAACCATGCCGGCGAAGAGCGAGCGACTGAGCGCCTGGCAACCGCCCTGAACGAGACCAACCACGCCGGCGAGGATGTAGAAGTGGCTCGCGCTGCGCATGAAGCTCGCGCCCGCGCAGACGAAGACGTACACAGACAAACCCGATAGCAGCGCCTTGCGAGCCCCCCATCGATGGGCGACGCGACCGAAGAGCAGGGCCGCGGGAACGCCGATGAACTGCGTGAGCAAGAGCGCCCCCGCAAGGTCGGCGAGCGAGATGCCCATTTCATCGCCATACGCGGTCGCCATCTTGATGATCGTCCCCATGCCGTCGCTGTAGAGCCAGTAGGCGAGCAGGAAGGCGAATGTCTCCCGATAGCGGCGGATTTCGCTGAAGGTGCGTTTCAGTCGAACGAAGGGGTGTGACGGGCCGCGTGCGTGCTGCGCAAGCCCGCCGTTTCCCTGCGCGAACCGAGATGGCTCGGGAACGCCGCGAAAGAAGGGAATCGAGAAGAGCGCCCACCATACGGCCACGCTCACGAAGGCCGCGCGAAGCGCGAAGGCCCGGTCGGGCATGCCGAAGGTGCCCGGCGTCGAGATCATGAGCACATGGAGGGCGAGAAGAAGCCCTCCTCCCGCGTACCCGGCCGCATATCCCCGGGCGGACACGCGATCCAGATCATCCCGTGGGAAGAGACGCGGAAGCATGGACTCATACAGCACGATGCTTCCCGCGAATCCCAGGTCCGCGATCACGAAGAGACAGGCGGCGAACAACCATCCGTCTTCGGGAATCGTCGCGAAGAGGCCCGTGGCCAGCATGCTCACGGCGGCGAAGGCGGCGAGGGTTCCCTTCACGCGGCCGGTCGCGTCGGCCACCGCGCCAATCAAGGGCGCGGCCACCGCCGCGAGCGCGAGGGCAGCCGCCGTCGTGAAGGCCCAGGATGCGGTCGCGCCGCTCGGGCTCTGCCCGCCCGCGATGGCGAGAGAACGAAAGAAGGGAGGAAAGAGCGAGGCCATCACGCTGGTCGCGAAAGCGGAGTTCGCCCAGTCGTACGAGCACCAGGTATCGACCATTCGACGGTAGGCGCGCGATCGCTGCTCGGGATGGTTGCCCCGTTTGGGCGACGGTCCGGCAGCCGCTTGCCCGGCCGCTTGCGCGGCGGCTTGCTCAGCCGTCTGCCCAGCCGCTTGCCCGTCTTGCGACTCTCGCTCCACCGATCGCCTCATTTTCTCTGGCAGGCGGGGCAGAAGTGGCTGCTCCGCTGCCCGACGAGCATGCGCGCAATCGGCCGGCCGCACTTCCGGCACGGGGCTCCCGTGAGCTGATAGACGCGCAGGCGAGGAAGGAAGGCTCCCCCATTGTAGGCGGAGTCGAAGGTCGTCCCTTCGTGCTGGATCGCCTCTCGCAAGACCGCGCGAATGGCCCGCCAGAGTCTGCGCCGCCGTTCCATGGACAGGCAATCCGCGCGCGCGAGCGGATGGATCCCGGCGCGGTGAAGGCTCTCGTCCGTATAAATGTTGCCCAGTCCCGCGATCACCCGCTGATCGAGAAGCAGCGGCTTGATCTGCCTGCGCCTGTTCTCGAGAAGGTCGGAGAAGCGCGCGAAGGTGAATCCTGGAGACAAGGGCTCAGGGCCGAGGTCGCCGAGCGCCTGCTCGGGATCGGCGACGAGCCATACCCGGCCGAACTTTCGGGGATTGCAGAAGACGAGCCTCCAGTGCGGGCCGAGATCGAACTCCAGGCGGCAATGCGGGGAGCGCGGCGTTCCGGCTGGCAGAATCTCCAGCGCTCCGCCCATTCGAAGATGAAGGAGAAGCGCGCCCGAACGCAAATCGACGACGATGAACTTCCCCCGCCGCCGGACCGCCTTCACCCGCTGCCCGGCAATCCGGGAATGGAACTCCCGAGGTGTGGGTGAGGCGAGCGTGCGGCGCCAAAAAAGCCGGCTCCCCGAAATCTTCATCCCGACCAGGGAGGGGGAGCCGGGCCCGGCTCCATCGCGCAACCGGCGGGCGATCGTCTCGACCTCGGGCAGCTCGGGCATGGATCCTCTCCTGAGTTCAAACGGATGACGATACAGGGACCGCTTCCCTCACCGCACTTCATCATGCCTGAACCGCGCGAGAAACGCATCGAGATGAATGCGGCCATGCGCGAGGAGATGAGCCGCGTTCATGGCAACCGCCGGCGGTTCGCCGACGATGCCTGCAACGGAAGAACGCTCGCATTCGCTCGATCGCGTTCGTGCGCGCCGGTTCCGCGCTCGGGATGGCAACGCGCGCGGATGGCAATGCGCGCGGTGGCCGGGCGTTCTGTTCGGAAATCCGCGTCCAGCGCGGGTTTCCGAGCGGTCTGGGATTCCGAGCGGGCTGCCTTCGCGGACAAAAAAAACTGACAGGTCCGAGGACCTGTCAGTCGTGAGGCAAGCGATCGCGCCTGCCTTCACAGCGGTGTTACTTCTTGGCCTTCCGCTTCGCGGTCTTCTTGGCCACCTTCTTCTTCGCCACCTTCTTCTTCGCAGACTTCGCACATGCCATCGTTCGTTCCTCCTTTTGACCTGTCATGCGAGACCAGGCACGACTGCTGCCTCATCGGCACTCGAAAGCGCTGGGCAGCCTGAACGCGGGGCAGAGTAGGAGAAGGTTGAAAAGCGATCAAGGAAATGTTGCGGCCGGAGAAGGTTCTTGACCCTCGCCGTCCGGCCCGGACCAGGAGCCCGGTCGTCCTCATTCGTCTTGATGGCGAGGTCCCGCCGCCTGACCCGCCGTTCACGAACGCGAACGGCCCTCCCGCGCGGCCGCGCGCAACGCTTCAAGGTATCGGAAGGGAACGGGCGCCTGGCCGAGACGGATCTGCGGCTTGGCCGTCCCGTGAAAGTCGCTGCCGCCCGTCTTGATCAATCCGAATCGGCCCGCCAGGCCTTCGAAGTGATCGATCAACGCCCCCAGCTCGTCTTCGCTCAGGGTGTCGGCCGGCGAGCGGAAGTAGGGCTTGTTGCTGTCGTAGGTGTAGATCGTCTCGAGACCCTCGACCCCCGCCCGCGCGCAAGTCTCCACCAGACGGTCGACCGCGGGGTCGAGCAGGGTGCGATCCTTCTTGAAGCGCTCGTTGTACGAGCCGGGGCTCGAGAGCACGGTCACTCCGCCGGCTCGCCGCACCAGCTCCACGCATTCCTCGAGGGTCAGGCTGTACCGCTTGGGCACATACCAGGCCCCTCCGAAGTCGGTGTTGGGATAGAACACATCGGGTGCGATCTGCGGGTAGTGGGCGCGCAGCACATGGAAGATGTGCGGCCGGCGGATCGTCTCCCCCTTCGCCTCGGCCAGCACCTCGTCCTTGGGGATGGGCAGGCCTTCGCGGGCGAGAACCTGCAGCTGCCCGTCGAGCTTCTCGTTCTTCGCCTCGCGCAGGCGGGCGAGGGTCTCGTTCAGCTCCGCATGCTCGGGGTCGTAGGCGTAGGCGAGCAAATCGATCTCCACCAGTCCTCGCTCCGGGTCGTGGGCGATCCCGATCTCGCAACCGGGCATGAATGCGATGCCGAACTCCCGCGCAAGCTGCTCGCCTTCGCGCACGGAGCCGATCGAGTCGTGATCGCAGAAGCCGATCCCGCCCAGCCCCGCGTCTCGCGCCATCTCGAAGAGCCGGCGCGGGGATTCGCTGCCGTCCGAAGCGGTGGTGTGCATGTGCAGATCGACGAAGCCCTGGGGGTCGGGGTCACGCCAGGATGCCGGGCTGGAAGAGGAATGCATGCCTGCCTCGCTGTCCGGGTGAAGGTCGCGTCGAATGTCCTCGGGATATCATGGAGTGAGCAGCCTGGGCAATGGATCGATCGATCAGACTTCGACTCGGAAGAGGCCCTTCACGCCGAAGCCCGCCGCCAGCGAGATCACGAAGAAGGCCACGAGCCAGTTCACATGGAACCCGAACAGGCGCAGCTCGCGGGACGGCCAATCGGTGATCTCCAGGCTGCGAATGCCCGACTTCCCCGGCAGCGGCGGCTCGGCCGGGAAGGTGAGAAACTGCTCGGAGAAGGCTCTTCCCCGGCCGGGCGCGAGGGCCATGAGCGGCGTGTCTTTGTCGGAGACCACGATCTTCTTGTGGATCTCGCCGGAAGGGGTGGTCAGGGTGAGCCGTCCCTCGCCCATGCCGTTCGCGCGGATTCTCCAATTGATCTCGCGCCGGGACGGGATGCGCAGCGCTTGGCTCACCACTTCGATGCCGGGCGAGGCATTCAGGCGGATCTCGTCGCCTTGGGTCCATTGGCCGTTGTCCACGACCACCGCCACGGTGGCGGTCTCCCCAGGGCGCAACGGCCGATACTGATAGCGGACGCCGAGCATGACCATGATGATGAGCACCGGAAGCATGATGAAGATCAGCGGCCGGAGGCTGTGAAGAAAATACCGCCCCGTGTGCGCGAGCACGCGGAAGAAAGCGCCCATCATCTGCACGAGATCGTCGCGAAAGAGCCAGATCTCGGCGATGTGCGCCTTCAGGCGCGCTTTGGCCGCGCGGATGGCGTTTTGATTCGAAGTGCGGCCGAAGATGAGGAGCATGACGACGCCGGTCGCCGCCGAGATGACCATCAGGCCGACGATGGGCGGAAGCGCCCGAAAGGGCGCGAAGAGCACGCCGAAAACAGCGTTGATGATCGAAGCCACGCTTCCCATGAATCCTGCCTGTCGCCGCGCTTCCTCCAGGATCGCCGCCCTGCGCGATGGTCCCGGATGGGAAGACCTGATGGCGGGGAGCGCCGCGCTTCCTCCGCCGTCCGCGCGCTCTCCGGCCGCGCCGAGAGATTCGGTCGCGGCCGCGTCGCGCTATGCCAGGTAGCCGAGTCCCTTCAGCTTTTCCTTGATCTCGTCGTCCGACTGCGCCTCTTCCAGCTGCGCAAGCTGGCTCTCCAGCGCGTGAACGACAAATTCATCGACCGAGGAGTAACCGGCGATCTTCGCGTACTTTGCGATGCGATCGAACAGCTCCTTGCTGATCTTGACCTTCGAACCTCCGCCGAACATCCGTGCTCTCCTTTCTCGTCGGGCCGGGGCTGCCTCAGCGTGCCATCGCGACCCGATCGTCTGCCCCCGTGTCGGCCGCCGTGCCCGCGCGAGTTTCCCGGCCGAGCGACCTTTCGCCCATGATTCCGGCTCTGTTCCCGTCGTCGCCTTCGAAAATCGAACGGCCTGTCATCTGCGCGAGTGGCGGAATGCCGAAGATGCCGAGGATGGTCGGCGCGAGGTCCACCAGCGAGGGTGCCGAGGCGGGAAACGGGACGCTCGTCAGGATGACGCCGGGTAACTCGCTGGCGTCCGCGCAGTGGTCCCCGCTCCAGCGGCGCAGGTTGTTGCTCAGCACCGCGCCCGCCAATTCCCCGATCGCGCTCTCGTCGGTCACGCGGTAGCCTCGCTCGTATCCCATCTGCGCATCCGGGCCGGTTTCAATCAACGGGCCCTGATAGGTGTCTTCCGTGATGTAGACATGATGGATCGGATGTTGGCCGGTCTCTGGATCGACGATCGCTTCAAGCTTGGCCGCGACTTCCTCGAGCAGTTGCCGCTTCTGAGGCCCGGGTGGGATCGTCCCATAGCGTTCGCGCCCCATCTGGTTCACATAGAGCCCGTTCAAACCAATCCCGTAGAGAGCCGTGTTGTGCCAGTCGACTCCTTGGAGGTACTCGACCGATTCGATGTCGACGCCCGGCCTCAGGGCGAGGTAGCCGTTCTCATAGAGCCAGCGGTTCAGGTGGAAGCCGCGCCGCCAGGTGGAGAATCCGTGATCGGACATCACCATCAGCAGGGTGTGGTCGTCCACGAACTCCATCACGCGACCGACCAGCCGATCGAGCTTTTCGTAGACCTGCGGGTAGGCGTCCCGGAACGGCGCGTCCAGCGCGGCATTGTGTGCGGGGTGGTCAGGTTCCATGGTGCGCCACATGGCGTGGCCGCATTGATCGACCGCCGTGTAGTAGAGGAAGAGCACCCCCTTATCAAAGCGGGCGAGCTCGTACTCGGTTATGCGGATCTCCTCGTCGAGAATGATGTTCGCCTGCTTCATGAAGTCGGCATTGCCGAAGACGTCCTTGTCGAGCGCCTTGGTGTCTTCCGGCAGGCCTTTCGTGTAGTAGGCCCCGATCGCCTGGGCCAGTTCCGCCGAATACTCCGGTGGAGTGCTGATCGGGAGCGCCGGGTTGGTGGGATCGATCTGGATCGCGGTCACATAGAGCGAGAATTCCGGATGGGCCTCCTTCAGGTAGAACTGCACCGACCCGCCCACCGTCACGAGATCCGACCAGATCCAGCTCATGAACCCGGGCGCCGGCAGCATGGAGAAGGTGAGATGAACCCAGGGGCTGAACTCTCCTTCGGTGAGGAAGATTTCCTGTCCGCCGATGGCGATCTTGGCGACTGGGTTCTCCTCGTCGACGAAGACTGTGAAAGGAATCGATGCCTTCTGCTCCTGATACGGCACTCCGCGGCCCGTTCGTTCCTTGATTCGTGCGTAGTCGATGAAGTCGTTGGGTGGCCCGTAGAGCTGGCCCTCGACCACGCCGTTGAGGACATCGACCGGGAAGATCCTGCCCCCGGTCGCACTCTCCCAGTCCGGAGGCGGGTTGGTCGTGTAGTAGGCGTAGGTCCCGAGCGTGCCTTGCACATCGGGAGTCCCCATGCCCGAGAGGGTGATCGCGCCCGACGCGGTCGGCGGGAAGTTGACCGGCACGCGGTTGATGACCGCATGCACGCCGTGCTCGCTCAGGGCATCCCAGAAGGGAACGCCCCGGCGCAGGTTCTCCGTCGTGCCGCCCTGGAGCGGCAGAACGTAGTCGGAGAAGGGCAAGGCTACGCGATTGCCAAACGTGATCCCGAGCAGGGAGATCGTCTCCTTGGGAGGCGTCACGACCGAGAGCGCCGAGTAGGGGATGTAAGTGAGCGGGTCGCGATGGATGAAGTCGAAAATCCCGTGAATGCCCGAATCGGCGCCGGTGACGAAATTCGACCACGCCACCGGGCTCTGCGGCGGAACGCTTGTGCCGAGGGGCTTGAAAGCACCCGTCTTGCGCAACCGGTCAAAGTTCGGCAGGCGTCCTTCGTCCATCCAGCGCGTGAGCAGGATGGGATCGGCGCCGTCGATTCCCAGAACGATGACCCGGTCGAAGCGTCCCGTGCCTGAAAGGGAGGCGCCGCCGGGAGTCTCGGCCCAGACGGCAGGTCCTAGGGCGAAGAACCCCGTGGCCAGAGCTCCGGAGATGGCGAGAAGGGCCAGGAAACGGACAGGGGGCAGGAAGCCCTTGTCGTTCATTGCGTATTTCCTCCGTCGCGAACGAGCGGGACTTGCGCCGCCGGTTCTTCCTTTGGCGATCCCGCGGGTTCGGCGCCGCGCAGGCTCGGCGGCAAACCGCGCGGGAAGTACGCATCCCTCGGCGACGCGCGCTTGGCGCACGCCTGCTTGTCGTAGAGCGAGATGCCGTCCATGTGCGCGGGCGCCGGCACTCCAAAGAGCCCGAGCACGGTGGGCGCGAAGTCCATGATGCTCGGATAGCGCGTCTCGATCTTGCGATTGCTGAAGAAGACTCCCGGCACCGCGAAGGGATCGATGCAGTGGTCCCCGCTCCAGCTGCGCTTGTTGTCTTCGAAGATCGTGCCATCGGCCACGCCGACGGCTCCGTCCCACGAGGCGCGGTAACCGACCGTGTAGCCGACGACCAGATCGGGGCCCGAGGGACGATACGGTCCCTGGAAGATCTCAGCGCTGTCGTAGACGCGCACGATGCCCGGGCGGCCGGTCTCGGGATCGATGAGCCCGCTCAGCTTCTCGACCAGCTCGCGCTTCACCTGCTTGTACTCTTCGCGCGCCTCGACGATGCCGCCCGTCTCGCGCCCCTTCACATTCAAATAGATGCCGCCCAGGCCGAAAGAGTAGGCCTTGGTGCGGGACCAGTCGACGCCGTCGAAGTAGCGCCCCACCGCGCCGTTCTTGCTCGCGAGATACCCGTTCTGCAAAAACCACGAGTTGAGATTGATGCCTCTGCGGAAGGGCTTGAAGCCATGATCCGAGAGCACGAAGAAGGCCGTGCGCGCATCGTTGCCGATCGCCTCCAGCGTGCGCCCCACGAGATCGTCCGCGCGCCGATAGAGATCGAGGAGCGCGTCGCGATGGCGCTCGGTGTCCTTGCCCGCGTTCGAGGGATGATCCTTGTCGAGGTAGCGGAAGAACATGTGCTGCATGCGGTCGGTGGCGTCGAAGACGACCACATTCAAGCCCTTGCGGTTCTTCTTCAACGAGTTGAACCACATCTTCTCGCGCTCGGCATGAATGCTCCAGGCGTACTCGAGGAAGGTTTCCTCGTCGATCACGCGCTCATTCAGCGCCCAGGTGTCCTCGGCCAGCCCGAGGGTTGCGAAGGAGCCGTTCAATCGCGCCAGGTATTGCCCGAAGAAGCCCGGATACGAGATCGGCATCGGCGGGCTTTCGGGATCGAGATTGATCGGCGTCATGTAGAGCTCGAAATGGGGCGCGAAGCGCATCACCTTGAAGCGCGCGATCCCGCGCACCTTCTGCCCCAGGCCCGGCCGGAACTCGAGCGGGATCCACTCGCTGAATTCGCGCTCGTTCAGCATGAAGCTGCGCTTCGCGATCGTGAAGGTCGCGCGCTTGTTGGCCTCGTCGATCGTGATCGCCAGCGGAATCGTGAGCAGGGCATGGTCGCGCGTGAGCGGATTGGGCGGTCCGGTGATCTCGGTGGCGATCGCGTCGCCCGCGCGGGTCACATGGATGATCGCGCCCCCTTCGTACGCGGCCGCCCGCTCGGGATCAGTCGTGTAGAAGGTGAACGATCCCTGCGTGCCGCGCAGATCGGGCACGCACATCGCCGAAAGGAGCGCGCCGTTGGGCACCTTCTCGGGAGGAAAGGTGATCGGCACGCGCAGCACATGGCAAGGCACGTAGTTCTTGCCCAGGATCTGCCAGAACGACTGGCTGCGGCGCAGGAAGCGAATCGGCGGCTTCGAGATCGGGATCTCATAGCGCCCGATGCGCATCACCTTGTCGGAGGAGCGGATGTCGGTCGACGAGAGCACCGGCATGTGGCTGCGCAAATCGCGATTAAGGAAGTCGAAGATGTTGTGCTTGGAAGCGTCGACGCCGGTCGCGAAGGAGGACCAGGCGACGGGAGACATCGAGGGGAAGGTGGTCGCGAGATTGTGGAAGCAGCCGGTCTCGGCGAGGCGGGCCAGATGGGGGAGGTGCCCCTCACTCATCCAGCGGCGCACCAGCAGCGGATCGAGTCCATCCAAACCGAGAATGACCACGCGGTCCACCTGGCGCGGGCCTGTCCGGCGCGCGGCTTTGAGGATCATGCGCAAGAGCGCGCGGAACGGCCAGGTGAGAATCGCGAACAGGGCGAGAAAGAAGGTGACGAAGATCACGCCCAGCGATCCGACCACCGCGAATCCGGCGCCCGGGCCGATGTAGGCCTGCGCATTGGGCGCGAACAGGGCGGCGACGCATGCGGCGCCGCAAGACGCGAGCGTGACCCGTGTCGCTTGACGCATGGGCATGTACCTCCGGATCGCGCGGGAACGCGAGCGGCGCAGGTGTCCGGCAGGAAGCGCTCCTCGAATCCGCAAGGAATCCTCTGGGATCAAAGGTAGCCGAGCTCCGCCAACCGTTGCTTGATACGGGCCTCTTCCTCCGCGGGAATCGCACCGGCCATCGGATCGGCGGGGATGTGGCCCATCAGCTCCAAGGTCCGCAAGATCTTGTTCACGCTTTCGGCCACCGTTTCCTTGTCCGATCGAATGCGGATCTCGGGATTCTCGGGCGCCTCGTACGGATCGTCCACGCCGGTGAAGCCCTTGATCTCGCCGGCCATGGCCTTCTTGTAGAGCCCCTTCACATCGCGCTCGGCGAGCACTTCGAGCGGGCACTCGCAGTAGACCTCGACGAAGCGCTTGATGAGCGTCCGGTTCTCGTCGCGGATCGCCTTGTAGGGCGAGATCGCGGCCGCGATGGCGACGACCTCGTTGCGCGAGAGGAGATTGCAGACGAAGCCGATGCGACGGATGTTGATGTCGCGATCTTCCTTCGAGAAGCCCAGCCCCTTGCTCAGGTTCGTGCGCACCACATCGCCGTCGAGGATCTCGACCTTCAGGTCGCGCTTGCGTAATTCCTCGGCGACGGCCGTCGCGAGGGTGGACTTTCCCGAACCCGACAATCCCGTGAACCAGAGAGTGAACCCCTTCATCTGCCGCTTCTCCTCGTTCTTCGTTGACCTGTGCCTGTCGTTGGCCGTGCTTGTTGTCGACCTGTGCCTTTCGCTGGCCGGTGCCTGTCTTACGCCTTTGCGGGGCCTTGCGTCTGATGGCGGCGCAGCACCTGGGCCACCTCCGGACGCGTGAACTCCACCGGCAGATTCTCGCCCTTGGCCAGCATCTCGCGCACCTTCGTGCCGCTCAGAAAAACGCGCACATCCTTGTCGTGCGGGCAGGTCTTGATCGAACCCAGGTTCCCGCAGGTGCGGCAGAAGAAGGTGTGCTCGAACATCATCGGCGTGATCTCGAGTTCGCCGGGGAATTCCTTGAAGATGTGCTGCGCGTCGTAGGTGCCGTAGTAGTTGCCCACGCCGGCATGATCGCGCCCGACGATGAGATGCGTGCAGCCGTAGTTCTTGCGCACGATCGCATGCCAGATCGCCTCCGACGGCCCGGCGTAGCGCATCGCGGCGGGGAAGATCGTCAACGCGACGCGATCCTTCGGGTAGTAGCCGCGCAGGAGAACCTCGTAGCACTCCATGCGCACATCGCCCGGAATGTCGTCGGCCTTGGTCGCGCCCATGAGCGGGTGAATCAACAGGCCGTCGACCATCTCGAGCGCGCACTTCTGCAGATATTCATGCGCGCGATGAATGGGATTGCGCGTCTGGAAGGCGGTGACCGTCTCCCAGCCCTTGGTCTTGAAGAGGACGCGCGTCTCCTTGGGATCGAGGCGATAGCGGGTGAACTCGGCGTGGTGCGGCTTGCGCAGGGCGTGCAAGGGGCCGCCGATGTAGGTGTCTCCGATGCCCTTCAGGTACTTCACCCCGGGATGCGCCTCGTCGGTCGTGCGCAGGACCTTGGCCGCTTCGGCCGTCTTGTCGGGGCGATACTTGCTTTGCACTTCCATCACCGCGATCAGCGCGCCGTCGCGATCGTAGAGACCGACTTCCGCGCCCTCCTTGATCTGCGCCGCCTGTTCATCGCGCAGATTCAGGGTCACGGGGATCGTCCAGGCGAGGCCCTTGGCCAGATGCCGGCGCTCGACGACGCCTTCGTAGTCTTCGCGGGTCATGAATCCTTCGAGCGGGCTCATGGCCCCCACGGTGATCATCTCGATGTCGGCGATCTCGCGCTCGTTCAGGGTGACGCGGGGCAGGCCGGCGGCTTTTTCGGTGAGCGAGGGAATTTCCGAGGCTGGAACCATCCGGTCGATCAGCCGCCCGCCGTGCGGATTCAGACTCATGGGCCACTCCTTCTCGAAGCAATCCGGGTGCATTCGAAATGATTCTGCAAGTCCGCACCAGACAGGCAGATCGCTCACCGGAGGGATCCTTCGAGAGGAAACCGCCTCTGCGAGAAGAGTTCCCCGGCAAGTGGGAATCAAAACGGAATAGTGTACACCTTCCTCCCCCGATTCGGAAGGGTCTCTCCGAACCGGAGGCCGGCTTCACGCCATCGCCATCGCCTTCACGCTTCGCCCCTTCCAAGCACGGCGCCTCCAACGGGCACCCCCGAGCGCATCATCATTAAGTATTCGGCTCCAGGCCAAGCGATCTACGCATTCCCAAGGGGAAAAATCGGACGGATGCTATCGGCCAATTGCTTTGGCGAGAACTGATTGGAGGATCAGGCGGGGTCCGTCCCCCCGGGCGGCCGTCCGCGATCCGGTGCTGGAGGAAGGCTCTCGCCGGCGAGGGCCCCGACGAAGCCGGTGGCCCGGAATCCATGGCAGGAAATCCCGAATCTTCGAGCCACCCTGCGGGGCGACGCAGCCGCCAGGTCAGGGAGCGGGCAGGCCGTGAACCGAAGAGGGTCTCCCGAGAGCGTCTCGACCTGAGGCCTCGAAACGACGGCGCAGCCCAAGCGCGGCTCGCGCGCACGCGATTCCTTTCCCGCACGCGCCGTCCAAACGCATTGCGCGGGGAAGTCTTCTCTCCGACGCGGATTCTTCCGAAAGCCTGACCGCAGGGTTCTCTCACGACGCGCCAATGACTCGCCAAACCATTTTCGATCCCCATTCCCATCGCGAAGCCGTGAAGCCGCTCGCAAGATGCGTCCTCAGCCCGTTCGCGTGCGTGCGAATGTTGTGCGCACCCGTCCCTAAAGGCTTGATCGGGAGTGCTCGCTCAGCGACTCTTCGTCGAATCCAAGGCGGCCGGCCGTGGAGGTTCCCATGATCAATGCCAGGAATGTCACCTTCCGCTATTTCTCGGAAATCCAAGGGCGCATCGTCCGCGATCCGCAGGGACGGCGGCTCGGCAAGGTGCAAGACCTGGTCGCTTCCACCAGCCATCCCTTTCCGGGCGTGCGGGGTCTCGTGGTGCGGCTGACGAATGGGCCGCGCAAGCTGGCCGTCCTTCCCGGCCTCGAGCTCGACCGCATGGCCAGACGCGAGCAAGTCCGCATCGATCCGTCCGCGTTGCGGGATCTTGATCTCGAGCCGGCCGACTTTCTGGTCAGCGACTGGCTGCTCGACAAACAGATCGTCGACATGGAAGGCGCGAAAGTGCGCCGGGTGAACGATGTGCACCTCCTGCTCGCCGAGCGGGCCTGGATCGTGCATGTCGATGTCGGCGGGCTGGGTCTCATGCGCAGGCTGGGGTTCGAGCGCGCGACCCGCCGCTTCTTCCAGGCGATCCATCGTCCGCTGCGCGAGGAACTGATCTCCTGGAAGTTCGTGCAGCCCCTGGCGGAAACCGAAGAGCCCGGCCACCCCATTCGCTTGAAGATCGAGCACGCACGCATCCGCGATCTGCATCCCGGCGAGCTCGCGGACATTCTCGAAGACCTCGGCAAGGAAGAGCGCGCGATGATCGTCGGCAGCCTGGGGCCCGAAGCGGTGGCCGATGTGCTGGAAGAAGCCGAAGAAGAGGTGCAGACCGCCGTCATCTCGCAGCTCGAGCCCTCGCTCGCGGCCGACATCCTCGAGGAGATGGACCCGGGAGAGGCGGCCGACATCCTGACCAGCCTGCCCGACGCCCACACGGAAGAGATCATCGCGGAGGTCGAAGCGCCCGAGCGCGCGCAGCTCGAGCAATTGATCGAGTACGAAGAGAAGACGGCCGCGGCCCTCATGACCCCCGAATTCGTTTCCGTTCCCTTGAATGCCACCGTCGATCAGGCGCTCGCCGAGGTGCGGCGTCTCGCTCCTGAGATCGAGGCGATCTACTACACCTATGTGCTCGATGACGACCGCCGCTTGAAAGGAGTGACCACCCTGCGTTCGTTGCTGGGAGCGAGCCCTGAGCGGCCGGTCGAAGAGATCATGGAGCAGCGTCTCGTCACCGTTACGCCGGACGAAGGATTGAAGGAAGTCGCCGAGCAGTTCCAGAAGTACTCGTTCCTGGGAATCCCGGTGATCGACGCGGACCGACGCATGATGGGCGTCATCCTCTTCAAACACGCCGTCGACGATCTCTTGCCTGAATTCAAACGGGAGGCGCGCGCGTGAGTGGGCCGAAGGCGGTTCGCGTCCGGCGCTTCGGCACGCGCCTGGCGCTTTTCTTCGCCCTCCTCGGGCCGGGAGTGATTACCGCCAATGTCGACAACGACGCGGGCGGGATCACCACCTATTCCCAGGCCGGCGCGCGCTTCGGCTTCGCCACGCTGTGGATCTTCATCCCGCTTTGCCTCGCCCTCGTCGTCGTGCAGGAAATGTGCAACCGCATGGGGGTCGTGACCGGCAAAGGCCTCTCCGATCTCATTCGCGAACGCTTCGGCGTGCGCTGGACCTTCTACCTCATGCTCGCGCTGCTGGTCGCGAACTTCGGCAATATCCTGGCGGAGTTCGCGGGTGTCGCGGCGGCGGCCGGAATGTTCGGCGTGCCGCGCTGGGTCAGCGTGCCGGTGGCGGCGCTCTTCGTCTGGGCGATCGTCTTGCGCGCCACCTACCGCACCGTCGAGAAGGTCTTCCTCTTCGCCTGCCTCTTCTATGTGAGCTATGTCATCGCCGGCATCATGAGCCATCCGCCGATCGGGGAGATGGGGCGCGCGCTCGTCGTTCCGCAAATCCTCCCGCAAGCCGATTATCTCATCATGCTGATCGCGCTCGTCGGCACCACGATCGCGCCCTGGATGCAGTTCTATCAGCAGGCTGCCGTCGTCGAGAAAAATGTGCGCGTGGAGGACTACGCGCTCTCGCGGCTGGACACGATCCTCGGCTGCATCACCGTCACGGTCGTGGCCGTCTTCATCGTGACCGTGTGCGCGACGAGCCTGCATGCGAACGGCATCCGCATCGAGACCGCGGCCGACGCCGCGCGCGGGCTCGTCCCGATGGCGGGCCGGTACGCGGCGGCTCTCTTTGCCTTCGGCCTCCTGAACGCCTCGATCTTCGCCGCGAGCATCCTGCCGCTCTCCACTTCCTACACGATCTGCGAAGCGGCCGGCTGGGAATCGGGCGTCGACAAGGACTTCTCCGAGGCGCCGAAGTTCTACCTGCTCTACACCGTGCTCATCGCGCTTGGGGCCGGGCTCATCCTCCTGCCCGGGATCTCGCTGCTCGGGATCATGTACTTGAGCCAGGTGGTCAACGGCTTCCTCCTTCCGATCGTCCTCATCTTCATGCTCATTCTCGTGAACGACCGGCGGATCATGGGAGAGCATGTCAATTCACCGCTCTTCAACGCGATCACGATCGCGCTCTCGGTCGTCATGGCTGGAATGGGCGTGGCTTCCGGAGTGCTGGCGTTGACGATGCGCTAGGCAGGGCAATCACGGGGGACCGCGGGCGGACGCGGGCTGGAGCGCGGACCGCATTCCAGCCCTCTCGTCCCTGCGCCGAAAACTGCGAGACAGCGCCCGCTCGGACCCGTATCCTGCCGGCGAAATCCCTCGAGGCCCAAGCATGAGCGGAGGAAGTGCCATGGAGTCACGCATCGAGCAGCGTCCGCGCGAGCGATCGCGCTTCCCGGGAGTTTTCTGGACCGCCAACCTCATCGAAGTGCTCGAGCGCTTCGTCTACTACGGCATCTACTTCAGCTTCGGCATCTACATGGCGAGCCTGGGCTATTCCCGAAACCAGCTCGGCATCGTGCAGACGATCTTCCTGCTCTTCTCCTATGTGGTCCCGCTCTTCTCGGGCACCTTCGCCGACCGCTTCGGGTTCAAGAAGGTGCTGATCGTCTCCTATCTCGCGTACTTGCCGTCCGTCCTGCTCCTCATCCTCACGAAATCCTTCTCGGGCATCGCGCTCACGATGCTGAGCATCGGGTTGGCCGCGGGGATCTTCAAACCGCTCATCTCCGGCACGGTGCGCGCGGTCACCGATCGCACGAATTCGACTCTCGGCTTCGGCATCTTCTACGCGATGGTGAATGTCGGCGGCTCGCTCGGGCCGATCGTCGCCGGCAAGCTGCGGGTGATTTCGTGGGACCTCTCCTTCAAGGTGGCCGCGGTCGGCGTCGTGCTCATGCTGCTGATCACGCTCTTCTTCTACAAGGAGCCGCCGCGGCAGCGGGAAGGCGTGACCCTGCGCGACAAGTTCCGCGACATCGGGACGGCGCTCTCGGACTTGAAGTTCAGCCTCTTCCTGCTCCTACTCGGCGTCTTCTTCTGGATCCCGTTCTGGGGCTTCTTCAATCTCTGCGCGCTCTATGTCGATCAGAACATCGACACCGCGCGACTCTACCTGGCGGTGCGCAGCGTCTTCGGCGCGGGCGTCGCCAATTTCTTCTCGCAGGAGAAGGACGGAGTGCGCCGAGTGCTGGGCGAGACGATCTCGCACACCGGCTACATCATCGTCATCTTCCAGCTGTTCGTATCGAGGATCGCCGAACGCTTCAAGGCGATCCCCTCGTTTCTCTTCGGCCTCTTCGTCTGCGCGATCGGCTTCGTGGTGATGGCGCGCGCGAGCGTGGGCGCGCCGGCGCTGGTGTTCCTCGGCATCTTCCTCTTCGCGGTGGGAGAGATGATCTCGTCGCCGCGCATCCAGGAATACATCACCTTCATCGCGCCCAAGGAGAAGGCCGGGCTCTACATGGGCAGCAACTTCCTGGCGACCGCCGTCGGCGCCTTCAGCGGGGCGATCTACACCTCGCTCTACGGGCGCTTCAGCGACGCGGGCCATCCGGGTACCGTCTGGTATGTGCTGGCCGCCCACACGATCGTCGGTATCATCGTCCTCGCCCTCTATCAACGGATCGCCGGGGGGTTCGCGCAGCAGGAATCGTGAGGTCGGCGGGCGCGCAACTTGTGGAACGGCAACGGTCTGGAGGCCAGCAGCCGGTCGTGCGTCGATCCGGCCAAGGCCCGCAAATTCCTGTGCGGCCCGGCCGGCGCTGCTTTCGGTCGAGTGGGAAGCGCCCCGATCTTCCCGTTTCCATGCAATGGACTCTTTCCGAGCGAGCCCTGTTCTCCGTATATTGCTTGGCTTGCCACGAGGCGTGGTCGCCCGGCGCAACGGCGGGCATGATCTTCCGGCCGGATGGACCGGCACGAGAACCGAGGAGGAAGGAATGCAGAATCGGATGTGGTCGCAGAAGCTCATATGCGCGTGGGGAGGTCTGATGATCGCCATGCTGCTGTTCGGCGCACCGTTCGCGGACGCGCAGGGGATGGGCGAGGTGAAGGAGCGCAGTCAGATCCCGGACAACTACAAGTGGGACCTCACTGCCATGTATGCGAGCGACGAGGCCTGGGAAGCCGATGCCCAGTCGCTCGGATCCCTGATCCCTACCCTGGCCTCCTACGAAGGCAAGATCAGCCAGTCGCCCGATCAGTTGCTCGCCTTCTTCAAAGCCTACGAGGAAGCGGCCAAGAAGATCGAGAACGCCTTCTCCTACGCGGCGATGTCCTATGACCAGGACACCCGCAATCAGAAGTACACGGGCTACAAGGAACAGATGACCGTCCTCGCCGTGCAGTTCGGCGAAGCGCTCTCCTGGTTCTCTCCCGAGCTGGTGTCGATTCCCGACCAGACCTTCGAGCGCTGGTACAAGGAGGCCCCTGAGCTGGCCGTCTACCGCCAGTACATCGACAACCAGCTGCGCACCCGCGAGCACACGCTGAGCCCGGCCGAAGAGCGCATCCTGGCCCTCTCCGGGATCCTGGCCAACTCGCCCAACAGCGCCGCGACCGCGCTGCGCAACTCGGACATGAAATTCCCCACGATCAAGGACGAGCAGGGCAACGATGTCGAGGTCTCCGAGGGCCGCTTCATCGTGATGCTCGAGAGCAGCGACCCGCGCGTGCGGCGCGACGCGGCCCTCTCGCTGCTCACCGCCTACTCCGACTACAAGAACACGGCGGCCGCGCTCATGACCGGCAACATCCAGAAGGATGTCTTCTACGCCCGCTCGCGCGGATACGAATCGGCGCTGCACGCCTCCATGGACCAGGATTTCGTCGACACGACCGTGTTCCTGAGCCTGATCCAGACGGTGAAGGACAATGCCGGGACTCTCCAACGCTATTGCGACCTCCGGCGGCGGGCACTTGGCCAGGATTCCCTGTACCTCTACGACATGTTCGCCCCGTTGATCCCCGAGACGCGCGAGGAAGTGGAATACGATGCCGCCGTGCAGACGATCCTGAAGTCGCTGGCGCCGCTCGGCCCAGAATATGTCGGCGGGATGACCGCCGGCTTCAAGAGCGGCTGGGTGGATGTCTACGAAAACAAGGGCAAGCGCGCCGGGGCTTATTCGACCGGCACCTACCTCAGCCACCCGTATCTCTTCCTCAACTACAACAACTCGCTGGACGACATGTTCACGACGGCCCACGAGATGGGCCACGCGATGCACACCTGGTTCAGCTACAAGGAGCAGCCGTACATCTACGCCGATTACACCATCTTCGTCGCCGAGGTGGCATCCACCTTCAACGAGGCGCTGTTGATGGACTATCTCCTGAAGAGGGAAAAGGACCCGGCCAAGAAGCTCTACCTCGTGAACCAGTGGATCGACAAGATTCGCGGCACGCTCATCACCCAGGTGATGTTCGCCGACTACGAGCACCGCATGCACCGGGCCGCGGAGATGGGCGAGCCGCTGACGTCCGAGACGCTCACCCAGATGTATGTCGATGTGCTGAAGGACTACTACGGCGATTCCGTGGCGATCGATCCGGAGTACGGCTACACCTGGATCCGGATTCCGCACTTCTATCGCAACTACTACGTCTACAAGTACGCGACTTCCTATGCCGCCTCCGCCGCGCTGGCGGAGAAGTTCCTCACGGGCAGCTCCAAGCAGAAGAAGGCGGCGCAGGAGTCGTACATCCACTTCCTTTCCGGCGGCTCGTCGAAGTACCCGCTCGATCTCCTGCGCGACACCGGGGTGGATCTGACGCAGCCCGGGCCGGTGAATGCGACGATGAAGAAGTTCGCGGAGCTCGTCGACCAGATGGAAGTGCTCTTGAAGCAGACGGGCAGAATCTAAGAGGCGCGCAATCTTCAGGCGCTGTACGCCGGCCTGGCACCATCAGGATGCCGGGCCGGCGTTTTTCATGCGATGGGCGAAGGGCTTGTCAGCGTGCCCAGGGCCTGGACGATGGCCGTTGTGACGCAGCGGCTGCGAGCCGCCCGCGCACGCAAGTCGCCCTACGACCGGCTGCGCCTTCCCCGCAGATGCGAGCGCACGAAGAAGGCGATTGCGAGCGCCAGCAGGACGAGCACGACGATGTCGATCGGATGGCTGTACTTCTGAATGATGTCCCAGTGCTTGCCGAGGTGATAGCCCAGCCAGGTGAGGATCGCGTTCCAGCCAGCCGCCCCCAGGATCGTGTAGAGCGAGAAGCGCGCGAGGTTCATCTTGCCCATTCCGGCGGGAACCGAGATCAGATGGCGGACGACGGGGATGAAGCGCGCGACGAAGATCGCGGCCGATCCGCGCCGCGCGAAGAAGCGCTCGGTGATCTCGAGGTCATGCGGATTGAGGAGCAGATAGCGGCCGAAGCGCAGGAGGAACGGCCGGCCGCCGTAGTAGCCCATCGCGTAGGAGAGCAGCGAGCCGACGATGCTCCCGAAGGTGCTCGCGAGAACCACGCCAAGAAAGGTGAAGCGTCCCGCGGGCACGAGCGATCCGGCGAACGGCATGACCGCTTCGCTGGGAATGGGAAAGACCATGCTCTCCAGCATCATCAGGAAGGCGACGCCGGGATAGCCCATCATGTCGATGGCGTGCGTGATTCTCGGTACCAGGAATTCCGTGATGCCCACTGTGCCCTCGTTTGCTATGCGCGCCGCAGGACCGGATGCGTTCCCCGCCGTGCAAGGCATGCCCGCCGCGGCCGCGCCATTCCCCGCCGCCGCGCGTGCCTCCCGGCCTCAGCGCCCCTCGAAGTCTTCCCGTTCTGGAAGTTTCGTGTGGCCGTGCCGCACATCGCGGCCCTTCACCATGAAGATCGCAAGTTCGGCGATGTTCGTCGAGTGGTCGGCCACCCGCTCGAGATATCGCACCACCGACGAGGAGGGGAAGATCCGTCCGATCGCCTCCGGCTCGTGCCGCGAGCGGTCGATGAAGCCGTTGATGTAGGTGCGCGTGAGATTGTCGACCATGTCGTCTTTGCGCAGCACCGCCATCGCCTTGGCCGCGTCGCCCTCCACGAACGCAATGATGCTGTCGCGCAGCATGCCTTGCACCACGGCCGCGAGCTCGGTCAGATCGATTGCCGGCCCGCCCGCTTCGCGCAGCTCGATGGAACGGCTGGCGAGGTTGACGGCGAGATCGCCGACCCGCTCGAGATCGGTGACGATCTTCAGCCCGCGGGTGATGAAGCGCAGGTCGCGCGCCGCGGGCTGGTAGCGCACCAGCAGCTCGAGGCAGTGCTCGTCGATGGCCACTTCCAATGCGTCGATGGCGCGATCGCGTTCGCGCATTTGCACGGCCAGCCGGCAGTCGGTCTCCGCCAGGCAGCGGATGGCGTCGGCGATCATGAACTCCACCTTGGAGCACATGATCATGATCTGCTGTTTCAGCGCGTCGAGCGCCTGGTCGAAATGCCGGTCGATGTGATGGTCCATGATTCCCCCAGAGCCGAATGATGCCCGATCACCGCCCGTAACGCGACGATGCGCTTTCCCGCGCTGCCCGTAACGCAACGATGGGTTTCCCCATGCCCGCAGGTAGCGCGGATCCGCGGGTGGCACCGGGCATCAACCATAACGCCCGCTGATGTACTCCTCCGTGCGCCGATCGCGCGGCCGGGTGAACAGCTCGCTCGTTCGCCCGAATTCGACCAGCTCGCCCAAGAGCATGAAGCCGCATTCTTCCGAGACGCGCGCCGCCTGCTGCATGTTGTGGGTGACGATCACGATCGTGTAATTGGCCTTCAAGTCCTGCATCAGCTCCTCCACGCGGGCGGTCGCGATCGGATCGAGCGCCGAGCAGGGCTCGTCCATCAGGAGGATGTTCGGCTTCACGGCCAGCAAGCGCGCGATGCACAGCCGCTGCTGCTCCTCGCCTGACAATTGCAGCGCGTTTTCCTGCAACCGGTCCTTGAACGCGGTCCACAACCCGACGGCCTGAAGGCTTTCCTGAACGGTCGCCTCGCGAAACGCCTTGTTGCCCTGGCCGTGGATGCGAAGCCCGAAGGCGATGTTCTCATAGATCGACAAGGGAAAAGGATTGGGCCGCTGAAAGACCATGCCCACCGACTTGCGCAACTGCTGGAGGTCTTGCGCGAAGAGCGAGCGCCCGAGCACTTCGACTTCGCCGGTCACCCGCACGCCCTCGATCAACTCGTTCATGCGGTTGAAGACCCGCAAGAGCGTCGACTTCCCGCACCCCGAGGGGCCGATGAGCGAGGTGATTCGGTTGGGCGCGATGCGCAGCGAGACATCTTTCAGGGCGTGGAAGTCCCCGTAGTAGAGGTTGAGATTCCGGCATGCGATCGCGTCCATCGAATTCCGCCTGAATGCCGCCCCGCGCCGCACTCGGCGATCCGATCGCCGTACGCGGGGAATCGTGTCCGTTAACCGAACTGGCCGGTCACATACTCCTCCGTGCGCCTCTCGGAGGGAGTCGTGAAGATCTTCTCCGTGCGGTCCACTTCAATGAGCTCGCCCATCAAGAGAAACGCCGTGCGGTCGCCGACCCGCGCGGCCTGCTTCGTGTTGTTCGTCACGAGCACGAGCGTGTGATCGCGCTTCAGCTCCTTCATCACCTCTTCCACCTTGGCGGTGGAGATCGGATCGAGTCCGGAGCAAGGCTCGTCGAACAAAATCACTTCCGGTTGAACGGCCAAGCTGCGCGCGATGCACAAGCGCTGCTGCTGGCCCCCCGACAAGTGGAACGCGAAGGTGTCGAGGCGGTCCTTGACCTCGTCCCATAGAAACGCCGTGCGCAGGGAAGTCTCGACCAGCCGGTCGGCCTCGCCGCGGCTCAGGTGCCGGGACATGCGCGGCCCGAAGAGCAGGTTCTCGCGAATGCTCATCGGCAAGGGAGTCGGCAGGGCGAAGACCATTCCGATCCGCCGGCGCAGCTCTTCCACCGACGAGATCTCGCGAATGTTCCGGCCGTCGAGCAGCACCTGTCCCGAAACCTGCGAGTGAGGGACGCGCTCGACCATGCGGTTGAGCGCGAGGAGCAAGCTCGACTTGCCCGAATTGGCCGGCCCGATCACCGACAGGATCTCGTGCCGCAGCACGTCGAGGGTCACATCCTTCAGCGCCTGGATGTCGCCGAAGCGGATCTGAAGGTTGCGGACCGCGATCTTCACGCGCGGCTCGTCGCCGGACGCCGCCGCCGGCTCGAGGGAAGGCCGCGAAGTCCCGCCCGCCTCGCGGCCAACCAGCGCATCCACCCGCCTGCCGTGCCCGTTCCTCACGCCGGCCTCCGGCCGCGCATCATGCGGTGCATCAGCGAGTAGGCGCTCACGTTGATGACGAGGATCGTGAGGATCAGCACCGCCGCAGTCGCGTAGGCGTTTTTGCTCGAGACTCCCTCGCGCGCGAGAATATAGAAGTGCGCCGACATCGTGCGCGCGGAATCGAAGAGCGAATGCGGCATCTGCACGGCAGAGCCGGCGGTGAACATCACAACCGCGGTGTCCTCGATCGAGCGGCCGATTCCCAGAATCAGACCAGTGAGGATGCCGGGCAGCGCATTCGGAAGCACCGAGCGCGTGACCACCTGCCAGCGCGTCCCGCCCAGCGAGGCGGCGACATCGCGATATTGACGCGGCACCGAGCGCAGGGCTTCCTCCGAGGTCCGGATGATCGTGGGCAGGACCATCGCCGCCAGCGAAAAGCCGCCCGAAAGAATCGACCAGCCGAAGCCGAGGATCACGACGAAGAGAATGAAGCCGAAGAGGCCGAAGATGATCGAGGGCACTCCCGCGAGACAATTGATCCCGAAGCGGATCGCCTGCGTAATGCGGCTCTCGACCGTGTACTCGGCCAGATAGATCGCGCTCGCCACGCCGAGCGGGCCGGCGATGCCGATCGCAACGAAGGCCATCATCAGCGTGCCCACGATCGCGGGCAGGATCCCGCCTTCGCGGCCCATGTCGAGAATCGGCTGGGTGAGGAAGCTCCACGAGACATGCGGCAATCCGCCCGCGAGCACCATCCCGACGACGAAGAGCAGCGCCAGGATGGCGGACGCGCACGCCAGCGCGAGGAGCGCTTTGGCGACGGCCTGTGTGAATTGCGGCGAAATGCGCATGTCAGAACGCCCGCTTTGCGAATTTGAGAGCCACGGTATTCAGGATCATGATGAAGAGGAAGAGCACGACCCCGGTGGCGAAGAGCGCTTCCCGGTGCGCGCCCACCGCATAGCCCATCTCGATCGCGATGTTGGCGGTCAGCGTGCGCGTGGAATCCAGCGGCGAGCGCGCGATGTGGGTCGCGTTGCCCGAGATCATGATCACCGCCATCGTCTCGCCGACCGCGCGGCCCATGCCGAGGATCACGCCGGCGAGGATCCCCGGCCGCGCGGCGGGCCACATCACCCGCCAGGCCGCCTGCCACTGCGTCGCCCCGAGCGCGAGCGCGCCTTGCTTGAAGCTCTTCGGAACCGCCTGGATCGCGTCGATCGAGACGCCCACGATCGTGGGCAGAATCATGACCGCCAGCACGCACGAGGCGGCCAGGATCGAGAGCCCCGGCCCCCCGAGCTGCGTGCGAATGATCGGCGCGAGCCAGATCACGCCGAGAAATCCGTACACGACCGAAGGAATGCCGGCCAGCAACTCGATCGCGGGCTTGAGCAAGGTCACAGAACGCTTGGGCGCGAATTCGGCGAGATAGAAGGCGCAGCCCACCGCGAGCGGCACGCCCAAGACGAGCGCGCCGAAGGTGACGTACAGCGAGCCGATCATGAAGGGCAGGATTCCGAAGCGGCCTTGCGATGGGTCCCAGATAGTTCCGAAGAGGAAGCGGCCGATGCCGGTGCGAACCATGATCGGCACGCCTTCGAGAAAGATGAAAACGGCGATGGCGGCGAGCACAAAGGCCGACGAGCAGGCGGCCAGGAAGAGCAGTCGCGACACCCAGCGATCCATGGCTCAGTTCACCGGGACCAGGCCTTCGGCCGCGAGGATCTGTTGCCCTTCCGCAGAAAGCACGTACTCGATGAACCTCCTCGCCGGCGGCGCCGGCTCTCCCCGGGTGAGAAAGTACACGGGTCTTGCGAGTGGATAGATGCCGTCGACCACATTCTGGTTGGCCGGCTCGATTCCATTCCAGAGGAGCGCCTTCACATTGTCGTTTACGAGACCGATCGACACATAGCCGATCGCGTTCGGATCGCTCGCGACCGCCTCGCGAATCGTGCCGTTCGAGTTTTGATAGAGCGCTTCTCCGCTCACGCGATCCCCCTGCAGCACCATCTTGTCGAACGACTTGCGCGTGCCGCTGCCGTCTTCGCGCGAGAACACATGAATCGTGGCGTCACGCCCGCCGAGGTCGCGCCAGTTGCGGATGTGGCCGGCGAAGATGGCGTGGGCCTGCTCCGCGGTCAATTCGCGGAGAGGATTGCTCGGGTGGACGACCAGGGCGATGCCGTCGCGCGCGACGATGGTGGCGGTGAGCGCGGCCGCCTCCTGGGGCAATTGCAGCATGTCGGCCACGCCGATTTCCGCCGCCCCGGAAATGGCCGCCTGGATTCCGACCGCCGAGCCTCCGCCCTGGACATCGATGGACTCGTCCAAATGCGCGGCCAGATATCGTTCCGCGAGCTTTTCGGCGAAGGGCTGGAAGGCGGTCGACCCCGCGAGAGTGATGCCGCCGCGGCCGTTTTTGCCGCAACTCGCATGCGGAATCACGAAAAAGAAGAGCGCGCTCGCGAGAAGAAGCAGACGGATCCCGACCTTTGTTCCCATGCGTTCCTTCGCGCGTGATCGCGCTCTGAGCCGGGAAGGCTCATGCCCGGTTTGCGTCCATGAAGCAGGGGCGGAATCAACCCGGGATTGTGGCGGAGAGAGGGGAGGCAGTCAAGCGCGGGCACGGCTCATGCCAGGTCGGAGAGCGGCGCGGCGGTGGCGCCGGGATCCGGCGGCGGACCTTCGACCACACGAATGCGGCGCCAATGGCCGGTGCGGTAGCGCAGGTAGAGGACCAAGCCGACGACCATCACCAGCGCGACCACGAAGACCCAGGTGAGGCGCGGCGAGGCGTGGACGAAGCGCACCAGGATCAATCCCGCCAGCGCGAGCGCCCAATGGCCGCTCACGGTCAGCAGCATCGTGCGGAAAGTGTCGCCCGCGCCGCGCAGCGCTCCGCCGAAGACGATTCCAATCGCGTCCGCCATCACATACAGCGCGACCAGACGTAGCATGAAGACCGCCAGCGGGCGCACCGCCGCGAAGGCCGCCGGGTCATTGCGCGTCCGGAAGAGCTCCACCAGCGGATGCGAGAAGAGGCTGTACATCGTGAAGGTGAGCGCCGAGTAGGTGAGCGCGAGCTTGAGCGCGGACTGCACGGTGCGATGGGCCGTGTCCGGCTGCCCCGCGCCCATGTGACGGCCGACCAGGCTCACGACCGCGATATTCAGGCCCATGAGCGGCACGAAGGAAACCGTGTCCCAACTGAACGCGATCGTCATCGCGGCGGCCTCCGAAGTGCCATAGGAATGGAAGACCTGCACGAGCACATTGAAGGCCATGATGTTGAGGAAGAGCTCGAGCCCGAAGGGAGTGCCGAAACGCAGTTGCCTTCGAAGAAGAGGCAGGTCCAGCTTGAGCCCCGCCCGCACGGGAAACTCGCGCCGGTTGGGGGGCGAGAAATAGACGGCGGCCAGCGTGATCACCGCGGCCAACGAGCCGCTCAAGGTGCCGAAGGCCGCCCCGCGCACGCCCATGGCCGGCGCGCCCAGATGCCCGAAGATGAGCACATAGCTGACCGACAAGTTCACCGCCAGGGCGAGCGCGGTCGAGAACATGACCACGCGCGTGCGCCCGATCCCGCTGAAGAAGCCGCTGAAGCTGCTCCGCAGGAGGGCGAGAATTCCGCCGAGCATCAGGATGCGGAAGTATTCGCGCTGCGGAGCGAGCTGTTCGGGCGCCGGATGCGAAGCGGCGAACATGCGATAGCCGACCGGGATGCACGCGAGCACGATGGGATAGGCGAGCAGGGAGATGATCAGCGCCTGGCCGAGGACGGCGGGGCAGCGCTCTTTCCTTCCCGCCCCGAGGTACTGCGCCACCATCGCGGTCGAATACTGGGCGAGCCCCGAGAAGAAGGTGAGGAACATGAACGAGGTCAGCCCGCCCGCCATCGCCGCGCTCATGTACTCGGGCCGCACCCACGAGAGAAAGATGCGCGTGCTGAACATCATGAGCATGTCGCATGAATTCGACGCGATCATCGGCAGCGCGATCGTGAGCAGCTCGGCCATGCCGCCGGGGGCCTGCGGCTTCGGGCTCGTTGTCGATGTCATCGCCATGCGCAAGTTCCATGGGTAAACAGCGCGGGGGAAAACGCTCCCGCGCATTTTGGGATGTCGACGCGGGAGACTACACCAGGAGGGCGGCGGAACGAAGCGATCTTGCGGGAGACGAGAGCGTCCAGGATCCCGCGATGCGGGCGTGAGTCTCGTTCACCGCACTGGCCTTCCCACACACGGCCATGCCGGGGAGATCTCTCCGGGCCGCCAGACATTTTCCGGCGTCTCGCGCAAGGGGCCGCGCACCGCTAAGATGGAGTAGGTCTTTGCCAGGACTTCATGCGGCCCGGAGAAGCGGAGGGATCCATCGATGCCGGACAGGATCGTGCGCCGCTGTTGGGGCGACGCCGAGAGCCCGCTCATGCGCGAGTATCACGACCGCGAGTGGGGGACGCCGCTGCACGACGATCGCAAGCTGTTCGAGTTCCTGATTCTCGAAGGCATGCAGGCGGGCTTGAGCTGGCGGCTCATCCTCGACAAGCGCGAGAACTTCCGCCGCGCCTTTCGCGACTTCGATCCGCACACGGTCGCCCGGTTCAACGCACGCGATGTCCAGCGCCTGCTCGGAGACGCGGGCATCATTCGCAACCGGCTGAAGATCCTCGGCGCGATCAACAACGCGCAACGATTCCTTGAAGTCCAGAAGGAGTTCGGCAGCTTCGATCGCTACATCTGGGCCTTCGTCGATGGCAAGCCGCTGTGCAGCCGCCTGCGCGCTTTCATCGACATGCCCGCGCGCACGCCGCTCTCCGATCGCATCAGCAAAGACCTGAAGAGCCGCGGGTTCAAGTTCGTCGGCTCGACGGTCGTCTATTCGCACATGCAGGCGACCGGCATGGTGAACGATCACCTGATCACCTGCTTCCGGTACAAAGAGCTGCGAGCGTCTAAAGCCAAGAAGCCGTGATGAGCGCGGGCGCGCCTCGGAGTCGAGGGCCGCCTTCCCGCATCGGACTCTGATCAGGCTTGTTGTTCTATCGCAGCAACATCACGCTCCTCGTCCGCTCGATCCCTGGAGCCGTCATGCGGATGTAGTAGATCCCCCCGGGCGCAGGTCGGCCCGCGTCGTCACGCCCGTCCCAGAGGACCTCGCGCGTTCCCGGCCCGGTCGTGCCTTCGAAGAGTGTCCGCATTTTCGCGCCAGTGACATCGAAGATCGTGATCGAGACCGGGGCCGCTTCGGCAAGCGCAAACTCCACGCGGGTGCCCGCCCCGAACGGATTCGGACGCGGCATGCCGAGCGCGAAGCGCGACGGCGCCCGTGTCTCCGCAGGCGCGGCCGATCCATCCCGGCGGATGATCGGGGTCGTCCGGCGATATGCGTGGCCGGCCATGTTCGTGACCACTACATCGATGAAGTACCGACCGATTTCGGGGAGGGGAACGGGAATCGGATCCGGCCAGAGGTTCGGTCCCGCGTAGACCGCTTGAGCGAGGGGCAATCCGCCCGGGCGGCTCTCGGCCGGGGTGACGATGAGCGTGGCGCCGATGCAGGCCCCCGTGCCGTTGATCTCCTCGATTCTTCCATCATCGGGGTCGATCTGACCGGACGTCATGACGCCCATCCACGGATCCATGAAAGTGGCCCAGTAGTTGCCGTTCTCGAGGGCGTCGTTGCTCAGGCCGCACAGCGTCAAGGTGTGGCCTCCCCGGCAAGAGTGTGTCGCATCCCAGAAGATGCCGAGCATCACGTCGTGGCAGCGCTCGAACTCGTTTCGGATGCGCCTCCAGTCCTGTTCCGTCCACAGCCTCCCAGACTCGTCATAGTGCCGGTAGGAACGGAGCGAGTAGCCGGTGCCGTGGTCTTCGAGCCAGCGACTGAGTCCACCAATCCAGTTGCGCAAGTAGGTGCCCGGCTCGGGAGCCATGTTGGTCTTCATGTAGGCGGCGAGCGCGTCGACGAGCGCGTCGTCGCCGAGCCCTCCCGTCACATCGGTATCTCCGTGGACGAGCTCGAAGTACTTCAGGCACTGCGCCGCGGCCGTCGGGGCGCAATGCGTCGGGGAGTGCGTCAGTTGATTGATGCCGGGGACCGCCTTGTCGAATACATCCGGCATCATGCGCACCCAAACGACGACCGAGTCGATGTCTACGCCGTTGGGCGTGATCGTCGCGCTGAGCGTGTCCTCATCTATGATCGACCAATCGTCGACGCTGGCCGACGCCCGTGAAGGAGGAGTGGGGTCGATGGGGATCAAGCACTCAATGGCATGCTCCTCCCGGCTCGCCGTATGCGCCACCGCCCGGAAATGCGCCGCGGGCTGGGGGAAGGGCTCGATCAGCGCGACCGCGAGCGACCATCCGTCTCCGGTCGGCAGCGATTCTCCGACCGAATCGAACCGTGGGTCCGTTCCATCCGTGTCGGTGGAGATGTAGGTCCAGCCGCCACCTTGCTCGAAATAGAAATCCACTGAGGTGATCGGACTCTGCAGGTCGGGCATGTTCAGATGCAGCGAAATGGGTATCAGGCCCGGCTCCTCCGCCGTCGGTCCGGCCCAATCGTTCCAGCTCTCGGCGAAGAACCAGTCGCCGACTTGCAGAATCGCCTCGTATCCGGACGGCGATCCGCCCACATGAACGTCGGCGATGTACCAACCCGCGTTCGTGACCGACAGGTCGGAGCCCATTTCGAACGCGAGCATCACGGATTGGCCCAAATAGGGCGAGAGGTCGAAGCAATCGATCCGCCAGCCGCCGGATGTTCCCGTCCATCCGGGCTCTCCGTCGACACAATAGGCATAGTAGGAAGGGCTCGCCGAGATGGCGGACGTGGTGTAGCCGAGCAAGGGAGAGATGACTTCCTGGGACCGCGCGCCGTCCCTGTCCGTCATGACGGATACATTGCCGCCGTCATAGCCGTACTCGAAGGAGAAGTAGTGCACGATCTCGACGATCTTCGTCGAGTCGGTGACCAGGAAGCCCGGCGAGACGAGACCGCCTCCGCTGTTGTTGTAGTACGCGCCCTGGAGAACCGTGCCCCACACCGCTCCGGCCACTCCGGGCACGTAGCTCGTCGTCCCGTATTCCCAAACCGGCACCGCGTTCTCTTCGCAGCCATAGCCGTTGAAGTTCTGAGGTGAGATGCGGAAATCCCAGACAACCGGAACAATCGACATGGGGCAGGGCTGCGAGCATGGATTCGGATCGCAACTTGTCCAGGAAGGGTTCCAAAGCCCGCCCATCTCGAGACAAACGTCGCGCGTGTAGAGCCCGCATCCTCCCGAAGGAAGGCAGCAGGCGGCGACCGGATTGCCGGAGCGTCCGATGCGCACGCGCGCAAGGAACCAGCCCTCATCTACTACGCTGGCATCGGAGCCGAACTCGAATTCCAGCGCGATCGTTTGACCGAGGAACTCTCCGAGATCGAAGCAATCGATCCGCCACCCTCCGCTGGAGCCCGTCCAACCAGGCTGCCCGTCCACGCAATAGGCGTAATATGAGCTGCTTTCCGAAATCACGGGAGCCGTGTACCCGCCGATCGGCTCGATCATGTTTCCGCCGGGCATCACGACCACATGGCCTCCGTCGAAGTTCGTCTCGATGGCGAACCAATGGACGACTTCCACGAGGTGCGCATCAGCAGTGACCGTGAACTCCGGGGAGCGCAGGCCGCGGCCGGCATCGTTGGGATAAGAGCCGTCGAGAACGGTGCCCCATACATTGGGAGGGGCGCCGGCGATTCCGCAAGGACCCCAGGACCACACGGCGGCGCCCCCGTGGTCGCACAGGGCCGTCGTGAAGCTGTGAGAACCGACCGCGAAGTCCCATTCATAGGCCACGCTCAAGAGGTAGCAGTCGAGGCGCGACTCGGGCGGGAAACTCGCCGCGGGTCCAAGGGGCGGTTTCGGCTGGCCTAGGGTCGGGAGCTTCTCCGGCGGTTCCGTCTGGGCCGGGCAGGGAGAGAGGATGCTGAGAACGAGAACCACGCAGAGGAAAACCGGCAGGTGGCGCATGGCGGGCCTCCTTTTGGGCAATGCCGCCCAGGAGCCGATTGCGGGGCTTCGAGGTGATTCCTAGTCGCCGGACGACGCGCGAAGGAGGAACGGGATCACTGGCTGGGCAACTCGAAGTGCCGCGGAACGCGTCTGGCAGAAGGAAATGGTACGCCCCGCCCTGGGGAAAGTCAATGTGGGCGAGGGGGTGGAGTGGCCCTGGATTCCCTTGCCGCCGTTGCAGTACACTGGGGAACAGAAGAGACGACTTCCGTGCCAGGGAGGTTACGATGAGAACACTTCCCGCCGCTCTCTCGATGCTGATCCTTGCGATCCCCACGGTCTGCTTCGCCCAATCGGTCTGCGAAAATCCGGACTCCGTGCGCGCATTCGTGGAAGAAGGCAGTGTGGTCGTCGTGCATGAGAACGCGGTCTACAACTGCTGCCCGGATGAATTTCGGTACGAAGTGGAAGAGGAAGAGGAGACCATTCGCATCTGGGAGTATGAGGTTCTGACCACTCCCTGCGACTGCATTTGCTGCTATCTCCTGGGCGTGACCGTTGGCGGTGTGGCGCCGGGCGACCATTGGGTCGAGTTCTGGTGGCTCGACGAGAATGCGGAATGGACCATGCGCATAATCCCCGTTCGCGTGCCCGAAGGGCCGCCGGCGGAGCGGGCCGACATCGTGAGCACGTATTCGTCCGGCTGCTTGAGCAATCCTCAGAATGTGCCGGAAGCCGGCGAACCCGACGACGACACGCGAAGCACCTGGGGCCGCATCAAGGCTCTCTTCGACGCGGTCGAGTGAGCGGCCTTCCGCGTCCCCCCGCCAGCAGCGCCAGTCGTGAAGACAGAAGAGTTGTGTCCGAAACGTGTGCCTGACCAGCGCGAGTGATGGCGAGAGTGATGGACGATGAACGCCGAACCCTCGCAAAGCGAATCAGCCGGACCTGAGCATCGTTCCGGCGAATCGAGCCCGGACAGGCAGATGCCCGATGCCACCAGAACAGACGCGTCCGAAGTCTCCGCAACGGGCATTCCGTCAGCGATCGCCGGGTACCGGATCATCCGCAAGATCGGCGAAGGCGGGATGGGTGTCGTCTACGAAGCCGAGCAACAGAACCCCCGCCGCCGCGTGGCGTTGAAAGTGATTCGCGGCGGGGCCTTCGTGGGCGAAGAACAAGTGCGCATGTTCCGGCGGGAGGAGCAGGCTCTCGGGCGCCTGAAACATCACGGCATCGCCGCCATCTACGAGGCGGGCCGCACCGAGCAGGGCGAGCATTTCTTCGCCATGGAGCTTGTTCAGGGCATCCCGCTCGACGGCTATCTCGCGCGCGATCCGCTGGGCGAGTCACCCCCGGCCGATCGGTTGCGCGCCCGGCTGGATCTGCTGCTGAAGATCTGCGACGCCGTGGCCTACGCGCATCAGCGCGCGGTGCTCCATCGGGACCTGAAACCCTCGAACATCTTCGTCATTCCGCCGAGATCGAGGGAGGGCGCCGGCGCCCAGGCCGCGGGCGGCCCCCAGGCCAAGGACTCCCAAACCGCGCAATCTCAAACCGCGCGCCACCAGGCCTTGGAGACCGAAGACTCGTCGTCGGAAGCGCAGGTGAAAGTCCTCGACTTCGGCCTCGCGCGCATCATGGAGACCGACGCCACCGAGAGCACGGCCTACCTGACGGAAGCCGGGCGCATTCAAGGCACGCTGGCGTACATGAGTCCCGAGCAGGCGCGCGGGGACAACGACCAGATCGACGTGCGCAGCGATGTCTACGCGCTCGGCGTGATCGCCTACGAGATGCTGACCGGCCGCCGGCCCTACGAGATCCGGCGCGATCTCCTGCACGAAGCGGTGCGCGTCATTACGCAAGAGGTTCCGCCAAGGCCCGGGAACCTCGTGCGCGCGCTGCGCGGCGATTTCGAGACGATTCTCTCGAAGGCCCTCGAAAAGGAGCCTGCTCGCCGCTATCCGACCGCGTCCGCGTTGATGGAGGACATCCGCCGCTCGCTCGCCGACGAGCCGATTCTCGCACGGCCGCCCAGCGCGTCGTACCAGTTGCGAAAGCTCATGCTGAGGCACAAACGGGCCTTCGCCTTCGCCGGAACGGTCGCGGCGCTGCTCGTGGCCTTCGGCATCACGATGGCCTTCATGTTCGGCGAGCAGCGAAAAGAGCGGCTGCGCGCCGATCGCGAGCGCGAGCGCGCGGTGCTAGAAGCGGAGAAATCGACGCGGATCAACGAGTTTCTGCAAGGCATGCTCGCCTCGATCGACCCGGCCCAGGCGCGGGGTCGGGACGTCACGGTGCGCGAAGCGCTGGGAGAGGCGGCCCGAAGCGCGGCGACGGAGTTGAAGGGCCAGCCGGAAATCCTCGCGGCCGTGGATGCGACCATCGGCAACACCTACCGTGCGCTCGGGCTGTATGAAGAGTCGGAGCCGTACTTGCGCGACGCGCTCGATCTGCGCAAGCGCCACCTGGGTGAAGGTCACGCGGATGTGGCATCCAGCCTCGACGATTTCACGCAGCTCCTTCATGATCAGGGAGAATTCGCCACGGCTGAGTCGCTCGCCTTGGATGCGCTGAAGATCCGGCGCAGCCTCTACGGGGAAGAACACGTCGAAGTGGCCGCGAGTCTCAACAATCTCGGCCTGCTGAAGGGCGCGCAAGGGGAGCACCAGAAGGCCGATTCGTTCTTTGCGGCGTCGCTCGCGATGCGCCGCCGTCTGCTCGGCGACGATCACGCGGCGGTCATCTCGACGCTCAACAATCTCGGCTCGCTGCGCATGGAGGAGGGCCAGTACGCGCAAGCGGAGTCGCTATTCCGTGGGACGCTCGAGATCCGCCGCGTCACGCCCGGCGGCGATCATCCGGAAGTCTGCGCGAGCCTCAACAACCTCGCCGACGCGCTGCGCGCGGAAGGCAAGTATGCCGAAGCCGAATCGCTCGCGCGCGAAGCGCTCGCGATGGTGCGGCGGATCTACGGCGAGCAGCACCTGAACGTGGTCTTCGCCTTGACCACACTGGGAGGTCTGCTTCGAGCCCAGGGCCGCGTGGAGGAGGCGGAGGCGAGCTACGCGGAGGCCCTCACGATTTCTCGCGGCATTCTGGGGGGCGACCATCCGACGCTCGCGGCGTGCCTGAACAATCTCGGCACCGTGCTCTTCTCGGAGGGCAAGTATGCGGCAGCGGAGCCGCTCTATCGAGAAACGCTGCTTCTCAGGCAGCGCATCTACGGCGAAGAGCATCCGGCGGTGGCGACCGCGCTTCAAAACCTCGCGATCCTGGACCAACAGATGGGCAAGCCCGCCGAAGCGGAGAAGCTCTTCCGGCGCTCGCTCGAGATGCGTTCCGCGCTCCTTGGCGACAAGCATCCGCAGGTGGCCAATACCCTACTCGGCCTCGGATCGCTGCTGGTCGAGCGCGGCCGCGCGGCGGAAGCCGAGCCGATGCTGCGGCGATGCCTCGAGATTCGCAGAGCCGCATCATCCGAGGATCCCTGGCAAGTCGCATTGGCCGAGAACACGCTGGGAGGCTGTCTGATTGCGCTCGGCCGGTACGGGGAAGCGGGGCCGCTTCTGGAGTCCAGCCACCCAGCGGTCATGAAATCGCCGCGAGCGACCTCGGCGCAGAAGCGCGACTCGCTCACGCGCATGATCGAGCTGTGCGATCGCACGGGGCGCTCCACGCAGGCGGCGGAGTACCGGAGAGCGCTGGACGAGCTTGCGGACGGACGCGGCGGCGGGTCTTGACGTCAGACGGCGAGGCCTGCCTCAACGAAGCACATTGTGCTTCTGGTCAAACCGAAAGGAGCGCAGGTGACCACCCCAACAGCTTTCATCGTCGTTGCGATCGTCGTCCTCGCGGCCGTCGCCCTCCTTGTCTTTCGTGTGCGTGGGAAGGGCGCAGGGAAGAGACTCTCGCCCCTGGCCGGCCTCGCCTTTGCATGCGTGGTTGCAGGAATCCTCCTCGGCGCCGATCGCGCGATCGGCTACGGTCTGATGGGAATCGGCCTGCTTCTCGCGCTGGCTGATATCTGGAAACGCTCACGGGGATAGTGCGGCGGAAGCGGGTCCGCACCGACCTGACCTGCGGCAGACAAGAACTGTATGTGGCATCGGGCGTCGGTCACGCGGTGCGCCTCACCGCGCATCGAGCGCGCTGCGCGCCTCACCGCTTGTCGATCACGCAGCATCTCGCGGTGCGTTGAGCGCGTGGCGCTTGATGACCTGGATCGTCCCCGGCCTACCTCGTCACCACGACCCTCCGCGTGATCACTTCGCGCTCGTATTCCATCCGATAGAAGTAGACCCCGCTCGGGATTCTCGCGGTGTCCCATTCCAGCGCGTGGCTGCCCGCCGTCTGCACGCCGTCCGCGAGCACCGCGATCCTGCGGCCGAGCAGGTCGTACACGCTCAAGTTCACCCGGCCCGTCCTCGGAATCGCGAACTCCACGCGGCTGCGTCCGGGCAAGGGATTGGGCGCGGCCGTGCAGCGCAGCGCCCATCCGCGTTCGCCGCCCTCGATCGCGCTCAAATCGCGCAAATCGACAGCGAGCACATTCGAGTATGGGGACCAGTTCGGAACTTCGTCGGCCGTCGTCATCACGAAGTAGCACAGGCTCTGCGGCAGAGCAGAAGCGGAATAGGACTCGCGCGTTCCCGCGGGCGCCGGGGTGGGCAAGCCGGTCAAGGCGGTGGCCGCGTTCCACCAGGCGGTCGTGTCCGTGCCCACGGCGCTCGTCGAATAGCGCATCCGATAGGCACTCGCGCGTCCGAGGCCGCCGTCGTCGCCGGGCGCGGTCCACACGAGGGTGATCGTCGTGTCCCGGCCCGCCGCCGCCAGCGCAAGATCCAGGATCCGAGCGGGGGCAATCAGATCCACGCCGGCGTTCTGCAAGGTGGAGACGATATTCGTCCGGGCAGTGGCGAGATCGAGATCCCGGTCGCGGTCGAGATCGCCGCAGCAGACCATATCCGCTCCCGCATCCCAGACAATGTCGACCGTGAAGGTCCCGTCCCCGTCGTTCTTGAGGAAGAGCACTCGTCGATAGGTGAGATACCACCCTCCCAAGGCAAGGTCGATGTCGCCGTCACCGTCCCAATCTCCGCCAGCGATGCTCGTCGCGGCATCCATCCAGTGATAGACCTCATCGGCCAGGGAGAAGGTGCCGTCGCCGTTGCCATGGAAGACCATGAGGGAGCTTTCGAGGTTCGTCACAACGGCGGCGTCCAGGATCCCGTCCCCATCGAAATCGTTGACGCACAGATCCGACGCGCCGTTACGCACATAGAGCCGATGCGGCTCGGGACTCATGCGGGCGTTCAGATCGAAGTTCAGGAACACGGCGAGGCTGTCGTCGGCGCCTCCCGGACCTGCGCCGATGCCGACGAGATCGAGGTCTCCATCTCCATCCACGTCGCCCTCCGCTTCCGCGCGGTAGACAAAGCCCGTGGGTTTCACCCAACCGATGCCGAGCCCCAACGAGAAGGAGCCTGATCCATTGTTGACGAGAAGCTGGGGGAAATAGGTGACGTCGCTCGCGGTATTCTGAATCGTGTAGAGATCGAGATCGCCATCCCCGTCGAAATCTCCGCACCGGATCTCGGTCGGATACGCGCCGCCATTGAAGCTGGCGGCGGCCGCGAAGGTGCCGTTGCCGTTATTCCGGTAGAGGCTGTAGTTGTTGACGACGAGCTGGCTAGTGCACGTGACGAGATCGGTGTCGTAGTCCCCATCGAAGTCCCCCGCCACGAGCCAGCGAACGCCGTCGACCGCGGGGTAGTACGTCGGCGCCGCGAATGCGCCCGAGTTGATGTTGAGCAAGATCGCCAGCTGGTCGCCCGACGGACGGTCCACCAATGCGGCGAGATCGGGATAGCGGTCGCCGTTCAGATCCGTGCAAATGAGGTTCGTGGCGACATCCGACGCGCCCAGCGTCATCGTGTACCAGGGGCTCAATGAGCCGGAGGTGGGATTGCCGATGGCCGCGGTGAACGTCCTGACTTGCGGCGCCGGGCAGATGTTGTCGGATGACCGCACCTTCCGGCTGAGAATCGCATTCACGACCTCCCCATCGAGGAGCTCCCCGGACGGATCGAAGAGGATCCGATGGTTCTCGTCATCGCAGGTGTAGGTTCCCGCATGCCGGCCCGATTGTGCGCCGTGCAACGAGAAGCTCGCCGTGCTCAGCGTCGTCGAGAGCATCGAGCGATCGAATTCAAAGACCACATCCGCAGTGACCGGGACATCGGTTTGATACGCATCGGGGCTGCTCGCGACGACGCGCGGGTGCGGAGCGAGCGTGCCGTCTCCGAGGAGCGTCATGCCATAGAACCAGCGCACATCCACCGAGTCGTAGGGCGCCTGCGTGATCAGCCAGTCCTGGAACGCGCTCCCCAGGCTGCCGTTATCCGCCAGGGGACTGTAGAAGAGATTGAAATCCCACATGCCTCCCGTCTTTGTGGTCCCGACCGCTGCAAGTCCGTAGCTCGATGAGCCGTAATTGTTGAAGAGATAATAGCCGCCGATGTACGGCCACGAGGTGTATCGCGCGGCCGAACAGGTGTAGAGGTTGTAGAAGGTCGCCGCGGGGTTCAAGTCGCGCACGTCGGCGGCCGTGACCGTCGCATAGCTCGCTCCGTCCATTTCCCAGGCGCCGCCCACCTTGAAGAAGTGCTCCCACGCGGACGAATGCAGCATGACGTGCATCCACTCGTACTCTTCGAAGAAGCGAGTGTAGCGGTAGTCGTCCCTGCAGGTCGTGTAGCTGTCGTCGATCAGCACCCGCGTGGGATAGGCGGCGGCCACTCCGTCTGCGATTTCCGAGGACCACGAAACCCAGTCGTCATCCACATAGACCAGCGCGCGATCGGGCATGCGCAGAGTCCCTTCTCGATACGCGCGATCCTTGGCGAAATACGCGTTCAAGTAGGTCGTCTCATTTCCTCCTAGAGGCAGGGAAGTGAGGCGGCTCACCCAGATGTCGGGATCCATGTCGCCGGAGCCCGCCGTGTGGCTGTCGTAGACGCCGGATTGGAAGGGCGCCGCGGAGAGGTTGTCCGACCAGGTGCCGTCAAGATCCATGTAGAAGAGATCGCAGGGAAAGTCGGCGTATTCATTATCGAGAAGGTCGGCATCCGCGCCATCGAAGTCGTATCCGATTTCGAACCATGGAACCGGGAGGTTGCCGACGAGAACCACTCCCACCAGGCCTTGAGACTGCCCCTGCAAGTAGGAGCGCAGGTCGTTGGCGGTGCCCGAGGAAGACGACAGATGGACCTGAACGGAATACCCCGCCGTCAAGAGATCATTGGTGAACTGTCCAATGGCGGGGATGATGTTGTAGTAGAGATAGCCTTCCACCACGACGATCACCGTGCCGCCGCCCGCGCGGGTCTCGCTCACGAGCGAGGCCTGGAAGGGCGCGGACGAATCCCTCCCTTCCATGTATTCGCGATATCCGGAAGGGCGCTTTCCGCTCGGGTCCCGACTGACGACGACCCGAGCGCGATCATCAGCGCCGGCAACTTTGGGTCCGGCGTTGGCCGCTTGGGCCATGGGTGTGGCCATGGGTATGGCCAGGAACAGAGCCCCGGTAGCGCACGCGAGGAGAGACAGGTAAGCGACGACGGACTTGCGGATGAGCGTCTTCATGGCAGGCTCCTCTGGGGGCCGGACGGCGGAATATGCAGACCGTGAGCTGGATCACCCACGTTACCGCCGGCGCGGTCCCCGCATGGCGTCGCGCGGGAGAGCGATCGGGATCTTTCTCGGACACATGTCCCGCGACTCGCGCGACTCAAGGAAGGCGACAACGAAGGCGGGCGGCACAAGGTCGCATGGAGCGAGCACGCACGGCCCCGCCGTGCCGCTGCCGACACCTCACTGAATCGTATGCATAAGTGTACGAAATAGATGGTGTTGGTGTCAATGGAGGCGCGGTGCCGGTGAGGCGTCATGGCCGGCCCGGCAAGGTGAAGCCAGCCTTATGCGCCTGCCGGAGGCGGCCGGGAGCGCCGGTGAGGGGTCTCGGCCGCATGCCCCGGCGAAGAAACAGTTGTGCCATCGGTCGGAACCGACTAAAACAATCGTCGATCCATGGGAGTTGAGAGCGGGCTTCGTCGTATGGACCTGACAGCAGACTTCCGAAGGCACCAAACGCTGGGCGCTGGAATGTGGAGCAAAACGGTCCTCCTTCTCGTCCTCCTGTTGGGTCTCCGCGCCGACATCGGCTTGTGTCGTGAGGCCCATCAACCCGACTACTCGGCCCTTGAGGGCCTCCCGGTAGTCCGGATCGAGATCTCCGGTAACAAGAAGACCCGCGACTACATCATCCTGCGTGAGCTCCACACCGAGGTCGGCGATTCGCTGAGTCTGGCGACCATGAAGGGCGACCTGATTCGCCTGACGAAGCTGAGCGCCTTGAGCAAGGTCGAGATCATGCCCCGGAGCGAGGGCGCCGGCGTCGTCTATGCCGTCCAGGTTGGAGAAACCGCGCTCTATATTCCCACGCTGCTTCCGGGGTACAGCGAGGAGAACGGGTGGTATGTCGGGCCCATGATCTCCACGCCGAATCTGCTCGGCAAAGCGACGCTGGCCAGCGTTTACGCTCAGTGGGGCGGAATCACCAAGTACTCGCTCTCTCTGAACAACCCGTGGCTTTCCGTGGCGCGCCGCCAGTTTTCGCTGTCCTTCATGACCACCTACCAGCAGAGAGAGGACAAAATCCGGGAGAGCCAGGAGACGACGTTTCTCGCCGGCATGCGCGGCACCTTCTACCCGGGCCGCAAGCGCATCGTCAGCCTGGGCCTCGGCTTCAACTTTCTGCGAACCGAGAGCGACAAGCCGGGAGTCACGCTGAACTCGACGAATCGCGACGAGCTTCCGCAATTCGAGATGCTGCTGCGCTCGAACTCCGTCGAAGACCCGCTCGACCCGCGCAGCGGCTGGGTCACCGGGATCCAAGAGCGCAGGACGGGGGGCTTTCTGGGTGGAGACGCGGACATCTGGCGCACGCAGATTGACGTGGCCCGCTATCAACCGATCTCCGGCAGGACCTCGCTGGCGATCGGAGGTGTCTTTGCCCACCAGACGGGAATCGTCGGGGAGGACATCCCCCTCTACCTGCAGTACAGCCTCGGAGGCACCAACAGCCTTCGCGGGTACTCGCGGACCGAGCTGGGCAAGGTGCTGTTTGGCAAGAACCAACTCCTCGGCACGCTCGAGTACAGTTACCGCATCATGAGCCCGCGCCAGATCCAACTGTTGGGTTGGTCCTTCCTCTCCTTTCGCCTCGGGATGAACCTCGTGGGCTTCGTGGACTGCGGCGTCGCCTGGACGGACGAGAACCAATTGAATGCCGACCGGTCAAGAACGGGCTACGGCGTGGGCGTGCACCTCATGGCTCCCGGGATCGACCGCGTTCGGCTCGACCTTGCGTTCAGTCAGGATGGCGACGTGGTGCTTCATCTCGGCACGCGCTCCAAGCTCGATGCTCACCGATAGAGTTGGGTGACGCGTCGGACGCCATGCCGATCGCCTGGGGACCATGATCTTCACGACACGCCTTCAGCGCATGACGGACGCCTGCTCGAGGCACGCTCTTACTTGAGGACGAGCTTCATCTCGGTCGTCGGCTCGAAGCCGAGCGATTCGTACAGCGGGCGGCCGAAATCGCTGGAATGGAGGAACACGCGCTTGAGCCCTTCCTTCCGGCACCACATCAGGATGGTCTCGAGCACGAGCCGCGCAAATCCTTGGCGGCGAAACTCCGGCTCCGTGTAGACATTGAGAATCCACGCGCGGCGCGGATCGGGATACATGGGCGTCGGTTGAAAAGGGACGATGTGCACTCCGCCGCCTGCGATCACGCGCCCGTCGATCTCGACCAGCCACCCTCGATACGATCCGTCTTTCAAGGCGGCCTCGATCATCGGGTGAGCGGTTCGCGCCATTGCCTCGCGTCCCCGCTCGCTGCTCTTGCCCATGTCGGCGAACATGCTCCGCCGATGGTGAACGATGATGTCGACATCGGCCGCCGTCGCTTCTCGAATGACGAAGGCTCCGTTCGATGGGCTCATGCTCGCCTCACGCTTCTCCGCCCGCCGCGCGCTTGCTTCCCCGCAGAGCGCGCAGGCGTTCCTGCAGCTTGTCCATGTAGACGAAGAAGACGGGCGTCACGAAGAGGGTCAGGAGCTGCGAGAAGAGCAGGCCGCCCACCACGGTGAGCCCGAGCGGCCGCCGCGACTCAGCCCCGGTGCCGAAGCCGATCGCGATCGGCAGCGTGCCGACGAGCGCCGCGATCGTGGTCATCATGATGGGACGGAAGCGGATCAAGCAGGCTTCGTAGATCGCGTCGCGCGGCGACTTGCCCTCTCTGCGTTGGGCCTCCAGCGCGAAGTCGATCATCATGATCCCGTTCTTCTTCACGAGACCGATGAGCAGAATGATGCCCACGAAGGCATAGATGCTCACATCCACCTTGAAGAGCATCAAAGTGATCAGGGCGCCGAAGCCGGCGAAGGGCAGCGCGGTGAGAATCGTCACGGGATGAATGAAGCTCTCGTAGAGAATGCCGAGCACGAGATAGATCACGAGCACGGCGAGAATGAGAAGCAGCCCGAGCCCTTGCATGGAAGCCTGAAACGCCTGCGCGGTGCCTTGAAAGCTCGTCGTCACCGTGGCCGGCAACACCCCCGCGGCCAGTTTGCGGATCTCGTCGACCGCGGTTCCCAGCGATGTCCCCGGCGCGAGATTGAAGGAGAGCGTGACCGAGGGCATCTGCCCGATATGATTGATCGCGAGCGGGCCGTAGCCTTCGCGCAACTCGGCGAGCGCGC
This sequence comes from uncultured bacterium, assembly GCA_964482205.1. Lineage (GTDB taxonomy): Bacteria > Eisenbacteria > RBG-16-71-46 > CAIMUX01 > WJJG01 > JAZDGX01. The sequence goes on along the minus strand of CAYZWI010000004.1, from coordinate 214,296 downwards.
TCAAGGGCACGAGCCGCCCGGTGGCGGAGCGCACATACAACTTCGAGAGCGCGGCCGGGTCCCGCTGGTCCTCGGGCAAGAGCTCCATGATGACCGCGTACTCGTCGCTGGACGCGTAGATGGTCGAGATCTGCGACGCCGAGTAGGCGCGCTGCATGGTGCGCTCGATGTCCTGGATCGAGACGGCCAGCGCGGCCGCGCGATCGCGATCGATCTCGACCTCAATCTCGGGATTGCGGATCTGCAGGTCGCTGGTCACATCCTGGATGCCGGGGAGATCGCGCAAGCGCTCTTCCATGAGCTGCGAGCTGCGATACAGCTCCGGAATGTCGAGGCCCTGGAGCGCGAACTGGTACTGGCTGCGGCTCGACATCCCGCCCACGCGCAGCGGCGGCGGATTCTGTAGAAACACCTGCACGCCCGGGATGCGGCTCAGCTTGGGACGCAGGCGCTGGATGATCTCGTCGGCCGAGAACTTGCGTTCGGAGCGCGGCTTCAAGCGGATCGAGAGATTGCCCTGGTTCCGGCTTCCGCCGCCGCCTCCGCCCACCGACGACATGAAGGAATCGACGTTCGGATCGGCCGCGATCACTTCGGCCACCGCCTTCTGATAGCGCACCATCGCATCGTAGGAGACCGATTCCGCCGCGAGGGTGGACGCGTTCAGGCTTCCCGTGTCCTCGCTCGGCAGGAATCCCTTGGGGCTGCGCATGAAGAGCACGACGGTGAGCGCCAGGATGATCGCGGAATAGAGCAGCGTGATGCGGCGGTGATCCAGCGACCAGGCGAGCCCCTTCTCGTACGCGCTCAACATGCCGTCGAAGGCGCGCTCGGAGACCTGATAGATGTGCCCGTGCCGTTTCTCGGAAGCGGGACGCAGGAAGCGGCTCGCGAGCATGGGAGTGAGGGTGAGCGAGACGAAGCCGGAGATCAGGATCGCGGCCGCGATCGTGACCGCAAATTCGTTGAAGAGCCGTCCCACGAGGCCGCCCATGAAGAGCACCGGAATGAAGACCGCCGTCAGTGAAAGCGTCATCGAGACGATCGTGAAGCCGATTTCGCGCGCGCCCCGCCGGGCGGCGGCAAACGGCGCATCGCCCTTCTCCATGTGGCGGACGATGTTCTCGAGCATCACGATCGCGTCGTCGACCACGAAGCCCACCGAGAGGGTGAGGGCCATCAGCGAGAGATTGTTCAGGCTGAAGCCCAACAGGTACATCACGGTGAAGGTGCCGATGAGCGACAGCGGCAGCGCGACCGAGGGAATGAGGGTGGCCGAGAGGTTGCGGAGAAAGAGAAAGATCACGAGGACGACGAGGATGAGAGAAATGACGAGCGTGTGCTGCACGTCGTTGACCGAATCGCGGATGGATTCGGAGCGGTCGAAGAGCACCGTCATCGAGACCGACGCGGGGAGTTGGTCGCGAAACGAGGGCAGCAGCTTGCGCACCGCCTGCGCGACCGCGACCGTGTTGGTGCCCGGCTGGCGTTGCACCGCGAGCATGATGCCGCGCTCGTCGCGCAGCCACGCGGCCACCTTGTCGTTCTCGACGCTGTCGAGCACGCGGCCCAGCTCTTCCAATCGCACGGGATGCCCGTCCCGCCAGGCGACCACCACCGGCCGGAAGGCCTCCGCGTCGCTCAACTGCCCGCGCGTCTGGATGGTGAAGGCCTGCTCGGGACCGGAGAGGGTTCCGGTCGGGAGGTTCACATTCGCGCCGTTCACCGCCGAGACCACTTCGTCGATGCCGATGCCGCGGCTCGCGAGAATGTCGGGATCGAGCTGAATCCGCACCGCATACTTCTGCCCACCGAAGACCATCACCTGCGCGACGCCCTTCACCGTGGAGATGCGTTGCGCGAGCACCGTCTCGGCGTACTCGTCGAGCGTGTAGAGCGGCAGGGTGGGAGCGGTGAGCGTGACGAAGAGGATGGGGGAGTCGGCCGGATTGACTTTGCGATAGGAAGGCGGCGCGGGCATGTCGTCGGGCAAGCGGCGCGAAGCGGCCGCGATTGCCGATTGCACATCCTGCGCGGCCGCGTCGATATCGCGCTCGAGATCGAATTGCAGCGTGATCGAAGTGCGCCCTTGCGAGCTGGTCGAGTTCATCGCATCGAGGCCCGCGATCGTGGAGAACTGGCGCTCGAGCGTGGTCGCGACCGTGGCGGCCATCGTTTCCGCCGTCGCGCCGGGCAACGAGGCGGAGACGTTGATGGTGGGATAGTCGACATTCGGAAGGTCGCTCACCGGAAGCAGGCGATAGGCCATGACGCCGAAGAGCAAAATGGCGAGCATGAGCAGCGTCGTCATCACCGGGCGGCGAATGAAGAGATCGGAAATCGTCATGGCCGCTGGCCGCCCTCGCCTGCGCCGCCCCTCGCGCCTTCGGTCGCGGCTGCTTCGCTCCCGCCGCGTGCGGGCGCGTTCGTCGCTTGTCCCGGCGAACGGATGTCGACCTTCGCTCCGGGCACGAGGCGCAAGTGCCCTTCGGTCACCACCTGCTCGCCGCCTGCGAGCCCTTCACGCACGATCGTGCGCCCGTCGGTGCGCTCGCCGGGCACCACCCGCTGCATCTGCGCGGTTCGATCGCCGCCGATCACGAAGACATAGCTTCCTTCCTGTCCGGGTTGAATCGCGGTGGAAGGGACGACGACCGCATTCGCCTCCACGCCCAAGCCCAGCTTCACATCCACGAACTGGCCCGGCCAGAGCGCGTGGTCCTCGTTCGGGAAAGTCGCTTTCAGTTGCACCGTTCCCGTCTGCTCGTCGATCGCATTGTTGACGAAGGTCAGCTCGCCGCGCACCATCATCGCCACCGCCCCCGTGGGTCTCGCTGCCGCATCCGCGCCCGTGCCTGCGCCTGCGCCGGCGCCCGCGCTACCGCCTGCAGCCGCATCCGCGCCCGCCCCCGCGCCAACGCCCAGGCGATCGCCGACACCGTTCGCCGCGCCCGCTTCCACCGTGAGCCAGTTCATCGCCTGGCCGCGGCGGATTTCCGGAAGCCGCTGCTCGGGCACCGCGAAGCTCACTTGAATGGGCGCGATCTGATTGATCACCACCAAGGGAGTGGCGGCTCCCGGCTGCACGATATTGCCCGCGTGCAACAGCACGCTGCCCGTGCGTCCAGAAATGGGCGCGTGAATGGTGCAATTCTGAAGATCCAGTTTCGCGCGCTCGACCGCGGCGGAATCGGCGAGCAGCACGGCGCGCGCCGATTCCGCGGCCGCGCGCGCATCGTCCGCCTGCTGGCGGGTCACATAGTCTTTCGCGACGAGCTCCTCAAAGCGCGCCGCGTTCGATGCCGCGCTGGCCGCTTGCGCCGCATCGCGCGCGAGATTGGCGCGCGATTGATCTAGCGCCGCCTGGTAGGGGCGCGGGTCGACGACGAAGAGCAGATCGCCCTTGCGAACATCCTCTCCCTCGCGAAAGCCCACCCGCGTGATCTCGCCTTGAACCAACGATTGCACCGAAACGGAATTCATCGGCTCAACCGTGCCGACGGCGTGAATCTCGACGGGCACATCCATGCGTTCGGCGAATTGCGCCACCACCGGAACGGGAGGCGGGCCGCCCTGCGCCTTCTTCTCCCGCGCGCATCCGGACAGCGCGACGGACACGCAAAGGCCTGCCATCACGCTTGGGCGCACGGAAGCCCACACGCGCGCGATCGCGCTTGCGCGAAGCATCACGGCGCGCAAAGAACTCGTACGCGCATTCCCGCGCGCGCGACGAAGCGAGCGTCTCATTGATCGGCGCCTCCTTGGGAAGGTGCGTTCGTGGATGAGCCCGGCGAACGGGGCGGAAGCGTGAGCGTTCCGCCGGAGTACGCGAGCTCGGCGAGAGCGATGCGCCAATCGGCCCGGGCCTGCACGACGGTGGCGCGCGCGTCCTGCAACGCGGCCTGCGCCGTCACGAGATCGAGGATCGTGCCGACGCCCGCCTGATATCGTCCGGCCGCGACCTGCTGGTTCTCGGTCGCGCTTTCGAGCAAGTCCTCGCTGGTGCGCAATCGCTGCCGCGCCGTCTGCGCGTCGTGATAACTGGTCCATACCTGCAAGGCCGCATCCTGTTCCAATGCGGCCAGGCGCGCGCGTTCGGCCTCGGCGAGCGCTTCCGCCCGGCGCACATCGTAATGCTGCGAGAAGCCGGTGAAGAGCGGCAGGTCGAATTGCAGGGTCGCCGTGTACGTGTCCTGCTCGTCGTCGGAGGAATCGACATCCAAGCGCTCCGCGCTGCCCTCGGCCCGAATCTGCGGGCGCCCTCTGGCCTTCACGACGCCCACGTTCGCGCGGATCTGCTCGGCGCGCGCGCGCGCCGCCGCCAGATCGGGACGGATCGCTTCCGCGCTTCGCAAATAGGCGGCCACTTCCTCCAGATCCGCTTCCGCAAAGTGCTCGTCGTCCTCGGGCGCGATCGGCAAGGCCGCGTTCACCGAGAGTCCCATCGCGGTCGCGAGCCGCCCGCGCGTGGTGGCGAGTGTTCCCTGTGCCTGCTCGAATGCGAGGCGCGCCTGCGATAGCGCCGTGCGCGCCTGCAGCACATCGGCGATGGTCGCGAGCCCGGCCGCGTGGCGCGCGTCGGCCGCGTCGAGCCCCGCTTGCGCCTCGTCGACCGATGCCTGTTGCGCCGCGAGCAACGCCTTCGCCGCCGCGTGTTCGAAGTACGCGCGCTCGACGTCGAGGATCAGCTCCTGAATCGCCGCGCTGTGTTCGAAGTCCGCGGCGATGAGCGCGTAGCGCGATTCGGCGACGGACGCTTCGCGTCCTCCGAAATCGAAGATCAGCCACGAGAGGTTCAGCGATGCGCCGTAGGTGCGCAGCGTGATCGGATCGTGCTCGCTCAATCCCTCTTGCCTGCGGCGCGTGAAATCCGCATGGAGATCGAGGTCGGGCAAGTAGTCGCCCTTGCTGCTCGCGTATTCCGCCGCCGCCGCGCGCGCGGCCAGCCACGCTTCGCGCGTGCGCGGGCTGTTGCGCAGCGCGATGTCGACCGCGTCGCCGAGGGTCCACACGGCTTCAGTAGCCGACAACGCCGCGGGAATGTCCGGACCGGCGGCGGGCTCGCGATCAGGCAGGATTCGAGGGGGAGCCGTCCAGGGGACGCCGGGTGCGGGAGAGGTTGCATCGGCGCCGCCGATTCCGGTCCACGAATGGCTGCAACAGGCGATCGTGAAGGGCAGCGAGGCGATGAGGAACGGCGCGACCAACCGCATGGCATGCGAGAGGCCCTTCGTGGGTCCGCTGTAAGCCGCTCGCAAGGCTGTTCGCAACGCGCAAAACATGCGGGGTACTCTAGCACGAGAGAGGCCGTCGTGGCGCCCCGTATTCGCTCGTCCTCTGAGCCATCAGACCCTTGTTCCGCGAAAACGCTTTCGGGCATACACTCGCGGCCGGTCTTGGAGAAAGGACGGGTCAATGCGGAGAGAGTCGTCTCAGAAAGCGCGTTCCTGCCCGGTCTGCGGCCGCAAAAGAAGCGCGGGGTCGCTGTGCGAACTGGCGCAACTGGAGAAGTCGTTGGTCCGTTCCTCGCGGTCGATCATTCCCTATCCTGCCGGGCAGGTGATTTTCCATCAAGGCCAGCCACCCTTCGGAATGTTCTGCCTGGTTTCGGGCGCGGCGAAAGTCTACAAGTCCTCGCCGGCGGGCGGGCGGATTCTGCTTCGCATTCTGGGGCCGGGAGAGGTCATCGGATATCGGGGCGTTCTCTCCGATGAGCCCTACGCGGCCACGGCCGAGACGATCAAGCCTTCCGGCATTCGCGTGATTCCCCGGGAAGAGGTCTTCGAGTACTTGCGGGCTTCGCCCGATCTCTGTTTGTCGCTGCTCGCGAAGCTGGCTCGCGAGCTGCGCATTTCGGAAGATCAGTCGCTGATGATGGCCACCGAGCCAGTGCGCCATCGAATTGCGCGCCTCCTGTTGACGACCGTCCGAGTTGCGGGCGAAGTTCCCACACCCGGCTGTCTCGTTCCGGCCGAGTACCGGCGCATCGAAATGGCCCAGATGCTCGGCACCGCGCCGGAGACGCTGTCACGAGCCTTGAAGCTGATGGCCAGGCAGAAACTCATCCGGACGACGCGGACCGAGATCCGGATTCTCGATCCCGCGCGGCTGGCCGAGTTGGCCGATTCGGAGGTCGGAAAGCCGGGTTCGTGAGGCTGATTTCGCCTGAGCCGCGGCTTGCGCCCCGCGGGAATCGAGCAGGCGGCCATCCTGGCGGCCCATTCCACAACGCCTTCTGCTGCTTGTTGACATAAATCAATTACCAAATTGATCGCAGTCAATGCCGGTTCGGCCGCCGGGCGGTATCCTCTTGCCCACCGGACGCTAGGTCGGGAAAGCTCCGAGCGTGGCCCGGTCGCGCGTGCCTGCATTCCTCCCGACCATCAGAGCGGCAGGCAGCGGATTCATTCCGCGGCCGCACAAAGTGAGGTGCCTCATGCGCAACCGGTCCTTGTCCCTCTGGATGCTCTCCGCGGTTCTCGTCCTCTCTTTCTTGGTGGCGGGACTGGCGGACGCGCGAAACAACATCCGCCAGTCGTTCTTCGGCGCCTATCCCAGCGCGGTCGGCAGTCGCCTGGACAACTTGCCCAGCATTCAAGGCCATTGCGGAGTGTGCCACTATCAGTTCACCGGCGCCGGGCCGCGCAATCCTTACGGCGCGGCTGTCGAAGCGGCCATTCCCGGCTATCCCAATACCGATGCCGGACGCCAACAAGCGATCCACAGCATCGAGAACCAGGATGCGGACGCGGACGGGTACTCGCAGCTCGTCGAAATCACCGACCGCACAGTCTATGCAAACACGCCGACCTTCCCCGGACTGAATGCGACCAACTACACCTCCACATCGGGCGTGGACCACAACGACATCCTCGCCTACCTCGTGCCCTCGACGGGCGTGGACACGCAGTCTCCCATGGTCACCGTGCTCACTCCGAACGGCGGGCAGCAGTGGATGGGCGGCTCGGCCTACACGGTGAACTGGACGGCGACGGACAACGTCGGCGTCGTTTCGGTCGATGTGTTCTACCGGGATGGAACCCTGCAACCGTGGACCATGATCGCCAGGGGTGTGGCGAACAGCGGCTCGATCACTTGGTTCGTACACAACACGCCGACGGCGAATGCGCGCGTCCGCGTACTCGCGCGGGACGCGGCCGGCAATACGGGAGAGGATACGAGCAACTCCGACTTCACGATCCTGGCCGAAGGCGGCGCGATCGCGCCCACCACGCTGCGCGACTTCCATCAGCCAGGTACGCAGCCCTTCGGAGCGGGGGCGTTTCAGGACCAGACCGCATGCACCGCGTGTCACGCGGGATACGATACCGCCGTCGAGCCGGGCTTCAACTGGAAGGGCAGCATGATGGCGCAGGCGATGCGCGATCCGCTCTTCTTGGCGGCCCTCGCGGTCGCGGAGCAGGATGCGTCCTCCTCGGGCGATCTCTGCTTGCGCTGCCACACGCCCTTCGGTTGGCTGTCGGGACGCAGCAACCCGACCGATGGCGGCCAATTGATTGCGCTCGACCGCGACGGCGTCTCCTGCGACTTCTGCCATCGCATGCTCGATCCCATCTATCAGCCGGGAGTAAGCCCGTCGCAGGATCAGGCGATTCTCGCGTCGCTGGCCGATGTTCCCATGAGCTATGCGAACGGGCAGTATGTCGTCGATCCCGAACTGCGCCGGCGCGGGCCCTTTTCCGATCCGGCCTCGCCGCATCCGTTTTTGTATTCGCCGTTCCATCGCTCGAGCGCGTTCTGCGGTACTTGTCACGATGTATCCAATCCCGCATTTGGGAGAACGGGGCCGGCCGATTACGCGCTCGGGCCTCTGGATCAGGACGCGGATGTCGTCGACTCGGAACTCCTCTTCCCCGTGGAGCGCACCTACAGCGAGTGGGAGCACAGCGCCTTCCCGAGCGGGGTGTACGCTCCGGAATTTGCCGGCAATCTCGGATCGGGAGTCGTGGCGAGCTGCCAGGACTGTCACATGCGCGATGCGCAAGGCAGAGGCTGCAACGATCCGGCCGCGCCCATCCGTCCCGACATTCCGCTGCACGACATGACCGGCGGCAATAGCTGGATGCCACCCTTGATCAATCAGCTCTTCCCGGGAGAGGTCGATCCCGCCGCGCTCGGCTCAGCTTCGGGTCGCGCCGTCTCGTTGCTGCAGAAGGCCGCGCTGCTCGAATGCACGGTGACGGCCGAAGCGGACAGCTATCGGGCGACGGTGACGATCACGAACCGATCAGGCCACAAGCTGCCGACCGGATATCCCGAAGGCCGCCGCATGTGGCTGAACGTCGCGGCCTATGATGCATCCGATCAGCTCGTGTACGAATCGGGAGCCTACGATCCCCTGACGGGAATCTTGACCCACGACGAGCATCTGGCGATCTATGAAGCGGAACTGGGCATCTCGCCCGCTCTGGCGGGAGCGATCGGCGAGAATGCGGGGGGCTCGTTCCATTTCGTGCTCAACGATTCGGTCTACCGCGACACTCGCATTCCGCCGTACGGATTCACGAACGCGGCGTTCGCCACCTTTGGAGGAACGCCCGTCGATCCTGAAGTGCCCGGGATCCGCTACGCGGATGGCCAGCATTGGGACCAGCCGTCCTACGGCCTCCCGCCCGAGACGCGCAGGGTGATCGCCACGCTCTACTACCAGACGACTTCGCGTGAGTATGTGACCTTCCTGCGCGACGAGAACACGAGCGATCCCTCCGGCCAGGCGTTGCACGACTTGTGGTCGGCGAACGGGCGTGCCGCGCCGGTGATGATGATCGCCGACACCAGCTATGCGACCTCGGATGTGGCCGACGAAGTGCTCGGCTCGGGCACCGGGCTCGAGCTGGGCGGCAGTCCGTTCATGCAGGAATTGGCGATGCGTCTCGAATTGAAGAACGCTTGTCGCGTCAATCTCGAGATCTATGACACTCAGGGGCGCAGGGTGCGGTCTCACGACTACGGCCTCTGCTCCGGTGCTCAGCAATTGGTTTGGAATGGTCGCGACGACCAAGGCCGGAGCGTGGAGACGGGCATGTACTGGGTTCGTTTGCGCGCCGGCGAGCAGGTGTTCGTCCGGCGGGTCGTGCGCATTCGCTGATCGTGCAGGCCCGGTCACCTAGGCGATCGGGGACAACATCACTGGGGACGGACCAGGGCAAGATCCAGGCCGGTGCGTGGACGATCGCGCACCGGCCGTTTTTGCTCAGGCGGGTTCCTCCGTCGGCGAAGTGTCAGCCGTTGAAGTCTCGGAGGGCAAGGTCTTCGCGCGCGAGTCGCGAACTATTCCCTCGCGAGTTGCCGCAATCAGCTTCTCGGCCGCCCCGTCCTTGCAGAAGAGTGCCTTGGCTCCCGCCGCACGAATGGCTTGCGAACGCTCGGCCTCCTCGCACATCGAAAGGCCGATCACGCGCATGCCCGGCTGCTCCCGCACGATCCTGTGGGTCGCCTCGATGCCGTCCATGCGCGGCATGCTGATGTCCATGATGACGACATCGGGGCGCGCGAAAAACCTTCTCTCTCTCTGCCTCGAAAGGAGTACGCTCGGAGCCAACACCAACGATTGTGGCGATGCGCTTTGCGCCGATGAGACATTGCGCGTTTGCTGGAGGCTCTTCCTGACTTCCCGCCTCGCGCCCGCTGGCTGACGCGCGCAACGAATCGGGGAGGTGGCCATGCTCCGGCAATCCCTGTTCGGCGGATCAGCGGGAATGAAGATCGTCTCGATGGTCGTCACGGTCGCGTTCCTGGGAAGCCTCGTGTCGTGCACTCACGGTGTGAATGTCAGTCCCGGCCCGAAGGTGAAGCCGAACGAGAAGATCTTGAGCGTCGTCCTACCATCGGGCGAGGAGATCTTCTTCGACAAAGCCGGCGGTTGGATCGATCCCGTCACGCAACGAGTCGCGGGTATTCGATCGGAGAGGAATCCGAATGAGTACAGGGACACATTGGGCCAGAGACCTCGCAAGCAGCCGAAGGCTTCCGAGGAAACGCCAGGCGGAGAGAACGCGCCTGGGGAAGCGGGGAGCGCGGCTGACGAACTGGGAGCTCCCGGCACGCTGGTCTCCTTCCCGCTCTCCGATGTCCTCTATCTTCGCGTGCAACGCTTCGACCCGGCCGCCACGGCAATGCTGGTCGTCGGGGTGACTGCGCTCGCGCTCATCGGGACAGCCTTGCTCATTGAGGCTCTCAAGGAATCGTGCCCGTTCGTCTATTCGTTCGACGGCTCGCAATATGTCCTGGACGCCGAACCGCTCGGGGGCGCGATCTGTCACGGCCTCAGGCGAACCGACGATTGCCGTCTGGATTTCCTCGCCCCGGATGACGGCGCCTATCGCTTGATGATCCGCAACGAAGTGCACGAGAGGCAGCATCTCGACCGGCTGAGCCTGCTCGTCTTCGATCATTCGCCCGATGTCGAAATCGTCGCGGATTTCGGAGGCCGTTTTCACGCGATCTCGTCGGCGATTGCTCCCACATCGGTGACCGATGGCGAGGGCCGCGACATTCGACCGTTCTTTCTGGCGACCGACGGCCTGGCCTGGACGAGCCACATGCCGCTGGACGAATCGCAGAAGCCGGTGGAGCTGCGCCACGAGATCACGCTCTCGTTTCCCAAGCCCGCCCATACCGCTTCGGCGAAGCTCGTCATCAATGCGGGCGCCACGCTGTGGGCCTCGAACATGATCCGCGAGATGGTCGCGATGACAGGCGATAAGGCGGGAGAGTGGTATGAGCGGATGGAGGCGGACATTCCCGCGCGCATGGCGCTGAAGAACTTCCTGGTGAAGGAAGAGCTCTACTACTTGCGCATCGAAGCGGCGACGGAATCGGGATGGAAGGAGAAGGCGGTCATCCGCTCGGGCGGTCCCCTGGTCATTGAGGACCAGGCGGTTGCGCTCGATCTGTCAGATGTCGCGGGCGATTCGCTGACGCTGCGCGTGCGGCCGCCCTTCGGCTTCTGGTCGATCGATCAGATGGCGGTCGTATACGGTGGGGAGGCAAGTGCGCCCGAAGGGATTGAAGTGCAGGTGACGGGCGCGATCGATGATCGGCAGGGGGATGTGACCGAAAGGCTGCTGGCGATCGACGACAGCTTCTACGACATGCCTCGGTTGGGTGACCGGGCGGAAGTGACTTTCGACGCGCCTGAGCCGCAACCCGGTCTGGAACGCACGGTGTTCCTGCGCACGTCCGGATACTACGAGATCGATGTGCCTGCGGGGCCCGATCAGCGCGAACGGCTGCTGGCGATGGCGAACCGGCCCGGCGGGTGCGTGGAGTTTGCGATGGAGAAGTATCTGGAATGGGTGGGAGAGATGCGGGCCGAGGAGGGAGAGGGGCGGTAGGCTGGATGGAGCGATGGTCGCAGTTCTGCCGCCCGGGCGGCTTGTGCATCCAACCTGAGTCGCTCGTTGCGGTCCATGGATGGGCCAAGTGTCCCATGTTATGATCCTCAGGTGCATGAGAGGACCGGGCAAAGGACACATGAGAACGGCGGACGAGGAGTCGAAGACGGCCGGCGAGTCGCCTCGTTGCATGTCGATTGCCTGGCCGGCCAGGGGACCGTTCGCCCTTCGTTGATGATCTTCGTTCTCACGCTTGCGGCTCTTCTTTGTCACCCATGTGCGGCTCTTGCGCAGCCGCCCGGTGAAGACTCTTCTCCTTCGCCGGTCGCTTCGCCGGCACCATTGATCGCGAGCCTCGTTCCTCCCCAGACGCCCGTTCTTCGTGGCGACCGGGTCAAGATCGATCTCCTGGTCCTGAATGCGAGCGACGAGACGGTCGCATTCACTCCACCGGCCGCACTGCTCGCCGTTGCAGAAGCCCGGGGTCAATCGGTGGCGGTCACGCTCCAATCGAATTGGGTGCATGCGTGGACGCTGGCGCCAGGAGAAGGCGGCATTCAGCCGTATCAGTTTTCCCTGCCGTTGTCCCTGCGCGGGAAAGTCATCCTGACGCTGCAGCCGGGATTCGGGGAAGGGGCGTCCGCAGTGCTGGAAGTGCGTGGGAGCGGCGCGGGCGACGATGTCGCCACGCAAAATCCGGAGCCGATCCAGCGCGCCTATCTGGGACGCTTCGGCACGCACGAATCGGTCTACTTCGTCTACGGAGGCGAGGCCCCCGGAGCGAAATTCCAGGTGAGCCTAAAATACCGCATCCTCACGCTTGCCCCGGCGGGCTCGGCCTTGCCGCGGTACCTGCAGTTCGGGTACACGCAGCGCTCGCTGTGGGACATCACCGCGGACTCGAGTCCGTTCTACGACACGAGCTATATGCCCGCGGTCTTCTTCGAGTCGGTTCCCAGGACTCTGCGGAACGAACCGTGGCGGTTCTCCTGGCTGGGCTACCAATTCGGCTACGCGCACGAGTCGAACGGGCGAGACGGATCGACGGGGCGAAGCCTGAATACCTTGTGGGCGCGGACGGGAGTGGGCTTCACCTTGCCGGGCGATTGGAACATCCTCGTGTCTCCGCAGCTCTTCGCCTACGTGTTCTCGCTCACGGACAATCCGGACATCGGCGATTATCGCAAGTACGGAAGACTGCACGCCGCCGTGGGCCGCACGGGCGGTCCAAGCCTCTTCTATACGGGACAAGTCGGGAAGGACTTCAAGCATCCCACGCATCAACTGGATCTGACCGTGCCCGCGCGCATTCCCGTGCTCGACTTCCTGGCGATCCTCATGGCGCAATACTTCCATGGGTATGGCGAGAGCCTGCTCGGCTATGACGAGGAATCCGACATGCTGCGCGGCGGAATCGCGCTTGTGCGGTGATGGGGCGGTGGTGGGCAGTCGGGTACGATGAGATCGACGCGTCAGCCGGGGCTCAAGATTCCTGGGTCAACGCACGCACGCTCTTGTAGATCCGATATGCTTGGCTGCGCGAAACTCCCAGGACAAGAGCCGCGTCGGGCACCCGGCCATTGGCCGCGCGGAGGGTATTCAGGAGCAACTCGACGGGCCAACGGCTGACTTGCCCATTCAGCTTTTCGGACGGGATGCGAGCCGGTAGGGTTCCATTGTCGTCGCTGGTCAATCCTCTGTACGACGGCTGCGCGATCACGCCCGATTCGGTGTAGTCCACCTCCCGATTACGGACAAGGCATTCCTGATCGGCCCACTGGATGAGATGCAAGCGAGTCTTCACCGGTCCTTGCGAGCGAAGGAGCGGAATGGCAAGCGCCACGAGATGCCGCAGCGCTCTCACATTTCCAGGCCAGGGATACTGCTTCAAATGATCGAGCATGTCGCGCGTGAAGAGCGTCTCATACTCCTCATCGTTTCCGCCCAAACGCTTCCAGAACATGCCGAGAAGGGGCACGAGGTCTTCCTTGCGTTCTCGGAGAGGAGGCACCCGGAGGACGACGGCCGCGAGGCGCGCGTAGAGATCAGGACGGAACCGACTCTCAGCAACCAACCGCTTCAGGTCGCGGCACGTGGCGGCTACGATGCGGACATCCACATGCGTCCACTTGGTGCTGCCCAACGGGCGGACCTCACCTGAATCGAGAAAGCGCAGGAGGAACCCTTGCGCTTCCGCATCCAGATCGGCAATCTCGTCGAAGAAGAGCGTCCCCTTGTCGGCCTCACGGATCAGCCCTTCACGGTTTTCGCTCGCGCCGGTGTAGGCTCCCTTTCTTGCGCCGAACAATTCGGCCGCAAACAGGTGCTTCTGAGCCGCCGCGCAGTTCACCGGCACATAGTGGCCCTTTCGGCCGCTCAGGTCGTGGATGCCGCGAGCCAGAAGATCCTTGCCGGTGCCCGTCTCTCCGAGGAGAAGGACGGGGATATTCTCAGGAGCGTATGTTTCGGCGAGGGAGAGAAGTTGGTGGACAAGACAATCTCTAGAAATGAGACCAGCCTTCTTCCAATAACAAGCTTCATCATCAACTTGGCAGTCCAATTGGACGCAATCCTTGCCCTTGACGACGCCACCGAAAGAACCAGTCCGCAGTGGCGGAGCGAATACGGGATGCCGCAAATAGGCAGATAGCCAAATAGGCAGAGCATTCCCAAGAGTCTCACCTAAGATTGTAGTGTTGGTTAGAATCGATAGCCAACGTCTGACTAGTTGAATATCCAGGCGCTCGCCAATCCCATCAAGTAATACTGCAGCTCTCTCCATAGCTGAAATCGCTTCGGATCTATTTCCCAAATAGTAATGAGCTGTGCCCTGCAATCGCAATCCAAACGCCTGTTCCCAGGCCAGGCCTTGCGAACATGCAGAATCAATTATCCCTTCTGCTTCATCAAGGCACTCCTGATAATCCCCGGCACAGAGGGATAACTTGGCCTTACGGAGAGATAATTCCAAAGCAAGATCACCCTGCCTGCCAAGAGCGACTACAAGTCGCTCTAAGAGTCTTACAGCAATCGTTGCCCGCACGAATGATCGACGCTGAATGCCAACCTGGAGGTACGCATCCGCGAGCAACCCAAGAGCTAGCGCCTCCTCTCTCGGTGCCTTTCTCCTCCTTGCCTCGCGCCACGACCACAGAAGATGACGTCTTGCGGAAACCGTATCGCCCTTTAGTCCAGAAAGCCAGCCAGCAGCAATTCTGGCACATAAAGACGAATGCGGCCTTCCCACATCGTGGGCCAATTGAATCGCTTCCTTCAGGATGCCCTCGGCCTCAACAAGTCTACCCAAGAACAACAGTTGACTTGCACGATTTATCAGGCAAATGGCCCTGCCTGCGGAGTCGCTACCCCGCCAATAGCAGCGAGCAGCTCTCGCGAGCGAGCGCTGAGCGCTATCGAAATCTCTCTTAAGGCTCAACACATTAGCGAGTGCGACATAACAATCCGCCTCAAGCGAAGGACTATCACATAACTTTGCAAGCCGGCATGCCCGCAAGGCAGAGTCCAAAGCGGCAGGCAATTCCCCCTGTCTTGCGAGAATGCGCGCCATAAGGCTGGCGAGCAAAGCGCCAGTGGAAGCCGACGAGGAGTTCGTTTCCGTGTCCGTTACGATTTCGTGCGCTCTCTGGTAATCTCCGCGGTCAGCTTGCCGCCGCGCTGCATGAAAACAAAGCAAATTGCGACCTTCCGAATTCAACCGACACCCGTCCTCCAAAAGGCCCTCTATCCAATCACCTGCTTGCTCAATAAGCTGCACATAATCAAGTCTCACACAACTCAGCAGATACAGTCCTAGCAGTTCATAGAATTCGGCCGGCGCATCCCTGCGTCCCCAATTCTGACGAATCAGAGGATCGGCAAAACTATGGGCAGCGCGCCAAGATGCACAAGCGGTCAGAACTCGTATGGACTCAACCATGTCCCGCCAGACGAGGGAAGGGGACATTGCGCTAGATGCTGATCCCTCATAGGGTTGTCGGTTCACGGTCGCTCCTTTCGAAGGCAATTAATTCTAGAGGAAATCGAGGCCTTCGCATTCGGCGATGTAAGCGCGCCGCACTTGCTGGCTGGGATCGAGTAGCACTGTGCTCTTGCCGTCGGGCACGCTCTGCGGCCATTCATCTATGCCGTCCTGTTCATCAACGGGTTTAGGAGGCCTCGGCCTTGCATAAGCGCAAACAGAAATGGAAAATGCGACAAGCAAAGCAACGAGAACAATCCACCTTATCAAGCGCAGCGATTTCATTTGTTCCTCCGATTGGCCTGCAACAATCAATCTTCAAGAGGCACCAGGTCATAACAGATAATCACCTGGGGAGCATTGTCGTCATCTTGAGAACCGGACCCAGCAGTTGCAGACTTGGCGGCCGCTGAGGCAGAAATGGAGGACATGGACTGTGTGATTACAAGGGCACAGGAATCACCAAGCGCAAAGACGTCTTGCCAGGGGTCCAATTCTCCGAAGAACCGTGCTTGCCTTATATAGCGGCCATTCATGTCAAAGACATCCATGGTTAATGCTGTTCCTGCAGGGTTCATAAACCATCCCTGACTTGTCTCAATCCAAAGATAGTTGTCTTTCATATTCAATTTGAGAATGTCTCGCTCATATGGACTAGCGACACAGAGGGCATTTCTATAGTTGACATGTTCCGCCTGCAGGAGGGACTGGATATCCTGCACCTGTACAGCCGAGCGTCGTACGTGCTCATAAATGCGACCGAATGTCTTAGTTAAGTTGCCGTCAATGTCGAAGTGAAGTAACAAATATGCGAGATGCGAAGGTGAGGCAAACACTTCGCCTTTTGCAGTAACCACAAAATATTGTTGGCCATCAATCATTTCTTCGTCGAACGTAAATGGGCGATCCCTAGCAAGCTCATGGGGGAACTCGAGATATTTGAAGAGTAATTGGCCTGCGGAAGAAAACTGACCTAGAAATTCGTGTAGGATGGCACGGTCGCCAAGGGGTTCGAGCATCTTACAAGCGACGATGAACAAAGAGTCTCTCTGGACAGCCTGTAGGGGGCGGACGCGCAGCTGACCAAAGCCGGCGGGGGCCCAAAGCCCAGCAGGAGTACCATCATAGTTGAGAAATGTTATCCGTTGGCGGTTGTACTCGATGATGCCGATGCCTTGGGAGGTCACGAAGCAATCTTCGACAGAAAGTACTTCGCCAGGGCCTTCTCCTTTTGAGGCAAGGGATCTAAGATAGTGTCCCTCTGGAGTGAATACATGCACTGTTTCAAGGGCATAATCGGCAAGGTAAATGTTGCCGTCAGAATCCCATTCCACATCACTGACGGCGCCGAAAAGCAGGGATCCGTCGGGCATCTCGCTTTCGATACGCCAACGTTCCTCTAGACGGAAATCGAGGGGGCCTTGGAGGGGCGTTGATGGGTTTGACACGTAGGGCGCTTCGTTGCCAAGATTAGGCGAGTCAGTCGAAACGAGGGGAGTCGCGGAGTGCAGCGAAAAGAGAAAGGCAGCGAGGAGGAGTACCGGAAGGGATCGAAGTGTGGCCAAGTGCGGGCACGAGAACGATGACGGAGATGGAAGACTATTCCCTTTCGCCACCATCGCTTCCCCCCGAGTCGGCGACAGAGCAACTGGTATGTTTGCTTGGGCTTCTATGAGGATGGGACCAAGATCGCAAGTGGATGTCAACCACGAAAGTGGAGGTTCTGGCCTTTGCGTGGTCGACTGAAAGCGAAGGGACAGCAGTATTCGACTGAGAGCTCTGAGACTGCCTCTTGAGTAGGAGGCGCATGAATCTGGCCAGTGCAGATCTGGCTGCGGTTTGGCCAGCCGTGAGGTCCAGCAGTCGTGTTGGCGCGGAGAGCGGTGTTTCTCCCTGCATCCATGAATGGCCCAGGCGTCCAGGGGGCTGTCCGGCATCAATTGTGTGCGCATCTGGCTCCGGGGTGTAGCCCAAAGGAACGGGCAAGAGCCAAGCCAAACGAATCTCCGGGGCTCGAATTCGGGTACATGGCCAGGCATCTACCATCTTTGAGCTGTGCCCGATGGATGAGACCCGACTGCATTTGGCTTTCTCTTCAGACAAAGCATGCCCCAAATAGGTTCCGTCTGGTACCTCGCCAAACGAGTAGCGGGAGGTCAAATCCTTCTGCCGGCTCTGGTCAACGTGATTGGCTTTTCGCGTGTCCGGCAGAGTAAAACCGCGCAATCTGAGATTGCTCAATGCGCACAAGTTGGGCACGGCAAGACCGAGGAGCGTCATCCCTTGCACGCCAGCCTACTGAATGTCAGGGTCACAAGGAATTGGTTCCAAAACAATTAGCAGATCTAGCTCGATCAGTTGGAAGCACACTTCGCAAATAACTGGATCTTGGTGGGCGATGCACCATGAGCACACAATGCTGGTATTAGAAGGTACTGCTCTTCCTGATCCGCCCCAAGGAAATGCGTGCATTCCGAGGAGTAGGGCGCAGACAACAAACCTTTTCATTGGAAGTCCTCCCTCTTTGAGTTGAACACAATTCTATTGACTCGAGAGCTGTCCTGACCAGTTCTAGAGAAGGCAACCAGAATAGCAATGCGCATGTTGCCGTTGCCATAGTCTGTTGTCATTTCTGGCCAACTGTAATTCCCTGGAATTGGCAGTAAAGCCATCGCTGATATATCAGCGTAAGTGCCGCTCATGCAGTAGATCTTCCTGGCAGTCTGCCATTGATCGCCAACTAAGGCTTGAAGCGAGAGACTGTCCGGCCACGAGAATGCAGGTGCTCGGCCAGGCGCGATCCCTCCAAGATGCCATTGCCAAACATCCTGAGTACTAAACAACCTAATCACTGGATCGCAATGCAAATCCATTAGGGCGCGCAGCTTTTCGGAGGGTGTCGTCGGACGAGTGGGCAGTTGTGGGAGGGAAGGAATCTTTGGAAGTGGAGCAACATGGATGAAGAGCGTCCAGCCGTCGGAATGTTTCACTGTAGGTTGAACCGCAAAGGCGGGAGCAATGCTGGTTAGTACAAATAGGATGAGTAGTGTGCAGAGTGGGATGCGAAGATGAAGCGCCATTACTTAGTTGTCTCCGGTAGAAAATGTAATGTGCGCTTCTGGAAAGGACCGGCAAGATGATTGTATGACGTTGGGAATGAGAACTTGCATTGAACTGTTTGCAGGGCGGCGTGGGCCCATGGCAGTATGGCTAACGTCTTCTGGAGCCCAGGCGGCTCGGGTGCGGTGGCCATCTTGGTAAGCCCCCGCCGGGCCGTCTTCTCTCCTGACCAACACAAGCCTGACTACATTCGACAAGTCCCAGTCGCCTTTCGGAAAACCTGCGTAGAGTGGACATTTGGTGCGACCGTCGGGAAAGGTGACCGCGACATCTCTGAAGGTTGCCGTGAGTCCTCGGGACAGAAGGGTCACGGGGCCGAGTCGTTTGGCCTCGCCGTGGGTGACAATCAGGAAGTCAGAGAGGACTTGAGAGCCGTCCTCCAATACGAAGCAGAGCCGCTGATCAGGAAGCCAGGTGAAGCGATCGTCTTCGCTGCCGTGTGGCTCGAGCTCGCCGATGTACCAGTCATGGGTTGATTGCAGATCTCGAATGGTTTTCCACACCTGGTTGCCCATCTCAATGAGCACGGCCAGTTGCTCGCCCCAACCCGAGGGGTCATCGGACGGGTGAAGAGGAATCGGCTCGATCGCTCTGGCGCGCAGCCAGAGGTCATAGTGGATGGGCGGGCATCGCCCACATTCGGTCTCATCGGCGACGATTCGTCCTTGTGCGTGTGCCGACGAAATGGCGACGACGATCACGATCCATGCGGCGAACAGGAACCGGCGCATTCGACCCCCAGTAGCTGAGGCACAAAGGCCAATGCATTCGGTGCGAGAGTGGAGGTGGCGCACTGGTCCGCCATCACCGCAATTTCCGTTCCGTGTTAACCAATGGGGGGAGCGCGTGCGCAAAACTGAAGAGGGGCGCCTCGGCTTGCCCACGCGAGGACAGCTATCTTGCCGAGTAGCCAGCAGTTGTGGAGAATCCAATCGGCAGAAGCAAGCTTCCGCTTCATCTCATTTCTTCCATCCCGAGCTTGCTGCCTTGCACTTCGTTGGGTCTGTGCGACGCCCAAAGTGCGACGAGCCTGTTTTCCTGCGACAATCGTCCCAAGTGACCCGGTCACGCGTGTTCGTTACCAATGACGAACCACTCCTGCGTGCTGATTTCTGAGTTCCGCCTCGTAGATGGCCGGCATACCAAGTTCGCTTGCTTTGTGGGGTTCGCCTCAATAAGCGTTATCTCTTCTCGATCCGCGAGCTCCAAACCCAATTGCAGGCGACGCCCTCTGCAGTTCCGGACCACTCGCCGACCAGCCTCCCCGACAGCTCCGGCAAAAGATCGAACTTGCGGAACCTTGGCTCCTCCTCTAATGTCTTACCGGTAAGACCTATTCAGGGGGTGCAGTATGACCAAGCCCGCAACCACCAAGATGTCCTCAAAGGGACAGGTCGTCATTCCAGAAGAAATCCGGCAACGCCTGGGACTCAAGCCCGGTATCCAGTTCGTCGTCGTCGGAAACCGCGATGTGGTCATTCTCAAGGCCATCTCTCCTCCTTCCATGGAGGAGTTCGATGACTTGATTGCCACGGCCCGGAAACAAGCACGCCGCGCCAAGATGAAGCGCTCCGATGTCGCTGAAGCGATCGCCGCTGTCCGGAGAAAGAGGTGAGGGTCGTTCTTGACACCAATGTCTTTGTGTCCGGAGTCTTCTTCCGTGGCGCACCCTACCGGATCCTCAGTGCATGGTGAGATGGCCGCTTGGTTCCAGTGTTATCCGTGGCCAGAGTCGAGGAGTACCAGCGGGCCGGGGAGAAGCTCGGCCAGCGGTTTCCTGAAGTGGATCTCTCCCCCTTTCTGCGCCTTCTTCTCACTTCCGGTTCCCTCTGCTGGCCACGGGCTCTCTCGAGACGCGTCTGTCAGGACCCGGATGACGACAAGTTCATCTCTTGTGCCCTTGAGGGCAGGTGTAAGAACATAGTCAGTGGAGATGCTCACCTCGTGAGTGTTTCGGGGTATCGCGGCATAACGGTCTGGCGACCGCGGGCCTTTGTTGATCGATTCTTGACGAGCAGTTGAGCTACTGAAGATAGATAACAAGGGCATTCAGCGGGCGGCGCTGCCGCGCCGCCGCTGATGCCCGGCGATGAGCGGAGAAGCTCTTCGCTCCTCCGCTCACTCCTTCACCTTCTCGGCCCCGGTTCAGCTATGCCGACATCATCCCTTGGCTTGTCGGCCCCCGTCTTGCTACTGCGGCCTTACGCTTCATACTGATGGCCTCGCTCCTGCTATGCCCTGGGCGTCGCTCCCTGGCCTCACTCTTGCTACAGCCTCGCGCGTCGGGGCCCGCCCTCACTCCCCCTTCACCTCATACCAAATCCCTTCCCACTCGAACACCACCCGCTCGCCGAGCGCGAGGATCTGCCCGATCTCCGGGTGGGCCTTGATGAGGTCGAAGTATTCCGCGCTGCCCGCGCGAATCTTGGTCGCCTTCACATCGGCCGGGCAGTCGGTCTGCTTCCACACATCGCCTTCCTTCAGGAAGGTGCGGCCCGCGGCCTTGCGCAGCGTCTGCCCGCCCGCGTCCGCGTCGGTCTGCGCCGAGGCCATCTCGCCCGCCTTCTTGGACAGCTCGAAGCTCGCCTCGCCGGTGCTTCCGAGATCGCGCAGACTCATCGTGCTTCCGCCCGCCCCTTTTCCTACTCCCAACGCGTCGGAGATGCGGGCGTGCAGGCTCTGTCCGCGTCCATTCGGCGCAGCGGCCGGCGGCGCTCCCTGCGCGCTGTAGTTCATTCGGCGGCCGCGCTCCTCATATGCCAGCGGCCGGTCGTTCTCGTCCACCAGGAATGACGTGTATGGCGTCGCGATCCCGAAGCGCAGGCCGAGGTCCTTGATCTCCTCCACCAGTTCGCGCTCCTCGCCGTGGATGCGCACCTGCCGCAACAGCGAGCCCACCCGCCGCGTGGCCCACAGCCGTCCTACGAAATCGTTCTCCCGCTCGCGGTCGGGAAGCTCGGTGGAGAGATCGATCGTGTGTTTGCGCGAGCCGGTCCATCCGCTCAGGCTCACCTCCACCGGGCCCGATCCGCGATAGCGCCCGAAGAGCACGAGCTGCCCGCCCTGAAAGAGGTCGGGGATCGCGAACGGCTCGAGATCGCTCACCCGCGCGCCGTTCACCTCGAGCTCGAGGTCGGTCATCACCGGCCGCGCGATCCGGTCGAAGAATCCCGCCACGCTCGTGCGCAAATCCTCGCTCGGCCGCACGTACGCGGGCGAGCCCTGATGCTCGATCGCGAGCTGGTCGAGGAAAGGCGCGTTCACATCGAAGCCGAGCCCGAAGGGAAAGATGCGCACGGCCTCGCGGCCCACGCGTCGGCGCTCGCTTCCTCCCGTCGTTCTCACTGGCAGCGCGTCCAGGATCTTCTCCACATCCGTCTCGCCGACCGTGGGCTGGCCGTCAGAGAGGAACACCACGAAGGCCGGGCGCTCCGCATCGAAGCGCGCGTCCATCGCCTCGGCGAGCGCGGCTTCGATGTTCGTCCCCCCGCTCGCATCGATGTCCTCCACGAACTCGACCGCCTCCCGCACTTCCCGGCGCGTCGCGCTCTCCAGCACGTTCGCGAACGCGTCGACCGCGCTCGAGAAGGCGATCACATTGAAGCGGTCGTTGCTGTCGAGATTCTCCAGGCAATAGATCAACGCCTCGAGCGCCTGCTCGATCTTCTCGCCCTCCATCGAGCCCGAGCGGTCGAGCACGAAGATCACATCCTTGGGCAGCGCCTGCACGCGCGGATCGACGCCCGCCGAGGCGAGGATCATGAAGTAGCCGTCTTCATTCCGATCGGGACGATAGGGGACCAGGCGCATGTCCATCGACTCGTCCGCCAGCGAGTAGAAGAGGACGAGGTCCTTGTCGGGGATCGTGCCGCTCTCCTCCCAGCTCACGCGCACGCGGCGGCTGTCGAGGCGATCGATCTCCACATGATGCGTGGGGCAATACGCGTTCAACACGGGCCGGTCCGCTTCCAGCAGAATGGACACGCTCGCATTCTCGAGCGGCGCAGACGAGAACTTCTCGGTCGAGAGCGGATAGACGAAGCGATACAACCCGCCCTGGCGCTCGATCAGGTGGTCGTACTTGAGCGCCACCCGTCGGTCGCCTTTCGCCGGGAAGGGATAGATGCGCGCGCGAAAGATCTCGCGTCCCGCGTATTCGAGCAGCGCCGGGTCCTTGCTCTCGCGCACGAGATCTTCGTAGATGCGCAGCGCGTCTTCCGCGTCCATCGCCTGCGCGTGCACGGGCTTTCCATCCACCCACAGGGTGAAGTCGCTCACTGCGGCCCCTTCGGGAACGGGAAAGAGGTACTCGCCTTCCACTTCGCGACGGTTGGGATTGTGGAAGATCTGATCGATGTCGACGCGCGCCACCTGATCGCGAATCCGGATGTCGACCAGATGGCTCTTCACCGCGAGTTGCTCGGGATCGCGAAAGTCGGGCGTCGGGCGAATGATCACGAAACCGTCCGCGTGCGCGGTGGCGGGGAAGAGCGCTACCAACGCGAACAGCGAGAGCACGACCAGCATGGTGAGCAGGGCCGCGATCGTGAAGAGCCCCAGGAGCGAGACCCAATCGTTGCGCGTATCCCGCACGGGGCGAGCGATCGCGCGCGGGCCCGAGCGAGTGGGCGCAAGCGCGCGCCGGTCGGGGGAACGGTCGTCGTGATCGGTGAATCGAGCGTACGAATGGGAGCGCATGGCTTTCTCCTTCTCGATCGGTCACTCAACTCCACGCGCACGGGGTCGAGCGCCGGGCGGCTGAGGGACAAAGGAGGTACAGGGAGGGCCAGGCGGCTATTCCGCCCGCGGGCGGCGAGATTTGCCCTGGCGGAAGGGGCCTTGAAGCGGCCAGGAGTCCGGAGACAGCCGAATCTGGAAACCGAGTATCTGGATGCGGCAAAACCCGGAAGCCAAGCATCCCCAATCCCTTTCGAGACCTGTGACGTGCTAAAATCAAGCAGCTGCCCAAAGGGCATTCCAGTGAATGTTGGGCCGGGCCTCGATCCACCCGGCGGGAGGTGAACGATGAGGCGGCGTTTCCCTCGTTTCTTGCTGACCGGATTGTCTCTTGTTTCGCTCTTGGCGGCGCTTCCGTTGCCGGCCTCGGCCGCGATCGTCTTCGACGATCACTTCGACGGCAATTCCGGCGGGATGCCGGAGGGCTGGTCCCTGTTCTTGGGTTCGGGGACGGTCGTCGAGTCGGGAACGGTCGTGACCCTGGATCACAACATCATCATTGTCAGCGACGCGACCATCGACCCGAATTCCGGAACGGTGGCCATCACGTGGGATGTCGCGGGGGCGAGTCCTTCCATCTACTCGCTGGCGCTCCTGGTGGCGAGTGCGTCGCTGAGCGCTGCCATGGCCATTGGCCTCGAGCCATCAGGCGAAGAGTTCCAGGTCCTCGTCGGTGCGTTCATCGGTGGCGACTGGCAAGAAGGCGGTTGGGCACAGGCGTTGCCTGGATACATGGGGGGCCCAGTTCGCTTCACCCTGACCGTGGGGCCGACATCGTTCAGCGTGACCTGTGAGGACCCACCCATTTCCTCAGGCTCCATCGACTACGCCGAGGCGTTTCCGGATTTCACGCGCGCCGATCTTGGCACGGTCTGTAATCTGTTGCTCCAGAACGACGCTCCCGATGAGTTCTCCGCGCCGTCGAGCGTCGATCGCATCGTCGTCGACGTGGCGGATGTGACCCCGGTCGAGAGCACGACGTTCGGTCGGATCAAGGCCCTCTTCCGTTAGTGATTTCTCGCGGCGGTCTCGCCGTCTAGCGCGCCACATGAGAGGGGCCTCCTATCCGTCCGCTCTCCGAGCTGGCGATTCCCCGCGACGTCATCCCCAAGCGAGACAGCTGCTTGGGACCGAGATTGGGGCCATCACGGGCGCCCGATCAAACGCGGGTGGCCGGGCATCCTCCTGACGGGGGCCCCCATCAGGCCCTAGAAGCTGACCGACCTCCAGAGGTGGTGGAGGGGCAACATCTTGGCCGCGGCATGCGTTCCTTCTTCTCGCGGCTTTCGGGTCATACTCCGCAAGGTGGCTCTTGGCCGTCATCCCCGAGAAAGTTCATGCATAGAGTCTTGTCGGATGCTCTTGGCCGTCACACGCTGGGACACAGAGTGAGCGCAGGGGACGAGCGCCGAAGACAAGGGCCACGAGCAAGGGTGGAGGGCGAGGGGACATTGCAAAGGCGTAGGACTGTCGTTTCAGGGCCCGCGTCCAGTAGAATCGCCCAGTTTGAATCACCGAGCCGAATGCCCGGGAGGATCGGTCAAGGAGAAGGCCATGGAGGCAGGTGGACGGCGCGAAGCAGCGGCGCGCCAATCCTCCGGCGAGGCGGAATGAAGCGCTCTCCCACAGCCGTGGTCCTGGGCCTCGTGACCGCGGCTTCTCTCGCAAGCTGGGCGTCCTCACCCGCGGCCGCGCTCGAAACCCCGCCGACGCCGGCAAATGCCACTCCGGTCACGCTCCAGGATTCCACGGCCGCTCCGCCACAGCCCTTCCAGCCGCAATACGAGCCCACGCTCGAGGTGCGTCCCTGCGCCGGCGAGATCAAGATCGACGGGGACCTCGAGGATCCGGGCTGGAAAGGCGCGGCCTGCGCGAGCGGATTTGCGGAAACGAGCCCGGGCGACCAGATCGCGCCACCGTACCCATCGGAATGCTGGGTCACATATGATGAGGAGAACCTCTACGTCGCTCTCATCGCCTACGACGATCCCAACGCCGTGCGCGTCGCGTTGCGTGAGCGCGACAACATTTGGAACGACGACTACTTCGGCGTGATGCTCGACACCTACGGCGATCACAACTGGGGTTATGAGTTCTTCGTCAACCCACTCGGCATCCAGGGCGATCTGCGCATGTTCGCCGGCGGGAACGAGGACCTCTCGTACGATTGCATCTGGCAGTCGCGCGGCAAAGTGACCGATCGCGGCTACCAGGTGGAGGTCGCGATCCCTTTCGCGAGCCTGCGCTTTCCGAACCAGGAAACGCACTCGTGGCGCGTCAACTTCTGGCGCGATCAGCAGCGCGAGGTTCGCCGGCAGATTGCATGGGCGGCAACCGACCGCGACGAACCCTGCTGGATGTGCCAGTGGGGGACCATCACCGGCATTCGCGGCATCCGCCCGCCGCGCAATCTCGAGCTCATCGCGAGCGGGATCGCGACGCAATCGGCGCGGGCGGAGGCACGCGTCGGCGACCGGCAACTGGACTACGACGATCCAGAAGGTGAAGCGGCGCTCAATCTGCGCTATGCGCTCAGCTCCACGAGCACCACGGAGCTTGCGATCAATCCCGACTTCAGCCAAATCGAATCCGACGCGGGACAGATCGACATCAACGAACCTTTCACGATCTTCTACGAGGAGAAGCGGCCGTTTTTCCTCGAGGGTCTCGAGCTCTATCGCACGAACATGGAGGTGGTCTACTCGCGTTCGATCAGCGATCCCGCCGTCGCGGGCAAGCTGCTCGGCTCGCGCGGGCGCACTTCATTCGCCTGGACTGTCGCGCAAGATGAGAACTCGCCGGTCATCCTGCCCCTCGAGGAACGCAGCTTCTACCGCACCGCGGGCGAAAGTTGGGTCAACCTCGCGAGGCTGCAGCATGCGTTCGGAGAGGATTCGCACGTGGGGTGGATCCTGACCGACCGCCGCTTCGAGGAGGGAGGCCACGGGACGCTGACGGGTGTCGATGGATCATTGCGCTTCCTGCACAACTGGCAAGCGAACGCGCAAGTGGTCGCCAGCCGCGTGCGAGAGCCGGGAGATTCGACGATCACGGAGGGCGTGCCACCGCTCACCTTCGATGACGGCAAGCACACGCTCGCCTTCGACGGCGAACGCCTGACCGGGCACGCGCTCATGGTCGAGCTGGAGCGGAGCGCGCGCGTGTGGAATGGCAGCTTCCAATATGAGGAGCGCCATCCCTCCTTTCGCGCCGACAACGGCTTCATCAGCCGCACCGACTATCGCTCGCTCAATGCCTGGAACGGGCTCACCTTCCAGCCCAACGGCAGGACCGTCGTCGCCTGGCAACCCAGCTGCACGCTGGGCCGCATGTGGGACTACGCCGGCCGCTTCCAGGACGAATGGGCCGCGATCGAGCTGGATTGCGATCTCAAACACCAGACGAGCTTGAGTGCGGAAGGGCTCATCAGCCGCGAGCGGTTCCGGGAGAAGATCATCCCGGACATCCGCCGCGCGATGTTCGGGGTGAGCTCGCGGCCGAGCGAAGTGATCGGCATGGAAGCGGAAGTGGAATTCGGCCGCACGATCTACCGAACCTTCGACCCCGAGGTCGAGCCGTTCCTCGGACGCGTGGTGGAATTCGGGATCGCCACGAATGTGAAGCTGCTCTCGCGGCTCAGCCTGACGACGTCGTACTCCTACGAACGCATGAAGGATCGCGCCGGCGAGCGCGTGATGTACGACGGGTGGATCCTGCGCAATCGCGTGAATCTGCAGATCAGCCGCGAAGCTTCGCTGCGCCTGGTCACCGAATACGACAGCTTCGACGAGCGCATCGCTTTCGAGCCGCTGCTTACCTACCGCCTGAACGCCTTCAGCGTCTTCTATCTGGGGATGTCCGACCAGTACTTGCGCATGCGTGAATACGAGCGCGCGAGCGGAGACGAACCGCCCGCGCCCACCGGCGACAAGCGCTGGGACATCGACGGCCGGCAGATCTTCGCGAAGCTGCAATACCTCGTGCGGCTCTGAGCGCTGAACGCGTTGGGCGATGCGGTCCCGCGTGGGACTCTTGGTCCGCGAGCCGGAGACCCAAGGGTCAAGCCCCCCCGCCGATTGTCTTAACCATCTCAACGCGTGGTTACGGTCCCCTTGCGGAAAGCCCTCGCTGCGGTGAAGATCCGACTACAGGCATGGTCACCGCGGGCTTGCACGAAGGCACCCGTGATGGCAGTGTCGCCGTGAAGTAGAACCTGCGCTGCAAGAGGCGGTCCCGCGGACGATGTCGATGCGTCCGCCTTCTGTACTGGATGACGCCAGTCTCCGGACTGGGCGCAAGAAAGGGGATGACGGCGATGAAGATCGGAGCAGTCGGACTGGTAGCGATGTCGCTGGCGCTATCCGTTGCCGTTGCGGAAGAACCCGAGGGTTGGGAGGTGGAGATCACTCCAATGGCCTGGATCGCGGGGATCGAAGGCACGGTCACGGTGGACGGACAGGAAACGGATTTCGAGAAGTCGGCCGGCGATCTCTTCGACTATGTCGAGTTTGCCGGCGGGGTGATCGGCACCGTGCAGTATGACCGCTGGATCTTCCGGGGCCAATTCGATGCCTTCAGCTTGAGCACCGATGCCTTGGATGTGGAAGACCGGCCCGAGGGGGGCAAGCTGGACTCGCAGATGTACCTGACCGAGCTTGCAGCCGGCTATCAGATCGACGGCTGGAAGGATGGCCAAACCTTCGACCTGCTGGTTGCCCTGCGCTCTCTGCACGCCGAGAACGACCTCGAGGTCTACGGCCCTGACGGGGGAGAGTACAGCAAGGACAGCGATATCACGGATCCGATGGTCGTCGTGAGGGGCAGCATTCCGATCTGGCCTTCGAAGATCAGGGGACTGCGACTGAACGCGATGGCAGGCATCGGTGGGGGCGGGGACTCCGAGCTCGTGTACGAGATGCAACCGCAGATCCAGTATCTGATCACCGAGAACATCGCCGCGCGCCTGGGCTACCGCCGCGTCGGATGGCGCCTCGAGAGCGAGAAGAACGATGGCGAGATGGACTTCAGCCTGGCCGGCCTCAACTTCGGCGTGGGCGTGACGTTCTGATCCGTTGCCCCGTCAGGAACGCGCGTGCATGGCGTCAAGGAGGAGGAGGAAATCCATGAGCCCCCATACCGCCGACCGGACGCCTGATGGGACGCCTCCCCGGAAAGACACTCCCGCCGCAGGGGAAACCGGTGCGAAAAGCGCGCAAACCTTCGGTGGAGTTGCCACCGAAGTGGGGTCCCCGACACGCCGTCGCGAGAGCTCCGAACCCAGCGCGACCGATGTGAGCACCGGTCTCGCTCACGAGCGCACGGGCATGGCGATCGAGCGCAACTATCTCGCCTCCGAGCGGACGCTCATGGGTTGGATTCGCACGTCGATTTCCATGATCACCTTCGGCTTCACGATCGGGAAGCTCCAGCAGAGCCTGCACGACATCGAGGTCAAGGGAGTGTTTCAAGGGTCTCGCACCATGAGCATCCAGACTCTGGCCTACTTCCTCGTGATCATCGGGACCGGTGCTCTCTTCGCCGCCACCCTGCAGCACATTCTGCGCGTGCGCTCATACAAGGCCCTGGGCTATGGAGGCCGCTACGGCCTCGCGGTCTGGGTTGCGATTCTTTTGGTCCTGGTGGGCGCGTTCGCCTTGACCGCCCTGGTGAAGAAGCTGTGAGCCAAACGGGAAGCGGAGCCCTGCGTCCGGCTGCGTCGCATGCCTGCCAATCCGGCGGAGGTGAGCATGGGGGTGTCTGCGGCTAGCGGGATCCACCGCGTTCTCCCGGGGCTGGCGGCCCTGGGCAACTATCAAGGTTCTTGGCTGCGGCACGATCTCGTGGCCGGGGTCTCGGTGGCTGCCGTCGCCGTTCCCATCGCCATCGCCTATTCCCAGCTGGCGGGCGTGCCTCCCGTCCATGGGCTCTATGCCAGCATTCTGCCTCTGGTTCTCTACGCATTCTTCGGGACCTCGCGGCAGCTGATTATGGCGCCCGACGCCGCGACCTGCGCAATCGTCGCCGCCGTCGTGGTGCCGCTCGCGGCATCCGATCCGGCGCGGTACATCTCGCTGACGATGACGCTGGCGATGATCGCCGGCGTCTTCTGCATCGCGGCCGGGGTGCTGCGGCTCGGCTTCCTGACCAACTTCCTGGCCCGGCCGATCCTGACCGGATATCTCAACGGCATCGCGATCTGCATCATCAGCGGACAGCTCGGACGGCTGTTCGGCTATTCGCTCGAACCCATGGGATTCTTTCGCCTGATCGCGCAGTTCTTCGCGAAGCTGGGCCAGACCCATGGACTCACCTTGGCGGTCGGACTGGGGGCGCTCGTCTTGATGCGGCTGCTCAGGCGCTTGGGGCCGAAGCTTCCGTCTCCGCTGCTCGTCGTGGCGCTAGGGATCGGCGCGTCCTACTTCTTTCATCTGGGTGAGCGAGGCGTCGCCCTGTTGGGAGACATCCCGGCGGGACTGCCGAAGCTGATCATTCCGGGCATCGGCCTGAACGATGTGGGCCCCCTGGCCATCGGCGCCGTGGGGCTCGCGCTCATCAGCTTCAACAGCGCAATGGTGACCGCTCGCAGCTTTGCAGTGAAGAACCGCTACGATATCGACGCGAACCGGGAGTTCATCGCGCTCGGGGTGGCAGACATCGGCGCGGGACTGCTGCAGGGATTCGCCATAAGTGGGGCCGATTCGCGCACGGCGGTCAATGATTCGGTGGGGGGAAAGAGCCAGGTGACCGGGCTGGTCGCGGCCGGCCTCGTGGTATTGATCCTGCTCTTCGTGACAGGGCCGCTTGCCGCCCTGCCCATCGCGGTGCTTTCCGCGGTGCTGGTCAGCTCCGCGATCAGTCTCTTCGATCTGCAAAGCCTCAACCGGCTGCGAAGAATCAGCGGGCAGGAATTCCGTCTCTCGCTCGTCACGCTGCTCGGCGTCATCACCGTGGGCGTGTTGCCCGGCGTGCTGGTCGCCGTCGCCCTGGCGCTGGGCCAACTGCTGGCGCGGGCCTCGCGTCCTCACGAAGCCCTGTTGGGTCGCGTGCCGGGCATCCGGGGGTACTTCGACATCAGCAGTCGCCCCGATGCCGAGACGATTCCGGGCCTGATGGTTTATCGGTTCGATGCCTCGCTGGTGTTCTTCAACGCGGACTACTTCAAGTCTCGCATTCGAAGCCTGGTGGGGCAGGCGCAGCCCAAACCGCGCTTTCTGGTGCTCGATGCCGGGACCATGCCGGGGATCGACACGACCGGCGCGGCCAGCCTGGGGGAGCTATGCGCTGAGCTTGCCGAGAAGGGCGTCGTGCTCGTCGTGGCGGCGGCGAAGGGGCCTGTGCGGCAGATGCTCGAACGCACCGGGCTCACGCGACAGATCGGGCCCGAGCGGCTCTTTCCCACCGTCGAAGCGGCAGTCGAAGTGGTCGAGATGCAGGCGAGGACCGCGGGCTGACGACGCTCAATGCGGCTCGTGCGCGAAGACGCGCTTCCAATCGACCTTCATGTCGACCACCGTCCAACCCCGGGCCCGCGCCTCCTCGAGGCCCTTGTCCAGTCGTCCGATGTGCGAGGCGCGGTCATAGGCCCATTCCCGCTCGGCATCGGTGTGGTGGACATACAGGCACAGCCGCGGGCCGGGCCCGGCGGCGGTCCACTGAAGCATCTGAAGATCGCCGTCGGAGTTTCCGAACGCCGCGGCCGGCCGGTGGCCGATGTGCATCTGGATTGCGACCGGTTTGCCCGGGCCGTCGTCCACGAAATCAATCTCGGGCAGGCGGATGAGTACGGGCCCGCCGTCGCGCACATCGTAGGTCATTCTGATGCTGCTGCCGATGACTTGTTCCGGAGGGATGCCGTACACTCGCTCCGCCCATGGCCGCATGAACTCGATGCCGCCGCCGGAAACGATGAAGGTTCTGAATTCATTCGCGCGCAGGTAATCGAGAAGCTCCAACATCGGCACGTAGACCATTTCGGTTAGCAGGCGTCCTGTCTGCGGATGTTTCGCGGTGGCGATCCAGTCGCTGACGAGCTTGCCGAACTCCTCGGAAGTCATCCCCGCGTGGGTCGCCATCAACAGGCGGGCAACGGCCTCTTCGCCCCCCGCCAGCGCCGTGCGCGTGTCGCCCTTGAGAATCGAAGCGAAGGGCTCCTCCGTCTGCCATTCCGGATGCTGCGGCGCGAGCGTTCGGATGCGATCGAGCACGAAGAAGGACTGAAAGTACGCCGGCTGCTCGGCCCACAGCGTGCCGTCGTTGTCGAACACCGCGATCCGTTCCGCCGGAGGGATGTAGTCGGGCGTGCCCGTCGTGGTGGTTTCTTCGATGAACGCGACGATGGCCTGCCTGGCCTCACCGTCGTTCCACGAAGGCAGCGGATCCGCGGCGCGGGCCGTTGAGATCAGCGCCGACAAGGCGCAGAGCCAGGGGAGGATCTTGCCAAGCATGGCGGCCTCCGCAGGAATGGTGTTCGTCTTTGACGAGGACCGCCCCGCCACCGGCCGCGTCGTCGGGACCGATGACGGGGGTGCGCCCATGCGCGCTAGTGCGCTCAGCGGTAGAAGAACCCGGCGTCGAACCGGAAGATGTCGAAGTCATCGGCCCCGTCAAGGTCGAGCCAGCTCTTCTCGTATCCGGCGCGCAGCAAGAATGTCTCCGTCACCTGCAGGCTCACGCCGGCCCCCAAGGCGAACGAGGCGGCCTCCTTGCTGTAGGTCTCCTCGTATTCCGTGCAGATCCGGCCCCACCAGGGGTCATCCCAGCACGCGACTTCGATGGATTCGGGAATGTTGCTGTCCACCAGGGCCCAACCGACGGAACCTTGAACATAGGGCGTGAATCGCTTGGGGAGCACGTTCCATGTTCCGAAGACCGCCACGTTTCCGGTATCCAACCAGTCGCTCCAGGAAAGGGACTGCTCGGGGTTGTTCGGGTTGACCACATGCGCCGAGTAATCGACCGTCCGCCACGAGGCGAAAAAGCCGACATTGAACTGTTCACTGAAGTGATGCGCGATGCTGAACCCCCAACCAAGGTCATCCTCGAGAGAGAGGGTGGACCCGGCTTTACCCTCGTAGTCCTTCGAGCCGGTGTAGCGAATCTGCGAATCGAATTCCCAGCGCCCGGTGCGATCGCTGGGGGCGAAGAGCGGCGATTCCGCCGAAGCGCCGCTGACAGCCGTGGAAAGAAGGAGAGCGAGTGCGAGGAAATGCCGACCGGTCATAGCTGACACCTCCCTTTCAGAATGACCGCGGTTCGTTGCGCGGTCGCCGGCCACTGCGCGGACGAGTGGTCACAAGACAACAATCGGCTCCTGGAAAACCGCAGCGAGCGTAGGCGTCGGTCGGTTTCCTGTCGAGATCAAATGAACTTTGGGCGCCGGACAAGCCACGCGGCCGCCGGCTCGCTCCGGCGGAACGGAGCTTGCCTGCGAGCGGCGCGACACGCGAACTGGCGCACAAGATCGCTGCCCGCGCGCGCTTCCCTGACTTGACGTCTCTCCCAGTCGGCACTACCATCTCCGCGGCCTTGCCTGCCTGATGGGCCAAGGAAGGAGATCCATCCCATGTCTCATCCGCGAGTGACGCCTCCCCTAGCGCTGTTCTCGCTCATGATCGCCGCTTTCCTGTGCCTCTGCGCCGGTGCGTCCGCACAAGTTGCGGGCGATCCTGGTTGGCCGCGAGAAATCGAGGGCGACCGGGGAACGCTGGTCGTCTATCAGCCGCAGCTCGACAGCTTCAAGGCCGATGTGTTGACCGGCCGAGCGGCCTTCTCGCTCACGCCGAAGGGAAAGAAAGATCCCATCTTTGGCGCATTCTGGTTCACGGCCAAGCTGCGCACGGACCGTGACGCGCGCACGGCCCGGTTGGAAGAGCTCGACATCCATGACGTGCGCTTCCCCGGCATCACCGCGGCGCAGCAGGAGGAGTTCGCCCACTCCGTCGAGGCCGAAGTCGAGAAGCACCCGCCGGCCATTTCCCTCGATCGGCTGCTGGCCGCCATCGCGGTCGTGGAGCAGGAGCAGGCAACGGCCGAGCAACTCCGGAACGATCCCCCCAAGATCGTCTACGCGAGCGAACCCGCGGTGCTGCTGCTGTACGACGGCGAGCCCATCGTGCGCGAAGTCCCCGACAGCAAGCTCGAGCGGGTGGTCAACACACCTCTGGTGGTCGTGCGCGATCCGGGCAGCCGGACGTACTACTTCGGCGACGGGGTCAACTGGTACGGGGCCGCGGATCCCAAGGGGCCATGGCGGCCTGGCGCGACGCCCCCGCGATCCGTGCTGGCGCTGGCTCCGCCCGACTCGGCGATCCAAGCCGCGGGGATCACCAAGCACGAAAAGCCGCACCGCGTGATCGTGGCAATTGAGCCGACCGAACTCGTGCAGACCGACGGCGCAGCGCAGTATGTGCCGCTCGTGGGCAACGAGCTGCTTTCCATCAAGAACACGGAAGAGGATTTGTTCAGGGACATCCCGTCTCAGAAGTTCTTTCTGCTGCTCTCCGGGCGCTGGTACGCGAGCGCGAGTCTCGAGGGCCCGTGGAGCTACATTCCCGCCGAACAGCTGCCGGAGAGCTTCGCGCGGATTCCCGAGGATTCCGACAAGGGCCGCGTGTTGGCGAGCGTCCCCGGCACGCCGCAAGCGCGCGAGGCGGTGATCGACGCGCAGATCCCGCAAACCGCGGCAATCAAGCGCGGTGCAGCGGATCTCGAGATCGCGTACGACGGAACTCCGCAGTTCGAGGCGGTGACGGGTACCGACATCGAATACGCGATCAACAGCGATGCGCAGGTGCTCAAGACGGGCGGCAAGTACTATGCCTGCGCGGAGGGCGTGTGGTACGTGGCGGCGGCGCCTCGCGGCCCTTGGGAGGTGAGTTCCGAACGGCCGGCCCAAGTGGAGAAGATCCCGCCGAGCAACCCCTGCTACAACACGAAGTACGTCTACATCTACGACACGACACCGGATGTCGTGTATGTGGGCTACACGCCCGCATACCTGGGCTGCTACGTGTACGGTCCCACGATCGTCTACGGGACGGGCTACGTCTACTACCCGTGGATCGGTCCGGTGTATTACTACCCGCGCCCCTACACGTGGGGGTTCTGCGTGCACTACAGCTCGTGGAATGGCTGGGTCTTCGGATTCGGACCCGGCAGCGGCTATTATCACTACAGCATGAGTTGGGGTTACTACGCTGTGCACCACGGACCCTATTACGGCTACTGGGGACGGCCCGGGGGATGGTACGGGGCGGGCGGATACCGGCCGATCTACATCCATCACACCGACATCAATATCAACATCAACAACCGGGTCTACTCCGGCAGCCGCTACCGCTCGCAGGTTGAACGCGCGGGCGGCGCGCGCATCAGCGACAACCTCTACCAGCGTCCCGGCACGCGCGATCGCGTGGTGGCCACTCCGAGGGGGACGGAGAGAGGTTCGCTCGGCGTCGCCTCCGACCGGCCCAACAATGTCTACGCCGGAAAGGACGGAAGCGTGTACCGGCGTGATCGGTCCGGCTGGGAACAGAGCCGGGGAGGAACATGGCAGCGCGCGCCCGGCAGCGGCGAGACGAGCCGGTCGCAGCCGCAGCGCGCGCAACCGGGCTTCGATCCGGCCCGGCTCGATCGTGAACGCCAGGCGCGTGACCGGGGCGAGCAGCGGACAGAGAGTTTCCAGCGCAGCGGGACCCGGTCGAGCAGAAGCGCGACGCGGACCTCTCGCTCCGGAGGAAGCAGGCGGCGTTAGAACGGGAATGGGATGACGGGTCTCGACCAGAAGAAAGGAGTGCTATGAACCGAGTGGCGAAAGTTGCTTGCGGACTCCTCCTCTGCGCGGTCGTCGTGTCATGCGCGACGACGCCGCGGATGATCGGAAGTTGGATCGATCGCGATTACGAAACCGCGCCCGTCAAGAAGGTGCTGGTCATCGGGCTGGGGGAGAACGCGGCCAACGTCAGGGCGTTTGAGACCGCGATGGCCAGTCAGTTGGGGAAGCATGGAATCGAAACGGTCCTGGGGTCGAGCATCATCCCCGCGGGCGCGCCCTTCGACACAACGGGCGGGCGACAGTATTGCCGCGACCACAGCATCGACCTCGTGACCATTACGCGAGTGCTGGGTCTGTCGAAAGAGACGGAGGTCATCCCCGGGACAACCTACTACACGCCGGCCGTGACCTATCACCGCCTCTACCCGTTCTACTACACGGCGTACAGCGTAGTCACGACGCCAGGGTACCTGCGGGAATACGCGGTGGCCACGGTGGAGACGAACGTCTACTCGGTGAAGGACGAGCGGCTCGTATGGGGTGGCCAATCGGAAGCGGTCGATCCCGCGTCTGTGTTCGATGCGATCGAGGGATTTGCGGCGGTGTTCGTGAAGGACATGGCCCGCAGCGGCGTGTTTGGGAAGCAATAGCGTCGCGGGAGAAGCGCGCGCACCCGCGGCGAGGGCCGGGGGCACCCCCCTTGTGCGTGGGGACACCTCCGTTGGGGTGTCCCCACGATTCGTCAGCAGAGCAAGCGATCGCAGCGAGGCACGGCGCATGCGGTCGCGCCAAGGCACAACGGATGCTCTCGCGCTACGGCAGAACGATCGACACCGTCCCGCGCATGTCCCATTCCTGGGAAGAGTCGGACTTCTCGATGTAATAGGAGCCGGCGAGGGCGACGCCCAGGAAGAACTTGCCGAACGGGGGCAGGATCTGGCTGAGGCCCAGCGTTACCGGTACCGTCCATTCGTCATCGTCGGCTTCCCAGTTGTAGGTCGTTTCCGAACCTAGGGCGAGCGCAGTGCCCTTGCGATTGAGGAAATACGAAAACATCGGCTGGATGGTGCTCATGCTGACGTCACCCCGGTCCTCATCGCCCGCGAAGGACCACATGTGCGTCAGCAATCCGCCGATCGTGAACTTCCCCGGCACCTTCTTGGCGACAATCAGCGTCGGCCCCGCGGACCACTTGCCGGTTCCGAAGTAATCCTGAGTGGCTGTCGGCATCATCATGGCCCCGCCGTAGCCGAGGAT
This sequence comes from uncultured bacterium, assembly GCA_964482205.1. GTDB lineage: Bacteria > Eisenbacteria > RBG-16-71-46 > CAIMUX01 > WJJG01 > JAZDGX01. The sequence continues at coordinate 178,073 of CAYZWI010000004.1, read as the reverse complement.
GAGCGTCCCGCCCCCCTTGGGCACCGCGTACGCGGAAACGAGCGCGTCTCCCACTCCGCTGTGGGAGAGGGGGAAATTGATCGAGTACGTCGGCAGAAAGGCCCGATAGAGGACGGTCGTGTTGGCGGGCCCGTGGAGGAAGCCGGCGCCGTTGATCCGGAGCTCATGGTTCGTTTCATCCAGGTCCTGCTCGGGCAAACCATAAGGGTTTCCTGCCGGTATATAGCCAACGTCCTTGTAGGCGCGGAAGTTCAGGTTCGCGTAGGTGATGGTGGCCGATGGGTCGGCCAGCGCCTCGGCGACTTCCTGAGCGGTGATCTTGTGATGCGCCTCCTGGGCATTCGCCTCGAGGAAGCCGAAGGTACAGAGGACGCAAAGCGCGCACACTACGGTCCAGCACTGGCGGCGCATAATCCCACCCCCCCTTTCATCATTCTTCCGAGGAAGACGACCTGAGAACTTCGACATCCTACCCGGCACTGGATGCGCCCGCAAACACCTTGTGGTCCGGCACGGGACGCGAGTTCTCCGGGGGTGCCTTCTCTATTTCGTTCTCTGTACTTGATGATTGTGCGGTTGCGGAATGCCTCGGGGGCCACTCCCGTGCCTTCCAAGCACCTTGGACGAATCGGACTTCTCTCCTGCCGGCGAGGGTGTTAGGATCCGTCTTCAAGCTGCGTGCTTACTGAGCATCGAGACGGCTCGCGCGAATTCCGAGTGCGGAGGTGGCTGGTGCCTGAAACTCCCGGTCCGCAAGCGTTTCATGTCATGGCCAAGCCCACCGGGTCGGCCTGCAACCTCAACTGCGCATACTGCTTCTTCTTGAAGAAAGAGAAACTCTATCCCGGAAGCCGCTTTCGGATGTCCGACGAAGTTCACGAATCTTACATCCGTCAGTTGCTCGAGGCGCACAAGGTTCCCCAAGTGACCGTGGCATGGCAGGGGGGGGAGCCGACATTGATGGGGCTCGATTTCTTTCGACGCTCCGTCGAATTGCAGAAGAAGTACCGCAAGCCCGGGATATGCATAGAAAACACCTTTCAAACAAATGGGATACTCCTCGACGAGGAATGGTGCAAATTCTTTCACGAGAACGAATTCCTCATCGGCCTCAGTCTCGATGGTCCCCAAGAGCTGCATGACATCTACCGCAGGGACAAGGGAGGACACGGGACTTTCGAGCGGGTTCGGAAGGCGGCGAGACTTCTGCAGGAATCCGAGGTGCAGTTCAACATCCTCTGCACGGTGAACGCGAAGAACTCCCTGCAGCCCCTCGAGGTCTACCGGTTTTTCCGGGATGAGTTACAGGCGCACTACATCCAGTTCATTCCCATCGTCGAGCGCGACAATGACACCGGCTATCAAGAGGGCACCCGGGTCACCGACCGGTCAGTGCTCCCCGAGCAGTACGGCCGGTTCCTGATCGAGATCTTCGACGAATGGATCGCACGAGATGTCGGCGAGACATTCGTTCTCAACTTCGACGGGGCCTTGGCGGGCTGGCTTGGAATGGCGGGGACCGTCTGCATTTTTGGGCCGACCTGCGGCCTGGGGTTCGCCCTCGAACACAACGGGGACCTCTACTCCTGCGATCACTTCGTCGAGCCGCGCCACCGTCTCGGGAACATCCTGCAGACCCCCTTGATCGACCTGGTGGGTTCCGAGCAGCAGCGCAGCTTCGGCCGCGCCAAGCGCGACACGCTTCCGCGTTATTGCCGGAAATGTGAGTTCCGAAATATCTGCAACGGCGAATGCCCCAAGAACCGCTTTCTCGAGACGTCCGAAGGCGAGCCCGGGTGGAACTATCTCTGCGCCGGATACCGGGCGTTTTTCCAGCATGCGGGACGGCCGATGCGGATCATGGCCGATCTTCTGCGACACAATCGGCCTGCATCCGACGTGATGGCGATCCTCGCGGACAACCGCGGGACATAGAGGGAGACGCCCGACGTCCAAATGATTCGAGCGCCTACGCGTTCGAGCGGTCGGCTCTGGAACGGAAGAAGGAGGAATGAGGCATGAGGCGAAGTGGATTTGCCCTGATGATCCTGATGATCATGGCCATCTCCGCGGCCGGCGCGGGCGAGGTCGGACATTTCTCTCCGGGAATTGCGAGCATCCGCGACTTCGTCGTTCCGGCACCCGGGTTCTATGGCATTTTGTACAACTACGGATACATGAGCGAACAGATCAACGACAGCGACGGCGAGGAAATCAGCCAGATCACCATCGGCCAGCCGCCGATGAGCGCCACCATTGACTTGGATGTGGATGTCGATGTGACAGTGATCTCCCCCGGGCTGATGTGGGCCTCCAACTGGAAGATTCTCGGTGCCACCTATGGCGCCTACATCATGGTCCCGCTGGCCAATACGAGCATCGGAGCGTCGCTCGCGACCCAGACCGGCGCCGGCCGCAGCGTGGACGAGTCCAACTTCGGTCTTGCGGACATGTTCGTGCAGCCGCTGTGGTTGGGTTGGAACAAGCCCCACCTGGACTTCGCGTTGGGCTACGGGCTCTGCGTCCCGACGGGAAGGTACGAAACCGAGACAATGGCGATCCCGAATGTCGGTGAGATCCGCGCCGAAGCGACGGACAACATCGGTCTGGGCTTCTGGACGCACCAACTTCAGGGCGCCTGCTCTTGGTACCCCTGGACGGACCGGCGCATAGCGGTCGCCGGGGCGTTGACCTGGGAGATCCACGGCGAAAAGGAAGACTTCGACTTCACTCCCGGCCAGAACCTGTCTCTGAACTGGGGCGTGAGCCAGTACCTGCCGCTGAACACCAAGAGAACGCTGATCGCGGAAATCGGCCCGGCCGGGTACGACAGCTGGCAGGTCACGGACGATGACGGGGACGACGCCCGCAATGTGAGCGTGCACGATAGCGTGCACGGTGTGGGCCTCCAACTCGGTGCGATGTATCTTCCGTGGCGTGTGACGGCGAACCTGCGCTACCTGTACGAATTCGCTGCGTCCGACCGGTTCGAGGGCCAGTCGATCGGATTGAACCTCGGCAAGAGCTTCTGATTCAGAGGCCAGTCGATCGGATTGCGCCTGGCCAAGAACTTCCAAGATATGCGTCGGGCTGCGGCGATGCGGCCTGTTGTGGCCGCAACGCGATAGGTACGACGCGAAGTCCTGACTTGTCGGGATCGGGAGATTGCAGAAGGGGGGCTGCATGAAGCACGGGGATGAAACTCGACGGGAGATCCTGCCCATTCCGGACAGGCGGCATGTAGGGCTCACGACCTACGACGCGAAGGACCCGGAAACGAAGTTCCCACCGATTAGGGACATCCGCCCGCCGGCGGGAGCACCCAATGTCCTGATCGTCTTGATCGACGACGCCGGTTTCGGTTGCTCGAGCGCCTTCGGTGGACCGTGCCAGACGCCCACGTTCGAGAAGCTCGCAAAGAGCGGACTGCGCTACAACCGGTTCCACACTACGGCCCTCTGTTCGCCGACGCGCCAGGCGCTCCTCACCGGCCGCAACCACCACTCCGCCGGAATGGGCTGCATCACGGAGATGGCCACATCGGCACCCGGCTATTCCTCGATACGCCCGAAGGACTGTGCGCCTCTGGCCCTGACGCTCAAGCTCAACGGCTACTCCACGGCGCAGTTCGGCAAGTGCCACGAGGTCCCGGTCTGGCAGACGAGCCCGATGGGGCCGTTCGACGCCTGGCCTGCGGGCGGCGGTGGGTTCGAGTACTTCTACGGCTTCCTCGGGGGCGAGACCAATCAGTACGACCCGGCCCTCTACGAGGGCACCATCCCGGTGGACCCGCCGAAGACGGCCGAGGAGGGATATCACTTCACCGAGGACATGACGGACAAGGCGATCAACTGGGTACGGCAGCAGAAGGCGCTGATGCCGGACAAGCCGTTCTTCATCTACTTCGCGCCAGGGGCGACGCACGCCCCTCACCACGTCCCCAAAGAGTGGTCAGACAAGTACAAGGGCAAGTTCGACCAGGGTTGGGACAAGCTGAGGGAAGAAATCTTCGCCCGGCAGAAGAAGATGGGTGTCATCCCGACCGACTGCGAACTGACCAAGCGCCCCAAGCAGATACCAGCGTGGGAGGAGACCGACCCGAAGATGAGGCCGGTGCTGGCCCGGCAGATGGAGGTGTACGCGGGATTCCTGGAACACACCGACCATCACGTCGGGCGCCTGATCGAGGCGCTCGAGGACCTTGAGATCCTCGCGGACACCCTGATCTACGTGATCATCGGCGACAACGGTGCTTCGCCCGAGGGCGGCCTCGATGGCACGTTCAATGAGATGATCCACCTCAACGGCCTCGATCTGGAGACCCCCGAGTTCCTGATGCAGCGGATCGACAAGTTCGGTGGACCGGAGGCGTACAATCACTATGCGGTGGGCTGGGCTCACGCCATGGACACACCCTATCAATGGACCAAGCAGGTCGCTTCACATTGGGGCGGGACGCGCAACGGAACGATCGTCCACTGGCCGAATGGGATCAAGGCCAAGGGGGAAGTCCGCAGCCAGTTCTGTCACGTAATCGATGTGGCACCCACTGTCCTGGAGGCTGCCGGCATCCCCGAGCCAACCGTGGTCAACAGTGTCCAGCAGAAGCCGCTCGAGGGGACCAGCATGGCGTACAGCTTCGAGGATGCCAAGGCTTCCGAGCGGCACGAAACGCAGTACTTCGAGATGTTCTGCAACCGCGGCATCTACCACCGGGGCTGGAGCGCGGTGACTCGGCATTCCCTGCCGTTTGCGCTTGAGACCTTGCCCTGCTTCGACGATGACGTCTGGGAGCTCTACGACGGCAGCAAGGACTGGACGCAGGCGCACGATCTCTCGAAGGAGATGCCGGAGAAGCTTCACGAACTACAGCGGCTGTGGCTCATTGAGGCGGGGAAGTACAATGTCCTGCCGCTCGACGATCGTCGGCAGGAGCGTTTCAACACGGATCTTGCCGGCCGCCCGGTCCTGATCAAGGGCAACTCGCAGCTGCTGTTTGCCGGCATGGGCCGGCTGACGGAGAACTGCGTTGTGGTGATGAAGAACAAATCCTTCTCGATCACAGCGGAGGTCGAGGTGCCGGCGGCGGGCGCCGAAGGCGTGATTCTTGCCCAAGGAGGCGCCTTCGGTGGTCTGAGCCTCTATTTCAAAGGTGGGAAGGCGAAGTTCGCGTATAACTTGCTCGGCCTCAAGGTCTCCACTATCGAGGCCGGCCAGAAGATCTCCTCGGGCAGGCGCCAGGTGCGTATGGAGTTCGCCTATGACGGCGGTGGTCTGGCCAAGGGCGGCAACGTCACGCTCTATTATGATGGCAAGAAGGTGGGCGAAGGACGCGTTGAGAATACTGTCCCGATGACCTTTTCCTTGGACGAGACGACCGACGTCGGCCGCGAGAGCAGCACGCCGGTAACGGCTGACTACAATCGCGCCACGAGCGACTTCACCGGCAAGATCCACTGGGTCCAGATCGATCTGGGCAAGGACGACCACGACCACCTGATCAGCCCGGAGGAACGCCTGCGCGTGGCGATGACGCGACAATAGTATCCAAACGCTGCAGGGAGGTATTCCTATGAAAGAACAGGACAATGTCCTGCGGCAAGTCCTACCCATCCCGGACAGGCGCGCCCAACAACCAATGGCCCCAACGTGGCGACATGCCCCCGCCCCTACGGCAGCGGTTAGAGGTCGGGGAATGCCACTGCAGGCAAAGGGATTCATCGTCAAGGAGGTTACCCGTGGCACTCAAAGAGTATAAGCCGGGGACTGCGTATACGGGGGTCGTCGGGAGGACGGTGGACGTCTCACAGCCCGCCTGGCCTCAGCCGGTTCGCGCCAAGGAGGGCGCGCCGAACGTCTTGTTCATCGTCCAGGATGACACGGGTTTCGGCCAGATGGGGTGCTACGGGAGTCCCATCGAGACGCCGAACATCGACAACCTGGCCAAGAACGGGCTTCTTTTCAACAACATGCACACCACGGCGCTCTGCTCGCCGACTCGCTCGTGCATCCTGACGGGCCGGAACCATCATTCCAATGCCATGTCCTGCATTACGGAAGGTTCGACCGGCTTCCCCGGCAGCAACGGTTCCATCCCGTTCGAGAACGGCTTCCTGTCGGAGATCCTGCTCCAGCACGGCTACAACACTTTCGCCCTGGGCAAGTGGCATCTCACCCCGGCCACCGAGTTTTCCGGCGCCGGGCCCTACGACCGCTGGCCGCTGGGCCGCGGGTTCGAGCGGTTCTACGGTTTCCTCGGCGCCGATACGCATCAGTACTACCCGGACTTGACCTACGACAACCACTCGGTCGAATCGCCCAAGACGCCGGAGGAGGGCTATCACTTCACTGAAGACATTACAGACAAGGCAATCAGTTTCATCGCCGACTCGAAGCAGAATGCGCCGAACAAGCCGTTCTTCATGTACTTCTGTCCGGGCGCCGGGCATGCGCCCCACCATGTGCCCAAGGAGTGGGTGGACAAGTACAAGGGCAGATTCGACATGGGCTGGGACAAGTACCGCGAGATGGTGTTTGAGCGTCAGAAGAAACTGGGCATCGTCCCCCAGGACGCCGAGCTCTCGCGCCATGACCCCGATGTCAAGCCTTGGGACAAATGCTCGCCGGATGAGAAGAAAGTCTACGCCCGGATGATGGAGGTGTTCGCGGGATTCCTCTCGCATACGGACTATCACTACGGCCGCCTCTTTGCCTTCCTCAAGGAGATCGGAGAGTGGGACAACACGATCATCATGTTCATCTCCGACAACGGCGCCAGCGCCGAGGGCGGTCCGGCTGGCTCGGTCAACGAGAACCTCTTTTTCAATTCCGTCCCCGAATCCCTGGAAGACAATTTGAAGGCCCTGCCTGAGCTCGGGGGCCCCCAATACTACAACCATTACCCGTGGGGCTGGACTTGGGCTGGCAACACGCCCTTCCGCCGCTGGAAGCGGGAGACCTACCGGGGCGGCATCAGCGATCCGTTCATCGTCCATTGGCCTAAAGGAATTAGGGCCAAGGGCGAGGTCCGGACGCAATACGCGCATGCCATCGACATGGTCCCGACGGTGCTGGAGCTTCTGGGGATCGAGCCCCCGGCGAAGATCCGGGGCGTCACTCAGTCGCCGATCGAGGGCCTGAGCTTAGCCCATGCCCTCGACAATGCCCAGGCGCCGACCAAGCACGTCACCCAGTACTTCGAGATGATGGGCCATCGTTCCATTTATCATGACGGCTGGCGGGCCGTCTGCCCGTGGCCGGGGCCCTCGTTCCTCGAGGCCGGAAAGCCGTTGGGCGAGCCCATCCCCGCCGCCACCCTCACCGAGCTCGACGCGAACCATTGGGAGCTTTATCACATCGCCGAGGACTTCGCCGAGAACCACAACGTGGCCGCGGAGAACAAGGCCAAGTTGATCGAAATGGTGGCCCAGTGGTATGTCGAGGCGGGCAAGTACAATGTTTTGCCCGTAGACGGCCGTGTCATGCTGCGCGCCATGGAGGAGCGCCCCCGGATCGCGGTCGACCGCACGAGCTACACCTTCTACCCGAACACGCAGCCGATGGCCTCGGCGGTCAGAACATTTAACCGGCCGCACAGCATCACGGCCGACGTCGAGATCCCCCAGGCAGGCGCCGAAGGCGTGCTGCTTTCGCAAGGCGGCGTCGATGGCGGCTTTTCTTTCTACGTCAAGGACGGGAAGCTGTGCTATGTCCACAACTACGTCGGGAAGGAGATCATGATCGCCCGGTCCAGGGACAATGTGTCGGCGGGACGCCATGAGCTGAGGTTCGAGTTCGAGCCGACGGGAAAGCCGGATATCCGGGCCGGCAAAGGGTCGCCCGGCCGGGCCCAGCTCTATATCGACAAGAAACTGGTGGGGCAGATCGAGATGGCCGTCACGACCCCCATGGGGTACGGGCTGGGCGGAGGCCTGTCCGTCGGTCTGGACACGGGCTCGCCCGTCACCTCCGATTATAAGGCGCCGTTCCCGTTCACCGGCAAGCTCCACAAAGTCACGGTGGACGTCAGCGGGGAGCTGATCGTGGACGACGAGCTGGCCATGAGGAAGATCATGGCCAGGCAATGAACAATCACATTGCCATGCCAGTCCTGCTGCTGACCTGGCAATAGTATCCAAACGTTTTAGGGAAATATTCCCATGAAAGAACTGGACAAGATCCAGAGACAAGTCCTGCCCATCCCGGACAGGCAGCACGTGGGTCTGACGACCTACGATGCGAAAGCCCCGGACACGAAGTACCCGCCGATCGAGCGGCTGCTGCCGCCCCAGGGCGCGCCGAACGTGCTCGTCGTCCTGATCGACGACGCGGGCTTTGGCGCCGCGAGCGCCTTTGGCGGGCCGTGCCAGACTCCGACGGCCGAACGCCTGGCGGCGAACGGGCTCAAGTACAGCCGCTTCCACACCACGGCGCTCTGCTCGCCGACCCGGCAGACGCTGCTCACCGGCCGCAACCACCACACGGTCGGCATGGGCGGCGTCACCGAAATGGCCACCTCGGCGCCGGGCAACTGCTCGGTCCGGCCCAAGTCCTGCGCTCCGCTCGCCCAGACGCTCAAGCTGAACGGCTACGCCACGTCCCAGTTCGGCAAGTGCCACGAGGTGCCCTGCTGGGAGACCAGTCCGGCGGGCCCGTACGACGCCTGGCCGACGGGCAGCGGGTTCGAGTACTTCTATGGGTTCATCTGCGGCGAGACCAACCAGTACTACCCCTCGCTCTATGAAGGCACGACACCCGTCGAGCTCAAGAAGACACCCGAAGAGGGCTACCACCTTACCGAGGACCTGGCCGACAAGGCCATCCAGTGGGTCCGCCGGCAAAAGTCGCTCATGCCGGACAAGCCCTTCTTCATGTACTTCGCGCCCGGGGCGACCCACGCCCCGCATCACGTCCCCAAGGAATGGTCGGACAAGTACAAGGGGAAGTTCGACCAGGGCTGGGACAAGCTGCGCGAGGAGACGTTCGCGCGGCAGAAAAAACTGGGCGTCATCCCGCCGGACTGCGATCTCACCAGGCGCCACCCGGAGATTCCGGCCTGGGATAGCATCTCTCCCGAGATGAAGCCCATCCTGGCCCGGCAGATGGAGATCTACGCCGGGTTCCTGGAGCACACCGATCACCATATCGGGCGCCTGATCGACGCGCTGGCCGGCTTGGAGATCCTCGACGATACGCTCATCTTCTACATCATCGGCGACAATGGCGCTTCGGCGGAAGGCACGCTCCAGGGCACGTTCAACGAGATGATCCCGCTCAACGGGTTCTCGAAACTGGAGACTCCGGAGTTTCTGAAGGCGAACATCGAGAAGTTCGGCGGACCGCAGGCTTACAACCACTATGCCGTGGGCTGGGCGCACGCCATGAACACGCCCTACCAGTGGACGAAACAGGTCGCCTCGCACTGGGGGGGAACGAGGAACGGGACGATCGTCCACTGGCCCAAGGGCATCAAGGCCAAGGGGGAGATCCGCAGCCAGTTCGGCCACGTGATCGACGTGGCGCCAACGGTCCTGGAAGCGGCGGGCCTGCCGCAGCCGACCTTCGTCAACGGCATCCAGCAGAAGCCATACGAAGGCGTGAGCCTGCTCCACTCGTTCGACGATGCCAAGGCCCCGGAGCGGCACGAGACGCAGTACTTCGAGATCATCGGCAACCGCGGCATCTACCACAAGGGCTGGTCGGCGGTCACCAAGCACCGCACGCCGTGGGAGACGGGCGCGATCAAGACCACCCCCTTCGACGACGACGTCTGGGAACTCTACGATACGAAGTCGGACTGGTCGCAGGCCCACGACTTGGCCAAGAAAATGCCGGAGAAGCTTCATGAGCTTCAGCGCCTGTGGCTGATCGAGGCGGCCAAGTACAATGTGATCCCGATCGATGACCGCCTTGCCGAGCGCTTCAATCCAGATATGGCCGGGCGCCCGCAGCTCATCCGCGGCAACCGGCAGTTGCTCTTCGGCGGGATGAAGGGCCTGTCGCCTCATTCGGTTATCGCCACGACGAACAAGTCCTTCTCCCTCACGGCCGAAGTGGTGGTTCCCGAAGGGGGCGCCGAAGGGGTCATCCTGGCCAACGGCGGGATCACGGGGGGCTTCAGCCTCTATGCCCAAGGGGGTAAGCTCAAATACTGCTATAACTTCTTCGGGATCAGGCACTTCTTCGTCGAAAGCGCGAAGGCCATCCCGGCCGGCCAGCACCAGGTGAGGATGGAGTTTGCCTACGACGGCGGCGGCGTGGCCAAGGGCGGCACCGTGTCGTTGTACATTGATGGTCAGCAAGCCGGCGAGGGCCGCGTCGAGATGACCGAGCCCTTCGGCTACTCGGCGGACGAGACGGTGGATGTGGGCGTAGAAGACGGTTCGCCGGTCTCGCCGGACTACGGCCCGCGGGGCAATGCCTTCAACGGCCGGGTCAACTGGGTGGAGATCGATGTCGACAAGGCCGCCTTGGACGCCGATCACTTCCTGACCGCCGAAGAGCGTTTCAAGGTGGCGATGGCGTTTCAATGATTCAGAACCAACGAGAAAGGAGACCAGAGATGGCGGAAAAGAAACCCAACATTCTTCTACTGATGGGCGACGACATCGGGTGGTGGAACATCAGCTTCAACAACCGGGGCCAGATGGGCTACCGCACGCCCAACATCGACCGTATCGCCAACGAAGGCGTCGCCTTCACCGACTATTACGGCCAGCAGAGCTGCACGGCCGGCCGGGCCGCCTTCATCACCGGCCAGAACCCGGTCCGCACGGGCCTGACCAAGGTCGGCGCGCCGGGGATGGACATCGGCCTTATGCCCGAGGACCCGACGATCGCCGACCTCCTCAAGCCGCTGGGCTATGCGACCGGCCAGTTCGGCAAGAACCACTTCGGCGACAAGAACTCCTATCTGCCCACTGTTCACGGGTTCGACGAGTTCTTCGGAAACCTATACCATCTGAACGCCGAGGATGAGCCCGAGCACCCGGACTATCCGAAGGACCCTCGATTCCGCCAGGCCATGGGCCCCCGCGGCGTCATCCACTCTTGGGCGACCGATAAGGACGACTCGACCGAGCAGCCGCGCTGGGGCCGCGTGGGCAAGCAACGGATCGAGGACACCGGGGCCCTGACGAAGAAGCGCATGGAGACCTGCGACGAGGAATTTACCGATGCCGCCCTAGAGTTCATCGACCGGGCCCACAAGGCAGGCCGGCCGTTCCTTGTCTGGTGGAACAGCACCGCCATGCACTGCTTCACCCACCGCGCCGACAAGCACACCGACAAGAGCGGACAGGGCTTTTATAACGACGTCATGGTCGCCCACGACGAGCAGGTCGGGAGACTGCTGGCCAAGCTCGACGAGCTGGGCATCGCCGGCGACACCATCGTCGTGTACACCACGGACAACGGCCCCCACTACAACACTTGGCCCGACGCCGGCATTACACCGTTCCGCAGCGAGAAGAACACCAACTGGGAAGGCGGTTGGCGCGTTCCGGCGTTCGTCCGCTGGCCGACCAAGTTCAAGGCCGGCACGATGCTGAACGGGATCGTCTGCCATCAGGACTGGCTGCCGACGTTGCTCGCGGCCGCCGGCGAACCCGAGATCAACGCCAAGCTGCGGAAGGGTCATCAGGCAGGGGACAAGACCTTCAAGGTCTACGTCGACGGCTTCAACATGCTGCCCTACTTCAGCGGCAAGGCCGAGCAGAGTCCCCGGAACTTTTTCGGGTACATCAACGACGACGGCGCGCTCGTGGCCCTGAGGTTCGGCGATTGGAAGGTCGTCTTCGAGGAGCAGCGGGCCAAGCGGATGGCCTGCTGGGCCGAGCCGTTCGTCCACCTGCGCATGCCGAAGCTCTTCCATCTCCGGCGGGACCCCTTCGAGCGGGCCGACGAGAACTCCAACTCCTACTGGGATTGGCTGCTTGCCCGTCTCTTCATCATCGGGGGGGCCCAGGGGATCGTCGGCGAGCAAATCAAGAGCTTCGTGGAATTCCCGCCGCGGCAGAAGCCGGCTTCCTTCAATCTGGACGGCGTGCTGGAGCGGCTAAAGGACGCTGCAGGAGGCGGACAACACTAGCAGTGGACCGCAGGCACCGTGTCCGGTGCCGCGCCGCGATGGGCCCTGCCGAGGACCCCACGGAGGCGGGCCCACGTCGCTGGACGGATGCCGCCCGCGCTCCCTCCAACGGGAGCGCGGGCCGGCGCAGAATCGCAGGCAGAGCACCGGAGGCGAAGCGATGCGCGAACTGATCGAGGCGATAGCCGGCGGCATCGAGGCGGTCGCGGTGGCCGTCATTGTGGGGGGCATCCTCTATGGCCTCGCCCGCAGCTTCATTGGCCGGGCCAGAGAGCCGGGCCAGGCTTACAAGAGCCTCAAGTACCGGCTGGGGGCGTCCCTGCTGCTCGGTCTGGAGTTTCTGGTGGCCGCAGATATCATTCGCACGGTGACGCTCAATCCGACTCTCGGAGGCGTGGCCGCCTTGGGTGTGCTGATCGTCATTCGTACGTTCCTCAGTTGGGCTTTGCTGGTCGAGATGGAAGGACGCTGGCCATGGCAGGCGAAGGCCGGACCCGAAGGGAGGTGATCGCGTACGGAAGAGCTTATCTCCCGTTTCTTTGAAGATCTCGTCGGCCGCCTGAGCGGGCCGATGAAGTTCCGCCTCATCCTGCAGCCCGTGATGGCGGCGATCTTCGCTGTCCGCAGCGGGCTGAAAGATGCGAAGCAGGGCAAGCCTCCCTACTTCTGGGCGATGTTCACGAACCCCGAGAACCGCAGAGAGATGTTGCGGGACGGCTGGAAGTCCGTGGGGCGCGTGTTCATCCTGGGGATCGTCATTGACGTGATCTATCAGTTCATCGCCTTCAAGAAGTTCTATCCGGTGGAAGCGCTCGTGGTCGCCGTGGTCCTGGCCTTCATTCCGTATCTGTTGATTCGCGGTCCCGTGACACGGATTGCGCGGGGAACGTCCAAGGAAACTGGCAAACCGAACTAGGGGGCGGGCGACGTGTCCGTCGCCGCTGAGGATCGCTCGAGCACCCAGCTAGGTGTGAGGTAGGGTCCGGCATGACGAACGGAACTCCTCCGGACGATATTCGCCGCGAGCAAATCACCCGCGGCGGGCGCGCGCTCATTGTCATCTGGGCGGCCGGCATCCTGATCCTCTACCTGGCGGCCGCCCTGCTGGGCGTCTCCCGCATGAGGGAATACCGCGCCCGCGCGTGGAGCCGGGTCGAAAATCTGGTCGGCTCTGCGGCGACGGAGCTCCGCGCGGCAGAGGAGCAAGGAGGCTCGCCCGGCGCGCAGCCGATCGAGGTCCACGTCGGGGCGTATCTTCATCAGATCCGGGAACTCTCGATCACATCTTCGAGCTGGAAGGCCGACTTCGAGATCTGGTTCCGCTGGCGCGGGGACGCCGTGAATCCCGGCGAGAGTTTCCAGATCGCAAATGGCACGATCGAGTCCCGCGAGCAGCAGGCTTTTTATGTGGAAGCCGACGGTGAGCGCTACGAACGGTACCGCGTGCGGGCGCGCATCGTGACGCAATTCGACACGAGCAGGGGCCCGTTCGGCGGCGGAGTTCTCGGCGTGCAGATTGAGGACGCAACGGATTGGGCGGATCGATTGCAGTACGTGGTGGACGAGGAGGGCATCGGAGTCAGCCCGACCGCGGCCAATCCCAACATGAAGATCGAGCAAGCGAGGAATTTCGTCAGCCTGCACCGGTATCCGTCGAGATTCGGCGACCCGCGATTGGCGGAGGGAGATTCGGAGACCCGCTCGCGCTACGTGTTCGGCGTCTTCGCGCACTCTTCGGGTTTGGGAATCTACGTGAGCTTGTTCCAGGCCCTCTTCGTGGCCGTGGCCATCGCGCTGATCGCGCCCTTCATCAAGCCGATCCACGTCGATCCCCGCTTTGGTTTGGGGATCGGCGCCGTCTTCGCGGCGGTGGGCAACAATATCTTCGCCGGGCTCGCCATGCAGAGCGCCGACGGCATCACCCTCATGCAGATGATCAACGGCATCGGCCTGGTCACGATCTTCCTGACCATCGTCCAGTCGGCCGTCTCGCTCTATGTGTACGACAGCCTGGGACGCGAGCGCCTGTCGAGGATCTTCGACCGGGTATGCTTCGCCGCGTTCGTGGTGGGATACCTGACCGTGAACATCGCGCTGCCCCTCGCTGCGGGAACCTAGAGGCCAAGCGGACGGAACGGTTGCCCCGTCGCCGTCCGCCGCCCAAGGCCCAACTCTGGCTCAGATTCGCCGGCGAGTGACCGTCGCCGCTCCTCCTACTCCCTTCCCAGCCCGTCGTTCTGGTGATAGTTCGGATACGCGGGCCGCGGATACTCCTTCTTCGGCGCCTTCTCGAGCATCTCCATCACGAGCGCGACCGCCTTCTCCAGCTGCGGATCGCGGCCGAGACGCACGGCCTCCGGATCGAGATCCACTTCGTAGTCCGGCGCGATCCCGTGGTTCTCGACTTCCCATTCGCCCTCGAGACCGTGGAAGGCCCAACGCGGAGAAGTCACGAAGCCGCCGTCGATGAGCAAGGGATAGCCGCCGATTCCCACGAGCCCGCCCCAGGTTCTCTTGCCCACGAGAGGACCGATGCCCGCCTTGCGGAAGTACCAGGGCAGCGCGTCGCCGCCCGAGCCGGCCATTTCATTGATGATCATCACCTTCGGTCCATAGATCGCCTGGCCGGGGCTGAGCCAGTCGGCGCCTTCGCGCGAGACGACCTTCGACATCAGGGGGCGGTTCAAGTAATCGACGATGTAGTCGGCCACCTGTCCGCCGCCGTTGAAGCGCTCGTCGATGATCGCCGCTTCCTTGCCCACCTGCGCGAAGAAGTAGCGGTTGAAGTTCGAATAGCCCGCGCCCGCCGTATTGGGAAGGTACACATACGCGACGCGGCCGTTCGTCATCTCATCGACCTTGCGGCGATTGTCTTCCACCCACGCGTAGTGACGGAGGTTGCTCTCGTCCGGGACGGGCACGATCGTCACTTCACGGCTGCCCGCGCCGTCGGCGTTGGGACCGAGCTCGATCATCACTTGCTTGCCGGCCGTGTTCTCGAAGAATTCGAAGATGTTGTCGGCGCTCGTCAGCTCCCTGCCGTTGACCGCGAGAACGTATTCGCCCGCCTTGCCGTTTACGCCCGGCTGGGTGAGCGGAGCCTGCAACTGCGGGTTCCAGTTTTCGCCGTTGTACACGCGCGTGATTCGATAGCGGCCGTTCTCGACGGCATAGTCCGCGCCCAGCAAGCCGCCTTGGACCATCTTCGGCTGGGCCTGTTCGCCGCCGAAGATGTACATGTGGCCGACCGTGATCTCGCCGAGCGATTCGATCAGCAGGTAGTTGAGCTCCGCGCGCGAGGCGAGGCCTTCGAGATAGGGCTCGTACTTGCGCTCGACTTTGTCGATGTCGAGGCCGTGGTGATTCGGGTCGTAGAAGAAGTCGCGCTGAATGCGCCAGGCCTCGTGAAACATCTGGCTCCACACCGGCCGCGGGTCGACCCACGCCTGCATCCCGGCCAGCGAGAGCGGCCCTTCGCCGGGAGTGGGCTCTCCTCCTGGGGCCGCTTCCACGCCGGACATCGTCCATCCTTCCATCGTCCGGAAGAGAAGCTTCTCGCTGTTGTCGGAAATCGCGAGATCGAGAATCCCGCTCGTGAAGGGTTTGCACTCCCGCTTCTCGAGATCGAACTTCTGGACATCGAACCCCGAACCGGGTCCCTCCTCGTCGGAGGGGATGCTGACGACCGGCGCTTCGGCGAGGAACAGCACGCCCGATTTTCCCGTCAGCATCTGTACATAGTTGCCAGCCGGAATGGGCAGCGCCAGAATCCGCTGGCCGATGCCTTCGATGTCGATCTTGACGACCGGAGTCTCCGGCTCTCCGCCCGCATCGCCGGCGCCGCCTTCCTTGCCGCCGCCCTTGCCTGTGCTCTTGCCCGCGTCATCCTTGTCCTCGCCCTTGCCGCCTGCGTCTTTCACCTCTTCCTCGTCGCTCTCAGGCGCGAGCGGGGAAGGATCTGCGTTGGAGAGCACGGCCACATAGACGCTGCGCGTCAGCGGATGGGCGTCGCTCGACATGTCGAGCCAACTCGCACTCAAGCCCACATCGGTGCTCGCGGCGAAGTACAGGTACTTGCCGTTCTTGTCGAAGCGCGGGAAGGCCGCGTCGCTCATGCCGTCGGTGATCTGGAACGACTTCTTCTGCTCGAGCGAATAGGCGAAGACCGCGTGCAAGCGGCTGGGAAGCTGCTTCACATACGCGATCCACTTGCCGTCCGGCGACCAGATGTGATCGAAGTAGGCGGGATCGTAGTAGTTCGTGTCGATCAAGACCGGCTTGGCCTTCCCGCCGGGACTGACATCGACAACCCAGAGGTTCAGCCGCTTGTCCGCGTACGCGATCATCCTGCTGTCGGG
Source organism: uncultured bacterium (assembly GCA_964482205.1). GTDB lineage: Bacteria > Eisenbacteria > RBG-16-71-46 > CAIMUX01 > WJJG01 > JAZDGX01. The sequence continues at coordinate 161,627 of CAYZWI010000004.1, read as the reverse complement.
CGACCAGACCGGCGTGTAGTAATAGGAAGGCGGCGAGCCGAGATCGATCACGCGCGTCTCGCCCATGCCGTTCTGCTCGTGCAAGGTCAGTTGATACTCGCCCGATGCGTCGCAGAAGCAGGCGATCCAGCGGCCATCGGGCGACCAGGACGGATCGCGCTGCGCGGACGAGCAACTGCGGGTCAAATTGCGAATGTCGCCCTTGTCGGCGGGCAGGGTGAAGATCTCGCCCCACGCTTCCATCACCGCGCGCACGCCGGTGGGGGAGAGCGCGAAGTGCTGCACATTCTGCGGCTCGATGTCCACGTAGTGCGGTCGGATGTCGATCAGGTCCGCCGAGACATGAATGCGCAGCGGACTCGTGCGCCCGCTGGCGAGGTCGTACAGGTGCAGCGAGCCGAACTGCTCGTAGACGATCGCGTCGTCACAAGCCGCGGCCCATTTGAAATCGAGACCGCGATTGGGAATCGCTTCGCGCACTTGCTTGCTCTTCGTGTCGTAGGCAAAGAGCGTCACGGGGCCGTTGCGATCGGACAGGAAATAGACCGTATCGCCGATCCACATGGGATTCGAATCGTTGGAGTTGTCGCGGGGCACGCGCTCGATGGAGGAATCGCGCAGGTTCGCGATCCAGATCGGCGTTGTCTGACCGCCGCGATAGCGCTTCCACGCTTCCTGGTACTGCCCGTTCGGCACATAGGCGACATGCGTCCCGTTCGGCGACATCGCCGCCTGGAAGACGATCGGCAGCGGCAAGCGCTCGGGAAACCCGCCCTCCGCGGGCACTTTGTAGAGCTGCCAAGCCGCCCGATGGTATCCGGCGGCGGGGGAGCTGAAGAGCACGCTCCGGCCGTCGGGCGTCCAGCCAGCGACCGTTTCCATGGAGGGATGGAAGGTGAGCCGCGTGGGCACGCCGCCTTCCGCGGGGATCGTATAGACATCGTAGTTCCCGTCGTACGCGCCGGTGAATGCGATCGTGCGGCCGTTGGGAGAGAAGGCGGGGTTCGTCTCTTCGCCCACCGCGCTGGTCAGGCGCTTCGCTTCGCCCCCGCCGCGCGGAATGATCCAGAGGTCGTTCGCATACAGGAAGACGACATGCGTTGCGCTGATCGCGGGCTGGCGCAGGAGCAGAGGCGGATCGGCGGAAGCCGGCGAGCTCTGCGCCCAGGCCGAGTGAACCGGAAGCGCGAGAGACGGCGCGAGCAGCGTGAGCGCGAGCGAGAGGAGCAAGAGGGAGACGAGCGAGCACGATGCAGGCGAATGTGGAGCGAGCGAGCGGGAGGCAGGCGAATGCGAAGGCGAGTTCGTGCGAGCGATTCCCGAAACGCGAACCATCTGCGTATGCATGCGGACCTCCTTTGCGAAAGCGCAAACAAATACGGTAGAAGCGGGAGGCATTCCCGGTCAAGGGCTCACGCGCTCGAAAGCGATCGCGGATGTCCCCGGACGAGAGGCCGGAAGCGAAGGAGGATTCGTTCGCTGAAGAGGCGCCGCCGAAGCCTACCCGCATCCCCCCTTGGGAAGAACCTTGCGCTGCAAGGCTACCTTACGCGTAAACGACGGAATTGGTTCGCTTGCACGGCCATCGAACCAGGCGCGCGCCGCCGGGGGGGCAGAGGGGGCGAGACGGCTGCAATCGGGCGCCGGATCCCGGCGGAAGACCTCGGGATGCGCGGAAGGAATGCGCTCGCCGACACTTGCGGAGAAGCTCCAGGCGGCTACTGAATCAATCCCGCGACCACCATTGCCGCGATCAGGACTCCGATCAGGCTTTCCCCCGCGATGAATCCGCTGCCGACCGGAACCACCTTCTGATCGTAGTCGGACGCGCGGCGGCGTTCGATCATGAGCGCGATGAACGCGCCGATGCACATCGAGATCGTGTTGTTGGCGGGAGTCGTGAAGCCGAGCCCAAGGCCCGTGGCCGACGGAATGTACTTCCGCCAGCGCGGCTTCCATCGCTCGAGAAGCACGATCAGGATCCCAAGCACGCCCCCGACCAGGAGCGACCACTGCGCGGTGGGGTGGAGCGTGCTGAATCCTTTGGCGAGCATCTCGGCCACGCCCTTCCAGGTTTGCGCGCCGGGTGCCGGCCACTTGTCGGTGCCGAGCGCTTCGGCGGTCGGAATGAGCAGTCGATACGCGGGCACGACGAACAACGATCCCGCGACCACGCCGAAGAACTGCGACCAGAACTGCTTCCTCGGATTCGCGCCCAGGATGTAGCCGGTCTTCAAGACGCCGCAGAGATCGGCCGAATGCAGGCCCGCGCCGCCGGTCACATTCGCGGTCATCAGGTTCGTGGTCGCGTTGCCGGGATCCAGCGCGCCGAAGGTGATCTGGGTCACCTTGCCGAGCGCGCCGGTGGGCGTGATGTCGGTTTCGCCGGTCGCGCGCGTGGCGACGATCGCGATGAAAAAGCTCAGGATGATCGAGATCGCGCCCATCCAGATCTTGATCCCGAAGATGTACCACTCGAGGAAGATGACGATGGGCGAGAGGATCACGAGTCCGATGAAGAACCAGATCATCGGCACCTCGCGCGCCTCTTCCTCGGTCTGCTTCGCGCCGGTGAAGGCGGAGGCGACGCTCTTGATGGCGCGCGTGATCGTGCGCCACTGCAGCGCGAAGGCGAGCAGCCCGCTCGTGAGAATCATCGCCGAGCCGAACCAGACGCTCCAGGCGACGATGTATTTGTAGGTCAGGCGCGAATCGATGATCCCGTGCGAATAGAGCTCCGGCGCGAGGATGCCGAAGTTGACCAGCGCGCCCAGCACCATGCTCCATCCTGCGCGCCATCCCATGATCGCGCCCGCGCCGATCATCATCAGGCTGCCCTCGAACGAGAGCGTGTAATCCGCGAGCGGCCGGCCCTTGAGCGTGATGAAGGGAATCGTGATCCGCTCGGGGAGGTTGAAGGGCATCCAGGAAGTCTTGAAGTCGCGCAGGAAGGCGACGACCGCGCCGATCAGCCCGCCATACCCCAAATACTTCGCGGAATTGCTCGACTCACCGCCCGTACCCGTTTCCGGCGCGACCGTTTGCGGACCGGCGGCGACTCCCGAACCGGCGCCGGCTTCGACGCCCGTCCCGACGGCGCTCGGGTCCACGGCCTTGGGCGCGCCCGCGTTCGCGTTGCGATGGGTCGAGTGAAGCGCCTTCAGAGTCTCCGCCGCGGCGATCCCCGAGGGGAAGCGCAGCTTCTCGACATTGATCATCTGCTGCTTCATCGGAATGGACATCACGAGACCGAGCATCGCGATGGTTGCGATCCAGACGAACATCTGCCAGCCGCCCATTACTTCGCCGGTGATCATCATGTAGGCGGGAATGGCCGCGACCGTTCCGCCGCCGGTCATCATCCCGGCCGCGCTCGCGGTCGACTGCATGATGTTGTTCTCGAGGATCCCGAAGTGCCGGCGCACGAGGCGCATTTTCGCGAGTCCGGCGAAGATCGCGAAGGCGAGGATCACGGCCGTGATCGCGACCCCCATGCTCCAGCCGGTCTTCAGCGACACATAGAGGTTCGAGAGGCACATGAAGCCGCCGAGCAGCATGCCGGCGACGATGGCGCGCAGCGTGAGTTCCATGGATGGCTCCTCAAAGGTTTGCGGGCGATTCTAAGGGCAGGCGGGGGAGGAAGGCGACTGGAAAAGATGAGCCATGCAGGCCAGACCCGTGCGGGGGGCCAGGCTGTCACCCCGCCGTCAGTTTTCGACGAAAAATGACGGCATGCCGCCATTCGGGAACAGAAGGGCGCATGCTGGGACGCGGGCGTGCGAATGCAGGTGCGCCCTGGTACCATCCCTTCCATGAAGACCGTGCGCTTCCATCTCGATCCGATGCCTCCCTTTCGTCTCGATCTCACCGTCTGGGCGCTTCGCCGACGCGCTTCCAACATCGTCGACGGATGGGATGGCACCACCTGGAGGCGGACGCTTCGCATTCGGAATGGGGTCGTGCGGGTGGGAGCCACACAGACGCAGCCGTCCATCGCTCCGCGCCTGAGGGTGGAAGTGAGCGCGCCCGCCCGAATCAGAAGCGGCGCTTCAACCGGCCCGCTGCGTATCCCGCGAGCGGAAATATCCGCATGCGTCACGCGCATGCTGGGGCTCGACCGAGACCTGGCCCCCTTCTACCGAATGGCCAAAGAGCGCCGCGTCGAGCGAGACTCCCGCGAATTGAGCGCGCTCGTCGAATGCATGCGCGGATTCAAGCCACCCGTATTCCCCACCGTGTTCGAAGGGGTGGTGAACGCGATCGCGTGCCAACAGCTCTCGCTGGTCGTGGGGATCTCGCTGCTTGGGCGGCTGACCGAATCCTTTGGGCGCCCGTCGCGGCCTGAGACATGGGCGATTCCCGATGGTGCCCGTCAAGAGCTTGATGGCGGGCCTCCGCTGCGCGCATTTCCGGAAGCGGAGGATCTCGCGGTCGCGCGCATCCCTGCATTGCGGGAGATGGGATTCAGCACCGCCAAAGCTGAGGCGATCGTCGGCGTGGCGCGTGCTATAGCAAGCGGGGGGCTGGATCTGGAGGCTTTGCGAGGCCTGAATGACGAGACCGCGACCGATCGTCTGCTCGCGTTAAGAGGCATCGGGCGTTGGAGCGCAGCGTACATTCTCCTTCGCTCGCTCGGGCGTCTCGCCGTCTTTCCACAAGAGGATTCAGGCGCGCGCGAAAAACTGCAACGCCTGCTGCGCATGCGCACTCCGCCTGAATGGGATCGCATCGCGAAGCTGCTGCGCCCGTGGCATCCCTTCGCCGGACTTCTCTACTATCACTTGCTGCTCGGGAATTTGGCTGAAAAGGGGCACATCGCCTGAGGGATGTGCATCGGAATCGCGCGAGCTCCCGCGAACGCTGAGAGAGCGGCTGGTCAGCGCGTCACGACGACCACGCGCTTGAGCGCCTGCCCATCCATGCGCGCGACCGCGAAGTAGATGCCCGACGCGACGAACCGGCCGTCGTCGTCGCGTGAATCCCAGCGAATCGCGTTGTCTCCCGGATGCACATGCACTCGTCCGATCGCGCGAACGATGCGTCCCTCGGCGCTCAGGATGGAAACTTCGGCGGTGGTCTCGCGCAACGAGACGAGGCGCATCGTCATCTCGCCGCCCGCGGGCGTGGGCCCGAGCGTGAGCGAGGGATGCAGCGGTGTGATGGATTGCGCATCTCCATCATCGTCCACATCGGTCGACTGATTCGAGCAGTGGTCGCCGAGGGTGCTCGTGACGATGTCGACATCCGCTTGATCGACGACACCCGATCCATCGAGGTCGGCGCAGAAATCGGCGCTCCCCAGCCGCGCCTGCACATACTGGAGATCGTTCAGGCGAACCACGCAGTCGCCGTCGACATCCGGTGACTTCGCGCCGTTCCAGTAGTCCCAACCGCACGATGCCCAGGCGCGGCCGGCTTGTGAACATCCCCCTCCGCGAATCGACACGACCGCATTCCCGAAGTCGTCCGTGGTCACTTGCATGGATGGGTGCGCCTGAAGTGGGTCCCAAGTGAGAGCCGCGTCCAACTCGTCCTCGAAGTCGGCATAAATCGTGAAGTGCGCGAGCGGGCGGTCGCCGCATGAATTGTGGGCATGCAATAGATTCGCCGGCACTCCCTCGGGCGCCAACACGAGAGCCGGAGGCAATACCACTTCCTCAATGAAACAGCCGGGCAAGTGCCCAAGACGCGCGGTCAGGAGCGCGATATCGTTTTCCGCTTCCACCCAATAGGCGATCAGGCGGGCCGGATTCCCGGAAGCGAACGCGGTCGCGCATCGGTCCTGCCCGCCGGTCGAGAGGATCTCTCGGTCGGGATTCGGCTCGCAGCCTTCGGCGATCCAGTGGGTATAGGAAGTGGGGCTGGTGGCGTCGGTCCAAGACGAAAAGTACTCCGGCAAGTATCCGCCAGGCACAGAGCAAGGAAAGATCGTGAAGGGGAACCCTGAAGCCTGTCCGTCCGTCGAGGCGATGCCGTCGTCGACCGAGAGAAGTCGGGTCGCCTGATCTTGATAACAGAATTCGTAGACCTCCGTCGCTCCCGCCGTCCCTTGAGTTTCGAAGAGAAGATGGAAGTCGGCCTCCATGACCGCATCGCCACAACATGGTTCCGCATGAATTGAGGGATGCGTGCCATAGGCCAGGAACTCCGGCGACCAGAGTCCCCACAACATGATTTCCGGAACTGCTGGGGAGGAGTAGTCTGTCCAGGCGCACAGGTATCCCCAGTTGTTGTAGGTGACCGAAGGCTCGCGTCCCCGGGCGGCGGCATCCGAGATCGCCACGGCTGCTTGCCAGGCGTTGTTTCGATATGCGCGCGACCAGACGCGGAAACTCCCCGCGCTCGAATCTTCCCACGCGATGAAGGCGTCGTTCTCGCCGGAAGCGATCACGCCGTTTCGGGAAGCGACGGCATCGTCCGTCAAGCATTCCTGCACGGACCACGAGGAACCGTCGAACCGGCGCGTCCAGATTTCGGGACGGCCCGAGCGGAGATCCTGCCAGATGACATGCAGGCGGGAATCATTTGCCGCGATGCGCGGATGCCGGGGGCGATTGGCTCCCGAAGTCACCGCGACCGGATCGCTCCATCCCGACGGCGTCCGGCTGATCATGAAGATGTCGCTGCCCTGCAGGTAGACGAGACGCCACTGATCGCTCCAGTAGACGGCGGACACTCCCGCGGTGGAGGGAACCATCTCAACATTCGGTGTCACAGTTTCGGGAGGGCCGTCCCAAACGATGCCGTCCACCGAAGCGTGGGCGGGGATCGCCTCGAAAGTCGTGAAGAAGATCACTGCGATGAGTGCGAGCGAGCAGGTTCGCGGCGATGCGATCGTGCAAAGGTTTCGAAGGCCCCGCATGAATGGCCTCCTGGTTGGTGGCCTGCGGATTGGCAATCGCAGACGCGTTCGACATGAGAATTCTAGCTCCGGGGGCACCGGCCTTTCAACCTTGCTCCCGGGATCGGACCAGGCCCTTGCCGGTTCGCCGGAGTGCCTGCGGCCTGCGCAGTCGAGCGCTCGGCGAGGCGCGCCGCACGGCGGCGGCCTCCGCCGGGGCATTTTCCGTTGCCGCGACCCCCGCTTCCATGCGTCAATCAGACATTCGTCCCACGGATTCTTTGCCTGCGTCACAGGAGCCCAGGAGTTGGACCTTGGGTTCGCGAAGCGCCGAGAGGCGAAAGGAGGCAGCCATCAATATGCACGAGACTCCATCCCCGAGCGCGGCGATCCGCACGAGCCCCAGTGCCGCAGGCGTCCTCAGAGAACATTCGGAACTCACTCTGCGCGCCGTGATCGCGGGACTCTTCGTCGGCTGCCTGATCGGGGCTTCCAACATCACGATCGGGCTCAAGATCGGCTGGACCTTCGGAGCCTCGATCACCGCGGCTGTCATCTCCTTCGCCATCTTCCGCACGATGTCGCACGCGCTCTCGCGGCCGTACACCAGCAAGGAGAATGTGATCACGGCGACCGCGGGCTCGTCGGCAGGAACGATGGCTTCGGCGGCGGGACTGACCTCGTCGATTCCCGCGCTGGAGATGATTCTCCGCGAGCAGGGCGCCGGCAATCTGCCGTACTTGAAGCTCGTGCTGTGGGGCGTTGGGATCGCCTTTCTCGGCGTCTTCTTCGCGATTCCGCTGCGCCGGCAACTGATCGTGGTCGACAAGCTGCGCTATCCCACCGGCACGGCGGCGGCGGAGACGATCAAGGCGATGTACGCATCGGGCGTCGAGGCGATGAAAAAAGCCAAGGTGCTCTTCTATGCGGCGATCTTCGCGGCCGCCTGGAAGCTCTTGATTTCGCTCAAGCCGCTCGGCCTCGGCCGTTTCGAGGACTTCTCCTTCAACGACATCGGCCTCGGCATGTTGGCGCTCGGGGGCGTGGGTCTTTCGGCGCTCACGATCGGCATCAACATGTCACCGATGATGATCGGCGCGGGGATTCTGATTGGCCCGAAGGTCGGCTGGTCGCTCTTCGGCGGCGCCGTGCTCGCGTGGGGGATCCTCACTCCGATCGTCCATTCGTTGGGGCTGATCGAGTACTCGGGCGGCGCGACGATTTACCGCGATGCGCTGAAGTGGATCCTCTGGCCCGGCGTCGCGTGCATGGTGACCGCCGGCTTCACGAGCCTCGGCCTCCAGTACAAGACGATCGGGCGGACCTTTGGCTCTCTTCGAAAGGCGACGGCCAAGGGCGCCGTTCCCGCGGCCGCGGAGGGTGAGGCCGTCGAGGAAGACGCTCCCGACCCGTTCCCGATGAAGTGGTGGTTCATCGGCATGGCCTGCGCGACCGCGCTCACCGCCACCATGGCCTACATCTTCTTCGGCATCGCCATCTGGATGGGCATTCTTGCGGTGTTCCTCTCGCTCTTCATCGCCAGCATCGCGATGCGCGCGACGGGCGAGACGGACATCAACCCGGTGGGCGCCATGGGCAAGGTCACGCAGGTGGTCTACGGCGCGCTCGATCCGGGCCGCATCACGACGAACCTGATGGCGGCGGGCATCACCGCGGCCGGCGCGAGCCAGTCGGGTGACCTGATGCACGACCTGAAGGCGGGCTACATGCTGAAGGTCTCCATCCGCAAGCAGGTGATCACGCAGCTCGTGGGGGTGGTCGTCGGCATTTTTGTGGCGGCCGGCGTCTACCGCCTGCTAACGGCGGCCTACGAGATCCCGGGAGAGACCTTCGCGGGTCCCGCCGTCGTCGCGTGGCACCTGATGGCGAAGGTGCTGGCCGAGGGCGTCTCCTCGCTTCAGCCGAGCGCACTTTGGGCGGCCGTCGTCGGGGGAGTGGCGGGCGTCGTGCTCACGCTCCTCGGGCGCGCAGAGAGCATCCGCAAGTGGTTGCCGTCTCCGGTCGCGCTCAGCATCGCCTTCGTCGTCCCGGCCTACTACTCGATCGCCATGTGGATCGGCGCCCTCGCAACCTGGTTCTACACCAAGAAGAACGAACAGCGCGTGGACGCCTATGGCGCCTCGCTCGCATCGGGGCTGATCGCCGGCGAGGGGCTCATGATGGTCGTGATCGCGGTGCTGTTGATTCTGGGAGTGAGGTGGGTGTGATAACACCAACGCGGGCGCTCGGAATGGACGGCCGAGCGGTGCGCGTATGCGCGCTCGCGATCGCATGCGCGAGCCTTGTCGCGCTCCTCTCCTGCGAAGACGACGAGAACTGCGTCTATCCCAATTTCCAGGTGGGCGCGGTCGAGGGGTATGTGCTCGTCGCGGGCGAAGGGCGCTCGGTTCTCGTCGGGGCCCGGGCCCAGGAAGGGCTGAGTCGCGGGGAAGTGGTCGCGAGAGTCCAATCCGATTCCACCGGGTGGTATCGGTTCGAGTTGCCCACCGGACTCTATCGGATAGAAACGGATCCCTCTTCGGGCATTATTCATACTCCCCGTCTGACGGATACGATCACCGTGATTCCCAGCGTTCAGCGGTTCGATCTTCTCCGCGGAAGCCTGACTCTGCTGATTCACATGCCGGCGGATTTGGAAGGGGAGCGGTATGCGGCTAGGATCGAGTCTTCCTACTTTCCCTCTCCGTCAACCGAGTACATGCAAGTGAAGGACGGGATGCTTCGCTTTGAATATCCCATGCTTCCCTTGGGTGGCTATCGCGCATCGCTCGATGTATCGAGTGGAAGTGCGCGCATCTATCTGCCCGCAGCTCATGATGAAGACGAGGCGGAGATCATCGAGGTCGGTCGGAATGAGCCGGTTACCTATGAAGTTTCCTTCGTGGAATCGTTCGCTTCGATTTCGGGCAGGGTGACTGGGAGTTGGCAGGAAGTTTCCGACTACTCTCCCTCTGTCGAAGCGTTCTCAGATCCATCCACCACCATCGCCCGTATTTCTTGCGAAGACGACGGGACATTCTTCGTACCTCTGCTCGCGGCCGTGCCGGTCCGCCTGTCGACGAGCATTCATGGCATTGAACAATGGGTGGGTGGGGCTTCCTATGAGGAAGCGCGCCTCTTCTCTCTTCAAGCCGGCGACCGCGTAACAGGCGTGGACATCCGCGAATCCGGAATCGAGGTCACGCTGCAGGGTCCAGGCGCGCCGGCACATTACCGGCCGACCATGTGGCTGCTCGACGCCGCAGGAAACCGCAAAGAAATCTGGGATCAGTCGAATCGCTTGACGATCTGCAACCTGGCTCCGGGGGAGTACCGGTTGCTGGTCTACGGGTACTGCGACGGCCAGACCTGGGCGAGTCAATGGTACGACGGAGCCGAAACGCTGAGCGAGGCCACTCCCATCGTTCTCGGTGAAGGTGAGCTGAAGAGGATCAGCATGAGCCTGGTCGCTGGGGGCGGAATCGAGGGACGGATTCTGACCTCGGGGGGGGCGGCGTTGGACGACTTTCTGCTCCGCATTTGTGACGGCGAAGGAAATCCGCTTTGCGGAGAGTGGGAAGTCTTCACGGGCGGGCAGTTCTCGTACACGGGTCTCGCGGACGGCGCATACCATCTCGCGGTACGGCCACCCGGTTCCTATGAGCCATGGTGGTACCCAGGCACGCATGAATTCGAAAGCGCGACGCTCATCGAGATCCGGGACCACGAGGCGGTGACGGGAGTCGAATGGTCGCTTCCGTAGCGATGCGAAAAGAGGTCGCTGCATGCACCTCGAGGACATCATGAGGAACGCGAAGACAGGCGGCGGTCGCATCTTGTCGATGTCCGCTGCGCTGTTCCCGCTGCTTCTCCTTGCGCTCGTGCTCGCTTTCGTTTCCTGCGACAAGGACGATCCGGCATGCCGCCCGGAAGTTCCCGCCGGGCGGATCTACGGCCAGATTCGCAGCGGTGGGATCCCGATGCAAGGCGTCGTGCAGGCGAAGCGGTTGCCCGAAGGGAATCATCTGGAATCGAGCTTTGAGGTGGAGGCGGACGACTCCGGATTCTACTCGGTGGATCTGCCCGCGGGCCGCTACATCCTCACGCTTCGCGTGGGAGGTTCCTATCAAACGGCGTACGAATATGCGGCCGCCGGACTGAACTACGGGCAATCCGCTCCCGACACATTGGTCATCGGCGATGAGATGGCGGCGCGGAAGATCGATTTCCTCTTTGGCGGCCTCTCTCTGAATCTGAACATGGGACCCCAATTGGACGGCGAACGGGGCGAAGTCCATCTTCATGCCCGCACGCTGCCGCCGTCGCAGGAATGGCGCACGCATGTGCGCATAGGCGGAGCCGAGATCGAGAATGGGCATCTGAATGTCCTCATCCCCGGGATTCTGCCCGATGACTACCGAGTGGAATTGCTGCTGGGTATCCGCCACTACTCATGCAGCTGTGCCTATGATGGGGAACATGTCTGGTACCCGGGCGTTCAGGACTCGACGGATTCTCCATGGATCGAGATCGGTCCTGATTCCCTGACGGCGCTTGGGATGGAGCTTTCCGCCCAGCCGGCCCGGATCGAGGGCATCGTCTCCGGCGCCTGGCTCGACTTTCCGGATACAGGCGAACCCGAGATCTCTGTGTACACCTTGGACGCGAAGACGATCATCGGCCCGCGGATCGTCGATTCGAATGGTCGATTCGGCCTGGATGTCCACTTGCCGTGCCCCGTGAAGTTGAGGGTCACCCAGGATGGAATGGCCCAGTGGATCGGCGGGCCGGCATTCGATGACGCGACCGTCTACGACCTGGAGATGGGGGAAACGATCTCCGGCATCGAGCTGAGGCAGTGCGGCATTCGCTTCGTCGGGGATATTCCGAATTCGGGTTTTGCGCTTCTGAGAATCGAGTTTCATGACCCGGTGGATCACAGACTCTTGAGCGCATGGCGTTCGAACATCGCTCCTTCGACGCCTCGATTCGTTTCCAATCTCTGGCCGGGCCGGTTCTTGATGTATGTCAGTTGTGATCATCCAGGCGGAACGCGCTGGGCGCCGCAGTGGTATGACCAGGCGTTCAGCCCAGCGGATGCCGAGGTCATCTTGATCTCCTCACCAGGAGATGTCGTCGACATCCCGCTCGTGCTCAAGCCTGGGGGAGTCCTGCGTGGGACGGCGCAGGCCGGCGATGACTGCTATGTGATCGTCACTCCGGCGGATGATCAGAGGCCTTGGGGCTACGATTACGCATGGAGCCCGGAGTTCGATTTCGAAGTCCTTGGCTTGCCGGACGGCGAGTACAAGATCGGCGCCTACCTCATGCGGGCTGCCGACGACTGGGACTGGCCCGATGTGCCTTCGGCTTCGATGCGCTGGTATCCACGGGAATCGACCTGGGAGGAAGCCGAAACGGTCACGATCTTGAATGCGGGTTCCATAGAAGGCATCACTCTTACGGCCGAGTGATTCGGTCGCACATTCCGATAGCCTGTCGGCTGCAGGCGCCCCTCACCCTCGCACCAGCCGCCTGTACTTGATCCGGTGCGGGCGGTCGGCCTCGGCTCCCATGCGCTTGCGTCGATGCGTCTCGTAATCCTGGTAGTTGCCTTCGAACCAGTAGACCTGGCTGTCGCCCTCGAAGGCGAGCATGTGTGTCGCGATGCGGTCGAGGAACCAGCGGTCGTGGCTGATCACGACCGCGCACCCGGCGAAGTTGACGAGCGCCTCTTCCAGCGCGCGCAGCGTGTCCACATCGAGATCGTTCGTGGGCTCATCGAGCAACAGCAGGTTGCCTCCCGACTTGAGCAGCTTCGCCAGATGCACGCGGTTGCGCTCGCCGCCCGATAAGCTGCCGACCTTCTTCTGCTGATCGCCGCCCTTGAACCCGAAGCTCGCGACATAGGCGCGCGATTTCATCTCGCGCTTGCCCACCATGATGGCGTCTTCTCCGCCGGAGATCTCCTGCCAGATCGACTTCTCGGGATCCAGCGCGTCGCGGGTCTGATCCACATACGCGAGCTGCACCGTTTTGCCCACGATCATTTCGCCCGCGTCCGGTTTCTCTTGTCCCACGATCATGCGAAAGAGCGTCGTCTTGCCCGCGCCGTTGGGCCCGATCACGCCGACGATTCCGCCGCGCGGCAGCGCGAAGCTCATCTCTTCCATGAGGAGATTGTCGCCGAACCCCTTGCGCACATTCTTCGCTTCCACGACGACATCGCCCAGCCGCGGACCGGGCGGGATCGCGATTTCCGCGACCTCTTCGCGCTTCTCCATGTCCTGCGCGAGCAGCTCCTCATACGCCTGCAAGCGCGCCTTGCCCTTGGCTTGCCGCGCGCGCGGCGACATGCGCACCCATTCGAGCTCGCGGGCGAGCGTGCGCTGGCGCTTCGACTCGGCCTTCTCCTCGATGCGCAGGCGCTCGGCCTTCTGCTCGAGCCAGGAGGAGTAGTTGCCTTCCCAGGGAATCCCGTGTCCGCGATCGAGCTCGAGGATCCAGCCGGCGACATTGTCGAGGAAGTAGCGGTCGTGGGTGACGGCCACGATCGTGCCGGGGAATTCCTTCAAGTGCCTCTCCAGCCAGGCGACCGATTCCGCGTCGAGATGATTGGTGGGCTCATCGAGGATGAGGAGATCGGGCTCTTCGAGCAGCGTCTTGCACAGGGCCACGCGACGCCGTTCGCCGCCCGAGAGATTCGTCACCGGCGAATCCCCGGGCGGGCAGCGCAGCGCATCCATCGCGATCTCGAGCTTGCGATCGAGCTCCCAACCGTTGTGCGCCTCGATCTTCTCCTGCACGGCCGCCTGCTTCTCGAGGAGCTTCTCCATCTCGTCGGCTTCCATGGGCTCGGCGAACTTCGCGCTGATCTCCTCGAACTCGCGCAGCAGATCGCGCATCTCCGAGACCGCTTCCTCGACGTTTTCGCGCACGCTCTTCTCGGGATCGAGCTCCGGTTCCTGCGCGAGATACGCGATCTTGATGCCGGGGGCCGGGCGCGCTTCGCCGATGAATTCCGTGTCCACTCCGGCCATGATCTTCAGCAACGAGGATTTCCCCGCGCCGTTCGCGCCCAGCACGCCGATCTTGGCTCCGTGGTAGAACGAGAGCCAGATGTCGCGAAGCACGACCTTGTCGGGCGGATGGACCTTGCCCGTTCCCTTCATCGTGAAGATGAACTGCTGCGCCACGAGAATTCCTTTCTCTGCGTTGCGTTCGCTCGCGGAAGCCGCGGAGCGTGCGGCCCGGCAGACGGCTGCCCATGCAAAGCCGACGCCCATCTTGCCGGCGGACCCTATCACGGGCCGGCGAAGATCCTCAAGGCATGCCGGACTGCCCCGCGATTTCGGTGACGGCAAAGACGCAGGTGGGCGCGGGTGCAACAGGTGAACGGGCCGCCGTGCCCGCAAGGGCCGCAAACCCGCTCTGTACGATGCCCCGTCGCACAAGGTATCATCTCGACGGAACATCGGTTCGAGCTCCATGGCCCGGCACTCTCATGATGGGCCATGCAGCGGGATGGAAACCGCGAGCCGTTTCGCCAAGGGACTGCATCAGAGATTCGCTCCGAGGGCGAGCATGGTCGTGGATGTCTGCACACTCACCCTGCTGATCGGGATGATCGCGGGAGTGATCTTCTTCCTGAACGGCTGGGGGCCCACGCCGGGCGTGCGAGGATTGGAAACCCGCTCCGGCGCGCGCGGCATCCTGCTCGTCGCCGGAACCGGCATCGTGCTTCTTCTTCTCGACGCGCTTCTCTATCGGACCCCGAACTTCTCGTATTTCACGAGCTACTTTCTCGGGCTCGCCGTCGGGTGGCTGGCGTTGTTGCTCTTGAGCGCATTGCTTCATGTGCTCTGGGGCATCGGGCGCGACCGAACCTACGGAAGCGCCGCGAAGCTCGCGCGCCTGAGCCGCCTGGTTCTCGAAGCGCTCGGCATCGCCGCTCCGCTTTCTTCCGGGGCGGCTGCCCCCGAGCGAGACGACGATCTTTCGCATGCCGTGCTGCCGGCAGAGATCGATTCGCTCGTTGTGCGTGGCGGCAACACCGGGCCCAGCGAGGATGCGCGCAGGGACAGGTTCGAAGCGCCGGGGAAGAAAGACGGCGATGGGATGGTCGATCCGCTGGTTCGCCTGCGCGAGACATTGAAGAGCGCCGATCCGGCCGGGGATCTCGACTCCGAGCGCATGCGCATCGACGGCGCCCAGCGCGATCTCGAGCAGCGGCGGGGAAGTCTCGAATCGCTGTCGCAAGAGTTCTCGCGGATGCGGAGTCTGCCCGAGCGCGCGGCCATGGAAGTGATCGAGCAGAAGGAACGGGCGATCAGGAACTTGCAGGAGGAGCTCTCTCGCGCGCGGCGGTTCTACGCTTCGGAGCCTCGGCGATTGCACGCGACCCTGGCCGAGTACGACCGCCTCCTGGCGAGCCAGGAGCAGGCGCGCGATCAGATCCGCACACTCTTGGCCCGCTTTGAGAAAGGGCGGGTGTCGCACGATGAGCTCATGCGCGCCGTCATCCAGCAGAGAATCGATCCGCGCGGCGCGGCGGAAGAACCGGTGGGACAGTTGTCTGTCGGCGAGCGCCGGTTGGCCGTGCGCGCGGGCGAGATCGCCGCGATTTCCGCTGACGCGCTGGTCAGCTCCGACAACAACTATCTCACGATGAGCGAGGGAGTGGCCCGCGCCTTGCGCCATGCGGGAGGCGAGGAGATCTATCGCGAGACGCGCGCCTGGATCCCGCTTCAACAGGGAGATGTGGCCATCACGACGGCGGGCACGCTGGCGGCCAAACGCATCTTTCACGCCGTCGTGATCGATTTCCACCAGCGCAGAGGGCCGAGCGAGGAGGTCATTCGCGAGCTCGTGCGCAACGCCATGCAGAAGGCGCGCGAGCTCGGTTTTCGAAAGATCGCCTTTCCCGTGCTCGGTTCGGGAGCGGGAGGATTTCCGGCCGCGGCCTCGTTGCGCACGATGCTCGGGCAACTCGTCGAGGAATTGAAGCGGCCGGGAGGAAGCGTCGACGAGGCGATCGTCTGTCTCACGGATGTTCTTGCGGACACGGTGGACGCGCGGCGAATGTTGATGGAGATCGAGACGAGCTTGGACGCCGAGACGAAGTCCGAGAGCCCGTTTCCGCGATTCTGATCAAGCCCGGACCCTGCCCTGGCAAACCGCCGGCCGCGAATGCTCAGCGCCTTCGTTCGCGTGAAGAGGGGCTGGCCGCGGGAGGCGCTTCCTCTTTTCCTCGCAACTGCTCCATGCGCCGGAGGATCTGCCTCCGCGGCGCGTTGGCATCCGGGCCGCCGTCTTCTTCGGCCCCGGTGATGCGCGCATCCGCGGAGCGTCCCGCGCGCGCCGGGATCGTGTTCAGCGCCTGGGTGTAGGCTGCAAGCGCCTTTTGGCGCAGATAGAAGGCATCGTCGAGGCGCGGATCGCGAACGGGCCCTCGCCGCTCCTCGGATGGGCGACGCGAATTTCGTTCGGACTGTTCGCCGGCGGCCCCTTCGCGGTTCTGCTTCGCGGTTTCCTTCGCCTGCTGCCACAGGGCGAACCATCCGTCGCCGACATCTTTCCATGCGGAAGCGGGGATCGGTCTCGCTTTCCCGGAATCGACGCGATCCGAAGATTCCGATTCCCCTGCCGCCGTTCCCTTTTCGCTCCGCTGCATTCTCTCCCTGATCTCCTGCACCCGGTCTCTCGCGTCGTAACTCTCCTCGGGCTGCGCATGGGCGGGCGCGATTTGATCTTCGGTCTCCAATAGAAGAGCGAGCAGGTCGTCGGCGGCATCCGTCGGCGCGCTCGTCCGTTCGCGTAATGCCGGGTCTCGATTGTCCTCGACTATCGATGTCGCCATGGATCCCGAAGGCGAAGCGGAACTTCCTTTCCTCTCCTTCAACAGGGAGAGATTGTTGAGAAGCCCGTCGCCTCTTTCATCGCGATCGCTCCGCGTGCTCGCCTGTTCGTCACGATCGCTCTTGCCGGTGGCGACCCCGTCGCCGAGATAGACGCGCAGGCGCGCGGCCACTTGCTCGGCGCTTTCCTCTTCGACGAAGACGCTCGAGGGCGGAGACGATTGTTTGGGCGCGATCATCTTTGGTTCCGCTGCCGCCGGGATTTCGACCGTCCTCGCAAAATCATCGATGTGCATCTGCGTGGCCGGCTGCGCTTCGGGCGCAATCGTCACCTTGCGGCTCTTCTCTGCCGTCTCCTGCGTGCTCTCCACCTGCGCTTGGAACGGCGGTTGCTGCGGCGGCGTTTCGCGCGCCGCGCCCACGCCGCCTTCGGCCGGCTGTGATGCGCCTTCGACCAAGCCGTCTCCGGCCTGGTGCGCGTCGCCTTCAGCCACGCCGCTTTCGCCCGGTTGCGCCGCGCCTTGCGGCTGCACAGGCGCGGCAGCCTTCGCTGGCTTGGTTTCCGCAGTCGCGGCCGGCTCCTGTTGAACGACGGCGGGTTGTCCGGTTTGCGCATCCGTGCGCGCGGCCGCGGGCCGTTCGGTGCGCGCCTCCTGCAAAGGCGTGCTTGGCGGAGTCTCCACCCGTGTCGGCGTCGCCTGGTC
This sequence comes from uncultured bacterium, assembly GCA_964482205.1. Lineage (GTDB taxonomy): Bacteria > Eisenbacteria > RBG-16-71-46 > CAIMUX01 > WJJG01 > JAZDGX01. The sequence goes on along the minus strand of CAYZWI010000004.1, from coordinate 144,225 downwards.
GAACGCCTGCTCGGGCAACTGGGGATTGCGCGCGACGAGCACGATCGTGATCACCGCCGCCGCGGCGGTGGCGGTCGCGACCCCGGCCCAGCGCCAGCGGGGCGAAGGCGCGAGCCACCTCGCAATCGTTTGCCTGATGCCGGCCGGCATTGGGTCGCGAGAAGTCGTGCTCTTGCGAACGGAAGACTCGAGCGGAGCGGATGCGATCTCTTCGGGCGTGAGCGACCGCTGCGCGGGATGAGCGCTCATCTCCGCTTGCCGGAGGCGCGCCGCTTCGTCCAGGTCATAGTTCTCGCGCACGCGCGTGAGCAGCGCTTCGAAGGAAGCGTCATCCGAGGTCTCGCGTTCGAATTCCGCGCTCTTCACCAGACGATCCGACGCGCGCATCGCTTCCAAGCAGGCCCGGCACGCGGAACAGGAGGCGAGATGGGATTCGAGGCGCGCGCGTTCTTCGGCGGCCGCCTCTCCATCGAGGAACCGCGCCAGATGAAGACGCGTCTCGCGACAATCCATCTTCATTGCGCCTCCCTCTCCTCGGAAACGGCGTGCAACCGCCGCGCGCGAGTCCCTTCTGCGGACTCGCTGCGGGCACCATCATCGGAAGCTCCCGGCGGGACGGCATCGGAGGAAGACGAACCTTCCAACGCCTCGATCAACCGCCGCCGGCCGCGGTTCAGGCGCGACATGACCGTGCCGATCGGAATGGCGAGCGCCTCGGCGATTTCCTGATAGCTCATCTCCGCCAGCACGCGCATCTCGAGCACGATGCGTTGCTCTTCGGGAATGTGCGCCAGCGCCGCGCGCGTCTGCTCGAGCAAGCGGCGATAGGCGAGCTCGTCCAAGCTCCGGCCGTCGGCGAGCCAGCTTCCTTCGTAGACCTCTTCCTCTCCCGTCTCGCGCGGCTCGTCCAGCGAAAGCGTCCCCGCGCGGCGGCTGCGCAACTGATTGCGCGCGAGATTGACCCCGATGCGCATCAGCCAGGGCCCGAAGGGCCGCTCGCGATCGAAGCGATGGAGAAAACGCCAGGCTCGCACGAAGGTCTCCTGAAGCAGGTCGTCGGTGTCGTCGCGGTTCTTCAAAATCGCGCGCAGCATGCGGCGCAGCGGCGCATGATAGCGGCGCATGAGCGCTTCGAATCCCCGCTGATCGCCGGAGAGGGCCTGCGCAACCCAAGCCGCCTCTTCCCGCAAATCGTCTTCTCGCGTCCCTGGCTTCATGATCTCCGCAAGGGACATCGGCCGGCCAAGCCGACGGATGTCATACGATTCCAGCTGCGCTCGTATTCCCGCGATATTCTGCCACATGCGCCGCCCGCTGCCCAGAAGAGGGGCGGACGAGGCTCGTTCCAAGGCTCGCGTTCGAGCGCGCGCGGCCGTCGATCAAGGAAGAGCCCGTCGGGAAAACCCCTTGCCGCCTTCAAAGTTGCCGGGGAAGATAGCGCAAGTGGGGGCCCGGGAGGCGGATGGGATTTGCCTTCCGGCCCGGATCTCGCCAAGGGAGGCGAAGCGATGGAGTTATTTCGCCGCTCACATCGGAATGTGGGACTTCCGCCGGGCACGCTTCCTTCGCCGGAAGCGATTCCCCCGGGATCCGTTCAAGTCGGATACCTGCAATACGACCCCGAACAGGTGCGGGAAGGGTCGAGCCTCGACGAATGCCTGCCTGAAAAAGGGGAGCGGCCCGTCTGTTGGATCAACATCGACGGGCTGAACGACATCGCGCTCCTCGATCGACTGATCCAGCGCTTGCGCGTCCATCCGCTCGTGCTCGAAGACATCGTCCATACGCATCAACGCCCCAAGCTCGAGGACTACGACGACTACCTCTACATCGTCGTCAGGATGCTCGACTACGACGAGAACCAGAATGAGCTTACCGCCGAGCAGATGAGTCTCGTTCTCGGCCCGAACTATGTCGTCTCCATTCAGGAGTTCCCCGGCGATTTCTTCGATCCGGTGCGCGGGCGCATCCGGCTGGGCAAGGGCCGCTCGCGCGCTTCGGGCCCCGACTATCTCGCCTACATGCTGATCGACACGGTCGTGGATCATTACTTCGGGGTGCTGGAGAAGATCGGCGAGACCATCGAGGATCTCGAAGACCGCTTGCTCGAGCACGCGGATCCCGCCCAACTGCACGAGATCCAGATTCTCAAGCGCCAGATGATCGTCCTGCGCCGCGCGGTCTGGCCGCTGCGCGAGGTGATCGCGGCGATGGAGCGGGCCGATTCCAAGCTCATCCGGCGCGAGACGAGCGTGTTCCTGCGCGATGTCTACGACCACACGGTGCAGGCGATCGAAGCGATCGAGTCCTTTCGAGATGTGTTGTCAGGATTGCAGGACCTGTATCTCTCCAGCGTCAGCAACCGCCTGAATCAGGTGATGAAGGTCCTCACGATCATCGCCACCATCTTCATCCCGCTCACCTTCCTGGCCGGCGTCTACGGCATGAACTTCCGCTGGATGCCCGAACTGAGCTGGAAATGGGGATATCCCGTCATCTGGGGAGTGTTCCTCGTCGTCGCCATCGGGATGGTGATCTGGTTCCGGCGGAAGAAGTGGATATAGGGAGGGCCCATCCGGCGCCGGGGCCATCGGGTGCCCGTAGAAGTCGGACTTGCCGGGAACCTGCCTGGTGTCTACAATGTAATCACTCCACCAGGAGGGAGCGCATGAAAGCCAAAATCGTCCGCATCGGCAATTCTCACGGCATTCGCATCCCCAAACCGCTCTTGGAGCAAACGGGGCTGCGGGAGGAAGTCGACCTTACCGTGGAAAACCACCGGATCGTGATTGCCCCTCCCAAGCCCGAGACTGTCCTACCGCGAAAGGGCTGGGCCAAGGCTTTCAAGGACATGGCGGCTGTGGGGGATGATCATCTTCTGGATGCCGACCGTCAGCTTCCTACCCATTGGGATGAGACGGAGTGGGAATGGGAGTGAACCGAGGCGACGTCTATCTCATCAATCTCGACCCCACGCTGGGTAGTGAGATCCAAAAGACACGCCCTTGTCTCGTGATCTCGCCCAACGAGATGAACCGCTACATTCGAACGTTGATTGTCGCTCCTATGAGCACCAAAGGCCGGCCCTATCCGTCGCGGGTCCTTTGCCGCTTTCAAGGCAAGAGCGGCGTGGTGGTGCTCGACCAAATCCGCACCATCGACCAAGTACGCTTGGTGCGACGCCTGGGGAAGATCAGTCGCAAGACACTGCTCGAAGTGCTCGCGCGTCTCAGTGAGATGTTCGCCCCGTAGGAGAACGAGGCCCCGGCGCTTCGCTTCCCTCACAGCAGCCCGACGATCTCTCCGTGCTTCACATCGATGGATTCCGCCTGGGGCTCGACCGGCAGCCCGGGCATCCGGATGATCTCGCCCGTCATCACGACCAGGAATCCCGCGCCCGCGTTGATCAGGATGCGGTTGACGGTGATTTCGAATTCCTCCGGCCGTCCGCGCAAGTGGGGATCGTCTGAGAGCGACTTCTCGGTCTTCGCAATGCAGATCGGCAGGCCCGCGTAGCCCAATCTCCCGATGTCCGCCAGATCCCGGCGCGCCTCGCGCGTGAAGGTGATCTCGCCGGCGCCGTAGATCTTCCTCGCCACCGTGGTGATCTTCTCCTCCACCGGCGATTCCCACGCGTACAGCGGGCAGAACGGCTTGCGCACATGCTCCGCGCGCTGGATGACCGCTTCCGCGAGCGCGATCGCCCCTTCGCCTCCGCGAGCGAAGTGATCGGTCACTTCGAAGGTGACCTCGTGGGCGCGGCAGTAGTCACGCACGACGGCGATTTCCTCCTCGGTGTCTTGCGCGAAGCGGTTCAAGGCGACGACCGGTGTTTCGCAGAAGTGGGCGATGTTCTCGATGTGCTTGGCGAGATTGCCCAGTCCGCGCTCCACCGCGGCGGGATCGGGCTTCGTGAGCTCCTTCGCCTTCGTGCCGCCGTGCATCTTGAGCGCGCGCACGGTCGCGACGAGCACGACCGCCGATGTATCGAGCCCCGCGCCCACGCATTTGATGTCGAAGAACTTCTCGGCCCCCAGATCGAAGCCGAAGCCCGCCTCGGTGAGCGTCCAATCGGCCTGATGCATCGCGAGGGTCGTGGCGAGAACGCTGTTGCAGCCGTGGGCGATGTTCGCGAACGGGCCGCCGTGGACCAGCGCGGGCGTGCCCTCGAGCGTCTGGACGAGGTTGGGCATGAGGGCGTTCTTGAGCAGCGCGAGCATCGCGCCGGTCGCCTTCACCTGTCCCGCCGTGACCGGCTCGTCGTCGAAGTTGAAGGCGACGAGCGTGCGATCGATGCGCTTGCGCAAGTCCTCGATGCCGGTGGCGAGACAGAGCATCGCCATGACTTCGGAGGCGGCGGTGATGTCGAAGCCCGTCTCGCGCGGCACGCCTTGCAGGACTCCGCCGAGACCGATGACGACATTGCGCAGCGCGCGGTCGTTCATGTCGATCACGCGCCTCCAGAGAATGCGGCGCGGATCGATGCACAGCGGGCCTTCGTGATGGATATGGTTGTCGACCATCGCCGCCAGCAGATTGTGCGCGGTCGTGACCGCGTGGAAATCCCCTGTGAAGTGAAGGTTGATGCTCTCGGCGGGGATGAGCCGGCTCTTGCCGCCTCCGGTCGCGCCGCCTTTCATGCCCATGCACGGGCCGAGGGAGGGTTCGCGCAGCGCCAGACAGACCGAGCGGCCCAGGCGCGTGAACGCCTGGCCGAGCCCGATCGTGGTCGTCGTCTTGCCTTCGCCCGCCGCCGTCGGCGTGATCGCGGAAACGAGAATCAGGCGCGGGGGATTCGTGCTCGGGCGCGGGCGTTGAAAGGCCGAGAGCTTCACCTTGGCCTGCAAGTCGCCGTAGAGGACGAGATCCTCGCGCGCGATGCCGAGGGTGGCGGCGACATCGGTGATGGGCCGCGGCGATGAGACGGGCGTGGTCCTGATATCGGGCATGGCTTCTCCTCAATCGAACGGCTTGCATCGCCGGCCACTGTATGCCGGCCGGCTCGATTGCGCGTGCCCGTCGCATTCTCGCGCCTGCTCGGCAACCTCGAACGGGAGTTGCGCCGGCGCGCGCGCATCTGGAGATCAGGGGCCACGGCGGTCCGCCGCGCCAATGACAGCTTACCTGCTCGTTTCCTTCTTCGGTAGCCGCAATCCTGCCGGGAGAAATCGTGGGGAGAGACCTCTGGGGACAGTCTTGCGACAGGCTGGTAGCACGCCCGATTCTCGCACCGTGCAAGTCCAGTCATCGGACGCGCGGGGAAACGGCAAAGATCTTGGAAAGCAAGCCTTCGTCCGTTATCCTATAACCATCGATTCCTCGTACAGGCCCGCGACGGAGCGCGGGCGCATGGCGCTTGTGACGCTGCGACCGCCGAAAACGGCATTTTCGCCTCCAGGGAGGCCTCATGTGGGCAAGTCTCAGGGAGCGCTTCCGCGACCTTCTACCTGCGGGAGGATTCTGTGCGCTCCGTGCCGAGCACGAAGTGAACGAGTACCTTCGCGTTCGCCAGAATGTGCTGCAACCCATCCAGTCCTTCACGGACCGCGGCCTCATGATCACCCGCATGCAGGGCGGAGGCATGGGATACGCGGCGACTCCCGATTTCTCCCCCGCCGGTTTGCGCGACTGCCTGGCGCGCGCGGAGCAGTGGGCGCAGTTTTCCGCGGGCCGTGCGGTCTTCGATTTCTCGAAGGTCGCGATGCCGCACCCCCGCGGCGAATATGTCACGCCGGCCGCGATTCCCTGGGATTCGGTGCCCTTGAGCGAAAAGATCGGGTGGGTTCGCGAGGAATGCGCCCGGCTGAAGACCGATGACCGGATCTCCGATTTCGAAGCGGGTCTCTGGTACTCGAAGACGACCTCGCTCTACTTGACCAACGATGGGGGAGCGGCGCATCAAGTGTTCGAGCGCATTCTCCCCACCTTGAAAGTCACCGCCAGCCGCAACGCGCACTCGCAGACGCGGACGCTGAACGGCGAGGCGAACACGCGGCAAGGCGGATTGGAGGCGTTGGAGGAGGTCGGCTTTCGCGAGGCCGCGCCGGCGCTGGCCGAGGAAGCGCTGCTGCTGCTCGATGCCCCGAATTGTCCTTCGGCGAACATGGACCTGCTGCTCGACGCCGATCAGATGTACCTGCAGATCCACGAGTCGATCGGCCATCCGCTGGAGCTCGACCGCATTCTGGGCGATGAACGCAACTACGCCGGCACGAGCTTCGTGAAGCCGGAAGATTTCGGTTCGTTTCGCTACGGATCGGATCTGCTGAACATTCTCTTCGATCCCACCGATTCCCGCGGCTTCGCCTCCTACGCCTTCGACGACGAAGGAGCGGCGGCCGAGAAGCTGTACCTCATCGAGAAGGGCATCTTGAAACGGGCGCTGGGAGGAACGATTTCGCAAGCGCGGTCGGGAATCCCGGGAGTGGCGAATGCGCGCGCCGACGGATGGCGTCGTCCGCCGATCGATCGCATGGCGAATGTGTGTCTCGAGCCCGGCCGATCGAGCATGGAGGAGATGATCGCCGCGGTCGAACGCGGCATTCTGATGAAGACGAACAACTCCTGGTCGATCGACGATTCGCGCAACAAGTTCCAGTTCGGATGCGAATACGGGCGGCTGATCGAGAACGGGCGCTTGACCACCGTCGTTCGCAATCCCAATTACCGCGGGATCTCGAAGCACTTCTGGAACAACTTGACAATGGTGGGAGATCTCTCCACCACGCGGCCGCTGGGGGCGGCCAATTGCGGCAAGGGCGAGCCGAACCAGATCATGCGCGTCGGGCATGTTACGCCCGCCGCGCTGTTTTCCGGGGTGGATGTCTTTGGAGGCGACTAGCGGCGCAACGAGCGCCAATCTCCAAGGCACTGGATGAACGGCGCGGCTTGACGCATGCGAGCGTGCCATGACGCGTGCAAGCGCGCAGGGCGCATGCACGCGCGCCTTGTACGCATGCGAGCAGGCTGAACGCCGCCAAACGCGCTTGAACGCATGCAAAGAGGATGTGCCGATGCAGGCCGACTTCTTCGAGATCGCTGATTTTGCCATTCGTCGTCTGAAGGGCGGCGAGACGGCGCTGTTCACGTTCGCGGGTGAGGAGTCGGATTTCGTCCGCTTCAATCACGCGCGTGTGCGCCAGGCGGGCTGCGTCACCCAGCGCAATCTCGGCATCGATCTCATTCGCGGACGTCGGCATGCCGAGGCGTACCTGGCGCTTTCGGGCCGTCCGGACGAGGACCGCGATCGCCTGCTGCTCGCTCTCGCCGAGCTTCGTCTGCGGCTCGACTCGCTGCCCGAAGATCCGCACTTGATGTACGCCACCGAGGCGCGTTCCACCGAGCGGGCCGGCGAGAATCGTCTGGCTCCCGCCGCGGAGGCGGTGGACGCGGCGCTGGCGGCGTGCGCCGGACACGATGCGGTCGGCATCTTCGCGCAAGGGCCGATCCATCGTGGTTTCGCGAACAGCTTCGGCCAACGCAACTGGTTTTCGACGCACACCTTCAATCTGGAATGGTGCCTCTACCTGCGCGACGACAAGGCGGTGAAGTCGGAGTACTCGGGCTTCGACTGGGATCCGGATCTTCTTCGCGAACGGATGAGCGCGGCCACGCATCAATTGGGACTGCTCGATCGCGAGCCGAAGACGATTGCGCCGGGGAAGTACCGCGCCTACCTCGCGCCCAAGGCGCTCGAGGAGATCGCGGGCATCCTCAATTGGAGCGGCTTCGGACTGAAGGACCACCGCGCGAAGATCTCGTCGCTCATTCGCATGACCGAAAGCGGCGCGACCTTCCATCCCTGCGTGACCATTCGGGAAAACACCCGCGAGGGAGTCGCGCCCAACTTCGACGAGCGGGGATATGTGAAGCCGGATCAAGTTGTGCTCGTCGAAGGCGGCCGCTTCCATGACTATCTCGTCTCGCCCCGCTCGGCCAAGGAATACGACCTGCCGACCAATGGAGCCTCCGCGCAGGAAGCGAGCGCATCGTTCGACCTGGCGGCGGGAGAAATCGAAGAGGCGGACATTCTCGCGCGGCTCGACACGGGTTTGTACATCAACAATCTCTGGTACTTGAACTATTCCGACCGCCCGGCCTGCCGCGTGACGGGGATGACGCGCTTCGCCACCTTCTGGGTGGAACGCGGCGCGCTGGTTGCGCCTCTCCAAGTGATGCGCTTCGACGAGTCGATGTACCGGCTCCTCGGTTCCCATCTGCTCGGGCTGACGCGCAATCGTTCGATGATCCTTTCGAGCGAAACCTACGGCGGCCGCCAGGTCTCGAGCGCGCGTTTGCCGGGAGCGCTGGTCGAGGACTTTTCTCTGACGCTGTAGGCCGGGGCGCGGTTTCTGTCTCGCGGCACGGTGCTGCCAAAGACCCCAAATCGCTTCTTGACGACCAGCGTCGCTCGCGCCTAGCATGCCGCCGGCTTCCCGGATGTGCCCCCTTCCCTTGCGAAGGGATTCGAGCGTGAGCTGAAAGACCGTCCGTTCCGTTCCTCTCTCGACAAGCGGCGGGCCATGGGCCATCGCGCCTGCGTCGCCTGCGCGTTGCGCTCCGCCTGAACATTCCTCCCTGGAAACACCATCATGTCGTTGATCCATGCGGATCCCTGCTGGGAATCCCGGCGGGCGGGAATCGAAGCGGGCCTCGCGGTGAATGCGCTCGATGTCGTCCTGCGGAATCTCGAGAGCCTGCCGTGCGCGCCGGAGCGGCAAGAGAAGCCAAGCGGAGAGGAAGGCCGGCCCGCGCACGACGAATGCGTGCAGCCGTGTGAGTGCGGGAGCGGCGATGCATGCGGGCAGGAACCGACCGCGAGTTCAGGCGAGGGCGAAGGAGATCCCTCCGCCGCCTTCAGAGACCTCGATCTGCGCATTCTTCGAACCGAAGCGCGCGTGCGGCTTCTCGCGAGCGAGAGAGGAACGAGCCCGAGGGAACGGCTCGCGCACTGGTTCCTCGCGTGGGAAGACCGTCTCCGTCGTGCCCGCGCGCTCACCTGCGCGCCTCTTGCAGTTCCGACGACCACTCAGGAGCGCGCGAGTCGCATACCAGGCGAACTGCGCGTCGCGCGCGTGGAGGAGATCGAGCACGAGATCGAAGTGCTCCGCGGATATGCGCGTCTCGATCCGTCGTCCTCGCACGCCTGGCATGCGCACGCTCGTAGCGAGTCGAACGCGGCGCATCGCGCTTCATGTCCGTCATCGCGGGCGGCCATGCCCGCTCTCTCGAAGGCGCACCTGCTTCGCATCCACTTGCTCGCGGTCGAATGGCTTCTCTGCAAGGGCCTCTTTCGTGAAGCGCTCGAGTTGCCGGCCGGCTCTGACGGCATGAGCGTGAGCGTGGATCTCGAACGCGCGCCCTTTGCGTCGCTCGGGCGGGCCCATTTGCTCTCGGGGCAGGCGCTGCTCTTGAACGGTCGCGCGCGCGAGGCGGAAGCGCAGCTCGAACGCGCGCTGCTTGTGAGTGAGACGGGGCCCTGCCGGGATCGCTCCGCGCACATTCGTTTGCGCGCGGATGCCCTGCAAGCGCTGGCGGCCCTGGAAATCCGTAGAGGAGCGCTGCGCGCTTCGATGGCCAGGCTGCAGGCCGAGATGGATCTCGAAATCGATCACGGCATGGTGGCGGAAGTCGCCGCGACCCGTGCATCGCTCGCGGGAGTCCTCGCTCGCCTGGGCTCTCTGCGCGAAGCGGCCGATGGTTTCGATCGAGCGGCGCGATCTTCTGCGAGCCTGGCCGCGCCCGCGCGTGAATCGATCGCGCGCCTGGAGGCGGCGCGCATCGAGATTCGTTTGGGCGATTGGGAGAAGGCCCGGGCGCATGCATTGCGCACCGCGTGGCTCGCGCGGCGGGTGGGAGCGGCCGGCCTCTGTGTGGAAGCGCTGGCGGCGTTGTCGATGGCTCATCTGCACGCCCAACATGGCTCTCGCGCCCTGCGCGCGTTCTCGTGCGCGAAGGCTCTCGCGCAGAAGACGGATGTTCACGACGGACTTCGCGCGCTTCTCGAGTGGACCGCCGCGCACTTGAAGTTGTATCGCGGCGATCTCGCTTCCGCGGAGGCTCACGCGCGTGAGGCGTTGCGCAACGCGGGCTGCGCGCCATCCACGACGCCGTCGGCCGTGAGTTCGAGCGCGGGTTCGGGCGCGCCTTCGAATGCGCCGGCGCCGCCTTCGGCCGCGGATTCGAGCTGGGTCGCGGGACAGCGGTTGCTGGGCGAAATCCTCCTCACGCAGGGACGCGCGCAGGAAGCGCGCGGCGAGCTGGCGCAAGCGCGCGCCGCAGCCATGCAGCAAGGAGATGTTTGCGAGCACGCGATTGCCGAGATCGCTTTCGCCAAGGCGATTCTCGCGACGCGCGCATCGGAAGAAGACCACGCCGGCGCCCTGCGACTGCGAAGGCGGGCCATCTCGCGCTTGTCCGCGGCAGGCGTTCCCTCACCGCACATCGACGCCGTCCGTCGCGGTCCCGTGCTCCTGCGCGTGCGCTCACCGCTCGCCGTCGAGCGGCCGCGCACAGCCGGCGGCGGGCGTTCCCTTGCGCGCACGCAGGGCCCCGAGCGGTGGGAAGCGTTCGGCATCGTGACGAGAAGCGCCAAGCTGGATGCGGAGCTCCTGCACCTCGCGCGCGTCGCACCCTCGCGGCTGCCGGTCCTCATTCACGGCGAGACCGGCTCGGGCAAGGAAATGGTCGCCGGCGCGGTGCATCAGATGAGCGGGCGCAGCGGACGCTTCGTCACCTTCAACGCCGCGACGGGGCAGAACGATTTGTTCGAGGCCGAGCTCTTCGGACACCGCAAGGGCGCCTTCACCGGCGCGCATCGCGACCGTCCCGGCGTGCTCGCCCAGGCGGAAAGAGGAACGCTCTTTCTCGACGAGATCGCCGACCTGCATCCGCCCGCGCAAGCGGCCTTGCTCCGATTCCTCGACACCGGAGAAGCGCGCGCGGTGGGAAGCGACGAGGTCCGCAAGATCGAGGTCCGGCTGGTCGCGGCGAGCCTGCGCTCGTTGCGTCGCGAAGTGGCGCGTGGACGCTTTCGCCAGGATCTCTATTTCCGCCTTGCGGGAGCGGAGATCGATCTTCCTCCGTTGCGCGCCCGGCCCGAAGACATCCTTCCCCTGGTTGCCCACTTCGCCAAGAGACGCGGGATCTCCGTCGAGAAACTCGAGGACGCGCTCTGCGATGGGTTGGACGCCCGGTTGCTGAACTACGCCTGGCCGGGCAATGTGCGGCAATTGAGCCACTGGGTCGATCAACTCGCGGCCCTGCTTCAGTGCGGCGTTGCGCGCGAGCAGATGTGGCCCGTTCTGGAGAAGCCGCTCATCGCGCGCGGCCGTGCGGACACGCAAGGGGCGGCCCTCGACCGGCTGGCGGAGATGGCGGCCGCAGGCTCGGATGGAAGCGAAGCGCAAGTGACTCGCGAGGACTTGTCGCGCCTGCTCGCGGCGCACAAAGGCAACATCTCGGCCGTCGCGCGCGACCTCAACACCTATCGCACCCGGGTCTACCGGTTGCTGAGGAGAATGGGCATCGACCCGGCCCGGCGGCAGCCGCAAGCATGATCGCTTCACGCGCGCGAAGCGCGAGCGGATCGCAGAATGTGCGCGCCGTCATTTCACGCAGACGAGATAGCACACATAGGCCGGCGAGTTGTCGCCCTTCATCGATGGGCGATAGATGCCGTTGCCTTCGCCCGTCTTGTGATCAGTTCCTTCCCAGTAGACGATGAAGTCGCGGAAGCCCGCCTCTTGGGAAAGCAGGCGCAGCTCGGGAATCTGCCACAAGCGCCAGTCGTAGGTGAAGGCCCGGCGGATGGCGCTCTCGTCGGGGAATTCGAAGTGGATGTGGCAGGTGATGGCGAAGGTGATCGGGTTGAAGGCCGCCTGGTCCCAGACGTAGACGAAGTCGTCGAAATCGGTGCGCTCTTCGCGCAGCTCCATCGCTTCGGGACCGCCGTAGATGTCGAGGAAGAAGAGGCCGTCCTTGACGAGCCCCGCCCGCACGCTCTTGAAGTAGTCGAGCAGGACCTTGCGATCCTTGAAGGTGAAGTAGGAGAAATTGAACGCGGCCGCGAGATCGCTCTTGAATGCGGGCGTCTCGCGCACGTCGGCCCGCAGAAGCTCCACCCGCGCGGCACGCTCGCCGAGCGGCACGATGTGGCGGCGGATGCCCCAGTTGAGCGTGCGCTCGTCGAGATCGATGCCGTAGGCGCGGTTCTCGGGATGATGCTTGACCCATGAAGCGCACAGGGCGGCCGTCCCGCAGAAGTCCTCGCGCAGGACGCGGGGCGCGCGGCCGCGCAGCGTCTGAAAGGTGCGGGTCATGAAGTGCACATCCGCGGGCGGATGCTGAACCGCGCGTTCGTAGAGCTCGAAGCGATCGGCGCTCTTCGACATGGGGGTGCGAATCTGGGCTGTGGACGCGGCCGGTCCTTCCGAACCGATCACGCTCATCTCCCGGGCCGGCGTCGTCATTGGAAAGAGGCTCATCGATTGCTCCGCTTTGGTTGCGCCTTCGTCGATCGGGCGACAGGAACGGGACGATACGAGCCGCGAGCCGGAAGAGTCAAGCGGGGACAAAGGCCTCGGCGATCATTGCGCGACCACGATCGTCTCCGAAGGCCCATAGCGCGGCGCGGCGATCAGAGGCACCCGTTCCGCCAGCTCCGCGCCCAAGGCATCGCGCACGGTCCGAAGCGCAAGCTGCGGGCGGTTTCGATCCTCGCTCAGGTGGGCGAGCATGACCGCGCGCGGAAGCCGGCGGCTCTCGGCGAGCGTGTGGCGCAGAAGCAGGCCGGCGGCGGGATTGGAGAGGTGGAAGAGCGACGCGGGATTGAAGTGCAGTCGCAGGAGTTCGAGATCGTGATTCGATTCCAGATAGACGAAATCGCAGTCGTAAATGTGCGGCAGGAGCGCCTCGGGATCGCTCAAGTCGCTGGCCCACAGCACGCGCTGGCGGCCGCGCTCGATCAGGAAGGCGTGGGTCGTGATCCCCGGCGCATGGGGAACCGGAATGGGCCGGAAGCGAAAGGCGCCGATCTCGAAGTCGTCGTCCGAGAAGCAACGGAAGAGGACTTCGCCCGGGTCCACGCTCTCCGGCACGCGATAGGGGTTCCAGCAGCGCGATTCGATCTCCGGTTTGGTCCGGCGATGCGCGTACACCGGAACGCCCCGCCGTCCGAGGACCCGCAGAGCCGAGTAGTTGATGTGATCGCAATGCGCATGCGAGACGACGACGCCGTCGATGGGCCCGTCGCTGCCCACTTCCTCGTCCAGGATGCGCGCGCACTCGCGCTGAGAGTTGATGCCGCAATCGATGAGCACGCGGGTGGGCCGGCGCCCCGAGCGGCTCTCGATCAGGAGCAGATTGCCGCTGCTTCCGCTTCTCAGGCTGCGAAACTCGAGCATCTGACTTGCTTCGTCTCCTTCGCATGGGCAGGGGTCAAACCGCGAAAATCCAAGCCCGCCTTCGGGCTCATGTCGGCGGCTTCGCTTCAAAAATGTGGATGGTAGCGCATCGGGGAAGGGCCTGCAAACTTCGACCGCGTCCCATGGCGTGCCGGTACAAAGGCTCATCCACACTTCGATCAGCGACCGCCCACGATGGGATGAATTTCCCGCGGATTGGGGCTACTCTCCCCGGGTCACAGAGAAGGAGAAGCGGGCAGTACCCGAGGGGAGGCATCCGCGCGATGATCCACCGAGCGCGCATTTCGTGGCCGTTCCGGCGGCATGGCAGGCTGGCCGGAGCGGATCGACAGCAGATGGAAGAGAGCACGCGACCAGGGTGGCCCGCCTCGATGATCCTGATCGTCCTGGCCGCCGCTCTCGCGTTGCTGGATTGCGCCGGGCACGGGCGGGCGATGGAGGTCCGGGTCTCCAGCCAAGGGACGCGCACCTCGATCGACAAGGACCTGCCCGACGATCCGGCCGTCGCTGAATTGATCGCGCCCTATCGGGAAGCGGTCTCGCAGAAGATGAGCGAGACGCTCGCCTTTTCCTCCGTGCCGATGGAACGCGGGGAGCCCGAAGGCCTGCTGGGCGCGCTGGCCTGCGATCTCGTTCTCGCCCGGGCACGCGCGGCGACGGGCTTGCCGGTGGACGGATGCGTCCTCAACAACGGCGGGCTGCGGCGCGGCCTTGCGGTGGGGCGGATCACGCTCGGCGACATCTATGAAGTCATGCCCTTCGACAACGAGATCGTCGTCTTGCGCTTCAACCGGGAGCAGATGCAGGCCCTCGCGGACCAAATCGCCGGCGCCGGCGGCGAGCCGATCGCGGGCTTCGGCTTCCGCATCTCCGGAAAGCGCGCGCAAGATCTGCAGGTGGCGGGCGGATCGCTCACGGATCGCGACTACTTCATCGCCACCAGCGATTACTTGTCGGGCGGCGGCGGCGCCATGGCGATGCTGTGGGAGGCCCAAGAGACGATTCCGACGGGCATCGCGATTCGCGACGCGTTGATCGACGGCCTGCGCGCATATGGGGCCGGGGGAACGGCCGATGAGCCGGGGACCATTCCCGTGCCTGAAATGAAACGCATCGCGCAATAGGTGGGAAAAGTCTTCACGCATTCGGGAGCAGCCGATGATCACACGACGGGAATTCTTTCGAAGAAGCGGAGCCGGATTGGCCTCGGTTGGGCTAGGGAGTCTCTTGGGGGGATCGCACGGATGGATCGGCGACACCCTTGCCCAGGGAAAGGAGGCCGCCCAGGGCGAGGCCGGCACGCTCATCACGATTCTGCACACGAATGATGTCCATTCGCGCATCGATCCGTTTCCCGAGGATGGAAGCCGGAACGCCGGAAAAGGCGGGGCCGCGCGCCGGGCGACCCTGATCCGGGCGATCCGCGCCGAGAACCCGAACACGCTCGTGCTGGATGCGGGAGATGCGTTCCAGGGGACGCCGTACTTCAATCTCTTCAAGGGCGAGGTCGATTTCCGCGTCATGTCCGCCCTGGGATACGACGCGCTGAACATCGGCAATCACGACTTCGACGGAGGGCTGGAGGGGCTGGCGAATGCCGCGCAGTTCGCGGACTTCGAGCTTCTGAACGCCAACTACGATTTCTCGAACACTGTGCTGAGAGAACGGGTGAAACCCTGCATCGTGCGCGAGCTGTCCGGCGTTCGAGTGGGCATCTTCGGGATCGGCGTCGGACTGGAAGGATTGGTGTCGCCGAAGTTGCGGTTGCGCGTCGGCTACGAAGAGCCGGTCGCCGTGGCCCGTCGCATGATCGAGCGGCTGCGCGTCGAGGAGCGTTGTCCCGTCGTCATCTGCCTTTCGCATCTCGGATTGAAGGGCTATGCGGGAGCTCCGGGAGACGAAGAGCTGGCCGCGTCGGCGCCGGGAATCGATTTCATCGTCGGCGGGCACAGCCACACCTTCATGAACGCGCCCAGCCACGTGCCCAACGGCGAGCGCGAGACGCTGATCTACCAGGTCGGTTTCGCGGGCCTCTATCTGGGCCGGGTCGATTTGCGGGTGACGAGGAATGAAGTGTCCGAGGCGCGAGCCTTCGCCATTCCGATCGACGGCTCGCTCGCGGAAGCCCATTCGCTCGCGCTTGCGCAGGCGTTTGCGCAGGCGCGGCGCGAGCGTGACCTGGCCGCTTGCATTTGACGGCGCGCGCGCAAGACACGCGCTAAAGCCCTCGCGGGCATCGGCCATCCATGTGGTACGAAATCGACGAACAGCGGCTCGAAGGTGAGCCCGAGGGACGGCATCTCCCGCTCGCGGAGATGCTCCGGCGCATCCTGCCCTTGTTCCATCCCTATCGGTTCGCGATCGCGCTCGCGGCGCTGTTCCTTCTCGTCTCGGTCGCCGCCGAACTGGGTGGGCCGCTGATTGTGCGCCACCTGCTCGACAAGGACATCCCCAACGGCGACGCGCGCGGGCTGCTCATCCGCGCGCTCGCGTATGTGCTGCTCTTCGCCGTCGGCATGGGGGCGGCCTACGCGCAGATCGTGCTCGTCGCGCGCTCGGGCCTGCGGATCGTGACCGGCCTGCGCCAACGCGTGTTCGCGCACTTGCTGAGCCTGTCGCTCGCCTACTTCGACAAGAACCCGCCCGGGCGCCTGCTCGCCCGCACCGAGAGCGATGTCGAGCGCCTGATGATGCTCTTCTCCGATGTCGCGATCGCGCTCCTGCGAAACGCGATCCTCTTTCTCGGCACTTTCACGGTGATGTTTCTCGCCGATTCGCGCGTGGCCCTGGCGGTGCTCGCGCTCATGACCCCGCTGCTCATCGCCACCTACTTCTTCCTGAAGTACATCCGGCGCGCATCGCGCGCGGTGCGCTCGCTGTACGCGCGCATCTCTTCGTTCCTGGTCGAGTATGTGCAGGGCATTCCCATCCTCCAGATCTTCGGCTACGCCGAGCAGGCGAAGCTCCAGCTCATGCGGTGCAACAAGGACAAGTACTCGCGCGAGGTGCGCCTCTATTATGTCGAGTATGTCTTCTGGGCGGCTTTCAGCGCGGCCGAGATCGCGGCGGTGATGACGATCATCTATGTGGGCGCGCGCCAGGTCTTCGACGAGGCGATGACGGTCGGCACGCTGGTGCTCTTCATCGAATACACCCGCCGGCTCTTCTGGCCGCTGATCCTCTTCTCTGAGCAGCTCGACTTCATCCAGCGCGCCTTCGCTTCCGCCGATCGCGTCTTCGAAGTGCTCGACACGCCGTCGCGCACGCCGGACCGGCCGGGCGCGCGGGAGACGATCCCGGGCGACTGGAAAGAGATCGCCTTCGAGCAAGTGAGCTTTCAATACGACGGCGGCGCCAAGGCGCTCGAGGAAGTCAGCTTTCGCGTACGCCGCGGCGAGAAGGTCGCGCTGGTCGGGCTTTCGGGCGGCGGCAAGACGACCGTGACCAATCTGCTCCTTCGCTACTACGAGCCGACCGTGGGGCGGGTCACGATCGACGGCGTCGACATCCGGGACTACCTGCAGCGAAGCTGGCGTTCGAAGATCGGCCTGGTGTTGCAGGACATCCATCTCTTCCCCGGCAATGTGGGCGAGAATCTGCGCGTCCTGCGCGAGCGCGTTCCACAGGCCGCGCTCGATCGCGCGTTGCGCGTGGTGCAAGCCGAGGAGCTGCTCGCGCGCCTGCCCGACGGCTATGCCACCGAAGTGGCGGAAGGCGGCGGCAACCTCTCGATGGGCGAGCGGCAATTGCTCTGCTTCGCGCGCGCGGTGGTCGACGATCCCGATGTCCTCGTGCTGGATGAGGCGACCTCCGCGGTCGATCCCGTCACCGAAGCGCGGCTGCAGCGCTCGCTCGACGCGCTGCTCGCCGGGCGCACATCGCTCATCGTCGCCCATCGTCTGGCCACGATCACGAGCGCCGACCGCATCCTGGTGCTTCATCAGGGCCGGCTGGTGGAAGAGGGCAGTCACGCGCAGCTCTACGCGCGGGGCGGCATCTATCGCGATCTCTTCGATCTTCAATTTGCGGCGCAGCGGGAGGCATAGCGTGGCGGCCGGGTCCACATCTTCGAGCGAGCCGACCGGCGGCACACCGGCGGCCGGCTCGCCCGCGCCCGAGATGGGCACCCGCGCGCGCATCGCGTGGCTCTGGCGTTACTGGCGCTCGCACCGGTTCATCCTCTTCTTCCTCTTCTTCTTCACGCTCGTCTCGACCGCGGTTGCGGTAGGCTATCCGCTCGTCTTTCGCTGGGTGCTCGACCGCCTCTCGCAGATGCTCGCCTCCAAGCAGCCCGGCAGCGCAACCCTGGGACAAGTGTTCCTGCTGCTCGGCGCGATCATGGCCGGGCGATTCGTCGCCGCCCTCTACCCGGCGACCCGCGCGATGGTGAACCTGTGGCTCGAAATCGGCATTCGCGAAGATGTCTTCGCGCGATTGATGGACAAGGACCATCGTTTCCAGACGCGCTTCCGCACCGGCGATGTCGTCACGCGTTTGACCGACGACATCGCGGAGTTTCCCAAGATCGCCTGGTTCGGCTGCTCGGGCGTCTTTCGCGCAGTGGAGTCGAGCTCGAAGCTCGTCTTCTGCCTGGCCGCCATGGCGACGCTCAAATGGGAGCTCACTCTGGTCGCGGTTCTTCCGCTGCCGGTGATGATGTGGATCTTCTACGCGTTGCGCCATCGCATCCGCGACTCGATGAAGGCCAGCCAGCAGACCATCTCGAAAACCAACGACATGCTGGAATCGGCCTTCACCGGCATCCGCATCGTGAAGGCCTTTCGCGCCGAGGAGGGACAGAGGAAGCGCCTCGCCGATCTGATGCGCGAGCGCGTCGGCGTCTTCTTCCGGTTGATCCGGCTGCAGACTTTCGTGAATGCGCTCGACACCGCGGCGAGCCGCATCGGGCAGATGCTCGTGCTCGCGGTGGGCGGCTACATGGTCATGCGCGGGGAGACGACGATCGGGACGCTGTACGCCTTCTATGTCTATCTCGACATTCTCACCCAGCCGATGATGGACATTCCGTTCCTCTTCATGGCCGGGCAGCAGGCCTTCGTCTCGATCGATCGCGTAGAAGAGATCCGCGCCTTCCCCGCGGCCGTGCGACCGGCGGCGCAAGCCGAGGCAGGAGCGGTGCGGGAAATCGCCTTCGAGAACCTGGGTTTCTCGTACGGGAATGGCCGGCGCGTATTGGAAGGCGTGTCGTTTCGCGCGCTCGCGGGGCAGAAGATCGCGCTCGTCGGGCCGGTGGCGAGCGGAAAGTCCACGCTGCTGCGAATGTTGGCGGGCATGATGCCGCCCACCGAAGGACGCGTGCTCGTGAACGGACGCGATTTGCGAGAATGGGACTGGGAGGACTATCGCCAACGCATCGGCTATGTGCCCCAGGAAGGCGGGCTCTTTTCGCAATCGATCGCGGAGAATGTCCTCTTCGGGCGCCCGGTGCCCGCAGAGGCCGCCTCGGAAGAGGCGTGGGTGCGCGAATGCCTGGAGGCGGCGCAGATGCGCGAGGACCTCGCGTCGATGCCCGACGGCATCGAGACGATGGTGGGCCAGAAAGGCGGCCTCGTTTCCGGGGGGCAGAAGCAGCGCGTCGCGATCGCGCGCGCCCTCGCCGGCCGCCCGCAAGTCCTGCTCCTCGACGATTGCACCGCGGCTCTCGACGCGCGCAACGAGGATCGCTTCTGGAGGGAGCTCGACGCTCGCTTCGCGGGGCGCACGGTGTTTCTCGTTTCCCATCGCCTCGCCACGATCCGCCGGGCCGATCGCATCCTGGTTCTCGAGAACGGACGCCTGGCGGACGAGGGAACGCACGCTGACCTGTCCGCCCGATGCGCGACCTATCGGGAGTTCCTGCAGATCGAACGCGCCAAGGCGCACTTGGAACAACCGTCCGAATCGGCGTAGAATGTTCGGGGTCTTTGTAGGCCTCAAGACAACGGCCGCCCTCGCCAATGGGCTCACCAAGACAAGGTGAGTGTATGGAACCCAGGGACGCGCGATCCGCCCGCGAGTGTCTCGAGCTTCATCGGGAGTCTCCTCAGCGAAGCCGGTCGGATCCTCCGATACCTCCATGGCTTCATGCACCGGTAGGATGGAGCGTCGCCTGAGGGCTGTGCGCTGCTGCTGTCTTCGTCTGGCCTCGTTGCCGGGCGACCGGCATGCGGAGATGAAGGAATCGGGCCAGTACCCTTATCAATCAGGAGGCATCATGCTACCGATGGGTCCGCTGATGATCGAACACCGTCTGATTGAGCAGGTGATCGCGGCCATCCAGGAAACGATCGGGCGCGATCGCCGGCAGGAGAAGATCGATCCCGCCTTCGTGGAGGAGGCGATCGACTTCATCCGCACCTATGCCGACCGCACGCACCACGGCAAGGAAGAGGATCTCTACTTTCGCGACTTGAGCCGCAAGGACCTGTCGCCCGAGCATCGCCGGTTGATGCAGGAGCTGATCGAAGAGCATCGTGAGGGGCGGCGCATGGTGAATCGCGTGGCCGAGGCGTTGCGCCGGTACCGAGGCGGGGACCTTGCTTCCCGCGAGGCGATCTTGAGCGGACTGGAGGAGCTCGCCGGCTTTTATCCGCCGCACATCAAGAAAGAAGACAAGGTCTTCTTCCCGCAGGCGGCTGGCTACTTCGACAAAGAGGAGAACGAGGCCCTGCTCAAGCAGATGGCTTCCTTCGACGGACGGATGATCCACGAGAAGTACCGGCGTATGCTCCAAGCCTGGGCCGAAAGCGGCGCCGAACCCCGGGCGAAATCTTGATGTCTGGCCTGCAAAATCCTCTGTTGGATGGAGTAATTGCCTATTGACGCCCAGCCTGCGAGCACAGCATGTTCTTCCGATGAATGGGAGGGGACCGCAATGAACTTAGCCGATCGCCTTGCTGCTTACGAGAAGATCGAACTGCACAGAAGGCGGCCGCTTATCGTATATGTGACTAGCACCCGCGAGAATGTGCGAGGAATGATGGCCGCTGATGCCGTCAGGGTATTTGCGGACCAGATTGACGCCATTCGAAGATTGCCTGCATTTGCCGAGGCCGGAGGAGAACCCAAGAGCGTCGATGTTCTCATACATAGCACTGGAGGCGATGCACTTGCTGCCTGGAAACTGATGTCGATCCTGCGCGAGAGATTTAAGACTGTGTCGGTACTTGTACCGTACATGGCGTTCAGCGCCGCCACGATTTTCGCTTTGGGGGCGGATGAGATCTTCATGCATCCATATGCGTCACTGGGCCCGATTGACCCTCAGATTACCGTTACCCGTCAGGATGGAACCCGACGACGGTTCTCTTTCGAGGATGTGGGCGCCTTTCTTCGTTTCCTTGAATCTGAGGTCGCAATCACTGAACAAGCGCACAAGTCTGCTGTAATCGACAA
Source organism: uncultured bacterium (assembly GCA_964482205.1). Classification (GTDB taxonomy): domain Bacteria; phylum Eisenbacteria; class RBG-16-71-46; order CAIMUX01; family WJJG01; genus JAZDGX01. The sequence continues at coordinate 123,406 of CAYZWI010000004.1, read as the reverse complement.
GTTATTTACGGCAGTGGATCCACTGATCGTTGGAGCTGCGAAACGGGCGAGTGAACTTGCAACCGCTGTGGGCGAGAGACTCCTGGCAACACACATGACCAGCGCCGAAGAGCGTTTGCGCGCTACGGAGATCGCTCGCAATCTCAATAAGAGTTTCTATTCGCACGGCGACGCGCTCTCTCGCAGTCAGGCACGCAAGCAGCAACTGAGGATCGCAAAGGACGACCCGATCCTTGAGGGGCTGATCTGGTCCGCGTACCTGCTTTTGGAGGATTACATGGAGCTTCGTTCTCCCTTCAATCCCCTCCAGCACTATCTTGCCAATCAGAATGCCCGGGAACAGATTCGGCCTAAGGCACCGGTCGTGCTACCGGCCAATACGCCACCTGCATTGGCGGAGAACATTTGGAAGGCCGTCGCAAAGAAGGCAATCGAGGATTTGGAGAAGCCTCAATTGGAAGTCGAGTACCGCTTGGTCAACGCCGTCGTTGAGAGTCGAAGCCTTGCCTCAGAATGCATTACCGAGGGGGCAGTTACGGCCGCCAGAGCCGGCGGCGGCGAAATCCATGTTGCGGTCACCGACCACCAAGCAGGGTGGAGATCGGTGGATCTCCCAGTCCCAGAACAGGTTCAGCCGGGTGAGCGACCGGCCGATAATGGGGTATAGGAAAGTGGTCGTCTTGGGCGCTCCGCTTTGCTATAGTAGGAGACACGCAAATGACGCTGAGAATGCTGACATTGAGCGACGCCGAGGAGCAGGACCTTCTGTACCGGCCGACGCCATTCGAGCACGATTACAGCAGCTACGCTGTGAGCGCTGTTTCCCGCTTTGGAAAATCCCTCATCGAATCTCTCCCGACCACACCGTCAGGCACTCTAGTATTCGTGCTCCCCTGCACTTCAGACGGTGCCGAAAGGGATCTTGTACCTCTCAAGTAGCCCGCGTACGCCATTTCTTGCCCGGGCCGATCCCGGGCATCTGCTGCCGAGCCATTGCTCCATCCAACAAAGGCATTCAGCGGCGGCCGCTTCGCGGCGCCGCTGATGCCGGACGATCGCGCAAGCTCGGCTCGTTTCGCGCTACCGATTGCCGGTTCCGAACGCCTTCTTGAGCCGCCCCCAGGTGGTCTTCTCGAAATCGTCCGATTCCACGGGATCCTGAATCGTGGCCGCGCTCCCTGTGATTCCGCAGACATTGAGCAGGTAGGGCCGCTCGGGAATTCCGTTGAACTCCGATGGCCCCACCCAGATCCAGAAAGTGGAGTTTGCGGGCATCGAATGCGTGAGTTGAACGGTTTCGCAGCGCTCACCAATCACAACATGATCGAAGATCAGCGAATCACAATCCGCGGGATCGAAGAGGAGCATCTCGACGGGGAAATCCGCCTGGCATTCGACCGTGACCGGACCTCCTGCGGCCTCGCACGCGAACCAATCGGTGTCGCGATAGCTGAGGCCGTGATGCAGGAAAGTGCAGCTTCGCCCGCACATGGTCGCGCAGCCTTCCGTCACCGGGATGATCGGAGTCCAATTCATCTCCAAGCAGCAGCATCCGCTGTTGTACTCGTCGACGTAGTCGTCCATGCAGGGCGGCTCTCCCTCCGCCACTCCACCGGGAGGGCAGATGGCGCAAGGCTCCTCGTCTGTGGCAGGGTTGCGGAAGCGGGCGACATCAGGGCTCGAACCGGCGCCGAAGGATGAGGGCGCGAGCACGAGAAAGAGTGTCAGCGCAAGAGTGAACGTGAAAATGATTCTGGATGAGGCATCGGCCAGACAGGCAAGCGGACGCATGGCAGGAATCCTCCTCGGATGAAAGGTCATGGGGTCCGGCGCGATCGGCCGGGCGAATTCGCCGAGGAAACCGGAAGAAGTATACCACTCAGAGCCACAGCGGGCGAAATTGATTCGGCGGATTCTCGCGCTGTCATTCGAGCCTTCTCCCAGCGTCCCTTCAGCGAGAAGCCGGTTATGGCGGGCGTACCCATGCGCCATCATGCTTTCCGATGTCTGGGACGAGGCCGGCTCGGGCACCTGGATGTTGCGTGGCGAGGGGTGCCGCGACGCGGCGGCGGATGCGATCCGGATCGGATACCGGAAACGAGGCAACGGAAGGCTGCGGAGCGAAGCGGACAAGTCGCTCCGCGGCCTTCGAAGACTTCTGGCGTGGAATCGAACGGCGTGCAGGGGAGCTCACGGCTCCCGCATCAGACTCCTCAACCCCGGCGAGGAGCGCAGCGATGCTCTTTGCTCTCCGCTGCGGCGGAGAACCTGGAGATCTGGCGGGTCGGATTGGTGGCGCCGCAGCAAGGGCAGGCGAGCTTCTTCTCTTCCTGGTCGCGTTCCGCGACGGGCAGCAGTGCCTCGAAAGGTGAGCCGCACTTGCGGCAACAGTATTGATAGAGGGGCATGGTTTCGTTCTCCTTCGCTTCCACCATACGACTCGGACGATTACCGAGAGAATCCTAAAGGCCGGCCGGAGGAAATACGAACCCTATCTTTCAGGCCGGGGTTCCGAAGGACGCGTTCCCCGCTCGATTCGTCATCTTCCGGCGACTCTGCGGCTGTGCTAAAGTTCTCGATCTTCCCGAGGCGCCTGCCCGGCGGAGGGTTTACCCGGGCCTAAATCCAGTGCCCAGGTATGACGACGGGGAGTGCGGACACGGAGCCGGCGGATCGCGGGCGAGCGGATGGGAAGCAGGCGGGAAAGCATGGGAGGGAATGGCGAAATGGACCTCGCGCAACGGTACCAGCATGTCGGGATCCTGGGGGCAGGGGGCAAGATGGGCAGCGGCATCGCCTTGCTGCTGACCCAGGAGATGGTGCTCCGCAAAGTCGCGCCCGAGGGCCGCAAGCAGCCGTTCCGGCTGGTCCTCATGGATGTGAGCGACACGGCGCTCGATGGTCTGAAGGGCTACTTGCGCGGCCAGATGCTCCGCTTCGCGGAAAAGAGCATGGTGCAGATCCGCGCGCTCTACGCCGACCGGCAGGATCTCGTCGAGAACGGCGAGATCATCAACAACTTCATCGATGAAGCGCTCGATCTCGCCCGTTACAGCACTTGCCTCGAGAGCCTCGCGGGTTGCCGGATGGTGTTCGAGGCGATCGCCGAGAACATCGATCTCAAGGTCAAGATCTACCGCAAGCTGAAGGATCTGGTGGATCCCGGCGCCTACTTCTTCACCAACACCTCCTCGATTCCCATTCATCTGCTCGACAAGGAAGCGGGGCTGGGCGGGCGCATGGTCGGCTTCCACTTCTACAATCCCCCCGCGGTGCAGAAGCTGCTCGAGCTCATTACCGCCCCCGAAACGCAGCCCCAGGTCGTCGCGGACGCGAAACAGGTCGCGAAGGACTTGAAGAAGACGATCATCCCGGCCAACGACATCGCGGGCTTCATCGGCAACGGCCACTTCATTCGCGATGGGCTGCACGGCATCGCCCTGGCCGAGCGCTTGACGAAGGAGCACGGCTTCCCGGGCGCGATCTACATGGTGAACCGGATCACACAGGACTGGATGATCCGCCCGATGGGCATCTTCCAGCTGATCGACTATGTCGGCGTCGATGTTTTCCAGTGCATTCTGGGCGTGATGGATCGCTTCATCGTTCCCGAAGACCTGCACAGCGACCTCATCGACGAGCTGATGAATCGCGGCGTGCGCGGCGGCCAGAACCCCGACGGCAGCCAGAAGGACGGCTTCTTCCGTTACGAGAAAGGCAAGCCGGTGGCCGTCTACGATTTCGAGAAGCGCGCCTATCAGGCGCTCGAGCCCGCCTGGGTGGAGCCGTTCGATCGCGCGCTCGGCGCGCTGCCGGCGTCTCACGCGCCCTGGAAGGTCCTGAGCCGCGATGCCGAGAAGGACCGGAAGCTGAAGGAGTACTTCGCCCATCTCACGGCCGGCCAGACGACCGGATGCAAGCTCGCGGCCGAGTACTTGAAGCGTTCGAAGGAGATCGGCACGCATCTGTTGAAGAGCGGAGTGGCGGCCAAGCCCGAGGATGTGAACGGCGTGCTCCTGAATGGGTTCTTTCACTTGTACGGGCCGATCAACGAATACATCTAGCCCGCCCTGGCCGGGCAATTGCGATGGACGCCGGGCGATTGCGATGGAATGCGGAGGGGAGGTTCGAAGCATGAAGCTCAGGAAGAAGATCTACATCGGCGCGGGCAGCTACACGATTTCGTTGGGAACGGGCCGCAAGGAATTCGATCCGCGCAAGCCCCGGCCGGGACTGGAGACCTACATTCAGGAAGCGGGCCGCGGAGTCCTCGCCCAGATCCCCGATCCCAATATCATCGATGAGTGCGTGATCAGCAACTTCATGGCCGCGCGCTTCAATCGCCAGGGCAACCTGGCAGCGCTGATGCCCACCATTCATCCCTCCCTCGAGTACAAGCCGAGCGTGCGGGTGGAAGGCGCCTGCGGTTCGGGCGGTCTCGCGGTGATGACGGGCATGAAGAGCGTGCTCGCGGATCTCGCCGATGTGGTGCTCGTGCTGGGCACCGAAGTGCAGAACACGGTGAAGGCGATCTACGGCGCGGACATTCTGGCGGGAGCGGGCCATTACGCCTCGCAGCGCAAGAACGGACACGCCTACTTCTTCCCCGCGTTCTTCTCGGATCGCGCCGGCGCGGCCGCGCAGAAGTACGGTGCGGCCAAGGTGCGCGGAGCGATGACGCAGTGGTTCGTGAACGCGATCGAGGCCGCGCGGCGCTGCCCGCAGGCGCAGGAGTATCACAACACGGTGGAGGATCTCCACGCGCTGGGGAACACGCCTCCCAATCCCCAGGCGTTCGTCGATCACTTGAATTACTCCGATTGCTCGAAGGTTTCCGACGGCGCGGCCGCGATGCTCGTCATGTCGGAGGAAGGGCTGAAGAAGGCCGGCATCGCGAAGAAGGACGCGGCCGAGATCGTGGGCTGGGGGACATCGGTCGCCAACCTGACCGAATTGCCCGCCGATCCGACCACGCTTGCGACCAGCCGTTCCGCGGTGGCGAAGGCCTACGCGATGGCCGGCATCCAGACGAAGGATCTCGCTTTCGGCGAAGTGCACGATTGCTTCTCGATCACCGGCGTTCTCATGGCCGAGGCGACGGGGATTTGCGGCCACGGCGAAGGCTACGATTTCGTGACCTCGGGCGGCACGCGTCCCGGCGGCGCGCTTCCGCTCAATCTCTCCGGCGGACTGATCGGTTACGGGCACTACACCGGCGGAACGGGCATCCGCCAGGCGATCGACAACTGGAAGCAGCTCACCGGCAAGGCGGAGGGTTTCCAGCTGCGCATTCCCGAAGCGAAGCCCTACGGGCTCGTGATCAGCATGGGAGGCAACGACAAGACCGTCTCCGCCTTCGTGATCACGCGCGCGTAAGAGGGCGCGAACACGCGCCACGCGGCCCTTCTCGCCATCTGCCGTCTTCGGGCGCATTCACGCGCGTTCTCCGCGCGATTCCAAGCCCGTCCGCGGAATGAGCACGTGCCTCTACGATCTGCTCTGCGACCCCCGCCACAGCCTTTCCATGCGGGAGATGAATTCCAACGGCGCCGAATCGGGTGTCGGAGTATATTGCCCTTGAACCGGGATGGACGCCGGATCGGAACTGGGCGGATAGCCGTCATCCAGTGAGGAGAGTGCTGCATGTCAGGTGAGCGGTCACCGAAGGGAGTGCGGGTGTGCAGTCGCTTGTGTGGCATGTGCGGACTCTTGGCGTCATTGATCATCGGATGTGAATCGGCTGAGAAGAGAGCTCCCGACAATGCGGATAGCGAATGGTGGGTGCAAGGAATTGTCACGGAGAGTGCCTCGGGAGATGCGTTGGCAGGAGTGCAGGTTGAGGCTAGCGTGGGCGCCGGCCAGGCGGTGCGTGACACGACGGACGAAGGCGGCATGTACATCATGTTTGTCGGGTTCTTCTTGCCAGCGTCTATTGAATACAGCAAGCCCGGGTTCTGCTCCGTCCAGGTTGGGCCGGGCGGAGGAACGATCTGCGATTCGGTTGCCGGATCCGTTTGCGTGAAGAACGTGAGGATGTCTCGGGAAAGGTGAAGGGCCTGAAGACTGCCATTGGCACAGTCATGCGGCAACGAAAAGGATGTCGTGTGGCTCCGGATGGCAAACGACGCCCTCCATTGGGTCCTGTTGTTTCACTTTCGATTTCCGTGCCTGTATTTTTCTTCAACCCCGCTTTCAGGCATTCGCGTGCCTTCAGAAGGAGGCGATTGCCATGAACTGCCGCCCGGTTTTCCTCAGGGTTCTGGCGCTTAGCGACCTTCGCTTCAGCAGGGACGGATACAGAACGCTCATCATTTCGCTGGAAGAAGGCGCCTGCGATTCAGTAACAAGATCGAAATGCTCCCGAAATGTGCTCTTGGTGTACGGAGAGGCGGGGCAAGATTTTGTGACGTCGGATCCGGTCAGCGGATATATCCCATGTCGCGCAAAGACTGCCGCGTTTCGAGCGACAGTTCCGACGCGCGGGGCACCCGGCAGGGACGCGGGTTGCGCTGGATCTCGTTGAAGTAGGATTCGAGCAGCCGGCGATCGAGACGCGCGGCGCTCTGACGCGTGCGAATGAGATTCAAGCTCTCCCGGGGATCGATGCGCAAATCGTAGTACTCGTCGTTTCCCAGCGTGCCTTTCGCGCAGCGGTCGTAGGAGCGCAAGATGTCCTTCAAGCCTTTGGGACGCAACCCCCATCCTGTGAGGCGCTGCACATATTTGGAATTGGCTCGGCACAGCGCGCGCGAGTAGCCGCGGGGCTCGTCGTTTTCTCCCGCGTCCACGGCAACGAAATCGCGTGGGCCGATGTCGGTCATGCCGATCAGAAGCGGCAGCAGGCTGCGCCCCGCCAGTTCGGGCGCGATGGACAGGCCGGCCGCGTCGAGCACCGAAGGAAGCACATCGGCCAGGCTCGTCACGGACGCGCAAACGCTATCGGCTGGAACAATCGCCGGCGCGTAGAAGATCAGCGGGACCCGTGCGGACGGCTCGTAGGGGTCGAGACCGTGACGGTAGAAGACTCCGTGCTCGCCGAGGCTTTCGCCGTGATCGCCGGCGAGAATCACGATCGTGCGCTCGTTGACCCCCGACGCGACCAGCCAGTCGAGCAAACGAAAGATCTGATCGTCGGCGCAGCGCACTTCGCCGTCGTAGAGGTCGAGCATGCGCTGATGCGTGTTCGTCTCCGTTGGTCCTCGCCCGAACATCTCATCGTAGGGCGGGCCGGGCGCATAAGGCATGTGCGGATCCACATAATGGACCCACATGAACCAGGGGTTGGCTCCCGTTCCATTCGCCCCTAGCCATTGAAGCGCGCGATCCGTGCGTTCCCACGCGGGCGTGTCACTCCAGTGGTATTCGTTGAATCCCTGCTGGAAGCCGAGCTCTTGCGCCAGCGATCCGTTGCCCGCAAAGGCGGCGGTCGCCCATCCCGCTTCGCTGAAGATCTCGGCCATCGTGCGCGCCTCGTCGGAAAGAATGGCCGCGGGACGCTGCACTCCATGTTGGCTGGGATACAGGCCGGTGAAGAGCGTTGCGATGCTCGGACCGGTGAGCGGGCGGGGGCAATAGGCATGTTCGAAACGCATGCCGTTGTGAGCGAGCCAGTCGATCGCGGGAGAGGTTTCGCGAAAGTGGCCGTAGCAGGAAAGGCGATCGGCGCGCAGCGTGTTGACCGTGATGACGAGAATGTTTCTCCGCCCGTTGACGCAGGTGGAAATCGCGCGTTCGCGCAGCGGATCGAGCAGCCGGCCTTCGAGAAGCGCGGCTTTCACCGGATGCACGGGCCGGCCGAAGGCGACCGGCAGAAAATAGAGGATCACGGCCAGGCCGGCCCAAACGCACAGGCTGAAGACGGAGGGGAACTCGTGCAGATCCGGCTGTCGATGGCGTTCGCTAGGCGGAGGCGCGGCATGGAGCAGATGGAAGACGACGCGGGTCGCGAGGACGATCACGGCGAGGCACAGAAGAACGAGAATGACGCCGACGGCCGCGATCCCGGTCGCGCTGCTTTCGATGCCGAATCGCTCCCGGAAGAAGACCGCCACCCAGGGATAGAGGTAGAGCATGACCAGACCGGGCATGACGAGCGGCGTGCGCTCGGGAATCCAGCGGTCGAGAAGGCGGGCGAGGAGACTCACTCCCGCGCCGAAGAGACCCGAGAGGATCGCAAACAGCGCCGCGTAGCGGGCGATGGATGCGACGATCATGCCCGGGCCCGACATGGCGAAGAGCCCGCCGCTCGCCAGCAGAAAAGCGTGGATGACCCCGATGACGAGGCCGGCGATCAGACCCTTGCGGGCGCCGCGAAGGATGTGCGCGATGAGAGACGACATGCGGCGGAGCATAGCACGCGAGATGGGCCGGTTGCCAAGAGGGCAATCGATGCGCGCGGAGGCGGTTGCCAATCCGGCGCGCGTCAAGGCGGTTGCGGTCCGCGCCGATGGAGCGCCGCCGCGCGTGAGGTTCGCCTACACGATCATGCTCGTCAACAGATACACATGATAGAAGGCGAGCACCAGATACACGCTGACGAGCAGGGCGCCGAGGATGCGCGCGGTCGGGAACTTGCAGTGCACCGCAAGGATCAGGAAGCCGATGAAGCCCGATGCCACTTTGGCTGCGATGAACCAACTCGATCCCATCTGCAGCAGCCAGCGCATCAGCGGGTTCACCTCGATTCCGCCCCGGCTGATGATGTAGAGCGTGGAAGCGGTGTCCGCAGCGATGAAGACCAGCATCGCGACGATGGCGACGTGGAATGCTCCCGAGCTGCGGTCCACATAGTAGCAGGATTGAGGGTCGTCATTGCGCCGATTCCCGCGCCTGCGTCCGAAGAACGTGTAGCGCGAGAGCATCGGAGTGGGGCGCGCGCGCCGGTCCTTGCCGCGAGGCAGCGAAGCGGGAGCGGATGCCCCGGCCTTCTGAGAGGGAGAGATGGGAGGCGGCGGAGAGATGCGAGCCGGCTCATCGGGCGCGATTTCTCGCGGCATCCCTTCCCTGGCTTGCCTCGCCCATTCGGCCTTTTGCGTCTCGGACTTCCTGTCGGCGCGTTCTGTCATGATGCGACCATCTCCGCATGTCACATTGCCGGCCGTCTTCGCCCGTTGGCGCATCGTCCTGGGTGCAAAGCGGCCGGCGGAAACCGTTCAAGAGGTTCTGCCTTCCCTGAGGATCTACCTTCCCAGAGGGTATCGGCAACCGTGGGAGCGATGTCCAGTCGAAGATGCACTCGCGCGCCGCCGGCCCAATGCGTCCGTGCGCCGCAGTCGGGATTGCGCCCAATGCGCAGGAGGGCCCAAGAGGAGGATCTGTGCGGCTAGCGCACCGACCGCATGATGCTCATAACTTCCTTGGCGTCCTTGAATCCGAAGAAGCGGGTCGCTTCCTTTCCCGACGAATCGTAGAAGATGATGGTCGGTACCCCCCGGATTTGGTACCGCTCGGTAGCTCGCTTGGAGAATTCGTCCCGGCGGGTGAAGTCCATCTTCACGGCCGTGAAGCGGTGCGATTCCGCGATCACTTCCGGATCGATCCAGGTCTTCTCCTCCATTTCCTCGCAGGCCGCGCACCACACTTCGGCGTAGAAGTCCTGCATCACCGGACGGCCCTCCGCGCGCGCGCGCTCGAGCGCCGTCTCATCGTTCCTGATCCAGCGGATGGCGGGCTTCGCCGGGGCGGCGACTTGGGCATTGGATGAGAGCGTCGTGGAAGGCGCGGAATTGGCGGCGAGCCTCGGCGCGCCGATGAGCGAAGCGAACCAGAGCAGGAAGAGCGCGCTGCCGGCAAGAAAGATGAGCAGGCCGGCCGACTTTCGGAAGAGCTGGCCCTTGGCCGGATTGGAAGGCAAGGGAGTGAAGGCTCCCGTGAAGACGCCCACGATCAATAGGTACGCGCCCGCGATGAGCCCGGTCGCTTTCGGACCGATCAGCGTTCGCAGGTAGTAGATCGCGACGCCGATCAGCAGGACTCCGAACACATGCTTCACCGTGTCCATCCAGCTTCCCGCGCCGGGAAGCGCCTGGATGGCGCCCGCAAAGGTCCCGAGAACGAGAAAGAGCAATCCGAGCCCGCAGGCGAAGGTGAAGAGCAGCCAGAAGCCGAGGAAGACGCTGCCCGATTGCGCGACGAAGGTGAGCAGCACGACGAGCACGGGACCGACGCAGGGCGAAGCGACGAGGCCGGTCACCATCCCCATGAGAATCGCGCCGATCACGCCGCCTCTCTGCGCGCCGCTGGTGAGCCTGCCTTGCAGGCCGGAAGGCAGCGCGAGGTCGAACGCTCCGAGCATGCTCGCGCCCATGGCGGCGAAGATCCCAGCGACCACGAGGAGCACGATCGGGCTCTGCATGGCCGCGCCAAAGATGAAGCTCGTCGAAGCGGCCAGGATCCCGAGCGCGGAGTACATGATCGCGATGCCGAGCACGAAGAAGAGCGAGAGGATGAAGCCGTGCGCGCGGGTTTTCGCGCGCCCGCCCACATAGCTGATCGTGATGGGAATCATCGGATAGACGCACGGCGTGAAGCTCGTGAGGATTCCTCCGATGAAGACGAGCAGGAAGGCGAGAAACGATTTCTTCGCCAGCGCATCGTTGACGCGAGAGGCGAGGTCGCGCTTCGGTTGCGCGCTTGCGCCGGTGGTCTCGCCTTCGGCGGAAGGTCTTGCGGAAGAGGGGCCCGAGTCCTGGCCCGGGCTGACGACGCCCGCGCCCTCCGCAGCTCTTTGTGCGCCGTTCGAAGATCCGGAAGCCGGAGTGGTCGAAGAGGCGTCTTCTTGTGACGGCGTAGTCTGCGAAGGAGTCGCGTCCGTTGGCAGGGCCCCGGACTCAGAGCCTGCAGTCGGCGCCCCTTGCGTTGCGGCGGCGGATGCGCTCTCCATCGCTTGCGATCCAGCGCTCTCCCCTGAAGCGGGAGTGATGGCAACCCCGTTCGCCGTGAAGACCGCCTGGTTCGCCGGCCGCGCTTGCCCGCCCGCGGGAAGCGCTTCGAACTGGATGGGGAATTCCATCTCATCGGGAGGGAAGCAGGCGAAGACCGGCTCTTCGATGCAACCCTGGAAGGCGAAGCGCCCGGTGATGGAAACCGGTCCGGGGGCCGTGCCGGCCGCGACGGTGAAGGGCAGATAGATCGCGGTCTTCTTGTGCAGGATCGGCACTCCCGAGTGCATATCCTGGCGGGTTGCGGTCCATTTGCCGAGCGTGATCGGAGCGCCTTCGGGAAGGAGCACTTCGAGGAAGTCGTTGATCTGAATGTGGAAGTTCGGAGCGACCTCGAGCGTCAGCAGGAGGGTGCCCGACGCTCCCGCGGGCAGAGCTTCGTGCGACAAATACGCCTGCATCCGCGGGCGAGGGAATTCGGTCGGCATCTCGCTGGGGTCCGCCTGCGGAACCGCGCCGACATTGAGAATCGCGAGCAACGCGAGGCCGAAGCCGCCAAGCGCCATGCGCGCTGCTCTGCCCGCCCTTCTTCCGCTCGCGTCCATCCCTCGAACCGCCCTCATGCCGGGCCGCCGTCTGATCATGCCGGTCTCCTTTTTACGGTTTCGGAGGAGTGTATCCATAAGGTATCGCCCGGTTCCACATCGGGATTGCGGGCTGAAGGAGCTCTCGCAAATCCAACCCTGCCATTCACGGAGCGAATTCCCGAGCATGCCAACGCAAGGCGGCGGGACGCGTACGCGCGCACTCGCGGATTGTGGGCACGGCGCGGCGCGGACTACAATGCGGAGGCCGAAAGCGATTCGAGCGGAGGCGCTTGCGGTTTCGCGATGCTCGGCAGGGCAGCGCCTGTAACGCTCGGCGGGGCGGCGCTAATGCTTGGCAGCACAGCGCCTGCCATGCCCGGCGGGGCCGTACGGCAAGTGCGCGGGCCATGAAGAGAGCCATTACCACGAACGCTCGGGGGGCGGAATGAGCGCGCAGTTTCCCATCGATCTCCGAAGCGACACGGTCACTCGTCCCACAGCCGGCATGCGGCGCGCGATGGCCGAGGCGGAGGTGGGGGACGATGTCTTCGGCGACGATCCCACGGTGAACCGTTTGCAGGAGCGCGTGGCCGATCTCCTCGGCAAGGAAGCCGCGCTCTTCGTGCCTTCCGGGACGATGGCCAATGAGGTCGCCATCAGGGCGCTCACCGAACCGGGCCAGGAAATCATCGCCCATCGCGACAGCCACATCTATCTGTACGAAGGCGGCGGGCCAGCCGCGCTTTCAGGATGCTCGCTCCGTTTGTTGGAAGGGGAGCGGGGACTGATCAACGCCGAAGCGGTGCGCGCGGCCATTCGCAATCCGGAAGATCCGCATGCGCCCATGAGCAGTCTCGTCGTTCTCGAGAACACCCACAATCGAGGCGGAGGAACCATCTGGCCTCTTCCGCGCATCGAAGAGATCGGCGCGGTTGCGCGACAAGCCGGCTTGCGCATGCATCTCGACGGCGCACGGCTGATGAACGCGTCGGTCGCCTCCGGAATCGCGGCCAAGGACTTCGCCAAGGAGTTCGATACCGTGGCGATGTGTTTTTCGAAAGGGCTTGGCGCGCCGGTGGGTTCCGCGGTCGCGGGCTCGCGGGCGGCGGTCAAGCGCGCGCATCGCTTTCGCAAGATGTTCGGCGGCGGGATGCGCCAGGCGGGGATTCTCGCCGCGGGCGCGCTGTATGCGTTGGACCATCATGTCGAGCGGCTGGCCGAGGATCACGCCAACGCCGCGCTCCTCGCGCGCGGGCTCGCCGCCATTCCGGGAATCGTGATCGATCCGTCCACCGTGGAAACCAACATCGTCTATTTCGACCTCGATCGCGCTCGGGGCGCCGCGGCCGATCTTTGCCGGGCATTGAACGAGGAACGAGTGTGGATGCTCGCCGTGGCCCCCCAACGGGTGCGGGCAGTCACGCACTTGGATGTCTCCCGCGAGGGCATCGAACATGCCATTCGCATCTTGCGCCGAGTACTCGAACAGGGAATCCACTCCGCGGGGTAGCATGACGGCTCGCGTGCATCTGGAACGCAAGGAGCAGGAGATCGTCCGCGAGGCCTTGGCGTATGTCAGCCGCCGCGTGTACGACCAGCGTGCCTCCGAAGTGGTGGGGGATCTCGAGGACTGGCTGGATGAGATGTTAGTTCGCAAGAGCGGACCGGGCCCCGGGACGCTGATCATGACCGATGAGCATGCGCGCATACTCTACTCAGCCTTGCAGTCATACTCCGACGCGCTCGATCATCCTTCGAGCGACCGGTCGAATCGTGCTCGCATCGCGCGCATGCGGCGCATCGTGGCGCGGGCGCGATCGCAAGGGCGTTTGCCGAGCCGGATGTGGAACTGGCTGCGGGGATTCAGCCGCAACGAATGAGCGCGGGCGTAGCCGGCACTCCTCAGGCGATCCCGTGCGCCTTCTTGTAGGCCAGCCATCCGCGCTTCAATTCAACGAACTCTTCGAAGCTCTTGCGCAGCAGAAAGGGATTCGTGCGCCGCTCGTCGCCGATCGTCGAATGCGGCCGCACGCCCACATCGTGGCCCGGCCACACTTCCGTCTCATCGGGCAAGGCGAGCAGCACGCGGTGGAGCGAATCGTATTCGGCCCGGGCGCCCGCCTCGTAATCGGTGCCGCCCACCTTTCCCACGAAGAGCGTGTCTCCCGTGATCAGCTTGCCCGGCGATCCCGGCTCTTGCACGTGGATGCAAACGCTGTCGGGCGTGTGGCCGGGAGTAGGCAGAAGCTCGAGCGTCAGGCGGCCCAGGGACAGCGTGCGCGGGGCCGGAGGCTCGTCTTGCGAGCGCGGACGCATCACCCATTCCGCCGCGGTGCGTGCGAGCACGACCTCGTTTCCTCCCGCGTGGTCGTAGTGCGCGTGGGTGTTGAGGAGATAGACGATGTCAAGCCCATGCGCGCTCGCGCGTTCGAGCACGAGCTCCGGGTTGAACGCGGGATCGACCACCGCGGCGCGGCGCGTCTCGTCGTCGCCGACGAGGTAGGCGAAGTTCCGGTCTCCTCCGACCGCAATCTGCTCGAAGATCATCGGCCCGCCTCCACTCGCTTCACCCGCTTCGCCATCAACCGTTCGTACAGCGCTTCGTACTGCGGAACGACGACTTCCAATCCGAATCGCTGATGCGCGGACTCGGCCGCGGCCGCGCTCATCGCTTCCCAGTTCGCGCGATCGCGCAGCACAGTGAGGATCCGCTGCGCGGTGCATCCGATGTCGGCCACGGGGCAGAGAAGGCCGGTCGTGCCGTCGTCGATCACTTCCCGCAGGCCGCCGCTACGGCTGGCCGCGCAAGGCGTGCCGCAGGCCATCCCTTCGAGCGCCGAAACGCCGAAGGATTCGTACTCGCTCAAGAGCAGGTTCATGTGCGCCGAGCGCATCACCTCGGCGATGTCGTTCGCCGTGCTCGTGAAGGTGACTTTCTGCTCCAAGCCGAATTGCTCGACCAGCACTTCGGCCAGTCCCTTCTCGGGCCCTTCGCCGAGAATCGTGAGGCGGGCGGGGATTTCTTTCTGCACATCGCAGAACGCGCGCACCACATCGGCGATCCGTTTGACCGGTCGCAAGTTGCTCGCGTGGACGAAGTGGAAGGGTTCGCCCGCTTCCGGATAGCGCGCGCGGCCGCCGGGGTGGAAGTGCTCGGGATCCACGAAATTCGGAATCATCTCGGGCGGATCGGGCAAATGAAAGCGCTCCATCGTCTGGTCGCACAGCCAGCGCGACACCGCGGTCAATCCATCGGACGCGATCATCGCGTGACGCGTCAGGCGAAAGAACTCGTGATGGCTTCCGACGAGGGTGATGTCGGTGCCGTGAAGCGTGGTCAGGATCGCCGTCCTCTGCGAGCCGGCCACCTCGCGGGCGAGATGGGCGACGATGGCGTGGGGAATCGCGTAGTGCGCGTGGATGATGTCGATGTCGTGCTGCTCGATGATCCCGGCCAGCCGGTTCGCAAGCGAGAAGTCGTAGGGCGGGCAGCGGAAGAGCGGATATTCGAACAGCTCGATTTCGTGGAAGATGACGGGCGAATTGGACGCGAGCCGGTAGGGGCGCGTCCACGCGGCCAGATGCACTTCGTGACCCCGGCGCGCCATCGCCGTCGCGAGCTCGGTCGCGACGATGCCCGAGCCGCCCTGGGTCGGATGACAGGCGACGACGATCTTCAACGTCTCCTCCTTCGCTTCGCAATCCTGACGCCCGTTCGGATCGTGCCAGCGCGGCCGCGCCTTCCCGCTAGCGCTTGGCCTGCTGCTCCCAGGTGCGCGACGAGTAGATCTTCGGAAAGTGCTCGTAATGCGCGACCGGGTCGTTCATCGGAACCACGCGCGTCACGAGATAGGGCTCGCCGAAGGTGCGCCCGATGAGCGCGCCGTAGTGGCGCGCGCGCGCTTCCAGCGAAAGCAGGAAGTCCGGTTCCGAAATCCCGGTCGGCGGCTGGTCGTCGTCGCCTTCCCGGTGAAACTGCGAAACATAGCTCTTCACCGCGGCCATCTTGCGTTCGTGGAAGTCGCTGATGTCGACGACGAAGCTTGGTGGAAAGGTCGTGTGCGCCATGAAGAAGAGCACTTCGTTCGGCCGGTAAGGCTCGCCCTCGGCGGGATAACGCGCGAAGCCGGCCGGATACATGATCGCGCGCACGAGATGGCCCGCGGCCGCGTGATCGGGGTGCAGGTCGTCCCAGAAGTGCGTGAGGATGAGCGTGGGGCGTAGACGGCGGATGACTTCGATGAGCCGGCGGCGATTCTCGGCGTTGTTTTCCAGGCGGCCGTCGCCGAGATCGAGAATGATCCGCTCCTGCACGCCCAGAATCTCCGCCGCCGCCTGCGCCTCGCGCGCGCGAATCTCCGGCGTTCCGCGCGAGGCCATTTCGCCGCGCGTGAGGTCGACGATCGCGGCGCGCCGCCCGCCGGCCGTGAGCTTGGCCAGCGTGCCGCCGCAAATCATGTCCACATCGTCGGGGTGGGCCCCGATCGCAAGCACATCCACAGGCATCGTCATCCTCCTTGCTCGTGCGCATGGCCGCCGCGCGCATTGCCGGGCGGATCGACATGCACGAGATGATGGCCCGAAGCTTCCGGATCGAGATCGTCGATCATGCGCGCGAGAAACCCGGGACCGTGAAGGTTCAGGAACTGGAGCACATTGACCACGCGTTCCTGCGGCTTGCCTTCGGGAAGAACGGCGGCGGCCAGCTTCTCGAGGCGCGCCTTCGTCATCCCCGCGGCCTCGCGTTCGGCCTCGCGCAGCCGGGCCGTCACGCGCGCGGCAATCGCTTGGACATCCTCGCGGCTCGTGCGCAGCCAGCGCGGCGCTGGATCGAGTCCCAGGCGATCGAGCTCTTCCACCAGCGCGCGCGCGTGGGTCTCGATGCGCTCGATGGCGCCGCCGGGCGTGGAAGCGATTGCGTGGCCCTCCCTGCGCTCAGTTGCGCCGCCGGGCGTGGAATCGTTTGCACGGCTGGTAGGCGAATCGCTCGCGCGCAGTAATGCGGCGGGGTTCGAGAGCAACTCCCGCGCATCGAACATGCGCGCTCCTTCCAGGTGCGCCTGTCTTGCCGCGCGGGCTGCGCCCGGCTCCACGAAGGTCGCCGAGATGCGCGGAAGAGATCGCGCCGGACGGACATCGGCGACGGCATACAGCGGGCGGATCTGGCGCAGATACGCAAGCTCCGATGGGCCTCCGAGCATCGTCGCGACCGGCAAGACCGCATCCTGACAGATCGGGCGGAAGGCGGCGTTTCCGGAAAAGCGCGCCGGATCGCTGCGAATGCGCTGCGCTGCGGTGCGCGCGTCGCATGCCTCCGTTTCGCTCGTATCCGTCGCGAGGTGAAATCCCGCGGCATCTTTCTTCACCGCGACCCGGTATCCGTCGCGGATCTCGAAGAGACCGATGCGCTCGAGCGGCGGAGTGAAGCCTTCGGCCGTCATCGCGCGCGCGCCTGCGGAGAAGGCCTCCTCGCACGCCTCCCAGCGTTCGACCAGGGCAGCGAGCACCGGCGCCGTGAGCGGCCGGAGCGCGATCGGATCGATGAAGCGCAACTCCCAGGGAAGGAAGAGGCGCTCCATGAAACTGCGAAACGTGGAGGCGTAATCGTGGAAGTCGAGCGACGCCACCGATTCGATCAGCGCATCCTTGTGCTCGGAGGAGGGCAGAGCATCGCGCAGAAATGCGAGCAACGGTTCGCGCGCTGAAAGAAGAGGGACATGCGAAGCTTGCGGGCGCGGCCCGCGCTCGAACTCGGGCAGCTCGTGCACGAAGGCGCGTTCGTGCAAGCGAACGCGATTGATCTCGAGGATGTCGTGATCCTCGCTCGCGATCCAGAACAAGGGCAGCACTGGCTCGCCGCTCTTCATCGACCAGCGGCGGGCGAGGGCGATGGTCGAGACGGCCTTCAGGATGGTGTACACCGGCCCCGAGAGAAGCCCCGCCTGCTGGCCAGCGACCACATAGCGCGCTTCGATGGGAGGAGGAGGCAGGTGAGGATTCTGCTCGGCTACGGCGCGCGCGGCGGCGCGCAGATCCAGGAAGGGGGAGGCCGAAGCGTCGCGCTGCGCGAGGTCCACAGGCGCATGCGATGATGAGGGCGAATGCATTCCACGCTGCATTCCCGCGGGCAATGCGGACATCGCCTCCGCGATCCGCGCCATCTCGCGGTACGGCGCAAACGCTTCGATGGAGGGCCATGCGATCGTGGCCACATCGAAACGGGGACTCGAGAACGAATCCAATGCCATGAGGTCTCGCCTTCACGGAAGCACAGAACTACGACGGCCCGCCCGCTTCGCCGTGCAAGCGCGACCGCCCACGACGATCGCGACGATTGTAGTGGAGCGAATGGCGCGCGCGCCATCTCGATTCGGGCGCCGAGTCGTCAGGCGCTTGGCATGCGGGCCAGCGCGATGAGCCGCGCGGATGTTTCCGTGAGCGGCTCCCCCTGGAACGATCCCAACAAGCGTGTGTCGCAAAAGCCCGCGGCTTGCAGCAGGTCGCGCAATTCCGCGGGCGAGAAGATGCGCACATTCTCTTCCAGCGAGCGCGTGCGCCCGTCTTTCCACTCGACCGTCACGCGCTTCTTCACGCGATTGCCGGCGAGCGCGCGTTCCTGGCGAAGGACGAAGTCGGGGTCTTTCCGCTCATCCTGCGCAATCAAGGTCCGCTCCAGTGCCGGCCGGTGAATGTGATCCAGAACGAAGAGCCCGCCGGGCTGGATGACGCGCGCCACTTCCTTCAGCACGCGCAGGTGCTCTTCCTCTTCCGAGAAGTAGCCGAAGCTGGTGAAGAGGCTGAGCACGGCATCGAACGAGCGCCGGAAGGGAAGCTGGCGCATGTCGGCTTGAACGAGGCGTCCGGAGAGACAGGCGCGCTTTCGCGCGAGCGAGAGAAGCGCGGGCGAGAGATCGAGCCCCCAGGTGGATATGCCGCGCTGTGCGAGCGCCTGGCAGTGGCGCGCCGTTCCACAAGCGAGATCGAGAACCTGCGCGCCGCGTGGAAGGCGCAGCAAATCCATCAAGCCGCACGCTTCGGCTTCCGCCTGCGCGTCGTCGCGATGCGGATAGAGAAGCGGATAGAGGCCGTCGAAGGCCGTGCGATACCATTCGTTCTGCTGATCATGCGCCACGCGAATCCACTCACTCCTCATCGAGCTGCCGGGCAAGCGCATCGACATCGTGAACGGGCATGAGGCAAGCATACCCCCTGCACACATAGGCGGTCGACTTCCCGGAAAGCGGAACTTGCGCCTTCGTGTGGGGAATGAGCCGTTCGAGCGGCTCGCTCCCATGCGCCGGCCGGCAGGCGAGCACGATGTTGGGAAGGTACCGCTCGCGGACCGCGCGAAGCATAGCCGCGGCCGAGGAAGGCGAGGCTTCCGAGCCGCCTTCGATGCCTTGTTTCGAGGCGCCCGCCGAGATCGTGATCTCGCTCACGGGCCCGAGGGCGAAGTCCAGCGCCGCGGCGAAGGCGAGGTGATTTGCGGGAGCGCGCTCGAGCGCTTCAGCGCCCCACGGGTACCAGTCGACGGGATTGCCCGCGTGCTGCAACAAGTAGGGGCTCTTCTCGCGCGCGAGCCGGTTGAGGGGGCGTGAAGCCTCGGGCGCCTGCGAAGCGCTCGCATCGCGATCGCCCGGCGCATTCGCGGGCGCCTCGGGCGACGACGGGCCGGATTTCGGATCGAAAGCCTTCATATGTCCTCCGCTTGATACCATGCCAGGCGCGCGCATGTCCATCAATCGGGGAGGAACGGATGCGCGTCGCGGTGGCGGGCCGGGCCGAGGAAGCTTTGGCTCTCCCCGCGCATTGCCGCGCGGAAGAAAACCGCGTACCGTGACGAGCGTCCCTTCGACGGGAGGAAGCGCGTGCTGCATTGCGAGTACTACAAATTCCTTTGGAAACAAGGGCTGGTCGAGTTTTCCAAAGGGATTCCCTATGGCCGTTGGTTGGAGTATCCGGCGGTCGTGGATCGTCTCGCCCTCGGGCCGGGCGATCGCCTGCTCGATGTGGGCACGCGGTATTCTCCGCTCGCTCAAGTGCTCGCGAAGCGGTTTGGGTGCTCCGTGCGCGCGGTCGATCCGGAACCCGACTTTCGGGATCGCCAGTTGCGCATGGCGAACAAGGTTCCCTGGGCGCGCCGGTTGATGAAGGAAGGGCAGCTGGATTTTACCGTCGCCGACGCCGCGCGCCTGCCCTTCGCGGATGGCGAGTTCACCCGCATCTCAGTTATCAGCGTGCTCGAGCACATCGTCGACGAGCGGCCCGTTCTCGCCGAGCTGGTTCGCGTGCTTGCTCCCGGCGGCCGCATGGTGATCTCGGTCCCGTTCGACCCATGGCGCGACGAGCCGAAGTACACGCGTACGCGCACCTACGTGGACGGACGCCCGGACGAGGCGCGCTTCTACATGCGATACTATTCGGAGAAGAATCTTCGCGAACGGTTGATCGAGCCCTCGGGACTCCGGTTGGAAAGCGCCGAGTATTTCGGCGAGCCGGGCTTTAACGCCCACAATCTCGTCTTCGGAAATGCGCGGATCCCCTGGTGGATTCGCCGGATCTTCCTTCAGCCGCTGGTTCCCTTGACCGCGCCGCTTCTCATGCGCCAGCTTCCGCCCGCGCGATTTCGCCGGAAGACGCGGATGTACACGGCCGACTTCGCGGTTCTCGTGCTGATCAAGTGAGCCGAGGTGGTCTGGCAGCCTCCATCAGCACCTGCTCGTGCGGCGACCTGATTGGATGCGGCATCGCGCTATGATAATATGATGACAGGCGCCCGAATGACCCCATCGGATGGTCAACAGGGGAACAAAACCATGCAGGCAGGATCATCGATACGGAACTGCAGCGCGACGGTGCTGGCAATCGCGCTTGCGTGTTGCTGTTCGATTCCCGCCTTTGGAACAGTGTATCTCGTCCGCCCGGACGGCACGGGCGATTTCCCCACGATCCAGGATGCAGTCGATGCCTCGGTTGCTGGTGATGTCGTCGAGCTGACGGCGGGAGTATTCGTTGGGCCGGGCAACAGAGGCGTCGAGGTTCCAGCTCGCCGGATCACCATCCGGTCGCAGAGCGGGGATCCGGATCAGTGCGTGATCGATTGCGAGGAGAGCGCTCCAGGGATCGCGGTATTGCCGGTCTTTGGAACGGTGATCGAGGGGATCACGATTGCGAGGGGCCGCGTCACAATGGGGGAAGCGGGGGGTCTAAGCATCACTTGGGGACCCACCGGGATTACGGTGAGGGATTGCGTGTTCCAGTCCAATTCGGCAGCCGCCGGAGGTGCGGTCGGTGACGGCGCCAGTTCGACTTTTGTCCGCTGTCGGTTCATCGAGAACCGGGCGACGGACGGCGGAGCCTTCACCACGAATGCCTCCAACAGTCCGAGCTTCGAGGATTGCATGTTCATCGACAATTCGGCATCGCGATTTGGCGGGGCTGTCTTGCTGGAGTCCATTGAGGCTTCCGTCCGCCAGGGGCGAGGCGCTGAGTTCCGCGGTTGCCTCTTTTCAGGGAATTCGGCACGAGGCGGGGGCAGCATGATGATCACCGGATGTTCTCCGATCATCGAGAGCTGTACATTCGTCAACAATCACGCTTCAAATGCTGATCTTCTGTGTTCCTATGCGTGCGGCACGCCAGCGAATCCTTTAATCTCCAACTCCATCATCGCATTCGCTTCGGAAGCCGTGGCGATCTCGTGCGATGCCCAGTCCACCCCGGTGCTTGTGTGCTGCGATCTCTACGGCAATGACGACGGGGACTGGGTCGGATGCTTGGACGGCCTGCTTGGCGTGAACGGCAACATCTCGGCCGATCCGCTCTTCTGCGATGGCACGGGTGGAGATCTTCACCTCGAACAGGACTCGCCCTGCGCACCGGACTTCAATCCCGCCTGCGGCCTGATTGGGGCGCTGCCCGTCGGCTGCGGCTCGTCGCCGGCACAGGAGACGACCTGGGGTGCGATGAAGGCGCTGTTTCGGGGGGACGGGAAGTAGAATCGCGTGGACGGTGACGCCGCGTCCGTGTGCGCTGGGAAGGTTTCGATGCCAGGAGCACCGACGACCCCTCGGTCACCGAGAGGTCATCGGGATGGCGGGGGAGTGGCCGCGGGCTACGCCGTCTGAAGACCAAGGAGGCAGACCATGCGAAACATAATCATCTGTCTCGCATTGGCGCTGGTTGGCTCCATCTGCGCACTTGGAGATACATACCTGGTTTTGCCGGACGGAACGGGAGACTTCCCGACCGTGCAGGCGGCCATAGACGCGGCGGCCAGCGGGGATATCGTCCTCTTGGGGGACGGCATCTTCATGGGGCCCGGAAACCGGGACATCACCTTTGCTGGGAAGGGCATCATCGTACAATCGCAGGGCGACTCCCCCACGGACTGCATTATCGACTGCCAGGCCAGTGCGAGCGACCGGCATCGGGGCTTCATCTTCTCCTCTCAGGAGACGCCATCCTCGGTTCTTCGGGGCGTTACGGTGAGGAATGCTTACATTTCGGGGGGCACGTTCCCGGACGGAGACGGAGGGGGAATCTATTGTAGGAGTGCCTCTCCCAGCATTGTGAATTGCGTGCTGACCGAGAATTCGGCCAGGACGGGGGCAGGGGCGCTATGTTACCGTCCTTGCCAACCAACCTTCACCGATTGCGTCTTCGTGAGAAACGAGTCGATCGGGTCCGATGTCGGCGCCGGCATCTACTGCTATTTCTACGCTTCTCCTCGCCTCGTCGGATGTAACTTCATTGGGAATCTGCCAGGAGGCGTTTCATGGCAGACGGATTGCATGCCGGAACTGGAAGACTGTAGCTTTTCCGAACACCCTTCCTTCGGCATTGGCTGCGGATCTGGACCGGCCACAATCGCGACGTGCTTGTTCTTCGAGAACGACGGGCCGGCGATCAGAGGGATCGTATCGACCGCCAGCATCTCAAACTGCACCTTCCGGAATAATCACGCCGCGAACGGGGCGGCCGTTTTCAGCGACCTGGAGTTCTATCCCGTGATCACCGATTGCCTGTTCTATGGCAACACGGTGGATCAATCAGGCCCGGTTGGCTACTGCCTTGCTTCCAGTGCCCTTGAATTCTCGAACTGCACAATCGCGTCCAACGACGCCGGTGCGACTGGGTCAGTAGTGGATTGCAGGAGCGGCAGCGCGGCATTCAGAAACACCGTACTGGCCTTCAACCTTGGTGCAGCCGCGGTCCAGGGATATGCAATTCTGTCCTGTAGCGACATCTACGGCAATTCAGGCGGCGACTGGGTGGGCGACATCGCGGACCAGTACGGGGTGAACGGCAACATCTCGGCCGATCCGCTCTTCTGCGCCGGTGAGTCTGGGGACTTCCGGCTCGAGCAGGGTTCCCCCTGCGCACCCGAATACAATCCCGACTGTGGGCTGATCGGGGCTCTGCCCGTCGGCTGCGGGGGATCGCCGGCACAGGAGACGACCTGGGGCGCATTGAAGGCGCTATTCAGGTAAAACGCGATGTAGGATCGGAAGAAGCTCTTCAAGCCGGCACCGCATCGCGCGGCACCGTCCGCCCAATGCCGGCTTGAATGCGTAACTCGCGACGAACCGCGCTCCCTAACGATGCGACCAGGCGGATGGCGGAACGGGCTGGCGCGCGATGCCCGGGCCCTCCCATTCGAGAGACAAAGTCGCTCCGCCCTGCGCCTGGAAGTACTCCACCCGAATCGGATGCACGCCGGCCTGCAGGGCCACATGCGCGCTCTCGACGAGGCGGCTGTGCAGGCCGTCGTTGTCGATCAGCTTCTCGCTTCCCAAGGTCAAGGCGCTGCCGTCGTCGGAGGTGAGATACAGCGTGTAGAGCCCTGCGCGCGGCACGCGCAGGAATCCATCGAAGGCGAGCCCGAAGTACTCCTCACCGCCCGCTCCCGGCAGGCCCAGCGTCTCCGCGATCTGCTCCGATTGCGGAGTGAGCGTGAAGAACGCGGGCAGTTTCGACCACTCGCCTTCATACCGGCGCATCTTGAGCCCCGGACGAAGCCCGGCCGCGGAAACGGAAGCGCGCGCTTCCTGCCGCGTGAAGCGCGCGGAGGCGACGTAGTCGTCGCGCAATCCCGTCGCGAACGCGCGTGCGTTCACGGTGGTCGTCTGGGTCAACGCGATCGGTCCCGCATACAGCGGCGAATCGGGGCCGGGAGTGGTGCCATCGAGCGTGTAGCGAATCTGCGCGCCGGGAATGGGCGTGCTGAGCGCCACCCGCGTTTCGCCGAAGAAGGTGAGCAACGGCGCGCGGATCGCAACCGAAGTGGAGACGGGCTCCTCGATCAGCGAGGTCGCCGCGGCGGCGATGTCGTTCGCATTGCGCACCGCCGTGATCGCGAGAATCCGGATGCTCGGATCGTTGGGCAAGACGATGCTGCGCGTCTCGTGGGGCAGATCGATTCCGTAGCGGAAGAGATAGCTCTGTTCGTACGGCATCTTGCTGCCCACGGCGTCGTGGCGATGCGAGCCCACCCAGGCGACCGCGGCCGGCTTCGTGTACGCGGGCGCGATCGAGTCGGGATGCTCGTGCACGCGGCCGAGGAGCACGCGATTGTCCCACTGGCCCACCGGCTCCGCCCAATCCTGGATCCAGAGCTGCATTTCATAGTTGTCCGCATAGGCGGGCTCGATGCCGAAGCGGCCGTAGCGATCGCCTTCCACGCTGGCGGCGAGCAGGCACAACCGGTCGAAGGCTCCCGCCGGCAACGCGATCCGCTGGCCCTGGCACGCGACGGCATTCGCCCACCCGCGCGCGCGTGGCCCGAGCTTGAAGGCGACGCTGTTCGAATACACGACCGGCGGGAGCAATTCCGCAACCAGCGTGTGGCCCGCGCCGTCGAAATCTCCATCGGTCGGATCGTCCTGATCGCTGATCGCATCGAGGTTGTACGGCAGCGCGACCGGCTCGCTCACGGGCGGTTCGAGCGTCTTCGCCGCGGCGGTGGTGCGCAGCGCGAAGGAACGCAGCTGATACGGCTTCAGTGCGCAGTGCAGCGCGCCGCCGGCGAGCCACACCGGCCCGGCCACCGAGCCCTTCTCGCTGCTTGTCTCCATCGGCTCTTCCGCGCCGTTCACTTCGCGCACGATCGCGAGCGGAACGGGGAAGCGGACGGCGCAATCCTCGACGCCGCGCCCCGCGATTTCCTGCAAGCGGACGACGATCTCGTCGCCGTCTTCGGCCAGCTTGAGCGCGCGCACCGCGACGGTGGGAAGCGAAGGCTGTCCGGCTGCTTGCGCGCCGCCGGTGGAGATGTCGAGCATCGAGAAGCTCTTCCCCAGCCAGCCGCGATGACGCGGAACCTGAAACGCCTGGAGCGGCTGATTCATGCGTTCCGCCCGCCACGCCACTTCGCCTTCCCGCCAATCTCCGGCGTGCCCGTAGATCGCGTACGCCAGACGATGGCGGCCGAAGTCCTGGCGCTCCTGGTCGCGAATCCAATTCCAGCGCTCGTTCACTTCGGGCGTGCGAAGGAGCGTGAGGCGCAGGGTGTTGTCTTCGGGGTGGTCCCATCCGTAGCGGCAATCGTTGAGAATCGCCGCGCCATAGTTGCCGTCGGCATTCGTGATGTCGGCCCATTGCTGCGCGGGCACTTCATAGAGCTTCGGCGTGTTGCGCGGGCGCTCGATCGTGCCGAGACGGAGATCGTAGGTCGCCATGGCGTTGCTCGCCGTAAGCGGGAAGGCGGCTTTGAGCAGGGTCGCCGGCGTGCGCCAGTCGATGTCGTTCTCGACGACGACCGCGTCGCCCGCGTTGCCGGCCGCGAGCGAAATGCGCTGCACGAAGGTCGAGCCTTCGGCCTCGCGACGAACTTCCAAGGTCACGCGGGCCGGACCACCTTCCACTAGCGTCATGCGCGCGCCTTCCCCGCCGACGGGACGCGGCTGCGCCATGAGATCGTCGTAATCGATCTCCCACGCGGCCCATTCGGTCGGCCGGTCGGCGATCATCTGCAAACGGATGGGCGCGGAGAGCAGCTCCTTTTCGATCCGCTTGTCGAAGACCGAGAGGATGTCGCCGTGTTGATCGAGCTGCACGCGATAGCGGGCGTTCTCGAGGCTCGCCGATCCCGCGCTGAGCTCGCTTTCGCCGCGCTCCGGTCCGAGGGCGGGGCGCATCTCGTAGAGCGCGAATCCCATCGAGGGAACGCGCGCGAGGAAGACGACCGAGGTGCGTCCGTCGGGAAGTGGGGAGGACTGCGCCGGAACTTCGCGATCGTCAGCGTCGAAGACGCGCACGGCCCGCGGGCTGCCCTGCGCGAAGCGCACCTTCGCTTCCACCAGGTCCTCGCGCTCGATGGCGAGCGGATTGTAGACGATCAGCGGCTCGCCGGTGCGCGTGTTGGTGTCGAGCGCGCGGCTCACCGCGCCCACGCTGTTGCGCATCACTTCCGAGAACTGGTTCGCCGCGATCGCCTCGTCGTTCCACGAGAAGAGATAAGCCTGGGGGATGCTCGTTCCGGTGAGATCGTCGTGGAATTGATGCCAGAGGAAGCGCGTCCAGGCGTCGTTCAGGGTCTGCTGCGGATAGGACGCGCCGCGCAGCCAGTGCGCCGCGACCGCGGCGTGCTCGGCCGCGTCCGCGAGGCATTCGTTCTTGCGATTCCAGCGCTTCATGGCTGATTGCGAGGTGTAGCAGCCTGAACCGTGATCGGTGAGCAGCAGTTCGCCGCGATACTTGGGCAGATTCGCGAGCGCGCCGAGGTCCACATCCGGGCGCAGCCCCGTGGGCAGCTCGGTCTTCAGCAACGCGCTCAAATCACGCGCGAGCTGATCGGACGACGCCGGGCGCACGCGCACAGGGCCCGGTCCCCGCAGGCTCTTTTGCATCCACGCGACGGAGGATTCGTTGGGCGAGCCGCCCTGATCGCCGGTGCCGTAGAACTTCTGCCCGACCGCGAATCCCGAACGCCGGTATTGGCGCGCGATCTTGCCCGCCCATGTCGTATCCGCGCTCAGGTCGGCCTCGATCTGGCTCACATAACTGCCGGGGTTCAGCATCGCGATCAGACGCGATCCATCGACGCCTTCCCACAATCCGACATCGAAGGGGATCCCGACCGCCGAGCCCCACTCGAGCTTCTGCGTTGAGAAGCCGAGCAGCCCGCAATGCGCCGCCACGGCGGGCAGGCTGTAACCGAAGCCGAAGCAGTCGGGCAGGAAGACATCACGGCTGGTGGCGCCGAATTCGCGCCGAAAGAAACCGTTGCCGTAGAGCGCATGACGGATGAGCGACTCTGGCGCGGGAATGTTCACGTCGACCGCGTCCATCCAGCTTCCGGAGACCTTCCATCGCCCGGCGGCGATGTACTCCTTCATGCGTTCGTAGAGATCGGGGTAGTACTCCTTGATGAGCTGATAGCGGAAGGCGCGCTCGAAGCTGAAGACATAATCGGGATACTGTTCGAAGAGGGCGAAATTCTCATTCAGCGTCGCCGGGATGTAATCCCGGATGACATCCTGAATCGTCCAGCGCCATTGGGTATCGAGGTGGGCCGTAGCGACGAGATAGAGTGTCGGCACACTCGCATCCTGCAATGAAGGTCTTGGGGCGCCCGCCTCCTGGGCCTCGAGGGACACCGGATGCGCGAACGCCGCGGCGATGAGCGACAACCACAACATCCAGATGATTCGCATGATTTGACCCCTTTTCCTAGGTTCCTGCCCGACGAGAACCATGTCATTTTGCTGACATGGAGGCGGAGTCATCCGGCGACACGCTCTCCAAGAATTCCTGCCCGCTTTCTATGAGGCGCGCAGGAAATGGACTCACAAGCCGGCTTCTCGTCGCCATGCCTGATGCGGAACGGCCGCTCCTTCCTGCCAAGGCCGGCAACCGGAATCGTGTCCGAAAGATACGCCAAGGATGGCGTTCTGACCAGTCCAGGCTTGCATCTTCCTTCTCTGCAAGAAACCACGAAGCGCCCGCCGCGCGTGCTTCTTCATGGCGGGCACTTCGCCATTTGCGCGCCCGCGCCTTCAAGGGCGATGCCGGCGGCCGGGAAGCCGGAACCAACCGGTATGACGAAGCTGATCGAGAAGCACCGCCCCAAGAATCACGAGGCCCAGCACCACCTTCTGCGTGTAGCTCTCGACATTCGTGAGATTCATTCCATTCTGGATGACCGCGATGATGAAAGCGCCGATCAGCGTCCCGAAGATGCGGCCCTCGCCGCCGCTCAAGCTGGTTCCCCCGACGACGACCGCGGCGATCACATACAGCTCGTACGAGAGTCCGTAGGTCGGCGCGCCGCTCTTGAGTTGCGACGCCATCACCACGCCGCCCAGGCCCGCGAGCACCGCCGAGACGATGTACACGAACATCAGGACGCCGCGCACATTCACTCCCGACAGGCGCGCCGCTTCCGCGTTGCCGCCCACCGCATAGATGTAGCGGCCGAGCGGCGTGCGCGCCATGAGGAGATGGGCGAGCACATAGAGGACCGCCATCAATAGCACTGCGTACGGAATCCCGATCAGCGGATCGACTCCGCGGCCGAGGGCGACGAAGCGCTCAGGCACCTGGTAGATGGGCCGGCCGTGGGAGAGCAGGTAGGCGATTCCGCTCGCGACCTGCATCATCCCGAGGGTCGCGATGAAGGGCGGCACGCGAAAGCGCGTGATGACGAGCCCCGAGAAGATCCCGATCGCTCCGCACAGGAGCATCGCCGCCAGGGAAGCGGCGAGCATCGAAGCGTTCGTTGCCGCGGCGGCGCCGAGGTTTCCGATCAATCCCGTCGCAATGACGGCCGCGAGCGCAATCAAGCTGCCGACCGAGAGATCGATGCCGCCGGTGATGATGACCATCGTCATGCCGATCGCGAGAATCGCGATGACCGCGATCTGGTTGGCGACATTGAGGAGGTTCTCGGTCAGGAGGAATGTCGGCCAACGATAGGTCGCGGGCGTGATGATGGGCGCGGAGGAGAGCGCGGGCAGCGCAGCGATCGCCCCGCGCACGACGGGCGCGTAGCTTTGCAGGGTCGCGAGGATGACGCCTTCGGCGCCGATCCCGCCCGCTTCTCGCCCGGCCGGCATGGCGGCCGCGTTGGCCCAGCGTTCGAGGCCGTCGCGCACTTCACCGGGCCCTCCGGTGATCACGACCACATCGCGGTACTTGCGCGCGCGCAGCCCCGCCGTGAACTGCATGAGAAAGCGTTCGTCGTCCGTGTTCGATCGCGCGATGACCAGCACCGTGCGCGGCGCGTTCGGAGAGTCGGCGCTCGGCGGAAGACGGCCTAAGAGCGAGCGCGACGCTTGGGTCCCGGTGGGCTCCTGCTCGCGCAATGTCGCAAGGGAAAAGAAGAGCGCCAGCAGCACGAGAACCACGAGCATGCCGTAGTGGCGAAGGAAGCGGGAAAGGAAGCCCCCAAGAGAGCCGCGCTTCGCGGAACGCTCGCTCTGCCGGGGAGGCGCTCCTGCGCGATTGGCGCCCGCGCCTGCCGGAGCGTTGTCTGCGTCCGTTCGAGGATCCCTCGATGGATGCTCTGGATCTATTGAATCGTCGCGCATCATGCCACCGCCAAAGCGAGCACTTGCTCCTGGGTCGCGGCCGCCACATCGTCGATCGTGCCGGTCACCCGGCCGTCGCGCATCACCACGATCCGATCGCTCATCCCGAGGATTTCGGGAAGCTCGGAGGAGATCATCATGATCGCCTTGCCGCGCGCGGCGAGCTCGTCGATCAGGCGATACATCTCCACCTTGGCGCCCACATCGATGCCGCGCGTGGGCTCGTCGAAGAGCAGCACACGCGCATCGTTCTCCAGCCAGCGCGCGATCAGGAGCTTCTGCTGATTGCCTCCCGAGAGATGTTGCGCCGCCTGTTCGGAGCTCGCCAGACGAATCGCGAGGCGATCGACATAGCGCGCGAAGGCCAGGCGCTCCTCGCTTTCGCGCACCCAGCTCCAGCGCGTCCAGTGCGAGAGGTTCGGCAAGGCGAAGTTCTCGCGCGCCGAAAGCCCGAGCACGAGTCCCTGGCGCTTGCGATCCTCGGTGAGAAGTCCGATGCCGTGCCGCACCGCCGCGCGTGGAGAGGCGATGTCGAGCGTGGCGCCTTCCAGCCGCACGATGCCGCCGCTCTTCGGATCCGCGCCGAAGATCATGCGCGCGAGATCCGTGCGGCCGGCGCCGACCAGTCCGGCGATGCCGAGCACTTCTCCGCGGCGCACTTCCAAGGAGACGCCGCGCACGCGGCCGCCATGCAGGTTCTCGATCGAAAGAAGCGGGGGGCCGGGCGTTCGTTTGCGGGGCGGAAACTCCTGCGCGAGCGGGCGGCCGACCATCTTCTCGATCAAGGATTCGCGCGTGTGCTCCGCCCGCGGCCAGGTGCCCAGCGTGAGGCCGTCGCGCATCACGGTGATCCGGTCGGCGATGCGCAGCACTTCCTCGAGACGATGGCTGATGAAGAGGATCCCGCGATCCGCGCGACGAAGATCATCCAGAATCGCGAAGAGGCGCTCGACCTCGCGCGGCGTGAGCGGCGCGGTGGGCTCGTCCATGATCAGAAGCTGCGCGTCGGCGAGCAGCGCGCGGGCGATTTCGACGAGCTGCTGTTGGGCGATGGACAGCGCGGAGACGGGAGCCTCGATTGCGAAATCGGCGCCCAGGCGGTCGAGGATTTCTTTTGCGCGGCGGTCTTCCTCGCGCGCGCGCAGAGGACGAAACCACCCGCCCTCGCGGCCGAGAAAGAGGTTCTCGCGCACGGAGAGCGCCGGCACGAGATTGAATTCCTGGTAGATGGCCGCGATTCCGTGACGCAACGCATCGCGCGGATGGCGCACGCGGGTGGGCTCTCCCCGAAGGAGAATCTCGCCCGCGTCGGGCGCGTGCGCGCCCATCGCCACTTTGATGAGCGTGCTCTTGCCCGCGCCGTTTTCGCCGACCAGGGCGTGGATCTCACCCGAACGGATTTCCAGCGTGGCCGCGCGCAATGCCTGCACGCCGGGAAAGGACTTGTCGATCGCGCGAAGCTCGAGGAGCGGGGGAGTCTGTCCGTTCGGCAACCCGGTCATCACGATCCCTTGGCCGTCTCGCGCGTGAAGAGCTCGCAGGGAATCAAGATCTCCGGCGGCACCTGCTTGCCCGCCATGTAGTCGGCGATCGCCTGCATCGTGGTCCGCCCGATGACTTCGGGCTGCTGGATCACATCCGCATGAATGCGTCCCTCGCGAATCGCGGCGCGCGCCTCGGGAACCGCGTCGAATCCCACGATCGTGATGCGTCCGAGCTTGCCCGCCTTCTCGACCGCCGCCAGCGCGCCCAAGGCCGAGTCATCATTGATCCCGAAGATTCCGTCGAGATCGGGATGCGCCTGCAGAATGTCTTCCGCGGTGCGAAAGGCCATGTCCTTGACGCCGTGGCCCGAGAGCTTCGCGGCGATGCGCATGTCGCGATAGGCGGCCAGGCCTTCTTCAAAACCATGCACGCGCTGGATGACCGATTCGACTTCCGGATGATCGATGATCGCGATGCGCCCTTGCCCTCCCAAGGCGTCGGCGAGCGCTTTCGCGGCAAGCCTTCCACCGGCGACGTTGTCCGATGCCACATGGCAGACGACTTGCGCATTCTCGGCGAGCACCGCGATGTCGGCGGTGAAGACGGGAATGCCCGCCCGATTCGCCGCCTGAATGGAAGTGCCGATCGACTTCGAGTCGCACGGCGAGACGATGATCGCGCTCACCTTGCGCACGATGTAGTTGTCGATCTGGTCCTTTTGTCGCGCGACATCGAACTCGCCCGCCTGGATGAGAAGATCGTAGCCGTTCTGCTCCGCGCCCGCGCGCAGGCCCGCCTCGAGATCCTGATAGAAGGGATGCGTTCTCGTGAGAAGCGAGACTCCGATGACCGGCCGAATGCCCGATCGATCCGAGGCCGGCCTCTCAGCGTCGGCCGGCCGGGATTCGGCTTGCCCGGATGAGGCCGCCTCGGAGACGGAAGTCCGAGAGTCCGCCGATCGTCCGCGGCCCTCCTCCTTCTGTCCGCAGCCCGACGCCGCGAGGGCGACCAGGAGGGCGGTGAGGAGCAAGGCGAGTGGTCGGAAAAGGGCCGCGCCCCCTTGTGGATCGAAGATTCGGGATTTTTCGAAGGCGCGCAAAGGACGGCTAAGAGTCGATCCGAGCATGGGTTCCTCCGTTGATGGCGCTTCTCGGCCGATTCTAAGGGTCCCCGCCGGGCGCGGCCAGCCCTAGTTCGGGCGGCATTCCGATGCCGGTTTTTGTGTCGGGCTTGCGCCGTCGCCTCCTCGTCACCGGCCGCTCTCTCCACACAAGCGTCTCCTTTCGAGCGGCCCTGTGGATCAACCATCTTCGGCGCCCGGCCGATACCTATTAATGATAGCGGCTCGAAGAGCTGAGGCCGGCCGCATGGCCGTGCGCGCGTCGAGACATCCTGCCGGATCGGCGCGCAGGTCGCCGCGGCCTGCGCATCGTGGGTCTCGCATGCGGGAGAGCCGCTGGGGAAAAGTCTCGCTGGGGAGGGAAGTCCATGAGCCCCGACCATCCCGATATGCGCGGCGCGCGAGCGTCCGACATCGAACCGAGTCTTGCGACGCCGGCCTGTCTCGTCGGCGTGAGCCGCGAGTTGCGCGTGCCGTTGAACGGCATTCTCGGCACGCTGGATTTGCTGCGGGGATCGGCCGTGAATTCCGAGCAGCGCGAGCTCATCGCCGCGCTGGAATCGCACGGCAACGCGCTTGCGCATCTCGTCAACGATCTCCTCGATCTCGCGCGCATGGAGGCAGGCGATCTCGCGCTCGAATCCATCGACTTCGATTTGCGCGGCTCGCTCGAGAGTCTGCGCACGACCCTGGCCGCCGAAGCCGAGCAGGAAAAGATCGCTCTGCGTTGCGAGATCGATCCGGATATCCCGGCCACGCTGCGCGGAGATCCGGGGAGACTGAAGCAGGCGATCTACGATCTCACACTCACCATGATTCGCGCGACGCGCGCCGGAGAAGTGCAGCTGCGCATCGCCCTGCAGAATGCGGGCGCCGATGCGGTCGGGCTCGACATTCGCGCGGTGGGCAACGGAGCGGTCTCGCTGCCGCCTTTTCTGAAGGCGGGACTCGCCGGCCTGGAGCCGCTCGGGAAGGTGCGCGGGGAAGCCCACAGAGAGACTCCCGTGCCGCTGAATCTCGTCGTTGCGCGGCGGATCGCGCGCATGATGGGCGGCGGCATCAGCCTGCATCGCGAAGCGGAGGGCCAGGAATCGTTGCGCCTGCTCGTCACGATGAGCGCGGGGCAGAAGCCCGCGCAATCGAACGCCGCGGTGTTCCCGGGAGTGCTGCGCGGGTTGAAAGCTTTGCTGGTGGACACCCACGCGGGAAGCCGCGAGACTCTGCGCCGCTTTCTCGAAAGCTGGGGCGTGGTCGTGGACGAAGCGGGCAGCACCGCGGCTGCGCTCGCGAAGCTCACGCTCGCCGCGGCCAACGAAGATCCCTTCGGGCTGGTGGTGCTCGAGGACGGCATGTCCGGCGCGGCGGGGTTCGATCTCGCGCAACAGATCAAGGAACGCCACGATCTTTCCGCCACTACCGTCGTCCTCCTCACTTCGACGGGCGTGCGCGGAGACGCGGCCCGTTGCCGCCAGATCGGCGTCTCGGCTTACCTCACGAAGCCCATTCGCGCCTCGCGCCTGCTCGAGGCCCTTGCCCTCGCGCTCGGCCCGCGCATGACCGAAGAGCCCTCGCTCATCACGCGCCACACCTTGAGCGAAGCCTATGGCGAAGAGCGGCCCTGGGCGGGAAGGGAAAGCCCAGACGACATGCGGGCATGGGAAACGCCGAACACCGGCGGCGCGGAGACCGGGCTCGACGAGAAGAGCGATCGCCATGCCGCTGCGTGAGACACCCCGGCGCGGGCGCTGCGTCGCCTAGCCTTCTATCTCTCCGCCTCCGCAGATTCACACGCGGGCGGCCATCCGCGCCTGCGCAACGGCTTGCTGGAGCGAGCCCGGCCGTTCGCGTACAATGCGCGCCGCGGTCGCATTCGCCAGCGGTCGAGCGGGCATAGGGAATCCAATTCGAAAGAAACGGTGATGACTCTTCGCGAACCCCTGACCTTCGCGCCGGTCTACAAAGACTATCCCTGGGGAGGGCGGCGCATCGAAACGCTGCTCGGGCGCGCGCTGCCCGAAGGGATCGTGGCCGAATCCTGGGAACTCGCTTCGCGTGAAGAGGGGATGAGCGTGGTTGACCGCGGGCCCTTGCGCGGAAAGACCCTCTCAGAATTGCACGCCGCATGCGGCCCGCTGCTCGCAGGAACCACAGCGCCTCCCGGGCCCTTTCCGTTGCTGATCAAGATCCTCGATGTGCGTGAACGCATCAGCCTTCAAGTTCATCCCGGCGACGCAAGCGCGGAAGGCAAGCCGAAGACCGAAATGTGGTATGGCCTCGAAGGCATGCAGGAAAGCCGCATCTTTGCCGGCTTCGAGCCGGGCGCCTCGCCGGAAACCGTGCGCGCGGCCTTGCAGGAGAGCCGCGTCGAATCGCTGCTGCGCCCGCATCGCGCGCACGCGCACGATGCCTTCTTCCTTCCCGGAGGCCGCGTACACGCGGCCGACGCCGGGTGTCTCTTCTTTGAAGCGCAGACGAATTCGAACACGACCTTCCGGCTGCACGATTGGAACAGGCGCGGGGCGGATGGATCCACTCGCCCGCTTCATCTCGAGGAAGGGTTGCGCGCGATCGATTGGACCGACCGCGGCTCGGCGCGCAGCCAGCCCTCGCTCATTTCGAGCGACGCGCGCGGCGAACAATGGTCGCTCGTGAAGAGCCGGCATTTCCGAGTCGATCGCCTACGCATTCTCGATCATTGGCGCATCGAGCAAGATCCGCGCAGCATGCGGATCCTCTTTGCTCTCGATGGTCCCTTGCTTCTGCGGGGAGACGCATTCGAACTGCATCTATCCCGCGCGCGCACCGCGCTTCTTCCCGCTGCCCTGCCGGCATGCGAGATCGCTCCGGCCGAAACGAAATCCGGCGGCCCCGCTGGAGCCGCCGGAACGCAAGCGCTGCTCGTCTCTCTGTAAACAGCGCCGGATTGCGGTCTGCGCGATCAGTCCGCGGCCGGCGCCGGCAGCGTGACCGGCATCGGGCGCGTCCCCAGTTCGCGATCGAGCATGAAGAGCGCTTGTCCCGAATCTCCGATCCGCGTGAGGGTGTCGACCACCTTCAGGGCCGACTCTTCCTCTTCCACCTGCTCGTTCACGAACCATTGCAGCATCGCGACCGCGGGGTGGTCCTTCTCCGCGCTGGCGAGATCCACCAGGGCGTGGATCTTGCTCGTGATGTACTGCTCGTGCGCGTACGCCGCCTTGAACGCTTCGAGCGGAGAAGACCACGACACCTGCGGCTTCTTTAGTCCCGGCAACTCGGCGCGACCGCCGCGCGTGCCGATGTGATCGAAGAAGCGCAGAGCGTGGATCAACTCCTCGGTCGCCTGCGCGCGCATGTAATGGGCCATGCCGCCGAGGCCTTCGGACTCGAAGTAGGCGACCATGGCGAGATACAGGTAGGACGATTCGAGCTCTTCGCCGATTTGCGTATTGAACGCATCCTGGACTTTCTTGTTGATCATGATCGGGTCCCTTTCTTCACGGTGATCAGGTCGGTGGTCCTGCTCGCACGTGCGCCCGCGCCCTTTGGCATGCGCATTCAAGCGAATGACGAACGACGCCAGCGGGCGCCCGGCCTATGGATCGCACAAGAGATTGGGGGTTCCTCATCTCAGAAAGGTGCGAAGCCGGTCGCTCCCCAGTACTCCTCCTTCATCGCATCGGCCTGGCGCTGCAAGGCCGACAGATGGCCTTGCTCCCAAGTCACGAGTGTCTTGTAGAACTCCTTCGCGGCCGGATTCTCGCAAGCCTTGGCTTCGCCCTCGTAGAAGCGCACCGCCGATTCCTCGAGTTGGATGCCGATCGAGAGGGCGGTCATCTCATAGTGAGCGCCCGCGGCGCGCTTGCGCAGATCGGCCGAGAAGATCGGATGGGCGAAGCGATCGGCAGCCGGCGCCACGAGCGCCTCGCCGGATGCGAGCCGGCCGTCCTTCAGCACCGAGTCGTAGTGCCGGCGCAGGAATTCCTCGTGGATCCGCTCGTCTTCGGCCAGTTCTTCGAAGACGCTCCGGCCTTGCGCGTCCTGCGTGATCTGCGCGGCCATGCGGTAGAAGTGCTGCCCTTCCCGTTCGGCCTGAATGGCTTTGCGCAGGCCGTCGGCCATGCGTTGCAGGCTGGGATTCATCGTACGCTTCTCCTCTCTCGTTCCGGTCATGAAGCTCCATGAGCCGTCGCCGAAGATGGTCCCTACGAATCCGCGCTAGGTGTCGGCCCTCCAGAGCCCATGCAGATTGCAGTATTCGCGCGCGCTCAACTTGGCGGCGGTGACATCGAAGAATGCTTCGGGATTGGCGCCCGGCGTCAGGAACTGGCGGTGCACCCGGCCTTCGGCCAGGACTTCGATCCACTGGATGAAGTGCTTTTCCTCCATCGGATGAGGAACGCAGCCCACCGCCACCTTCACGCCGTTGGCGGTGCGCGTGATCACCGGCACATGCTTCTCGCGCGATGCGTCGACCGTGTTTTCCACCAGCGCGGTCATCGGCTGTCCGCAACAGACGAGGCTTCCGCCCCCCGCGTGAAGCACCTCCACAATGTTTCCGCAAATGGCGCACTTGTACACTTGCATTCGCTCGATCATCGCTTCTCTTCCTCCTCGTTTCTGGGACATCCAGCCTGGTGATCCGACCCCGCGGGAAGCGCGCGCGTTCTCGGCCCGTGTTCGGCGAGTGCGGCGCGACGGGCCCCTCGACCGCGAGCAGGCGAGTGTCTCCGATTTTCCCTCACTTGGCAAGCGCGCGGCCTTCAGCGAACGCCGCGGGCACGCCGGGATGCGAATCCCTTGGCCGCTCGGCCGCCGCTCCCGGCTTCCTTCCGAATCCTCTCCCTTGACGCCTGCAAGAAAGTTCGCCAAGCGGGAAGAATTATCTTGATAATAGGAATCATTTGCAATAAGAAAATGGCAGCCGCCGGATTCCTGCCGGCCGCAGGCCGGGATTCGGCAGCACGGCCCAGTTGCACTCGATTTGCAGGAGGAGGCGTGAAAACAGCCCGAGCCGGGGAAAGCCGAAGCGATTCGACCGAGCACCGCCATTCGCAGCAACGCGACGCGCTTCTCGCGATGCTCGCCCGGCGCGAGGACCACCCGACGGCGCGCGAGCTGCACGCCCAAGTGTGCCGGCGCCTGCCGCACGTCAGCCTGGCCACCGTGTACCGGAACCTCGAGCTCTTCGTGCAGCAAGGCCTGGCCGTCAAGCTCCAGGTCCCCGGGGGGGAGGCGCGCTTCGACGGCAAGCGCGGCCATCACGGGCATGTGCGCTGCGTGAAGTGCGGGCGGATCGCCGACATTCCGGCCAGACGGCTGCCGTTGCGGGCATCGCCCGTGCGAAGAGTCGCGGGCTTTCGGATTCTCGAGATCCATGTGGATCTCCGCGGGCTCTGCCCGGAGTGCGGCCGCGAGCAGCGGCGCTCCTGAAGGCCGCGTTCGTCACCCGCGCCGGTCGCGACGAGCGATTGGCGATCGGGGCCCGCTTCGGATATAGTCCGGTTTTCGTGTCGAAACAGAACCATGCAAGGGAGGGACGATGGCAACGATGAAGGGGACCCAGACGGAGAAGAATCTGCTCACTTCGTTCGCGGGCGAATCGCAGGCGCGCAACCGCTACAGCTACTTCGCCAGCCAGGCGCGCAAGGAAGGCTTCGAGCAAATCGCCGACATCTTCACCGAGACGGCGGACCAGGAGCGCGAGCACGCCAAGCGCTTCTTCCGCATGCTCGAAGGCGGCGAGGTGCAGGTGGCCTGGGCCTTTCCCGCCGGCTCGATCGGCACGACGGCGGAGAATCTGCGCGCGTCCGCGGCGGGCGAGCACGAGGAGTGGACCGCGATGTATCCCGGCTTCGCGAAGACGGCGCGGGCCGAGGGCTTCGAGCCGGCCGCGAAGCTCTTCGAAGCGGTCAGCATCGCGGAGAAGCAGCATGAGAAGCGTTATCGCGATCTGCTTCGCAATGTCGAATCGGGCCAGGTGTTCAAGAAGGCCAAGCCGGTCGTGTGGCGCTGCCGCAATTGCGGCTACCTGCACGAAGGCACCGAAGCGCCGCAGGTGTGCGCGGCCTGCGCGCATCCGCAAGCGCATTTCGAAGTGCTGGGCGAGAACTGGTGATCGCAGGGCCGGCGCATCAGCGGCACTCGCGGCGCCGGAGTAGGCGATGGGAGAGGAGCACGCATGAGCGCGTTTGAAGCGATTCGCGTGAGCGAGCATGTGCTGTGGGTGGGCGCGATCGATTGGGGCCTGCGCGATTTTCATGGCTATGCCACGCATCGGGGCACGACCTACAACGCGTATCTGATCCTCTCCGACCCCATCACGCTCGTCGACACGGTGAAGGCGGGCTTCAAGAGCGAGATGCTCGCGCGCATCGCCTCCGCGGTCGAGCTCTCCAAAGTGAAAGTGATCATCTCGAACCACGCGGAGATGGACCATTCGGGCTCGTTGCCCGAAGTCGCGCGCGAGCTCCAGCCGGGGCGCATTCTCGTCTCGGCGCAGGGCAAGGAGGCGCTCGAGCGTCACTTCCATTGGGGCCGCGAAGTGGAAGTCGTCCGGGAAGGCGAGCGCTACGATCTAGGCGCGGGCCTTGGTGCGCGCTTCGTCGAGACCCCGATGCTCCACTGGCCCGATAGCATGTTCACCTATCTCGAAGAGGATGCGGTTCTCTTCTCCAACGATGCCTTTGGGATGCATCTGGCCAGCGGGGCCCGCTTCGCGGACCAATTGGAGCCGGAGCTGTGGCGCGAGGAGGCGGCCAGGTACTACGCGAACATTCTCCTGCCGCTCTCGCCGATCGTCACGAAGCTGCTCGGCCGTCTCGCGGGCTTGAAGCTGGGGCCGCGGATCATCGCGCCCGATCACGGGCCGGTGTGGCGCAGGCATCCGGAGAACATCGTGCGTCTGTACGGAGAATGGGCCGCTCAGGCGCCCACGCGAAAAGCGGTCGTCGTGCACGACACGATGTGGAAGAGCACCGACCGCATGGCGGCGGCGATTGGTGAAGGCCTGTCGGCGGGAGGCATGCTGGTGCGCCAGATGCCGCTCTCGGGCGCGCATCGCAGCGATGTCGCGGCCGAGCTGTTGGAAGCGGGCGCGCTGCTCGTCGGTTCACCGACGATCAACAACCAGATGTTCCCGACGATCGCGGATGTGTTGACCTACCTGAAAGGCCTGAGGCCCAGAAATCTCGTGGGAGCCGCCTTCGGCTCCTATGGATGGGGCGGACAGGCGGTCGGGCAGATCGAGGAACAGCTTCGCGAGCTCAAGGTCGATCTGGCGGCCGAAGGGCTGAAGCTGCCCTATGTCCCCGATGAAGAAGGATTGGCGCGCTGCCGGGCGCTGGGTGAGCAGGTGGCCGCGCGAATGAGCGAGCGTTTGGAAGCGAACGCCCGCGCCAACGGTTGAGGAAAGGAGCCCCCATGAAGAAGTACGAGTGCATTGCGTGCGGATACATTTACGACCCGGAGCAGGGCGATCCCGAAAATGGCGTCGCGCCGGGCACGCCGTGGGAACAAGTGCCGGAGGATTGGAAATGCCCGCTGTGCGGCGTGGGCAAGGACATGTTCCAGCCGGTGGAGTGATCGACGCACGCAGCGCGCAGGCACCGCGGCGATCACGCGCGCGCGAAGTTCTTCGTGCGGGGCCGTCGTCTCTTATCCACCGATCCCATGACTGCGGAAAAGGAGAGCGAGAATGGTGACGCATACCCGCCTGGAAGAGATCCTCGAATTCGCGATCGACAGAGAGCAGGAGGCAGTCGACTTCTATCTCGAACTGGCTGAGAAAGTGGCCGCGCCTGCGATGAAGGATGTGTTCAAGCAATTCGCGGGCGAGGAGCGGGGGCACAAGAGCAAGCTGCAGGCGGTCAAGGCGGGGCGCCAGCAATTGACGCCTCCGGGAAAGCTGCCGAACCTCGCGCTCTCCGATTACCTCGTGGCGGAGGAGCCGAGCGACGAGATTTCGTATCAGGACGCCTTGATTCTCGCGATGCAGCGCGAGAAGGCCGCCTTCCGGCTCTATACCGATCTGGCCCGCGAGGTGAACGCCGGCGAAATGCGTGAACTCCTGCTGACGCTTGCCCAGGAAGAGGCGAAGCACAAGCTTCGCTTCGAAGTGGAATACGATCAGCAGGTGTTGAAGGACAACTAACGGATCGCGGGGCGCGCGGCGTTTCTTGCCTGACAGAACTGCGGAGGTTGCGATGGCCCGTCTTGCCGATCGATTGATCTCCCATGAGCCGTGGTCTGGCCTGATCATGGGCAATCACGCCCTCGCCCGCGCGATGATCGAGGCGGGCGTGATGGTGGTGACCACTTATCCCGGCTCGCCCACTCCCGAAATCGCCGCCGCGCTCGAGACCGTTCCGGAAGAGCGCCGCCCTTACTACTTCGAGTACTCGACCAACGAGAAGGTCGCTCTCGAAGTGGCGGCGGGCGCCTCCTTCAACGGGCATCTGGCGACCACCTTCTTCAAGTCGGTCGGCTTGAATGTCGCCTCCGATTCGCTCGTGCAGATCGGCTTGCTGGAGATGATCGGCGGAATCGTCGTCATTCTCGGCGACGATCCGGGTCTCAACTCCTCGCAAAACGAGCAGGACAACCGGCACTTCGCGCGCATGTCCTACATTCCGATGTTCGAGCCCGCAACCCCGCAGGAAGCCTACGAGATGTTCCTCGAGGCGGCCCGCCTCTCGCGGCAGCATCGCCATCCGCTGTTCCTGCGGATGACGACCCATGTGTGCCACGCGAAGGAAGTGGTGCAATTCGGCGCGCGGCCCAAGGAAGCGCCCGACTGGACGCCGCGCTTCTCGCCGGCGAACGGTCCCTATATTCCCATCACGGAGCTCGTCGTGCCGATGAAGCGCGCGAGTCTCGCGAAGCTGAAGGCCTTCGAGGAAGCGTCGAATGCGAGCCGCTTCAATGAGACTTTCTCTCCCAATGGAATCGCGGGCACGAATGCGGGCATCGCATCGGCGGCCTCTACGCCTTCGCCCGCGCGTTCCTCTCCGCAGGCCGCCAGCGGCGGCAAGCGTCGAGGCGTGATTTCGGCGGGCATATCCGCGCTCGCCGTGCTGGAGAATCTTGAGGAATCGCGCGCCCGGGTGGACGTGCTCAAGCTCGGCTTCACCTATCCGCTTCCGCGCGAGCGCGTGCTCGAGTTTCTCGCCGCCCACGACGAAGTCGTCTTGATCGAAGAGCTCGATCGCGTGATGGAGACGGAGCTGAAGGCGATGGCCTGGGAGGCGGGCACGCAATGCCGCATCCACGCGCGAGCCGGCGGCGACGACTTGATCGGAGAGTGGACCCCGGATCGCACCTGGGCGCTTCTCGCCACTCACTGGAGCGATCTCTTCCCTCCGCGCCCGCTCTCCGTCGATGCCGGCGAGACCTCCGCGAACGCGATCAAGCGCTTGCCGCAACTCTGTCCCGGATGCGGGCACCGTTCCGCCTTTCACGCGATCAAGCGCGCGATTCCACCCGAAGCGATCACCGTCGCCGACATCGGCTGCCACACGATGGGATTCATGCCGCCGTACAAAATGGGCGAGGTGCTGCTCTGCATGGGCCACGCGACCGCGACCGCTTCCGGGCTGGCCTTGCACAATCCCGGCCGTCCGGTGATCGCGTTCATGGGAGATTCGACGCTCTTTCACGCCGCGCTTCCGGGGATCGTGAACGCCGTCGTGCGCCGCCATCCCGTCAAGCTGGTCGTGCTCGAGAACGGCACGACCGCGATGACGGGCCATCAGCCGCGCGCGGGTTCAGGCGAGATCGGCGACAAGATTCCGCTGGCGGAGCTCTTCACCGCGCTGGGCGTGCAATTCGTTCGCGATGTCGACGCCTACAATCAGGCCAAGCTGGGCGAGCACTTGCGCGATGCGCTCGCCTACGACGGCTTTGCGGTCGTGATCGCGCGCCATCCCTGCATGCTGAAGTTCATGCGCGAGATGCGCGCCAAGCGTCCGGACGCCCGGATTCGTCAAGTCGAGGTCGATCAGGCCAAGTGTTCGCGCGCGTATGTCTGCCTGCGCGAATTCGCCTGCCCCTCGTTCGTGTATCAAGAAGACGGCAGCGTGACCGTGCACGAGGACTTGTGCATCGGAGACGGTTCGTGCATGCAGACCTGTCCCGTCTCGGCGATCGTGCGTGCGCCCGCCGAACGCCCCGCCACGAATTCCGCCACACCACTGGGCCGCCAAGCGGGAGATGCGCAGACAGGAGACGCGGAGAGCGGAGGGAAAGCATGAGCGGGGGAGAGCAGAGGGAAGGCATGAGCCGCGGAGAGCAAAGGGTAAGCATGAACCCGATGGACATCTACCTTTGCGGAGTGGGCGGGCAAGGCATCGGGCTGCTCGCCGATGTGCTTTCGCATGCCTGCCTGGCCGCGGGATACCGGGTGCGCGGATGCGACACGCATGGCCTCGCGCAACGACACGGCACGGTCGTATCCCATCTTCGCATTGGAGAGAAGCTCTTCACGCCTCGCGTGAGCCCCGGGAATGCGGACCTGATCGTCGGCCTGGAGCGTCTGGAAGCGATGCGCGGCGCGCTCGCGATGCTCAAGCCGGGGGGCACAGTGGTCTACTACGACACGGTGTATCAACCCGTGTTCGTCCGCTTGGGGCAGGCCTCGTACCCGACGGCCGCCGAGTTCGAGCAAGCGGTGCTCGCCCGCGGCGGACGCGTGGTGCGCGTGGAGCTGACCGATCTGCCCGACCCGCGCATGCAGAATGTGGCGCTGCTCGGAACGCTCGGCGCACTGCAGGCGATACCGGGAGTGGATGGCCCTGTCATCGAGCAAGCGCTGCGCGAAGGCGTCCCCGCGCGCGTGCTCGAGGGGAACCTGGCGGTCTATCGGCGGGCGCTCTCGCAATCGAGCAACAACTGAACACGGGCGGGGCGGGGTGCGCAATCATAGCGCGGCGCGCGGCCAATCGCCCCTCGCGTGCCCTTGCTTTGCGCATGTGAGTTACAGGCGTCGTTCTGTTCCCAGCGAAAACAAATGCGCCATTGGTCATTGATCCGAATGCTGTACTGACTTCAATCCTCAACCGCGATGCGATGCTCCCTGTCAGGCTTCTTCCGACCGCGGCGCATCCGACCATCCCCTTAGCTCGTGGTACATCGCGCGATCGAAGAAGAGGACGAGACGGCGATCGAGCTCGAGCACGCGATAGACATCGATGGCGCGCTCCCACATTCCGCGATCGTGCGCGAAGGTCCAGACCTGCTTCTTGAGCAGCATGAGCGAGCTGAGCACTTCCTCCGCTGCGAGGCCCTGCTCGCGCCGCCGGGCGCCCACTCCTCGATAGAAGGCGCGGACTTCGTCGGCATCCTCTTCTCCGGTCAGCCATCGCCCGAATTGCTCGAGCGCCTGCCTGGCGCAACTCGAGAGATCGTCGGGAGAGAGCTCGCGATATCCGGGCGTGGTGGCATTCGAGCGCACATCCGAAAGCCAGGCGCGGGAGATCTCTCCGGCATGATCGCGAATGAGGAGCACCAGCGCATCCGAAAGTAGGCGCGCGTTCGAGGTTTCGCCCGTCTCCGTCGTCCGTCTCCCGGCGGAGTCCACGAATCCACGATCCCTCTCCGCCGCGGCGGAAGCGTCCGATGGAGCGGTCGCTTCCAGTTGCCGGAACGACTCGCGAATGGCCCACTCCTCGCGATGCGCCTCGCGGCACGCTTCCACCGCGCGGTCGTTGGCGGGAAAGGCGAGTGGCGGCAACTTCTCGAGCGGAAAGTAGACCGCTTCCACCGCGTCGTCGCCGGCCGCTTCGCGGCCGCCGGTCTTCTCCACCTCGAAGGTCACGATGAGCAGATCGCCGTAGAAGTCGCTGCTGTAGGTGTCGACATCGAGCAAGCGGATCACGCGGCCTTCGATGCCCGCTTCCTCGCGCAATTCGCGCAGCGCCGCTTCCGCAATCGTCTCCCTCTGCTCCGCGAATCCGATCGGCAGGCACCACATCCCCTTGTCCGGCTCGTCGCGGCGCTTGACCAGCAGCACTTCGCGCTTGTCGTTCAAGACCAGCGCGCAGGCGACGGGGAGGGGATTGCAGTAGAAGACGGT
This sequence comes from uncultured bacterium, assembly GCA_964482205.1. Lineage (GTDB taxonomy): Bacteria > Eisenbacteria > RBG-16-71-46 > CAIMUX01 > WJJG01 > JAZDGX01. Next base: position 79,754 of record CAYZWI010000004.1, on the reverse strand, counting down.
CCCGCAGGCGGGGCAGACCTGGCGCATGCGCCCGTCGAGCAGGCGGCTCTCGAGGGGCGCTGCGCAGCGCGAACAGAATTCGGGCGTCACGGCCATCGCGGCCTCCGGCAGACGAACCAAGCGTCGTTCTTCTCCAGGATCGCCTCCCCGCGCCAGGAGAAGTGATCGTCGATCGCGCGGCGAACTTCCGGAGGCAGCTCCATGTCCTCGCGCATTTGAGGGAGGAGGAGCGGCAGCTTGAATTGCACATAGGTGAGAAGGTCGTGCTTGTGCTCGGGCAGGAAACGAAGCGAATTGTGGTACTCGCCGCGCTCGACCTCGTGGAAGTGCGGCGCGAGCAGTTCCGCACCGTTCTCCGAAGAAAAGCGATGCAAGAGCGTGGGAAGCAACGCCTTTTCGCGCGCAATTCCGGTCAGGGGAAAGAGCGCCTCGAGCGAATCAGCCTCATGGGTGATGACGAGCAGGATCCCTTGCGGCCTGAGCACGCGCGCGATTTCCTTGAGGATCTCTGGGAAGAAGTAGAGCGTGTACGAGCAGACGACGAGGTCGAAGCTCTTTTCGGCCCACGGCAGCGTGTCCGCGATCTGCATCGCGAGGAAATCGCCTTCGCAACGAGCCGCGATGAGCCTGGCCAGGAAGCAATCGCGATTGGCGTCGCAAGCATCGACGCCGACGATGTACGCGCGCGCGGGAAGGCGCGGGGCCAGCTTCTCGACCATGTATCCGAAACCGCAGCCGAGATCGGCCACGCGGCGGGAATCGCTCAGGTCGACGGTGCGTAGAACGAGATCGCGAATGTCGTCGGGATGCGAAGAGCGCTCGCGAATGATCCGCGACACCTCCTGATGAATCGCGGGGCGCTGAAAGCTGCAAAGCAGCCGCTCGAATTCGGACACGGAACCTCCGCGCCTGGCTCGGGTCGGAACATCGAAGGCGAATCGCTCACCGGATGATCAGGGCTGCCGCGGCGCGACCGCTGGTGCCATTGTAGCAGCTTCGCGAGTGCATGGGGCGGGGCACTTCCCTCACGCATCGCAGGCCCGCCGTCGCGCGCCCGCCCGGCGTGGGCCCGCGCGCCTCCCGCTTGACGATGGACCCTGGTTTGTCGGACCATTCCGAAGTTCTCAAACAAGCGATACCGGCCTGTTCCGAACGCGCAATGGGGAAAGGAGGCGCTCTTGCCTGCCAGACATTCGTGGACCGCAGTGCCCGTGTTGGTGCCCAGGTTCGTGCCCGTGTTGGTGCCCGCATTCGTGCCTGTGTTCGTGGCCGCGCTCCTGCTCGCGTCCCTGCTCGCGTGGCCCCTGGCCTCGTTCGCCTGGGCGCAAACAGGAGAATCGAGTGCGGTTCCGGGACTGGAAGAAGCGGCGCGGGTGGTCGATCGCTTCCTGGAAGCGTCGGGAGGATACGAGCAGCTTCGCGCGATGCGGAGCTACGCCGCGGAGGCCGAGCCGGAGGTCTACGGAAACGGATACTCGCTGCATCTCGTCTCCGACGGCCGGTTCCGAGTCGAGGCCGCCGATCGCGTAGTCCTCTTCGACGGCCGCGACCACTGGCTCTCCTATCGAGGTCTCGTCGCTCCCGTGACTGGAGATGCTCTCGGGCAATATCGGGACCTGAACTTGAACCAGCTCCTCCTTCACGGGCTCCTCGATGCAAGCGGGAATCGGGCGCCGCTCGCCTATGCGGGAACGCAGCGAGTCCATGGCCGCTCGTGCCATGTGCTCATCGACAAATCGCAAGCCGAACGCGAGCGCGAATACGACTTCGATGCCCAGACGGGGCTGCTGGAGCGGATCGTCGAGACGGTCCCCGATCCGGAATTGCGCGAGCTGAAGAACATCTACACTTTCTCCGACTACCAAACCGTGGGGGGCGTGGTTCTTCCCACCCGCACGCACGGCCAATGCCTGACGGACGGCTCGGAAGTCGAACCGCTGACCCGGCTCTCGAATGTGCGCGTGAACGAGCCGGTCGACGAGACGCTCTTCACGAAGCCGCAAGCGACCGCGCCCGCGGCGAGCCAGGTGGGAGATGCGCTGGCCGGTCAAGTGCTGGCGCTTTCAGGAGGCGGCAGCCTGATCACGAACATCACCAAGGCCGATCTGGAAAAGCTGGGCGTTGCAGACAGCACCGCGATCGTCGCCGTAGTGCGCGACCACCAGACCGAGCTTCTCTATCGCGACAATCCTGATCTGGCCGCCGTGAGCCCGGGAAGCTATCTCGCCATGTTCAACGGCACGCCCGCCCTCTGGCTGGTGAAAGCGTACCAAGGCATGCGCAGCGACGATTCCACCTACGCCGCGGGCGATGCGATCCGGTTGACGAAGGCGCCTGCATCGAGATGAAAGCGCGCGCGTACGAAACGGGAGGAGTGAAGAAGTGATGGAAAAGCGTTCGAATCCTTCATCGCGCCTGGGCAACGGCTCTCTGGTGGCATGGGGCGCGATTCTCGTCGTCGTGGCTTCAGCCGTCTGGTTCGCAAATGTCTCCCACAGCGACTGCGCGAGCGCGCAGTCGCAGATGAATCCCATTCCGGTGGATGACCAACCGCGCGTGCGCCAATACAACCCGCTCGGCCGCACCGGGCTCCAGGTGTCCGATATCAGCTTCGGAGGCGGCAACATCTCCGATCCGGCCGTGATCGAATACGCGCTCGACCGCGGCATCAACTATTTCGACACCGCGGAATCCTACGGGCGCAACAAGAGCGAGAGCGCGATCGGCCAGGTGGCGGCCCGTCGCCGAAGCGAGATGATCATCTGCACCAAGTTCGAGATGAACGAGCGGACGACCATGGAAGACATGTTCAGGCAGCTCGATGGCTGCCTGGAGCGACTGCAGACGAACTATGTGGACATTCTCATGGTGCACGGAGGTTCGAGCGAAGCGCTGCACAACGAGGCGGTCTTCGCGGCCTTCGACAGCTTGAAGAAGAGCGGCAAGATCCATTTTTGCGGCGTCTCGCATCATGGGCCGAACATTTCCGGAGAGCTGACCCCGCTCATCGATGCGGGCAAGGTTGATGCGATTCTCTGCGCGTACGATCCCGTCGCCGATCCGGGCCTGCCCGCGATGCTGGCCAAGGCACGCGAAAAGGGCATCGGGTTGGTCGCGATGAAGGTCATCACCTCGGCGCGCAAAGTCGAATTGCCGGAATTCACCTCGGGCCAGTATCCCTTCCACATCGCAGCCTTGCGCTGGGGCCTGCAGACCTCGGGCATGGATTGCATGATCCCGAGCCTGAACATGATGGATCAGGTGGACGAGTACCTGCTCGCGTCGGGCGCGGGAAGGAAGGCGAGCGGGGAATGATGTTCCTGCGCGAGCCGCCAACGCATTTGCTGCGCAGCGCCCGCTTCCTTGGGTGGCGCCGGGCTTGCTATAGCATCCGACTGGCCGGTTTCTTGGTATGCGGGTTGCTAGCGAGCCCTGCAAATGGCGCGCCGACGCAAACGGCGACACCTGCACCGGCAGCGAGCGAAGCCGCCGCTGCCCAGCACGCAACGAACGGGGGCAGCGCCACTCAGCGTGCAGCGAGCGAGGCCGCCTCTGCCCAGCGAGCACCGAGCGAAACCCCCGCTCCCGATCGCCTCCTGCCGCGAGGCGAAGCGATACCTGGATGGCGCCTCAAGGAAGAGCCTGCGGTCTTCCCCACGGACGAAATGTGGCGCCAGATTGACGGCGCGGCTGAGCAATACATCGACTACGGATGCCTGGCGTTGGCGGTCGGATACTATGGCCGGTCGACGAAGGAAGATTCGGCAGTCGCTGATGAATTCGCAAGGTCCCAGGCGTCATCCTCCGATGCCGCCGATGCGGCCTCGCAGGGGAGCGCCGAATCGCCCGAGATCGTGGTAGAGGTGTATGAGACGAGCGAGCTACGCGGCAGCTTCGGCCTGTATGCGCTCGAGCGTCCCGCCGATGCGAAAGTGCTCACGATCGGCGCGCAAGGTGTGCAGACCAGTGGAGAAGTGCTGCTCTTCGGTGATCGCTTCTACATCAAGCTGCGCGCCTATCCCGAGAACGATGACAATGCGGCCGCCCTGCTTCTGCTCGCGCACGCGATCGCCGATCGTCCGCTTTCCGGCAGCGCGTTTCCCGCGGAGCTCGCGCGCTTTCCCCACGAACCTGTCGCGCCGAAGGAACATGGTTTCGTTCCGAAGTCGATTCTCGGCCTCTCCGCCATGCCCGCCGCCTTCTTCGCGCAGTACAGCGGCGAAGGTGGTGCGCTGACGCTGTATCTCGCTCGCCTCGCCGATCCGACGTCGGCTGCCGACATATTTGCGAAGGCACGCCGGGAAATCGAGAACCGGAGCGTGCGCGCGCCGGAAGAGCTTGCCATCGATGACGCGCAAGGAATCCGCGCGGATCTCAAGTATCAAGGGCCTCTGCTGCTGCTCTTGCAGGAAAGCGAGATCGTGCTCGCTTCCGGAGCGATCGACGCGGAGTGGGCGCGCGAGATCATGCGAGCGCTGATCGCAGGGTGAAGCGTTGATGGTGGAGCTTCTTGGTAACGGCGCGAGCCCGTCGGCCGATCGCGAAGCGCTGCGATCCGGGCTCTCGGGCTGTCTTGGCCGCCTCCTGTATCTGCTTATCGGATGATCACCACCCGTCCGGCTGCCACCTTGCCCCCGGCCCGGCTGTGGATCAGATAGACTCCCGCGCCGACCGGGCTTCCGTGGTCGTCACGCCCGTCCCATTCGAGGTCGAGCTTTCCCACCGCGCGATGATCGTCGATAAGAATGCGCACCAGGCGGCCGGCAACATCATGCACCGTCACGCGGACGCGACCTGCGGCGGGCAGCTCCAGGTGCAGCCCGGCGCGGCGGAAGCCGAAACCGGGGATGGGATGCGTGCTGAGGAGCGGATGCTCCACGATCGACGCCGGGGATGCGCATTGAAGAGGCATGACGCGATCGCCGGCCAGAAGGTGCGTGTTCGAAACGGCAATCCCCGACGGCCAGAAGTCTGCTGCCCCTCCGAGGAGAACGGGCATTTCGGGATTGGAGATGTCGACGACCGCAAGCCCGGCGTATTCGCTGGACAGGTATGCGCACGAGCTGTGCAGCGCGACATTGTGCGAGGCACTGGGATGGACGCTTCCGAGGAGCCGGAGGTCGGCGTGATCTTGAATGTCGATGATCTGCAATGCGGCGCCGGCCACATAGGCATAATGATCGCGAATTGCCAGGTGGTATGTATCTGCGATGCTGTCCAGGCCGCTCATGATCCATAGGCTAGAAGGATCGGTGATGTCGATCACTCGCAGACCACCCAGCATCGCGGCGTAGAGCAGCCCATCGTGGACCACGACATCTCTACAGGGGTGGGCGATTCCACCGACGATGGCCATCTCCGCCGGATTGGCGATGTCGACCACATAGAGCCCTGTGTCGCCGGTGACATAGGCGAACCCTGCCCACACGGCCACGGAATGGATGTAGTCGGGAATCAACAGGCTGCCGGCCAGCCGCAGGTCGCTTGGATCGGTGATGTCGATGGCCTGCAATCCGGCCTCATACAACGAGGTCGATCCATACGCGCAGGAACCTTCGATCGCGAGATCGCACAAATACCCGGGCACAGAGATCCGATCCATGAGTGCCGGATGTTCCGGGTCGGAAATGTCGATCGCATCCACTTCGCGACCGAATGCCCCAAAGGCGCAAGAACCGGAGACCACAATGGCATCATAGGATCTGGGCATCCGCCCCACGCTCTGGGGAGCGCGCAGATTGCCGAGCGAGAAGACTCGGAGGCCGTTCCAATCCGGCGGCATTTCATCTCCCGCGACTGCGACATAGGCAAGACCGGCCGATGCGGCCAGGCCGAGACCCTGCCCGAGACCGTCATCGGGATCGGCGCGCGCGAGGAGCCGCGGATTCGCTGGATCGGACAGATCGATCACGCTCAAGTCGTTGGGGCTCGAGTATCCACCTCCCGCGATGCAAGCACAGGTGCCATACAACTCCACATCCCGAGCGACGCATGCGAATGTGCTCCGCACTTGAGGCGCTCGAGGATCGGAAACATCGACCACGATGAGCATGGAGTCGGCGATGGCGACCGCCAGGCTGCCGAGAGCGTCCACCGCCCCGGCTGAACCCGGCAAATCCGCGCTGCCGATCCACTGAAGGTTCGACGGATCGGTCGCATCGAGGACATGCAGGTGCGAATCGGCCGTGACGTAGGCATATCCGTCCCTCACGGCCACTCCCCGCGCCTGGCCGAGAGCGTCGTAGGTCGCGACGATGGCCGGAGCGGCCGGATCTGCGAGATCGACGACCACGAGACCGGAGTCTCTTTCGGCCAAGAAGGCATGACCATCCGAGACGGCCAGGTCATCGGTGAACGTTGGGACAACGAGGGTTCCAACAACGATCGGGCAGGAGGGATTGGCCGCGTCGACGATTCGCAATCCGTTGCCGGAGTTGATCACGACCTCAGAGCCGAGCACGGCGGCTTGATAGCCGGAGCATGCGCAAGTTCCCTTCAAAACAGGATTCGAAGGATCGGAGATATCCAACACGCGCAGGTCACGGAATCTGACAACGGCATACGCGAACGAGCCCGAGACGGCGACATCGCAGACGTGCCGGTCGAAGCGCGTCGGATAGCAGCCGATCTCGTGGAGATACTCCTGATAATCGATGCAATCTTGGGATAGCGCGTCGACCATGGAGAGGCCCGGCATCAGCAGAAAGAAAGCCAGGCTCGACAACAAAAATAGAAGTGGCCTGCGAAGGGCCGGCACGGGACAGGAAATCCCGTGCGTGCAGCCGAGGGCGAACATCGCAACCTCCCGTCCGGACGGGCAATCGATTCGGCAATGGTACGGCCGGCGATCTCTGAGTCCGCTGCGCGAATCAAGTATAGCAAGCCGGCACGATCCGAGTCAGCGAGACTATTGCAGTTGAGGTTCGCCCTTGCCCGCTTGAATCGCCCTCCAAAGCGCCGCCACCTCGGCATTCGTGGGAAGAATCGTGCGCGCCCGAACGAGGGCGGCTTCGGCGGCATCGAGCTTGTCGCTTTCGGCCGCGGCGGCGGAAGCGGCCTGTCCCGGTGCAACCTTGCGCCAACTGTCGAATAGCCGCTGAGCGTAGACGAAGTAGGCGTATCCCAGCGCATCTCCGCCGAGCCCGACGATGTCGGGATCGTCCGGCCAGGCTTGATCGGCAAGACGGATCTCCTCCAGCGCCTTCCCATCGTCTCCGCGCCCATGGGCAAACAAGCTCCCGAGCAAGTGACGCCGTCCTTGCACCGCTCGGCCGAGCGCGCTGGAGAAGTCTGCGTCGGGGGGTACGGCCTGCGAAGCCAGCAGCGACACGGGATCGGGTTCGATCGCCAGAAGCGCGGCGAGATTCGCAGAGCGCGTGTCCTTCCCGTACGAGCGGCTCTCGGAGAATTCGAGCACGGGATGGTCATCGGTGTTCAACGGGCCCGATCCCGCGAGCGCCGCGACTCCGCGTGAATCGAGCGCAAGGCAGGAGAGGAGTTTCGGGGAAGAGGCAATGCCCGCTCGTGCGAGAAGCTCGCCGGCGACGGGGCCGCGCCTGGCCGCCTCGGCGTCGCTCGCTGCGGAGAAGATGCGTTCGAGCGCGGCGAGATCGAGAGCCAGAGGCGCCGGGCTTCCGATGATCACTCCGTGCGAGACCGCGAGAAAGACCGCGCAGTGGGGGAAGACGCTCGCAACAGTGCGCAGCAGCAGGCGGAAGTCTTCGGGCGCGAGCTGATGCAAGGGCAAGTACTGCGCGATCACGCCATCGGGCGAGAGATGCGCGCGGCAAAGCTCGAAGTATTCGCGCGTGTACAAGGCCGGGCTGCCGAAGGCGGGATGGATCGGATCGCAGGTGATGAGATCGAAGGTCCGTCCGCTGCCGGCGAGGTAGCTGCGCCCATCCTCCACGACGAAACGCACGCGCGGGTCGCGGTACACCTCGCTGTTGTACTCGGCGAACATGGGAGCGGCATCGATCACGCCCGGGACGATCTCCACGCAGGTGATGTCGGCGTAATCGTGAGAGGCGACCGCGGCGAGCGTGCAGCCCATCCCGAAGCCGATCACGAGCGCCGAAGGCGCGCTGGTCGCGCCTCGCGCGGGACCAGGGGATGGGGGAATGCTGGCTGCGCTGCTCGCCCCGCCCGCGATGGCGCGCTCGTCGAACAAGGCGGGCACATGTCCCAGGAATGCGACCGCCTGCTGGCTTTCGGGCGAAGTGTCGACGGCGAAGGTGCCGTTCGTGTAGAGGCACAGCTCTCCCTGCGCTCCCTGTTGCACCACGATGACGGTCGCGCCTACGCCTTCTTCGTAGCGCAGAGTGCGCGTGTCGGGGCCCTTGCTCAATTTCCCCAGGAAGTGATCGCCTCCGCGCGCAACTCCCGCGACGACGCAGACGATCGCCGCGGCGACGAGCAGCGCATACGAGACCGGCGCTTCGCGAGGAGCGTGCGCGCGATGAAGCAGGTAGGCGGCCATCAGAATGAGAAGAGCCGCGGCCAGCAACACGGTGCCTTGCGTTCCGAGAAGGGGAATGAGGACAAATCCCGCGCCCAGGCTTCCCAGCACTCCGCCGACCGTATTGCTCGCATACACGAGTCCCACCGGAGCGCCGATGGCGCGCGAGTCTCGACGGGCCTCTGCGACGCGATGGACGAGACAGGGAAAGAGCGCACCCGACAACGCTGCAGGCACGAACATGATCGCGGCCGCGAGCAGGAAGCGCGCGCTCAGGATCGCTCCCCAAGTCTGCGCGCGTCCGCCTGCGACGACGCGCGAGATTCCGCTGAAGAGCCGCGAGCTTTCGAAGATGAGCGGAATCGCGATCGCCATCGCGGCGCCGAGACCGAGCAGAAGCAGCGGGATGACGCGAGGCGAAATCCGTTTGCGCGCGGAGATGACCAGGCTTCCGATCGCAATTCCGGAAAGGAAGGCCATGAGCATCGTGGAAACAGAGAAGATGCTGCTGGCCAGCACGAGCTTCAGGACGCGCGACCAGACGACTTCGCACGCCAAGGCTGCGAACCCGGCCAGGAACGCGGCGGCCACATAGGCGCGCACGGGGATGCGGTCGGGTGCCGGAGTCGAATGCGCGGGAGACGCCGATGCGACGGGGGAGCGGGTGGCGGATGGCGATGGCGCCGATGCGATAGGCGAGCGCGCAGCGGATGACGACGGCGCCGATGCAGCGGGCGAGCGCGCAGCGGATGACGATACCGCCTGCCGGTCGCGGCGCGCGCGAGAGAGCAGCAAGGCAAGCGCCGCGGCTGCAAGATTGAGCGCGGCCGCGCAGGCGAGCGCGACCGTCGTGCCGAAGAGCCGCAGCAGCACGAAGCCCGCGAGACCCACCCCGATCACGGCGCCCAGCGTGTTCAGTCCGTAGAGCCAGGCGATCGAGCGGGCGGATACGCGTTCGCGGCGCTCTTCGTCGTATGCGCGCACGATCACGGGGAATGTCGCGCCCATCAACATGGTCGGGATGACGAGCACGATGAAGACGAGCGCGAAGCGAAGAATCCCTGCGCCGAAGCCAGGCCCGTCCACGCCATAGCTCGCCCGGTACAACGAAGAGGAGAGGCCGAGCCCCAACGGGACGATGAGCGCGGTGACGGCGATGCCTGCTTCCAGGTAGCCGTAGAGAGTGAGAGGACGAAGCTTCGCGCGATCGAAGCGGCGGCCGAGGAGCCCGGAGCCGAGCGCAAGACCGCCCATGAACGCGGCGAGCACCGTGCTGACCGCGGGAGTCGAGCCTCCGAAGACGAGCTCGAGCGAACGCATCCAGGCGATTTCGTAGACCAGGCCGGCAATCCCGGAGAGAAAGAATGCGAGCAGCAAGAGGACCATGGCGCTCCTGCGAAAATCAGGTGGATGCCTTCCGCATCTTCGGAAGATCCCGCCGTTCTTCGCCGTGCGGCATACCGCCCGCGGCGATTGCGATGCGTGTTGCGCGGAACTCGAGGATTGTGACTGGGAAGGGGCGCGCTTTTCAAGCGCGGGAATGCGCTGTGCCACCGCCGATAGGGAGGCGTCTGCTGTCGCGGGCTGAGCGGACGGCCGGCTTGCGCATACTTGCCGCTCGTGGAGGCGCTCCCTCTGCCCGCGTGGGCCGCGGCGGGTCATCGGGAAAGCAGCCGCGGCCCCCACTTGCCAGTGCGCTTGCGGTACGCGCGGTAGGCCTCGCCGAACTTGCGCTCCATCACGCGTTCCTCGAACGAGGCGATGAAGTCGTAGAAGATGAAGATTCCGGCGACGACGGCGAAGGAAGCCAAAGAAAGCGTGGCCACGGCAAGCGCGAGATAGAAGAGTAGGCCCGAGAGATAGAGCGGATGACGCGCGAATCGAAAGGCGCCGGTGTCGATCACGCGCGCGGGACGCATCGGGGTCGTGACCGCGATCCGCCCCATGCGCACGAGAACGATGGAGCCGGCGAGGAGCAAGAACGCGACCGCCAAGCGCAACGCGAGCGGGACGGAGTGCGCGAGAACCGTGGTCGCGTGCAACACGAACGAATCGAGCGCCCACACGGCGAGAAAGAGTCCGAGAAATACGAGTTGTCCCGCGTCGCCCCACGGGTGCTCGCCTTTGCGATCCTCCATGGGAGAGCCCTCACTTGGGGAGCTTGCCGAGCCATCTCCACAACCCGCGATGCACGCGGTGAAACCAGGCGACGGGCTCGGCGAACATGAGAATGCACTCGCCGTGAACCTCCGCCACGCCGTTTTGCCGGCAGAACTCGATCGCGTCGTGCGACTCAGCCCCCTGTTGCATCCAGATGTTGCGGATGCCGCTCTCCGCGGCCTGCCGCACGAGGCGCTCGGTCTGCGCAGGGGGCACGACGAGAATCAGCCCTTCGGTGTCGTCCGGCAGGTCCGCCGGCGTTCGATAGCAGCGCAGTCCTTGAAGCTCGTCCGCCTCGAGATGCAGCGGGCGAATGTCATAACCGCGCGCGCGAAGATCTTTCAGAATCGCGTTGCCGAACTTCTTTCCCGATCGGGAAGCGCCCGCCAACCCAAGTTTCTTTAGAGAGAGAAAGCGATCGATCTGAGCGCGAGTCGTCATCGCTGGTCTCCTAGGCAGTGGTTCGGCCGAAAAGCGGGCGGTATGGCCGCACCGCACGCGCCATGCAGCCAACAGCCCCACCTCAACGCACCCAGGCGGCCACGGACCTTGTGCAGCGGCGTGCACTCCGTGCCTATGCGTGCAGTTTCCGCCCGCGTCCTCGCCGACGCAAGAAGCAGGCCTTCCGCCGACCCTGTCCGAAAATGGCTAGTGAGCTAGGCAGGCCTTCGCTAGGATGCGATCGGTTCACGAGGGAAATGCGATGCCGGGACGCGACGACATCTTCTACCGCGCGGTGCTCGCGCGGGACTATCGCTTCGACGGCAAGTTCTTCGTCGGCGTGAAGACGACCGGCGTCTATTGCCGGCCGATCTGTCCCGCGCGCCCGAAGCGGAACAATGTCGAATTCTTCGCGAGCGCGGCGAGCGCCGAACGGGCGGGATACCGTCCTTGCCTGCGTTGCCGGCCGGAAAGCGCGCCCGCTTCCCCCGCCTGGGTGGGAACGAGCGCGGTGGTGCGTCGCGCGCTTCGGCAGATTGCCTCGCGAGCGGGCGACACGCCGCTGCGCGAGGAGGAGTTCGCCCAGACCTTCGGAATGAGCGCGCGCCATCTGCGCCGCCTCTTCGAGCGCGAGCTGGGTCGCACCCCCAAGCAGATCGCCGACGCCATGCGCCTCGATTTCGCGCGCAAGCTCGTGGTCGAATCCGCTCTGCCCATGACCGAGATCGCGTATACGGCCGGCTTTCGTTCGTTGCGCCGGTTCAACGATGCCATGCAACAACGATTCCGCCGCTCTCCCACGAAGATGCGCGGCGAACGCGATCGAGGCCCGCTACCGCGCGGCCACGGGAAATTGGTCGTCGCACGACGCGACGGAGCGCATTGGCGAGACACTCGCCGAAGACATGCATCAGGAGATGATTTCCCCGCGGGCATTCGCCTGAGCCTGGCATACCGGCCCCCGTTCGATTGGAATGCGCTGCTCGTTTTCCTGGATGCACACCGCATCGAAGGGCTGGAATCGTGTTCGAGCGGGCGATACGAGCGCATCTTCTTGTTCGAGGGCAAGAGCGGCATTGCCCGCGTGACCAAGCCCGCGCACAACACTGATGACCAGCGCTGCGCCACCAGGATTGCGCGCAGGAAACCAGGAGGCGGCAAGCCGGAGTTGCAGCTCGAGATCGTGACTCAGGATGCGCGCTGCCTCTTTCCCGTCGCGCAGAAGGTCCGCCGCATGTTCGATCTCGATTCCGACCCGGTGCTGGTCGCAAACGCGCTCGCCGCATGCCCCGCGCTTTCGAAGCTCGTCATCAAGCGGCCGGGCTTGCGCATTCCCGGATGCTGGGATGCCTTCGAGTTGGCCGTCTGCGCGATCATGGGCCAGGTCGTCTCGCTCGCCCGCGCTCGCGCGCTGGTGGCGCAGTTGATCGCGCAGCACGGCTCGCCGGGAACGCATCCGTTGACGGGCGAGCGCTTGCGCCATTTTCCCACACCCGAGCGTCTGGCTCACGCGCGGCTGACGGGCATCCCGATGCCGGAGAGCAAGCGCGTTGCGCTGATCACCCTCGCTCGCCGTCTAGCCGCTGGAGAACTCTCTCTCGATCCGGCACAGGATCCCGAAGAATTGAAAGCGCGCTTGCAGGAAACCCCGGGCATCGGTCCCTGGACCGCCGAATACATCGCGCTGCGCGCCATCGGGGACGCGGATGCATACCCCGCGCAGGATCTCATCCTTCGCCGCGCTAGCGCGCTTCATCCCGACATGCAGTTGAAGGCGGTCCGTCCATGGCGCGGCTATGCGGCCGTGCATTTGTGGAAAGAGCACGCGCCTGCGTGAAGAGCACGCGCCGGCGTAGTGGGAAGAATGTGCACGGTCAATAGAAAGCGTTTGCGAGAAGGCCACGCGCGAGAAAGGAGAGCTGATGATGGATTCCACGATCACGATGCCATCGCCGGTCGGGATGCTGACCTTGACGGCGAGCGAGAAGGGGCTGGTCGCGGTTCTATGGAAAGAGACAGCGCCTGCGCGCGGAGGCAAGGGACGGAACGACACGAAGGCCAGCGCCAGTGAGGCGAAACAAGCCCGCAAGCAAAGCGCGGACGATGGCGCGGCTGCGATTCTCGCGAAGACGCAAGCGCAACTCGAAGAGTACTTCGCCGGAAAACGGCGGGAATTCGATCTGCCTCTCGATGTTCGCGGGACGGAATTCCAGAAGCGCGTATGGCAGGAATTGCGAAAGATCCCATTCGGCGAGACAGCTTCCTACGGCGACATCGCGAAGCGCATTGGACGCGCGAGCGCCTGCCGCGCCGTCGGGGCCGCGAATGGCCGCAATCCCATCTCCATCATCGTGCCGTGTCATCGAGTGATCGGAGCGAACGGCACGCTGACCGGCTTCGGCGGCGGACTGGAGGCGAAAGCTTTCCTGCTCGATCACGAAGCGCGCGTGTACAGACACCCGCAAGGCGGCGCGGAGCCACACCCTCGGTGCCCGAGATAGCTTGTCCGACCCGGTTGTTGTATAATCCCGCCTGCGACCGTTCGACCCGAGTGACCTGGAAAAAAGGGGGTTCATATGCGCCGAACGCCTATTCCCCGCGCGTTTCGTCTGACCCTGATCCCCGCGGTCTTGCTCGCCTTGCTGATTCCATCGCCGGTGGCCCGGGCCGAGGAGCCCATGCTGGCCGTCCGGCTCCTCGATGGCGGAGACGCGCTCTACGCCGTGAGCGAGATCGACCGGGTCGTGTTCGAGGGCGACTCGTTGCTGGTCCAGAGATCTGGTGCATCGGAGAGCTACGCGCTCGCCGCGATCGAGAGGATCGAGTTCCTCTGGGGCTTCTCAAGTATCGACGATCCCGATGATGCGGCCCATCTCGTGAAGGCCTTCCACCTCTTCCAGAACCGGCCCAATCCGTTCACACCTGTGACGAAGATCGGCTTCGAGCTTGCGCAGGCTGGTCGCGTGGAGCTTGCGATCTACAGCGTGGACGGACGACTGATCCGGACGCTGATCAACGAGGATCGCCAAGCCGGGTCGCACGAAGCGATCTGGGATGGGTGCGACCCCGAAGGCAAGAAGGTCGCGAGCGGAGTCTATTTCTACAAGCTGGCTGCTCCGGGTATCGCTGAGAGCCGAAGGATGATCCTGCTGCCGTAGCGCGGCGGCCGCGAGCACACGATGCAAAGCAGGAAAGAGTAAAGCAGCCTGAGGGAGGATAGAGCGATGAGACGGCGAATGATGGTGGTGTTGGGTTTGGCGCTGGTTCTGGGGTCGGCGGTCGGCCGGGGGGACGTGATGATGCGGATCCACAGAGGGACGCACGTGGACACTCGCCCCTTGACGGATATCGACAGCCTGACCTTCTACGATGCGGGCATTCCGGGCTTCGTCGCAGTCCCGGCCGGGGTCTTCACCATGGGCGATGGGGTGGCCTATTGCGGGTGGGACGAGCATGAGGTGACCCTGACGCGGAGCTTCTACCTTGGGCAGCACGAGGTGACGAATCAGGAATATCTCGAGGCCGTGCAATGGGCCTTTGACCACGGCTACGTGACGGCCACGACGACCTCGGTCCAGGACAATCTGGATGGCAGCACACAGGAGCTACTGGATTTGGACGCTACATACAGCGAGATCGCTTTCAGCGGCGGAGTGTTCAGCCTCCGCGATGCCGGCCACGGGATCAACCCGGACCATCCGGTGATGGAGGTGACCTGGTACGGGGCGGCGGCGTACTGCGACTGGTTGAGTCTTCAGGCGGGGCTGCCGCGGGCCTACAACCACTCGACCTGGCAGTGCAACGGCGGCGATCCCTACGGCGCCCAAGGCTACCGCCTGCCGACGGACGCGGAGTGGGAGTACGCGGCGCAATACGATGACGAGCGGATCTACCCTTGGGGGAACGAGGCGCCGGACTGCAGCCGGGCGAACTTCTACGACTACGGCGGCAGCGGATACTGCGTCGGTTGGACCTCTGCGGTGGGGATCTATCCGGACGCGCCGGCGGCGTTGGGGCTCTCTGACATGGCGGGGAATGTGTTCGAATGGTGCAACGACTGGCACGTCTGCGATCTGGGAACGAATCCGGTGACGGATCCACCGGGTCCGGCCAGCGGGTCACGCCGCGTTCTTCGCGGCGGCTCCTGGGACGACGACTACGGCGGCCACCTGCGTTGCGCGAATCGGAACAACAACAACCCGAACGTCAGCTTCGACAATCTCGGCTTCCGAGCCTCCAGGACCATTACCCCCGAGACGCTCCCGGTGTCGATGGTGGAGGTCCCGGCCGGAGTCTTCACCATGGGCGATGGGGTGGCCAACTGCGGGGGGGAGGAGCGCGAGGTCACCCTGACGCGGAGTTTCTATCTTGGCCAGCACGAGGTGACGAACCAGGAGTACCTGGAGGCGGTGCAGTGGGCCTATGACCACGGGTACGTGACGGCGACGACGACCTCGGTGCTGGACAATCTAGATGGCAGCACACAGGAGCTTCTGGATCTGGATGCTGAATGGGGCGAGATCGCCTTCAGCGGTGGGGTGTTCAGCCTGCGGGAATCGCCGTCGAGCGACGCCCAGGGCGCCTACCCAGAGGGCTATGACTCCTCAAATCATCCGGTGAAGGCGGTGAACTGGTACGGGGCGGCGGCGTACTGCGACTGGCTGAGCCTTCAGGCGGGGTTGGCGCGGGCCTACAACCACTCCACCTGGCAATGCAATGGTGGCGACCCTTACGGCGCCCAAGGCTACCGCCTGCCTACGGATGCGGAGTGGGAATACGCGGCGCAATACGACGACGAGCGGATCTATCCCTGGGGGGACGAGGCTCCGGACTGCAGCCGGGCGAACTTCTACGACTTCTACGGCATCCACGACTACTGCGTCGGTTGGACCTCTCCGGTGGGGAGCTATCCGGACGCGCCGGTGGCGTTGGGGCTCTCTGACATGACGGGGAATGTGTACGAATGGTGCAACGACTGGTGGGTCTGCGAACTGGGGACGAGTCCGGTGACGGATCCTCCGGGCCCGGCGGGTGGATCGTACCGCGTTCTTCGCGGCGGCTGCTGGCAAAACCTCTTCGACGGCTACCTGCTGTGCGCGGGTCGGGACGGCGACGACCCGGGCGGCGCCTGCAACTGTCTCGGTTTCCGAGCCGCCAGGACCATTACCCCCGAGACGCTCCCGGTGTCGATGGTGGAGGTCCCGGCCGGAGTCTTCACCATGGGCGATGGGGTGGCCAACTGCGGGGGGGAGGAGCGCGAGGTCACCCTGACGCGGAGTTTCTATCTTGGCCAGCACGAGGTGACGAACCAGGAGTACCTGGAGGCGGTGCAGTGGGCCTATGACCACGGGTACGTGACGGCGACGACGACCTCGGTGCTGGACAATCTGGATGGAAGCACGCAGGAGCTTCTGAACCTGGACGGATACGGCGAGATCGCCTTCAGCGGTGGGGTGTTCAGCCTGCAGGAATCGCCGTCGAGCAACGCCCAAGACGCCTACCCCGAGGGCTATGACCCCGCCGAGCATCCGGTCAAGGAGGTGACCTGGTATGGGGCAGTGCGCTACTGCGACTGGCTGAGCCTGCAGGCGGGGCTGCCGCGGGCGTACCAGCACAACGGCGACTGGGCCTGCAATGGAGGCGACCCCTACGGCGCCCAAGGCTACCGCCTGCCCACGGACGCCGAGTGGGAGTACGCGGCGCAATTGGACGACGAGCGGATCTACCCGTGGGGGGACGAGGAGCCGGATTGCAGTCGGGCAAACTTCTACGACTACTTCGGCATCGGCGACCCCTGCGTCTGGTGGACCTCCCCGGTGGGTAGCTATCCTCCCGCGCCGGCGTCCTGGGGTCTGTTTGACATGGCCGGGAATGTGTTCGAATGGTGCAACGACTGGTTTGAATGCGATCTGGGGACGAGTCCGGTGACGGATCCTCCGGGCCCGGCGAGTGGATCGGCCCGCGTTGTGCGCGGCGGCGCCTGGATGGAGACCGGCAGCTACCTGCGATGCGCGAATCGGATCAACGGCTCCCCGAACTCCAGCTACGAATTCTTCGGTTTCCGAGCCGCCATGACCGTCTCTTCTTCAGATACCGAGGACCCGACAGAAGGCTCCGCACGCATCAGCAAGAGCGGTCTCTTCCAGAACCGGCCCAATCCGTTCACGCCGGTGACGAAGATCGGCTTCGAGCTTGCGCAGGCTGGCCGGGTGGAGCTTGCGATCTACAGCGTGGAGGGACGACTGATCCGGACGCTGATCAACGAGGATCGCCAAGCCGGGTCGCACGAAGCGATCTGGGATGGGTGCGACCCCGAAGGCAAGAAGGTCGCGAGCGGAGTCTATTTCTACAAGCTGGCTGCTCCGGGTATCGCTGAGAGCCGAAGGATGATCCTGCTGCCGTAGCGCGGCGGCCGCGAGCACACGATGCAAAGCAGGAAAGAGTAAAGCAGCCTGAGGGAGGATAGAGCGATGAGACGGCGAATGATGGTGGTGTTGGGTTTGGCGCTGGTTCTGGGGTCGGCGGTCGGCCGGGGGGACGTGATGATGCGGATCCACAGAGGGACGCACGTGGACACTCGCCCCTTGACGGATATCGACAGCCTGACCTTCTACGATGCGGGCATTCCGGGCTTCGTCGCAGTCCCGGCCGGGGTCTTCACCATGGGCGATGGGGTGGCCTATTGCGGGTGGGACGAGCATGAGGTGACCCTGACGCGGGCTTTCTACTTGGGCCAGCACGAGGTGACGAATAAGGAGTACCTGGAGGCGGTGCAGTGGGCGTACGACCACGGGTATGTGACGGCCACGACGACCTCGGTGCAGGACAATCTGGATGGCAGCACGAAGGAGCTTCTGGATCTGGATGGAATCGGCGAGATCGCCTTCAGTCGTGGGGTGTTCACCCTGCGGGAATCGCCGTCGAGCTACGCCCAGGGCGCCTACCCAGAGGGCTATGACCCTTCAAATCATCCGGTGAAGGAGGTGACCTGGTACGGAGCGGCGGCTTACTGCGACTGGCTGAGTCTTCAGACGGGGCTGCCGCGGGCCTACAACCACTCGACATGGCAATGCAATGACGGTGATCCCTACAGCGCCCAAGGCTACCGCCTGCCCACGGATGCGGAATGGGAGTACGCGGCGCAATACGATGACGAGCGGATCTACCCTTGGGGGAACGAGGAGCCGGATTGCAGTCGGGCGAACTTCTACGACTATTACGGTAGCGGTGACTACTGTGTCTTCTGGACCTCACCGGTAGGAAGCTATCCGGACGCTCCGGCGGCGTTGGGTCTGTCCGACATGGCGGGGAATGTGCATGAGTGGTGCAACGACTGGCATGCCTGCGAACTGGGAACGAGTCCGGTGACGGATCCTCCGGGCCCGGCGAGTGGATCGTACCGCGTGCTTCCCGGCGGCTCCTGGGTCAACGGCGACAGCAACCTACGGTGCGCGGATCGGCACTACTTGGACCCGGACGACGGCCACTACCAGGTCGGCTTCCGCGCCTCCAGGACCGTAACGCCTTGACCCTTTGACCCTTTACTCCTGGCCCCTTCCGGGACCAGGGACCCGGGCACGGCCGCATGCGGCCGTGCCCGGATCGAAAGTGGGCGTGTGGGGCTTGAATCAACCTGCATGCAGGGCTGATTATGGAAACGCTTCGCCCTGCTCGAGCCCGCTGTCCCGCCATCCGCCCATCATCGCCGTCTTTCAAGACGAACTCCTCACCGCTACGCGCACGTCCGTCGCGCACACGCCTTCGCCTTCCGCGAAAACGGAGAGGGGATTCACCTCGATGTCGGCGATCTCGGGGCACTGCTCGACGAGGGAAGCGAGGCGCACGATCGCGTCGATCGTGGCAGGAAGATCGCGGGCCGAATCGCCGCGCACTCCGAGCAGCAGGCGGTAGGCGCGCGTCTCCTTCATCATCGCCATCACATCGGAGCGGGTGAGGGGAATGGAGCGGAAGGCGACATCGCCGAGCAATTCCACGAACACCCCGCCCATGCCGAACATCACGATCGGCCCGAAGGCGGAATCGCGCCGCGCGCCGACGATCACTTCCGAGCGCGAGGAGACCATGCGCGTCACTTCCACTCCCAGGATGCGCGCTCCGGGACGCCGCTGCCGGCAATTGCGCATGATCGCTTCGTAGCCCGCGATGACTTCGTCCCGGCTCTCGAGATCGAGCGCCACTCCGCCTGCGTCGCTCTTGTGAATGATGTCGGGCGAGATCACCTTCAGCACCACGGGAAATCCCATCGCGGTCGCATGCACGAGCGCCTGCTCGAGAGTGCGCGCGACATGGCTCTCCGGCGCGCGCAATCCGATCGCCTTCAACAGCGCATACCCTTCGGGCGCGAGCAGGAAGCCGCGCCCTTCCGCCTTCGCGGTCGCGACGATCTTCGCGGCCGCGGCGGCATCCACCGCTGCGCGCACCGGCTCCTCGATCGCGCTTCGCGCTCGCCGGGTATGCGCCTGCAAGGCCGCGAGGCACGAGACGGCGGTGTAGATCTCGCCGAAGGCGGGTATATCGGCTTGTTGAAGCGTCGCCATGCACTGCGCGGAGCCTTCGCCGCCCAGCAGGCAGAACGCGACCGGCTTGCGGGCGCGCCGGAATTTCTCGTGCAAGCCGATCAAGCTCTCGGTGAGCGATTCGAAGGGGAGCAGCGCGGTTTCGCAGTAGATCGCGAGCACCATGTGGCAGCTCGGATCGGCAAGTGCCGCTTCCAGCGCGCGTTCGTAATCGGCAGGCGTCGCTTGCCCGGTGAAATCGATCGGATTCTTGGTCGATCCAAGCGGAGGCGTGTACGGGCCGAAGACGCGTTGCAGCGTGGCGGCATCGTCGTGCATGCGCACGCCGAACTTCTCGCACGCGTCGGCCGCGGACACTCCCGCGCCGCCGCCATTCGTGACCACCACCAGGTTCTCGCCCGCAGGTGCGGGCGCGTGCATCAGGAAGCGGCACCAGGCCAGCGCTTCGTCCAAGCGCTCGGCGCGCAGCGCGCCTGCCTGGCGCATGAGATCGTCGAAGACCTCGTCCGCACCTGCGAGCGCGCCGGTGTGCGAGGCCGCCGCGAGCGCGCCGCGATGCGAACGCCCGGTCTTGATGACGAGCACCGGCTTGCGCCGCGCCGTCGCCGAGAGCGAAGCGAGCAGGCGCTCGCCCTGCTTCACGCCTTCCATGTAGATGAGCACGATCTCGGTCTCGGGATCGTCGCGAAAGAAGTCGAGCAGGTCGGCTTCGTCGATGTCGGCCTTGTTCCCGAGTGGGATGATCGCGGAGAGCCCGATGCCGGCGACCGAGGTCATTCCGATCATCGCCCCGCCCATCGCCCCGCTCTGGCTGATGATCGCGAGCTTGCCGGGACGGATGTCGCGCGGCCCGAAGCCCGCGTTGAGCGATGCGCGCGCCGAGAAGATGCCGAAGACATTCGGGCCGACGATCCGCACGCCATGTTCGCGCGCGTAGGCGACGATGCGCTGCTCCTCTTCCAGGCGTCCCACTTCGGAGAAGCCGGAGCTGATGATGATCGCGAAGGGAATGCTCGCGGCGGCGCAATCGACCACCGCGCCGTAGACGCGATCGGCGGGAATCGAGATCACCGCGAGATCGACCGGCTCCGGAATCTCGCCGATCGAACGCGAGACGGGCAGCCCGAGAATTTCGCCGCCCTTCGGATTCACGGGATGGATGTGCGCGGAGGTCCGGTTGTGGACCAGGTTGCGCATGATCTTGTAGCCGATCTTGGTGGGATCGGGCGAGGCGCCGACGATCGCGACCGCTCGGGGTGCGAAGAGGCGGGTGAGATCGCTCACTTGCCCGCTCCAAAGCTCATCTGCAAATGAGCCGTGCCCGCCGCCACATGGCGGCGGATCTCGAAGCCGCTGTTCTCGAAGAGGTGCAGCATCTGTCGGTTCTCGATCAGCACCTGCGCGGTAAAGGCGTACAAGCCGCGCTGGCGTGCAAGCTGCGTCAGGCGCTTGATCAGCTCCCGGCCGATGCCGCGGTTTTGATAATCGTCGCGCACGACCAGGCCGACTTCCGCGACATTGCTTTCTTCGGAGATGCGGTATTGCCCGATGCCGACCGCCTCTTCCTGTCCCTCGCGCTCGAGCACCGCCAGGATCACCATGTGTTCGGTGTAATCGACGATCGTCAGCTCCTGCAAGCGCTCGTGCGGCATTTCCGTACGGATCGACATGAACCTGCGCCGCAGCGTTTCGTCGGAGACCTTGCGGAAGAAGTCCGCGAGCAGGGGCTCGTCGCTGATCTTCACCGGACGCAGCAGGATCTCCGCGCCGCCCTTGGTCGTGCGCCGGATTTCGAGATGCTCGGGATATTCGCCCGCCGCGCCGGGCACGAAGCCCTGATCGGCGTAGATCAGCTTCAGCCGCCGCGCTTCCTCGATCAGCCAGGGTCGGAACTTGGGATGCGCGATCGCGATCAGGTCCATCGCGCGGGTGCGGATGTTCTTCCCGTGCACATAGGCGATGCCGTACTCGGTGACCACATAGCGCACATCGGTGCGCGTCAGCGTCACGCCCGCGCCTCCGGCGATGACCGGCACGATTCGCGAGACCGTCTCGTTCGCCGCGGTCGCCTGCATCGCGAGGATCGTCCGCCCTCCCGGCGCGATCGCCGCGCCGCGCATGAAATCGCCTTGCCCGCCGACGCCGCTGTAGAAGTCGGTCGAGATCGATTCCGCCGTCGCCTGGCCGGTCAAATCGATCGCGAGGGCGGTGTTGATCGCCACCATGTTCTCCTGGCTCGCGATCAGGAGCGGGTCGTTCGTGTACGAGGTCGTGCGGAACATGAAGCTCGGATTGTCGTGCAGGTAGCGATAGGTCTCGCGGCTGCCCATGCAGAAGGTCGCCACCGATTTTCCGCGATCGATCGACTTGCGGCTGTTGTCGATCACTCCGCGGCGAATGAGATCGACCAGCCCGTCGCTGAGAAGCTCGGTGTGCACGCCCAGCGATTTCTTCTCGCGCAGATTCGCGAGGATCGCGTTGGGGATGTTGCCGTATCCCACCTGGATGGTGTCGCCGTCGCGCACGATGCGCGCCGCGTGGCGGCCGATGCGCTCGGCGATTTCATCCGAGACGGCGCCGCCGTATACGAGCAGCGGCTCATCGTGCGGGACGATGAAGTCGAGCACCTCGATGGGCAGGAAGGTGTCGCCGAGCACGCGCGGCATCTCGTGGTTGATTTGGGCGATCACGAGATCGGCTTTCTCGGCGGCGGCCTTCACGATGTCGACGCTGATGCCCAGGCTCACATAGCCGTGCGGATCGGGCGGCGAAACTTGGATCAAGGCGACATCGATGGGCACGCTGCCCTGGAGGATCAGGTTCACCACCTGCGAAAGGGCGATCGGCGTGTAATCCGCGTGCCCTTCATTCACCGACTGGCGCGTGCTCGAGCCGATGAAGAAGGAATTGTGGCGGAAGTTGCGCTTGAAGCGCACATCCGCGTAGGGCGCCACTCCGAGGCTCCACACCTGGAGCACTTCCGTATCGAACAGGGCCAGCGGGTGCTGGTCGACATAACGGATCAGCTCGTTCACCAGGTATTGAGGCTCGCCGCAGCCGGTGCCGATGAAGATCCGGTCGCCGCGATGGACGTGGCGGAAGATCTCTTCGGTCGAGGCGAACTTCTCCGGATACTTCTCGCGCCAGGGGGCGAGAAGATCGGGCGTGGGCGCACCGCTTGCTTCCATGGCCGGGATCGTCTCCGTTTCTGCTGCGGTCGCGGACGCGCGCGAAGCGCTCTCATGCGCTCTCCCGCGCTCGCTGTGGCCGCCGGGCATTGCTCACGCGCAGGGCGTCGATGCCGGCGGACCGCGCATCCGCGTCTCTTCAGGACCAACCCGGGAGTGTAGCCCGCTGGGCGGGTCCTCTCAACAGCGGATACCTGGCTTCGGATGCGGGGAAATCGCTCGTTTCGCGCGCCGGGTCTATGGGGTAATGGAAGACGAGGCGATAGCGCCCCTTCTCGACCGGCGCGTGTTCGCGCGCGGCACCAATCACTCCTGCTTGATCGCCCGCGCTACGACCGCGTGGGTGATGCCGCCCGTCAAGACAGCCGTGCTCTCGTGCGCGAATCCCCGGCTCTCGATGAGCGCGGCCAGATCCGCCGCATTCGGATAGGCCTCGACCGAGGAAGCCAGGTACGCGAAAGGCGCCTGATGCCCCGAAGACCAATGAGCGAGCCGGGGCATGATGCGATGGAAGTAGAAGCGGAAGATCCCGCGCAGCGGCCACGCGGTCGGAATGCCGAATTCGAGCACGAGCAGCTTGCCTTCGTCTTTGAGGGCTCGACGGAACTCATCCAACGCGGCGGTCGTGTCCTGCGTGTTGCGCAACCCATAGGCGATCATGACCGCATCGAAGCAGCCATCGCGAAAGGGCAGACGAAGCGCATCGCCTGCCACCGGAACGAAGGAAGAGGCTGCTGTCCCCACGCTGCGCGCCAGCTTTTCGCGGCCGATGCCGAGCATCCGTCGGGCGAAATCGATTCCGGTGATTCTGGTTTCGGGGAAGGCGCGCAGAGCGGCGAAGGCCAGCTCGCCCGTTCCCGTGGCCGCATCCAGAACCGTGTCGCCCGGCCGTAGGTTCAACGCGCGCACGGCCTTCTTGCGCCAACCGCGGTCCAGACCGAGAGAGAAGAGCGTGTCGAAGCGGTCGTAGCGGGACGCGAGATCATCGAACATCTGGCGCACGCGCGCAGGGCTCTTGTCGAGCGAAACGCGCGGGCCGGATGCAGCGACCGCCGGCGCATGCACGGCGGCAGTTGCCATGGCGGGCGTGTGCTGCAAGGCGCCCGGCTTGGGCATGAGGCGATCAGTGCTATTGGGAACGCGCGCATCGCGGCTCCTGCGCTGCTTCTCGTGGAATGCGCCCGCGACGCCGGCCAGAATCAGGATCGTGCCGGCGACCGTCCACGCGGTGATGCGTTCGTGGAGCACGAGCCAGCCGAGAAAGACCGCGATCACCGGATTCACATAGGAATAGGTGGTCACGATTGAAGTGGGAAGCAGACGAAGCGCGTTGACGAACGAGGTGAACGCAATGATCGACCCGGCCACGACGAGATAGCCCCACGCGCCCCATGCTTGCGGCGTGGGATGCGGGCGCGGCTCGCCCGCGATGAGCGCAACGATGAGGAAGCCGGCTGCGCCCGCCAACTGCTGCCACGCGGCTCCCGCGGTCGGACCAAGGGAAGGCGGCCGGCGCGCGAGGTAGATCGCTCCCGCTCCCCAACTGAGCGGAGCGATGATGAGCGCGATGACTTCGGCCAGTCCCGCACCATGCGCGGAGCGCAGCACGGGCCAAGTGAGCGTCGCCAATCCCAAGAAGCCGATGACGAGCGCGCCGACCAAACCAGGTGAAGGTCTGCGGCGGTCGACGAGCGCTTCCAGAAGGACGACCCAGATCGGCATCGCCCCGACGAGCAGCGCGGCGTATCCCGAATCGGCGCGTTGCTCCGCCCAATTGACGAGCCCGTTGCCTCCCAGCCACAGGAGCAGGCCGGTCACGACGAGCGGCTTCCAATCGTGACGGCAGGGAAGGATGCGCTGCCGGCGCGCCGCATTCCAGGCGAAGAGCGCGAGCGCGGCCGCGAGTGTGCGGCTGCCACCGAGAAGAAAGGGAGGGAATCCGCTTCCCTCGCGCACGGCGATGCGAATGGCGAGATAGGTGCTGCCCCAGACGAGATAGACGACCAGGAGGTGACCGAGCCCCGCCCAGGTGACCGGTCGGTTCGCCACTTCCGCGGATCGTTCGCGCAAGCTGCCTTGCGGCCCGCCCGATGCGCATGGCGCATCCGAAGAAGCGGGAATCGAAAGAGGCGATTCTCCGCGGTCGGATGCGCGCGCGTTGTCTGGCTTTCGAATCATCACTCAGAATCCTTTGCCGGACCTTCAACCATGCGATGCTTCTCGAACGGGGCAGGGACGAGCCATTCGCACACGAGGGATGCGAGCGGCCGCACTCTCTGCAACGGCGACGAATCCTACCCGAGATTCGAGCGCGATGCACGAAGGTGCGGGGCGCCCCAAATGCCACGGGTAAACGAACCGCCCAAAGGTCAAAGAGAATCGGGATGCCGCTTGAAGCACGCATCCCGATTCCACGGTCAGGCATCGTCAGCTGTCCCACATCACCGCGTGTGCCCGGACATCCTTCCGAGACTCATCGGCCTGCGCCGTTGCCTCCGGTCGGATAGAGCACGACCTCGATGCAGCCCTCTTCCTTGTCCCGGAAGATGCGATAGGCCTCGGGCACTCACTCGAGCGGCAGGCGATGGGTGATGATTCCGGCGGGCCGGAAATGGGTGGGCGCTATTTCGAAGCGCGGCTCAGGGCAGATCCGATTTGGGGAATTCACCGCCCGCGCGGTTCACTTCATCGGCCCACATCCGCACACGTGCACGCTCTTTCCGGGTCAACCACGAGCGCGAACGCATGAGCCGGTAGGCCGCAAGGGGCATCTTCTCGCACAGGAAGGACGAGCAATCGTCGCGAAAGAACGACTGCGGAGAGGGTGGGATTCGAACCCACGGGACCCGATGGGCCCACGCGCTTTCGAGGCGCGCTCCTTCGACCACTCGGACACCTCTCCGGGGGCCGCTTCAAAAAGCGAGCGCAGAATCTAGCACAGTGCCGGGGGACAGGTCCAGCCTTCGCCGTGCCCCAATGAACAGGGCCGATGCAGGCATCCAAAGACCTGATGCCAGGTTTAGAGCACGAGGTAGCCGCTGAAGGTCGCTTCCGAACGCTGGGCCCAACGCATGTCCTTGGCCGTCGCGCGCGGCCAAGGTTGCGGTCCGTCCGAATCGAAGTGCCAGGTGATGCTCGGCTCGCCCCCACGCGGCGCCTCGAGATAGAACGATCCCTTGGCTTGCAGATCCACTCGAATCCGGTACGCGCCCTTTTGCCTGCCGTAATCCGTGGACAGATCGTCCGCGCGAGCTTTGCCGCGATCGATCCACTCCGACCGGGTCGCCTGGCTCAGCGTCGGCTCCTCGCGAATCAAGCGGTAATCCGCTCGCCGCCGGTCGCCCGCATTGCCCGACAGTTGATCCAACGAAGTCTCGTAGAGCGTGCGCGCGAAGGAGGGCCCGACGAAGCGTTGCATCTCACCGCTTCCCATCGCATCGCGCTCTCTTGTATTGCGATCGTCTCCTGCTGCATCGCGATCGCTTCCCGCGGGACCGCCCGTGCGCGGGTAGTCGCCGTACACCTCCACGAACCCGCCGCTTCCGCCCCGCGTGACGGCGATCTCGACCCGAATGCGATCGACTCCCTCGAGCAAGGCGAGGTCGAAGGGGATGCGGTGCCATTGGCGAAAGTACTCGTATCCCACGGGCTCCCGCGCGCCGGACTCGCGCACCCGCTTCAAGACCGCTTGCAGACCGTCCCGCAAGCGAGTGCTCAACCCCGGATTCAGCTCCTCGGGATAGACAAACTTCCTCTCATCAACTTCCAGCCCACGCGGGAATTCCTTCACCGTCTGTCCGTTCACGCGCACGGTCACGCGACAGTCTGATGAGAGGCTGCCGAGCATGTCGATCTGCAGTGCGGCCCCTTGGAAGTGTTTCAGCTCGAGCGGACCGGGGAGGAGAATCTCCTGCACGATCGTTTGACTGGGAGAGGTCAGGCGCGCGTGCCATTCCGTCCAGAAAGGATTGCCGATCGCCTGCGCTCCGAGCACGACGCACAGAATCCCGATGGGCGCAAATGCCGCGAAGCGCGCACGAGCGGGCGAAAGGACTTGCACGGCCGCGCTCACACGCTCGCCGAAGAGATGCGCGAGGGCGATGCCGCTCGCAAGGAACGCGCCCAAGGGAAAGAGCAGAGAGAGCGTGCGAGCGGCCTTGGGCGACAGCGAAGGGAACCACTGCAGCCATCCCGCCGTCGTGCCGGCGAAGGCGGCGGCCGTGAAGAGGAGAGCCGCGAACAGCGCGGGCTCGCGCAGACAACGGGCGCCGATGCGCCGCAGCGCCGCACGCGATTGCCACCAGCGGTTCGACAGCAGCATCGCGATTGCGGCCGAAGCCACCAGGATGACGAAGGGCATGGCCGGCATGGCGAAGCGCGTCTCGACGCGCGTCGCCCCATGAAGCAGCGTGAGGTAGGCGATGGGCGCGAGAAGGAAGACCGTACGCGGGCGGAGCCACGCCAGCCATCCCGCGCCAAGGAGCGCGATCACGGCCAGCATCCGATGCCAACTCGTCTGCCCGGGAACCGTGAAGAAGCCGAGGGAATGCGCCCAGGGATCGGCGGGGCGATTCCACATGCGATAGACTTTGCGCGCGAGGAGCAGGAGGAAGTCACGCGTGTGATAGCGAATCGCCTTGCGCGCCGCGGCCTCGTAGACCTTGCCCTTTTCAAAATCCCCGGGAGCCGCATGCGCGGAAGCTTCCCTGAACTCGCGCGTCAAGCGATCGCCCGCGCCGTCGTCTTCCCATCCGTCATTCGGGGCGTAATTGCCACGGTACACGGTGTAGAGCGGCCCGGTGTTGAGCGGAGCGCTCAAGAGCGGCGCGTGAAACGCCATCAGCGAGAAGAGCAGCCAAGGCACGAGCATGATGGCCAGCCCTACCAAGAATGCCTTTGCCTTGCGCCACAACATGGGCGTCCCTTGCTTGCGCGCGAAGAGCAGCAATAGCACGAGAAGCAGAATGGGGAAGTAGCGCATGGAGATCTTGCAGAGGAGAAGCGCTCCGCTCGCAAGGCCGGCGAGCGCGGGCCAGCGCCTGGCGGAATCTCGCGCGGCGCGCGTGGCGAAGAGCACGCAGGCGACGAGCAGCAGCAGCGTGGGCGCCTCGGTGAGCACGCGCCCGGCATAGTACCAGAAGGCGGCATAGAACGCGACGATGGCGGCGGCGAGCACTCCCGTTCGGCGGCCGAACAGCTCCGCTCCGAGCTTGTACAACAGGTACACGACCAGCGTGAGCAGCAAGGCTTGCGCAATCGCTACCACGTGAATGTCGTCGCCGAAGATCGTGTAGAGCCATCCGAGGAAGATGCCGTACGCGGGGGAACGCAGCAGTCCGCCGTTGTACGACTTCTCGAGACCCAGCGAGGCCCGTTCCTCCGCGGTCAAGTCGTTCCGCACGAGCTTGCCCGCGTAGTGAAAGGGGCGCTCGATCAACTGCTCGACGCCTTTGCCGGCCAGATGATAGTATGGGGAATCGCCGCGCGCGCGATCGACTTCGGTCAGCCCCAGGTGCGAGACATAGAGGAGATTGATGCACGCGCTGAGGACGAGAAGGATGCGCAAGAGCAGGCCGGTCGCATCGCTCGGCCTCAGCTTCGCGCTCCATCGCGTGATCGCGGGAAGCCGCACGGCGCGATCCTACTGCTTCCCGGCTTGCGTGGCCGCCGAGCCATCCATCAACTGCGCTTCGAAGAAGCCCACCACGCGCTTGAAGAACTCCGGATAGCCGGCGAGCTCGGGCGCGTCCTTGCCGCCGTGGCCGGCGCCCTTCACCACCCACATCTGCTTCGGTCCCGCGAGGCGGGAGTAGACCCGCTCCGACATCCAGGGAGGCGTGCGGTCGTCTTCTTTGCCGACCACCAGCAAGGTGGGCGTCGTGACGCGCGGCGCGGCATTCACGGGCAGGAGATAGACGGGATAGTCGGAGGGGGCGCGGAATTGCCGCTCGGGATACGCCTTCTTCAGAGTGCGGAACAGATCGTCGAAGGAGGTGAGCAGCGCCCGCGTGACGAGCGCGCGAATGTCGTGGCGCTTGGCCGCCACGGCGAAGGAGAGATATGCGCCGGTCGAGAAGCCGAAGAGGCCGATGCGCGATCGATCGGTCTCGGGACGCGAACGGGCGAGATCGATCGCCGATTCGAGATCTTCCAGGAATTCCGTGCAGACGAGGGCATCGGGCTCGAACTTCCAGGGATCGCTGTCGCCGAATCCGCGCCAATCGAAGGTGAGCACATTGAAGCCGTGCGTGGAGAAGTGATACGCGTAGAGGATGAGCTGGCTCATGTTGCCCGCGTCGCCGGGGCAGATCACGATCGTCGGCCTCGGCTGGGCGTCGATCAAGCGGTAGGGGCGCGGCGCGCACTTCAGCTCATCGGGAACGGGAGCCACGCGTCCGACCAACCGGTGCGCGATGCCCGCCGTATCCTGCGCGGGATAGAACCACCCGTACAGCGTCAGGCGATCGGACGTGCGAATGCGGACCTCCCGATAGAGGATGCCGTAATCGGAAGGGATCGCACGATAGTCGGCCTCGGGTTTCAGCGCCTGGGCCGATGGACCAAGCATCGCGGCCAGCGAGAAAGCGATCAGCAAGAGAAGAGTTCGCATCTCCGCCCTCCGCATTCCATTGCGCGCCGCTATGCCTCCATCGTAAGCGGTTTGCGGGGGCCGGTCCAGCGCCCCCGCAAACCGCGATCCTTCACGCGTTCCCGAGAGCCTGCCTTCGTTCACGCTCCCGAAAGACGCTCTTCCTCACGCTCCCGAGAATTGGAGCTCGTCGAAGCGGAAGCTCGGCGCGCGGGTGCTCGAGTAGGGCCAGGGATCGTTGCCCACTTCCACCAGATGCTTCCAGACCTCGAGGTGATTGCCCGACAGGTTCATCTCGGAGACCGGCTTCACGCGCTTGCCGTTCTCGATCCAGTGGCCTCGGATGCCGATGGAGAAATCTCCCGTCGTGCTGTTGGAATTCCCGCCCATGAATCCGGTGACGAGAAGGCCCGTGCCCATCGCCTGCAGCATCGCCTCCAGACCGCGGCTGCCCGTCTCGAAGACGAGATTGCTTTGCGAGCCGGTGGTCGGCTGCACGCCGAGCTTGCTGGCGTAGTAGGTGTCGAAGAAGAAGTTGCGCACCACGCCGCGC
This sequence comes from uncultured bacterium, assembly GCA_964482205.1. GTDB lineage: Bacteria > Eisenbacteria > RBG-16-71-46 > CAIMUX01 > WJJG01 > JAZDGX01. The sequence goes on along the minus strand of CAYZWI010000004.1, from coordinate 49,828 downwards.
TCGATGACCGGCATGCGCACGGTGGACATGCCCTCGGAATCGTAGGTCCGCGAGCCGAAGCCGCCGGGCACATGAGGATCGTTGATCACGGTGAAGATCGCGCTGCCGATTTGCGCGCCCGCCTTGTCCGCGAGGAAGGATTGCTGCTGCTGGATGTTGCCTCCGTAGAAGGCGGCCAGCAGCCCGCCCATCGCGCGCCCGACCTGGCGGTTCTCGATGATGCATGGATAGCGGCCGGTCGCGACCGGGGCCTCGCCGATGCCGCTCAGGGCCTGCTCCAACGCCTTGCGCGCCACGCTCTCGAGCGGATCCAATTGATCGCGATGCAGCACGACCGAGTACCAATCGCCCGAAGGCTTGCGCTCGTTCTCGTCGCGCACGACGACCTCCGCCGAGGCGGCGAAGCTGGTCGCCTCGTTGGTCCCTTCCATGCCGTTCGAATTGACCATCGCGGTTTGCTCGATCGCGTCCGACCAGACCGTCGAGACCGAGAGGATCTTGTCCGCCTCGGGATTCGCGCGCACGGCTTCTTCCAAGGTCCGCGCGTTGCGCCGGCGTTCGACGCCCGTCATCCGCGCGGATCCCTCCGGGTCGTACATTTGCAGATCGCCCGAGAAGCGCCCCGCGTACCGCGCGGGATCGGGCAGGCGGCGATGAGGATCGGGCGCGAGCGCGCGCGTCATCGCGACCGCTTCGGCGATGAAGTTCTCGAGCGCTTCGGGACGCAGATCGCTCGTGCTGTGCGCCGAGAAACGTCCGTCGACGAAGAGGCTCAGCCCCACGCCGAGACTCGTCGATTGCGACAGCCGATCGAGTTGCCCGTCGCGCCATTCGAGCGTGCTTTCGGTGGAGCGATTGACCAGGGCCCGGGCATCCTGCGCGCCCGCCTTGCGAGCGATTCGAATGATCTCCTGCGCCTTCGGCAATAGTTCCTGGCTCATGCCTTCCTACCTCCAATCGAGATCGCGCCCGCGCGCACGGTGGGAAGCCCGAATCCGACCGGCACACCCTGCCCGTCCTTGCCGCAGGTTCCGCCGCTCTTGAACAGCGCGAAGTCGGTGCCGACCATGTCGATGCTCGCAAGCACCTTCGGTCCGTTGCCGATGAGATTGGCGTCTTTCACCACCGAAGTGAGCTTGCCGTTTTCGATCAGCCGGCCCTTCTGCAAGTAGAAGGTGAAATCGCCCGCGCCGATGTTCACCTGCCCGTTCGAGAAGTTCTCCGCGTACAGCCCCTTCGGAACCGAGGCGATGATCTCCCGCGGATCGTGCGGCCCGGCGACCATGTAGGTGTTGCGCATGCGCGGGACCGGAGAGAAGCGGAAGGATTGACGGCGGCCCGACCCGGTCGAGGCCAGCCCATAGTGCTTCGCGGAAATGCGGTCGTGCAGATACGAGCGCATGATCCCGTTCTCGACCAGCACCGTCCGTTGTCCGGGCGTGCCTTCGTCGTCGATGTTGAGCGAGCCGCGCATGTGCGGATTCGTGCCGTCGTCGACGATCGTGACATGCTCGTTGGCGATCTTCTGGCCGATGCTGTTCGAGTACATCGAGATGCCCTTGCGATTGAAGTCGGCCTCCATGGGATGGCCCATCGCTTCGTGCAGCAGGATGCCCGACTGCGCGGGGGCCATGACCACGGGCAATTCGCCGACGGGCGGATCGATGGCGGTGAACATCTCCTCGACCATCGAGACCACATAGCGCGCGTGATCGTCGATGCGTTCTTCGGTGAAGAAGTCGATATCCGTGCGCCCCGAGAGCGTGTCGCGATACGATTCCGTGCGGCCGTCTTTTGATCCAACGCAAGTGAGCGAGATCAGCGCCATCGGCCGGTAATCCTCGACCATCAACCCTTCGGAGTTGACGACCAGAATGTGCGAATCGTCGTCGGCCAGGGCTACGGAGACGCGAACCAGGTTCGGGCTGGCTGCTCGCGCGGAAGCGTTCAGCCGCTCGATGATCGGGATCTTGCGGTCGATGCCGACCTCGCTCCACGGAACGCGAATGGAGTAGTGGTTGGGCGTGCTCGAAATCGCGATCGGCTGACAAGACGCTGCCGGACCGCCATCCGCGACGGCAGCCGCAGTCTCGGCAGCCGCGAGGAGCGCGGCTTCGGTCAAGTCCTCGCAATACGCGTAGCCGGTCGCGTCGCCCTTGAGCACGCGGATGCCCGCGCCGAGATCGACGCTGCCCGCCGCGCGGTTGATCTGCCCATCTTCCATCGCGGTGCGGCGCGAGATCGTGTGCTCGAAGTAGAGCTCGCAGAAATCGCCGCCGCGTGAGAGGCCCTTGGCGAGGACATTGCGGAAGACCGCCTCGCTCATGCCGAAGCGGTCGAAGTACTGGCCGCCGCCCGCGGCAGCGGCCGAGGAATCGATCAAGGAACCGAGCATTCCTTGCCTCCCCTGGCCTCCGAGGAAGGGCACCGAGAAGAGGGCCGCCCCGGCTCCCGCCCATTTGAGGAAATCGCGCCGTCGCATCGAATGTTCCATCGTGTTCCTCCTCGCCTGATCGAAAGGTCCCCTGCAGTGCCGGAACCCGCATGCCGGTCACGCAAATCCCTCGCCACGGCCGCCTTGCGCGAGTTGCCGGGCGCGCCTGCGGCGATGACCAGGGGAAAGGCGATTATGCAACGGGAAGGATGGCCGGGCCAAGCAGAAGCGCGCATGCGAATCCCGATTCTTTGGGTCGTGAACCCGGAAGCGGTCCGGCAAAGGGGGGGGTACGGGTGTCGGCCGAGCCGCTTCCGGGAGAATGCCAAGCAAGACAAGCCCGATTACGAGCGGGAGGGGCGGGAAGTTTCGGGGAAGATGGGGAATGGGTCGCGAGCACATGACATTCGCAAGGGAAAACCCTCCGGGTCGCAACCCGGAGGGGGCCGGCAAGGCCCAGCGAGCCCTACTGGGGATGACTCGCTCATATTATCGGCAGACTCTTCGCCAAGTCAACGGGGGCAGCAGGCGACGACGCATTTCAGGCCTCGAGTCAGCAATGCAAGGGCCAGTCGCATCGTAGACGCGTCCAAGCCGCCCGCGCGCTACTTCCCCAGCGCCGCTCGGATGAAGGCGTCGCCCTCCATCAATCCCAGCGCGCCCGATCGCGCGGCGGCTTCGTCGTAGGTCTGCGTGCCGTCGGGCGTGACGCCGGGCGTGCGGATGGCGACGGGCACCGGCGCGCGGCCATGCTGGCCGGTCGCGACGGGAGTGGGATGATCGGGGAGGACCGCGATCGTGGCCTCCATGCCCTTCTTCTCGAGTCCTTCCAGGATCAAGCGCACGAGGCGCTCATCGAGGTATTCGATGCAGCGGATCTTCAATTCCAGATCGCGCGCGTGCGCGGCTTCGTCGGATGCTTCGACATGCACATAGACCAGATCGTGCGTTTGCAGCGCGTCGAGCGCCGCCTGCGCCTTGCCTTCGTAGTTGGTGTCGTGCAAACCGGTCGCGCCGGGCACCTCGATCACATCCATGCCCGCGTATACGCCCAGGCCTTTGATGAGATCGACCGCGGAGATGACCGCGGAAGTGATTCCGAATCGCTCGCGCAGGGTGGACATCGAGGGACGGCGGCCGGGCGACCAGGTCCACATGGAGTTCGCCTCGTCCTTGCCCGCCTTGCGGCGGGCGGCATTCACCGGATGCGCGGCAAGAATGGGAAGCGCGCGCTCGTAGAGATCGATCAAGCGAGCGGCCGTGCGCGCGGCGGCGTCATCGACGCCTTGCGATGATGCGCGCGGCAAGAGATCCGCGACGCGCTCGCCCACATGATCGTGGGGCGGCGCGCATTCCACGGCGGGCGATGCCCAGCCTCCGGGAAAGACGAGCAAGTGCCGGTAGCTCACGCCGGGATAGAAGCGCGCGGGCATGTCGCCGGCGCCACTCGCGCCGTCGCTCGCAGTCGCGCTCGCTCCCAAGCCCAGCTCGCGATCGAGCGCGGAGATCAATTCAGCCGCTTCCGCGCTCGAGATGTGGCCCGCTGAATGATTGCGGATCCGCCGGTCATTGAGCGGGCCTTCGAGCGCGATCAAGTTGCAGCGCAAGGCCACATCGCCCGGGCGGATCTCGACTCCCATGCTCGCCGCTTCCAGCACCGCGCGCCCTCGCGAGACTTTCGCGGCGTCGTATCCCAGCACCGCGAGATTCGCGACCGCCGAATCCGCGGGGCCCGTCTCGCGAATCGTGCGCGCAAGCCCCATGCGTCCTTCCCGCGCGATGCGATCGATGTGCGGTTTGCGGGCGACCATGAGCGGCGTCTTCCCGCCCAGGCTCTCGATCGGGTCGTCCGCCATTCCATCGCCAATCACGATGATCGTCTTCGTTGTCGCGCTCTTCATGCTCGCTCCATCGCAGCGCACGCTGCCGCGCCTGCGCTCGTTGCCTGCTCCATCACGCGCCGCCATCGGCCGCGCACCGCCGGTATCGGCAGCTCGCGATCATCGGCCGCGCATTGCCATCATCCGCCGCGCGCTACCACGATCCGCCTCCTCCTCCTCCTCCGCCTCCTCCCGAGGACCCGCCGCCGCCGAAGCCGCTTGAGCCCTGCGAGCGCGGCATCGAAGTCATCGTGGTCCCCGCGCGATCGAGCGCGCCGGCGAGCGTGCTGTGAAAGGCGCTCGTCGAGAAGAACGGCCCGGGCGTCCCGCCCTGGAACCACGCCGGCGGCTGATCATACAGCCCCTCGAAGCGTTTCGCCCAGCGCGAGGCGATCCCGAGCGCGAGGGCGTAGGGAAGCAGCGTCTCGAAGACATTGCGCGCACGATCGTGTTCGAGTTGCTCTCCTTCCACGCGGTCGACGAACTCCTCGAACCCGAGCGCCCAGTGGCGCAGGCGCACGCCGCTGTCCGTGCGCCGCGGCATGGAGCGGGCGAAGAGGAAGAAGAGAACCGCGCTCACGAGCCCCGAGAGAATGGGAACCGTGAGCGCGTTGGGAAAGATGAGGCCGCGCGATTTCGCCCACAGCAGGCCGATCCCGACGACCACCAGACCGGCCAAGAAACCGAGTCCTACATACCGCTGGCGAACGGTTCCGGGATGCGATTCGAAATGCTTGTTTGCGACGAGCCGGTCGTAGATCGAGTCGCGAATGCCGGGAAGATGGACATAGAATTTCGCCTTCAGATCGGAAGTGTCCACGACATCGCCCGAGGCGAACAGCGCGCGATACAAATGCGCCTCGTGTTCGAGAAGATCGGAGGCGTCTTTGTCCGTGCGCTCGAAGATGGTTTCGTTGCGGCGGGCGAGACCGAGCATGCTCTCGCGCGCCTCCACCCGGATCACGATGTAGCCGCGCACGGCGAGATCCACGAGCGTGGCGGTGATGTCGCGCAGGTCGACCGTCTCGTCGACGAGCGCTCCAAGCTCTCCCGCGCTCACGCCTTCGGGCGGCTCGTAGCGCACCATGACCGCGGCCGGCCCTTCGGGATCGCGGCCCCGCCGGCGGTACCGCATCCACAACCAGAGGAAGACCGCGATGGGCGCCAGGAGGATCCAGTTGTCGGCGAGCAGCGAGGCGAAGCGTTGCCCCGCGCTCGGAAAGGTCACATGCCCGCGCGGCCAGGCGACCGCGATCGTCAAGCCTTCCAGAGATGTCAGCCGGCGATTCGTCTGTACGCGGACGATGCCCGGTTCGGGAATCTCGATGCTCGCATTGCGCTCCTTGCTGCCGAATCGACCGGTGAAGGCTTCCACCTGCAGCGAATCGGCCGGCAGCAAGGCGGGCAGGCGCACGACCGCGATCGCTTCGCGGATGTTCGCGTTCCATTCGTTCCCGGTCGCGTTCCAGTAGATCTCGTCGTGCTGGGTAAAGTGACTGACGGCGCGATTCACGCGATAACGCAGCGCATAGTGCACGCGGCCTTCGACCATGCGGTCGGCGTCGCCGATGCGGATCTTCACATAGCGGCCGGCGTGCTCCACCGCGTACTCGTGCTTGCGTCCGCGCTCGTCGAGCACGCTCTCCACACGGAGGTCGAGGGAATAGGCGTAGCCGAGAGGGTCGGTGTAGCGCACGGGGATCGTCCGATAGATGCCGTGGCGCGCTTCCGAGAAGTCGACATCGATTTCCTCGGCGACGAGCAACTCGGCGTTGGAACGAACCGTGAGCTCGGTTTCGAAGCGCGCGATTTCGAAGCCGCCCAAGTCGGCCTGCGCAGCGACCGGGAACAGCACAAGCATCAAGCCCAATGCGGCGCACAGGCATGCGGCGTGCAATCGCGCGCCACGCAATCCCGGCGGGTGCAGCCATGCGGCGCTCAGCACATCGCGCGCCCGCGCGGAAGGCAATGCAAATCGGGTCCTCGCTCTCATGCGCGATCCTCCCCGGCCACGCGCGGGGCCGCGGCCTCGGCCGGATTCTCGAGCTCGAAGAACTTGCGTTCGCGGAAACCGAATGGGCGGGCGATCAGCAGATCGGGAAAAGACTGGATGCGCGTGTTGAAATCGCGCACCACCGCGTTGTAATAGCGCCGCGCGTTCTGGATGTCCTCCTCGAGCGAGATGAGTCCGCGCTGAAGCTCGAGGAAGTGCTCGCTCGCTTTGAGATTCGGATAGGCCTCGGCCAGCGCGAAGAGATGGCGTACGCCTCCCGAGAGGCGGCTCTCGGCCTCGCCCGCGCTGGAGAGATCGCCGCTGCCAAGGGCATCGACGGCCCGGCCGCGCAAGGCGGCGACGCGCTCGAGCACCTCGCGCTCGAAGTCGGCATACCCGCGCACCGTCTCCACCAGATTGCGCACGAGATCGTGGCGGCGCTTGAGCTGGACATCGATGTCGGCCCAGGCGGTGTTGGCCGCGTTGCGCAAGCGGATGAGGCGATTGAAGAGGACCACCGCGGCCGCGACGATCAAGGCCGCAATCGCAATCCACAAGACGGTCATCACAGGCTCCCTTCGGTGGCGAAACGCGCTGGGACGCGTCCTCTCAGGCTGCGAGGCCGGTCATCGGCTCTCGGTTTGCCCCGGATTCGTCAGCCCCGCGCTCCCGGGAGAATGATCCGATGAGGCGATGCGAAGTCAAGCAGGGGATGTCTGGTATCACGCCCGGGCATGGGTGCAGCGCGCGGGCATGGTAGAATAGGTGGCCACGAAGACGGGCCGGCACGCGGGGGCGAGGCCCAGCATCTCGCAGGTTCCCGGCATCCTAAGGCAGGCGGCTTTCGACAAGAGCGCAAGGACACCGATAGGAAATGCAGCAACCGATGGCGAACCCGCGATTCCAAGAGGAAGCGATCCTGGCCCCGCTCTTGCCGCGAGGTTTGAAGTACGCACTGGCCATGCTCCTGCTGATGTTCCTCGCGAGCGCGCCGATGGCGATGACGCTGCAGGAAGCCTTCGAGCGCGCGCAGCCGGGCGGGGGATATGACAAGTACCTCGTGCTCGAGCCGGGAGAGATCTACACCGGCGGCCTGCTCATCGGCCCGATCTACAGCCCTCTCACCTGGACCATGGAAGGCGATGCCGGTTGCGATGTCCGCATCGTGGGAAACGGCGCGATTCTCGACCTTCAGGCTTCGCGGATCTGCATCTCGTACTGCAATCATCGCCTGGATATCGACGATTGCGTGATCGTGGGAGGCGACATCCGCTTTCGCGGCTTGCGAAATGCGAGTTTCGACCTCGTTCCGCAAGGGTCGGTGCGCCATGTGACCTTCTACCGGCCCGACGACTACGGCATTCGCCTGCAAGGAGCGGGCGAGGGCGTCACCCTCGAACGCAATCTGATCGTGAGCGCGCGCAACACCGGGCCCGACTTCATCTTCTCGCACGGTGCGGCTCACGAGTTGCTTCCAACCGGCACCAACATCGCGGCCAGCGTGCAGGCGGGACTGTATGGCGTGCCGCAGATTCGCGAGAACTGGTCCTTCCACGAGGATCCGGCGATCAACGCCGACATGCTCGCGCACTTCTCGTTCCTCTGCGAGTACGGATGAGTGGAGCCGGTGCCCTGGACGGAGGCCGGTTCGGCCCCGTACAACAACATCGTCGGCCAAGATCCTCTGCTGACCGATCCCGCGAACGGCGACTTCCAGCCGCTGCCTGGCTCGCCTGCTGAGGACTATGGTTGCCAGACATTCGCCCGCGGACGAGATCTTGCATCCCGCTTGCCGGATGACTCGCACGCGACGAGTGCATCGCAAGTGACGCATGCATCGCAGGCGACGAATGCACCGCAAGCAACCAGGACCTCGATCGATGTGTCGGGCGCGATCGTGGCCGATGCCTTCTGGGACAGCGACACCGTGCGCGTCTCGGGCGATGTGACGATCGAGAATGGGGTCACCCTGCAAGTGAGCGCAGGGGTGCGGGTGATGTTTCTTGGGCATCATGCGCTTCGCGTGCAAGGCAGGCTGCTTGCGCTCGGCTCACCGCAGGACTTCATCACCTGGACGAGCGCTTCGCCGGGCGAATTCGCGATCGATTCCACGACTGCGGGCAGCTGGGCCGGGATCCGCTTCGACGGTACATCGGCCGTGAACGACAGCTCGCTGCTTGAATACTGCGTGCTCGAATACTGCAAGGCTGCCGGGGACGGATCGCGCGGGGCGGCCTTGTCGGTCACCGGGTTTTCGAAGCTGCGCGCGTCCGACTGCGTGTTCCGGAACAATGTCGGCGACTACGGCGCCGTGCTCTACTGCGCGAACTTCGCCTCGCCGGTCGTGAGCGGTTCGGTCCTCACCGGGAATCACGCCTTCGTGAGCGGCTCCGCATTCTACGGCCTGGATGCCTATCCCACGCTCTCGAACAACACGATCGTCTTCAACCCCGTGCACAATGCCGCGGCCTTCGATCCCGCCGCGTGCGTGCACAATCATCTTTCGAAGTCGCGTGTTGTGAACAACATCCTGCTGTGGAACGCCTCGCAGTACTTCCTCGGCGGCCAGATCCTGGAAGGTAAGTTCCCCTATGTGCGCTTCAACGACATTGAAGGCGGACATCCCGGCGAAGGAAACTTCGAGGCCGATCCGCTCTTCGTCGATCAAGGCGAGCATCCCCTTCAATTGATGGATTTCTCGCCCTGCGTGAATGCCGGTGCGCCCGACACGCGCGGGCTCGGCCTGCCGGCCTGCGACCTCCTCGGCGTGGCGCGCGTTCGCGCTGGGCGCATCGATATCGGCGCCTATGAATCGGCGTCCGCAGCAGCGATTCGGGATGCGGGGGGACCGGGTGTACCGACAGATGAATCGACGGACGGGCTGACAGCTGGAGCCCCGCCCGGCGACTTGCGCGCCTTTCCCAATCCCACCCGCGGAGAAACGACATTCGCGATCGAGCTTCGAGACGCGAAAGAGGTTCAGCTTGCGATCAGCGATGTGACGGGCCGCGTCGTGAGAACGCTTCCGCGAGTCCAGCTCGCCGCCGGCCGGCATCTGTTCTCTTGGGATGGCTGCGACGATCGCGGACGGGCAGTCTCTCCGGGCATCTACTGGGCGCATCTGTGGAAGGACCTCGGCGTCGGGCGGGATCCGGCGGGGGAGCGGCACGCCCTGCCGTCGCGAATCGGCGCGCGGACGGAGACCGGATCACGCGCCGCGTTCACGCGATCCAAGTCCGCGAGTGTGAAGCTGCTGCGCTTGCTCTAGGTGGCTCCGCGCCGATGAGCTTCCATCCTGCGCGACTCCACCTGCCCGGCCGGCCTTCGCATGCAAGGGAGTCGGACGAAGCCGTTCAGAAGGCTTCGACGAGTCCGGTCGGCTCGGCCAGGAACACGGGCAGATACTCGATGTCCTTCGGGTAGTCTACCCCGGTGAGCATTTGCTGGTACTCGCCCGTCGTGAGGTCGATCCGATAGAGCTCCCCGGCGTGGTTGATCACCGCATACGCGAACCGTCCATGGGCCGCGATCCCGCTGATATTGCCCACCGGCAGGTTGCAGACATCGAGCAGGGGGCCGCCCTCTACGAAGGTTTGGACGCGTTTGGAGCGGCAGAGCACGAAGAGCCCGTCTTCGTAGGTCAACGCTCCCAGCCATCCGAAGCCGTCCTCTACCGAGCGGAAGATGGAAGCTTCCCGCGTCGTCAGGTCGACGGCGAAGAGCTCATTGTGTCCATTTTCGGAGACGATCAACCGATCGCCGGCCACCACGCCATCGACATTCTGCAAGGTCTCCACGCTGCCATTGGGAATGGGGAGCGTCTCGAGCAAGTCTCCATCGGGACTCACGAGATAGATCAGGTCGCTGTCGTTGGTGATCGCGGCGAATCCCCCATCGGGAAGCACGGTGATGTATCCCGCGACAGGAGGGTCGGCCTGCACGACGTTGACCAGCCCGCCCTCGTGGTCGATCTCCTGCATGCCGCGGTAGTCCTCGAGAAAGATGCGGTCCCCCAAGACTTCCACGTGGGCGGTGGATGTGTGGAAGAGGAACCGGTTTCCGGTGGCGTGGACCGCGAACAGCCCGCCTTGCGACTGGACGAGCAAGGTTCCCGGCATGGCGTCGACCGCCACCGTGACGCTGTCGGTCACGGTATCGCCGCCGTCGTCCGAGACCGTCACGCGGATTGTGTATAGGCCTTCCTCGATGGGCGCGTCCCAGAGGACATCCGCTCCCTGGCCGGCGATCTCGCCACTCACCGGAGTCCAAGCATAGGTGAGCGAGTCGCCGTCCGGATCGTGAGCCTCACAATAGAGATGGATGTTCCCATCGGGAGCCGTTCCAACCGGGTCCGCATAGAGCGAGTCGACCAAGGGAGCGCGATTCTCACCCTCATCGATGGGGCCGGTTTCATCGTCGTCGCCGCAGGAGCCGGCGAGCGCGATCAAAGGGAGCAGAGCGAAGCAAGCCGCGCGAAGCGTACGATCGGAGAGTGTCATGGCCTTCCTCCACAGATTGGAAGTGCGGGCGCCCGTGCCGGCGACTCGCGTCGGCGCATGTTTGCACTCGCGATTGCGGAGACCGCAGCGAGCGGCATCCGGTCCGCGATGGATCCATTCGGGAAGGAGCGCATCACTCCTCGGGGTTTGCCTCGCGAACCCGAGCCTGGGACTCCCCGGCGTTCAGCGCCTCCTCCTTGGTCTCGTAGTGAGGCAGGAGATCCCACAAGAGGACCACCTTGAGAAGCGACCGGACCGCTTCGGGGACGGCGACCAAGGCGATGCGAGCGTTGGCGCGGATCGCAGTCGTGTAGAGGGCCGCCAAGATTCCGACTCCGGGGCTCGTGACGCGATCGACGCCGGAGAGATCGATCAAGGCCGTGCGGCCTCCCTCGTGGAGGAACTTGCGCACGGAATCGAGGAAGTCATAGCTCTCGCGCGTGCCGATCAGCTTGCCCGAAAGGCGGAACATCGCGCCGGCGGCATCGCCCAAGGGTTCCTGCTCAAACTCGAGGGTCGGCTTGTTCCACATGAGTCCTCCTGCACATGCCAGAATGAAAGCCCGAGGCGATCGCACTGTAGCAGGGATCCTCCTTGGGTCAAGCGGGTCGCCCGTGAGCATGGGATGGTCGCGACACTCACGGACGATCCGTCCCGAGTGGACTTTATCTCGTGGTCATGAGAGGAAGAGCGGCAGAACGAACGACCAGAGTCTTGGTTGTGCGGTAGCGCGTCGGCCATGCGTGCCCCCGCTTGAAAGGCCGGGGCACGACGGCACCCACGTCCGCCCGTGCATCTGAAAAGGCGCGGGGGCGGTACCTGCATGTTCTGGGAGAAGGTGGATCCTGTGCAGAAGTGCGGCGCTTCAAATGCTGGCTCTATCCCCGGCCCTTGCCGTTCGCGCCGCCTCCCGACGACCCGCCCGTGTCGCCATCACCGCCATCGCCGGTGCCCGCGCCGTTGCCATCACCACCACTGCCGCCATCATGGCTACCGTCGCCTGTTCCGCCTCCGCCCTCTCCGCCGCCGGGTCCGTGCGGACCGGGGCCGTGATGCCCGCTTCCCCGGCCCGGATCTTCGGGAGGGCCACCCGGTCCGTGCATGTGCCCCGGATCGTCGTTGGGCCCCATGCCGGGCGAGTGATAGCGATACGCGCGCATCTCATCGAAATCCTTAAGCACTTGCTCCCTCAGATCGTTCGAGCGGATGCGCATCAGCACGCGCTCGACCAACTCATCGGTGGTTGTCTCGCCACCTTGTCCGAGTGCGCCCACCGCTTCGCCCAGGTGTTCGAGCTCGCCGTCGCGATAACCGCGTTCCCAAGCCGTCTTCGTCACTTGCATCGCCTGCTCGGCCGACAGACCACCGGCCATCATGCAACCCACCGACAAGACCGGCGCACGCGCCTGGAGGATCGGGGACTTCTCCGTCAGCGCCAGAGAGAACGCCGCTCGGACATCGGAAGGAGTGGCTCCCGTTCCGAGCGCGTAGGCACCGTGCCCGATCAACGCTCGACGGTCCTCACGAGGTGCGCGCAACCGTTCGATCGGAAACAGAGCATCCACCAGGACGGCCGAGGCACGCAGATTGGTCTCGAGATTCGCGAGCACGGGATCAATGCGGTCGAAGGCGACTCCCTTTGCCAATCCTTGCAACGCACGATCAAGCACCAGGTCGGCCGGCAAGTCTTCCGCGCACAAGCGTTGCGTTCGTGCGGTCAAGTTCTCGACCTGTTCGGGCGCGATCCGTCCATCGCGCCCGTGGCGGAGGATTTCCACGAAGAGCATCGGGTCGATGCCGGCCTCCTCGGCCATCCGCATTCCATCGCGAAGCGACGCGAGGCGTGCGTCGGGCCACTCCGCCTGCTCGCCCCACGGGATCAGGGCCTGATCGAGCGTCGGAGGGGGTTCATCAGCCGATGCGGAATGCCACGCCCAAGGGACGGCGAATGCCAGCGCCGAAGCGATCAGTGCTTTGATGAAGTGCCGTCTTATCGCAGTCATGGCCGTGGCCTCTCTTTCCATCCGGTTGGACGGCGCGGCCGGCAGCCCGTTACGGCCTGCGCGAGCCTTCGTCCACGGGCACGGTCCCGCTTTCGCCTGCCGGTCGCTTTGCCGGGGCGATCTCCAAAATGCCCGTCCACCCTCCGAATCCGTCCGCTTCGTATCGGGGCGCTCCGTCGGGCCGCATCCACTCTCCGTCCACCACCATCGCGTAGCGCCACGTGCCCGCGGGAACCTGCAGGATCGCTTCCCAGATGCCATTGCCGTCCTGATCGGTCAGCGCGCCCCGCTGAGCATTCCAGCCGTTGAATCCTCCCACGACCGCGACTTCGTGCGCCCCCGGAGCCCGGCAAACAAAGCGCACTCCGCCGGCGACTACCTCGGGAGTCAACGGAGGCCCGAGTGAGGACGTGCGCGGCGCGGAAAAACCGATTTCGCCCGACATCAGCCCAGAGCGGGGCGGAGAAATGTCCGCCCGCTTCCACAGTTGATAGCGCGCGCCCAGCCATACGCGCACCTGGTCGAATTCCATCTCGTCGATTTTCGAGGTCTGGTGAAGCGCCATGACCTGGCCCAGCAGGACGAACCGCGACGATACGGCCCGTTCGACACCGGCGCCGATCCGCCAGGTCTCGTCGGTGCGGTCGAGCCCCGTGTCGTAGAGGGAATCGCCCACCGAGACGAGTACCGGGTACTCGGGATACGAGCGCTGAGCAAAGGAGAGATAAGCCCATGCGCGCAATGTTTCGAGCCGGCCGGCCGCGCTGCGGATCGTGATCCAAGGGCTGTCGTATTCGAGGGAAGCGACATTGGAGGTTAGCCTCCGGTAGCCCGCCTCCGCGCCGATGGAAGCGTGGCGGCCGAGTTCGCGCGTCCACGAGAGGGAAAGATCCAGTTGGCGGTCGGACTGCGTCGCCGTGGAATCGTCTGCCCAGCGTCCCGGATAGGACGGCCAAGAATGCGCGCCATGGAGTCCCACGAGATTGCGCGCGCCGATGCGTCCGATCACATTGGCCCCAACCTGCGGGCGATCGAGATCGAACAGCTCGAAATCCCTGCGGCGGAAGCTCAAATAGGACGCGGACAGATCGGTGAGCAGCAGCGACGACCACACCCGCCGGAAGCGGCCTTCCCCGAACCCGTGTAGATCGGCGCCCGGCCCATCGCCTGCATAACCCGCCCACGACATTTCACCGCTCATCGCCAGCCAGGCCGACTGCTCGCTTTCTCCGGGCCACCACAGGCGCAGCCTGCTCGCGGAGGAAATGAAGCTCGCGGCGACGGGCGTGAGAATCCCGTCGCGCTCGGGATCGGCAAGTACTTCGTTGTCGTAGCCGGTGCGATACTCGACGGTCCACTCGCCGCCGGGAGCGGCTTGAGCGATGGAGACGAGGGCGAATGCGAGCGCGAAGACGAACCATGCGAAAGGCACCAGGCGAGCGGGGCGCCTGCTCTCGGCCTTCCCCATTCCACCTCCGGGCGGCGACTCAGATGATGAGCACGGCATTCCGGTTTCCGAATCCGTCGTCCACGTGGACGGGGGCGCTGTCGTCCGTCAACCATCGGCCATCGACGACGAACATGTACTCGTAGCGGCCCCGGGGGAGATCGATCGCAATCTTCCAGCGGCCGTCGGCGCCCATCTCGAGCGGCGTGGCACACACGGTCCAGCGATTGAAGCTTCCGACTAGGCACACTTCGCCGGCCTTGGGGGCGTCGATTGCGAACTCGTGCTTGAGGGATGAAGGGTAGGTCGAGACAGGGGAAGGCGAGCCGAAGCGCAGCGTGAACGCCAGGACTACGACGGCCGCCGCCGCTGCTGCGCCCGCCCAGGCGAAGCCGCGCCACAGAAATGTCTCTAGGAGCGACGGCCGCGCGAGGCGTCCCGAACCCCGTTCGATGGCGCCATCGAGCGCGTCCCCGAAGGCCGCGCGCGGCTCCGGCCGGGAAGCGGCCACCCAGTTCTGAAAGCGCTGCAGCGCCTGCACACGCCGGAGGAGAGCGGGATCGGAGGCGACCCTCGCTTCGAACGCGCGTGCCCGGTCGGGGCTCAATTCGCCGTCCAGGTACGCCTGAATCTCCGAGTCGAGCCTGTGATTTTCGCGTTCGTTCACGGTCGTCGCCTCCGCGGGGTGTTCGGTTTCATCCCGCTATGTGACGCGCCCGCGATGCGCGAGCAATGCGCTCATCGGCACACTAGACATCGAAGCCTCGCTCGCGCAACTCCGTCAAGACCCGCTCCCGGGCGCGATGCACGCGAACCCTGGCGTTGCCAGGCGAGATTCCGAGCGCCTGGCCGATTTCCTCGTACCCGAGGCCCTCCTGATGGCGAAACAGGAACGCCTCCCGCAAGTGCGGCTCGAGTCCTGCAAGGGTCGCCTCGAATGCTCCCGCCATTTCCACCTCGTCAAGAGCCGCCTCGGGGCCGAAGATCGAAAGCGCCGGGTGCGTGTCGATTCCCCCCTCGGGTAGCCTCACTTCCTTCGCTTCCTGGTGCGCGCGGCGACTCGTCCGGTGGTCGCGCACGCGGTTGACAGCGATCCGAAACAGCCAGGTACGGAAGCCCGCCTCGCCCCGAAACTTCGCCAGGCCTCGATGCGCTTTGATGAAGACATCCTGGGTCAGTTCTTCCGCCAGTTCGGAATCGCGCACCATGCGCCGGATCCAGGCATACACGCTGGCCCGATGACGGTGGACGAGAAGGCTGAAAGCATGCGCGTCGCCCGTTCGAGCCTGCTCGACCCGTTCCTTCTCCGGCGTTCCACCGGGCTCCATTGCCCCCGTCAAGTCTCCCCCCTCTGCTTCGACGATCCTTTCTTCAGGACCGTTACAGCGCGAACCGCGCGAAACAGGAAAAATGTCCCCTGTAACGCGCCGCCTGCTTTGCCGTCCATTGGGGGCAGGGATGATGGTAGCCCCGAATCAGGGGCCGGACTAGGGCAACAGAAGGAGGAAGGGAGATGAAGAAGACATTGTTTCTGGTACTGGCCGGCATGCTGATCTGTGCGACCACTGCATTCGCACAGACGGGCTCGGTCATCGGGACGGTTGTGGATTCCAATGGCGCTCCGGTTGCCGATGCTCGGGTCTCGCTCCACCAGGGAGACGTCTGCCTGCTGCATGTCCTCACCGATGCGGACGGCCAGTATGAGTTCTCCGACGTCCCGGTCGGCATCTATCTCCTCAAGGCAGGGAAGCCGCGCGTGGGCAACGCTGTGGTGGAAGAAGTCGAGGTGATCGAAGGCCAGATCACCGAAGTTCCCACCATCACGCTCACCGGTAGCGGCCCCCACGGGCCGAAGTTCCAATTCCAGAACGAGCACCAGAACGAGTACCAGGGCGAGTAACTGAGAGCTGTGAGACGCAGCGATCGCGCCCCGCGGATATGCCCATCCGCGGGGCGCCTCTGCTTCCATCAATACTTCCTGACCAGATATTCCTTGAACGCGCCGTAATCCGTCTCCATCTCCTCGTAGTGCTCGCTCTTCGCATCGAGGCCTTCGAGGCTCGGCGGCAGCGCGGGATCGCGCAGGCTTCTACGAGCGCCCGTCGTCGATCGCAACGAATCTCGCCCGGCAGCTCGATCGCCTGCAGCTCCGTTTGCGAACGACCGGCTCCCCGGGATCGGATGGAATCTTCGGGTTATCGTGAGGCAGGAACTTCGCCTCGGCCCAGGCGGACAACCGCCCTGCATAGCAGATTTCCGCCTTCAAGTAGTGCACCGGCGGAGCCGAATGCAACAGCCACGCGCTGATGTCGATCTCCGCGTTGCATGGGACCGGAAAAGCGAAGCGGACATGCAATTCGCCCGTGACCGCTTGAATGCCCAGGTGGAACAGGCAATGGGTCATCGCCGCATCCAGTAATGCGGCCAGGATGCCGCCGTGGAGCATGCCGTCATATCCCTGCAAGGTGGGGTTCGTCCGATAGTGAGCCCGGACACCCTGTTCCTCGTCATCCTGGAAGTCGAGATGCAGCGACAGCGGGTTCTGCTCGCCGCAGATCAGGCAGCGCGCATGGCCGTTCTTGGCGCTGAACGCGATCGGCTTAGTGGTCACAGGGATTCTCGCCTGAGGCAAGCGTGCCGGAGAGGTACGCCTGGACAAGGGTTTCGGGCGCTTCCGCAGGGGCGCCGATGAACACTTGGATGCCCTGTTCGTGAAAGAGCATTTGAGCGCGCTGTCCCATGCCTCCGGCGATCACCAGGCGTGCTCCGCGTTCGGCCAGCCAGGGGGGAAGAAGACCCGGCTGATGCGCGGGCGCGGCGATGTCTTCACGCTTGCGAATCAACTTTGCCTCCGGATCGACATCGATCAGGGCGAAGCTCTCGCAATGGCCGAAGTGGGTGGCCAGCCGCCCGCCGGCGATAGGGATGGCGATTCTCATTGCATGTCCTCCTGTTCAGCGCGTCTCGAATCGACGATGTTCTTCCGCTCGGGTGATTCCTTCATCTCGCGGCGAAGATAGTTCTCGCAGGCTGCCTTCACTGTCGAGGCCGCCAGTAGCGCGCAATGCCGGGATCCCTCCGGCAGTCCGTCCAGGGCCGCGATCACGTCCTGCTGCTCAATGGACATGAGGTCTTCCAAAGACCGGCCCTTCGCGAGGCAGGTCACGATGCTCCCGCATGCCAGGGTGGTCCCACATCCAGTCGAAGTGAACCTGATCCGGGCCACGCGGTCATCGACGACGAGCAGCCAGAAAGTCATCTCATCGCCACAGGGCCCAGTGATGCTCGCATATCCGTTGTGCTCCTCGAGGCGCCCGAAATTGCGCGGCGTATAGGCGTGATCGAGCGCGACGGCCGAAAATTGGTCGTGGCCCATGTCTTCCGTCATGAAGATGTCTCCGTCATGTAGACCTCTTCGTTATGAAGATGTCTTCATTATGAGAATGTTCCCGTTACGGAAATGGCTTCTTGGCATACAGCGCCCGGGCGAGGGCCGACTACCTTGCCGAGTTGCCGACCCTGCCGGGCACTTCCATCCAAGTCCGCACATCCTCCCAAACCTGCCGGAGGTCCTCTCCCGCACCTGTGGCGGAAGTCTCGACCACGGCGCGTTCCATCAACTGCGCTCGCGTGGTCTCCGGGTCATAGCGAATGCGCGCGACGGGATGCGCTCCTGCCTCTCGCGCCCGCTTCTCGATCCGCGCCGCCATTTCGGGATTCAGGTCCCATTTGTTGACGCACACGGCGGCCGGAAGGGAGAAGTGCGCCGCGAGTGCGAGCAGGCGGCAAAGATCATGCTCGCCCGACACGGTCGGTTCCGCAACCGCCAACACCATGGACGCTCCCGTCATCGAGGCGATCACAGGGCAGCCGATTCCGGGAGGACCGTCAACAATGAGCCATTCATGGCCTCCCTCTTCCGCGATCCTGCGCGCCTCTCGCCGCACCAGCGTGACGAGCTTGCCCGAATTCTCGGCTCCGGCATGGAGTCGGGCGTGAACCATCGGCCCGCCTCGCGTCTCGGAAATCATCCATGCGCCGCAAACGCGCTCATGGAAATCGATCGCGCCGGCCGGGCAAAATCGTACGCACACGCCGCAGCCTTCGCAGGCACGCGGATCGACGCGGTGAACCATTTGTCCGGGGGGCGTGGATGCGTTGATTTCCGGCGACACACAAAGATGCGGCGAGGTGATGGCGCCGAAGCGGCACATCTCCAAACAGACGCCGCATCCCGTGCAGTCCTGCTCGCGAATCTCGGCCAGCCGGCCGCTGCGAAACTCCTCCTGCCTAGTGATCCGGGGGCGGAGAAGCAGATGCAGATCGGCGGCGTCCACGTCGCAGTCGGCGATCACCACCGACTCGTTCATTTCTCTCTGATCGCCGGGCGGGCGGCCGGCGAGAAGCGCAAGCGACGCGGCGACGCTCGTCTTTCCGGTGCCGCCTTTGCCGCTCACGATGACCAGTTCGCGACTCACTCTTGCGCTTTCCTTTGTTCGCCGCAGCGCGGGTCGCGGCCGCAGCAAGTCCGGCCTTGTCCGCATTCGCGCCATCCGTATTCATGGGCCGGCATCAGGACATCCTCGACGCTTGGGTCATTTCATGACCTCATAGCCCGCATCGTCTCCGCTACCTTGTCCATGAGGCCGCCGTAGAGAGGCCGGAACTCCGGCAACGCATCCACGATCAACCGGCCTCGGGAATAGCACTCGGCAATGCGGCGGTCATCCGGGATCTCGGCGAGGATCGGGATGTCCTCCCGAGCACAGTACGAATGCACGCGGCCGTCTCCGCCTCCGGCGCGATTGACGAGCACGCCGAAGGGGATCTCCAGGCTCCTCACGACATCGACCATCAGGCCGAGGTCGTGCAATCCGAAAGCGGTCGGCTCGGTCACCAGAAGGACGAAGTCGGTACCCATCAACGTGGTGACGACGGGGCAGGACGTGCCGGGGGGCGCGTCCAGAATGGCCACCCCCTGAGCGACACCCGGCGCGGCCGCCCAGGAATGCTCCTTCAGGCGTCCCTTGACGTTTCGGATGAGCGGCGGCGCCATGGCGACACCGACATCCAGCCGCCCCTGAACCAAGGTGATCCGTCCGGCAATGCCCGTCTCGACGACACCGATGCGTCGAGACGTTTCATGAATCGCCTCCCGTGGGCACACCCGCATGCAGCCGCCGCAGCCGTGGCACAGATCGGGAAAGAGAAGCGGCTTGGTTCCCAGGGAGACGATGGCGTGGTACTGGCAGAAGCGGCCGCACTCGCCGCAACCATCGCAACGGGATTCGTCGATTTCGGGAATGGGAATCCCAACGACATCTCGCTCCTTCATTCGGGGATGCAGGAACAGATGATCGTTGGGCTCCTCCACATCGCAATCGAGAAGCAGCACCGGGCATTCCAGCGTGCCGGCGAGATTCACGCAGACGGTGGTCTTTCCCGTGCCGCCTTTTCCCGATGCCACCCCGAGGATCATGCTAGGCCCAATGTCCTTGCACGTCGGCCTCGTGGGCGGGCTGCAAGGTTCCTTCCCGGTGCGCGGCCAACGCCTCGGCGATGGTCGCCGCCCCGGTGGTATAAATCCTCACTCCCGCCGTCGAGAGAACTCGGAAGGCTTTCGGGCCGCAATGCCCCGTGACGAGCTCGGTCGCTCCCGATCGCACGACGGTTTCCGCCGCCTGCACGCCTGCCCCCTGCGCGGATTCCAGCGCCTGGGAATTGTCGACGAGATCGAATGCGCCGCGTTCCGTGTCGTAGATCAGAAACCGCGGCGCGCGCCCGAAGCGGCTCTCCAGCGGACCGCTCAGATCATGACCCGATGTCGTAAATGCGATCTTCACCGTTTCCTCTCAGTTGTAGGCTTCCATGATTCCCCGCTCTTCCTTCATCAACGGACCGGCGAGTTCGGCCATGCCTGCTTCCTTCCAGAAGGGCAGGCGCTCGTGGGCTTCGAGGTATTTCAGCGGAATCGGATGCGTGCCGATGACCACGGGCAAATGAAACTGCGTTTCGATGAAGGTCCTGAACTTGCGCAAATGCGGGCAAGGCGGATACCCGACGATCATTCCGGTGGCCAGATGGACGGCCTCGGCCCCGTTCTTCTTGAACTCTCCCGGAACGTACTCGACATTGCCGCCCGGGCATCCGCCGCAAGTGGAGTATCCGACGATTTCGACCGGTTCATCGGGAGCGTACCGGGAGAAAGCTCCCTTGCGCTCCCGCATCGCGCGAAAGCACTTGCCCCCTCCGCAGTCCTTGTAGCGAGCGCAGAGGATGATCGCGATCTTCATTCGCTCTCCATGTTCGTGGATCGATGGCTGGCGTCGCTCTCGACCCTCACTGGTTCGCCGAAGAGGAGGCCTCCAACGCCTCCATTCGCTTCTTGATCGCGTTCCATTGCGCTTCGAGGGCTGCCGCTTCGTGAAGCAACCGTTGCTTCTCGTCCGCTTGGTCCTGGCCCGCGGCGCGAGCGTTTTCGGGAAATCGCGCCCACCTGGGCAAGCCGGTCGCGTAGAACCAATGCCGCCGGCCGCGTCCGCCCGCGCGTCCTTGGTTCCAGCCGCAACGGCCGCCAGGCATTCCATTCGCGTATCCCGGTTCACCGCTACCCGAACAGAACCCCAACGCTCTGCCGGTTCTTGGCCCCATTCCCAGCGGGCCCGTCCGATCTCCTCCAGGCATGTTGCGCCTCCTTTCTCGTCACTTCCTCGCCATCGCCGCTCCGCACTTGGGGCAGCGCTTGTCCTTGCAGGGAGCTCCGCGATCGTGCTGTTCTTCGTGGCCGCACTGGGGGCACGTGCAATACCCGCCCGGTCCTCCGGCTTGGGCACCGCCCATGCGCCCCCGGCCGCCCGAGCCTTGCGAGCGACTGCCCATGCCTGCGCCCCTGCCCACGTCCCCTCCGCCTGAGCCTTGCGAGCGACCGCCCAAGCCCCGGCCCATGCCTCGTCTTCCTCCGCTGCGCATATTGTCCTCCTCGCGACTGAAGTTCGCCCGGCAACGAGCGCGACGGCAACCCGGCATCGTGAACGAGCCTTGCTCCAATCGATCCGCCAGCCAGGCCGAGATCACTTCCCTCAAGGGACCGTTCACGAACGGCACGACTCGGATTCCGTGCGCCGTCACGGATGCGTGCAGGGAATTGGAGATGGCGCCGCATACCAGGATCCCGACGCCGATCTCTCTCAAGCGTTCCACGCGGTGCATAGGAGTCGGGCCCAACAACGTTTCCCGCGATTCGGAGACGATCCGGCCCGACTGGGCCTCCACGATATGAAGCGCCCTGGCCACGTCGAAGACGGGCGCGATGCGATCATCCCAAGCGGCGAAGGCGGCCTTCATCATGCGCTCCAAAGCGGTCATCCGGTTCGTCTCATCCTCGCGCGCCATCCCTCGAAGGGCATTCGCGCAACGGAAGTTCTTCATCAAGCGTGCCAGGAGGTTGAAGCAGGCGAGATTTCCGCAAACGGGGAAGGGAGATGAGGATAAGACAGCCGGGAACTGAGCGAACGAGAGGGAGCGGTTGCGTATTTGCTACTCCAGTGCCAAAACCACAGAGCGATAACGCTACTCTTTCCGCTCCTTCCTGCTCCGGCGACGCGCCCGGCCGTCCTCCTCGGGACCCTGGATGCCGAGCTTCTTCATGCGGCGAAAGAGGGTCGTCTTGTGCACGCCCAACTCCCGCGCGGCCGCCAGCCGGTTGCCCGCGTTTCGTTCCAGCGCGGCCCGGATGTTCTGGGCGTCGAGCGCCTCGCGCGCCGACCTCAGGCCCGAAGGAGTGCCGGCCGCGGGGCCGCGCGCGATCAACTCCGCCGGCAAATGACCGATCCCAATCGTCTCGCCCTGGCACAGCACGAACGCATGCTCGATGGCGTTCTCCAATTCTCGCACGTTGCCCGGCCAGTCATGGGCCATGAAGAGCGAGAGCACTTCCGCCGAGACGCGGCGAATGCTCCTTTGCTGAAGACGATTGAAGCGAGTGATGAATTGATCGACCAGGAGCGGAATGTCTTCCTTGCGGCGTCGCAAGGGAGGCATTTCCATGCGCACGACGTTCACGCGGTAGTACAAATCCTCGCGAAAGGCCCCCTGTCGCATGCGATCGGCCAAGTCCCGATTGGTGGCCACGATGATGCGGACATCGGCGGTCTCGGAGCGCGTGCCGCCCAGCGGTTCGAAGGTCTTGTCCTGAAGCACGCGCAACAGCCGCAGCTGGAGCGCGGGGCTCATGTCGCCGATTTCGTCGAGAAACAGCGTGCCTCCCGCGGCGAGGGCGAAGCGTCCCGGCTTGTTGCGCGTCGCGCCCGTGAAAGCGCCCGCCTTGTAGCCGAAGAGCTCCGATTCGAGCAGGCTGTCGGGCAAGGCCGCGCAATTGACCGCGACGAACGGGCCGCGCCCGCGAGGGCTGAGGTCGTGAATCGTCCGGGCGAGCAGCTCCTTGCCCGTGCCCGTCTCTCCCAGAATGAGCACCGTGCTGGGGCTGGCCGCGACGGCGGGCAACACCTCGAACACGCGTTGCATGAGCGGGCTCCGGCTCGCCATGTCTCCGATGCAGGAACGCCCGGCCAACTCCTGTCGCAAGTGCTCGATCTCGCTCAGATCGCGAAACGTCTCCGCTCCACCGACCACGCGGCTGCGCTTATCGCGGAGCACGGCGGTCGAGACGCTGATGGGAATGCGGCTGCCGTCGGCCTTGATGATGTACCCCGAGCGGCCGATGATCGCCTTGCCGGTCTTCAACGTGCGGCGCAACGCGCACTCGACCTCGCACATGCTGCAGCGGAACACATCGGAGCAGCGCCGCCCGATGGCCTCGCGTCGCCGGATGCCGGTGATCTGCTCGGCGGCGCGGTTGAAGGAAGTGATCCGCCAGTTGAGATCGACCGTGAAGACTCCGTCGGAGATGCTTTCGAGGATCGCCAGAGTGGAATCCGCCCGGGCGCAATCCGCCAACTGGGATTTTGCGCGGGCGGCAGGACCGGACTTGCTCACCATGATCTCCAGGGCCAATCGTACACGGATCGCCGGCTCCCCGACTCCGCGGCCCGCACGGATCGCGGGATTTCCGCGGCCGCGCGATTCCCGCGGCGGCGCGCGGATCCGCACCGGCTAGCGGTATCTCCTGACCAAATACTCCTTGAACGCGCCGTAATCCGTCTCCATCTCCTCATAATGCTCGCTCTTTGCATCGAGGCCTTCGAGGCTCGGCGGTAGCGCGGGATCGATCCCGATCAACGCGCGGATTTCCTCGGGGAACTTCGCCGGATGCGCGGTCTCGAGCGAGATCGCGGTCGTTTTGGCGTGCTCGGGATGGCGCTCGAGGAAGCGCTGCAGGCCCGCCCAGCCGACGGCGCCGTGCGGCTCGAGCACGGTCTGGTGGCGCTGGTAGGTCTCGACGATCGTCTCGCGCGTATGCGCATCGTCGATGCTCACGCCGTACAAGTCGCGCTGCATCGCGTCCATGTCGGGCGCTTCGTGGATCTCTCCGCGCTCGTCCATCCAGCCGCCGTAGAGATCGACCACGCGCGCGAGATTCGACGGATGGCCCACATTCATCGCATTCGAGATGCACTTGCGCGAGGGCACGATCTTCTCGTAACGCCCGGTCTCGAGAAACTTCGGGACCTCGTCGTTCTCGTTCGTGGCGACGATGAAGCGTTGCACCGGCAATCCCGAATGGAACGCGAGCAACCCGCCCATCAAGTCGCCGAAATTGCCCGACGGCACCGAGAAGATCACCTTCTCGCCCCCGGCGGCGTCGGCGAGCTTCGAGGCCGCGTGAATGTAGTAGACCGATTGCGGCAGCAGCCGGCCGATGTTGATCGAATTCGCGGAGGTGAGATTCAAGTCGAGGAGATCGGGATCGGCGAAGGCCTGCTTCACGAGCGCCTGGCAGTCGTCGAACTTGCTGTCGAGCGCGAGGGTCGCGATGTTGTCGCCGAGCGTCGTCATCTGGCGGCGCTGGCGATCGGAGACTTCGTGGATGGGGAAGAGCACGACCGCGCGAATGCCGGGCACTCCCAGGAACGCGTGCGCGATCGCCGAGCCGGTGTCGCCTGAAGTCGCGGTCAAGACGAGCAGTCCTTTGCCACGCTGCTTGACGAGGCGGCCGAGCGCCCGTCCCATGAAGCGCGCCGCGAAATCCTTGAACGACGCGGTCGGTCCTTGATCGAGGCGCATCAAGTGGCGCGGTCCGTCGACCTTCTCGAGCGGCACGGAGTAGTCGTACGCGTCGCGACAGATGTCGAGCAACTCGTCGCGCGAGAAGATGCCTTGCGCATAGGGCTCGAGCACGGCGGCGGCGAGCTCAGGGTACGGCATGTTGCGCGCGCTCGCGAGCAAGGCGGGACTCATCTTCGGGATGGGCTTGGGCAGGAAGAGGCCGCGATCGCCCGCTTGCCCCTGCAAGAGGGCGTGAGCGAGATCCACTTCGGGCACGCGGCGGTTCGTGCTGTAGTAACGGGTCATCGGGCCTCCTTCGGACTCTTGTGCGAGGCCCCGCCGATGGAATAGGGCGCGGCCGCGGCCACCGTGGTCTTCCCGCCCGCCTTCGTAAGCGCCTGGTCGAGATCGGCGATGATGTCGTCGGGATGCTCGCCGCCCACGCACAAGCGAATCAGATTGTCCGGAATGTGTGCCAGCGCGCGGCCTTCCTCGCCCTGCTGCGAATGGGTCGAGATGCACGGAATCGTGGCCACCGACTTCACCCGCCCGAGGTCCGTCGCTCTCCAGATGCGCTGCAGGTTGTCGAAGACCGCGTGCGTCTGGGCGGCGCCGCCCTTCACGCGGAACGACATCAAATGCCCGTAACGGTTCACGGGCTTGCCGTATTGCGCATCGTGCTCGGCGTCCACCAGGAAGAGGTAGCGCTTGGCGATCGAGTGGAGCTTGTGGCTGGGCAGGCCCAGGTACTCGACCGCTTCCACCTGCGGGTGGCGCGCCAGGTGTTCGGCCACCGTCTGCGTGCTGCGGCTGAAGAGGTCCATCTTCGAGCGCAGCGTGCGCATGTCGTTGATCGACAGGATCGCGTTCATCGGCGAGAGGTTCGGGCCGTGATCACGATTAGGCCACTGCTTGAGATACGCGCCGAAGTCCGCGCGCACCTCGGGAGCGGCGTGGCGCGAAACGAGGTTCTTGCGCGCGATCACTGCGCCCGCGATCCCGAATCCCGACGAGGTGAGCGTCTTCGTCACCGACTGGATGACCACATCGGCGCCGTGACACAGCGGACGCAGAAGCGCGGGGGTCGCGACCGTGTTGTCGATGATGAGGGGGATCTGATGCTCGTGCGCGATCTTCGCGACTTCCGCGAGGTCGAAGAAGGCCTGTCCGGGATTGGAGGGCAGCTCACCGTAGAGGAAGCGCGTGTTGTCGTCGATCTTCGAGCGCCACTCCTTGAGATCGGTCGAGTTCACGACCCAGCGGCATTCGATGCCCCGCTCGCGATCGCGGCGCACGCTGAACTGCTGAAAGGTCCCGCCATAGACCTGGCAGGTGGCGACGAAGTTCATCGGCCGGTCGCGATGCGCGGGATCGATTGTGAGAAAAGGCTCGGTCGCGCTCGCGATGGCGGCCATGCCCGACGAGGTTGCGCAGCAGGAGGTCTCGCCCGCGAAGCCGTAGCCTTCCAGCAAGGCGAGCACATTCTCGAAGTAGTACATCGTGGGATTGCCGATGCGCGAATAGCACCAGGTGGGGACCTGGTAGGCGAGCGCGGCTTCCATCTCGTCGGAATCGCGATAGGCCTGCGACGAGGACATGTAGATCGGCTCGATGATCGAGCCCTGATTGAAATCCAGCGCTTCGCGCATCGTGTAGAGGCCGTGCACCGCGATGGTGTCGAAGCGGCACTTGCGCATGGCGGCCAGGTCCTCGGCATGGCGCTGCATCGCCGCCTTCGCGGCGGCGTGATACGCGGCGAGCCCGTTCGGTTGGTTCTGCGCGGACATGATCAGTCCTCCTCTGCCTGAGTGGTCGAATGCGAACCGCGGGTCGATGGGGAGTGTCCGGCAGATTCGAGCGCGCCCACGCCTACCTTGTTGTTGGCTGGACGGCCGCCCGCCTCGAACGCCTCCCCGGCAATGCCATTGGCCAGGGGATATCCCTCGTTCTCCTTCACCGTGGAGAGAACGAGGAAGGTCTCCTGCTTGTCGACGCCCTTGATGGTGGCGAGCCGCACCTTCACGACATCGCGAAGGTGATCGATGTCGCGCACCGCGACATGCAGCATGTAGTCGTAGCGGCCGGTGAGGTGATAGCAGGCCATGACTTCGGGAACCGCGCGCACGCGATCCTCGAATTCGTCGATGGGGCCGGCCTGATGATGATCGAGGCTGATGAGCACGAGCGCCTGCACCGCGAGCCCGACCGCATGAGGATCGAGGACCGCGCGGTAGCCTTTGATGACGCCCTTCTCCTCGAGCCGGCGCACGCGCTCGAGTGTTGTTGAGGGCGCGGAATCGCACAGGCGGGCGAGATCGACATTCGCCATGCGGCCTTGGGCTTGAAGCGCCCGGATGAGCTGGTAGTCGAGGCGGTCCATGAGCAAGATGGTATCGCATGATGCTCCATTTCTCCAGCGGGATTCCGCCTTCCATTCGCCGCTGACGCCTATTAAGCGGATTCTGTGCGGGAAACAGAGAGAACCGGCGAATGAGGCGGCGGCAGGGCGAGCATGAGCTGGTGGGCGCCAGAGGTCGATGGGGGAGCCAATGCGTGGCCTTATCGAGCGTTGGCGTGAGGCCGAGGAGCGCCCGCGTATCTCCTCCTTCGGAGACTTGGGCGTTCGGTTGCTTGGAGGGGAACCTTGACGCGCTCCCCTTAGTATGCATAGGATACATACATGAAGGTCGTTTGGGATCCGAACAAGGCCAGCGCGTCGGGCGACGCGCAAGGAGCGTGGACAATATGAAGAAGGAATATGATTTCAGCAAAGGCCGCAGAGGGCCGGCATTGCCGCAAAGGAAGAAGACACGGATCACGATCTTCATCGACACGGATGTGCTGGAGGAATTCCGGGAACGGGCGGATGAATCGGGCCACGGCTATCAGACGATGATGAATCAGGCGCTACGGGAATACTTGCGGAGAGCCAAACAAGGCTTGGACGCGAGGACGCTGCGGCGCATTCTGCGGGAAGAGCTCGAGCGAAAGGCTTAGGTCCGCTCAGACGCGGGGGAGTCCCCATGAAGCAGAGCGAACTCGGGACCAGCGGCGTGCATGTCTCCCTCGTGACGCTCGGCACCTGGGCGATCGGCGGCTTCATGTGGGGCGGAAGCGACGAACGCCGCGCGATCGAGGCGATCCAGCGCTCCATCGATCTCGGCGTGACCGCGATCGACACCGCGCCGGTGTACGGCTGCGGACTGTCGGAGTCGATCGTCGGAAAGGCGATCGCGGGACGGCGCGATCAGGTGGCGCTGCTCACCAAGTTCGGTCTCTCGTGGGGCGATCCCGGCGGACGAAAGTTCTGGGAGAGCCCGGGCACTGACGGCCGGCCGGTGAAGGTCTACTACGACACGCGCAAAGCGACCGTGATTCGCGAATGCGAGGCGAGCCTTCGAAGACTGCAAACCGATCGCATCGACTTGTATCAACAGCACTGGCCCGATTCGGACACGCCTTTCGAAGAACCGATGTCCGCGCTCGAGCAGCTCTTGAAGGAAGGGAAGATCCGCGCGGCGGGAGTGAGCAACTTCTCGGCGGATCTCCTTGCGCAAGCGCGCGCGCGGGTCCCGATCGCGACCGCGCAATCGCCCTACAGTCTGCTCAAGCGCACGATCGAGAAGGACCTGGTTCCGTATTGCATCCAGAATGGAATCGCGATTCTCGCCTACAGCCCGCTCGAGCGGGGGCTGCTGGCCGGCGCGGTGAGCGCCGAGCGGGTCTTCTCCCCGACTGACCATCGCTCAGGCTTGCCGATGTTCAGCTCCGAGAATCGCGAGCGCGTGAACGCGGCGTTGGAGACGATTCGCCCGATCGCGAAGCGTCACGGAGCCACGCTTGCGCAAGCGGCGATTCACTGGACGATTCGCCGCCCCGGCATCACGACCGCGCTCGTGGGCGCGCGGGATGCGAAGCAGGCCGAGGAAAACGCGGCCGCGGCCGCCCTCAACTTCGACGATGCGGAGATCGAGGCGATGACGGCCGCGATGGAGCATCTGGCGAAGCGCTAGACGGCGGCGATCGCCAATGCCGCCCGATCTTACCGCGCGAGGATGAGCTTCTTCGCCGCGCCTCCCGCTCCGCGCGCCGCGTAGAAGTACGCGCCCGCGGGCAGGGGCCGGCCATGCGCATCGCAACCGTCCCAGGTGTACTCGATCGCCTCTCCGCGCGCGATCCCCGAGAGGGTGCAGATGCGCCGTCCGTCGGGACTGAGGATGTCGAGCAGCGTCGCTTCCGCGCCGAGCGAGCCCAGCGCCGTCGTAGCTCCCGGCTCGTATGCGCCCGCCCCGCTCGTTTGCGCCGAGTTCATGCGCAGGCGAATGACGGCGCGATTGGTGAAGGGATTCGGCGCGCACTCGAGGCCGCACAGCAGGCGAGGCAAGCCTTCGGGCGTATCGCCCGACAGCGGCACGCGGCTCTTGTAGAAGATCGCGTAGTTGCCCGGAGAATTGTCTTCCCAAACCACATGCACCTTACCGTCCGAATCGATCTCGATGCTCGGTTCGCGAGCGGTGGCGGTGCCATCCGAAATCTGCAAGGGCAGGCTCCAGCCGAGCGCGCTGCGATTGCTGTAGTAGATGGCAAAGCTGCTGGGAGTGTTGTCCGACCAGACGACATGCGCCTGCCCGAGCGGATCGCAGGCGATCTTCGGCGTGCGCCCCGTTTTTGCCGCGGCCGATATGCGCTCCTCGGGGCCCCAGACTCCGTTCACGCACGACCGGTAGTAGATGTCGCCGAAGTCCGCGCGCTCATCTTTCCAGACGACATGCACGACTCCATCGGATCCGACGGCGATATCGGGTTCGCTGCCATCGGTCAGCTCTTCGAAGGTGAGCTGCTCCTCGGTCTGCCAAACGCCGCCGAGGGTGCGCCTGTAGAAGACCTGCTTCGTGGGCGCAAAGCGCAAGTCTTCCCACACGATGTGCGCCTCTCCGTTGGGGCCGACTGCGAGGGCCGGATACTGCGCGCCCAAGCCATGGGAAGGAATCGCAGCTTCAGTGCTCCACCCAAGACCGCTGCCGGTCCGGTAGTAGACATTCGACACGCCCGTGCGCGAATCGGTCCAGGCGATGTACCCCACTCCATTCGGACGCACGGCGATGGCCGCGTCGTGCGCGGTCTTGCCGCTCGAGCTCATCGACATCGGCGTCGTGTCCCAGACGCCTTGATAATAGGTCCGGTAGAGGATCTCGTTGCTGTCGGATTCGTGAGCGAGGTGAACTCTTCCCAAGGTATCGGCAGCGACCGCTGCGCCCCAGCGCTGGCCTCAACCGCCCGTGAGGGACAATTCAGGGTCCCACACGCTGCCGGTCCACTGGCGGTAATAGAGCTCGAGGTCCAGGTTCCGGTGGTCTTCCCACAGCACATGCACGCGATTGAGATGATCGCTCGCGAGGACCGCACCATTGGCGTCGTCGACGGTGCCTTCGGAGAGCCGGACTTGATCGGACCATCCCGGCGGAAACGCGTGCGCGGAGAGAACGAGGAGCATGATGCTGAGTATCGTCGAGAGCGCGGGAAAGATACTGCGCCGAGCAAATGCGCCGGCATCTATCGCGCCCATGGCGGGAGGGGCGAAGCGGCGAACTACCGGCCAGGCCGCCGCGCGACCGCGCGAATGGAAGGCGTTCATGATGCACCTCTCGATCGAGCCTGCATCAATGGTACCGCTTATGGCGGGTCGGGATCAATCGGGCAGACGACGTCCGGTGCGTGGCAGATCAGTGCATAGCAAGAAGGAAGGAGGAGGCGGCGTTCGTGGATGCCGCTTGCTCCGGCTCCGGGAATGTCCGCTGAGGAATGGCTCCGCAGGAACGCTTCTCGCTCCGTGTCCCGGACTCGGCTGGATTCCGTAACGATCTCACTTCTGCCAGCCTCGTTTGTCCTGGAAACATGGGTCGAGCGAAACCGGCCCGGGAATCAGATGTTGTCGTCGTTTTCGCGAATGTCGACCGGGCGCTCGACCACGGTCGGCCCTCTCGCGCTTTCTCCTGCTAGTTCGAAGAAGCGATCGAATTCCCGCTGCTTGTCTCGTCCCCTGACTCTCTTGCTCTCGCTTGGTTCATCTCGCATCGATGAGTACCCTCCCGTGCCGCTCGGTTTCCGGATGCAGCGACCCAAGATGGGATCGGGCCGCACAAGAATCGAGCGGTCGAGAGTACTCCTAGATGTTCCCCCCGGTTGCGCGGGTACCGGCAAAGGGGGAGAGTCTTGCCCGAGATCTTGTGTTCTGCGCGACTGCGCGTTCGCCTCTGCCGGCGTCGGAAGAATGAGCCAAGCGCTGGAAGGGCCGCGCCTGCCACGCGCGATGGAGGTTCGTGAACGAGCCATGCGTTGTTTGCTCGTCGGTTCGGGGGGCATGATTCCTCTGCCCGACCGCTTCTTGAATTCCGTGCTCGTCCAACTCGAAGGACGCGGCTACCTCTTCGACTGCGGGGAGGGCACGCAGATCGCCATGCAGCGCTGGCACGCCGGCTTTCGGCACATTGCGCTGCTCGCGGTCACCCACTTGCACGGCGATCATGTGCTCGGCATTCCGGGCTTCCTGATGGCGCGCGCGAACGCCGGTTCCGACGAGCCGCTGGTGATCGTCGGACCTCCGGGCATCCAGCGCTTCGTGGAGAATGTGACGCGTGATGTGGCCTTCGTGCCGCCGTATGAGTTGCGCTTCACGGAAATCGACCCGGCCGGAACGCCTGCGCCGGCGAAGCGCGGCGCGCTCGTCCCAGTGCATGAAGATGACTTGTGCCGATTGGAAGCGGCGCCGGTCGAGCACAATGTGATGTGTGTCGGATACCGGATCTCCGAGCATCCGAGGCCGGGAAAGTTCGATCCCGAGAGAGCGCGTCGCCTGGGAGTCCCCGAAGGGCCTCTATGGCGACGGCTGCAAGATGGAGAGCCGGTGATGCTGGAGGACGGACGCACGATCGCGCCCGAGCGCATCGTGGGGCCGCCCCGGCCAGGACGCGTGTGCGCCTTCGTCACCGACACGCTGCCCGCGCCAGGCGTGCATCGATTGCTCGAGGGCGCGGACATCGCATTTCTCGAAGGCATGTTCCTCGAGCGGGACATGGAAGCCGCCGGTGCGCGCGCGCATCTTTCCGTGCGCGCGGCGGCGAGAATCGCCGCGGCGCGAGGCGTGCGCCGCGCGGTGCTGATGCACTTGAGCCCCCGGTATCAGGCGGTGGAGCTCCAGCGTCTGGAGGCGGAAGCGCGGGAGGAGAATGAGGCGGCGGAAGTGGGGAAGGAGGGGCAGTGGTATGAGGTGGGGGTGAGGGAGTGAGGCGCCCGCGTTCGATTGCGTTGGTTGTGCGAGTTGCCTTGCGCCATTCAGGATCCGGGTATCGATAGAAGGTGAGCAGCTCTTCGAGATCCTTCCGCAAGCAGACCACTGCCGCCGGATAGCGCTCTTGCTATCGCTCGGCGAACCGACGAGCGGCTTGCTAAGCGGCTCGCCGATGGATGGCATGCGTGATCCGATGCAGATCTCGCTTGGCTGCCTCACGATCGACCTTGCGCATCTTGTCGAGGATGTTGCGGGTCTTGTGAGCCCAGCAGCGTCCCAACGGGATGTTCGCGTAGACTCTTCGAGTCCGGTGCGAAGCTTCCACCGCCACATCGATCCCGAGTCCATTGCGCAGCCGACCCTCCCCGACATGGTCCGTCAGCCCGCGATCAGCGAGCGGGTGACCGGAAACCCGTTCGGCATTACCGTCGTGGACGAGAGTCGCACGATCTATGCGCAGGTTCCGATCCAGGCCCGTTTCGCCGATGGCTCGGAGATCGCGCACATTACATTTCTGGCCCTACGGACGGCGGTTTTCACCACAACAGAGACTTCCACCTGAAGGGTCTGGGCTAATCGCTTCCGCAACAACAGGTTGGCCCTCGTCAAATGTTTGTCCTTTTCGCGCACAATGCCAATGGTACAATCTGCACATTCCGACTGGCAATTGAAGGCAAGTGGGTGGGTAATGTTCGTCGCTCTGGCTCCACGCCGATTGCGGGATGTTCCGCGCCCTACCGGCAAATGCCGGGTATCTGGGCCAGTTGCTCGATTGCCTTTCCGACCAGGCGGTGACAGCGACTACCAACGGCGCGCCGGGCGCCTTCCAGCGGCGGGCATGCGGTGGCTAAGCCACTCAAGAGACTCCAGGCGGCTTCCATGAGGCGCATGCGCTCACTCTTGACCCTAGCCTTCCTCGTTTTGCTTGGCTCATTGGGCATCGTATTCTGGAACATCGGATCGATCCAGCCCCTTCTCGTCCTTCTTCTCGCTGTCTTCCTGTCCGCACTGCTGATGCTGCTTTCGTTTCTCTATCTGCGATGTCGTGCCTGCGCCTACAATACTCGCCTCAAGAGACGCCGCCACTTGGCACTTTCCTGGGTCTTTTGCTCGTGTCTCCTCCTTTTCCTTCTCCTCCAATACCAGACATCGAAATCACTAGAGAGAGTCAATATAGCACTCGTCGTCCATCCGGATTCCTCTGCTTCCAGGGCAAGCATATATGAACTTCTAAGCACTGAACTCCTCAAGCACCCAGACCTCAGAATATGCAGCGGTCCGACAGACTTCATATCTTCACCCCATCCAGCTTCCCATTCTTTCGCTGATTGCCCTCCGGATGTCTATGTCTTGCTTACTCTACCCGCCAGACTCAAGGACGGCACCTCTGAAGGGAGCATCTCGCTCATCACTCCATCCTCGGGTTCCAATCACCTCGCTTGTCCAGTTGATTCGCTCACAGATGCGCGCTTGGTTCGGCTAATGACAGAACTATTCGCAGAGCTTTCCGTTCCCCTCCTGCCTGTGCACCAGACTGGTCTTCACAACGACCCCGAGCTCAATAATCTCTATCTCCAAGCGAGAGATCTCTACTTGCGCCGGACGCGAGATAACCTCTATGCCGCTTGCGAACGCTTTCGCCAGCTCATAATGCAAGACTCGACATTCACTCTTGCTCGGGCCGGCTTGGCGGAGACACTCGCTCAACTTCGTCTGTCTCACTGGGAACGCGAGAACGGCATCCTGGAAGAGGCTGTCGCGCACGCCCGCCAAGCCGTGCGCGACAGACCGTTCCTCCCGCAAGCACATAAGTCACTCGGGGTATGCCTTGGAGTATGTGCTGCAGTATTGCCTGATAGCACGAACGATTGGAGCGCGGCTCTCTCTGAGGCCATCGCATCCACCCACCGAGCAGTCGAGCTGGAGCCAACATACCTCGCAGCCCACCTCAATCTCATCTCCCTGTACAGCATGTCTGGCGACTTCCACAAAGCCCACTTGTCCTTTGCAAGGGCCATCGCACTGGACCCGTCATGCCCGGATGCTTACCTGTACGATGGGTATGCCTTGATGTCCGAATCTCGCTACTATGAGGCAATCGAGTTGTTCAGCAGATTCGTGGAGCAAGTCCCCGATCGTGGGATCGGACTCTATAACCTTGCTTGCGCCTACGCCCGTGTTAGGAAGTACGATGCTGCCATACGCTACCTTGCGCTCTCGTTCAACTTTACAGATTACGCCTTCCCTTTGCTCGCGACTACAGATGCAGACCTTCGAGAACTGCGCCTTCTCTTTCATTCGGAGTTTGGAGATGTCGTAGCGCAAGTGTACCACGGAGTGAGGTAGGTAATGCGACGCTTTGTCTTGGGCGACCTTGTCGTCATCTTTGCTCTGCATGTCGTCGCGGCGCTGTTGGCTCTCATTTGGCTGTACCATTCTACTCCATTGCACAAGATGGTTCCTTCGACAGACATGAACCTATACGCACATTTGGTGGGTATTACCCCCCGGCTGTGCATTATATACGGCGGTGTCTTTGCTGTGGGCACCACAATCTACTTGCTCTCGCGGCTAGCGGAATCGAAATCTCTCGTTATCGAGGCGGCCTTGCTCGTTCTGTTCTTGGTGGATATCCCCGTCTCATACAACATGCAGACAGCCACGGGTGGACCTGCGAGCGTGCTCCTGTACCTAAACTATGTCATAATAGTGCTCTTCGTACTCATGTTTCGTCCTGTGGCCATGAACATTACATTTGTTGTCTTTGTGACGGCCGCCTACTGCCTGCAGTTCGTTAGCCATGGGGGCAGCAAGACGGTCTATGATCTCTTGATTCAGGTGGTCGGCTTCTGGTCGATAGGCCTGTTGATGGTATTCCTTAGATGGAGGCTATCGCATCCTAATGGCACTGCCTGATTTGGTCGTCTTCGTCCTGGTCTTTCTGCTTGGGCTTCTGTTGGTGCGACGCGTGCGCGCCGGCTTGGTTCCGTGGCTGACCAATTTGGCTGCGGCGTCGGTTGCCGTTGCAGTGTTTCAGGACATTCTGATGGTGGGACCACTGGGAGATCAGCTCGCTGTGCCTGAGGTGCGAGCGTGTAGTCAAGTGTACTGCATCAGTCAGGATGAGATGCTGGGTGCGGCTTATGCGGGGGCGATCGCGGAAGACGCGAGCGTTCGGGTTGTGGCTTCGGCGAATGCGATACCGGTGGCTCCGGATTGCAGGCAAGTGGGCATCATCCAAGTGCGTGCCGATTCGACTGCAAGTGCGGCGGTCAGAGCCGCTGTTGCATTGCTCGATCGTGGCGTTTCCGTCATTTGCTGCGGTTCCTCACCGATCCCTGGCCCGGTGTCGAGTGTTTGCGAGCGCGATTTGGGGTTCGGCTTTGGCGCCGGCATTGTCTGCATGCTGATGTCTGGTTGGGAGGAAGCGCGAATTGGAACGAGTGCCATCACAATCCCACTTGGCCTGGAGACGCCAGGAAAGGTGTATCTGGCTGGCACTGCAACGGTGACTGGCGGTTCCAAGTACGGGTGGACTCCGCTTATTCGCTGCAACGCAGATTTGTGGGAGGATGTCAATGGAGATGGCCTTTGGAATGAGGACGAAAGGACCGTGGGGAAGGCGGGTCTGGTCGTTATTCGTCGATGGGCCAATGGGGTAGCTTTGTGCGCATCGGGATCATCGTACCCGTTTTTCGATGCTGCTGGCGTTCGGAAGAATGAGGCGCTACTTAGCCGTATCCTGAGGGAGATGAACGTGCCGGCCTCGGGGCCCCGGGATGACCAGTGTTGGAGGATCAACCCGGATGCGCCGGAGCCGGGTCCACTTGAGCTTGGGCGGTCGTGCCACGTGCCGCTATTGCTTGAGCATAGGGACGGCTGTGGTCTGACAATTGACCCCTTGCTTGTGCGGCTGCCCCCTGAGATCGTGTACGCATCGTGCGATGGTTATCTAGCGGATGTGTCTGAATGCGGGCGGGGGGTCGTCCTTCGAGTGCCGAATGATGAACTCGACCTGAGCGGAATAAGGGGGACGCTGACCTTAACGAGAAAATGGGACTTGAAGTGCTCACGAATCATCGGATTTAGAGATTCCTATGTTCGGAGAGGCTACGCCTGCTGGTACTCCAATGGCGTGGAGCATGAGCAGAAGTTCTCAATATCAATACCATGTACCTACTGGGTATCCGTCGAGGATCTCAGCGTCCTCAAGCCTTAGGTGGAATCGCCACCCGGATATCTCACCAGAAGGGATAGCAGCGGGCGGGCTGATTCGTTACAAGGGGATTGCCCAATCACCTAATGCGAGTCAGGAGGCCCGCCCGTGCAGACACACTGTAACCCAGTTCAGATTGGCTTCCAAGGTCTTGGATCGCGGTGCGTCGAGGCCCAGTTCGACGCCGGCCAGGTGACGCGTCACCTCCTCGACTCGTTAGACAATTCCTCCTATTGTGCGTCCAGTTCCTTCTCCGGCGCATGTTCCCCGAATCGCGTCTTGATGTACTTCCGCGCGCTCCCGAGGGGCAGCTTCACCGAAGTCGGGCCGTTTCGAACGAAGAAATCGCCATCCGGAACCGCCTCGACTCCCTTCCACTTCAGAAATACCGGTTCCGGGCTCCGCTGGCAGCTCACCACGCACACCGTCTTGCCTTGCACGATCTGGGTCTTCGGATCGATGCAGGTCCCGGCCCGGTCGCCAAGCCCGTTGCGCACCACCTGCGCCAGGTGCCGCATGAACTTGTCGTCGCTCTCGAGCTGGTCGCGCTCGATGCCGACGATTGAGCCGTCGTCCGCCACGCCGATCAGTAGGTCTCCGCCTTCGGTATTCAAGAAAGCCGCGATCGTCTTGAGAACGGCGTGGGTCACGCCCTTATCGTCCTGCCGATCCTCCTTGAGACTCCAGCGCAGGGTGGACTTGAACTCGAGCGTCTTCGACTCGCCGGCTCTGATCAGCTCCTCTGCGTTTCGGTGGGCGCGCAGGTACTGGTCGAAGAGGAAGTTCTTGATCGCTTCCCCGAACGCCCGGTCGTCGGTGATGCGCTTGTAGAGGTCGAAGTTGGAATCGACGATCTCCTGGATCACATGCTCGACCTTCCGGTCGAAGGTGAGCCGCACATTCTCCCGCGTGTTGACACGGGCCGCCGCGTCGAGCGCCGCGTCGTCATCGAGCTTCTCCATCATCTGGCCGAGGGTCACGCGGTGCTCTGGGCCTAGGTTGAGCCCGAAGCGCTCGTTGAGTTCCGCGATGATGCGCGAGAGCGTTTCCAGCTCCTCCGGCGTGACGCCGTGGCCCTGTTTGGTGCTCACGGGCTCGAGCACGCCGGGCCGGCGTTCCAGCGCGATCTTGCCGCTGCCGGTCTGCTGGATGCGGTAGGATTCCATGTCGATGTTCTGCTGCACCTCGCGCGGCAGCTCGGCACGGTCGGCAGGCAAGAGGCGACGCAGGTGCCGCGCGAATACATAGAGCTTCTCGAGATCGGTGTCCGCAAAGGTCAGCACCTGAGCGAGGAAGGCGTAAAGCCGCACATAGTCGGTGAGCTGACCGCGGAAGTCGGGCTGCTCATCCTCCGAAAGCTCCTCAAAGCGCTCGACCACCGGCGCGAGCACTGCGTACAGCCGGTCCTGCGTTGCCTTGGGATCGAAGTAGACCTTCGCGAAGGCCCCTACATCGGCCTCGCTGTAAACCGGGAAGGCGACGAGCCGTGTCTGGAGCTCGTAAAGCAGGTTCGGGTCGGTCGCTTCGGAGAGGAGCGTCGTCTCGTAGTAGGGCTCGAACGCGGTCTTGATATCGTCCGACTCGTTCGCGAAGTCGAGCACCAGGGTGCCCTTCTTCTCTGGGTGCGTGCGGTTGAGCCGCGAGAGGGTCTGCACGGCGTTCACGCCGCCGAGCTTCTTGTCCACATACATCGTGTGCAGGAGCGGCTGGTCGAAACCGGTCTGGAACTTGTTGGCCACGATCAGGAACCGGTTTTCGGGCTGCTCGAAGGTCTTCGCCGTCTGCGCTTCCGGAAAGCCGTTCATGCCTGGCTCGGTGTACGACTGCCCGCCGTCCTGGACGGTGCCCGAGAAGGCGACCAGCGCCTTGAACGGGTAGCCGCGCTCCGCGAGGTACTTGTCCACGGCTCGCTTATAGCGCACGGCGTGCAGCCGGGAGCGGGTGACGATCATGGCTTTCGCCTTGCCGCCGATCTCGCCCTGCACCTTGGAGGCGAAGTGCTCGACGCAGATCTTCACCTTCTCGCCGATGGCGTGCGGGTGGAGCTCGACGAACAACTTGAGCAGGTACTCCGCCTTCTTCTTGTCATAGCGCGGGTCCCCTTCGATCTTCTTGAGCAGACGCCAGTAGGCCTTGTAGGTCGCGTAGTTCGCCAGCACATCGAGGATGAAACCCTCCTCGATCGCCTGACGCATGCTGTAGAGATGGAACGGCGCAAACTTCTCGTCGGGGCGCTTGGTGCCGAAGAGCTCGAGCGTCTTCGGCTTCGGCGTGGCGGTAAAGGCGAAGGTCGAAAGGTTGGGCAGGCGCCCGCGCTTCTCCATCTCGGCCAGGATCGTGCTCTCCAGCTCTTCCTCGGGCGTCGCTGCGCCCGCCTCCTCGGCTTCCGCGGCTTCGAGCGACCCCGAGCTGAGCACGGCCTTGAGGCTCTTCGTGCTCTCGCCCGACTGCGACGAGTGCGCCTCGTCCACAATCACGGCGAACCGCTTTCCTGGCAGTTCCCCGATCTCCTTCGCGATCACGGGGAACTTCTGGAGCGTCGTGACGATGATCGTCTTGCCCGACTCGAGCGCGTCCTTGAGTTGGCGCGAGGTAGTGTCGATGTTCTCGACCACACCGAGCGTCTGCTCAAACTGGCGCATAGCTGTCTGGAGTTGGCGGTCGAGCACGCGACGGTCGGTGATTACCACGATAGAATCGAAAACCCGTCGGTCGTTCGCGTCGTGCAACGTTGCGAGTTGATGGGCGAGCCAGGCGATGGTGAAAGTCTTGCCGCTCCCGGCCGAATGCTGGATCAGGTAGCGCTGCCCCGCGCCATGCGCACGCGCGTCGGTCACGAGCTTACGTACACAGTCGAGCTGCTGGTAACGCGGGAAGATGAGAAAGCGCCGGCCGGTCTTCTTCCCCCGTTCGTCCTCCTGCTCCACCTCATGAATGAACTGGCGCACCAGATCAAGAACGCTGTCCCGCGACCAGGTCTCATCCCAGAGATATGCGGTCGCGTAGCCGCCGCTGGTGGGTGGCACGGGTGGGTTGCCCGCGCCGCCGAACTTGCCCTTGTTGAAGGGCAAGAAGCGCGTCTTGGGACCGACAAGCTGAGTGGTGACATACACCAAATCCGAGTCCACCCCAAAGTGCGCGAGACACAGCCCGTAGGCGAGGAGCGGTTCGCGCGGGTCGCGGTCGGTCTTGTATTGGCGGATTGCGTCTTCGATGTCTTGGCCATTGAGCGGGTTCTTGAGCTCGGCCGTGAAGATCGGGATGCCGTTCAGGAAGAGCACGAGGTCGAGAGAGTTCTCGCTCTTCGCGCTGTAGCGCAATTGACGCACTACGGCGAACAGATTGGCAGCGTGTAGTCGACGCGTTTCGTCGTTTAGACCGCTGGCGGGCCGGAAGTAAGCAAGCCGGAATTTGCAGCCTGAGTCTTTGAGGCCATTGCGGAGAACATCGAGTGTCCCGCGCCGTTCGACCTCTGAGGCCAGGCGTCTCAGGAACTGCTCGCGCACGGCCGCGCCGTAATGCTGTTCCAGTTTCTTCCATTCCTTGGGCTGAGTGGCGAGCACGAAGTCCACGACGTCGCGGGGCAGAAGGCACAGCGCGCGGTCGTAGTCGTCCGGCCTGCGCTTGCGGTATCCGCCGGGAGGGCTATCGCCGTACGATGCCGGCGCCTCGCGGACGGCGGTCGAGTCACGCGCGCAGGCGTCCGGGCCATACCGGAGCAGCGCGCACTCGATCGCTTCTTCGAACGAGCGCTCGGAGATCTCAGGGCTCATGAAACCTCCTCCCGAACGTCGATCCTGCCCGTCACCGCGGCGGAGATGAGCGCGGTGCGCAGCTCCTTGAGGAGTTCGATGGCGTTGCGGACTTTGGAAATGAGGGCGTCGATGCGAGCCGTCTCGCGGTCGAGAAAGGCGGCGATGGCGCGTTGTTCGGGGAGGGGTGGACATTGAACTGATATAGAATCCATGTCTCCCTGGGTCAACTTGTCACGGGTTGTACCATCGATGAAGGCGCGGTAGTCGACGCAGTTCAGCGCCTGTGCCAAGAAGGCTGCCGAGATGTCTCTTTGTGGACGGAGCACATGGGCGTGGTTATTGACCCAGATCTTTCCGGACACGCGAAAGGCCACAGATTTCGTTCGATCGAAGAAGGGCGCACCATCCTCGCCAAGGAGCACAAGCTCCTCGTCAAATAACCATCGATCGACGTGGTCCACGATTGAGGTGGCACCCCAGTACGGGTAATCACCCTGCATCGTACCGCGCTCTTCAGAATTCAAAGGTACGCGGCTGCCGTCTAAACACTGTGTGAGCCACGCAAGCTTCTTCACCTCCCAATGCGCCGGAATCTCCCCCAGCCACTCGACGCCGGAGTCCTTCATGGGGACGGTCGGGTCGAGGCCCTTCGTGCCGGCGCGAGTGATGAGGGCGGTGCGCTGCTCCTGAAGCAGCCCGATCAGGCGTTCGTTCTTCGCCACCAGCGCATCGATCCGCACCGTCTGCCGGTCGAGGAATGCGGCGATGGCGCGTTGCTCGGGGGCGGGTGGAATGGTCATGTCATAAGTTGCCATCTCGCTCTCGTTGATCGCCGGGAAGCTCACGCCCTTGGAGTTCCCAACCACGCGTTCCACGAAGTACGGCGCACGAAGCGCATACGCCGCGTACCCCGCTGTGAGGCCGTCATCGGGTCTCACGACAGCGAAGCCGGTCGATACAACCAGCCCCGGTTCTGGATTCCTGATGGGAGCAATGGCGCGCAGATATGTGCGAACCGTTGAGACGATAATGTCCCCGTCTCTGACCAGTCGGCGAGCACGCGTGGGTGCCGATGCGAAGGTCAGGTTCTCCTTCTGGATGATGCGGCCGAGACTGTCCACACCACCGATATCCACGTAGACCATTTCACGCGCGGGGTCCGTCTCTTCGGGCAAGGCTTCAACATTCAGGGCCGCGAGATGCTTCAGCCGCTTCAGCTCCCAACCCGCCGGAATCTTCCCCAGCCACTCGACGCCAGAGTCTTTGTAGGCCGGATACGGCTTGAACCGCCGCTTCTCTTCCAGGCGCTCAGTCTGCTCCGCTTTCCTCACGCTGCTGCGTCCTCCGGCAACCATCCCCTCTCCTGAAGGATCTTGGCCGCAAGAGCGATCTGCACCCGGGAAAACTGCCGCTTCCGGTCCGCCCACGCGTAGGTTCGCTCGACCAATGCATCTGCGTCGAATGGAGGCTCGTGGGTGATGATCCAATGGACAGTCGCTAAGAGCTCGAGTCCAAAGGGCGACTCGAAACCAGCGACCAGTCGGGCGACTCGCTCGAATCGCATTTGCGATTCGGGTCGCTCGCCGAGGATCGCTCTTGCGTCGGCGACGGCGCCAGGGACCAGCTCGATCGTCTTGTTGGGTTCATCGCCTCCCGTGCCATATCCAGACACATAATACCCATCGATCGCGCTCAGCACGTGTCTCAGATTCTCTGCGTACGGTCCGTAGGGCCCTTTCGCAAAGCGGAGGCGCAATGGCTCCCCTGCCTTCTGCATGAAGTACATGAGCTTGTGCACCTCAAGCAGCGAAATGAAGGGGTCGAGAAGGCCCGCCAGATACCGGTCCATCAAACCGACGAGGGCCGCCCGACCGGGGGTCATTGCTGGGACCTTGCCGGTCCTAGTGGCGGCAGGCAATACGCTGCTAGGTTCGAAGACGACCACGCGGATTTCCTGCAGAGGCCTGAACGCACGCTCGATCCGAGGACGGACCTCGCGCCAATCGAGCCCGCCCAGACCTGACCCGAGGGGTGGAAGCGCCAACGAGCGGATGCCGCGTTCACGCACTACCTCGACCAGAGCATCGAGTCCGGATTCGATGTCCTCGATTCGCGACTTGCCACGCCAATGCCGCTTCGTTGGGAAATTGATGATGTAATGCGGTGGAGTGAGTCGTCCAGTCTCGAACACGAACATGCGCCCCGGCTGGACCTCCTGCCGGCGGCAGGCAAGCGCATACGCTCTGAAGTTATCTGGCCAGGCGGCCTTGAACTGGCGCGCCACTCCTCGTCCCATGATGCCGACGCAGTTCACCGTATTGACAAGCGCCTCGGCCTCTTCCATGAGGATGTCGCCCGTCTTGTATTCAATCATGGCCGCGTTCCCCCGTTCAGAAGTACCAGTCCGTACGCAGCTCGACTGCCGGCTTGTGGATGGAGCGCGTGAGCGCCGCGAGCGCTCGTTGCTTGATGGCGTTCGAGCGTACCCCGATCCGCTCAACAAGGCCAAAAGGGAATGAGCTATGCACCAGGAACTCTGCCTGCTTCCTCTCCTTGACCTCGGGGGCACGGAAATCGGTCGCTGCGATCGCCGCCCAGTCCAGCGAATCCAACTCGTCCTCCCGGCACCGAAACTCCGTGTAGTAGGCGCCCGCGTTGGAGAGGGAGAATGCCCACCGGATGCTATTGTGCTCAGCCCACCTGATGACCGTTTGCAGGTCCGCCTCGAGATGCACGATGGGATCCTGCCCTCCCCTGTAAGAGAGCTCGGGGTGGTTGGCACAGTGTATTACGAATAGCATGACCGAGCGCGGGCAGAAGTAGAAAGGCACGTAGTCGCCCACCATCGTCCCGGAGTGGCAGCTTACCTTGAGCTCCTCCACCCGACGGCGCTTGATGGTCGACAGCCCGATTTCTTGTGCTGGGCCCCTGCGCGCAAGCATCGTCGCATCGCTCACGAGGCAGTCATCGGCGACGATCCCAGCGAGGTTATCCACATGCGTGATGTGGTAGAGCTTCGGGCGCAAAGCCGTTCGGCTCATATCGACCTCGCATCCAACGCGGCAGCGAGGCGGCGCGATGGCAGCACCTCTGCCACGCGCGACATCTCGGCGACCGTCACCTTGCGCTGCCGCAGCGCATCCAGGAGCGCCTCCATTGCGGTTTCGGGCCCCACGAGGCGCTCGAAGCGGAAGCAGTCGGCGACCGTGCGGGCGGGGGATGTGATCCGCGCCGGGACGCCCTCGAACTCTGTCTTCTGCACGCCGAAGCTCCAGGCCGGCCCGCTGAAGCGCACGATGCGCAGCCGAAGCTCTCGCAGCCGCGGTGCGCGGGCCTTGTGCGGGATGGCGAGCCAGACTTCGGCTGGCACCTGGGTGCCGATTCCGTGGACGCGTAGCGCGGAGAGCAGGCAGACGACGCTGTTCGGCACGCGCGCACTGGCCATGGAGAGGGAGTAGTTTTCGGTTGGTTCGGCCTCCGCGATCCGGTACAGCCCTCGGCCCACGCGCTCCACGACACCCGCGCGGAGCAGGGCGGGGAGCTGGTCGCGGGTCAGTCCTGCCATGGAGAGTTGCATCGGTCGGAAAAACCCGGTGAGGCCGGCGGCGCAGAGCATGCCGGCAGGCCCGCTGCCCCCGTTTTCTTGACTCGATTTGCCGGCACCGTGCTTTGCCATGCCGACAATATGCGCCGCCATATGCCCTCGGCCAACACAAATTGTCGGCATCTAGCCGTGAATGCCGACACTTTCCGTCAGGACGGTTTAGCCCCCGTCACCTCGGCCAGCATCGCCACAATGTCGCGCTCGATGACGCGAATGTCCGCCTCGATCTCCTCGAGCGGGCGCGGTGGGGTGTAGCGATAGAAGTA
This sequence comes from uncultured bacterium, assembly GCA_964482205.1. GTDB lineage: Bacteria > Eisenbacteria > RBG-16-71-46 > CAIMUX01 > WJJG01 > JAZDGX01. Next base: position 6,279 of record CAYZWI010000004.1, on the reverse strand, counting down.
CCGGTTGAAGTTAATCTCGTAGCCCACGAGACCGACCTCGCCGTCCTTGGAGTCGCGCCTGGAGGTGTCGATCCAGGCGTCGGGGACGTGGGGCTTCACCTCGCGCTCGAAGAATGCCTCGACGCGCTCGGCGAGCGGCACGCTCTCGGTGTCCCGCAGTTCCGGGTCGGGCTCGGGATTGCCGTCCTTGCCCCGGCAGATGGCGGCGGTCTCGTCGCGCTCGGATAGCGCGGAGAGGATGGCCTTGCGCGCCGGCGCCGGGAGCTTCGTGCCCGCTTTCTTCGCGGCGGCATCGAGCAGGCGCTCGAACTCGTCGCGGTCCTTGACGAGGGTGCCGGGCAGCATGCCGAGCAGCTTGCGGATGGCCTCCTGCAGCGCCCGACCCTCGGTCTGTTCCTGCGCTCCCGCGGCGCCCTTCTTTTTCGACTGCGCCAGAGCTTGGAAGCCCTTCTCCTCCTCGAGGCACCCGATATGCTCCTCGCTCGACTGGAAGTTGAGCTTGAGCGGCCGCTCGACGGTGATCTTGCGGAAGCCGAAGTGCGTAGTCGGGAAGATGCGGCTGACAACGATGTCCTCTTCCTTGCCGTCCTTCGCCACCTTCCGCGTTTCGCCGTCTTGGAAGTTGGCGAGGATCCGCAGAATGTCCAGCGAGCGCTCGAGGGGAATCTCGCGCCGCTTGTCACCGAGGCTCTTGCGCATCGGCACCCAGAACGAGGTCGCGTCGATGAGCTGTACCTTGCCCCGGCGCGCAGGCGCTTTGCGGTTGGTCACGACCCACACATAGGTCGCGATTCCGGTGTTGTAGAATAGCTGCTCGGGTAGCGCGATCAGCGCTTCCAAGAGGTCGTTCTCGAGGATGAAGCGGCGGATCTCGCTCTCGCCACTGCCGGCGTCGCCAGTGAACAGTGGGGAGCCATTCATGATGATGGCGATGCGCGAGCCGCCGTCTTTCGTTGCCTTGGCGTGCGCAAGCATGTGGAGGAGGAAGAGGAGCTGGCCGTCGCTGATGCGCGGCAGCCCCGGTGCAAAGCGGCCCGCCGCTCCGCGCTCGTGCTCGGCGCGCACGGTGTCCTCGTCGCGCTTCCAGTCCTTCCCGTAGGGCGGGTTGGCGATCAGATAGTCGAAGGTCTGGCCAGAGTGGCGATCGTTGGACAGCGTGCTGCCGTAGGCGATGCGGTCGGCGTCGCGGCCGGTCGGGTCCTTCATGAAGAGATCGGACTTCGAGACGGCCCAGGTCTCGGGGTTCACTTCTTGGCCGAAGAGATGGATCTCCGCGTCTGGGTTGATCGCAGGCCGGAGCAGATCACCGTTCTTCCGCCGGCCGACGGTGATGTGCTCCTTGGCGATCATCAGCATGCCGCCGGAGCCGCAGCAGGGGTCGTAGACGGTGCGAATCGCTTTCTTTGCGCGGATCTCCTTCTCGTCGCCGGCGAGCATGAGATCCACCATCAAATGCACGACATCTCGCGGAGTGAAGTGCTCGCCCGGATTCTCGTTCAGCGCTTCGTTGAACTTGCGAATCAGCTCCTCGAAGATCGTGCCCATCGTCGGGTTGTCGATCCGGTCCGGATGCAAGTCGACGTTCTTAAAGCGCTCCAGCACCTGGAACAGCAGCCCCGCCTCATCGAGCTTACTGATCGTGTTGTCGAAGTCGAACTTCTCCAGCACCTCCCGCATGTTCGGGCTGAACCCGGCGATGTAGTTGCGCAGGTTGGCCGCTAGGTGTGGGGCGTCGGCGAGGAGCTTCTCGAAGTCGTAGCGGGAGGTGTTGTAGAACGCGAAGCCCGCGATGGTCCGTAATTGTGGGTCGAGGTTCTCGAGCTTCTTGCCGCGCAGCTCGGCCTGCTTCGCCAGCACCTTCTTCTTGGTGTCTGCGAGCACGCAGTCGAGGCGCCGCAGGACAGTGAGCGGCAGGATGACATCCTGATACTTGCCGCGCTTGAAGGTGTCGCGGATCAGGTCGGCAACGCCCCAGAGAAAGCTGACGATCTGGCTATGGTTCATTGTGTTTGGTCCCCGTTATCGCCCGTGTAATGCTGCGTCGTCTTGGGGGCTGGCCGCTTGTCATGTACTCTCACTGTCTTCATTCGGGGATAATCCCCCACAACGCCTGCAGGCGCTCGACCGTGTACTGCCACTTGGGCGATGTGGGGCGAGCCACGGTGTTCTGGTTCGCCAGGAAACCCTTCTCCCAAACCCCCTTGTCGTAGGGAACCGTGTACAGCCATTTGAGCCGCACTGCGTACTCGGCCTTCTCGGGATCTTCCTTCATGGTGGTCAGATGTGTTGTCACGACAGAAGCCAACGGGACAGACTTGCCATCACACCCGACCGCAAAATCGTCAATGGGCTGGCGAGGCTCGACAACTAGCGCCACCCCTCCAAAACCTCTGCCGCCTCCGAGATGCACCCAAACGCGATCTCCGGGATTCAACATGTCGAGCGACCGAGTGTACCAATCGCTCCCGCCTGCCACCAAGAACCCGTACTTCATGCCCGCCTCGACCACATCGCGGGGATAACCGAAGGAGGCATAATACTCCCCGTTCCAGCGTCGCGGAGTGGGATCATCTGCGTCACTGCTCTCCGATGGCTCAACTAGCCAGGAACGCGATAGATACTCGGAGTCGCCATCCTTGAAGAAGGACACGAAGACGGCGTTGACTGGAACGCCGTAGTTCCGCTGCAAGTAGCGGACGACGCGTTCGGACTCCGGATGAAGCGCTGATGCAACGATGACCATCTCGTGACTGCCGTTGACCTCCTCGGGAATCGGGGTGCCGAAATGATCCTGGAAGGCGTCTTGCAGTGGATGGGCGCGACCACTCGGCTGTCCATACTTGCCGAAGATGCCCGCTAGGGCTGTGTAATCTAGTTCCTGAACCCAACTGGCGTAGTCGAGTACTTGAGAGACGACTTCACGGTCCGTCTTGTCGCGCTTGAGTTCCATGACGATGATCGTGCCCGATTGATCCATGGCGAGAAGGTCGATCCGACCTCCGTGTTCTGTGGGCACCTGGCGTCCAATGACCATCCACTTCCGAGGCGCGGATACAACGGAAATGTCCGCCTCGAGAATGGATTCAAGACGCTCCTCGATGTCTAAAATTGATGGGGCGATGCGGATGAGCTTCGTTCCCCCATTGATCCTCCAGAATCCTGTCTCAAGCGCCATGGCGTCGACTCCCTCGGCTTGCAGATAAGGCATCACCGGCGGGTGGACAAGGCGCAGGCCTAGCTTGGCAGGCCTGCGCCGGGGGCAGCTGTCGTCTCGGCGGCCAAGCCCGTGACGGGGTCAGCCGTCCGGCGCATGTCATGGTTACTGTGGGCCTCCACGCGGCTGACACTACTTGGCTCCGTCCGAGGCCTTTGGAGGCGAAGCCGGGGATGAAGCTGGAGCTTGCGGCTTTGCCTGAGGCGCAGGTGCTTGAGGAGCCTGTTGCGCGGGAGGTTTCACGGGGGGCATTGGCACTGAGACGGTTATTGAAGGCAGTGTCTCTCCTTTGGTGAAAACGTGCAGTCTTGGTTCCGGCGGTTTGGCCGGTGCTGGTGTCCCTGCTGGCTCTTTTTCCTCAGCCATCCAGTCCTCCTATTCCGTAATGGGTTGCGAAGTATTTCGTCGCCCGCTCTGATGCCTCTCGTTCATGTTTGGGAGAGAATGGAAGCGGCCGTCCCTCCAAGTGCCTCATCTCTGCCTCATTGCGTCGACGCTTGAGCTCCATCGTCATATCGTGAATATCCGCTTCGGTACGTACTCCCTCAGCCACTGAATGCCACTGCTTCTCAGCCATGAGAAGAGTGTCCGCCAAATCGCGCCCGAAGGCGTAAACGGCGCGAGCGCGCTTCTCCCAAGGGAGATATGGCCTTACCGCATTCAGGACCTGCGCGCCGGCCACTATCGCTCCCCACAGGAAGCCCAACTCTCGCCAAATGACCCATGCTCCGATGCTTGAACTTGAAGCGACGGCCAGAAAAACCTTCACGGCAGTGCTCTTTCGCTCGGAGTCGATGTGATAGGCATTTAAATAGCAGGCCTGCGCTTTCAGTTGCACCAGTTCTGACCAGAAGCGCTGCTGGGCACTGAATGGTGGCATCGAGCCTCCTCGGTCAAGGCCTACCGCTGGCTCTCAGCAGCGGACGGCGGAGCCAGAGCGCCCGCTAGAGCGCCCACTTCGACTCCACGTCAACCGCCTGTAGCCCTTTTGCTGTCTCCACGACGGAGAACTCAACCCTGTCTCCGTCGCTCAAAGTCCGATATCCACGCCCCGCAATCCCCGAGTAATGCACGAAGTAGCTGGTTCCATCGTCCGCGCGAATGAACCCCCATCCGCGTATGTCGCTGAAATGCGAAACGACACCCTCGAGGCGCGAGCTATGCGCTGCGTCAGCCTCTCCACGGCCCGCCCTTTCCAACAGAGCCTTCGTGAATACCCGTGTTCGTTCAGGCGGTTCGCGTCCGGGGGCAACCGACTCTCGCACAGCCTCCACCAGGTCTCCAGCACGCCGAAAGGCCGCCTCGCACCGAATTCCGTCCGCGATGACATTCAGGAGAACCTCGCAGTACTTGTCGATTCCGCGGCTGTTCAGGAAGGGCATGTCGCCCTCCTCGTTCTGTACCCGGAAGACCATCAGCATTTGATGCTTACGACCTTTCCAATGCCGCGGAAGAAGCCCCTGCGCGAACAGCCCCTCCAGAGCTGCCAGAGCGGCCCCGCTCGTGTAGTAGGGCATAGGCGAATGCGCTTCACTAAACAGCCTGCCTCGGTAACTCTCCAGCAGTTCCCCGTAGTATCGATGCGTGCTGTGCGGTTCGTTTAGAAACATCCCGACAAAGCATTTGATCTGCGTCGCAAGACTAATGATACGTTCGCGCCGAACTTCAAGATGTTCGTACTGCTTCGATCTTCGCTCATAATACAGCGGGGGCCGCGCTTCCCGTCCCACAGCTAGATAGAACTCCTCTAGCTTCTTCTGATACGGTGCAAGCGATTCAAACGCCTCGAGCTTCACCTCGGTCTGCCGGTTCGTCCCCTGGATAATCTGGTTCATCACCTCCTGGTCAGTCGTAACAATAAGTTTGAAAGGAAGAAACACGTTGGGACCAATGTGCTCCCGGTTAATGTGTAGAATGTGGCTCGTTTGGCAGCCGTTGACAACCTGGAAATCCATCAGCTTAATCGCCGACCCGACCTTGTTCGCACTGCGCGCCACAACAGTCACCCCATTGTTTAGCAGTGCAAAGCGATCATTTCGCTCGCGATCCTTGACCGTTGCGGCGATTTCCCGGTTGACGGGATTATGTCCCTGGAAATCCCGGACATTGTCATAGAACAGCCGGCGATTTAGCGAGCCGTCACTATCAGAAATCAGCTTCTGATACTCCAGGCAAGGCACAATGCCGATAAACGCCTCCTCGACGCCGACAATCGTTGGTAGAACCGTTCTCCTCTCAAACTCGATTTCACGCGTGATCTTGTGATGCTGTTCGCGATGGAGCCGTTTCAGCCCCTCGGCATCGATGGGGAGGAACTCGACGAGCGAAAACAGATTCGTCTTCCGAAGATCCGAGAGTGCTTGGTCAATCCGACTCTGCACATGTCTGTCGTTGCTCCAGGTGCCGGTCGTCGCATAGTATAGGCGGCAGGTCGGACTGTTGTCCATGTGAATGCTCTCATTGAAGATGTACTCCTTTATGGCGTGGAGGTCCATTATCTGAGGAGAGGTGCTGGGGGGGAGGGTGTCCGTGAAGAACTGGCGCACTCCGGCGACAAAAGTGCCGATATCCGCAGTCTCGAAATGAGCAGATGTTTTCGCCTGAACAAGAACGAAGTCGACATCGAGGCGGCGGAGCGCGGTCTTAAAGTGGTCAACGTCAGCAGTAGAGTGAACCAGGTGATCGTCAACGAGGATGGCTATCCCGTCGAGCCCGAGGTCGCCGTTACCACCGCACGCGGTCTCGTCAGGCTCGAAAGGGTGAGGATGATGCCGGGAGACCACACAATAGGTGACGAATTGCTCGAAAGCGCGTGACTCCTCAAGAGCGCGAAGGCCGAATTCCTCAACAAAGGCGTTTAGGTATGTAGCGATTATGCGGTCCTGCATGCGGTATCCTCCTGAATTCGCAATTGCTGGTAGATGTATATCGACATCGTGCGCGGCCGAACGCTGAGCGTCAGCGGCGGCGGGCGGCACCGGCTGCTGAATGCCGTTGTTGTGTGATCACACGGTACGGTCCGGGTACATGGGTGACACTTCAGTCCGGGTACATAGGTGACAGTT